>NZ_FOUY01000095.1 GCF_900115005.1 Pseudonocardia ammonioxydans | reverse complement strand
GGCGACGTCTGGCTGACCGACATCCTGACCCAGTGCGCCTGGTCCGCCGCCCGGACCCGCGACACCTACCTCTCGGCCCAGTTCTGGCGACTGGCACGCCGGATCGGGAAGAAGAAGGCCGCGATCGCGGTCGCCCACTCCATCCTGGTCATCAGCTGGCACCTGCTGACCAACGACTGCGACTACCAAGACCTCGGCGGCGACTACTTCACCCGCCGCAACGCCGACCGCCAACGCGACCGCCTCATCGGCCAACTCCACAACCTCGGCTACCGCGTCACCCTGGAGCGACCCGCGTAGACCGGCTGCGGTTGATTCTCCTTACAGCAGGTCGGGTCGCCACGGTCCACGCGGTTCCGGGGGCCACTGCTACATCAACTGCTACATGTCGATCTTCGAGCGCTGTAGCACCTACCCGTTTCCGCAGGTCGGATGTAGTCGGGGTGGCGGGATTTGAACCCACGGCCCCTCGCTCCCAAAGCGAGTGCGCTACCAAGCTGCGCCACACCCCGTCGGACGGAGTCTAGCCCCGCTCTGCTGCCGCCGGACGGGGCCCTGGTCCCGAGATCCGGCGGGGCCCGGTGCTGCCCGGCCCGGAGGCTCGGGCAGCACGGGGAACGGTGCGGATCCCGAGGATCCGCGGGTGGCGGACGGCTGTGGCCGTCCGCTGCGGGATCAGAACGCCAGGAGGACGAACGCCGCCGGGATCGTGCCGCTGAGGCACGCCAGGAAACCGACGGCGAGAGCCGCGACACCACTCGGGCGCATGCGCGAGGTCGCGGTCGGACGGGGCGTGCTGGACAGGGCAGTCATCGCTTCCTTCTCTTCAGGTCGTGGGGTGATGCTGTCACCCGTTGCATCGAGTCGATCTGACGATTCGTTCCCACTTCGGAACGTGGCGTGCCTCTCCCCGGGAGCGATCTCCGTCGCGGCGCCACGAGCGGACCTTCCCGGCGTGAAATACCGGGCTGACCTCGACGGGTCCGGGCTCGGGACGTGACGGACCGTCAACTCGCCGGGGTCCGTTGCCCGGGTGATCCACACGATCCATCGGGACGCGCTGCCGTTCATGGCACGCGCGGGAAGGGCCGGAGGTCAGGTGACCGGCTCCGGAGACGAAAAGGTCCGGCTCGCGCGCGGCGCGGCCGGACCTGAGTGTCCGATGCTGTGTGGCCCGTCGGGCCGGTCAGCACGGGACGTCGTGGGGAGGGCGGCGGTCGGTGCTGGAACGACCGGCCGCCGGGGATCACATCGCCAGCAGGACGAACGCGGCCGGGAGGACGCCGCTGACGGCGGCCAGGAACCCGACGGCGAGGGTCGCGAAACGGCTCGAACGGAGGTCCGTGGTCGCGGCCTGACGGGACGTGGAGGACGGGGCAGTCATCGCTTCCTTCTCTTCGGGTCGTGTGCGGACCGTGCTTTCACCTGGTACATCGCGTCGATCTCGGGTTCCGTTCCCGCTTCCCGACGTGTCCTGCATCTCCCTGGGTGCGACCTCCGTCACCGCAGCTCACACCGGGATTCGGGGCTCTCCGGAGGCACCCGGGCGCGGGGCTCGGGAGCACTCTCGGTGGTCGTCACGGTGAGTGGCGGGCAGCCCGCACGGGCGGGGCGGGGATGATCCCGAGGACGCAGTGGGATACGCTCGCGGATGTCCGATCCCCGTGGTCGGGCACGCGGGCGTAGCTCAATGGTAGAGCCCCAGTCTTCCAAACTGGCTACGCGGGTTCGATTCCCGTCGCCCGCTCCACCCTCTGACCAGCGAAAACGGCGACCGCTCCCGATCTTGGGAGTGGCGCCGCTCTCGTTCCGTGCAACTAGCGTGCAATTAGCCGACATCGTCTTCGGTGCTGTCCTCGTCGCCCTGGACCAGGTCGTTGAGCCGTTGGGCGATGGCGCGGTCCCGCTCAGTCGTCGCGTGCTGGTAGATCAGCGCGGCCCGCATGGAGCCGTGGCCCATCCGGTGCATCAGCTCGCGGGTGCTGGCCCCGGCCGTCGCGGCGAGGTGGTTGCCGGTGTGGCGCAGGTCGTGGAAGTGAAAGCCACTCGGTAGGCCCGCGGCGACGACGGTGCGGGTCCAGGCAGTGGCGCGGTGGAAGTTGCCCCGGCGCAGCGGGCCGTCACGGTCGCCGGTGAACACCAGGCCCTCCGTGCCGTCCTCGGCGTACTCGGCGATGTGCTCGCGCAGTTCGGTCACCAGGACGTCGGGGAGGGCCACGGTGCGGGCTCCGGCCACGGACTTGGTCGGGCCTGCCTCGATCTCTCCGTTCTTGTGTTCAGCCAGCCGCCGGTAGACGTGGACTGCTCCGCCGTCGAGGTCGATGTCGCAGCGCCGTAGCGCGACCAGCTCGCCCCAGCGGAGCCCGGTGAAGGCCGCCGCGAGCACGAGGACCCGGAACCGCGGTGGGACGAGCCCGGAGAGCTTCGTGACCTGGGCGACGGTCGCCGTCGGTCGCTCCGGAGTCCGGTGTTGACCCGCTCCCTTGATCCGGCACGGGTTGCGCTTGATCAGGCCGTCGTCGACGGCGGTATTGAGGACGGCGCGCAGCAGCCGGTAGGCCTTGGCGGTCCGGTCCTCCGAGCGTCCCTCGCGGAGCAGGGTGGCTCGCCACGAGCGGATCAGGTCGGTGCTGATCTGGCCGATCGGGTAGTCACCGAGGTACGAGGCGAGGTGCAACCTCCACACGCTGGCGTACTCCTCCCGAGTCCTGCGGCTGATCTTGTGCTCGGCGATCCATTGCTCGGCGAACTCGCGCAGCGGGATCTTGCCGAGGGCCGGGTCGGTCCAGTCGTCGCGGAGTAGCTCGGTCTCGACAGCAGCGAGCCACTGCTCGGCCTCACGCTTGCGAGCGAAGGTGTCGGGCGCGGCCCGTCGTCGGCCGTCGGGGCCGAGGTAGGAGGCCTGGTAGCGCCCGGAGGGCAGCTTCCTGATCAGCCCGAAGCGGCGGT
This sequence comes from Pseudonocardia ammonioxydans, assembly GCF_900115005.1. Lineage (GTDB taxonomy): Bacteria > Actinomycetota > Actinomycetes > Mycobacteriales > Pseudonocardiaceae > Pseudonocardia > Pseudonocardia ammonioxydans. The sequence goes on along the minus strand of NZ_FOUY01000095.1, from coordinate 5,861 downwards.
GTCCGGGGCGGTTGCCGCGTGCCATCAGCCCACCTTCCGAAGCTGTCGGCGGACGTCGCCGGCGGTCACCGGTTCGACCCGTCCGGACTGGACGAACTCCTCCAGGTCGGCGACCCGAAGCCGCACGTGCCGGCCGACATAATGGAAGGCGATCCGGCGTTCAGCGATCAGCCGGCGGACGAAGCGCACGGAGGTATTGAGGTAGTCCGCCGCCTCCGGGACGGTCAGGTACCGCGTGGTCATGACGTCTCCTTCCGGGATCGCGTGGTGCGTTGTTCGCGTCGTCGTTCGGCGATGCCGAGTGCGATCTCTCGTTCGGCGTCGTTCCGGTGTCCGAACTGGACGACCTGCCAGTCGTTGACGACCAGCACGGAACCCGAGTCGGCGGGGGTGTCGAGGCCGGCGAGGGTCTCGCCGAGGCGGTAGGTGCGGCGCTCCCCGCGGATAGTGCCGAAGGTCGTGGAGTAGGCGCGGGACTTGGTCAGGAAGTGGCCGCGGAAGCCGAGCATGTGCGCCCACCGGCGCAGGTTCAGCGCCTCGTACTGCTCCTGGCCACCGAGCTCCCACGCGGTTTCGATCAACCGTCGGTGGTGCGGGGTGATGTCGAGATGCCGGACGTGGGCGATGTCGCGGATCGGCCGGTCGGTCGCCTCGGACTTTCCGGTGCCCTTGGTGGCGTACTTGGCGACGTAGGCGGCCAGGGCATTGTCGGTGATCTCGCCGTCGTCGTCCTCGAGCGCGGCCGCTGTAGTCGAGGTGATGGGGCGGATGTCGACCTGCTTCCCCCATGCCAGCGGGAGCGGTGTCCCGTCCGGTCGGTCCACGACGAGGGACACCGAGCTTGCTGCGTCCCGGACCGCGACGCCCAGGGCCTCGGTGGTGATCCAGCCGGGTGGTGCGGTGGTCGGCCCGTCGGGTCCGTCGAGGCGGACGACTGCGTGGAAGTGCACGAGCCCGCGGCGCTGGTACTCGGCGACCTTGGCGTAGGAGAGCCGGGCGTGGTCGTGGAACTCGCGGACCTTGACCCCGAGCATCCCGGCGAGCAGCCGTCGGAGTCGGATGGCGAAGCGGTTCCAGAGCTTTCCGGCGTGGGCCTGCCAGAGCACGGCGCCGACGTAGTCGTGGGTGTCGGGGTCGATTGCGGTGCCGACGCGGGGGTCGTCGCGGTGGTGCTTGTCCCCGCAGCCGCAGGGGACGACGAGCCCGCGGGCGGTGACGCGGCGGGTGTGGACCGGCCCGAACGACGGGGCGGTGAGGGTGACGAACGCCCGTGGGTGCTCGGTGGCGGTGTCGGGGACGCCCTTGCCGCCGGCCATTCCGGAGCGCAGGAGGTGGTAGGCGTCGGAGGCGTAGCGATCCGAGCAGGCCGGACAGACCGACGCGCGCCGGTTGCCGCACGGAGCGAGGATCTCGCCCTCCCGCTCAGCGAGGACGGTGCCAGTGGCTCGGTCGTGGATGCGCGACGAGCCGGTGAGGTGGATCGGGGCGGCGCAGCCGCCGATGGCGGTCACTTCGCGGCGCCAGTCCTGGAAGTTCTCGGAGCGCAGCAGGTGGGACAGGTCGTGGTCGTGCTGGGTGGTTGTGGCAGCCGTCATCGCGGCATCCCTCCCGGGACGGGTCGAGGCTGTGGGTGGGCGCCGGCCCCCGCTGGGAGCTGGTCGCACAGCGGCGAGGCCGGGCCGGGTTACCGGCGGTGGGCGCGGTGTTCGTGCTCGATCTCGACCGGTCCCGGCGTGTAGCCGTGGTAGCGGGCGAGCAGGCGGGCGGCGGCCCGGTAGGAGCTGGCGTGACCGACGAGTGCGCCGTGGTCGTTCTCGACCCGGTAGCGGCCGGCCTCGCGCAGCACAGTGCCGCCCTGGCCGGTGTGGCCCAGGCACACCAGGGCCTTGCCCGGCTCGACAACATCGACCCCGATGAGTCCCGTGGAGCGCTGCGGCACCTTCTTCGGCTCGGAGGCCCGGGCTGGTGTGGGGATGGGGTGCAGGTGGTCCCAGCGGGACACCATGTCGCGCGTCTGCTTGGGCACGAGCACGGAGCGGGCCGGTCCTTCCGAGCCTGCGTGGTGGACGTGGTGGGTGCCGCCGAGCCGGAGGTGGCCGGTGTCGAGGAGCTGGGCCACGGTGTCCCCGTCGTGGCGGGCGAGCGCGTCCGTGCAGCCGGGGCGGGCAGGGTCGGCCCGCAGGACCTGTCCGGAGCGCTCGACGAGGAACAGCCCCGGGTCGTGGGCGAGGCCGACGATGCGGGCGACCTCGCGCGGGTCCTGGGTCGCGGCCGGGCCGTGGTCGTCGGGCTGGACGGTGACTGGGTCGCCGAACAGCGCGTCCTGCACGGTGCCGGCCTGATCGGTCATGCTGACCACCACCAGGTGGCGCGGGCTTCCCAGGACCACTCTCGGGCGAGCTGGCGGATCACGTACCACTCCGCCACTAGCGCGCCGCCGGTCACGATCCAGAACCAGCCCGAGGCCGAGCCGAGGTAGAGCCAGGTCCCGCCGACGATCACGGCGAAGAGCAGGGTGAGCTTGGCCCAGGTGCGCAGGGCCCATGCGGTGGTGGTGCGCATCAGGCAGCCCCCCGCTCGGTGTCGCCGTCGTTGTGGAGGTCGATCACGTCGGCGTCCGGCGGCGGGGCGCAACGTTGGACGAGTTCGGCGATGTCGTCGTCGGAGACGAACGCCGCGCGGAAGCGGACCGGGAGCCGCGACCCGCGGTCGATGACGAAGCCGATCCCGGCGTGGCGGGCGTCGCCAGGGATCTCGTCGGCCAGCGCCCCGCGCTCGCGGGCGCCTTCGCCGAGGACCATGTCGACATGGGATGCGGCGGTGACGCCGAGGCAGATCCGTTGGGTGAACAGCTCTCGCACGTCGAGGACGTCCTTGGACGGCTCTTGGAGGTAGCCGTGGACCGCGAACAGCGAGGCGCGGCCTTGGGTCATGATCTCGGCCAGCAACCGCAGGGCCTCGCGCACGGACGTGCGGTCGCCGTAGGCGGTGAGCATGGCCATCTCGTCGATGACCAGCAGCTCCACCGGTGTTTCGATGCTGGGTGTGGCGGCGCGGATGTTCTGTTCGCGCATGTCGTCCTGGCGGTCGCGCATGGCGTCGCGGAACTCGGTCAACAGCTCCAGGGCCTCGGCCATGGTGGTGGCGTAGCGGTGGAACAGCGGCGCGCCCTGTTCGGTCTCCACGCCGCCCTTGAGGTCGACCATCCACACCCGCACGACCCCGTCGCGCAGGCACGGCCCGACCCCGCGCAGTGTGGACCACAGGATTGACCCCTTCCCGGACCCGGAGGCGCCAGCGACGAGCCGGTGTCCGCCGACGAGGGGCGCGGTGAAGGGTTCGCCGCGTTCGTTGTCGCCGATCTCGACCGCGCCGAGGTCGACGTCGTCGGCCTGTTCGGGGATGTCCGGCGCGGGGATGGTGCGGGTGAAGGGCAGCTCCCACTCGATCACCACCGCGACGACGCCCGGCCGGTGGCGGGTGATCGCCACCCGGTGCGCGATCAACGCCTCGTAGAGAACAGAGGCGCGTTCCTGCCAGAACGCGACGTCCTGCCCGCGGACCATGCGGACGTAGACGGTGTCGATCGTCGACGACGAGGAGCGGACCCGGAGCACGCGGGGGACGAGCTGTTCGCCGCTGTGGCGGTGCTCGCGGGTCAGGCCGCAGTCCGACATCAGCTGTGTCCACCGGCGACCGCGGTAGACGGTCCAACGGCGCCAGGCGGCCCGCAGGTGCGGGGCGGCGAACCGGTCGAAGCTGGCCGGGTGCGCCCGTCCCCACACGGCCACACCGGCCATCAGGACCGCGAGAGCGGCGGCGGTGATGAGCGGGCCGAGGCTGAGCGCGAGGCCGAGCCCCAGCAGTGGGGCGGCGATGAAGCCGGGGTGTCGGGCGAGCCAGGCGGCGGCCTGGAACTCGCGGCCGGGTGGCCGGGTGGCCCGGGTGCCGTGCCGGGCGGGGCCGTTGATGCGAGTTGCCGAGCTACTACGCTTGCTCATTGCTACCAGTCCTCACGAATCGAGACCGGGTAGCGGGGCGCCCGCCGTGTGTTTCCGCCAAGAATCCATCTCGGCGGGCACCCCACCACCCGGGTGGTCACTTCTGTGCGCGCAACGCGCCGCGCGCCGAATCCAGATGCACGGTCAACACGGCGACGTCGCGGGCGAGGTTGTCGTGGGTGTTCTTGAACCCACCCGTGCGATACGGGATCCCGTGCAGGGACCGGCGCAACTCCCGCATCGCGGCGTCCAACTCCTCGACGGTGCGGTCGACGGCCTTGGACATGTCACTTCCTCCACTCCCGGGAGACCAGTTCGGCCTCCCACTTCTTCGCCGAACTGGCCATCACCTTCAGCGAGCTGTGCGACTTCTTCGCCGCCGCCGAGATCTCGTCCGGGGAGGCGTGCGACCAGTGCTGGCCGTCGCCGCCGGCCTTCGCTGACGTGCCCTTGCCGGCGGTCCGGCCTTGCTTGCCCCTGCCGCTGTCGCCTGCCTTGGCGGCGACCTTCTCTGCGTCGGTCAGGGCGTCGCCGACCAGCTGCAGGGCCCGCCAGAACTCGCCGTACTTGCGCAGCGCGCGCCGGTTGACCTTCGGCAGGGTTTTGATCCGGTCCCGCGGCCCGAGGCTGAGCGCCATGACCTCAGACCCCCTTGCGGATCGCGACCTGGGCCAGCCGGAGGCCCTCGGCGACCCCGGCCTGCCACGCCTGCTCGGTCGGGATCACCGGATGGTCATGACGCGACCAGCGACGCCGCTCGATCTCCAGGCGTCGCACGAGGCGTCCGACACCGGTGGTGGCGCGCAACCGGGTCTTCGTGGTCGTGGTCATCGCAGTACCTCCTCCATCTCGCTGTTCTTGGTTTCGGTGGTCAGGTCGACGTGTCCCCAGCAGTGCGGACACACCCCCGACCCGCCGCATTCGCCGCACTCGTCACCGGCGATCGAATGGCCGTAGCCATCACATTCGTCGCAAGCCCGGCTACCGCTGCATTCCGTGCACGTCATTGGTGCTCACCCCTTGATGTGAGGACACAGGTGTCCCCGTCTTGGAACTGCCATGGAGTCGCCGGAAATCACTCCGGCCGGAAGGAATGGGCCGGGTCAGGCGGCCGGTCCGCTGATCGCGCGGACCCCGATCTTCTGCTGCTGTTCGGTCAGGTCCTGCTCGGCCTGCTCCAGCACCCCGCGTAGGCGGGTGATCTCCGGGCGGTCGAGGAACAGCGTCACCGTGCCGCCCGACCCGGCCGCGTCGAGCGTGACTCGGTCGTCGTCCGGGTAGAGGTGCGTGGCGAACGTCGTGGTCTCGTACAAGTGCATCCCGACCGAGACGGTGGAGGAGGGCAGGAAGTCCGGGCGGTCGGTCACGACTCGCCCCCGTCGTCCTTGCCCCGCCGTGCCGGCATCGGGGCCGGGGTGGCGTGCTTGAGCCCCATCGCCTTGAACGCGATCCCGGAGACCGTGCGCCCGTCCGGCGACTCGATCGAGTACGGGTTGATCTTCGCGTCGATCAGCTGCACTCGCGCGTCCTCCGGGAACCCCTCGCCCGGGTCGGCGGTCAGGGTCACCTTGATCTCCTCGCCCTTCGGGGCCCGCTGGCCCGCCTGGACCTGGAGCTTCGCGAACAGCGACACCACGAACTGCGTAACGCCGTCCCGGTCGGTCACCGGCACTTCGGCGCCGTTCGCGTCCTGCCGGGTCTTGGGTGCGGGTGGCTCCACCACCGTGAGCTTGAAGCCGTCGAGCACCACCGGAAGATCCCTCATCACTCACTCCTTCGTTAACCTGACCAGCTTGGCTAGCCATATCAGGGTGACTGGCCTGACTAGTCATGTCAACCGTGGATAAGGAAGATGGCTAG
>NZ_FOUY01000016.1 GCF_900115005.1 Pseudonocardia ammonioxydans | reverse complement strand
CGGTCCCGGGGCACATCGAGCTCGACCGGCCCGGCCTCGGTCAGCACGGTCTTCGACCGGTGACCGTTGCGAGAGTTCCCGCCGTCACGGCCGGCCGGGTCGTGGGACTCGTAGCCGAGGTGATCGGTGATCTCACCTTCCAGAGCGGATTCCAGGACCCGCTTGGTCAGCTGCGCGAGCAGACCATTCTCCCCGGTCAGCTCCAGCCCGTTCGCCCGTGCCCGGCCGGCGAGCTGGGCGATCAGCTGCTCATCGACAGGGTCCAGCCCGGCTGGGCCTGCACCCTCGGCCGGGCCGTCGGTTACCGCGTCGAGGTCAACCACCGGCTCGTCTGCCAGGTCTGTCATCGGGTCCACACTCCTTGATCGGAGTTACACCGATGTTCTTACAGCCCCCCACCGGCCGTCGGCGAGCAGGTCACGGTCACCGAGGTGATCGACGGTGACACGTTCACGGTCAGCGACGGCCGCACCATCCGGGTGCTGGGCATCGATTCCTGCGAGATCGGCACCGTGCAGGGCGACTCCGCCAAGCTCTCGGCCGAGGGCGACCTGAAGTACTCGCCGATCACCCTCACCGCAGAGCCCGGCGTCGACACCGACCAGTACGGCCACCACCTGCGTTACGTGCAGGCCGGTAACGGGAACGAGGACTTCGGGCTCGAGATGGTGCAGTGGGACCACACCGGCGTTCACCAGGGCCACAACGACGCATCCCCGGCATACATCCAGCAGCTCTACGGGAAGGACCTGACGTACGCGATGAGCCCGCCGTCCGGGCGGGAGTGCGGCGGTCCCTCCACGCCGGTCTCGAGCGGCAGCGACGTCGACGTGTACGTGGACACCGACGATGATGACGTCAACATGCCCGACGGTGCTCTCACCGGTGGATACTGCGCCCGCAAGTGGTGGTGCTGACCGACATGCCCCACGACCGGCCGGTGGTCGCGATCGCCGTGGTCAGAAGCGCGGTCGGCGTCCTGGTCGGCCGACGGGTCGACCGGACGCCGCCGTGGGTGTTCGTCGGGGGCAAGGTCGGTCCGGGTGAGACCCCGGTGGCCGCGGCGGTGCGGGAAGCGAGCGAGGAGGCCGGCATCGTCGTGGAGGCGCGGGGCGAGCTCGGACGCCGGGTTCATCCACGGACGGGTCGGCTCATCGTCTACATCGACTGCTGGGCAGCAACACCCGATAGCATCGTTGCGGCGCCTGATGAGCTCGATGACGTGCGCTGGATATCGGTCGACGAGCTGACGACGCTGATGCCTGACCTGTTCGTGAGAGTCCGTGAACACCTCGAGACGACCTGATCGAGACGCTGCGCATCGGTCTCAGCGCGGTGGGTGAAGCTGTCGATAGGTGTCGTCGACGAGGCGCTGGTCGTCTCGGCGAGCGCTCACCAGGTCCTCGTGGTGCTCACGGAGCTCGGCGAGCCAATCCGGATCGATGTCCCGATGACGTGACGCGGCGTCGAGGAGCTTGCTGGAGGCGTCGATCGCGGTGTCGCGGACCTTCACGAGCCGCTCGGCAGTGCGGAGACGACGCTCGAGGTCGCCGCCGGAATCGAAGCTTCGGTCCCAGCGGGGCGATCGCGTCAGCGGCGAACGGAGCCGACACCGGCTCGTACGCGATCACGGTGTGCAGGTCGTCGCGTCGCCGGGCTGCCTCGAGGCCGAGCAGGGCGCCGATGCTCCATCCGAACAGGTGGACCTCGCCGTCGACGTCGTCGAGCAGGGCGTGCACGTCGACCCTCCGCTTCCAGCGAGTAGCCCTCGCCGAGCGGGCCGCTCGGAGCGCGGCCACGGCGGTTCAGCACGTGCACCTGCCAGTCGGCGGGCAGGGCGTCGACGACGGGGAGCCAGTCGGCCGCGTCGGCCATGGCGCCGGGCACCACCACCACCAGGACCGGGCCGTCGCCCGGCCGCTCGGTCACCGACACCGTGGTACCCGAACGGTCCTCATTGATCTCCTTCTCCGGGGGCGCGCGGGCAGACGTCGACGAGCAGGCCTGCTCCCGGTCGCATCGCGGCGAAGCTGGTCGGGCGGATCTTCTGCTCGGGCAGGTACAGGGACGCCCGGGCGAGCAGCCGGGCGAGCATCACGGTGAGCTCGGTGGTGGCGAACGCTGCGCCGATACAGCGGTGGGCGCCTGCGGAGAACGGCAGGTACTCGTGCGGGCCCGGCTTCCGGTGATCGGGTTCGGACGCCGTCCAGCGTTCCGGCCGGAACCGCAGGGGGTCGGGCCACAGTTCGGAGAGGCGGTGCGTCACGTACGGACTGAAGAGCAGCATGCTGCCGGCCCGGATCTCCCGCCCGGCGAACTCGAACCCGGTCGCGACCTTGCGCGCGGAGACCACCGCGGGTGGGTAGAGCCGCAGGGTCTCGCGGACGACACCGTCCAGATAGGTGAGTCGCGCCAGGTCGTCGTGGCCGGGCCGCCGGTCGCCGAGCACCTCGCGTACCTCGTCGGCGGCGCGGTCCCACACCCCGGGCGTGGTGAGCATGGCGTAGACCGCCCAGGCGGCGGCCGCGCTGGTGGTCTCGAAGCCCGCCGCGATCAGCGTCACCACCTGGTCGCGGACCTCGTCGTCGCTCAGCCCGTCACCGGCGTCGTCGCGGCCGTGCACGAGCGCGGCCAGCACGTGGTCGTCGGCGTCGGTCGAGCCGGCCCGCGCCCGCGCGATCTCCGCCGCGATCCGTGCGTCGACCGTCGAGCGGGCGGTCATGGCGCGCCGCCACTGCGGTGTCCGCAGCCGACGTTTCCACGCCACGGTGGCCGGCACGTGATCGACCAGGTCCAGCAGTACCTGCAGCTGGTCCCCGAAGAACGCCGACTCGCGCGCGATCCGTGCGCCGAACAGCGAGCGGATCGTGCTGTGCCGGATCGCGGAGCGGAGCTGCTGGTAGATGTCGACGCGCTGCCCCGGCCGCCACCGGTCGACGACGGCGTCCGCGCTGTCAGCCATGTTGTCCAGGTAGGTGTCGATCTGACGGTGGTGCAGCGCCGGCTGCACGAGCCTGCGCCTGCGCCGATGCGCGGCCCCGTCACTGACGATCAGTGATGTCGGGCCGTCGACCGGGATGAGCCCCTCGAAGGCCTCCCGCCAGCGGAACAGCTCGGAGTGGGCGATGACGAACCGGTTCGCCTCGGGCCCGAGCAGGTGGACGAACTGGCCGAGACCGATCACCGGCCCGCGGCGGCGGTATCCCGCCAGCAGGAGCTCGCCCGGGAGGTAGCGCACCGTGTGGCCCTGCCACCGCGCGGCCGAACGTGACGTGCGGACGTCGTCGGACATCGAGCTCCTGATCCTCCGTCGGGCTGCACCGGCAACCTACTGCGCCGGTCGGCGGGACGGCCGGGAATTTCAGCCCGCCAGCAGCCGGGGGACGATGTAGATGATCTCGAATGCCTCGTAGAGCGCGCCGACGACGAACAACGCCAGCGCGGGCAGGCTCAACCAGCCGACCTGCCGCAACCCGCGGACGTACCCCTGACGACGGTTGTGGGCGCCGACGGTCCCGGGGCGCAGCCAGGACCTTCCGAGGACGTAGGCGCCGAGCATGACGAGGACGTAGGCCTGCAGCTCGACGAGGATCGTCAGGGAGTGCGGGATCAGGGTCGTCGCGACGGTCTCGTCGACCGGGGCGAGCGCCGTGCCGAACTCGAACGCCCGGTACGCGGCGAGGGCGATGCCGGCGAACGGGACGATCATCGACGGCAGCAGGATCGTCGCGACCCCGACCGTCAGCGTGTTCACCGCCAGGATCGTCAGGCTGAACAACCAGAAGTTGCCGAGCAGTGACAGGACCAGGTCCGCCGTCCCGTCCTCGTGCATCGCGGCGTTGCGGGCGGCGTGCAGCTCGGGGAACAGCAGCGCCGCCCCCATACCGACGAGGAACGCGCCGTACATGAGCACGTTCAGGGCGACGTAGGGGCCGAGGTGGGCACGGACGATCCGCGCGGGTTCGCGAACGTGTCGGCTGTGGAGGGTGGAGGAGGGTCCGGGCATGCCGCCGAACGTAGGGACGCCGCCCGGCTGACCGGATCGGTCGACCGGCGCGGATCGTCCGACCGAAGTCGGAGTCCGGGACCGCCGTCGGGAGGACGACCGGGCGGCCCGGCACGCCTACGCTCGGCGCCATGAACGGGCGCCCGGGCATCGGACGGTGGTCGTGGAACCCGCGGCTCGGCGACGCCGTGCTGGTCGCGATCGCGGCGGCCATCGGCTGGTACCTGCTGAGCAACCGCCTGGACGCGCCGGGGGAGCTGCCCGCGTGGCTGCTGCGTCTGGACCTGGTCGGCGGCCTGCTCGGATGCGCGGGCCTGTGGTGGCGACGCCGGTTCCCGCTGGTCGTCGCCTCGGTGTCCGCTGTGCTGATCATGTTCTCCGAGGCGGCGGCCCCCGCGGCGCTCATCGCGCTGTTCACCGTGGCGGTCCACTGCACGAGCCGGGCCGCGGTCACGATGCTGGTGGCCCACCTGGCCGCGCTCGGGGTCCTCAACGTCGTCCGCCCGGAGCCCGGCGTGCCGGCGGTCGTGCTGATCGCGCTCGTCGTCACGGTGCACGTCGCCGTGCTGGTCTGGGGAATGCTCGTCCGCAGCCGTCGGGAGCTGGTCGCGTCGCTGCGGGAACGAGCCGTCGTCGCCGAGGTCGAGGCGGGGCTGCGGGCCGAGCGGGCCCAGCACGAGGCGCGGGAGACCCTCGCCCGGGAGATGCACGACGTCCTCGGTCACCGGCTGTCGCTGCTCAGTGTCCACGCGGGAGCGCTGGCCTACCACCGGGACGCGTCCGCGGAGGACACCGCCCGCGCCGCGGAGGTCATCCGGGAGAACGCCCACCGCGCGCTGCAGGACCTGCGCGAGGTCATCGGTGTGCTCCGCGCCCCCGTCGGGGAGCTGCCGCTCCTGGGTGTCGCCGACATCGTGGAGCTGATCGACGAGACGCGCCGTGCCGGCAGTCCCGTCGAGCTGTCCGACGACCACGGCGTGACCGCCGGTGGACGTCCCGTCACCGAGACGGTGGGCCGCACGCTGTACCGGTTCGTGCAGGAGGGCCTGACCAACGCGCGCAAGCACGCGCCCGGCGCCCCGATCGTCGTGCGGATCGGGGGTGAACCCGGCGATCACCTCGTCGGCGAGGTCGAGAACCGGACGCCGGTCGCGCCCGGCGACCCCGCGGCTCCGGCCGGGGCCGGGGAGGGGCTGCGCGGGCTGGCCGAGCGGGCGACGCTCGTCGGCGGGGGAGTCGAGTACGGCCCGACCACGCACGGCGGGTGGCGGCTCGGGATGCGGCTACCGTGGCCGGGATGAGCAGCGATCCCGCGCGGACCGTCGACGTGCTGGTCGTGGACGACGACCCGGTCGTCCGATTCGGACTCGACATGATGCTGCGTGGTGCGCCGGACCTGCGCGTGGTCGCCGAGGCGGGTGACGGCGCGCAGGCGCTGGAGCTGGTCGACCGCCACGCACCGGACGTCGTGCTGATGGACATCCGCATGCCCGGCACCGACGGGCTGAGCGCCACCGAGACACTCCGTCGCCGCCCGCAGGCACCGCAGGTCGTCGTGCTCACCACCTTCGACGCCGACGAGCACGTCCTGCGTGCGCTGCGCGCGGGAGCGGCCGGGTTCCTGCTGAAGGACACCCCGCCCGACGAGCTCGTCCTGGCCATCCGGCACGCGGCGGCGGGACGGCCGGTGCTGTCACCCGAGGTGACCCGGCGACTCATCGACCGGGTGGCCGGATCCGACCGGGACAGCGGGCGGGAGGCGGCCCGCCGCCGGCTCGCACTGCTCGCCGAGCGGGAGCGCACCATCGCCGTCGAGCTCGGTGCCGGCCGGTCGAACGCCGAGATCGCCGCCCGGCACCACGTCAGCGTCGCCACGGTCAAGACCCACGTCTCGTCCATCCTCACCAAACTCGATCTGAACAACCGCGTGCAGGTGGCGCTGCTCGTGCACGACGCGGCGCTCGACGCATCCGGCTGACGTTCTCACCGCACACGTTTTCGAAATAACCGGTAGCGTGGGCTGTGCTCCGGAAACTGCGGGCCGTGTTCGATGTCGGAATTTACGGTCGAATTTCGGCGTTGCACGGAGTGGAGGAGGGAAAAGAAAGAAATATTTCCGGGCTGTGCTGGAAAGTGCGGGCCCGGAGTGGCGCACGGTCTGGTGGAGGGTGGGTGGGATGGGTATGACGACGGTCGTGGTCATCCTGGTCGTGCTGGCACTGGTCCTCGCGGTGCGGGGCGTGGTGCGGGAAGGGTCCGGCGGGCTCCGGCGGGCCATCGAGGTGTGGCGCCGCGCGGCTCGTGGCCGTGGCCGTGGTGACGCGGTGGTCAGGGCTCGTCCGCACCTCGGGGCGGCGGGCACGAAGGCGCCGTTACCGGCGGTCGACGGGAAAGTCCGCTGCCTCCTGATCGGCAGCGAACTACGTCCGTAAGTTGCCCGGTGGGCACAGGCAGGCGCCTTGCCGAATTTTTTTTCTGGGGTAGCGTCGAACGTGCCTCACCGTCCGGGGGAACACCCTGCTCCTCCGGGCGGAGGTCCACTGAATGCGGCCCCTCCTGCCGCACGAGTCCCCGGTTCCGTGCATTTCGGAACCGGGGACTCTTCGGTGTGCGGAAATGTCACGGATGGGAGCAGGCGCAGAGAGCCCGATGATGAACCGGATCATGGGTACCGAGGTGGAGTACGGCATCGCCGTGCCCGGCGATCCGACGGCGAACCCGGTGGTGTCGTCGACGCAGGTGGTGCTGGCGTACGCGGCGGCGGCGGCGGCGGCGGATGTGCCGCGTAATCGCCGGGCCCGGTGGGACTACGAGGTGGAGTCGCCGTTGCGGGATGCGCGGGGGTTCGACCTGTCGGCTCCGTCGCTGGCGCCGCAGCTGGACACGGATCTGGATGATCTGGGGGCGGCGAACGTCATCCTGACCAACGGTGCCCGGTTCTATGTGGATCATGCTCATCCGGAGTTCTCGACGCCGGAGGTGTTGTCGCCGCGGGATGTGGTGGTGTGGGACAAGGCCGGTGAGCGGATCATGTTGGAGGCGGCGAACCGGGCGGCGACGGTGCCGGGGGCGCCGCGGATCCAGTTGTACAAGAACAACGTGGACGGCAAGGGTGCCAGTTACGGGTCGCACGAGAACTATCTGATGGCGCGGTCGACGACGTTCCCGTCGATCGTGACGGGGTTGACGCCGTTCTTCGTGTCCCGGCAGGTGGTGTGTGGGGCGGGTCGGGTCGGGCTGGGTCAGCAGGGTGACGAGCCGGGGTATCAGATCGCGCAGCGGGCGGACTACATCGAGGTCGAGGTGGGGCTGGAGACCACGCTGAAGCGGGGGATCATCAACACCCGGGATGAGCCGCATGCCGATGCGGACAAGTACCGGCGGCTGCATGTGATCATCGGGGATGCGAACCTGTCCGAGGTCGCGACGCTGCTCAAGGTGGGGACGACGGCGCTGGTGCTGGACATGATCGAGCACGGGCGGTCGTTCGAGGATCTGCGGCTGGCCGAGCCGGTCAAGTCGGTGGCCCGGATCAGTCGTGACCTGTCGCTGCGGACGACGATCCCGTTGGCCGACGGGCGGCAGGTCACGGCGCTGAACCTGCAGCAGGAGTATCTGGCGCGGGCGGTGGCGCACCTGGAGCAGACGGTCGGGGTGCAGCGCGGGCAGTGGGATCCGGACTCACGTGAGGTGGTCGACGAGTGGGAGTCGGTGCTGGCGGATCTGGAGCGGGATCCGATGCTCACCGCGGACCGGTTGGACTGGACGGCGAAGCTGAAGCTGCTCGAGGCCTACCGGGAGCGGGACGGGTTGTCGTGGGCGTCGGGCCGGTTGGGAATGGTGGATCTGCAGTACTCGGACGTGCGGCTGGCCAAGGGGCTCTACAACCGGTTGGTGACGCGGGGGTCGATGCGGCGGGTGGTGACCGAGGAGGAGGTCACCGCGGCGATGGTCGAGCCGCCGCAGGACACCCGGGCCTACTTCCGCGGCACCTGCATGAGCCGCTACCCGGCCGAGGTCACCGCCGCCTCCTGGAGCTCCGTGGTCTTCGATGTGGGGCGGGAGTCGCTGGTGCGGATCCCGACGCTGGAGCCGTTGCGGGGCACCCGCAAGCATGTCGGCGAGCTGTTCGAGGCGGTCGCGAGCGCGGCGGAGCTGACCGACGAGCTGACCCGGTCCTGAGGTCCGCGCTGGCCCACCCGGAACAGGACGCACGGCGGGTCGAGCTCACGGTGCTGCTGGACCCGGTCGACCACGACCGGATCTGGAGCGCGTTCGGCGCTCGTGGCGAAATGCCGCCCGGTGGACGCCGTCGCCCTGGCCGACCGGCTCACGGCGTTCCTGGCGGAGACCGAGCTCGCCCTCGGCCCTCATTCCTCTCGATCGTCGAAGCGCTCTTCGGTTGCGAGGTAGGTGTGCCCGGTCGGGGTGGTGGTCTGCACGCCGTCGGGTGTGCGTGCCACGTTCCAGCCGGGTTGTTCACGGATGTAGTTGTGGAACTCGCAGACGGCTCGCCCGTTCTCGAGTGCGGTCGGCCCGTGCTCGGCGGAACGGTCGATGTGGTCGATGTGCCGGGCCGGGGCGTCGCAGTACGGCTCGGTGCAACGCTGCCGGGCGCGGGCCTTCACCAGTTCGGCGAGCAGCCCGGTGAAGAACCGTTGCCGGGACGCGCCGCCGATGATGACCCCGTCGCGGGTCAGCAACCGGCGCAGTGCTTTCCGGCCGGTGGTGGTGGCCAGCAGGTCGACCGGGACGGGGCCGTGGCCGGGGATCTCGGCCGGCAGCGGACTGTCGGGGTCGATCAACGCTTCGACCGGCACCAGTACCTGGACCTCGATGTCGACGTCGGTGGCGACGGACTTCCCGGTGACGCGTTCGACCAGGGTGTCGGCCATGACCTGCCCGCGGGAGCGGGTCAAGGGTGTCGGGTCGACCGAGACCTCGGTGAACGCCTTGCGCAATGCGGCCAGGCAGGCGACGCCCTGTTCCACGGGCAGGTAGGCGGTCAGGTAGCTCATCCCGTCCGGGGCCGGGCGCAGCGTGACGCGGCGTTGGGCGCGGGCGGCCTCGACCCGGGAGCGGAACTTCTCCGGGGCGATCTCGGCGACCAGCCGGCGCACCAGGTCGCGTAGCCGTCCGATCCCGAGCCGGGTCAGGTCGTGTGCGGCGAGGCGGGCGTCGACCGCGGCGCGTTGGCCGGTGTCGAGGTCGGCGGTGGCGGTGACGATGGCGGCGATCTTGTCCCGGTTCAGTTCCCCGGCGACGAACAGGCCCCGGATGTGGTCGAGGCCGTCGCGCAGGTCGCGGGCGGCGCGCAGCCGGGAGCGGGCCTCGGTCGGTGAGACTCGGCAGGCCAGCCCGAGCTGGGCGATCACCCCGCGTTCGAGCTTGTCCGGGTCGACCACCCCCGCGCTGATCCGTCGGTCGACGTGGGTGCGGGCGAAGGAGCGGATCCGGTTCGCCTGCAACGCGGCCAGGGAGTTCTGCAGGGATTCGATCTGCTGGATCTGATCGATCAACTCGGATTCCCCACACGATTCCGCGTCGGCGGCGTCGGCGGCGTGTTCGACCGCGACCTGCATCAATACGAGATCGACCTGCGGGAACCCGGGCTCGCCGGCACCCGGGTGAGTGTCGGGGATCGGGGGATCATGAACTGCGGTCACGCACCCCATTCTACTCGAACTGGTGTTCGATGCCACGAATCTGGAAGATCGTTTGCAATCGCAAATCCGCGGTCCGTGCCGCACTCGCCGGTGGGCACGGGATGAAGTGGTGAGACCGCTCCGCACTGTCGACGGGCGTCGGCCGCTGCTACGGGTTCCCGGGCGCGAACGCGTCGAGCACGTGCTCGGCGTGGGCGAGCGCCGCACCGGGCTCGACATCCGGCGACCCGACCCGCGGGGAGAGGTTGAGGTCGACGAAGACCTCGGTGACGCCCTGGGTGCGCAGCCCGGCGAGGTCGTCGAGGATCTGGTCGCGTGTGCCGTGCAGCGGCCGCCGCGTCCCGCGTGGCGCGTCCTCGACGAGGTCGACCAGGCCACGGACGACGATCCGCAGGGCGTCCGGGTCGCGTCCGGCCTCGCGGGCCCCGGCGCGCACCGTGTCGATGCTCCGGGCGAGGTCGGCCGGGTCGTGCCGGCTGCTCGCGATCCAGCCCTGCGCGAGCCGTCCGGCACGGCGCAGCGCCGGGGCGGCCGTGCCGCCGAGCAGCACCGGCGGGTGTGGTCGCTGCACGGGCCCCGGGCCGACGTGCGACCGCGGCACCGTGTAGAACTCGCCGTCGAACTCGACCGGATCCTGCGTCCACAGTGCCTGCAGGCAGCGCAGGTACTCGTCCATGCGCGCGCCGCGCCGCTCGAAGGGCACCCCGGCGGCGGCGTACTCCGGTCGCAACCAGCCGATGCCGAGCCCGACGGTGAGCCGGCCGCCCGACAGCACGTCCAGCGAGGTCAGCGTCTTCGCGAGGACCGGCGGTGGCGTGAACGGTGCGCAGAGGGTCGCCGTGCCCAGCGCGATCCGGTCGGTGTGCGCGGCGACGTGCGTGAGGGTGACGACCGGGTCGTGCACCGAGCGGTGCGACGGACCGAGCCCGGCACCGACCGGGTCGAGCAGGCGCTGGAAGGTCCACAGTGACGCGTACCCGAGCTGCTCGGCGCGCCGCGCGATGTGCTGCATCCCCTCCGGGGTCGCCCAGCGTCCCGACACCGGGACGCCGAACCCGAGCAGGGGCAGGTCCGCGGTCACGGGGCACCACTCTGCCAGCCCCGTGGCCGATAAGTGCGGTGTTATCGGACGTTGCGCATCTCGCGGTTGATCAGCGCCACGACCGCCACGACTCTCGTAGGTGACGGAACGGCGCAACCGACCACGGAGCGGAGACCGCACGGTGCCACGAACAATGATCGACAAGTATCCGGTGGCCGACGGCGGATCGTACGGGATCACCACCGGGCCGGATCACGCGCTCTGGTTCACCCTCGTCCGCAGCGGGCAGATCGGCCGCCTCCGGCCCGGTGCGGAGCCGAGCTGTCACCAGCTCGAACCGGACTGCGGACCGACGATCATCGTGCCGGGACCGGACGGCGCGCTCTGGTTCACCGAGTACCGGGCGCACCGGATCGGACGGATCACCACCGACGGCGCGGTGACGGAGTTCGCGACGCCCACGCCGGACAGCGGGCCGTACGGGATCGCCGCCGGCCCCGACGGGGCGCTGTGGTTCACCGAGACCGCCGCCGACCGGATCGGCCGGATCACCACCGACGGGCAGGTCACGGAGTTCCGCCTGCCACGGACCGGAGCGTTCCCGTCCGCCATCACCGCGGGACCCGACGCCGCGATGTGGTTCACGATGCACCAGGCGAACGCGATCGGGCGGATCGACATGGACGGCGGTGTCACCGTGCATCCGCTGCCCGTGGCGGCCGGGCCGGTGGGGATCGCAGCCGGGCACGACGGCGCCGTCTGGTACGTGGCGATCGCCTCCGGCCACGTCGGACGCATCGAGGCCTCCGGCGCCACGGCCGAGTTCCCGGTCCCCGATCGCGCCGCGCGCCCGCACGCGATCACCGCGGGGGCGGACGGCGCCATGTGGTTCACCGCGTGGGCCGGCAACAGCGTCGGGTCGTTCACCTCCGGGCACGTCATCGACGTCCACGACCTGTCCGCGCTCGGCGCCGAACCGCACGGCATCACCCTCGGCCCGGACCGGGCCATCTGGGTGGCATTGGAGACCGGAGCCCTCGCCCGCGTCGCCGTCGAGGGTGCGGAGACCCACGTCACATCACGCCATGTCACGGGGCGCTCGCCCCGTCCGTCTCAGTAGGTGAACCAGGAGAGAACCCGCCAGGAGGCTCACCATGAGCAAGATCGAGGAGTTCGAGGAGCTGCGCCCGCTGCTGTTCTCGATCGCCTACCGGATCGTCGGTGGTGTGAGTGAGGCCGAGGACGCGGTGCAGGAGACGTGGCTGCGGTTCGACCGCACGACGACCCGGCCGACGTCGACCAGGGCGTTCCTCTCGACCGCGGTCACCCGGGTCTCGATCGACGCGCTCCGCTCCGCCCGGGTGCGGCGGGAGGAGTACCCGGGCCCGTGGTTCCCCGAGCCGCTGCTGAGCGACCCGCACCAGGACCCGGCGCGGTCGGCGGAACTCGCCGATTCGGTGTCCATGGCGGCGCTGCTGCTGCTGGAACGGCTCAGCCCGCTGGAGCGGGCGGTCTTCGTGCTGCGGGAGGTGTTCGGCTTCGGGTTCGACGAGGTCGCCGAGGTCGTGGGGCGGACCGAGCCGGCCTGCCGGCAGCTGGCGGCGCGGGCGCGCCGGCACATGCAGGCGGGCCGCCCACGGTTCGACGCCGACCGGCAGGCACGGCAGGGGCTGGCGACGAGGTTCTTCGACGCGCTGATCGACGGCGATGTCGGCGGACTGCAGGAGCTGCTGGCCGCCGACGTGCAGCTGGCCGGCGACGGCGGTGGCAAGGCCCCGCAGCTGGCCCGGACCGTCGTCGGCGCGGAGAAGGTGGCCCGGCTGCTCGGCACGGGCTTCCCCTGGATGATCCGGGCCGGCGTGTCGCACGAGCTGCACGAGGTCAACGGTCAGCCCGGCGCGATCTTCTTCGACCGGGAGGGCCGGGTGCTCCACACCCTGGTCCTCGACGTGCTCGACGGGCGGATCCAGGTCGTCCGGACGGTGCTCAACCCCGACAAGCTCGGCCACCTCGGCCCGGTCGGCGACGCGTGGGCTCTCGACCGTGAGATCCGGCGAGCCCGCCGAGAGCCGGAGTGACCTCGACACAGGCCACATCGACACGAGGGACGTACAACCATGAATACCGCACTGTGGATCATCGCTGGACTGCTGGCGCTCGCCTTCGGCATCGGAGGTGCGACCCAGCTCCTGCTCCCCAAGGAACGCTACGGCGCTCTCGCCGCCAGCCAGCAGTGGAGCGAGGACTTCGGCCCCGGCCACATCAAGGCGATCGGCGCCATCAAGATCCTCTGCGTCATCGGTCTGATCGTGCCGCCGCTGGTCGGCGTCGCGGTGGTGCTCTCACCCCTCGCGGCCTGCGGTCTCGTGCTGGTCATGGCCGGCGCCGCGACGACGAGGTTCCGCCGCAGCGAGTGGCTGCTCATGGGCGGCGACGTCGCCTACCTCGCGGCCTTCGCGTTCCTGGCCTGGGGCAGGTTCGCGCTCGCCCCGTTCGACGCCTGAGCACCGCACGACACAGGGGAGGACGACGAATGACGATCATGGATCCGTACCCGACCTACGCACACCTGCGCACCGAGGCACCGGTGTACCGCTACACGCCGGACGGCATGGCGGGCGGCGACCTCTGGCTGGTCACCCGCTACGCCGACGTCCGGGCCGCACTCGCCGACCCGCGCCTGGCCAAGCATCCGCGCCACGCACCGCGCCGGCTGCTCGACCTGGGCGTGTTCACCGCCGACGGGGCGGGGCCCGCCGGTGTCAGCATGTTGTTCGCCGATCCGCCCGACCACACCCGGTTGCGGCGGCTGGTGACCCGGGCGTTCACCCGGCGCCGTGTCGCCGCCCTGCGGCCGCGGATCGAACAGATCACCGACACCCTGCTCGCCGAGATCGCGCAGGCCGAGATCGCGCAGAACGGGCGCGCCGGGATCGACCTGATCGCCGCGCTGGCCTTCCCGTTGCCGATCACCGTCATCTGCGAGCTGCTCGGTGTCCCGGTCGCCGATCGGGAGGACTTCCGGGAGTGGAGCCGGGCGCTGATCTCGCCCCCGCTGACCGACGCCGGCCGGGCCGTGCGGGAGCAGGCCGGGCGGAGCCTCGCCGGCTACATCCGGGACCTGATCGCGGTCACCCGGCAGGTCGTCGTCGACGCCGCCGACGACGCCGCCGCCGCCGACGAGCAGCCGGACCTCGTCAGCGCGCTGATCGTCGCCGCGGACGAGCACGACCAACTGTCCGAGGACGAGATCGTGGGAATGATCAACCTGCTGCTCGTCGCGGGCCACGAGACGACGGTGAACCTGATCGGGAACGGGATGCTCGCACTCCTGCGCCACCCCGATCAGGCGGCGTTGCTGCGGGCACGACCGGAGCTGCTGCCCACGGCCGTCGAGGAACTGCTGCGCTACGACAGTCCGGTCGAACGGGCGACGATCCGGTTCGCGACCGAGGACGTCGACATCGGTGGGACGACGGTTCCGGCCGGCAGCGTGGTGTCCCTCGCCCTCGCCTCCGCGAATCACGACCCCACCCGGTTCCGGGACGGTGCACACCTCGACATCACCCGCACCGACCACGGTCACGTCGCCTTCGGGCACGGCATCCACCACTGCCTCGGCGCGCCGCTCGCCCGGCTCGAAGGGGAGATCGCGATCGGAGCACTGGTGCGACGGTTCCCCGATCTCACGCTCGCGGTCCCGCCGGACGCGCTGCGCCGGCAGTGCGGTGGGCCGCTCAGCACCCTGCGCGGCGTGGCGGAGCTCCCGGTGCGCCTGTCCCGCGGCACCGGCCGGTGAGCGGGCCGGCGGGGTTATCGTGGCCGGAGGCAACGGTCACGTCAGCGGAGGACGCCGCCGGTGGAGATGCGCGAGATCGAAATCTTCCTCACGCTGGCGGAGGAGCTGCACTTCGGCCGGACCGCCGAGCGGCTGCACGTCTCGCAGGCGCGGGTCAGCCAGGCGATCAAGGCCCAGGAGCGCCGGATCGGCGCCGCGCTGTTCGAGCGGAGCAGCCGGGTGGTGACGCTGACCGCGCTGGGGGAGCAGCTGCACGACGGCCTGCGGGTCGGTTACGAGACGATCCAGCAGAGTCTGCGGGAGGTGACCGAGGCGGCGCGCGGCGTGTCCGGCACCGTCCGGCTGGGGGTCATGGGGGCGATCGGGCACGAGCTCCGCGACGTGACCGCCCGGTTCCGCAGCCGGTTCCCGGCCTGCGACGTGGCGCTGCAGGAGATCCACTTCAGCGACCCGTTCAGCGCGCTCCGGTCCGGCGAGCTGGACCTCGCGCTGCTGTGGCGACCGGTACGGGAGCCGGACCTCGTCGAGGGGCCGGTGGTGCTGACCGAGGGGCGCGTGCTGGCGGTGTCGCCGCAGCACGAGCTGGCCGCGAGGACCTCGGTGTCGATGGAGGATTTCGCCGGTCGGGTGTTCGTCGATCCGGGATCGGACCTGCCGGACGACTGGGTCGCGTCGATGGCTCCGGCGAGCACCCAGGACGGGCGGAGCATCCTGCGGGGGCCACGTGCCACCACGTTCCACGAGATCCTCACGCTCGTCGCCGCCGGTGAGTGCGTGTCGCCACTCAACGAGCACGTGCTCCGCTACTACGCCCACCCGGGCGTGGTGTTCGTACCGGTCCACGACGCCCCGCCCACCGAGTGGGCGCTGGTCTGGCACGGGGACGAGCCGGTGCCGCGCGCCCGGGCGTTCGTCGACCTGCTCCGGGAGCGCGGACCCGCCGCGGTCGCGGTGTAGGGAAACGCTCAGAGGTCGAGGACGAGCAGCTCGCCCCGCGCCCGGGACACGCACGGCAGCATGACCTCGCCGCGCTCGCGCTCGTCGTCGGAGAGCACGTCGTCCTGGTGGTCGGGCTCGCCCGAGCACACCCGGACCAGGCAGGTGCCGCAGATCCCGGCCCGGCAGGAGTTCTCCACCTCGACACCGGCGTCCTCGATGACGTCGAGCAGCGGCTCGTACTCGGGCACCGTCAGGCGCATGCCGCTGCGCTGCAGCACCACCTCGAACGCGCCGCCCTCGGCGACCACCGGCGTCGCGGTGAACCGTTCGCGGTGCAGCGTGCCCGCGGGCCAGTGCGCCGTCTCGCGCTCCACGGCCGCGAGCAGCGGCTCCGGACCGCAGCAGTAGACCGCGGTGCGGTCGGTGGGTGACCCCAGGACGGCCGGGAGGTCCGGCAGCCCGTGCTCGTCCTGCGGGACGAGGGTGAGGTCCCCGCCGGGGACGCCGCGGAGCTCGTCGGCGAAGGCCATCGAGTCCCGCGACCGTCCGCCGTACAGCGCCGTCCACGGCCGTCCCAGCGCGGCGGCCCGGCGGAGCATCGGCAGGATCGGCGTGATGCCGATCCCGCCCGCGACGAACACGTAGCGGTCGGCCTCGACGAGCGGGAAGTGGTTGCGCGGCCCGCGGACCGGCAGCGTCCCCCCGGCCCGCACGGCGTCGTGCACCCGCTGCGAGCCGCCGCGGCCCGCCGGCTCGCGCAGGACCGCGATCCGCCAGCGCCGCGGGTCGTCCGGATCCCCGCACAGCGAGTACTGCCGGACGAGCCCGCCGCCGAGATCGACGTCGACGTGCGCCCCGGGTGTCCACGTCGGAAGGTCGTGCCCGCCGGGGTCGACGAGCGTGATCGTCAGGACGTCCGTGGCGCAGGGCTGCGCCGACTCGACCTCGAGGGTGGTCCAGGTCCCGGTCATTCAGGCGCTCGCAGCGCTGACCGACTCCGGGGTGAAGGTCTTCCAGGCGATGTCGCGCATGCCCCGCATCGCACGCAGGATCTCCGCCCGGTCGTCGTCGTTCTTCACGTACGTCGACATCATCTGCAGCCCCAGTCCGACGTGGAACTTCTCGTCGGTCTCGATCCGCTTGTAGATCCGGGTCACCTCGGCGAGGCCGTGCCGCTCGGCGCCACGGAAGGTCGGCTCGAAGCTGCCCGACGCCGAGGTCTCGGACAGGTTCCATGCGGCGACCGCGGCGAGCGGGTGGCGGTCCAGGCACTCCCAGAGGAACCGGCTCCACGGCTCGGCCTCGGCCGGGACCGAGGTCGGCACGGTGCCGCCGAGGGACTCGATGGCCTTGCCGACCATGTCGTAGTGCTCGGCCTCCTGGAAGGACTGCTTGGCCAGCAGCGTGATGTGCCGGCGCTCGAACTGCATGCCGTAGCGGGCGATCTCCTCGTTCAGCAGGTAGACGTAGTCGATCTCCCGCCAGCACCGGGGAGCGAGCCACGCGGCGAGCCGCGCCGGGTCCGGGTCCTCATCGTAGGAGGCGAAGAACGCCTCGGTCGCCTGCGCGGTCGACGCGACGACCGAGTCCAGCAGCTCGTCGATCTCCGCGCGGATCGGCTCCAGGCCGTCACCGCCGCGCACGTTCCTCACATCGACCATGTCGTCCTCCGTCAGCTCGGTATCCGGATCCGTGTATCCGTGGATACAATCCATCGCGAGGGTCGCTGTCAAGGCCCGGCGGATCCGGCGGGGCACGACGGTCGGGGCGCGCCGGGGTGGTTGCGCGCTCGCCGTCGCCGGTCCTGACCAGGGGCTTCGCGCTCCGCGACGGCTGCCTAGGATGACGGGATGTGAGGGTCGGATGAGCGACGGCGTGACGCAGCCGGGAGCCGGGCTGCAGTCCCCGAGCAGCTACGCGGACCAGATCGCCCGGATCCTCGAGGGCGAGATCCTGGGCGGCCGGTACGCGCGCGGGGCGCACCTGCAGCAGGACGAGGTCTGCCGCCGGTTCGGCGTCAGCCGCACCCCGGCCCGGGAGGCGCTGCGCAAGCTGCAGGCGCTCAACCTGGTCGAGCTCATCCCGAACCGCGGGGCCCGGGTCCGCGTGCCGACCCTGCGCGAGCTCGAGGAGGTCTACCAGGTCCGGGCCGAGCTCGAGGGGTTCGCCGCCGAGCTCGCCGCGGAGGCCGACGACCCGGCGATCGCCCGGCGGCTGCGGGAGGCGCAGACCGCGCTGGCCGAGCTGCTGCCGGTCGCCGTCGCCGCCCTGGACGGCGCGGACGAGCACGCCGGCGAGCGGCTGCGCCACGTCAACGACACCTTCCACGGCGTCGTCCACGACGCGGGCGGGAACCGGCGGCTCGGGCAGATGATCCAGGAGCTGCACCGCTACTTCCCGAAGGACACCGTGCGGCTGGCCGTCCGCACCCCGGACGCGCTCCAGGTCCTCTACCTCGACGACCACGACGTCATCCTGGACCGGATCGCGCACCGGGACGGGCCGCAGGCGCGCGCGGCGATGCGGGACCACATCCTGCGCTCCCAGTCGATGCTGATCGACTACCTGCGCGAGCGCGGGCTCGGGACCTCCGGATGAGCAGGCAGCCGGACGTCACGCTCACGCAGATGCGCTACTTCGCCGAGGCGGCGTCGCTGCTGAGCATGACCAGGGCGGCCGAGGAGCTGCGGGTGGCCCAGTCCGCGGTGTCCGCCGCGGTGGCCCAGCTGGAACGCCAGGTGGGGACGCCGCTGTTCATCCGCCAGCACGCCCGCGGGCTCGTGCTGACGGCGGCGGGGGAGGAGCTGCTGCGCGACGTGCGCGGCCTGCTCGCCCACGTCGGCGAGGTGCTGGACGCGGCGCGGGGCCGCGGCGACGACGTCCGCGGCCGGATCAAGCTCGCCTGCATGGTCACCCTCGTCCCGTTCGTGCTGCCCGACCTGCTCGCGGAGCTGAGTGCGGGCTGCCCCGGGCTCGAGGTCGAGGTGCTCGAGCTCGAGGCGGCCGCGGTCAGCACCGCGCTGCGCAGCGGCACCGTCGAGCTCGCCGTGACCTACGACCTCGGCCTCGGGCCCGGCGTGGCGCGCGAGGCCATCGCCGAGGCCCCGCCGTACGTGGTCCTGCCGCCCGGGCACCGGCTCACCGACCGGCCGCAGGTGCGGTTGAGCGAGCTGGCCGACGAGCCGATGGTGCTGCTGGACCTGCCGCACAGCCGCGAGTACTTCCGCGAGCTGCTGGCGACGGCCGGCGCGCCGCCGCGGATCGCCTACCGCTCGGCCAGCGTCGAGGCGGTGCGCGGGATGGTCGCCCGGGGACTCGGGTTCTCCGTGCTCAACCAGCAGCCGGTGCTGGACGGGACCTACAGCGGCGGGCGGGTCGAGGCGCGTCCGATCGCCGACGACGACGCCCCCGCGCTGTCGGTCGTCGTGGCGTGGATGGAGTCGGTGCGGCGCACCGCACGGGCCCGGGCCGTCACCGACACCGCCCGGGAGGTCGTCCGGCGGCTCCGCTCGGCGACCGGGGAGCAGGTCGGCGGGACCCTGCAGCGGCCTGGTTCTGCGGAACCGCCGCAGCGCATCTGATCACCAGTTGTTAACTGATGGTTGCATCCGTTGTGCGGCAGGCGCCGGCTTCGCAGACTCGTGGGGCGGGCCGACGACGGAGCGGCACCGCGCAACCCGCCCATTGCATCGATGTATCCGATGCAACGGACCGATTATCTCTGTTTGATCGATAACAGCGGGCTTGCATAGCGTCGCCCCCCGAGCAGCCACCGACGTCCGGAGCGCTGTTCACGGCAGGGGCGCCGGGGTGCGGGCCTGCCGTCTCCTCGCGACGACCCGCTGGAGGTCCCGTGTCCGACCCCACCGCACGTCCCGATCCGGACGCCGTGCTCGACGCGGCCGTCCAGGCCGACCCCGCCTCGCTGCGCCGCAGCGTCGCCGCCGGCTCCATCGGCGTCTTCGTCCACTGGTTCGACTGGGCCGTCTACGCCTACCTCGCCACCACCATCGCGACGGTGTTCTTCCCGTCCGACAACGAGGTCGCCGGCGTGCTGTCGGTGTTCGCGGTGTTCGCGGTCTCGTTCGGCATCCGGCCGCTCGGCGCGCTGGTGCTCGGCCCGCTCGGCGACCGCATCGGCCGCCGGCGCACGCTGTCGATCGTCATCATCGTCATGGCGCTCGCGACGCTCGCGATCGGCCTGCTGCCCGGCTACGGCACGATCGGCATCGCCGCGCCGATCCTGCTGGTCGTGTTCCGGCTGGTGCAGGGCTTCGCCGCCGGCGGCGAGTTCGGCAGCGCGGCCAGCTTCCTGGCCGAGCACTCGCCGCGCGCCCGCCGCGGGTTCGGGGTGAGCTGGCTCGAGGTCGGGTCGCTGCTCGGCTTCCTCGCCGGGTCGTTCGCGTTCTACCTGCTCTCGATCTCGCTGACCGAGGACCAGATCACCGGGTGGGGATGGCGGATCCCGTTCCTCGTCGCCGCCCCGATGGGCGTCATCGGCTACGTCATCCGGACGAAGATCGAGGACACCCCGGAGTACCGGGCGCTGGAGGCGACCGGTTCGGTGTCGCGCAGCCCGGTCCGCGAGCTCTTCCGCACCAACAGGCGCCAGATCCTGCAGGCCGCGGGTCTGATGACGATGATGCACGTGCTGTTCTACGCGGTGCTCACCTACCTGGTGAACTACCAGACGGACCAGCTGGGGCACTCGGCCGAGAGCGCCGCCCTGCTCTCGACGTTCGCCTCGCTGCTCGGGCTGATCCTGGTGCCCCTGTTCGGGCGGCTGTCGGACCGGATCGGACGCAAGCCCGTCATGGTCGGCGCCGCGATCGCCCTGCTGATCGTCGCCACACCCGCCTACATGCTGATGCAGACGGGGATGGTCGGCACCGTCGTCGCGGCCCTCGGGCTGGCGGTGATCCTCTCGGCGATCCTGGCCACCCACGCCGTGTGGTCCGCGGAGATCTTCCCGACCCGGACCCGGCAGGGCGGGCTGTCGATCGCCTACAACGTCACCGCCGCGTTGTTCGCCGGCACGGTGCCGTTCCTCATGACGGTCCTCATCTCGGCCACCGGCAGCCTGCTCGTCCCCGGCCCGTACCTCATGGTCGCCGCCGCGCTCGGGCTGATCGCGGCCCTGAGCATGCGTGAGACGGCAGGGACCAGCCTGCTCCGGGACCAGGACCTGCAGGGTGCCGCGCCGGTCGCGCCGCCCGCCCGGACCGCGCCCGACGGCGTCCGCTCCTGAGGTCGTCCTGCATCAGTTCAACTGATGCAGATCGTCGGAAACATGCGCTGGTCTGTTGCACAGGGCGCGCGCAGACTCGGCCGGGACGTTCTCCCGGAGCGGGAAACGCCGTGATCACGGAACGGAGGTCGGGATGCCGGAGCACGAGACCGAGGTCCTCGTCGTCGGCGCGGGGCAGGCCGGTGTGGCCATCAGCGAGCACCTGAGCGCACGCGGGATCGGGCACCTGGTGCTCGAACGCGACCGGATCGCCGAGCGGTGGCGCACCGGCCGCTGGGACTCCCTGGTGGCCAACGGGCCGGCCTGGCACGACCGCTTCCCGGGGCTGGAGTTCAGCGACGTCGACCCGGACGGGTTCGCGTCGAAGGACCAGGTCGCGGACTACTTCGCCGCCTACGCGGAGAAGATCGACGCGCCGATCCGCACCGGTGTGGAGGTGCGGCGCGTGCAGCGCAACGCCGGACGTCCCGGCTTCCGGGTGGAGACCTCCGACGGGGTCGTCGAGGCCCGGCACGTGGTGGCGGCGACCGGGCCGTTCCAGACGCCGGTCGTCCCGCCGGTCGTGCCCGCCGACGCCGGCGTCGTCCAGCTCCACTCCAGCTCCTACCGCAACCCGCAGCAGCTGCCCGACGGCGCGGTCCTCGTGGTGGGGGCCGGGTCGTCGGGTGTCCAGATCGCGGACGAGCTGCGCCGCTCCGGCCGGACGGTCCACCTCTCGGTGGGCCCGCACGACCGGCCCCCGCGCAGCTACCGGGGGCGCGACTTCTGCTGGTGGCTGGGCGTGCTCAACAAGTGGGAGGCCGCCGCGCCGCCCCGGGGTGCCGAGCACGTCACGATCGCGGTCAGCGGAGCCCGGGGAGGCCGGACCGTCGACTTCCGGCGCCTCGCGGACGAGGGCATCACCCTGGTCGGCATGACCCGCGACTACGCCGACGGCCGGCTGCGGTTCGCGCCGGACCTGCGGGACAACATCGTCGGCGGGGACGCGAACTACCTGGCGATGCTCGACGAGGCCGACGCCTACGTCGCCCGCAACGGCCTCGACCTGCCCGAGGAGCCCGCGGCGCGGGTGTTCGGCCCGGACCCGCAGTGCGTGCGCGACCCGATCTCCGAACTGGACCTGGCCGGGGCCGGGATCACCGCGATCGTGTGGGCCACCGGGTTCGCCGCCGACTACGGCTGGCTGCCGGTCGACGCCCTCGACGAGACCGGCAGGCCCCGGCACGCGCGGGGCGTGTCGGCCGAGCCCGGGATCTACTTCCTCGGCCTGCCCTGGCAGTCGCGCCGCGGGTCGAGCTTCATCTGGGGCGTCTGGCACGACGCCGCCTACGTCGCCGACCACATCGCGATCCAACGCAGCTACCTCGCCCACGAACCCACGACCGGAGCCGCCTGATGACCGTCCACACGCGTATCCGCCCGTTCAACACCCGCGACACCTATCCCGAACAGAACCTCGACAACGACCTGTGCCAGGCCGTCGTCGCCGGCAACACGGTCTACGTGCGCGGCCAGATCGGGCAGGACCTCGACACCAGCGAGTCGGTCGGGATCGGCGACGTCGAGGCCCAGGCCGAGCAGGCGATGGCGAACATCGACATGCTGCTCGGCGAGGCCGGCAGCCGGATGGAGCACCTGGTCAAGCTGACCATCTACCTGGTCGACCCGCGCTACCGCGAGACCGTCTACCGGACGATCGGGCGCTGGACGAAGGGCGTGCACCCGATCTCCACCGGCGTCGTGGTCTCCGCGCTGGCCCGCCCGGAGTGGCTGTGCGAGATCGACGCCATCGCCGTCATCCCGGAGGACGACCGATGACCTTCTCCATCGCGGCCCGCGACGGCGGGCGGTTCGGCATGGCCGTCAGCTCGTCGAGCCCGGCGGTCGCCGCACGCTGCCTGCACCTGCGGCCCGGCATCGGTGCGGCCGCCTCGCAGAACGTGACCGACCCCCGCCTCGGTGGGCGCATGCTCGACCGGCTGGCGGTCCACGGCGACGCCGGGCGCGCCCTGAAGGAGGTCGGCGCGGACGCCACCGACCTGGACTACCGGCAGCTGACCGCGATCGGCGCGACGGGACCGGCGGCCTGGTTCAGCGGGGAGCAGACCCTCGGGACCCACGGCGCCGCCGTCGGTCCGAACTCGGTCGCCGCCGGCAACATGCTCGTCGACCGCGGCCTGCCGGCGGTCATGGTCGAGGCGTTCGAGTCCGCGACCGGTGAGCTGGAGCAGCGGCTGCTCGCCGCGCTGCGCGCCGGGCACGACGCCGGCGGCGAGGAGGGGCCGGTGCACTCGGCGGGCCTGGCCGTCGTCGCCGACGTCGAGTGGCGGGTGACCGATCTGCGGGTCGACTGGGCCGAGGACCCGATCGACCGGCTGACCGAGGCCGTGGAGGTCTGGCTGCCGCAGCGCGACGACTACGTCCGCCGCGGGCTGAACCCGGCGACCGCGCCGTCGTACGGCGTCCCGGGCGACCTGTGAGCGGCGAGAAGACCGCCGTGCGGGCGGCCGTGGGCCGGGTGGCCGAGGACCTGGTCGGGCTCTCCGTGGACCTGCACGCCCGGCCGGAGACGGCCTGGGAGGAGCACCACGCCGCGGCGACGGTGCCGGAGCTGCTCGACCGGCGCGGGTTCACCGTGACCCCGGCCTACCTGGGCCTTCCGACCGCGTTCCACGCCCGGTACGGCTCGGGGCCGCTGCGGATCGCGCTGTGCGCCGAGTACGACGCGCTGCCGGGGCTCGGGCACGCCTGCGGGCACAACCTGATCGCCGCGTCCTCGATCGGCGCCGCGCTCGGCCTGGCCGAGGTGGCCGACGACCTCGGGCTGACCGTCGAGGTCTACGGCACGCCGGCGGAGGAGGGCGGCGGAGGCAAGATCGAGATGCTGGAGCGCGGCGCGTTCGCCGACGTCGACCTCGCGATGATGGTCCACCCGGCGCCGGTCGATGTCGCCGAGGCGCGGCCGTTCGCGGTCAGCCACTCCCGCATCTCGTACGCGGGCCGGTCCGCGCACGCCGCGGCCTACCCCGAGGACGGGGTGAACGCGGCGGACGCGTTCACCGTCGCCCAGGTTGCGATCGGGCTGCTGCGTCAGCAGCTCCCGTCGAGCTCGCGGGTGCACGGCATCGTCACCGCGGCCGGCTCGGCGCCGAACGCGATCCCGGAGAGTGCCTCGGGGCGGTGGTACGTGCGGGCCGAGACCCTGGCCGAGCTGGCCGAGATCGAACCGAGGGTGCTGCGCTGCTTCGAGGCGGGCGCCCTGGCCACCGGCGCCACGCTGGAGATCGAGGCGGAGAGCAAGCCCTACGCCGAGTTCCGCACCGACACCGCCACGCTGGAGGACTACCGGGCCAACGCCCTCGAGCTGGGCCGCGAGTTCGCCCTCGGCGGCCTGGCCGGACGGATGAACCGGGCGTCGACCGACATGGGCAACGTCTCGCAGGTCGTCCCGGCCATCCACCCCTACATCGGGATCGGGTCGCTGCCGGCGACCAACCACCAGCGCGAGTTCGCCGCGCACTGCGTCGGCCCGGAGGCCGAGCGGGCGCTGCTCGACGGCGCGGTCGCGCTGGCGTGGACGGGGGTGGACCGGCTGCGGCGCGAACGCTCCGAACCGTGATCTAGTTCGCTACGGCAACGAAATATTTGTCCGACGCTCACGACATGTGCTCCTCTGGAAGCCGCCGCAACCAGAGGAGACGACACCCCACGTGAGCGCAGTCCAGGCCGCTGTCCCCCGGACCCCCACCCGGACCGATCTCGACAACCCCGCCCTGGCGATCGCCGCGGTCGGTTCCTGCGGCCTGCTGGTCGCACTGCTGCAGACGATGGTCGTGCCACTGCTCCCGCAGTTCCCGGCACTGCTGTCGGTGAGCGCGTCGACGGCGTCCTGGCTGGTCACGGCGACGCTGGTGGCCGGGGCGGTGTCCGCGCCAGTGCTCGGCCGGCTCGGCGACATGTACGGCAAGCGCCGGATGCTGCTGGTGTCGGTGTGGATCGTGCTCGGGAGCTCGCTGCTCGCGGCGGTCGCCCCGAACTTCGCCGTGCTGCTCGTCGCACGCGCCCTGCAGGGGGTCTCGTTCGGGGTCATCGCGCTCGGGATGAGCCTGATGCGCGACGTCCTCCCGCCGGAGCGGGTCGGGACCGGGGTCGGCCTGATGAGCTCCTCGCTCGGGATCGGCGGTGCGGCGGGACCCCCGCTGACCGGCTTCATCGCCCAGCACGGCAGCTGGCGGGTGCTGTTCCTGGCGGTCGCGGCCGGCGCGCTCGTCCTCGGGCTGCTGGTGCCCCGCTTCGTCGCCGAGTCCCGGGTGCGCACCGGTGGCCGGTTCGACACGATCGGCGCCGTCGGGCTCGGGATCGGGCTGGTCTGCCTGCTGCTGGGGATCTCGAAGGGCAGCGCCTGGGGCTGGTCGAGCGCCGCGACGCTCGGCTCGCTCGGCGCCGCGGTCGTCGTGCTGGTCCTCTGGGGATACTACGAGCTGGGCCGGCGCTCGCCGCTGGTCGACCTGCGGGTGTCGGCCCGGCCTGCGGTGCTCTGGACGAACGTCGCCACCGTGCTGCTCGGGTTCTCGATCTTCGCGACGTTCGTGATGGCGACCCAGGTCCTGCAGGCGCCGGTCGGCACCGGGTACGGCTTCGGCCTCTCGATCACCCTGGCCGGGGTGCTGCTGCTGCCGATCGGCGGGGCGATGGTGGTGTTCTCCTCGGTGTCGGCGCGGATCTCCCAGGCCCGCGGGCCGCGGACGACCGTGCTGCTCGGTGCCGCGCTGCTGACGCTCGGCAACGCCGGGTTCGCGCTGCTGCCCAGCTCGTTGTGGCCGGCGATCGGCACCGCGACCGTCGGGGCGATCGGGGCGGCACTGGCCTACTCGGCGCTGCCGCTGCTGATCATGCGGGCCGTCCCGGAGACCGAGACCGCCGCCGCGAACAGCATGAACACCCTGATGCGTCAGCTGGGCACCTCGACGATCACCGCGGTCGCCGCGGCCGTGGGCGCGGCCATGGTCGTGGAGGTCGACGGGCAGCTCCTGCCCTCCGGCGGAGCCTTCACCGTCTCGTTCCTCGCCGCCTCGGGGGCGGCGCTGCTCGCCCTGGTCGTCGCGGCGCTGACGCCGGCGCCCCGGGAGGAGCCGGGTGAGGCGGACGCGGTTCGACCGGCCTGTGCGGCGAGGTAGCGCTCCACCGGCTCCCGGACGTGATCCCCTCCGTCCGGCCGTCCTGCGCGTGGGCCTGCGGTAGCCCCTCCGCACCGGAGGGACTGCGCGCTGGCGCGAAACGATACCTCGAAGTATCGTCCGGGCGGTGACAGGACGCCACGACGCCCGGGAGAGGATGCTCGGCGCCACGCTGGAGTTGCTGTTCGAAGGGGGATGGAACAGCGCCACCCCGGCCGCCGTGGCCGAGCGGGCCGGGGCGAGCAAGATGTCGCTCTACCGGCACTTCGCCGGGAAGGACGAGCTCGTCGCGGCGGCGCTGGCCGACTTCGACCGGACCCAGCGCCGCTGGCTGCTGGGTGACGACTCGCAGCCGCCGCGGAGCCGGCTGCTCGGCGCGTTCGAGAAGATCGGCGACCGGGTCCGCAGCGGCGACCAGGTCAGCTGCCCGTTCGTCACCACGCGTCTGCAGAGCCCCGACGCGTCCGGGCCGGCGGCGACCCAGGCGCTGGCGCACAAGAAGGCCGTCGCGGCCGAGTTCGTCCGGCTGCTCGAGCAGCTGGGGCATCCGGATCCGGCCGACACCGGGGAGTCGCTGCTCGTGCTCCTCGACGGGGCGATCGTGCACGCCGCGATGGAGGGCAGCGACCGGCCGGTGCGCGCCGCCGGGCGTGCGGCCGCCGCGCTCATCGACTCCGGCGCGCCCCGGTGACGGCTCCGGCCGCCGGGGGCGCGACTGCCGGGGCACGACCTGCCGGGCACGACCCGGCGGAAAGGTGAACCAGGACATGGACCCACAGGACCTGCGCGTGGCGCATCCGCGCGCCGCGGTCGAGATCGTGCACCGCTTCTGGTCGGAGGTCTGGCAACCACCCCATGCCATCGATGCGATCGACGAGCTGGTGACCGAGGACTTCGTCCTCGTCTCCGGCGGGTCCGAGATCCGCGGTCGCGAGGAGTTCAAGGACTGGGTACGCCGGTTCCACGACACGGTCGGCGGGATCGAGCTCGAACCGGTCGAGACCTTCCAGAGTGCCGACGGTTCACGGGTCGCCTCGCGGTGGACCCTGACCGGCACCAACAACGGCTTCGCGGGTACCGCTCCCGACGGCGGGCCGGTGCACATGACCGGAACCGCGGTGTGGCACGTGCTGCCCGACGGCCGGCTCACCCACAACTACGTCGAGCGCAACGCGTTCGAGCTGGTCCAGCGGCTGTCCGTGGCCCCTGCCGCGCAGCCGGCCCCACCCACGGCATCGACCGGATCGACCGCATCGACCGGATCGGAGAGGACCTTCTCATGACCGACAGCACCGCGCCCCGCACCGCACTGGTCACCGGAGGTTCCGGGGGCATCGGCCGAGCCGTGGTCACCCGGCTGGTCGACGACGGCCTCGCGGTCGGCGTGCACTACGCCGGCAACAGGGCCACCGCGGAGAGCCTTGTCGAGGAGATCACCACCGCGGGCGGGCAAGCGATCGCCGTCGGTGGCGACGTGGCCGACGAGCACGCCGTGGCCGCCGCGTTCGACGCGGTCGAGTCCGCGTTCGGTGGCATCGACGTCGTGGTCAACACCGCCGGCATCATGGTCCTGGGATCGATCGCCGAGTACGACCTCGACCGGTTCGACCAGATCGTGCGCACCAACCTGCGCGGCGCCTTCGTCGTCTCCCAGCAGGCGGCGCGCCGGGTCCGGGACGGTGGCGCCATCATCAACTTCTCGACGTCGGTGACCCGCACACAGCTCCCGCGGTACGGGCCGTACGTGGCGACCAAGGCGGCGGTCGAGGGCCTGACGCCGATCCTCGCCCGGGAGCTGCGCGGTCGCGACATCACGGTCAACAGCGTGGCGCCCGGCCCCACCGCGACGCCGCTGTTCTTCGACGGCAACACCGAGCAGACCGTTCAGGCACTCACCGCTGCCACCCCGCTCGAGCGGCTGGGCCGCCCGGAGGACATAGCGGAGACGGTCTCGCACCTGGCCGGGCCTGCGCGGTGGGTGAACGGGCAGACCGTGTTCGTCAACGGCGGCCTGGCGTGACCCGGGCGGGGCGGAGGTCGAGTCGCATCAGGACGCGCGGGTGCCCGGCGAGCGTCGAGGTGGTGTCGGCGGCGTGGGTGAAGCCGGCGGCCTCGAAGTTCGGCCGGAGGCCGGCGTAGGCCATGGTCCGGTCGACCGTGGCGCCCCGGTTGTCGAGCGGGTACGCCTCGACCACCGGCGCGCCGTGCTCGCGGGCGAACGCGACGGCGCCGTCGATCAGGGCGTGCGAGATGCCCCGGCCGCGGTGGCCGGGGCGCACGCGGATGCACCACAGCGACCACACGGGCAGGTCGTCGAGCCGCGGGATCTTCCGGTTGCGGGCGAACGTGGTCTCGGCGCGCGGGGCGATCGCCGCCCAGCCCACCGGCTCGGCGCCGTCGTGGGCGAGCACACCCGGTGGTGGATCGGCCGCGCAGAGCTCCTCGACGAGTGCGCCGCGCGCCGGGCCACGCAGGTCGCGGTTGCGCCGGGACGGGATCCGGTAGCTCAGGCACCAGCAGACGTTGGCGGTGGGGTTCTGCGGCCCGATGACGGCGCGGACGTCGTCGAAGACGGTCGCCGGGCGTACGTCCATGTGCTCACGATCCCACCCCGGCTGCCACCGGCCGCTGCTGCAGCCGTGTCCGCAGCGCCGCCACGGCCCGCGCGCCCAGGTGGGCCGCGCCGATGGTGACCGGGAGCAGGGCGTAGGCGGCGGCCGGCACCTTGGCCTGCTCGACCCCGGCCCGGTTCAGCCGCCGGGAGGCCCAGAGCGCGTACGGCACGACGACGGTCGGCGCGGTGACCAGCCCGGGGGTGTACCCGCCGGTGAGGACCGCCGAGCCGAGGTGCGGCACGGCGTGCGCGCCGAAACCGGCCAGCACCACCTGGAACAGCGGGCTCCGGCCGTCGGTGCGGTCGCCGTCGTACGCGGCCGCCGCGATCAGGCACCCCATGAACCCGATCGCGACGGCGGTGTGGGTCTGGTCGGGGGCCAGGTGCCGCCAGATACGGTCGGGGATGCCGGGGAGGCGTTGCTCCAGCCGCGGACGTGCACGGGCGAGCCAGCGCGGCATCGTGACGAGCTCCTCGGCATCGTGCACGAGCCAGGCGGCGAGCAGTCCCCAGGTCATGGTGCGCGGTATCCGTCGTGGTCGGGTCACGGGGTCGACGGTAGGGACGGAGCGGGCGGCCGTCGTCCGTCGTCCGACGGATCCTCAGCGCGCTCGGGCCGGCGGTCCGCCGAGCAGCCGGGACAGCCCCGAGGCGGCGGTCCGGACCGCGGGCGCCACCCGGACCGGGGCGAACCGGTTGGCCCACCCGGTGATCGAGATCGCGGCGAGCGCGACGCCGTCCGGGCCCAGCACCGGCGCGGCCACGCACGCGACGCCGGGCGCGGACTCCTCGTACTCCTCGACCCAGCCGCGCTCGCGGATCCGGTCGAGGCGGGTACGCAGCAACCCGGGCGCGGTCAGCGAGCGCGGCGCGCTGCGGGTCAGGCCGCGTTCCAGCACCGCGTCGAGCACGGTCGCGGGTCCGAACGCCAGCAGCGCCTGCCCGACACCGGTGCAGTGCGCCGGCATCCGGCCGCCGAGCCGGGACGGGATCCGCGGGCTCCCGGCGACGGCGAGCTTCTGCAGGTAGACGACGTCGGCGCCGTCCGCGACGGCCAGGTGGACGGTCTCCCGGGTGGCCTCGTGCAGGTCGGTGAGGATCGGCATGGCCGACTCCTGCAGGTCCCGCTGCCGGGGCACGGTCTGGCCCAGCTCGAAGAGCCGCAGCCCCAGCCGGTAGCCACCGGGCGTCCGTTCCACGAACGAGTGGTCGGTGAGCTCGCGCAGCAGCCGCAGTGCCGTCGGTTTGGCCACGCCGCTGCGCCGGGACAGCTCGGCCAGCGACACCTCCGGCTCGCCGGCCCGGAACGCCGACAGCAGGTCCAGCGACCGTCCGAGCATCGACGGCGCAGCGTTTCGGCCGGCATCGTTTCGGACAGCGGCTTTTCGGGCGGCAGCGTTTCGCACGGTGGAACGCACGATGCCATCATCGCGCACCGCAGCTGGCACGGTCGAACCCATGACCAGCTCCACCACCACCGACGCGGTGTCCGCGGCCGCGGAGCAGCTGCTCGCCGCTGCCCGCACCGCGACGCCGTGCCCGCCGGTGCGCACGCTGCTGCCGGACAGCACCGTCGCCACCGGCTACGCCGTGCAGTCGTTGCTCACCCGGGCCGCCCGCGACGCCGGGCGCACCGTCACCGGCCGCAAGATCGGCCTGACCTCGCCCGCCGTGCAGGCCCAGCTCGGCGTCGACCAGCCCGACTTCGGCGTGCTCTTCGACGACATGGCCTGCGCCCAGGGCGCCCCGGTCGAGATCACCCGGTTGCTGCAGCCGCGGATCGAGGCCGAGATCGCGTTCGTCCTCGGTGCCGACCTCGACCGCGACGACATCGACGAGCGCACCGCCCGCGCCGCCGTCGCGCAGGTCGTGCCCGCGCTGGAGATCGTCGACAGCCGGGTCGCCGGCTGGGACATCACGATCGTCGACACCGTCGCCGACAACGCCTCCAGCGGTCTGTACGTGCTCGGCGACGACCGCCACGCGCTCGGGGACACCGACCTGCGCGAGGTCGCGATGACGCTGACCGGTGCCGGCGGCGAGGTGCTCAGCTCCGGTACCGGTGCCGCCTGCCTCGGCGATCCGGTCACCGCGCTGGTCTGGCTGGCCCGCACCTCGCGGGAGTACGGCCACCCCCTGCGGGCCGGCGAGGTGATCCTCTCCGGTGCGCTCGGCCCGATGACGCCGGTCGC
The DNA here is from genome assembly GCF_900115005.1 of Pseudonocardia ammonioxydans. Taxonomy (GTDB): domain Bacteria; phylum Actinomycetota; class Actinomycetes; order Mycobacteriales; family Pseudonocardiaceae; genus Pseudonocardia; species Pseudonocardia ammonioxydans. The sequence goes on along the minus strand of NZ_FOUY01000016.1, from coordinate 121,749 downwards.
GCCCGGGGACACGTTCACCGCGGTGCTGTCCGGGCTCGGCGAGGTCCGCGCGAGCTTCACCGGGGTTGGCGCGTGAGCGGGGCCCCGGACGGGAGGAGCAGGGTCGCGATCATCGGCTCCGGCAACATCGGGTCCGACCTGATGATGAAGGTGATCCGGCTGTCCGAGACCCTCGAGATGGGGGCGATGGTGGGCATCGACCCGTCGTCGGACGGGCTGGCCCGCGCCCGGCGACTGAACATCGCCGCCACCGCCGACGGCGTGGACGGGCTGCTCGCGCTGCCCGGTTTCGACGAGATCGAGGTCGTGTTCGACGCGACCTCGGCCGGCGCGCACCGGGCGAACGCCCGCGCCCTGGAGCCGTACGGGAAGATTCTCGTCGACCTGACACCCGCGGCGATCGGCCCGTTCGTCGTCCCGCCGGTGAACCTCGACGCCCACGCCGGTGCCCGCAACGTCAACATGGTCACCTGCGGCGGTCAGGCCACGATCCCGATGGTCGCCGCCGTCGGCCGGGTCACCCCGGTCCGCTACGCCGAGATCGTCGCCTCGATCGCCTCGCGCTCGGCCGGCCCGGGCACCCGGGCCAACATCGACGAGTTCACCGAGACGACGTCGGCCGCGATCGAGCAGGTCGGCGGCGCCGAACGGGGCAAGGCGATCATCGTCCTGAACCCGGCCGAGCCGCCGATGATCATGCGGGACACTGTGCTCTGCCTGGCCGACGACGCCGACCCGGCCGCGATCCGGGACAGCGTCGCCGCGATGGTCACCGAGGTGGCCCGCTACGTGCCCGGCTACCGGCTCAAGCAGGAGGTCCAGATCGACCGGATCGCCGACGACGAGCCGCTGCACACCCTCGTCCCGACCGGGTCCCCGCGCCCGGCGCTGCGTGTGCAGGTGTTCCTCGAGGTCGAGGGCGCCGCGCACTACCTGCCCGCCTACGCGGGCAACCTCGACATCATGACCTCGGCCGCGCTGCGCACCGCGGAGCAGCTGGTGGCCGCCCGCCGAGCGGAGGTGCCGGCATGACCGGGCTCTACGTCCAGGACGTCACGCTGCGGGACGGGATGCACGCCGTCCGGCACCGGCTCGACCCGGCTGACCTGCGGCGGATCGCCGCCGCGCTGGACGCCGCCGGGGTCGACGCGATCGAGGTCTCGCACGGCGACGGCCTCGCCGGGGCGAGCCTGACCTACGGCCCCGGCAGCAACACCGACTGGGAGTGGCTCGAGGCCGCGGCCGAGGTCGTCGAGAACGCGGTGCTCACCACCCTGCTGCTGCCGGGGATCGGCACGCTGCACGACCTGAAGCGGGCCCACGACCTCGGCGTCCGGTCGGTGCGCGTGGCCACCCACGCCACCGAGGCCGACATCGCGATCCAGCACATCGGCCGGGCCCGTGAGCTGGGCATGGACGTGTCCGGGTTCCTCATGATGTCGCACATGGCGCCGGCGACGGACCTGGCGGCGCAGGCGAAGATCATGCAGGACGCGGGTGCGCACTGCGTCTACGTCACCGACTCGGGCGGGCGGCTGACGATGGCCGGGGTCCGGGACCGGGTGCGCGCCTACCGCGACGTGCTCGACCCGGGCACCCAGATCGGGATCCACGCGCACGAGAACCTGTCGCTGTCGGTGGCGAACTCGGTCGTCGCCGTCGAGGAGGGCGTCACCCGGGTCGACGCGTCGCTGGCCGGGCACGGCGCCGGGGCCGGGAACTGCCCGATCGAGGCGTTCGTGGCGGTGGCCGACCTGCACGGCTGGAAGCACGGCTGCGACCTGTTCGCCCTGCAGGACGCCGCCGACGACCTCGTGCGCCCGCTGCAGGACCGCCCGGTGCGGGTGGACCGGGAGACGCTGACCCTCGGCTTCGCCGGGGTGTACTCCAGCTTCCTGCGCCACGCCGAGCAGGCCGCGCAGCGCTACGGCCTCGACACCCGCGACATCCTCGTCGAGGTCGGCAGGCGGGGCCTCGTCGGCGGCCAGGAGGACATGATCGTCGACATCGCGCTGGACCTCGCCGCCGCCGCGTGATCACACATCGGGCGCCGGGACGGCCATCGTCGGCCGGATCGGCGCCCGATCGTGGATCACTCCTGCGCGTCCGGCAGACCGAGCTCGGCGAGGATCTTGTCGGTGTGCTCGCCGAGCGCGGGGACCGGGCCCATCGGGAGCTCGACGTCGCGGTAGGTCATCGGGGGCAGGACCGCGCGGATGTCGCCCGCCTCGGTCGCCACGGTGCGCCAGCGGTCGCGCTCACGCAGCTGCGGGTGCTCGACGAGCTCGGCGGTGCCGTTGACCTGGGCGGCCGGGATGCCGGCGGCGGCGAGCCGTTCGTCGAGCTCGGCGGTGGTCCGGCGGACGGTGTGCCCGCCGACGGCCGCGTCGCAGGCGGCGCGGTTGCGGACCCGCTCGAGGTTGGTGACGAAGCGCGGGTCGTCGGCGAGGGCGGGGTCGTCGAACACGTCGGTGACCAGGGTGCGCCAGCCGCGGTCGTTCTGGACGCCGATGAGGATCTGGCCGTCGGCGGTGGGGTAGGCGTCGTAGGGCGCGATCGCGGCGTGGCTCAGCCCCATCCGCGGGATCTGCCGGCCGCCGTAGAGCTGCATGTAGAGCGGGTGGCCCATCCACTCGACGGCGGCGTCGAACATGGAGACGTCGACGACGGCGCCGGTGCCGGTGCGCTCGCGGCGCAGCAGCGCGCTGAGCACCGAGTTCGCGGAGTAGAGCCCGGCGGCGATGTCGGCGTTCGGGACGCCGGTCTTGGTCGGGGTGTCCGGGGTACCGGTGACCGCGACCATCCCGGACTCGGCCTGCACCAGCATGTCGTAGGCCTTGCGGTCCTTGCGCGGCCCGCTGGTGCCGTAGCCGGAGATGTTGACCACGACCAGGCGGGGGTCGGCGGCGCGCAGGGTGTCGGCGTCGAGACCGAGGCGCTCGACGACGCCGGGTGCGGTGTTGTGCAGGAACACGTCGGCGCGGGCGATCAGCGCGCGCACGGCGCGGATCCCGTGCTCGGTCTTGAGGTCGAGCGCGAGCGACTCCTTGCCGCGGTTGAGCCAGACGAAGTGGGTGGCCAGGCCGTGCACGGCGTCGTCGTAGTTGCGGGCGAAGTCGCCCTCGCCGGGCCGTTCGACCTTGATGACGCGGGCGCCGAGGTCGGCCAGGTTCCGGGTCGCGATCGGGCCGGCGACGGCCTGTTCGAGGGCGACGACGGTGTAGCCGGCCAGCGGCAGGTCCTGGGGCGCGGTCACGACTGCGCCGCCGCCCGGCGGACCAGCCCGCCACCGATGATCAGGCGCTGGATCTCGCTGGTGCCCTCGTAGAGGCGTAGCAGCCGGACGTCGCGGTAGATGCGCTCGACCGGGATCTCGCGCATGTAGCCGGCGCCGCCGTGCACCTGGACGGCGAGGTCGGCGACCGTGCCCACCATCTCGGTGCAGAACAGCTTCACCGCCGACGGGGCGATGCGGCGGTCGCTGCCGTCGACGTAGGCGCGGGCGGCGTCGCGGACCATGGCCCGCCCGGCGAGCACCCCGGTCTGCATGTCGGCGAGGTGGGCCTGGACCAGCTGGAAGCCACCGATCGGCTGCCCGCCCTGGGTGGTGGTCGTGGCGTGGCCGACGGCCTCGTCGAGGGCGCGCTGCGCGGTGCCGACGGCCAGCGCGGCGATGTGCACCCGACCACGGGCCAGGGAGGTCATCGCGGCCTTGTAGCCGGCCGCGGCGTCGCCGCCGACGAGCGCCTCGGCCGGGACGCGGACGCCGTCGAAGTGCACGTCCGAGGTCGACGCGCCCTCCTGGCCCATCTTGGCGTCCTTCGGGCCGACGGTGAGGCCGGGCGTGTCGGCGGGGACCAGGAACACGGCGATGCCGGGGTTGCCGGCCTCGGCCTCGGCGTAGCGGGCGAAGACCACGAACAGGTCCGCGGACGGGGCGTTGGTGATGAACTGCTTCTGCCCGTCGATGATCCAGTCGGCGTCGGGGGAGTCGCCGTCGCGGCGGGCGCGGGTGCGCAGCCCGGCCGGGTTCGAGCCGGCACCGGGTTCGGTGAGGGCGAACGAGGCGACGACCTCGCCGGAGGCGATCCGGGACAGCCACTGCTTCTTCTGGGCGTCGGTGCCGAAGCCGACCAGGACCTGACCGGCGATGCCGTTGTTGGTGCCGAACATCGAGCGCAGCGCCAGGGTGGTGTAGCCGAACTCCATCGCCAGCTCGACGTCCTGGGTGAGGTCGAGGCCGATCCCGCCCCACTGTGCGGGGATCGCGTAGCCGAACAGACCCATCTCGGCGGCCGCGGAGCGCAGGTCGTCCGGGATCCGGTCGGCGGCCATGATCTCGTTCTCACGCGGGACGACCGCGGTGCGGACGAAGTCGTGGACCTGGCGGCGGATGAACTCGAAGTCCTCGGCGGACACCTCGGACGGCGACGGCGCACTCTGGCTCATGCCTCGATCGTCGGACGGAATCCATCGCCCGTCCAATACCAGTCTGTCGGTTATTGTTGCCCCAGGTGCATCGAACGAGGCGGGGGATGGACACACAGCGGCTGCAGGCCTTCGTCGCGGTCGCCGAGGAACTGCACTTCGGGCGCGCGGCCGAACGGCTGCACCTCGCGCAGCCGTACCTGAGCCGCACCGTGCGCGCGCTGGAGACCGAGCTCGCCGCGCAGCTGTTCCGGCGCACCACGCGACGCGTCGAGCTCACCCCCGCCGGGGCCGCGCTGCTGCCCCGGGCACAGGACCTGCTGGCACGCACCGACGAGGCGCGGTCCGCGGTCACGGCGGCGCGCGACGGGCGCAGCGGACGGGTCCGGGTGTCGTTCGCCGGGCCGTCGGCGCACGCGGCGGTGGGCCGGCTCGGCCGCGCGGTCCGCGAGCAGCACCCGCTCGTCGACCTCGAGTTCCTGCCCGGTCGCTACGGCACGACCGCGATCGCCGAGCTGCTCGACGGCGAGTCCGACCTGGCACTGGTCCGGTTCGCGACGCCGCCGCCCGGCGTGGCCAGCCGCGGCGTGTCGCGCGAGCGGTGCGTCGTCGCCGTACCGGTCGCGCACCGGCTCGCCGGGGCCGGCGCGGTGACGATCGCCGACCTCCGCGACGAACCGCTGGTCGCCCTGCCGGAGGAGTTCGGATCGGCGGTCCGGGCGGTGTTCGTCGAGCGGTGCCGGCTCGCCGGGTTCGCCCCGCGGTTCGTCCAGGCCGCGCCCGACTCGTGGACCTGCACCGCGCTGGTGTCGGCCGGGGTGGGGCTGCACGTCACGACGGCGAGCGCGGTCGCCCACCTGCCGCTCGACGGCGTGCGCGTCCGGGAGATCGCCGATCCGCTGCCCACGATCGGCGTCTTCCTGGCCTGGCGGCGCGACGACGACTCACCCGTCCTGCACCGGGTGCTGGAGACCTCGGCCGGGGTGCTGCCCGGGACCGGCTGAGCGGCGCCCCGCCGGGCACGACGGCCGGTGAGGGGGTACGAACCGGGCATGACGTCGCAGAACCCGGAGCCGGTCGCGCTGTCCTCCCCGGCGGGACGCTTCCTGATCCTGACCGCGACCCTCGGGTCGGGGATCGCGTTCCTGGACGGCTCGGTGGTCACCGTGGCACTGCCGACGATCGGGCGCGAGCTCGGCGGCGGGATCGCGGTACTGCAGTGGGTGGTGGACGGCTACCTGCTCACGTTGAGTGCGTTGCTGCTGCTCGGCGGCGCGCTGGGGGACCGCTACGGACGCCGGCGGCTGTTCGTGATCGGGCTGGTCGTGTTCACCCTGGCCTCGCTGGCGTGCGGACTGGCACCGACCGGTGGCGCGCTGATCGGGGCCCGGCTGGTGCAGGGGATCGGGGGTGCGCTGCTCGTGCCGGGCAGCCTCGCGCTGATCGACGCCTCCATCCGCCGGGCCGACCGCGGGAAGGCCATCGGGGTCTGGGCCGGTCTGTCCGGGGTGACCTCGGCGCTCGGCCCGTTCGTGGGCGGCTGGCTGGTGAGCGCGGTGTCCTGGCGCTGGATCTTCCTGATCAACGTGCCGCTCGCGGCGATCGCGCTGATCGTCGCGTTGCGGCACGTGGCGGAGAGCCGGGACCCGGCCGCGACCGGTCGCCCGGACCTGGCCGGCGCCGCCTGCGTGACGCTCGGTCTCAGCGGGGTCGTCTACGCGCTGATCGAGGGGCCGTCCCGCGGGTGGACACCGATCACGGTGGGCGCACTGGTGGTGGGGATCGTCGGGCTGGTCGCGTTCCCGCTGGTCGAGCGGCGCCGGCCCGAGGCGCTGCTGCCGCCGGCGCTGTTCCGGTCCCTGCAGTTCAGCGGTGCGAACCTGACCACGTTCGCGGTGTACGCGGCGCTGACCGGCGGGCAGTTCCTGCTGACCCTGCAGCTGCAGCAGAACATGGGGTACTCGGCGCTGGCGGCCGGGCTGGCGACGCTGCCGATGACGGTGATCATGCTGGTGCTCTCGCCGGTGATCGGCGGGTTCGCCCAGCGTGTTGGGCCGCGGCTGCCGATGACCGTCGGACCGTTCGTCGTCGCCGGTGGGCTGGCGCTGCTGACCCGGGCGGTGCCGGGCAGCAGCTACGCGGCGGGGGTGCTGCCCGGGGTGCTGGTGTTCGGCCTGGGTCTGGCGGTGACGGTGGCGCCGCTGACCGCGACCGTGCTCGCGGCGGTCGACGAGCAGCACGTCGGCACGGCCTCCGGGGTCAACAACGCCGTCGCCCGCACCGCCGGGCTGCTCGCGGTGGCGTTGCTGCCGCCCGTCGCCGGGCTGAGCGGCGACGGTGCCGGCGCGCTCGGGGCCGGCTTCGCCCGCGGGATGCTGGTCGCGGCCGGGCTGTGCGTCGCCGGCGGCGTCGTCGCCTTCCTGACCATCGACCGGGCGGTGCCGGTCCGGCGCCAGATCGTGCCCGGGCTGCAGCACTCCTGCCAGCACCCCCGGACCCGGGAGACGTCCGGACCCGGATGAGCGGTGCTCAGCGGGCGGCGCGGCGGCCCTTCAGACCACCGAGGAGCAACGACACACCGATACCGAGCATCCACACGTCCTTGGCCAGCGCGGTGCCCTGCTCGGTGGGCCGGATGCTGCCCTCCTGACGCATGCCCGGCGTGCGGGCGTAGAGCCCGAGCATGCCGGCGGCGAACCCGGTCAGCCCCGCGCCGGCGACCGCGGCGGGCACCACCGGTACGGCCAGCAGCGCCGCCCCCAACGCGATCTCACCGGCCGACAGCGTGGCCACGAACCGCTCCGGGGGCATGCTCTTCACCTGCGGGTACGTGCCCGCGGCGAACCCCTGCAGCGCCGTGGCCGTGTCGGCGTCGGCCCCACGCTTGTTCATCCCCGAGTTGAGGATGAACGCGCCGGTGACCACCCGCAGCGGCACCTGCCACGCCGTGCTCCGACCGCGGTCGGCGCGCGTCCCTGCCATGCTCCACCCCTGTCTGACGACGTCCGGTCGACGTGCCACACCCTCGTCCCGATCGGGCCCGCGTTCAACCCCGGGGCCCGGATCGGCCCCGGTCAGCGCAGCGGCGGCCGCGGGATCAGGCGCAGGTTCGACCGCGCCAGGTCGACCATCCGGCCCACGCCGCCGGCCAGCACGGTGCGCATCCCCGCGAGCGCGAACCCGCGGACCTGCTCGGCGGTGATGCGCGGCGGGATCGACAGCGCGTTGGGGTCGGTCCGCACGTCGACCAGCGACGGGCCGCGGTGCGCCAGCGCCTCCCGCAGCGCACCCCGCAGCTGCGCCGGGTCCTCGACGGTGCGGCTGTGCAGCCCGGCGGCCCGGGCGATCCCGCCGAGGTCGGCCGGCCCGTGGTCGGTCTCGAACGCCGGGAACCCGGCGACCATCATCTCCAGGCGGATCATGCCCAGCGTGCCGTTGTTGAAGGCGACGATCGTGAGGTCCAGGTCGTGCTCGACGGCGGTGAGCAGCTCCCCGAGCAGCATCGTGAGGCCGCCGTCGCCGGACATCGACACCACCTGCCTGCCGGGGTGCGACACCGCGGCGCCGATGGCGTGCGGCAGGGCGTTGGCCATCGTGCCGTGCCGGTAGGAGCCGATGATCCGCCGGCGACCGTTCGGGCTGATGTAGCGGGCGGCCCAGACGTTGCACATCCCGGTGTCCACGGTGACGACGGCGTCGTCGGCGAGCTCGTCGTCGAGCACCGACGCGACGAACTCCGGGTGCACCGGGCGGTGGTCCTCGACCCGGGAGGTGTAGGCCTCGACGACGTTCTCGAGGGCCTGGGCGTGCCGGCGCAGCATCTGGTCGAGGAAGGAGCGGTCGGTCTTGCGCTCGAGCAGCGGCAGCACGGCCCGCAGCGTCGCGCCGACGTCGCCCTGCACCCCGAGCTCGAGCACCGAGCGCCGGCCCAGGTGCGCGGCGCGCCGGTCGACCTGCACGGTCCGGGCCTGCGGCAGGAACGCGTCGTAGGGGAAGTCGGTGCCCAGCAACACCAGCAGCTCCGCCTCGTGCGAGGCCTCGTAGCACGCCCCGTAGCCGAGCAGCCCGCTCATCCCCACGTCGTAGGGGTTGTCGTACTGGATGTACTCCTTGCCGCCGAGTGAGTGCCCGATCGGGGCGTTCACCGTCCCGGCGAGCTCCAGCACCTCCTCGCGGGCGTCGCGGGCACCGGCGCCGACGAACAGCGTCACCGTCCGCGCGGCGTTGATCCGTTCGGCCAGGGCGGCCACGCGGTCCTCGGACGGGTGCACCGTCGCCGTCGGCGGTACGAGGTCGCAGTGCCCCGTCGGGTGGGCCGCCCGCTCGGCGGTCATGTCGCCGGGCAGCACCAGCACCGACACCCCGCCCTCGGCGAGCGCGGTCTGCTGGGCGATCCGCTGCAGCCGCGGCAGCTGGTCGGGCCGGGACACCAGCTCCACCCACGACGAGCACTCCGCGAACAGCGCGGTCGGGTGGGTCTCCTGGAAGTAGTTCGTCCCGATCTGTCCCGTCGGGATGTGCGAGGCCAGCGCCAGCACCGGGGCACCGGAGCGGTGGGCGTCGTAGAGCCCCTGGATCAGGTGGGTGTTGCCCGGCCCGCAGCTGCCCGCACACACCGCGAGCCTGCCGGTGAGCTGGGCCTCGGCGGCGGCCGCGAGGGCGGCGGCCTCCTCGTTGTGGACGTGCACCCAGTCGATCCCGCCCTGCGCCGACCCTCCGGAGCGCCGGACCGCGTCGACGATCGGGTTGAGGCTGTCGCCCACCAGCCCGTAGATCCGTTGGACACCGGCCTGGACGAGTACCTCGACCAGCTGATCACTGACGGAGACGGCCACGGCCCGGGAGGTTACCGCTCCACGGGCCGATCGGCCCGGCCACGACGTGACGGGTCAGCGTCGGATGCGGTCACCCCACCGGTAGGGATCGTCCTCGAGCGCGGCGCGGTCCCACCGCGCGCGTTCGGCGGCGGCTTCGTAGGTGGTGTGCAGGAACTCGGTCAGGGCCCGGTCCGGGTCCGGGGCGGTGCGGACCGCCTCGTAGGGGAGCAGGAACTGGCCGAACTCGTCGCTGAAGTGGGCCGCCGCGGGGCCGACGGGGTAGTCGCGGAAGCCCGCGGGCTCGGGGTAGGCGTAGGAGTAGAAGGCGCCCTCCTCACCCCCGCCGGGCCAGAACCCGCAGCTGGACAGCTCGCGGGAGTACCCCTCGACCATGACCCAGTCCCCGCAGTTCGGTGCCCCTCCGGGGTGCGGGGGCGCGGGGCGTCCGGAGAATCGGGTGCAGGCCAGGTCCATCGCGCCCCAGAAGAAGTGCACCGGGCTGACCTTGCCGGTGAAGTGCGACCGGAACTCGCCGATCACCCGGTTCGCCGCGAGCAGCTGGCGCCAGAACAGCTGGGCGGCCTCGCCGTCGTAGGAGGCGTGCTCGTGGTCCTCGGCGAACGGGATCGCGGGGTCGACCTCGTTGGGGCTCGGCCGGATCGGGGCCTCGATCCCGAGCCGGCCGAGCATGTCCAGGACGTGGTGGTAGAACTCGGCGACCGGCATCGGCCGCAGCGGGAGGCTGCGGTGCCCGCCGTCGCTGGTGCGTACCGCGAGCCGTAGAGCGTCACCTGCCACCAGTGGTTGACCAGCGGGGCGTGCGCCATGCGGATCTTGCCCACGATCTGGGTCCACATGTGCAGGGTGTCGCGGGTGGCGGTCCAGTCCGCGACCCGCAGGCTCGGCCAGCCGGTCGGGCCCGCCCTGTCCTCGGCTGCTCCGGTCACGCGGCCTCCCGGTCTCGTCCGCACGGCCGGCGTCCGGTGTGACCGGCGTCATGGCGGTGTCGAGGGGACCGTACCGGCGATCGGGGACCGGGCGCTCAGAGCACCGCGCGGATGGCGGCCTCGAACCCGACGACGTGGTCGTGGCACACGGTCGCGGCCCGGTCCGCGTCGCCGTCGGCGATCGCGTGGAGCAGGTCGGCGTGCTCGTCGACGTGCCTGCCGACCTCGGCCAGCCGGTCGAGGAACAGGCAGTGGATCCGGGTGGCGAGGTTGTTGTACAGGGTCAGGGTGTCCTCGAGGTAGGGGTTGCCCGCGGCCCGGTACATCGAGCGGTGCACGCTGGTGTCCCAGCGCATCAGCTCCACCCGGCTCATCCGGGCGTGGTCGAGGGTGCGGATCCGCCGGGCGAGTTCGCGCAGCTGCGCCCGGAGCTGCGGCGGCGCGGCGGTCGCGGCGCGGCGGGCCGCCAGCGGTTCGAGTGCCGTGCGGATCTCGGAGACGTCGCGCAGGTCGGAGATGTCGACGGTGGTCGCGAACGTCCCGCGCCGCGGGTAGGACACGACCAGCCGCTCGGCCTCCAGCCGCTTGAGCGCCTCGCGGACCGGGGTGCGGCCGAGGTCGAGCGCGCGGGCGAGCTCCTCGTCGTCGAGCGGCGACAACGGTGCGATGTCCAGCATCACCAGCTGGTCCCGGATCGCCACGTAGGCCCGGTCGGCCAGCGAGGCCGGGGCGTCGAACTCCAGCGGGGTGTCGCGTACGGCAGTCATTCAGCACTCCACGATGTTCAGCGCCAGCCCGCCCCGGGCGGTCTCCTTGTACTTGTCCTTCATGTCCGCGCCGGTCTCGCGCATCGTCCTGATCGCCTTGTCCAGCGACACGTGGTGGACCCCGTCGCCGTGCAACGCCATCCGGGCCGCGGTGATCGCCTTGATCGCGGCGACCGCGTTGCGCTCGATGCACGGGATCTGCACCAGGCCGCCGACCGGGTCGCAGGTCAGACCCAGATTGTGTTCGATGCCGATCTCGGCGGCGTTCTCGACCTGCTCCGGCGTGGCCCCGAGGAGCTCGGCGAGGCCGGCCGCGGCCATCGCGCAGGCCGACCCGACCTCGCCCTGGCAGCCGACCTCGGCGCCGGAGATCGAGGCGTTCTCCTTGAACAGCACCCCGACCGCACCCGCGGTGAGCAGGAAGCGGACCACGGCGTCGTCGTCGAACCGGGGCAGGAACTTCGCCGCGTAGTGCAGCACGGCGGGCACGATCCCGGCGGCGCCGTTGGTGGGTGCGGTGACGACCCGCCCGCCGGCGGCGTTCTCCTCGTTGACGGCCAGCGCGAACAGCGTCACCCACTCCATGGCGTAGAGCGCGTCGGGCTCGCCGGTCGAGGACCCGAGGTGCTCGCGCAGTGCGGCGGCCCGCCGGCGCACCCGCAGCCCGCCGGGCAGCGTGCCGGTGGCGTGGCTGCCGCGCTCGACGCACTCGCGCATCACCGACCAGATGTGCAGCAGCTCGGCGCGGACCTCGTCCTCGCCGCGCCAGGACAGCTCGTTGGCGAGCATGATTCCGGAGATCGGCAGCCCGTGCGTGCGGGCCAGGCCGACCAGCGCGTCCCCGGTGGTGAACGGGTACGCGACGGGCGTTGCGTCGGGGACGAGGGCGGGGGTGCCCGCTCCGTCGGAGTCGAGCACGAAACCACCGCCGACCGAGTAGTACTCGCGGCGCTCGACGACCGCGCCGTCGCCGGCCAGGGCGTGCAGCACCATGCCGTTGGAGTGGAAGTCCAGACGCCGGTTGCGGTGCAGCACGACGTCGTCGTCGGGGGAGAAGGCGATCGGCTGCAGCCCGCCCAGCACCAGCCGCCCGCTCGCGCGGACCGCGTCGACCAGCGGATCGGCGCGCACCGGATCGACCAGGTGCGGCTCGTGCCCGGCCAGCCCGAGGACCACCGCCTTCACGCTGCCGTGGCCGTGCCCGGTCGCGCCCAGCGAGCCGAACAGCTCCACCCGCACCGACGTGGTCCGGGACGGCCGGCCGGAGTCGATCAGCCGGGAGACGAACAGGAAGGCCGCTCGCATCGGACCCACGGTGTGCGAGCTCGACGGGCCGATACCGACCTTGAACATGTCGAACACGGAGATGGTCATGCGAGCTCCCCTCGCCGCCGACCGCGGTACCCGGTGGAGGGTAGACTGATATATCAAACGTGCCAAGGGTCACGGTGCTCGTCGTCGCGGAACCGGGGCTCAGGTCCGGCCGTGACCCCGTTCGCCGTCGACCCTGCGCCTACTGCGGTCCGGCGCCTGCCGTCCCGAGGGGGACTCGCCGTTGACGACCGCCCTGTTCCTCGACGTGGACGGCTTCCCCGCCGGCGTCCTCGGGCTCGACCGGCCCCGGTGGTTCGGCTGGTAATACGTGGCTTGTGAGTGGTTATCGCGGTCAGGACCGCGATAACCACTCACAAGCCCTTGACGCCCCTTCCGCTCGCGGTTACTGATATATCAGTTCACCAGCATCCCCTATATATGGAGCTGACCCGAGTGAGCACCGCCCACGCCACCGCCGGTGACCCTCCCGGCGCGCACCTGCCCGAGCACCCCGACTTCCTCTGGCGCACCCCGGAACCGCAGCGCTCCTACGACGTCGTGATCGTCGGCGGCGGCGGGCACGGCCTGGCCACCGCGCACTACCTGGCCCGCAACCACGGGATCACGAACGTGGCGGTCGTGGAGAAGGGCTGGCTGGCCGGCGGGAACATGGCCCGCAACACCACCCTGATCCGGTCCAACTACCTCTGGGACGAGTCCGCGGCGATCTACGAGCACGCGCTGAAGCTCTGGGAGGGCCTCGAGGAGGACCTCGGGTACCCGATCCTGTTCTCCCAGCGCGGGGTGCTGAACCTGGCCCACACCGAGCAGGACGTCCGCGACTCGGTGCGCCGGGTCGAGGCCAACAAGCTCAACGGGATCGACGCCGAGTGGCTCGGCCCGGACGACGTCGCGAAGATCTGCCCGATCCTCAACATCTCCGACGACATCCGGTACCCGGTGCTGGGCGCGACCTACCAGCCGCGGGCCGGGATCGCCAAGCACGACTACGTCGCCTGGGGGTTCGCCCGCCGCGCCGACGAGGCCGGGATCGACCTGATCCAGGACTGCGAGGTGCTGGGCTTCACCACCGAGGGCAGCGTCGACGACGGCACCGCCCGGGTCACCGGCGTGCGGACCTCACGCGGAGACATCGCCTGCGGGCAGGTCGCGCTCTGCTCGGCCGGGCACACCTCCACCCTGCTCGACCAGCTGGGCGTGCGGGCCCCGCTGCAGTCGCACCCGCTGCAGGCGCTGGTCTCCGAGCTGCTCGAACCGGTGCACCCGACGATCGTCATGTCGAACGCGGTGCACGTGTACGTCTCCCAGGCCCACAAGGGCGAGCTCGTGATGGGCGCCGGGGTGGACTCCTACAACGGCTACGGCCAGCGCGGCGCGTTCCACATCATCGAGCGTCAGATGGCCGCCGCCGTCGAGCTGTTCCCGATCTTCTCCCGGGCGCACCTGCTGCGCAGCTGGGCCGGGATCGTCGACGTCACCCCGGACGCCTCACCGATCGTCGGGCGGACTCCCTACGCCAACGTGCTCGTGAACTCGGGCTGGGGGACCGGCGGGTTCAAGTCCACCCCGGGCCTGGGCTGGTGCCTGGCCCACACGATCGCCACCGGCGAGCTGCACCCCTACATCGCCCCGTTCGGCATCGACCGGTTCGTCACCGGCGCGCTCGTCGACGAGCACGGCGCCGCCGCCGTCGCGCACTGACCCGCCGCCCAGACCCCTCCCCAGGAGGCCCACCGTGCAACTCATCGACTGCCCGTGGTGCGGGCCCCGAGAGGAACTCGAGTTCCACTACGGCGGCCAGGCCCACGTCTCCTACCCGCCCGACCCGCAAGCGCTCACCGACGAGCAGTGGGGGCACTTCGTGTTCTTCCGGGACAACCCGAAGGGGCCGTTCCCCGAGCGCTGGGTGCACGGCGCCGGCTGCCGCCGCTGGTTCAACGCCGTCCGCGACACCCGCACCCACGAGTTCCTCGCCGTGTACCCGATCGGTGCGGCCCGGCCGGGCGTCCCGGGAGGTGACGCATGAACCGCGTCGACGGGTACGGCCGGATCGACCGCAGCCGCACCCTGCGGTTCACCTTCGACGGCACCGTCTACACCGGCCACCCCGGCGACACCCTCGCGTCGGCGTTGCTGGCCCACGGCGTGCGCGTCGTCGGCAGCAGCATCAAGCTCGGCCGTCCCCGCGGCATCACCGCGGCCTGGAACGACGACGCCACCGGCCTGGTCCAGATCGAGGAGCCGTTCCCCGAGCCGATGCTGCTCGCGTCCACCGTGGAGCTGACCGACGGGCTCGTCGCCGGCGGCGTCAACGGTCAGGGGCGGCTCGCCACGGTCGCCGACACCGCCCGCTACGACCGCCGCCACACCCACTGCGACACCCTCGTCGTCGGCGCCGGCCCGGCCGGCCTGCTGGCCGCCCGCACCGCGGCCCGGCGGGGGGAGCGGGTCGTGCTGGTCGACGACCGGCGCGAGGCGGGCGGCAGCCTGGCCCCGACCGACCGGATCGACGGCCGCGCGGCCCACCGGTTCGTCGCCGACGTCGTCGCCGAGCTGGCCGGGTACACCGACGTGCTGCACCTGCAGCGCACCACCGCGTTCGGCCACTACGACGACGGGTTCGTGCTCGCCCTCCAGCGGCGCACCGACCACCTCGGGAGCGACGCCCCGGGGCACCTGTCCCGCCAGCGGGTGCACCGCATCCGGGCCCGGCGCACGGTCGTCGCCGCCGGGGCCCACGAGCGCCCGGTCGCGTTCGCCGACAACGACCGTCCGGGGATCATGCTCGCCTCCGCGGGGCGCGAGTACCTGCTCCGCTACGGCGTGCTGGTCGGCCGGGAGGTCGCGGTGTTCACCACCGACGACGCCGCCTACGCGGCCGCGGCCGACCTCGCGGGCGCCGGGGCCCGGGTGACGCTGTTCGACGCGCGCACCACGACGCCCGCGCACTGGACCCGCGCGTGCACCGACACCGGGGTCACCGTGCGGGCGGGCACCGTCGTGACCGGTACCGAGGCCGGGCCCGACGGCGCGGTCACCGCGGTGCGGACCGGGCCCGCACCCGGCGGGGACCCGGCAGGCGGCACCACGACCCCCTGCGACACCCTGCTGGTCTCCGGCGGGTGGACGCCGGCCGCGCACCTGTTCAGCCACATCCGCGGCACCCTGGTCTTCGACGACGCCCTGGGCGCGTTCCGGCCGGGCGGCGCGGTCGCCGGCACCGAGGTGATCGGCGCCGCGAACGGGACCCTGGACCTCGCCGGCTGCCTGGCCGAGGGCGCGGGCGCGCAGGCACCGAGCGTCGCGCCGGAGCCGGAGCGGGTCCCGACGCTGGTCACCTGGTGGACCCCGGGCGACCCGGCCCGGCAGTTCGTCGACCTCGCCCGGGACGCCACCGTCGCCGACATCACGCGCGCCCTCGACGCCGGGATGCGCTCGGTCGAGCACGTGAAGCGCTACACCACGATCGGCACCGCGCACGACCAGGGCCGGACCTCCGGCATGATCGCCGCCGGGATCACCGCCGAGCTGCTCGGGCGCTCCGCCGGGGACCTGGGCACCACCACGTTCCGCCCGCCGTACGTCCCTGTCGCGTTCGGGGCGCTGGCCGGACGCGAGCGCGGCGACCTGTTCGACCCGGTCCGGACGACCGCGGTGCACCCGTGGCACGTCGCGCACGGTGCGGTGTTCGAGGACGTGGGGCAGTGGAAGCGCCCGCGCTACTTCCCCCGCCCCGGCGAGGACATGGACACCGCGGTGCTGCGGGAGTGCGCGGCCGCCCGCCGTGACGTCGCCATCATGGACGGCTCCACCCTCGGCAAGATCGACGTCCAGGGCCCGGACGCCGGCGAGTTCCTCGACCGCGTCTACACGAACATGATGAGCAGCCTGCGGGTCGGACGGGTGCGCTACGGCGTCATGTGCGGCAACGACGGGATGGTCGGCGACGACGGCACCGTCCTGCGGCTGGCCGAGGACCACTACCTGCTCACCACGACCACGGGCGGAGCGGCCACGGTGCTCGGGCACCTCGAGGACTGGCTGCAGACCGAGTGGCCGCACCTGCGGGTGCACCTGACCTCGGTCACCGAGCACTGGGCGGTGTTCCCGGTCGTCGGCCCGCGCTCGCGGGAGCTGCTCCGGCAGGTGTTCCCCGATCTGGACGCCTCGAACGACGCGTTCGGGTTCATGTCCTGGCAGGACACCGCGCTCGACGGCGTGCCGGTGCGGCTGGCCCGGATCTCGTTCTCCGGCGAGCTGGCCTATGAGGTCAATGTGGACTCCCGCTACGGGCTCGCGCTGTGGGAGCGGCTGGTCGCCGCCGGGGCACACCTGGGGATCACTCCGTACGGCACCGAGACCATGCACGTGCTGCGCGCGGAGAAGGGCTTCCCGATCATCGGCCAGGACACCGACGGCACGGTCACCCCGCACGACCTCGGGATGAGCTGGGTGGTGTCGGCGAAGAAGGACGACTTCGTCGGCAAGCGCTCGTTCGCCCGCCCGGAGAACAACGACCCGCAGCGCAAGCACCTGGTGGGCCTGCTGCCGACCGACGCGGCGACCCGCCTGCCGGAGGGTGCGCAGATCGTCGAGTTCGCCGCCGACGGCACGCTGCCCCCACCGCCGGTGCCGATGCTCGGGCACATCACCTCCAGCTACCTCAGCGCCGAGCTGGACCGCCCGTTCGCACTCGCCCTGGTCAAGGGCGGCCGCGCCCGCATCGGCGAGGTCGTGCACGTCCCCCACGAGGGCTCGCTGGTCGCCGCCGAGATCACCGGCCACGTCCTCGTCGACCCGGAAGGAGCCCGCCGTGACGGCTGAGACCCGGCCCCTGCGGCCCGCCCACCCGCTCGAGTCGTGGGAGCCGGCGTTCGCCGCGCTGACCCGCGAGGTCGCCGCGCAGGGCGGTGACCTGGTGCTCGAGCCCGCACCGCAGGCGCGGGCGACGGACCTGCGGCTCGACCCCGCCGGTCCGGCCCGGCCGGCCGTGGCAGCCGCGCTGGGGGCGGGCCTGCCGACCCACCCGAACACCTGGACCGCCACCGACGACGGCGAGATCGTCTGGCTGGGGCCCGACGAGTGGCTGGTCACGAGCCGGTACGCCCGGCCGGACGCGGCGGAGCCGGCGCTGCGTCCGCTGGTCGCCGGGCACGGCGGTGCCGCCGTCGACGTGACCGGGCAACGGGTCGCGCTGCGGCTGCGCGGCCGGCTCGCCCGGGAGCTGCTGGCCCTGGGCTGCGCCCTGGACCTGCACCCGTCGGCGTTCCCGGGCGGGCACTGCGCCCAGACCCTGCTCGGGCAGGCGGGCGTGCTCCTGCTGGCGCTCGGCGACGGCGACGACTACCTGATCCACGTCCGGTCCTCGTTCGCCGGCTACCTCGCCGAGTGGCTGCTCGACGCGGCGACCGAGTTCCGCGGCGCCGCCCCGGCGGCGGGAACCTAGCTCCTCCGGGCTCGGGTTCGCCGTGCGGCTGCAGGGCACGGGGACGTCGTGGGCCGGGCCGCGGTCGAGGTCCTCGACGCCTACGCGTGGCTGCCGGCGGGGCCGGCGGTCGGCAGCCCGGTCGAGATCCAGTACTTCGACCGCCGGATCCGGGCCTCGGTCGCGGCCGAGCCGCTGGTGGACCCGGAGATGACCCGGGTCCGGCGCTGAGCCGGGGCCTACACGACCGCGCGGATGGCCTTCTCGAAGCTCAGTACATGGTCACGGGCCCGCTGCTCGGCCTCGTCGGGACGCTGCTCGCCGATGGCCCGCAGCAGGCCCGTGTGCTCGCCGACGTGCTGGTCGAAGCTGGTCATCCGGTCGAGGAACAGGCAGAAGATCCGGGTCGCCAGGTTGTCGTAGCGGATCAGCGTGTCCTCGAGGTGCGGGTTGGCCGCCGCACTGTAGATGGCCCGGTGCACGTGCAGGTCCCACCGCATGAGGGTGTCCCGGTCCAGCGTCCGGACGTCGATCTCCTCGATCGTGTCGGCCAGCTCGAGCAGCTCGGCCTGGGCGGCGGCACCGGCGTACTCGGCGGCGCGGCGGGCGGCCACCGGCTCGAGCTGCACCCGGATCTCGGAGATGTAGGCGAGGTCGGTGATGTCCACCGCGGTGGCGAACGTGCCGCGCCGCGGGTAGGACACGACCAGACGGTCGATCTCGAGGCGCTTGAGGGCCTCCCGCACGGGGGTGCGGCCCACCTCCAGCGACCTGGCCAGCGCGACGTCGTCGATGGCGGTCATCGGGGCGATGTCGAGCATGATCAGCCGGTCCCGGATCGCCGTGTAGGCCTTGTCGGCCAGGGAGGTGTGCTCCGGCTCGCGGACGTCGGGGAGTGCGGTCACTACCGCATGGTAACTCGGGCGACCGGCGTAACAGTCGTTCACCGGCCGCACGGCGACTGACGTACCAGTCGTGCCGTCCTGTCCGGCCGGTGCGGGCCGCGGCCCCCTGATCCTCGCCGAAATGCAGCTCAGCGCTGCCGGGAGATCCACAATTCGCGCTGGTCCGCATCTCGGCGGGTGTGTCGGTCCCGGATCCCGCGGCTCCGCCGCCCGTGAGTGGTTTTCGCGGTCAGAGCCGCGAAAACCACTCACGGGTCAACCGACGCGGGCGCGTACCCAGTCGTGGAACTCGCCGATGTGGTGCTCGCCGGGCACGAGCACGCCCCAATCGAGCACTGGGCCGGCGGCGGGTCCGGGTCGGGTTGCGTTGCTGCGCTGCGTCGGCTTGACCGCGCCGTGCCGGGCTGCTAAAAATCCTAACTGGTTAGGTAACATTGAAGAGTTCGAGCACGATGGGGTGGCGAATGAACCGGCGTCGGGGTGTGCGACGCGCGGCAGCGGTGGGAACCGCGGCCGCGCTCGGTCTGGGGGTGCTCGTCGCGACGGCACATGCCGCCGAGCGGGAGACCGAGCGGGAGTGGCTCGACATCGAGGTCTTCGCGGACGTGCCTGCTCCCGGGCATCCCGAGGGCATCACCGTCGCCGACGACGGCACCGTCTACGTCGGCACGCAGCAGCACGCCAGCGAGCCGCAGACCGGCCCGTCGAAGATCTTCGCCTTCGACCCCACCGGTGACCTCGTCGCGGAGTACGTGATCGAGGGGCAGGACCCTCGGCACGGCGCCGGGGTCGTCGGCCTCGCCCAGGACGGCGACGGGATCGTCTACGCGCTCGACCGGTACCCGCAGCGGGTGATCGCGCTCGATCCGGCGACCGGCGAGCAGACCGACTACGCGACCTTCGCCCAGGTCAAGGACCTCTGCGTGCCGGCGAGCGCACTCACGCTGGTCACCCAGTGTGCGATCCCGGACGGGCTCACCTTCGGACCGGACGGCGCGCTCTACGTCACCGACGTGGCCCAGGCCCTGATCTGGCGTGTCCCGCCCGGTGGCGGCGAGGCGGAGGTCTGGTTCTCCGATCCCCGGATCGAGAGCGTCTTCGGTGCCAACGGGATCGAGTTCGTCGACGAGGACACGATCATGTTCGCCCAGTCCCTGACCGGCCCGGCGGACGGCCTCCCGCCGCGTCCGGACACGAGCAGGCTCTACACCATCGACATCGGACCCGACGGCGGTGCCGGCGAGCTGGAGCTCTTCTGGGAGAGCAGGCCGGCGGACGGGATCGACGGCTTCGCGATCGCCGAGTCGGGCAACGTCTACGCCGCTCTGGCGTTCGCCAAGGCGGTCGTCGTGCTCTCGCCCGAGGGGCGCGAGATCGGCCGCAACCCCGCGACCCCGGCCGAGAACCTCCTGCTCGACGTGCCGATGGACGACCCGGCCAGCGTGGCGTTCCTGGACGACCGTGTCCTGGTCACCAACCACACGCTGTTCCTCGGGAATCCTGCCTCGTGGGTTGTCCATGACGTCTACGCGGGCGAGCCCGGCCGGGCCGAGTTCCGTCCGCAGGTGCGCTGATGCCGACGGACATCGCCGTCACGCCGGGACGGCTGGACCGGAAGGCCGTGCTCGTCACCGGTGGTGCGCACGGCATCGGGGCGGCGATCGCGGACCGGTTCGTCGCGGAGGGCGCCGATGTGCTCGTCGCCGACGTGGCGGCGGGACGCGACTCGGTTGGACGCGACTCCGCTGGACGCGCCGTCCGCTGCGACGTCTCGGTCCCGGAGGACGTCGCTGCGGCCGTCGCCGAGGCCGAGGCCCGGTTCGGCGGGCTGGACATCATGGTCAACAACGCCGGGCTCGGCTCGGCGCGGGACCTGGTCGACCTCGACGACGAGGAGTGGGCGCGGGTCATCGGGGTCAACCTCACCGGAACATTCCACGGCATCCGGCACGCGGCTCCGGCCATCGGCCGGCGCGGTGGCGGCGCGATCCTGAACATGTCCTCGCTCGCCGGCGGACGGGCGTTGCCGGGGATGGGGGCGTACTCGGCGGCGAAGGCCGGGGTCGAGGCGCTGACCCGCACCGCGGCGGTCGAACTGCGCGGCGCCGGGATCAGGGTCAACGCGATCGTACCCGGACTGATCGGGACCGCGGCCGCGCACGGCGGGGCCGCGGTGCTGGCCCGGGGCCTGGGGGTGGACGACGTCGGGGACTACCTGGACCGCAGACAGGGCCGGTGGGGGCGACCGGACGAGGTGGCGGAGGTCGCGGTGCACCTGGTCGAGGACGCCACCGCCTTCACCTCGGGACTGCTCTATGCGATCGACAACGGCGGCAGCGCCTCCTGACCGGGAGGGCGCGCGGAAGAGGGTGGACATGACGTCGACGGAGGACGTGCCGGCTCACCGGTACGAGTTCGTGGAGTCGCTGCGCGACTTCGCCCGGCGCGAGTGCGGGACGCGCGAGCAGCGGCGCGCGCTCAGCGACGACGACCGGATCACGCACAGCGCCGAGCTGTTCGGCAAGCTGGCCGACCTCGGCTGGATCGGCTGTGCGATCCCGGAGGCCTACGGCGGCGGAGGCGGGAGCACCAGCGACGCCTGTCACCTCGTCGAGGAGATGGCGTACGGGAAGGCGCCGCTCTTCGGGCTGGGCGTCTCCCTGGTGAGCGCCACGGTCGTGCAGCGCTTCGGCACGGAGGCACAGAAGCAGGACATCCTGGGCGGGGTCTGCCGGGGAGAGGTCCTGGCCACCGCGATCAGCGAGCCCGGCGCCGGCTCGGACGCCGGGTCGATGAACTGCCGGGCCGAGCGGCGGGGCCGGAAGTTCGTCGTCAACGGGCAGAAGACCTGGATCTCCTGTGCGCACATCGCCTCCCGGATCCTGGTTCTCTGTCGGACCGACGGCACCGGGGACAAGCACGCGGGGATCACCATGCTCGACATCCCGGTCGGCACCCCGGGGCTCGAGATCCGTCCGATCGCGACGATGGGCGGCGACGAGGTCAACGACGTCTACCTCACCGACGTCGAGGTCGACGAGGACCGGGTGATCGGCACCGAGGGCGGTGCGTGGCACCAGATCATGCGCTGCCTGAACGCGGACCGGTTGATGTGCGGTGCGGTGTTCCTCGGTCACGCCAGGCGGGCGTTCGACGACGCGCTGGACTACATCCGGGAGCGGGAGCAGTTCGACCGGCCGATCGGCAGCTTCCAGGCGCTCCGGCACCGGATCGCCGACCTGGCCACCGAGGTGGAGTGCTGCCGGCTGCTCGTGCGCGATGCGGCCCGGAAGCTGGACCGCGATCCCGACCGGCAGGTGCCCCGGGAGGCTTCGATGATCAAGTTGAAGGTCACCGAGACCGCCAAGCGGATCGCGATCGAGGGCATGCAGATGATGGGTGGAGCCGGTTACACGCTGGAGCACGACATGCAGCGCCACCTCCGGCAATCGATCATCTCGACCGTCTATGCGGGAACCAGCGAGATCCAGCGAGAGATCATCGGCCGGTCCTACGGCCTCTGAGCGTGTATCGATCCCAGACGATCGCATTCGAGGAGAACTGACGTGAGCAGAGCGTTCCAGACCGTCGTCGACGGCGGTGACTACTTCGAGGGCGTCCGGTGGCACGAGGGCCGCTGGTACGCCTCGGACGCCTTC
Source organism: Pseudonocardia ammonioxydans (assembly GCF_900115005.1). Taxonomy (GTDB): domain Bacteria; phylum Actinomycetota; class Actinomycetes; order Mycobacteriales; family Pseudonocardiaceae; genus Pseudonocardia; species Pseudonocardia ammonioxydans. Next base: position 99,466 of record NZ_FOUY01000016.1, on the reverse strand, counting down.
CGGGGCATCGTGTGCGCGTTCGATCCTGCCGGGGTGCGGGAGGACCTGATGCAGGTCGACGCCTTGTGCTCGGGACTCGGCTGGCTCCCGGACGGCTCCCTGCTCGTGGTCTCGATGAAGGACCGGACCCTGCTCCGGCGGTCCCTCGACGGGACGGTCTCGACGCATGCGGACCTCGCGCCGGTGTCCGAGCACTGGATCAACGACATGGTCGTCGACCGGCAGGGCCGGGCATGGGTGGGCACCATCGGGTTCGCGATCGTCGACGGTGCCGACCCGGAACCGGGAGCCCTGTACCGGGGCGACCCCGACGGCACGGTCACCGTCGCCGCGGACGGGCTGTGGTGCCCGAACGGCGTCGTCGTGACCGCCGACGGATCGACCCTGGTCGTGGCGGAGAGCTTCGCGGCCCGGCTGACCGCGTTCACCATCGGCGCCGACGGTGCGCTGAGCGGGCGCCGGGTTCTCGCCCAGTTCGGTACACCGCCCGCACCGGGCGGAGCTGCCGAGATGCTCGGCGCCGCCGAGCTCGCCCCGGACGGGCTCGCGATCGACGCCGAGGACCACATCTGGGCGGCGGACGCCGTGGGCCGGCGGTGCGTGCGGGTCTCGCCCGCCGGTGCGGTGGTCGACGAGGTCGCGCACCCGCGGGGCACCAACGTCTACAGCTGTGCGCTGGGCGGTGCCGACGGACGGACCCTGGCGCTCGCGGCCGCCGACGGGTTCTTCGAGGCGGCCCAGGGGGTGACGGGCACCGCCGAGCTGGTCACCAGCACGGTCGAGGTGCCCGCCGCGCGATGAACACCCGGCAGGCGGGGGTGACGCCGGCGGTGAGCACCCCCGCGACGTTGCTGCGCAAGATCGCGGTCACCTACGCGGAGCGGGTCGCGGTGGCCTGCGGTGAGCGCTCGCTGACCTACGCAGCCCTGGCCGAACGGGCCAACCGGTTGGCGAACGCGCTGACCGCGAGCGGGCTGGACAAGGGCGACCGCGTCGCGATGCTCGGCGACAACTGCCTGGAGTCGCTGGAGCAGATCGTCGGCTCCGGGGCGGGCGGGTTCGTGCGGTGCTCGCTGCACGCACACGACGCCCCGGCGCGGCACCGGTACCTGATCGAGATGACCGGCTCGCGGGTCCTCGTGGTGCAGGACTACTACTACGACGCGCTCGTCGCCGAGCTGGACGAGGTGCCGTCGCTGGAGCTCGTGGTCGTCCTCGGTGACCTGCCGCAGAGCCGGGGCCGGGTACCGGTCGTCGGGTACGAGGACTGGCTCGCCGCCGCGTCGCCCCGGCCACCCGGGGTGGTGCTCGAGGGGACCGACCCGAACGTCATCCGGTTCACCTCCGGCACCACGGGGTTCCCGAAGGGGATCATCATCTCGGTCGAGGGCACGATGGCGATGGGCAACGAACTCGCGCTCGTGCTGCCCCGCTTCGACGAGGACGACCGCTATCTCGCGGCGGGCCCGCTCACCCACGCCGCCAGCATGTTCATCTACTCGCTGCTGGCGGTCGGGGCCACCACGATCGTGCTGCCCCGGTTCGACCCGGCCGGCTTCCTCGAGATCGTCGAACGGGAGCGGATCACCGCGACCCTCCTGGTCCCCACGATGATCCAGATGGTCGCCGAGCACCCGGACGCCGCGAGCCGCGACGTGTCCAGCCTGCGGGCGGTGATGTACGGGGCCGCGCCGATCTCGGAGGCGACCCTGTCGAAGGCCCTCCGGCTCTGGGGCAACATCATGTACCAGCTCTACGGCCAGAGCGAGGTGGTGCCGATGGCGGTGCTGACCCCGCGCCACCACCACGTGGACGGGACCGACGCCGAGCGGCGCCGGCTCACCTCCGCGGGGCTGCCGACCCCGAACTCGTACTTCCGGATCGTCGACGAGACCGGCGCGGAGCTCCCGCCCGGCGAGGTCGGCGAGATCGAGGCGTCCGCGCCGTGTGTCATGGCCGGGATCTGGCAGAACGACGAGGCCGCCGCGGAACGGTTCACCGCGGACGGCTGGGTGCGGACCCGGGACATGGGCTACGTCTGCGAGGACGGCTTCCTCTACCTGGCCGACCGGAAGGAAGACCTGATCAACTCCGGTGGCTTCAACATCTGGCCCGCCGAGATCGAGCACGCGGTCGCCGCGCACCCCGCCGTCCGCGACGCCGCCGTGGTCGGTGTCGCGCACCCGAAGTGGGGCGAGACGCCGTATGCGGTCGTCGTGCTCCGGGAGGGCCACACGGTGTCCGAGGACGAGCTCGTCGAGTGGACCCGCCAGGAGGTCGGCTCCTACAAGAAGATCTCCGGCGTGGTCTTCGCGGACGAGCTGCCGAGGACCCCGGTGGGCAAGCTGCTGCGGCGTCAGGTCCGGGAGGAGCACTTCGCCCGGTCCGCCGGTATCAGCGGTGCCTGAACGGAGCGGCGGTGCTCGTTCGGCGGGGGAACAGGGGAGCGGTACGTGCGTGAGGTCGTGATCAGCGGGGTCGGGATGACCCGCTTCGGGAAGCATCCGGACCGGCCGGTGTCCTCGCTCGTCGCGGAGGCGACGAGTGAGGCGCTGGCGGATGCCGGTACGGCCGCATCCGATCCGGCGATCGGCGCGGTGTACTACGGCAACGTGCTCGGCGGGCTGCTGCAGGGCCAGGAGTCGGTCCGCGGCCAGCACGCGGTACGGGAGACCGGCCTGTCCGGGGTGTCGGTGGTGAACGTGGAGAACGCCTGCGCCTCGGGTGCGACGGCGTTGCACCAGGCGTGGCTGGCGGTGGCGTCCGGGCAGGTCGAGGTGGCCGTCGCGCTCGGTGCGGAGAAGCTGGTCGTCGAGGACAAGGGTCGTGCCCTGGCGGCGTTGACGTCGGCGCTGGACCAGGAGCGGCTGGCCGAGATCCGAGCGGAGCTGGGCAGCCGGGACACCGGTTCGGTCTTCATGGACGTCTACGCGCGCTTCGCGGCCTGGTACCAGGAGGCCTCGGGTGCGACGGCCGAGGACTTCGCCCTGGTCGCGGTGAAGAACGCGGCGCACGGTGCGGCCAACCCGAAGGCCCAGTACGGCCGGGAGCTGACCGTCGCCGACGTGCTCGGGGCTCGGACGGTCAGCGGCGCGCTGACGGTGCCGATGTGTGCCCCGCTGTCCGACGGTGCGGCGGCGGTCGTACTGACCACGCCCGAGCTGGCCGGGCGGCACGGTGCGGAACCGGTGCGGCTGCTCGCCACCGCGCTCGGGTCCGGCCGTGCGGGGACCTATGGCGAGCTGGTGCCCTCGGTGGCGGCCCGGGCGTTCCGGGCGGCGGGTCTGGGGCCGGACGAGATCGACGTCGTCGAGTGTCACGACGCGGCGGCCCCGGCCGAGCTGATCGTCCTCGAACAGCTCGGCCTGTGCGCCGCGGGGGAGGCCCCGGGCCTGCTCCGTGACGGGCAGACCCGGATCGGGGGCCGGTTGCCGGTGAACCCCAGTGGCGGGCTCCAGTCCAAGGGGCATCCGCTCGGCGCGACCGGCTTGGCCCAGATCGTCGAGCTCGCCGACCAGCTGCGCGGCCGTGCCGGGGACCGCCAGGCCGAGGGCGCGCGGTACGCCGTCGCGGAGAACGCGGGCGGCTACCTCGGACCGGACGCCGCCGTCGCGGCGGTCACCATCCTGGGAAGGACGGGAGCATGAGCGAGGACTCCACGCAGCCACGGGTCCGCCTCGAGTACCCGGCGGACGGTGTGGCCCGGGTGGTGCTGGCCCGGCCTGCGAAGCTCAACGCGCAGGACCGCCGGATGCTGCACGAGCTCGACGACGCCTACCAGCGGGCGGTGCGCGACGAGGCCGTGCGGGTGGTGGTGCTGGCCGCCGACGGGGAGGACTTCTCCTCCGGGCACGACCTGGACGTCGAGCGTGCCTTCGACATGGACGGCGTCACCCCGCGCACCCTGACCGGCGGCTTCGACGCGCCCGGCGCCGAGGGCTGGTACGCGACCGAGGAGGAGGTCTTCCTCGGGCTGTGCCTGCGGTGGCGGGAGCTGCCGCGCCCGCTGATCGCCCAGGTGCAGGGCCGGGCCATCGGCGGCGCCCTGGAGCTGATCTGGCCGTGCGACCTGATCGTCGCCGCCGACGACACCGTCTTCCTGGACCCGACCAGCGCGTTCGGGGCGGCGGCCGCCGAGTACTTCGTGCACCCGTGGGAGCTCGGGCACCGGCGGGCCAAGGAGATGCTGTTCACCGGGGAACCGATCGGCGCCCGCGACGCCCAGGCCCTCGGCATGGTCAACCGGGTCGTCCCGCGCGCGGAGCTGGAGGCCGAGACGCTGGCGCTCGCGCAGCGGATCGCGGCCCGTCCGCAGTTCGGGATCCGGCTGGCCAAGCGCGCGGTCAACCGCGCCCTCGACCTGCAGGGCATGCGCAGCGCGGTGGAGTCGACCTTCGACACCCACCACCTCGCGCACGCGCACAACCGCGAGCGGTTCGGGGGGCTCGTGGACCCGGCCGGCGCGGCGATCATCCGGGCCGATGCCCAACGCGGACGGCCCGACCACACCAGCGATCGGAGTGACCACCCGTGACGCACGACGACGTCCGGTACGAGATCCGGGGCAGCGCCGCCTGGATCACCCTGAACCGGCCCGAGCGGCGCAACGCGCTGTCGGTCGAGCTGCTCGACGGCGTCGCCGCCGCGCTGCGGGACGCCGCGGGCGACCGGGCCGTCCGGTCGGTGGTGTTCGCGGGGGCCGGTCCGATGTTCTGCGCCGGTGCCGACCTCAAGCGGGTCCTCGGTGAGCTCGGCGGCGCCGGCGTGACCGAGTTCCTGCGGCGGGCCGCGGCGCTGTTCGACCAGGTCGCCCGGCACCCGCAGCCGGTGATCGCCGCCGTGCACGGTGGCGTGATCGCCGGTGGGCTGGAGCTGGTGCTGGCCTGCGACCTGGTCCTGGCCACCCGCACGGCCACCTTCGCCGACGGGCACGCCCGGTACGGGTTGTTCCCGGCCGCGGGCGGCGCCACCCGGCTGCCCCGCCGGATCGGCGCGAACCGGGCCAAGCAGCTGCTCTTCACCGCCGAGAGCTGGAGCGCCGACCGGATGTACGAGGCGGGGCTGGTCAACGAGGTGGTCGACGACGACCGGCTGGTCGCGGCGGTACAGGAGCTGACCGATCGCATCGGCCGGCTCAGCCCGCTCGGACTGGCCCGCATCAAGGACGTCGTCGAGACCGGGCTCGACCGCCCGCTCGACGACGCCCTGGGCTACGAGCTGCGGGCCTGTGAGGAGTACGCGACGAGCCGGGACTTCGCGGAGGGCCTGCGGGCGTTCGCCGACCGCCGCGAGCCGGAGTTCGTGGGCGAATGAACATCACGGGAAAGGTCGCGGTGGTGGCCGGTGGCGCCTCGGGCCTCGGCCGGGCGGTGTGCACCCACCTGGGGGAGGCCGGCGCGTCGGTGGTCGTACTGGACCGGGACCGCGCGGGAGCCGAGGCACTCGCGGCCGAGCTGCCGGCGGCGCTCGGGATCGAGACCGACGTCGCGGACGCCGCAGCGGTGGAGCGGGCGATCGACCGGGCACTGGACCGGTTCGGGGCGGTGCACGTCGGGGTCAACACCGCGGGTGTCGTCGATGCCGCCCGGGTCGTGTCCCGGCGCGGACCGGCTCGCCTGGAGGACTTCGAGCGGGTCGTGCGGATCAACCTGTGCGGCACGTTCAACGTCATGCGGGTCGCCGTCGCCGCGATGCTGCAGAACGAACCGGAGGACGGCGAGCGCGGCGTCATGGTCAACACCGCGTCCGGGGCGGCGTACGACGGGCAGAGCGGCCAGGCCGCCTACAGCGCCAGCAAGGCCGGCGTGATCGGGCTGGCCCTGCCGGTGGCGCGGGACCTGGCCGGTACCGGGGTCCGGGTGAACACGATCGCGCCGGGCCTGTTCGAGACCCCGATGACCGAGTCGCTACCGGAGCGGGTGCGGGCGGGGATCGAGGCGACACTGGTGGAACCGGCCCGGATGGGCCGGCCCGCCGAGTTCGCGAGGATGGTCCTCGGCATCGTCGAGAACGGGTACCTCAACGCCGAGTGCATCCGCCTCGACGCCGCGGTCCGTCCGCCGGCCCGCTGAGCCGCCCCGGCACGGCGGATAACGTCTGTAGACAGGTGCACGGCCCGGTCCGGGCCGGCGCCGCCGAGGAGGAGAGGGATGGCACGGCAGCGAGCCACCAGCGTCCAGGAGCTCGTCGACGCCGCGGCCAGGGTCTTCGAGCGCAAGGGCTACGTGGACGCCACGATCAGCGACGTCGCGACCGAGGCGGGCGTCAGCAAACCGACGCTCTACCAGTACGTCGACTCGAAGCGCTGGTTGCTGGAGACCATCGTCGAGCAGGTCATCTACCCGCTCCGGCACGGCGTCGAGGAGATCGTCACCAGCGACCGGACGCCGCGCGCCAAGCTCGAGGCCTACCTCCGCCTCCAGGTGGACTCGGCGGTCCGGTACCGCACCTACTACCGGGTGCTCACCGCCGACGAGCACCAGCTCTCGCCGCAGGCGTTGCGCAACTACCGGTCCTGGGCGCGGGACGTGAACCACGCAGCCGAGAAGCTGCTGCACGACTGCGCCCAGGCCGGCGTCGTCCGGGACGATCTCGACACCGCGACCGCGGTGAACCTGGTCAACGGGATGCTGCTGTCGGTCGCCCGCTGGTACCGGGGGGCCGGACGGCTCGGCCCGGACGAGTTGCACGTCCAGGTACTCCGCCTGCTGAGCGGCTTCGTCCTGCCCGAGACGGACGACTGACCCCGGTCAGTCGGCACGTGCGGCAGCCCGGGCAGGTCCTTCAGCCGGCGATGCTGTCGGTCCCCGGCGTCCGGCCGTGGCGGGCCGCGGCCCAGTCGGCGAGGCGCGGCGGCTCGTCGCCGGTCGTGGCGCGGGGGGTGGTGAGGTCGGCGACGATCCACTCCGCGGTGATCGCGAGCTCCTCGGCGCGCACCGTGCCGTGCGGCTCCTCGCGCAGGGTGCATGCCCGGACCCCGTCGACCGGACGCAGGTAGACCACGATCCCCGAGCCCTGCGCGGCGAACCGGGCCATCGCCTCGTCGAGCTCCCGCCGGCACGCGCACGCGGTGGAGCGCAGGACATCGCCGCTGAGGCACTCGGTGTGCACGTGGACGGGGGTCTCGGCGGTGACGTGCGCGAGGTCGCCGGCCAGCAGCGCGACGTGCTCGGCCCCGTCGACGGCGCGGTACCCGACGGCCCGGAACGGACCGTGCTCGGTGGGCAGCGCCGTGGTGACCGCGCGCTCGACCGGGTTCTCGGTGCGCCGGCGGTAGCGGATGATGTCGGCGACCGAGACGAGGACGAGGTCGTGCTCCTTGGCGAACCGCTCGAGCTCCGCACCCTGGGCCATCTCGCCGGGGCGGTCGGTGGAGACGATCTCGCAGAGCGCTCCGGCCGGCGGCAGCCCGGCGAGCCGGGCGAGGTCGACCGCGGACTCGGTGTGGCCGGGCCGGGTCAGCACCCCGCCGTCGCGGGCGCGCAGCGGGACGACGTGGCCCGGCCGGACGAAGTCCGCGGCGGTCGCGTCCGGCGCGCCGAGCGCGGCGATCGTGGCCGCCCGCGAGGCGGCGGAGATCCCGGTGCCGGTGCCGTGCAGGTCGACGGTGACCCGGTAGGCGGTGCGGTAGCGGTCGCCGTCCTCGTGGTGCATCGGCGGCAGCGCCAGCCGGTCGCACGCGTCGTCGGGCAGCGCGACGCACACGAACCCGGAGGTGTGGCGCACGGTGAAGGCGACCAGCGACGGCGTCGCGTGCGTGGCGGCGAAGACGAGGTCGCCCTCGTTCTCGCGGTCGGCGTCGTCGACGACCACGACCGGCTGCCCGGCGGCGATCGCGGTCAGGGCGGCGCGCACCCGGGTCTCGGCCGGGTCGGTCTCGTGCAGCGTCACGGGGTGCTCCGGGTTCGTCGTCAGCTCGCGGGGACGGTCAGACCTCGGCCAGGCGCCGGAAGCGGCTGCCGTGGAAGACCAGGGGAGGGGTGTCCGGGTCCGCGCGGATCCCGTGCACGTGGAGCAGCACGATGTCGTGGTCGCCGCTGGGGACCTCGGCGTGGATGGTGCAGTCCAGCCACAGCGTCGCGCCGTCGACGAACAGCGCACCGTCGGCGGCCACGGTGGTCGCGGTGTCGGCGAAGCGGTCGCCGTTCTTGCTCGCCAGCCGCGCGCACGCCACGTCCTGACCCTCGGCGAGCACGCTGACGCCGAGCCGCGGGCGGCCGCGCAGCGTCGGCCAGGTCGTGGAGCTGTGCTGCATGCACACCGACACCAGCGGTGGCTCGATCGAGACCGAGGTGAACGAGCTGGCCGCGAGGCCGACGGGCACGCCGTCGACCTCGGCGCAGACGGCCGTCACACCCGACGGGAAACAGCCGAAGGCCTGGCGGAGCTGGTCGCCGGCGGTCACCGGCTCGATCACGGTCATCGTGGGACTCCCTCCGGAGCGGGCCTCGGTGCCCGGCACTCACTCGTCGACGCTAGTTCGTTGACGACGAAATGAACTGTCACGAAAACGAACGCTCTGCGGGTGCGGAGGTGTCCAACGACACACGGGTAGCCCGTCAGGCCGCGAGTGGACGGCGGCGCAGACCGACCAGCCGCCGGAAGCCGAGATAGCCCCCGAGCACGGAGAAGCCCGCACTCGCCGGGACCGACAGTGCCCGCAGCGCACCGCCGAGCGGGAGCCCGAGGTAGAGCGCGGCGCCGCCGATCCACAGCACGGCCACGCACACCCCGGTGAGCCGGCCGAGGTAGCGCCACGGCGGACCGTCGCGCAGGAACTCCAGGACCCGGGCCCGGACGGCCCCGCGCTCGCGCCGCGCGGGCAGCCGTCCGGGCCGGTGGCCGGCCTGCTCTGCCGTGTCGATGACCTGCTCCCTCGTGGAGTGCCGGACGTGCTCCGACGCTCCGGGGGCCGAGCCGATCGACGGGTGCCGGAGCGTGCGGGCCCCACGCTACGAAGGCCCGCTGTCCCGGCACTGTCCTCGAACTCGCCTGCGCCCGAGGGCTACAGCGAGGCGCGCAGGTGCGCGAGCACCGCGTCGTGGATCTCCGCGCTGCGCGGCACCGCCCCGGACGCCCAGTACAGCGCGTGCACGAGCCCGTCGACCCGGGTGCACGTCGTCGGGGTGCCCGCCTCGGCCAGGGCCGCGGCGAAGGACTCGCCCTCGTCGCGCAGCGTGTCGTACTCCGTGGTGACGACCAGCGTCGGCGGCAGCGAGGCGAGGTCGTTGCGCCCGAGCGCGAGGCGCGGGTCGGCGACGTCGTCCGGGCCGGAGACGTACTGCGCGCCGAACCAGGCCAGCGCGTCGAGGTGGATGAGGTAGCCCTCGGCGAACTCGGCGCGCGACGCGGTCTCGGCGACCGGGTCGACCAGCGGGTAGAGCAGCACCTGCGAGCGGACCGGCGGGGCGCTCTCGTCCCGCGCCCGGATCACCGCCGCCGCGGCCAGGTTCGCCCCGGCGCTGTCGCCCATGACCGCGATCCGGTCGGGGTCGCCGGAGTGGGCGCCGATCTCCTTGGCCGTCCACTGCAACGCCGCGAACACGTCGTCGTGCGCGGCCGGGAACCGGGCCTCCGGCGCCCGCCGGTAGGTCGTGGAGACGACGACGGCACCGGCGTCGAGCGCGAGTGCGCGGGCCCGCTCGTCGACCACGTCCAGGCCGCCGGCGACGAATCCGCCGCCGTGTACGTACAGCAGCACCGGGAACGGGCCGTCACCGAACGGCCGGTAGATCCGCAGCCGCTGCTCGGGTGACGGACCGTAATCCGCCTCGACGACGGCGGCGACGTCCCGGGCGGGCTGCTGCAGCCCGGTGAACGAGTCGACGGCGGCGCGCGTGGCGTCGACGCCGACCTTCTCGAAGGACTGGAAGCCCTGTGCGGCGAGGCCGTCGATGAGGGCCTGCACGTCCGGGTCGAGTGGCATGGTTCGTGGTCCTCTCAGGCGAACGCGCGGTCGGAGTGACGGTCGGAGATCGCGAAGCCCTCGTAGCCGGCCGCGACGACCTCGTCGCACCTGGCCCGGTAGGTGGGCGCGCCGCCGAGGTAGACGAGCACGCGCTGCGGCTTGCCCGGCACGTTCTTGCCCATGTACCAGGAGGTCGGCGAGTCGGGCAGCAGCGTGGCCTGGGCCAGCTCGTTGGTGTGGGCGACCCACTCCTGCTCGGCCTCGGGCGTCGGCTCGATGACCGCGCGGCCCTGCTCCTCCACGTGGGAGATCGCCGCGACCGAGAAGTCGACGTGGTCCTCGATCGCCAGCGGCATGTTGTAGAGCACCGACGGGCTCTGCGGACCGGTGATCATGAACAGGTTCGGGAAGCCCGCCGCCATCAGGCCCAGGTAGGTCTGCGGCCCGTCGGCCCAGTGCTCCTTCAGCGTCCGGCCCCGGCGGCCGGTGACGTTCATGGCCAGCAACGGGCCGGTGCACGCGTCGAAACCGGTGGCCAGCACCAGCACGTCGAAGGCGAGCTCGGTGCCGTCGGCCAGGCGCACACCGCCCTCGGTCACGGCCTCGATCGGGTTGGACTTCACGTCGACCAGGTCGACGTCGGGCCGGTTGAAGGCCTCGTAGTAGTCGGTCTCCAGCGGCGGGCGCTTGGTGCCGTACGGGTAGCCGCGCGGCGCGAGCAGCTCCGCGGTCGCCGGGTCGTCGACCCGCTCGTGGATCCGGTCGCGGATGTACTGGGCGACCGTGTCGTTCGCCTCGTGGTCGAACAGGATGTCGCCGTAGGCGTCGATGAACAGCCGGAACCCGCCGCGGTTCCAGCGGTCGTCGAAGACCTCCCTGCGCTCGTCCAGGGTGGCGGCGACGGCGGAGGGCTGCACGTCGGAGTAGGGGACGCCGAGGAAGTGGTTGCGCGAGGCCTCCCGCAGCGCGGCGTAGTCGGCCTTCTCGGCGGCCTCCTCGGCGGGGTCGGTCGCGTAGTTGCCGATCGGGGTGGCGTAGTTCGGGGTCCGCTGCAGCACGGTCAGGTGCCCGGCCTGCTTGGCGATCTCGCTGACCGCCTGGATCCCCGACGACCCGACGCCGATGATGCCGACCCGCTTGCCCGCGAAGTCGACCTCGTGGTGCGGCCAGTTGCCGGTCGTGTAGGTCTCGCCGGCGAAGTTCTCGATCCCGCCGAACTCGGGCTTCTTCGGCACCGACAGCGTCCCGGCACCGGAGATCACCCAGCGGGCGACGTGCACCTCGCCCGCGTCCGTGGTGGCGGTCCAGAGCGACTCGTCGTCGTCCCAGGTCAGCGACGTGATCCGGGTGTTGAAGCGGATGCTGCGGCGCAGGTCGAAGCGGTCGGCGACGTGCTCGAGGTAGCGCAGGATCTCCGGCTGGGCGGGGAACCGCTCGGTCCAGTGCCACTCCTGCTGCAGGTCCTCGTCGAAGGAGTAGGAGTAGTGCACGCTCTCGATGTCGACCCGGGCGCCCGGGTAGCGGTTCCAGTACCAGGTCCCGCCCACGTCGCCGGCGGCGTCGAAGGCGATGACGTCCTTGGCCTGCTGGTTGCGCAGTGCGTGGACGGCGTACAGACCGGCGAACCCGGCCCCGATGATGATGGCGTCGTGACTCTCGGCGGTGGGGTGCACCACTGCAACCAGCCTCCTTGCGGGTCGTGGTGATCGAGCCGGCCGGATCTCCTCCGGCGGTCGTGTGATCGCCACAACACCGTGGCCGCGGGGCGGGGCGCCCGGACAGCGTGGGAACACCCCAACGGCGCGGCGACGGATACCCCATGCCGGCCCGGGTGTACCCGGGTAGTCACTCCGTGTGGTCGGGTATGGCTCGGGTCACGAACCGTGCGATCCTCGGGGCACTCAGGTGATCGGGAGGCGTCATGGTGGACGACGCCGGGGACGACCCGTGCCGGCTGCCCGCCCGGCGTGGGCGCCACCGGCTGGCGACGGCCCTGGACAGCTTCGTCGGCCGCGCGGAGACGCTGACCCGGCTGCATGCCGAGCTCGCCGCGCACCGCCTGGTCACGGTGACCGGTCCCGGCGGGGTCGGTAAGACCCGTACCGCGCTGACCGCCGCCGAACGGTGGGACGACGACGTCTACGTCGTCGAGCTGGCCAGCGTCACCGACCAGTCCCAGATCGCGCCGACGGTCGCGACCGCGGTCGGGGTGCCCGACCAGTCCAACCGCGACGCCGTCGACCGGGTCGTCGGCCACCTGGCGGCCGCGCCGACGCTGCTGGTCGTGGACAACTGCGAGCACCTGGTCGAGGGCACGGTGCGGCTGCTGCTGCGGCTGCTCGCCGAGCTGCCGGAGCTGACGGTGCTGGCGACCAGCCGCGCGGCCCTCGGGATCCGCGGGGAGCAGGTGCACCGGCTGGACCCGCTCGCGGTGCCCGACGAGGACCCGGTCGGTGAGGACCCGGTCGGTGAGGACCCGGTCGGCGAGGACCCGGGTGGCGAGAACCCGGGTGGCGCCGCCCCGGGTGGCAACGACCCGCGGGACGCCGGCGTGCTCGACGAGGTCCCGTCGGTGCGGCTGCTGCTCGACCGCGTGCACCGCCTGTTGCCCGACTTCCGGATCACCGAGGAGAACCGGGACGCCGTCGTCGCGCTGTGCCGCAAGCTCGACGGCCTCCCGCTGGCGATCGAGCTGGCCGCGGTCCGGCTGCGCTCGCTGTCGGTGTCGCAGGTCGTCGAGCGGCTCGGCGGGCGCCTGCACATGCTCTCCGCACCCGGCACCGACGCCGAACCCCGCCAGCAGTCGCTGCGCGCACTGATCGACTGGAGCTACGACCTGTGCGGCCCGGCCGAGCAGCTGCTCTGGGCACGGATGTCGGTGTTCCCCGCACCGGCCGACCTCGAGGCGCTCGAAGGGGTGTGCGGGCACGGCGACCTCGCCGACGACCGGCTGCTCGACGCGCTCGATGGTCTGGTCGGCAAGTCGGTCGTCGTCGCCGACCGGGACGGCGACCAGCTGCGCTACCGGCAGTTCGTCCCGCTCCGGGAGTACGGCGCCGAGCAGCTGGAGGCCGCCGGCGGCACCGAGGAGATCCGCCGCCTGCACCGGGACCACTACATCGCCCTCGCCGCGGCGACGATCGACCGCTGGTGCGGGCCCGACCAGGCCCGCGACCTCGCCCGGCTGCGCCACGACCACCCCAACCTCCTCGCCGCGCTCGGGTTCTCCGCGCACACCCCGGGTGAGGCCGTCGCCGGTGCCCGGCTCGCGTCGCTGCTGCGCTACCACTGGATCGCCGGGGGCTTCCTGACCTACGGGCGGCGCTGGCTGGAGCGGCTGCTGCGCCGGATCGACCCGGGGACCGCCGAGCGGGCCGAGGCGCTGTGGGTGGTCGCCTGGGTCGCGCTGATCCAGGGCGACCGCGCGGTGGCGCGGGGGTACCTGCGCGAGTGCACCGCGACCGCCGAGCAGCTCGGGGACGTCGCGCTGCAGGGCCACGCCGCGCACTGGACGGCGCTGCTGCACCTGTTCGAGGGCGACCTCGACGACGCCGTCGAGCGTTACCGGTACGCGATCGGCCTGCACCGGCGGGTCGGTGACGTGCCGGCGGAGCTGACCGCCGGGTTCCAGCTCGCGATGGCCGAGACCTACGCCGAGCTGCCCCGCGACGCGCTCGCCACCGCGGCCTCGGTGGTCGAGCGCGCGAGCGCCGACGGTGAGATGTGGAACCACGGCTACGGGCGCTGGATCGAGGCGATCGCCCTGCTGCACCTCGGCGAGCTCGACCGGGCCCGGGACGCGATCCTGCGCACGATGCGGATCGAACGCGACTTCCGCGACGGGGTCTGCACCGCGCTGAGCGTGGAGGTCTGCTCCTGGGTCACGACGGCGACCGGGCGGGCCGCCGACGCCGCCGCCCTGTCCGGGCTGGCGGCCGGGGTCTGGCGGCGACTGGGCACCTCGCTCGCCGCGTTCGGCCCGCACGCGCTCGCCGAGGGGCGCGGGTACGCCGCGCGGATCGACCGGGAACTGGGCGCGGAACGGGCCGAGGCGCTGCGCCAGGAGTACGCCGGCGCCGACGTCGCCGACGCCGTCCGGCTCTGCATCGAGATCGTCACCGCGGGCTGCACCGGCGCCCCGCAGCAGGCCGCCCGCGCCCTGACCGAGCTGACCGGCCGTGAGGAGCAGGTCGCCGCGCTCGTCACCGACGGCCTCAGCAACAAGCAGATCGCGGAGCAGCTGGTGATCTCGCGCCGCACCGTGGACGGGCACGTGGAGCGGATCCTGCGCAAGCTCGACGTCGGGTCGCGCACGCAGGTCGCGGCCTGGGTCGTCGAACGCAGCCGGTGAGGGTGTGACGCCCCGCCCGCGGGGTAGCCGGATCGCTGATCGGACGGTCGGGGACGGGTGCGGTGAGCGGGTCGGAGCGGGAGCTCGGGGACGGCGGGCACGTGCCGCGGGACCCTGTCCGGCAGCGCCGGGCGGGGGCCGTGCAGCGGGTGGCGTGGGCGGTGCTCGCGGTACTCGTGCTCGCCGCGCTCGCCGGCCTGTTCGGGCCGGGGCCGCTCAGCCGGGTGAGCGCCACCGACCCGGCCGGCCTGGTCCGGCTCGAGCACGAACGCTTCACCCGCTACGCCGGCGACACCGACCTGCGGGTGCAGGTCCGTCCCGGCCCGGGCCGTGACGGCACCGCGGCGTTCTGGATCTCCGCGGCGTACCTGTCCCAGGTGCGGGTGCAGCAGGTACAGCCGCAACCGGTCCGGTGGACCACGTCCGGCGACCGCGCGCTGCTCGAGTTCGCGGTCAGCGGGCCGGACCCGGTCACCGTCGTGCTCCAGCTCCGGCCCGACGAGGTCGGGCTGCTGCGCGGCGCGGTCGGCGTCCCGGGCGGGGAACCGATCGGGTTCTGGCAGCTCGTGTACCCCTGAGGGAGGGAGCGACGGATGGACGCGATCCTGCGGGCCGCGCTGGTCTACCTGGCCCTGCTGATCATCTTCCGGGCGATCGGCCGGCGGAGCATGGCCCAGGTGACGACGTTCGACCTGGTCCTGCTGCTGATCGTCTCCGAGGCCACCCAGCAGGCCCTGCTCGGCGAGGACTACTCGGTCACCATGGCGGTCCTGGTGATCGTGACCCTGGTCGGGCTGGACCGGGTCGCGGACTTCCTGGGCTGGCGTTTCCCGCGGGTCGGCCGGACCCTCGACGGCGCTCCGGTGGTGCTGATCGAGCGTGGGCAGCGGCTGGACGAGACGATGCGCCGCCACCACATCAGCATGGAGGAGGTCCTGCAGGAGGCCCGGACCGGCCAGGGGCTCCGCAACGGCGACGAGATCGACTACGCGATCCTGGAACGCTCCGGCACGATCAGCATCATCCCGAAACAACGCTGAGCCATCCCGGCTCAGCGGGCCACCACGCGCAGGTCCTCGACCAGGGCGTCGAACGCCGCGCGGCGCTGCTCGTCGTCGGAACGCAGCACGGACGACGGATGCACGGTCGCCAGCGCCGAGCGCCCGGCACCGCCCGCGGCGTCCTCGGGCAGCGTGAGCAGGTTCCCGCGCTCGCGGGTGACGCGGAACTGCGGGCCGAGCACCGCCTTGGCCGCGGTCGCGCCGAGGAACACCACGACCTCCGGGTCGACCTCGCGGATCTCGGCGTCCAGCCACGGCCGGCAGGCCACCACCTCGGTGCGGCTCGGTGTGCGGTGGATCCGCCGGGTGCCGCGCTCGTCGCGGCGGAACTTGAAGTGCTTCACCACGTTGGTCAGGTACGCCTCCTCGCGGGCGATGCCCGCAGCCTCCAGCGCGTCGTCGAGCACCCGTCCGGCCGGGCCGACGAACGGCGAGCCGCGCCGGTCCTCCACGTCGCCGGGCTGCTCGCCGGCCAGCAACAGCCGCGCGCCGGCCGGGCCCGCGCCGAACACGGCCTGCGTCGCGTCGCGGTACAGCGGGCAGCCCCGGCACCCCTCGACCGCCTCGCGCAGCGCCGGGAGCCCGCCGCGGCCGGGCAGGTAGGCCTGTGCTCCCTCGGCCCGGGTGGCCACGCCGCTCACCGGCCGGCCGGCGGCGCGGTGGCCCGGGCGGTTCCGGGAGCGTGCGGGGCGTGCGTCGGTCCGGTCGGCATGGCGGGCGGGTACCCGCCCGGGTGGCGCTCAACCGGTGGAGGTGCCCGAGGCGGACGGAGCCGGTCAGCCCCGGCGCCCCTCCGGCGGTTCGAGCGGGTCGTGCCCGATCCGCATGAGGTCGCGTCGCCAGGCGGCATCGCCCGCCACGGGCTCCAGGTCGTCCCGGCGGGCCTCGTGCACGTGGTCGACGACCGCCCGCATCGTCTCCGCGTCGTCGCGGGTGAGGTCACCGCGGCGCTTGCGGAGGATGTCGAGCACCCGGCGCCCGTCGGGCGTGGCCCGCTGCTTCGGGTCCGGCTCGCTCTCCTCGCCCGCGGCGTCGGTGGCGAGCCACTCGTCGAGCTCGCGGGCGGACATGTTCACCACGCGGTGGAACTCGTCCCACAGCGCGTCGTCGACGTGTTCGGACATGCCACCCGGCTACCCGGCGCGCGGGTGGTCGATGCCGCCGCGGGCGATGTGTCCGTCGCCCGGTCGTGGGTACCCCGGTGCGTGACCTCAGTCCCCCGAGCTCTCGTGACCAACGACGACGGAATCGACTCGCCCGGGCTGGCGATGCTGGCCGATGTGGCCGCCGGTGCCGGACTCGACGTCGTGGTCGCCGCCCCGGACCGGCAGTACTCCGGCGCGTCGGCCGCGGTGACCGCCGTGCAGGAACAGGGACGCACCGTGACCGAGGAGCGCCCCACGCTGGCCGGGGCACCCGCGCACGCCGTGCGTGCCGCACCGGCGCACATCGTCGTCCTCGCGCTGGGTGGCTGGCTCGACCCGCCCCCGGAGCTGGTGCTCTCGGGCATCAACCGCGGTGCCAACGTGGGGCGCGCGATCCTGCACTCGGGCACCGTGGGCGCGGCGCTCACCGCGGGACAGTTCGGCGCCCGGGGGCTGGCGGTGTCGCTGGACGTGCCGCTCGGCGGGACCGAGCCCGAGCACTGGGACGCCGTGCGCGAGCACGTCGGCACGGTCCTGCCGCTGCTGCGCGACGCCGCGGCCGGGTCCACCTACTCGCTCAACGTGCCGGACCGGCCCGCCGACGAGCACCGCGAGCTGCGTACCGCCCCGCTCGACGCGGAGGGCACGGTGCGGACCCTGGTCGAGGAGTCCGGAGTGGACGGTGTGCTGCTGCGCGAGGTCGGGACCGACCGTCCGGCCGAGCCGGGTGCCGACCGGGCGCTGCTCGCGGCGGGCCACCCGACGCTCACCGCGCTCGGCGGCCTGCGCGAGGTCACGCCGCCCGCCCTGCCGGTCGGGGCGGCCCGGTGACCGCCCGCCCGCAGATCACGGTGCTCGCCCCGTCCCCGATCGTCACGGTGACGGTCGAGGACCGAGCCGGGTCGGCCGAGCTGCACGTGCACGCCGGTGGGCAGGGCGTCTGGCAGGCGCGGATGCTGGCCTCGCTCGGGTCGTCGGTGTGCCTGTGCGCGGCGCTCGGCGGCGAGACCGGGCACCTGCTGGAGCGGCTGATCGCGATCGACGGCGTCGAGCTGCGGACCGTGCACTCCGCCACCCGCAACGGCGGCTACGTGCACGACCGGCGCACGGGTGCCGAGCGCGTCGAGATCGCCACCGACGACGCGGCGCCGCTGGACCGCCACGAACTCGACGGCCTCTACGAGCTGACACTGGCCTCCGGCCTCGAGCGCGGCACCGTGCTGCTGTCCGGGCCGCAGGCCGAGTCGGTGGTCCCCGCCTCGCTCTACCGGCGGCTCGCGCGCGATCTCGCCGCGAACGGTGCCCGGGTCGTCGCCGACCTGTCCGGCGCGCTGCTGGAGGCGGTCGTCGACGCCGGTGTGGACCTGCTGAAGGTGGCCGACGACGAGCTGGTCGAGCACGGGCACGCCGCGTCGACCGGACTCGAGGACCTGGTGCCCGCGCTGCGCGACCTGCACGGGCACGGCGCGCGGCGGGTGCTGGTGAGCCGGGCGGGGGAGCCGGCCCTGGCCTACGACGGCGAGCGGGTGCTGGTGGTGACCCCGCCGCCGGTCGTGGCCGCCGAACCCCGCGGTGCCGGCGACTCGCAGACCGCGGGGATGACCGCCCGGCTCGCGGCGGGCGACGACTGGGAGACCGCGCTGCGGATCGGCGCGGCCTGCGGGGCGCTGAACGTCGTCCGGCACGGGCTGGGCACCGGCAGCCCGGACACGGTCGAGGTGCTGGCCGGCCGGGTCGGCCTGGAGCCGCTCGAGTGACCCCTGCGCCTCGCACGCTGCGGGCGGAAAGGCGCTGATCGACAGGCCGCGCCGCGTCGCGCGCCCGCCCCCGGGCGACAGCGTGCTGATCGACAGTCGCGGGCCGGGTGAGGTGCACGGTCTCGCCCTGCCGCGGGCGGAACTGTGCTGATCGACAGGCGCTGCTCGACGAGTTGCACGTTCCCGCCCCACCAAGGGCGGAAGTGCGCTGATCGACAGGAGCGGCCGGGCGAGATGCACGTTGTCGCCCCGTCGCGGGCGGGACGGTGCTGATCGACAGGCGGGGGCCGGATGAGTTGCACGGTCGTGCCCTGCTGCGGGCGGAACGGTGCTGATCGACAGGGGCGGGCCGGGTGAGGTGCACGTTCTCGCCCTGTCGCGGGCGACAGCGTCCTGATCGGCGGGCGCTGTCCGGCGAGTTGCACGGTCCTGCCCTGCCGCGGGCGGAAGCGTGCTGATCGACTGGTACGGCCCGGCGAGGCGCACGGTCTTGCTCCGCCGCGGGCGAGAGTGTGCTGATCGACGGGGGCGGGCCGGGCGAGGTGCACGCTCTCGCCCTCCCGAACCCGGCGGGCCCGTCACGGGGATGCCGACGACCGGACCGTTTGGGCCGGGGCACCGGTGGTATCGCGGTCCACATGCCCCGGCAGCCGCCGGGACGGCAACAGCACGAAGGGACACGGAGGCCATGACGCCCTCCACGATCACCGATCAGCAGCGGGAAGCCGACACCGTCCGCTCCGCTCCCGGCCGCGGTGGACACCACGTGCCCACCCTCGCCGCCGTCGACCGCGTCCTCGGCAAGCTCAGCGCGGACCTGAGGTCACCGAACCTGGCCCCCGCCGGGCGCCGGCGCATCCTCGACGACATCGACGCCCTGCTCGAGCGGCGCCGCTGGTTCATGGAGTTCGGTGACATCCCGCGCCCGTCCGGATCCCCCGCAGCCCGTCCGGGTGTGTGACCGGCCGAGGGCCGGGTACTCATCGCGCGAACAGGACCCCGTTTCGGAGGTGACATCGTGCCGCAGGCATGGAGTGACAAGCGGGAACGTCAGTACGAGCACATCAAGGAGCAGACCGAGGAGCGCGGCTCCTCGGAGAAGCGGGCCAAGGAGATCGCCGCCCGCACGGTGAACAAGGACCGTGCGCAGGAGGGCGAGTCCCGCCAGGCGAGCTCGACCTCGACCAAGGACGTCTCGCCCGAGCACCGCGGTGGCAAGCGCTCCGGGCGCCGCGAGGGCCCGAAGGGGCAGACCAAGGACCAGCTCTACCAGGACGCGAAGCGGGCCGGGGTCTCCGGGCGCTCGTCGATGTCCAAGGACG
Organism: Pseudonocardia ammonioxydans; assembly: GCF_900115005.1. Lineage (GTDB taxonomy): Bacteria > Actinomycetota > Actinomycetes > Mycobacteriales > Pseudonocardiaceae > Pseudonocardia > Pseudonocardia ammonioxydans. The sequence continues at coordinate 79,923 of NZ_FOUY01000016.1, read as the reverse complement.
AGCTGCGCTCCGCACTCGGCCGCTGACCCGGGTGGTCCGGTGTGGAGCACGTCCACCCGGGTAGGGCTCCGGGATGACCGATCAGGACGACCGCATCCGGGACCCGTGGGGCCCGCGCACCCCGCACGCGGCGGGCACCGCCTGGCCCGAGCGGGTGGACCAGCACCTGCGTGACGGGGTGCGGGCCGAGGACGTGCAACGCTGGGTGCGTTCGGCCTGCGTGTTGTGCAGCAACGGGTGCGGCCTGGACATCGGAGTGATCGACGACGAGATCGTCGGGGTCCGTGGCCGCGCCGACGACCGGGTCAACCGTGGCCGGCTGGGCCCCAAGGGCCTCTACGGCTGGAAGGCCACCGACCGGGACCGGCTCACGAAGCCGCTGCTGCGCGACGACGACGGCCACCTGGTCGAGGTCGACCACGACACCGCGATGCGGGCGGTCGTCGAGCGGTCCCGCTCGCTGCTGGAACGCCGTGGCGGGCTCTCGCACGGCTTCTACACCTCCGGCCAGCTGATGGCCGAGGAGTACTACACGCTCGGCGTCATCGGGAAGGCCGGGCTCGGGACCCCGCACATGGACGGCAACACCCGGCTGTGCACGGCGACCGCGGCGGCGTCGATGAAGGAGAGTTTCGGCGCCGACGGGCAGCCGGGCAGTTACGACGACATCGAGCACTGCGACGCGTTGTTCCTGTTCGGACACAACGTCGCCGAGACCCAGACCGTGCTGTGGGCGCGGATGCTCGACCGGCTCGACGGGCCCGACCCGCCGGCGCTGGTCTGCGTCGACCCGCGGCGCACCGAGGTGGCCCGCCGCGCGACGGTGCACCTGCCGGTCCGGCCCGGTACGAACGTCGCCCTGGTCAACGGGCTCACCCGGGCGCTGATCCACCGGGGCGCCGTCGACCACGACTGGGTGCGGGCACACACGATCGGTCACGACGAGCTGGCCGCGGTGGTGGAGCCCTACGACCCGGCCCGGGTGGGCGAGATCTGCGGGATCGACCCGGCCGACCTGCAGGCCGCGGCGGACCTCTTCGCCGACGCCCGCGCCCCGTTGTCGACGGTGCTGCAGGGCTTCTACCAGTCCCACCAGGCCACGGCGGCGGCCGTCGGCGTGAACAACCTGCACCTGCTGCGCGGGATGATCGGCCGTCCGGGCGCGGGCGTGCTGCAGATGAACGGGCAGCCGACCGCGCAGAACAACCGGGAGTGCGGCGCCGACGGCGACCTGCCCGGGTTCCGCAACTGGGACAACGAGGCCCACGTCGACGAGCTCGCCGAGCTGTGGGACGTCGACCCCATCACCATCCCGCACTGGTCGCCGCCCACGCACGCGATGCAGCTGTTCCGCTACGCCGAGCAGGGGTCGATCAACTTCCTGTGGATCGCCGGCACCAACCCGGCGGTGTCGATGCCGGACCTGGGCCGGATCCGGAAGATCCTCTCCTCCGAGGACGTCTTCGTGGTGGTCTCCGACGCCTACCCGACCGAGACCACGGCCCTGGCCGACGTCGTGTTCCCGGCCGCGTTGTGGGGGGAGCGGACCGGCACGTTCACCAACGCCGACCGCACCGTGCACCTGTCGGAGCAGGCGGTCGACCCGCCCGGGGAGGCCCGCAGCGATCTCGACCTGTGGCTCGACTACGCCCGCCGGATGGACTTCCGGACCCGCTCCGGGCGGCCCCTGCCGTGGTGGCGCACCCCGGAGGAGGCGTTCACCGAGTGGGTCCGGGCCTCCCGCGGTCGTCCGTGCGACCAGAGCGCGCTGACCTACGAGCTGTTGCGGCACCACTCGGGCATCCAGTGGCCGGTCACCGAGGAGGCCCCGACCGGGACCGCGCGGCTCTACACCGATGCCGTGTTCACCACCGACACCGACCGCTGCGAGACCTACGGCCACGACCTGCTGACCGGCGCCACCGTCACCCGCGAGCAGCACCGCGCGTTGCGGGCCGACGGGCGGGCGCTGCTCAAGGCCGTCGAGCACACTCCGCCGCCCGGGTCCCCGGACACCGACTTCCCGCTGCGGCTGATCACCGGCCGGACCGTGCAGCACTTCCACACCCGCACGAAGACCGGGCGGGTGCCGGAGCTCGAACGGAGCGCCCCGCGGGCCTGGGTGGAGCTGTCCGCCGACGACGCCGGCCGGATCGGCGTCGTGGCCGGGGACGCCGTGCGGGTCTCCAGCCCGCGCGGATGCATCGAGGCACCGGTACGGATCACCGAGGTACGGCCGGGCACCGTCTTCGTGCCGTTCCACTACGGCGAGCAGGCCGCCAACGAGCTCACGCTGACCGCATGGGACCCGGTCTCCAAGCAACCGCAGCTGAAACTCACCGGGGTCCGGGTCGACCCGGTCACCACCCCGGCCGGCACGTCCACCGCACAGCAGGAGGCAGCGTGGGACTGACCGTCTACCTGGGGATGCTGCACGCGGCCGAGCGCACCCTGGCCGAGTCCTGGCGGCTGGTCGCCGACGGGCACGCCGCCGAGGCCGACCTGCACCACCTCGGGCACCTGCTGGGGGACCGGGCCGATGCCCGGGTCGCCCGGCTCGCGCCGCTCACTGAGCGGTACGGCGAGCGCTACGACGACGAGCCCGAGCGGCTCGAGGCCGAGGGGCTCGGCTCGCTGCGTGAGGGTCCGCTCGGGCTGCTGCGCGACCTGCAGGACCTGTACCTGCTCGCGTCGTTCGTCGCGATGACCTGGGACCTCGTCGGGCAGGCCGCCCAGGCCACCCGGGACCGCGAGGCCCTCGACGCCGTCGCGTACGCCCGGCCCCAGGTGCGCAACCAGATGGGGTTCCTGCGCACCCGGCTGGAGCAGGCCGCCCCGCAGGCGCTGGCCGGGTGAGCCGGGCCGCGGTTCCGTGTGGAACGCCTGCCGATCGGGGTACTGGCATCACATGACAGACACCCAGGCGGAGCCCTGCCCGACGCATCGGGTGAGCCTGCGTGCGCGCGCCGCCATCGGGCTGATGCGGCTGCAGCGCACATCGGAGTTCTACGACGACGCCGAGACCATGCGCGCCCGGCTCGCCGAGCACCAGGACCCGTCGCTGACCCGGCCGCCGTACTGGGTGCGGGCCGTCACCGACGTGGAACACCAGGTCGTCGACGGGCACGACAGCTGGACACTGCGGGCGCCGCAGGGGGCCCGTTCGAGCATGCACGTGCTGCACCTGCACGGCGGCGGCTTCGTCGAGCAGCCCGGCCGGCACCACTGGTTCCTCGCCCGCTGGCTGGTCCACCGGCTCGGCGCGACGGTGACGCTGCCGATGTACCCGCTGGCGCCGGGCGCCGACCACCGCGACATCTGGCCGGTCGCCCAGCACAGCTACGAGCGGTTCCTCGCGGCGCACCCGCCGCAGGACCGGGTCGTGCTCGGGGACTCCTGCGGTGGGGCGCTCGCGCTCGCACTGGCCCAGCTCCTGCGCGACCGCGGCGAGCCGGTGCCGTCGCGGATCGGGCTGTTCTCCCCGTGGCTGGACCTGGCGGTGAGCGACCCGCTGTCGGCCCGGATCGCCCCGCACGACCCGGCGCTCGGGACCGAGGGGCTCCGCCAGGCCGGGCGCTGGTACGCCGCGGGCACCCCGCTCGACGATGCGGAGATCAGCCCGGTCGACGCCGACCTGCGCGGGCTCGGCCGGATCGCCGCGTTCGTCGGCACCCGCGACCTGTTGCTCGCGGACGCACGCCGGCTGAAGCGCGACGCCGAGCAGGTCGGGCAGGACATCGAGCTGCACGAGTACCCGGGCATGTTCCACAACTGGATCATGCAGCCGCCGCTGCCGGAGGCCCGCCTCGCCCGGCGGCACCTGCTCGAGTTCCTGCGGCGCTGACCGGCTCCCCGAGCGTGCTCGGCGGGTGGCCGGACGGCCCGGGGATGCCGGTACGGTCGTCGCCGTGCACGACCCGGACGACGCGGTGTGGGCGCGGATCCTGACCACGGTGATCGACGAGTCGCACCTGGTCGCGGCCGAGCGGCTCACCGAGACGGTGGACCGGGCGGTCCGCCCGGCCGGGGTCGGCGTCGAGGTGCTGATGGTCGACCTGGCCCAGCGGACCCTGCACGTCGTGCTGGTCGATGCGCCCGGAGCCGCGATATCGGTGGAGGGCACCGCGGGTGGTCGTGCCTACCAGCTGACCGAGATCGTCGTCGGCGGCGAGCACGACAGCGACCGGATCCTGTGGCTGCCGTTGCTGGACGGGACCGAACGCGTCGGGGTCCTCCGGGTCGAGTTGGACGACGACGTGGTCGACGGGGTGACCCTGCGCCGACGGCTGTGGGCGCTGGCCGGGCTGGTCGGGCACCTGCTGATGACCAAGCTCGGGCAGAGCACGTGGCTGCAGCAGCTGCGTGCCCGCGCGATGTCGCCCGCATCGGAACTGCTGTGGCAGCAGCTCGCGCCCCGGACGCTGGCGACCGACCGGGTCGTGATCTCCGCACTGCTCGAGCCCGCCCTGGAGGTGGCCGGCGACGCCTACGACTACGCCGTGGGCGACACGATCGACCTCGCGATCTTCGACGGCGTCGGTCACGATCTGATGGCCGGGGTCAGTACCGCCGTGGCCGTGACCGCGATCCGCAATGCGCGTCGCGACGGGGTCCGCGACCTCGCGGCCCAGGCCGAGCGGGCCGACGCGCTGCTCGAGGAGTACGACCGCCCGGGTCGCTTCGTCACCGCGGCGCTGGGCCGGCTCGACGTCGTGACCGGAGAGCTGACCTACCTGCTCGCCGGTCACCCGCCGCCGCTGCTGCTGCGCGGCGGTCAGGTGGTCAAGGAGCTGTCGCTGCCTCCCCGCCTGCCGCTGGGCGTCACGGCCCCGGCGGCCACGTCCGCGGGCGTCGTCGGGCGCGAACACCTCGAACCCGGCGACCGGGTGCTGTTCTACACCGACGGGGTCACCGAGGCCCGTGACGGGCACGGCCGGTTCTTCGGCGAGCAACGCTTGATCGACATGGCCGAACGCGCGGAGCAGGACCAGCTCTCGGCACCGGAGACCCTGCGGCGCCTGGCCGCCGCCGTCATGGCGCACCAGAACGAGCGACTGCAGGACGACGCCACGCTCCTCGTGCTCGACTGGGCCTCCGACCGTCATCCGCGCCTGTTCCCCAGTTTGTCCGACCACGGCTGAACCCGGCCCGGCCTGCACGTCGCCGTCCGGCGGCGGTGCCGCCGTGACCCGGATCGTGAGCCGCCGAAACCCGGGGAGCGCACGGGCGAATGAACCCCCGGGATGCCGGGTAGGCGTTGACCATGAGACTTCAGGTGATCGACGTCCGGTACATCCTGTGCGACGCGTCCCGGCCGCGCCGCAGCGGTCGGGTCTCCTGAGGAGGGGCGCGCAGGTGGACGAGAAGCTGCTGACCGTGGCCGTGCCCGGTCTCGACGACCACAACCGCGAGGTCCTCGAACTGCTCCCGGACGCGGACCGGTACCGGTTCATCCCGCTGCTGACGATCGAGGAGCTGCAGTTCGGCGACGAGATCCCGGTGCTGGAGCTGCTGGAGAAGGCGAAGGCCCAGCTCGACGAGGCCGGGCCGGTCCACGGCGTGATCGGCTTCTGGGACTTCCCGGTGAGCACGATGGTGCCGCTGCTGTGCGAGCACCTCGGCACGCCGGGCCCGACCCTGGACGCCGTGCTGCGCTGCGAGCACAAGTACTGGAGCCGGCTCGAGCAGCGGGCGGTGATCGACGAGTACCCGGCGTTCGCGCTGGTCGACCCCGACGCGGACACCGCGCCGCCGGAGAACGTCCGCTATCCGATGTGGGTGAAGCCGGTCAAGTCGTTCTCCTCGGACCTCGCCATCCGGGTCGAGGACGACGAGGGCTTCCGGGCCGCGCTCGCCGAGATCTCCGAGGGCATCGGGCGGGTCGGCGAACCGTTCGAGGAGCTGCTCGCGAAGGTCGACCTCCCGGCGGAGATCCGGGACGGCGACGGGCGGGTCTGCGTGGCCGAGGAGGCCGTCGCGGGCCGCCAGGTCACCCTCGAGGGCTGGGCCCGCGACGGCGAGCTGCACGTGCTCGGCGCGGTGGACACGATCAACCGCGACGACGTCCCCAGCCAGGACCGGTTCGTCTACCCGTCCTCGGTGCCCGAGCAGGTCGTCGAGCGGATGACCGACGTCACCGCGAAGATCGTCCGCCGGGTGGGGCTCAACGACACCACGCTCAACGTCGAGTTCTTCTGGGACCCCGACAGCGACCGGCTCACCGTCCTCGAGGTGAACCCGCGGCACTCGCAGTCGCACGCGGAGCTGTTCACCGACGTCGACGGCGCGGCGAACCACCGCGCGATGGTGCGCCTGGCGCTGGGCCAGGACCCGGAGATGCCGTACCGGGAGGGCCGGTACGCGGCGTCGGCGAAGTACTTCCTGCGCCGGCTCGAGGACGGCGTCGCCCGGCGGGTCCCGACGGCCGAGGAGGTCGAGGAGGTGCAGCGGTCCGTCCCCGGGACCACGGTGGACGTGATCGTGGCCGAGGGCGACCGGCTCAGCGAGCTCCCGGACCAGGACAGCTACAGCTTCAAGATCGCGAACATCTACGTCAGCGGGAACGACGAGCGGGACCTCGCCGATCGGTACCGGCGCTGTGCCGAGCTGCTCCCGTTCGCGTTCGACGCGTGAGGGGGAGCGGTTGCGCACCATCGACCCGAAGGACCTGCCGCACAAGGTGCGGTGCGAGGACACCCGGATCACCCTGAGCGACGGGACGACACTGGCCGCGCGGATCTGGCGGCCGGAGACCGACCAGCCGGTGCCGGCGGTGCTCGAGTTCATCCCGTACCGGCTGCGGGACATGACCGCGGTCCGCGACTCGGTGCACCACCCGTACCTGGCCGGGCACGGGATCGCCGGGGTGCGGGTGGACCTGCGCGGCAGCGGCGACTCGCGCGGCGTGCTCGCCGACGAGTACCTGGAGCAGGAGTTCGACGACGCCCGGGAGGTGCTCGCCTGGCTGGCCGACCGCCCGTGGTCCAACGGCCGGACCGGGATGATGGGCATCTCCTGGGGAGGGTTCAACGCGCTGCAGGTCGCCGCCCGCCGCCCGCCGTCGCTCGGGGCGATCGCCACGGTCTGCTCCACCGACGACCGCTACGCCGACGACGTGCACTACATGGGCGGCTGCCTGCTCGGGGACAACCTGTCCTGGGCGTCGGTGATGCAGTCGGACAACGCCCTGCCGCCCGACCCGGAGGGGCTCGGCGACGACTGGCAGGACGTCTGGCTGGAGCGGCTGCACGGCAGCGGGCTCTGGGCGGAGAAGTGGCTCGAGCACCAGCGCCGCGACGACTACTGGCGGCACGGGTCGGTGTGCGAGGACTTCGCCGCGATCGAGTGCCCGGTGCTGGCCGCCAGCGGGTGGGCCGACGGGTACTCGAACGCGGTCTTCCGGCTGCTGGAGCATCTCGACGTGCCCCGCCAGGGCATGATCGGGCCCTGGTCGCACACCTACCCGCACCTGGGCCGCCCCGGGCCCGCGATCGGGTTCCTGCAGGAGCTCGTGCGGTGGTTCGGGCACTGGCTGGCCGATGTGGACAACGGCGTCGACGAGGGGCCGCGCCTCTACACCTGGATGCAGGACAGCGTGCCGCCCTCGACGGCCTACGAGGACCGGCCGGGCCGCTGGGTGTCCGACCCGTCGTGGCCGTCGCCGCACGTGACGGCCGAGCAGCGGCCGCTGCTGGCGGGCCGGCTCGGCGAGCCGGGGGACACCGGCCCGGAGGCCGAGCTGATGGTCAGCTCACCGCTGTCGGTCGGCCAGTTCGGCGGCAAGTGGTGCTCCTACAACGCGCCGCCGGACCTGCCCTACGACCAGCGTGAGGAGGACGGCGGCTCGCTGGTGTTCGAGACCGAGCCGCTGGACGCCCCGGTGGAGATCCTCGGCGCGCCGGAGCTCGACCTGCAGATCACCGTGGACAAGCCGGTCGCGATGGTGGCGGCGCGGCTGTCGGACGTGAGCCCGGACGGGGCCGCCACCCGGGTCACCTACGGACTGCTGAACCTGACCCACCGCGACTCGCACGCCGACCCCGCACCGCTGGAGCCCGGCCGCGGGTACCAGGTCCGGGTCCCGCTCAACGGGGTCGCGCAGCGGTTCAGCCCGGGGCACCGGATCCGGGTCTCGCTGTCCACGTCGTACTGGCCGCTGGCCTGGCCGTCGCCGGAACCGGTACAGCTGGCGGTGACGGCCGGGCGGTCGTCGCTGACCCTGCCGGTACGCGACGGCGACGCCCCCGACGCCGAGCCGTTCGGCCCGGCGGAGGGGGTCACCCCGCTGGAGGTGCAGCAGGTGCGCCCCGGTGAGCAGCGCTGGGAGGTCCGCCGCGATCTCGTCGACTACGTCTCGGAACTGCTGGTCGTCAAGGATCTCGGCCGCAAGAGGTTCCCGGACGGGCTGGAGGTCGACCAGCGGGTCGAGGAGCGCTACAGCGCCCGCGGCGACGACTACGACTCGGTACGCGGTGAGGTGACGTCCACGGTGACCTTCCGCCGGGGCGAGCACGCGACCACGTCGGTCACCCGGGCCGTGCAGACCTCCGACGCGGAGAACTTCCACCTGCACGCCACGACGGACGCCTACCACGGTGAGGCGCGGATCGCCTCGATCGACCGTTCGAGGTCGCTGCGCCGCGACCTGGTCTGAGCTCGGGCCCCGGCGTCCGTCGCGCCCGGCGCGGCGGACGCCGGGGCCGTACTCGGCGCGGTCGCACCGCTCACCCGAGCATCGTCGCCGGACCCGGCCGGTCGTCGGAGTGCAGGTCGGCCCGCGCCTCGCGGGCCAGCTCCTGGAGCTCGGTCACCGTGAGCCGCTCGCGCAGCACCGGCAGCCGCCGGCCCTCGACACCCTCGACGTGGTGCCGGGTCGAGGTCGTCAGCCGGTGCAGCAGGTCCCCGGCCGCGGGCGAGCCCGGCCCGGCGTCGAGGAGCGCCGTGGCCAGCTCCTCCAGCTGCTCGTGTTCCTCGGTGTCGTGCTCGGCGCACCGCTCGCCGTCGTCGAGGTGACGGCGCAACACCGGGTGGAGCAGCCGCTCCTCGGTGGCACAGTGCCGGCGGACGGCGTTGACCGCGCGCAACGCCAGGTCGGAGCGCTGCGGGCCGGGGTCGGCCGCCGCTGCGTGGTCGAGCAGGGCGAGCAGCGTGCGGTGGTCGTCGGCGAGGACGTCGACCACGTCCTCGTGCCCGGGATCAGGTGTCACGGGATCAGGTGTCACGGTCGGGGTATCACCGGTGCTGCGCGGTCCAAACCCGGGCGCCGTCCATCGCCGGGCGTCCGGCCGCACCCGGGTGTCCGGCTGCTGGGGCGTGGCGGGAGGCCGAGTGCGAGGTCGACGGCGGCGCCGAGGTCGGGCGCGACCCGGGCGTGCCGGTGGGCGTCACGGATCTCCTCGGGCCGGGTGCGCGGGGTCGGCACCAGCACGGCCCGGGCGCCGGCGGCCCGTGCCGCGTCGACGTCGGCCCCGGTGTCGCCGACCAGGACGCAGTCCCGGGGCGGCACCCCGAGCGCCCGGGCCGCGGCGCGCACCATGCCGGGTTCGGGCTTGCGGCAGCCGCAGCCACCGCTCTCGTCGTGCACGCAGACCTGCCAGGTGCCGAACGGGCCGAGCAGCTCCTGCACACGCGCGTTCACCGCGCTCAGCGCCTCCGGGGCGATCAGCCCGCGGGCCACCCCGGACTGGTTGGTGACCACCCCGGTCGCGATGCCCGCGGCCCGGGCCCGGTCGAGCGCGGCGCCGGCACCGTCGACGGGCACCACCCGGTCCGGGTCGTCGCAGTAGGGCACGTCGTGGACCAGCGTGTCGTCGCGGTCGAACAGGATCGCGGCCGGCAGCCGGCGCGCGCGCAGCTCACCGGCGATCCGGTGCCCGACGGCCGCGGGCGGGATCAGCGCGCTGGTCAGCACCATCGTGGCGACCTCGGCCGGGGTGCGCGGACCGGGCCGGATCCGCCGCGCCGCGAACGCCGCGGTCGACCCGGCCCAGACACCGGCGGCGGCCCGGGCGGTGCCGCGGCACCCGGCCGCCGCGGCGACCGCGGCGACCGCCGCGGCGGCCGTGGTGAGCAGGTGGGTGCCGAGCATGCCCGGGCCGGCGCCGGTGGCCTCGCGCCACCCGCGGCCGTGCTTGTGGCGCATCCGGGCGTCGTCGGCGTTGCCGGCCTGGGCGCGCACGCTGGCCAGCGGGCCGCCCGCCCGGGCCGGGTGCGTGGTGACCCGGTCCCCGACGACGATCCGGTACCCGGCCGAACGCACCCGCAGCGCCAGATCGGCGTCCTCCCGGTAGGCCCGGGGGAACCCCTCGTCGAACCCACCGGCCGCGGCGAGCGCGCCCGTGCGGTAGGCCATGTCCGCGGTGATCCACCGGGCGGTGGCCAGGCCCGCGGTGTTGCGCTCGGCGTCGGTGGGCCGGCGGTCGGCGGGGAGCGGGACCGCGATCCGGGCCTGCACGGCGCCCACCCCGTCCGCGACCCCGGCGAGGTCACGGGCCAGCCCGGCCGCCCACTCCCGGCCGGGTTCGACGTCGTCGTCGACGAACGCGACCCAGCCCGGCCCCGCCGCGCGCCACCCCGCGTTGCGGGCGGCGGCCGGACCGCGGCCGCCGGTGCGCAGCACCCGGACCGGCGGTGCCCCGTAGCGAGGCCGGATCCCGGGCAGCGGTGTGCCGGCGCCCCGGCGGTCGTCGACGACGATGACCTCGGCGAGCACGCCGCCCGGCGTGCACACATCGTCGAGCACGCGGGCGAGCCGGGCCCGCCCCGTGGTCGGGATGACCACGCTGATCCGTCCGGCGGCCGTCACTCCGTACCTCCGGGGCTGCGCATCGCACCTCCTGATCACCACGATCACCGGCCCGCCGTCGCGGACCGGCGCACTCCTACCCGGGGTGACCGGGCACAAACGCCCCCCCGGCGGGCGGCAGGCCGGCATGGTCGGGCGGGGCCCGGGTAGCCGGGCCGCCGTGCGCATCGTGGTGGCCGGGTGGCCGAGTTTCGTCGACGGTGAGGCGACCGCGGGCGACCTGCTCGCCATGGCACGGGTCGCCGAGGCACTGCGCGGGCCCGGGCGCCGGGTCGAGCAGCTGTTCAGCCCGGTGCTCGACGCGGCGGCCGAGTCGGCGACGTCGGTGGACCCGCACGGCTGCTCGTTGCTGGTGTTCGCCTGCGGACCCGTCCGCGGGCGCCAGGTCGCCGCGCTGCACGAGCGCTTCGCCGCGGCCCGGCGGATCGCGGTGGGCGTGTCCGTGCCGGATCCCGCGGACCCGGCCGCGACCGGGTTCGACCGGATCCTCGCCCGCGACACCGGCGGCTCGCCCGCGGCCACCGCGGACCTGTGCCGGCACGCGCCGGACCCGCTGCCGGTCCCGGTGGTGGGCGTGGTGCTCGCGCCCGGCCAGCCCGAGTACGGCGACCGGCGCCGGCACGACGCCGTGCACACCGCCCTGGAGGACTGGCTGACCGGCCTGGACGCCGCCCGGCTCCCGCTCGACACCCGGGTCGACCCGCGCGACTGGCGCCACGCCGCCACCGCCGACCAGTTCCGGGCGGTGCTCGAGCGGCTCGACGTCGTCGTGACGACCCGGCTGCACGGCCTGGTGCTCGGACTGCGCGCCGGGGTGCCGGTGCTGGCCGTCGACCCGGTCGCCGGCGGGGCGAAGGTCGCGGCGCAGGGACGCGTGCTCGGCTGGCCGGTGCTCGACGCCGACGACGTCACCGGACCGTGCGGCCGTGCCACCCTCGACCAGGCGTGGCGCTGGTGCACCGACGCGGCCGGCCGGGCCCGCACCCTCGCGGCCGGACGCGGCACGGACCCGGTCCTGACCGCGCTGCAGGAGGAGACGGCCGGGTGAGCGCCCCCGGGCGGGGTCAGGCGGGCCGCGACCCCGCGGCGGTCGGCTCCGGCCCGGCCGGGGGCTCCGCGGTCGTCCGCGCAGGCTCGGCGGGGAACTCCGTGGCCGTCCGTGCGGGTTCCACGGGGGGCACAGCCCGGCCGGCGACCACCGCGTCCAGCACCGCATCCCACCGGTGCAGGAACCGGGCCAGGCCGAAGTGCTCCAGCACGTGCGCCCGCGCCGCCGCACCGGCGGCCGCGGCCCGCCCCCGGTCGGTGGCCAGCCGGCGTGCGCCCTCGACGAGGTCGCGCACCGAGGTCCCCACCACCCCGGCCGCGGGCGGGACGGCGACCGCGGCCTCGGTCGTCGCCGGGGCCACCACCGGCATCCCCAGCGCCATCGCCTCCAGCAGGGACAGGCCGAGCGAGGTCCAGCGGGCGGTGTGCAGGTAGAGCCTGCGCCGGGCCATCCGCGGGTGCAGGCCGGACTGGGCGACGTCACCGAGGCCGCGCACGTCGGCCTCCGCGGGCCGGCCGAGGTCGGCGGCGGTCACGCCGTCGGTGCCGATGCCGAACAGGTCCACCGGGACCGCCGCACCGAACCGGGGGAGCAGGTCGCTGCCGGTGACCCGGCCCCGGCGCACCGGCTCGTTGATCAGCGCGACCGCCCGGTCCAGCTCACCGGTCCACAGCGGACCGGGGTCGGCGATCCCGTGCGGCACCGTCGTGGTCGGGGCGTCCCCGCAGTCCCACATCAGCTCGTTGAAGTGCGTGACGTGCACCAGCGGCACACCCGGCCACCCGGCCACCGGGTGCCGGGAGCGGACCGCGTGCTCCGGCGGGGCGTTGTGCTCCACGTACACCGCGGGCACGTCCACCCCGGGCCGCCGGCCCAGCCAGCCCTCGGCCAGCGCCGCCTCCTCGGGCCGCTGCAGCACGACGACGTCCACATCGGTCCCGGCGAGCTCGGCGGCGGGGACCTCGTGCGCCGTCGCGGGCCAGTCCCGGCCGCAGCGGCCGCGCCCCCACGGCCCGCCGCCGGGCAGCACCGGCAGCAGGTAGTGGTGCGGCCCGGCCACGAACGAGCCGGTCCAGGAGCCGTGCACGTGCCACAGCAGGATCCGCAGCGGTCTCATGCCGCCGCCCGGGACAGACCGAACCGCAACGCGTAGGGGTTGAGCCCGCGGGGCAGCGGGCGCGCGGCGTCGAACGACTCCGGCGGCAGCAGCACCGCGTGGTGGTCCTCCAGCAGCGCGGCCAGCACCGTCGAGGCGACGAACAGCACCAGCTCGCGGCCCGGGCAGGCGCCGTGGCCACCGCTGAACGGGGTCAGCATCCAGTCGTCGGCCGCGGCGCCGTCGAGCCACTGGTCCACGTCGAGCCGGTCGGCGTCGGCGCGGCGGCGGTCGTCGCGGTGCAGGAACCAGGTCGGGACCAGGACCGACGTGCCGGCGGCGAGCTCGCCGGCCGGCCAGCTCGTCGCCGTCGTGGACTCGCGCAGCAGCAGCGGGGTGGTCGGCCACAGCCGGGTGGACTCCAGTACGCAGCCGCGCAGCACCGGGAGCTCGGCCGGGCCGTCCGCGGGGGCGGCGTCCGCCTCGGCGCGGGCCCGGCGGCGGACGTCCGGATGGGTGGCGACCAGGGCCAGCGCCCGCAGCGTCACCGCCGCCGCCGGGTCCCAGGCGAACAGCCAGTGCCCGATCTGGTCCTCCGGGGCGACGTCGCCGTCCGGGGAGGGAGCGGCCCGGGCGATCCGCGCGGCGAGGCTGCCCTCCTCGGCCCGGTCGAGGTGCCGGCGCACCCCGGTGGCGAACCGCTGGTGCAAGTCGGCGCGGCGCGGGGCGAGGAACGACCAGTTCCCGCGCCGGCGCAGCCGGGTCAGGAGGTCGGTCAGGTCGTGGTCGTCGCGGGCACCGTCGCCGAGCACGATCCGGCGCACGACCCGCCACCACATGGTCACGAACTCGTCCCAGCCGAAGGCGCCGGTCCGGGCGGCGGCGTCGCGCAGCGCGGCGGTCTCGGCGCGGGCCACCGCGGTGATGTGCGCGGCGTCGGCGTGCAGCGGGGACCCGGTGTCCAGCACGGCCTCGGTGAACCGGCGGCGCTCGGTCCGGGCGGCGCCGTGCGAGACCAGCACGCCGTGCGGCTGGAACTGGCGCAGCGCGCCGCGCTTCTCCCAGGACGCGGGCGCGAACGGCTCCGGCCCCTCGGTGAGCACCCGCCGGACCCCGCCGGCGTCGAGCACCAGCGCGGCGGGCCGCCCGGGCAGCGGCACCCGGACCGGTCCGTCGCCGTAGCGGGCGCGCAGCTCCTGCAGCAGCCGGACCGCCCGGTCGTCGGTGCCGGCCTTCCCGGCTGCCGCGACCACCCGGGGCCGGCGGGCGATCACGCCCTGCGCGACGATCGGGCCGAGCGCGCTGCCGACCAGCCGTGCGGTGTCCGCGGCGGAGAGCACGGGCAGCGTGTCCGGGCCACCGCCCGGGTGCAGTGGCGCGGGATGCATGGCGGGGGAGGGCGGGGTGGACATGCCCGGTCGCTACCCGCGGGAGCACCGTTTCATGCCGCAGGGTTTGGACCGGCCTGCAGCGGCGATGCGCCGGCGTGCGTATCTCGATGGTCTCCGAACACGCGAGCCCGCTGGTCGATCCGGGCGGCCCGGACGCCGGCGGGCAGAACGTGCACGTCCGCGAGCTGGCACTGGCGCTGGGCCGGGCCGGGCACGACGTCACCGTGTGCACCCGCCGGGACGACCCGGCCACGGCCGAGGTCGTCGAGCTGGCGCCGTCGGTGCGGGTGCGGCACGTCCCGGCGGGACCCGCGGAGCCGATCCCGAAGGACGAGCTCGTCGACCACATCCCGGAGCTGTCGGCGGGGCTGGGCCGGGCCTGGCGCACCGACCGGCCGGACGTGGTGCACGGCCACTTCTGGATGTCCGGCTGGGCCGCGACCGGCCCGGCCCGGCAGCGGGGCACGCCACTGGTGCAGACCTTCCACGCGCTCGGGTCGGTCAAGCGCCGCCACCAGGGCGCGGGGGACACCAGCCCGGACGGCCGGATCCGGGTGGAGACCGCGGTGGCCCGCCGGGCCCGGCGGGTGATCGCCTCCTGCCCGGACGAGGCTGCGGAGCTGGTGCGGCTCGGCGTACCGGCGGCCTCGATCGACACCGTGGGGTCGGGGGTGGACACCCGCATGTTCACCCCCGACGGCCCGGCGGCCCCGCGCGGTGCCGCGCCCCGGCTGCTGGTGCTCGGCAGGCTGGTCCGGCGCAAGGGGGCCGACGAGACGGTGCAGGCGCTCGCCGACGTGCCGGGCGCCGAGCTGGTCGTCGCCGGGGGCGGGAACGATCCGGCGACCGATCCGGACGTGGCCCGGCTGCGCCGGCTCGCCGGGGAGGCCGGGGTCGGTGACCGGGTCCGGTTCACCGGCGCGGTCCGCCGCGACGAGGTGCCGGAGCTGCTGCGCTCGTCCGACGTCGTGGTGTGCGCGCCGTGGTACGAGCCGTTCGGCATCGTGCCGCTGGAGGCGATGGCCTGCGGGCGGCCGGTGGTTGCCAGCCGCGTCGGCGGGCTGCAGGAGACCGTCCGGTGCGGCCGGACGGGCCTGCACGTCCCGCCGCGCGACCCGCGGGCGCTGGCCGCGGCGCTGCGGGAGCTGACCGGCGACCCGGACCGCGCCGCGGCGCTGGGTGCGGCCGGGCGGCGCCGCGTGGTGGCGGCCTACGCCTGGGACCGGATCGCCGAGCAGGTGCTCGCGGTCTACCGGAGCGCCGGGGCCGGCGCCACGGCACCGGCCGGCGAGCCGGCGTACCGGCTCACCGTCCCCGCAGGACGGGGCCGATGAGCTCCCGCCACGGGCCGAGATCGACGTAGTCGCGGAACGCCGAGATCAGGCCGGTGTCGTCGACCTCCAGGACACCGTTGCAGGCGACCGCGTACTCCTGGCCGTCGACGACGAACCGGTCCACCCGCTCCAGCCACGCCCGCCGCGGCGTGTAGCTCGCGGTGACGATCTCCCACCGGACCCGTTCCGACCGGTCCAGGATCGGGGCGAGCATCCCCTCGACCCCGGCCGGCCCGCGCACCGGCGGGTGCGGGACGTTCGCGTACTCGGCGTCCGGGGCGAAGCAGGCACCGGCGGCGCGGGCGTCGCGGGCCTCCACCGCGGCGAGGAAGCGCTCCGCCGCCGCGCGCGCATCGGCGGCCGTTCCCGGCCCGCCCATCCCGGTGTCGCTCATCCCGCCGTCACCCACGTGATGGCCCGCCGCACGATCTCCCGGTGCTCGGGCACCGCGTAGGAGGGCGGGTGGTGGCCCAGCGCGTCGTAGACGACCCGGCCGCCACCGTGCTCGCGGGCCCAGAGCATCGATTGCACGGCCCCGGGCACCTCGGCGCCCGGTGTCGCCGCGCTCGCGAGCGCGGCGAGGCCGGGTGCGGTGCGCAGGTCGGAGTAGACCTCGTCGACGACGGTGAAGTCGTCGACGCCGTCGACCACCGGGTGGCCCTCGCCGACCGTGACCCGGATCGGTGGCCCGAGCGGCGGGTGGTGCGAGTGCCCCCACTCCCAGCGGGCGCCGAGCGTGTCCGCCCAGCCGGGCCAGTCGTCGAAGCAGAGCGTCGCGGTGTGCATGCCGAGCACCCCACCACCCGCGGCGAGGTGCGCGCCGAGCGCGTCGCGGGCCCGCGGCGACGGGCTGGCGGCCTCCACGCCGGCCTGCACGCGGTACCGCTCGGGGGTCCCGGAGCAGGTCATCGTCCACCGCAGCGCGTTCACCACCAGCAGTGCCGCGCCCGGCAGCGCTGTCAACGCCGAGTCCACACCGGACGTTCCGGTGTGGACGTCGACATCGAACCCGGCGTCCTCCAGCAGCTCGGCCAGGCACCCGGTCGTCGCGGGGAAGTCGTGGGTCAGGCCGCCGGAGAGCACGACCGCGCGCCGGCTCACGAGGACGCGCGCTCCGCGTGCGTGGTCGCCGCCGTCCCGGCGCCCCCGTTCTCCGCCGCCCACCGCACCGAGTCGACGATCATCTGGTATCCGGTGCACCGGCAGAGGTTGCCCTCGATCCCGGCGCGGATCTCGGCCTCGTCGGGAGCGGGGTTCTCCAGCAGCAGACCGGTCGCCGCCATCACCATGCCCGGCGTACAGTACCCGCACTGCAGCCCGTGGCAGGCGCGGAAGCCCTCCTGCACCGGCGACATCGCCTCGTCGTCGGCGAGGCCCTCCACGGTGAGCACCTCGGACCCGTCGGCCGCCACCGCGAGCACCGTGCACGACTTGACGGTCATCCCGTCGAGCAGCACGGTGCAGGCACCGCAGTTCGACGTGTCGCAGCCGACGTGCGTGCCGGTCAGGCCGCGGGTCTCGCGCAGGTAGTGCACCAGCAGCCGGCGGGACTCGACCTCGTCCTCGCCCGGCACGCCGTTGACACTGATCCGGACCTTGTGGTGGGACATGTCAGCTCCCGTTCGCGGTGTTCAGCAGGCCCCAGACCTTCGCCGGGGTGCAGGGCATCTCCACGTCGCGGACCCCGAGGTGGGACAGCGCGTCCACCACGGCGTTGACCACGGCCTGCGGGGCCGCGGTGGCGCCGGACTCGCCGAGCCCCTTCGCCCCCAGCGGGTTGAACGAGGTCGGGGTGACCAGGTGGTGGGTCTCGTAGGGCGGCAGGTCCTCGGCGGCCGGCACCGTGTAGGTGACCAGGTTGCCGGTACGGGGCTGCCCGTCCTCGTCGTAGGAGACCTCCTCGTACAACGCCTGGGCGATGCCCTGGGCGAGCCCGCCGTGGATCTGGCCGGTGGCCAGCAGCGGGTTGATCACCGTGCCGCAGTCGTCGACGGCGACGTAGCGGACGACGTCGACGCGGCCGGTCTCCCGGTCGATCTCGACGACGCAGCAGTGCGCCCCCGACGGGTAGGACAGGTTGGACGGCTCGTGGTGGGCGGTCTCCTCCAGCCCCGGGTCGACGCCCTCGGGGAGCAGGTGCGGCTTCAGCGACCGCAGCGCCACCTCGGCGAGGGTCACGGTGGGGCCGGTCGTGCCCGCTACCCGGAACGTGCCGTCGGTCAGCTCGACGTCGGACTCGTCGGCCTCGAGCATGTGCGCGGCGATCCGCAGCGCCTTGGCCCGCACCTTGTCCGCGGCCTTGAACACCGCCGAGCCGCCGACCGGCGCACCGCGGCTGCCCATCGTCCCGATGCCCTCCTGGACGGTGGCGGTGTCGCCGTGGAGCAGCGAGATCCGGTCGATGTCGATGCCGAGCTGGTCGGCGACGATCTGCGCGAACGTCGTCTTGTGCCCCTGCCCGTGCGGGCTCGTACCGACCTTGATCACCGCGGAGCCGTCGGTGGTGAGCCGGACGTTCGCCGACTCCCACCCGCCGACGTAGCCGAACTGCTCGAACAGCGGGGTCGGGCCGAAGCCGCCCATCTCGACGAACGTGGAGAACCCGATGCCGAGCAGCGGGGCGGTGGGGTCGTCGCGCTGCGCGTCCCGCCGCCGGCGCAGGTCGTCGTAGTCGACGTGGGTCAGCAGCAGGTCCAGGCAGCCCGGGTAGTTCGCCTCGTCGTAGACGATGCCCTCGAACTGGGTGGCGTAGGGCATCTCGTCGGGGCGGATCAGGTTGACCCGGCGCACCTCGACCGGGTCCCGGCCCAGCTCGGCCGCGACGTGGTCGACCACCCGCTCGATCATGTACGAGGCCTCGGGGCGGCCCGCCCCGCGGTAGGAGCCGACCGGGGTCGTGTTGGTGACGACCGACCGGAAGCTCGCCGCGATGACCGGGATGCGGTAGCAGCCGCCGGACATGAACGAGGTCAGGGTCGGCAGCCCGACCCCGGTGGTGTCCGGCCAGGCGCCGCAGTCCTGGGTGATCCGCACCCGCAGCGCCAGCAGCCGGCCGTCGTCGTCGAAACCGACCTCGACGTCGTGCTCCTGGGCCCGGCCGTGCACCATCGAGGTCATGTTCTCGCTGCGCGTCTCCACGTAGCGCACCGGCCGCTGCACCCGCCGGGACAGCTCCGCGGCGAGCAGGAACTCGGGGTAGCAGGAGGCCTTCGCGCCGAACCCGCCGCCGACGTCGGGCGCGATCACCCGCACCTGCTCCTGGGCCAGCCCGAACCACTGCGCGAACTCGTTGCGCATGTGGTGCGGGGTCTGCGTGGTCAGGTACACGGTGAGCCCGGAGTGCTGCCAGTCGGCCAGGCACACGGTCGGTTCCATCGGCACCGCGGCGCAGCGCTGGTTGCGCAGCCGGATTGCCATCC
This sequence comes from Pseudonocardia ammonioxydans, assembly GCF_900115005.1. Taxonomy (GTDB): domain Bacteria; phylum Actinomycetota; class Actinomycetes; order Mycobacteriales; family Pseudonocardiaceae; genus Pseudonocardia; species Pseudonocardia ammonioxydans. The sequence goes on along the minus strand of NZ_FOUY01000016.1, from coordinate 60,831 downwards.
GGTGCGGCGCGGCGGCCAGCTCCGCCTCGGCGTCGGTCGCCGAGAGCACCTGCTCGAGCACGACGTTCGACTCGAGACCGGGCAGGATCGGCGCCGCGTCCGCGGCGGTCGCGGCCGCCACAGACGCCAGTACCGGCAGGTCGTCGTAGTCGACCTCCACCAGCTCGGCGGCGTCGGCGGCGAGGTAGCGGTCGGTCGCGACGACGACGGCCACCGCCTCCCCGACGAAGCGCACCGCGCCGTCGGCGAGGCAGGGGCGCTCCATCCCCGGCACCGACCGGGTCGGCGGGAGACCCGGCAGGTCGGCGTGGGTCCACACGCCGAGCACGCCGGGCGCGGCGGCGGCCTCCTGCGTGTCGATCGCGGTGATCCGGGCGTGCGCGACCGGGGAGCGCACGTAGGCCATGTAGGCGGTACCCGGGAGCCGGAGGTCCTCCACGAAGGTCCCGCGGCCGGTCAGCAGGGCGGGATCCTCCTTCCGGACCACCGCGGCACCGATCATCGACCCCATGCGGACCTCCTCGTCACCGGTGGGGATGCTGCTGCGACGGACCCTAGTGGCACTCGCAGCTAGAGAGCTAGCGTCGTTTCCCCGAATCCTGCCGATGGTGCACTGCTTCGCGTGGTAACGATGGCGGCGTCACTGTTCTAGCTACTACCGTGCCGGCGCGACTCGGGAGCGCTACGATCCGGGGGTCCCGAACGAGAGCGAGAGGCGAGCCATGACGTACCGAGTCACCGTCGACGCCGACGTCTGCATCAGCTCCGGCAAGTGTGTGGCCGACGAGCCCGAGGCGTTCCGGTTCGACGACGACGACATCGCCGAGACGGTGCCGGGCGCGCCCGAGCTGCCCGACCGGCGCCTGCTCGACGTCGCCCGGAACTGCCCGTCCGGCGCGATCCGGCTGTTCGACGGCGACACCGAAGTCGACGTTCTGTGACGGGCGACGTCCTGATGATGGGCGACCGCCTGTGACGGGCGAGCGCCTGTGAGCGACCCGGCCCGCCGGTACACCACGACCGGCGGGCCGGGTACCACTCAGGCCGGCAGCCGGTCGCCGGCCGGGAGCCGGAGCAGCCGGGCCGCGTTGCCGGCGAGGTCGATCCCGGACGGGACCTCCTTCGCGCCGCTGTCCCAGCCGGCGAAGTTGGTGCCGAACACCAGCCGCTCGGTGCCCGCGTGCCCGATCAGCAGCTCCAGCGCGCCCTCGTCGTGCACGTGGGTGTCGAACCACAGTCGCCGGTAGTAGTGCGCGAAGCCGTTCTCGCGCAACGCAGGGCTCGCCCAGGCGCGCTTCTCCACCGCCTTGGCGAACCGGCCCGCGACGTAGGCCGCCGCGCCGCCGCCGTGGCTGATGCAGACGTCCAGCGCCGGGTGGCGTTCCAGCACCCCGCCGAACACCAGCGCGGCGACGGCGAGGGTCTCGTCGCGGGCGAACCCGAACAGCAGGTCGAGGTCGAACCGGCGCAGCCGCGGGTCGTCCGACGGGCCCTCCGCGCCCAGCGGGGTCGGGTGGACGAACAGCGGGACGTCGAGCTCGACCAGCGCCTCATAGAGCGGGTCCAGCTCCGGGTCGTCCAGCGTGCGCCCGGCCGGGTCGGTGTCGGTGTAGACCGCGACCATGCCCAGCTCGCGCACCGCGCGGCGGGCCTCGGCGACGGCCGCGCCGACGTCCTGGACCGGGAGCTGGGCCGCGGCGAGCAGCCGGTCCGGGTACCGCGCGGCGGTGGCCGCGAGCGCGTCGTTGTGCGCGCGGGCGAACCCGGTGGCGTCCGCCGCAGGCAGGTCGCCGAAGTAGGTCAGCGGGTTGGGCGAGAGCAGCTGCACGTCGATGCCGGCCTCGTCCATCGCCGCGACCCGCAGGTCGACGTCGGTGAACGGGCTGCCGCGGTAGCGGACGCCGTGCAGCACGTAGTCCCCGACCCGGTAGTAGGGCGTGCCGTCGGCGCCGGCCCCGGTCTCGGGCCCCGCCGTGCCGGCGGCACCCTCGGTGACCTCCAGGACCGCGTGCGCGTGCACGTCGACCAGGGGCAGGCGCTGCCCGGGGAGCTGCTCAGACATGGGACATCCGTTCCAGGTCCTCCTCGGTGAGGGCGAGGCCGCGGGTCAGCGGGCAGGAGGCGAGCATGCGCACCTGGTCGCTGCTGCGCATGGTGCGCTCGGGGATCGGCGTGGTGATGTCGATCCGGCGGCCCTGCTTGATCACCTCGACGATCCGCTCGGGGTCCTGCAGGATCCGGATGTCGGCCAGCGGGTCCCCGTCGATCACCAGGGCGTCGGCGATCCGGCCCGGCTCGAGCGTGCCCAGCTCGCCCTCCATCCGCATCGCGAACGCCCCGTTGCCGGTCGCGGCGACGATGGCGTCCATCGGGCTCATCCCCATGTACTCGACGAACATCTCCAGCTCGCGGGCGTGCCACTCGCCGACCGGGGTGACGGCGAACCCGGTCTCGGAGCCGGTCAGGAACCGCACCCCGGCCTGGTGGGCCTTGTGCATCTGGGCGGCGGTCACCTCGATCTCGGCACGGAAGACGTCCAGCAGCTCCGGCGCCGAGCCGATCTTCGTGCCGTAGTCGGCGAGGTTGCCGAGCAGGGTGAACGTGGGGCACAGCGACGCCCCGGCCTCCAGTACGGCCTCCAGCGCCTCGTCGTCCATGTAGGACGCGTGATAGATCAGGTCGACGCCGGCGCGGGCCGCGTCGCGGGTGCTCTCGGAGTTGCGGCAGTGCGCGACGACCTTCGTGTTGAGCTCGTGCGCGGCGTCGCAGACGGTCCGCAGCTCGTCGAAGTTCCAGACCTTGACCTCGGGGCCCTTCATCGACGGGATCAGCCCGGTGACCATGATCTTGATCCAGTCGACGCCGTACTTGATCTGTCGCCGGATCTCGTTGACCATCATGTCCCGGTTGTGCACGACGGTCGCGTAGCCGGTCCGGCCCTCGTCGGCGATCATCCGGCCCGCGGTGCCGCCGAGCATCGTCATCAGTGCCTGGCCGCCGGCCCGCATGCGCGGACCCTCGACGATGCCGGTGTCGATGGCGTCCCGGAGCTCGACGCCGATGTTCCACAGGCAGTCCGCGTCGAGCACGCTGGTGACCCCGGCCCGCAGGACCTTGCGCGCGTTGTAGGCCGAGAGCATCGAGCTGTAGGCCTCGGTGCGGTGGTGGAACAGCTCGTCGTTGCCGGTCGGCTCGCCGAAGGTCAGGTGGGTGTGCGCGTCGATCAGGCCCGGCATGACCGTCCGCCCGGTGGCGTCGATGCGCTCCGCGGGCGGGTTCGACGCCGCCTCCGAGAGGGCCGCCGCGCCCGTCGAGTGGATCCGGCCGTCCCGCAGCAGGACCGCCTCGTCCGGCCGGGGCGCGGCCCCGGTGCCGTCGATGACCGTCCCGCCGGTGATGAGGACGCTGTCGCCCATGACGCCTCCTGTCCGCCTCTGTGAGTGGCAAGCCTAGCTACTAGCTCCGGTCGCGGCCAGGGCGCTCGTCGCCGACGCCGTCGCCGGTCCCCGCCCACGGTGGTGAACAGCAGGTCCATCGCGGTATGGGCCGATCGGCGGATCGGGTCGCAGGCCCCGGCCCAGATCCGGATGGAGTCATAGTGGTGAGAATCTTGACGTCGTTCCGGCCGCCTCCCTAGATTGTTGCCCGGCTCACAGGGAGGTGGGACGTGGTCGCAGCGGTGGAGTCGCTCGAGGCCGACGTGGTGGTCCTCGGCGCCGGTCCGGGCGGGATGGCCGCCGTCGCCGCCGCGGCCGACGCGGGGGCGACCGTCGTCGTGCTCGAGGCGCAGGAGCACATCGGCGGCAACGCCGTCTGGTCCACCGGATACTTGGCCTTCGTCGGGTCCGCGATGCAGGCCGAGCAGGGCATCGCCGACGACGAGGAGCGGTTCGTCGCGGACGCCCGCGCCCAGGTCGACCTCCTGGAGGACCGCTACGGAGTCGAGTGGAACGAGGACCTCGTCCGGTTGTTCGCGCGGGAGAGCGCCCGGACCTACGACGACCTGACCGCCCGCGGGGTCCGGTTCAGCCGGTTCATCCCGCGGCCCCGCCAGCACTCGGTCGACCGGATGGCCGCGGTCGAGGACAGCTGGATGCTGGGGCGCGCCTACTCCGCCGACTTCCGCCGCGACGAGGTCACCGTCCGGTACGGCACGGTCGCGGACCGGCTGGTCGTCGAGGACGGCCGGGTGACCGGCGTGCTCGCCCACCGCAGCGCCGACGGCGAGCGGATCCGGGTCGCGGCGCGCCGCGCGGTGGTGCTCGCGACCGGTGGCTACCAGGCCAACCCCGAGCTGCGGCGCCGGTTCCAGCCGGGCTTCGCCGCTCGCGGGCCGTACCTGGGCATCGACAGCTGCCGCGGCGACGGGCACCTGATGGGGCAGGCGGTGGGCGGCGACCTCGTCAACATGACCGTGGTGCCGCCGCTGGTCATCGTGTCGTCCTCGGTGGTCGAGGACGCGATCGCCGTCGACCCGGCGGGCGAGCGCTTCCACGACGAGGCGGGCCCCTACGAGGAACGGGTCGAGCGGCTGCGGGCGCTGCCCGGGCGCCGGGCCTGGTACGTCGTCGACAGCACGGTGGCGCGGGAGAAGGAGACCCTGATCGGGCAGATGCCCGAGCCACCCGTGCAGGCCCCGACCCTCGCCGCGCTCGCCGGGCTCATCGGCGTCCCCGCGACCGCGCTGGAGGACACGGTGCGGCGCTGGAACGCCTTCCTCGACGGCGGGGCGGACGCGGACCCGGACTTCGGCCGGGTGGTGCTGCCCCCGGGCCGCCGTCGCTGCGAGACCGGGCCGTTCACGGCCGTCCCGATGACCGAGGGCATCAACTTCTGCTGTGGCGGCTTCCGCATCACCACCGAGCAGCGCGTGATCGACGTGTTCGGGCGGACCGTGCCGGGCCTGTTCGCGGTGGGCGACTGCGTGGGCGGCCTCAACCCGGTGTCGGATCTCGGGGGGATCCACATCTGCGGCGCGCTGACGTTCGGCCGGTTGGCCGGGCAGGCGGCGGCTCTCGGCGGCAGCGACAGTGCCGAGCACGGGTCGGTGCTCCACGCCGGGCTGCCCTCGATGCTGGGTACGCGCGTCGCACTCGTCCATCTCGACGGCCGGCTCGACGCGGACACGCGGAGCTGACCCCCACGGCGCCGGCCGCCCGGCCGTGCGCCGACGCCTCCCCGAGGAGACATCGTGTCCGTCGGAGTGCTGTTCACCCAGGGCCTGGTCACCGGCGAGCCCCGCCGCGTCCTCGCCGAGATCCTCGAGCAGGCCGAGGTCGCGGACCGGGCCGGGTTCGCGGCCGCGCTGACCACCGAGCACAAGTACTCCGACGAGTACTTCGGCTCACCGCTGCCGCTCTCGTTCGCGATCGCCGCCCGGACCGAACGCGTGCGGGTCGGCACCGCCATCGCCATCGCGCCGCTCTACAACCCGATCGAGCTCGCCCAGGACGCGGCGATGCTGGACCAGCTCTCCGGCGGCCGCGCCTGGCTCGGTCTCGGCGCCGGATACATGCCGGTCGACTACTCCACGGTGGGGGTGCCGTGGGAGGACCGGGCCCGGCGGTTCGACGAGACCGTCCGGATCCTGCGGGCCGCCCACGGCGCCGAGCGCTTCTCGTTCGCCGGGGACCTCTACTCCTTCGACGACGTCGCCGTGATCCCGCGCCCGGTGGCCGCCGACGGCATCCCGCTGCACCTCGCCGCCTGGACCCCGGGCGGTCTGCGCCGCGCCGGCCGGCTGGGTGACGGCTGGATCACCAACGCGCTGATGTCGTTGCCGACGATGACCGCGATGGCCGACACCTACCGCGCCGCGGCGGCGGACGCCGGCCGCAGCCCGCACGTCACCGCCGTCCGCTTCTGCTGGCCGTACACGTCCCGGGAGGCCGCGCTGGAGAAGTTCGGGGACACCGCGCTGGCGATGGCCCGCACGCTGTTCGACTACGGGGCGATCACCGACCTGCCCGGCGTCGGCTCGTCCGCCGAGATCACGCTGGAGGAGTTCGTCCGGGACCGGTTCGTCTTCGGCACCCCCGACGAGTGTGTGGAGACGATCCGCCGGTTCTCCGACGACGCGGGCGTCGACGACTTCCTGATGGTCTTCCGGTATCCGACCGGCCCGCACCACGCCGCCGTGGTGGAGGCGATGGAGCTGTTCGCGGGCGAGGTCATGCCGCACGTGTCGGCGCCGGCGGTCCCGGCGTGACGGCGCTGCGGATCGGGGTCGTCGGCGTCAACTACGCAGAGGTGACGCACCTGCCGGCGTACCGGACGCTCGCGGCCGAGGGGCTGGTGGAGCTGGTCGCGCTGGCCACGGCGCACCCGGGGACGGCGCGGGAGGCGGCCGCCCGGCACGGTGTGCCCCGCGCCCACGTCGGGTACGAGGAGCTCTGTGTCGACCCCGAGGTCGACCTGGTCGACATCGTGACCCGCCCCAGCCTGCACCTGGACATGGCCCGCTCGGCGCTGGCAGCGGGCAAGCGGGTGCTCTGCGAGGCCCCGCTCGCCCCGACGGTCGCCGCGGGGGAAGAGCTCGCGACGCTCGCGTGCGGCCGCGGGTTCGTCGACATGCAGTCCCGCTTCCAGCCGGGACTGGCCGAGCTGCGCCGGCGGGTGCGCGACGGCTACGTCGGCCGGGTCGACAACGTGGCGGTCACCGCGTTCTACCCGACCTTCACGACCGAGGCGGCGGTCGCCGGGTCGGGCTGGTGCGCCGAGGCGGCGCACGGCGCGAGCTCGCTGCGCGTGCACGGCCTGCACACCGCGGACCTGCTGCGCTGGACCTTCGGCGAGCTGAGCGACGTCCGGGGCAGCGCGACGACCCGGCAGCCCGCCTGGCTCGGCCGGGTCCCCGCCGACAGCGTCGACTCCGCGGCCTGGACCGCACGGACCGCCGAAGGCGCGGTGTGCTCGGTGCACACCTCGTGGGTGGCGCCGCTCGGCGCCGGCTTCCGGATGGTGGTGCACGGCTCCGAGGGCGTGCTGCGGGCCGAGGCCGACGGGCACACCGGTCACTTCCCGGTCCGGCTCGCCGGAGCGCGGAGCGGCGACGGGGCGGTGCGCGACCTGGTGCCGGCGAGCGGGGGACCGGCGAGCGCCTTCGAAGCGCTGGCCCGCGCGCTGGCGGCCGGGGACACCGCGCACGTCCCGACCTTCGACGACGGGCTGGCCGCGCTGCGGGTCGCTTCCGCGGTCGAGGACGGCGACACGGCCTGACCCGGCGGCGACGACGAGCGTCGGACGGTCGGAATGCCGCCACGCGGCCGCGTCATGCCGGGCCGGGGCCGGCCGCCGCCGCGAGCCCGTCCAGGTAGTGCCCGAGAGCGAGCTCGAACGCGGCGTCGAGACCCTCGAGGCCGGAGGCTCCGGCGGCGAGGGCGTCGATCTCGCGCAGCCGGGGGAAGCCGGCACCGCGGAGGAGGTCGGACGCCTCGGTCTCGACCGTGTCCCACCACTGCTCGTTCCGCAGGTGTGTCTCCTGCTCGGCACGGACCTCGTGGAGGGCAGCGAGAGCGAGCCCGTGCACCAGGGCCGGGAGGGCGAGCCCGACCCCGGCCCGGGCCGGCGGATCGAGGGGGAGGGCGGTCAGCGCCTCGAACGTCCACTCGCTGTGCAGCATCGCCTCCGGCGCCAGTGGCGGACGCGTCGTCAGCGTCAGCTCCGCCAGCCACGGGTGTGATCGGTACAGCCGCCACTGCAGCCGGTACACGGTTTCGAGGCGCTCCCTCCATCCAGCGGGCATCGGCCGCGGAAGCGGATTCCCCCGGAAGACGGCGCGCACCATGAGGATCTCCAGCTCGTCCCGCCCCGCGACGTGCCGGTAGAGCGACATGGGTGCCACCTTCAGTGCACCGGCCAGCCGGCGCATGGTGAGTGCCGCCAGCCCCTCGCGATCGGCGATGCGGACGGCGACGGCGAGGACGCGGTCCCGGGTCAGCGTCGTGCTGCCCGGTCCGCGCCTGCCGGTCACCACCGTCCCCGAACCCGTCCGGGTGGCCACCAGGCCCTCGTCCCGGAGCAGCGCCAGGGCACGGCTCGCCGTGGCCATGGCCACGCCCCAGTCCCGGACGAGCTGACGCGTGGAGGGAACCCGGTCACCGGGTGCGAGATCGCCGTGGGCGATCCGCTCCCGAATCGCTGCGGCGATGCGGTGCGACGGTAGATCACCGGTGTCGGACACGGGGGAAGCGTACTAGTGCACCAGATCGGTCGTCACGTCGTCGACCTGAAACTCCCGCTGGACAACGAGCGGAAAGGGGGAAAGTGCACTGCAACGGCGAGGGTGGTACGTCCGACGGTGCATACGTTGTACGCATGATGCAGCCCAGCACGCGTGCCTACGTCGGCGTCACGGTGATCGACCCGACCGGCCTCCCGCCCCGACCGGACCAGACGGTGATCGTCACCGGCAGCACGATCACAGCGGTGGGACCTGCCGCGCAGGTCCCGGTACCGGCCGACTCCCTGCGCCATGACCTCAGCGGCAAGTTCGTCATCCCGGGCCTGGTCGACATGCACGTGCACAGCGAGGCGGAGACCGACGATCCCCGGCACTTCGCCGGTCTGTACATCGCCAACGGTGTGACGGCGGTCCGCGAGATGTGGGGCAGGCCCGCGCTGCACGAGATCCGCCGGAGGATCGAGTCCGGGGAACTGATCGGCCCGCGGATGACCATCGCCAGTCCGCTCCTCGACGGCAGTCCCGCTCTCTGGTCCGACGTCCCCGACGCCCCGGTCGTGCCGGTCACCTCCCCGGACCGGGCTCGTCGGGCGGTCTCCGAGGCGATCGACGGCGGAGCCGATTTCATCAAGGTCTACTCGCGACTCTCGCCGGAGGCCTATCGGGCCGTGATCGCGGAGGCGGGCAGGAGGAACGTCGTCGTCGCCGGTCACCGATCGGACAACGTACCGTTCCTCGACCAGATCGAGTCGGGGCAGCGCTCGTTCGAGCACCTGTTCGGCGGAATCTGGCCTGCCGCGTCCGCGGACGTCGAGCGGCTCGAGGCGGCGATGGCCTCGATCCGGACGTCGCCGGAGTTCCATCTCGGTAGCTGGTTGAAGCAGGTCGCCCAGGTGGAGTGGGACGCGGTCACCTCGTACGACCGCAGGAGGGCGAGCTCGGTGTTCGACCGGCTCGTCGCCGCCGATGTCGCCTACACCCCGACGCTGGCGGTGCACGCGGTCATCGACCGGCCGGAGTCGATCCGTCTCGACGACCGGCGGATGGACTACCTGGTCCCCGGCACCCCGGAGTCGTGGGATTTCCTGCGAGCGCAGATCTACTGCGGTGGGGGCCGGTCGGACGAGGAAGCCTCCCGGCACCGTGATCTGCTCGACCGGCGACGGGCGACCGTGGCCGCCATGGACCAGGCGGGCGTACGGCTGCTCGCCGGCACGGACTCGGTCGGGCCCGGCCTCTTCCCCGGAGCCAGCCTGCACCTCGAGCTCGAACAGCTGGTCGCCGCCGGCCTGACCCCGCTACGAGCCCTCCGGTGCGCCACCGTCGAGCCGGCCCGGTTCCTCGGCCGCGGCGGGTGGGCCGGCACGGTCGAGGCCGACCGGGTCGCCGACCTCGTCGTCCTGGATGCCGATCCGCTCGCCGACATCCGCAACACCCGGCGGATCCATGCGGTCGTCGTCGACGGCCGGTACATCGGGCCCGACGAGCGCGACGGTCTGCTGACCACGGCGCAGCGGATCGCCGGAGGCAACCGGTGACCGACGTGGTGCCCCGGGCCCGCGCGACCGCTCGTGACCGGCTCGGCGTGGTGGTGCTGGCACTCCCGGCGCTGCTGACCTCGATGGACCTGTCGGTCCTGTTCCTGGCGTCGCCGTGGATCAGTGCCGATCTGGGTCCCACGTCCGGCCAGCTCCTGTGGGCCATGGACATCTACGGCTTCATGATGGCGGGCCTGCTCATCACGATGGGCACCGTCGGCGACCGGATCGGCCGGCGAAAGCTGCTCCTGATCGGCGCCCTCGCTTTCGGGGGCGCATCACTGCTGGCCGCGTTCGCCACCAGCGCCGAGATGCTCATCGTCGCGCGGGCTCTCCTCGGCGTCGCCGGCGCGACACTCGCGCCGTCGACGCTGTCGCTGATCCGCGGCATGTTCGACGACGAGGACCAGCGCCGCACCGCGGTCGGGGTCTGGACCGGTGCGTTCCTCGGGGGCGTCACGATCGGCCCGATCGTCGGCGGGCTGCTCCTGGAGCACTTCTGGTGGGGCTCGGTGTTCCTGATCAACGTGCCGGTCATGGCCGTCCTGCTGATCGCCGCCCCGATCGTCGTCGACGAGTCCCGTGATCCGGACCCCGGCCGGTTCGACGTGCTCGACGCCGCACTCTCGCTCGGGGCCGTCCTGCCCGTCGTCCACGGTGTCATGACGATCGCCGAGGACGGTGTGCGGTGGACGTCGGTCGCCGGCATCGCCGTCGGGACCGGTCTCGCCGCGGTCTTCGTCGCCCGCCAGCTGCGAAGTGCGAGCCCGATGATCGACATGCGCCTGTTCGCCCGGCCTGCGTTCAGCGCTGCGGTCCTGTCCAACGGCGTCATCGTCTTCGCCTCCGCGGGCATGGGGCTGCTCGCCGCGACCTACATCCAGACGGTCCTCGGACATGCACCGTTCGTGGCGGCGCTGTGGATGCTGCCCACCGTCGCCGGGACGGTGGTCGGTGTCGCCATCGCCTCGCGGGCGGCACGAACCGTCTCCTCCACGTTGCTCGTCCCGCTGGGGCTGCTGATCTCCGCGAGCGGATTCGTCGCCTTCTGCCTCGTCACCCCGGACTCGCACATCGGCGTGCTGATCACCGCCTACAGTGCGCTGACCCTCGGTGTCGGCGTGACCGCCACCCTGGTGACCTCCCTCGTCCTGGCTGCGGCCCCACCGGAGAAGGCCGGTGCGGCCTCGGCTCTCGCCGAGGCCACCGGTGAGTTCGGCGGAGCCCTGGGGATCGCGGTCCTGGGTACCCTCGCCGGAACGATCTACCGCAACAGGACGGACACCGACACCCTCGGACATGCCGTCGCCGCCGCCCGGGAGCTCCCGGACGAGGCCGCCGACCTGCTGATCGAGCGAGCCTTCGACGCCTACACGAGCGGGTTCACCGCGGCCGCGGTCGTGGGCGCCGTCCTCCTCACCGCCTCGGCGGTCGCGGCGGGACCGCTGCTGCGCGCGGGGGCGACTCCGCGCAGCACCGGGACCCGACGACAGCCGCAGTGACCGGCACGGTTCCGGCCCGTCCGGGAGGTCGCGGCCGCCTACCCCATCTTCTGCGCGGCGCTCTCGATCGCCTGCCGGATGCGGAAGTAGGTGCCGCACCGGCAGACGTTCTCGATCGCCCGGATGTCCTCGTCGGTCGGCGACGAGGTGCGCTTGAGCAGGTCGACCGCCGCCATGATCTGGCCCGGCTGGCAGTACCCGCACTGCGGGACGTCCTGCTCCAGCCAGGCCTCCTGCACCGGGTGCAGGGTGTCGCCGTCGGCGAGCCCCTCGATCGTGGTGACCTCCCGGCCCTCGGCCGTGGAGACCTTCACCGAGCAGGGCCGGACGGCCTCGCCGTCGAGCAGGCTGGTGCAGGCCTTGCAGACGTCGATGCCGCACCCGTACTTCGGGCCGGTGACGCCGAGCTTGTCGCGCAGCGCCCACAGCAGCGGCAGGTCCTCCGGCGCGTCGACCGTGACGTCGGTGCCGTTGAGCGTGAATCCGTACACGGGCATGGGGTCACCCCTCGGGGAAGGCCGGCGGCGGGAGCAGGCCGGGCGGGACCGGGTCGAAGTCGACCGGGTGGTTGATGGGGAACGTGTGCGGCCGGATGCCGGTCGCGCGGGTGTAGGCGTTCGCGATGGCGCCGGTCGGCGCGGCCATCCCGACCTCGCCCGCGCCGCCCATCGGGTCCCCGGCGGGCGGCATGATGATGATCTCCAGGTCGTCCGGGAAGTCCTTCTGGCGGGCGAAGTGGTACTGGCTGTAGCTGCCCTCCAGCGGCAGCCCGTCGACCACGTGCAGCCCGGCCTTCAGGGTCAGCGAGATCGCCTCGGCGAGCCCGCCCTGCATCTGGGCCTCCAGGCCGAGCGGGTTGATCACCCGGCCGACGTCGACGGCCATCACCGCCCTGGTGACCTGCGGGTTGCGCGGGTCGCGGCAGTCGAGCTCGATCAGCGCCGCGGTGTGGGAACGGCTCTCCACGTGCACCCCGATGCCCTGCGCGCATCCCTCGGGCATCCGTCGGCCCCAGTCACCGGCCTCGACCACCGCGTCGAGCACGGCGCGGGTCCGTTCCGAGCGCAGCGTGGAGTGCCGGAACTCGACCGGGTCGACGCCCAGCCGCTCGGCGACCTCGTCGACGAACATCTCCTCGCTGCCCCGCGCCGGCTGGTTGGGGACACTGCGGTAGCTGCTGGTCGGGATGCCGAGCGGCAGCTCGAGCAGCTTCTTGTCATAGACCCCGAAGTGGTACGGCGACGAGACGAAGGTCAGGAACACGGCCTGGCCGAACGCGTCGTTGACCAGCGCCTGCTGGGCGCCCTCGGGCAGGCTGGTCGCGGTGGCGCTGAAGATCTCGCCGAGGCCGTGCCGGAAGTCGGTGGACACCCCGGTGACGCGTTGCTCCAGCGTGGCGACCTCCCCGGCGACGATCGTGGCCCGGAAGCGCTGGACGCTGGCCGGGCGGCACCGGCCGTGCCGCATGTCGTCGGCGCGGTGCCACATCAGCTTGATCGGGTGCCCGACCTGCTGGGAGATCAGCGCGGCCTCCAGGGCCGTGTCGAAGAAGACCCGGCGCCCGAAGCCGCCGCCGCACGGCACGACGTGCGCGGTCACCGACTCCTGCGGCAGGCCCAGCTCGACGGCGATCTTCTGCTGGGCGACGATCGGGGCCTGGAACCCGCTCCAGATCTCGGCCCCGTCCGGCCGGACGTCGGCCACCGCGCACTCGGTCTCGAGGAACGCGTGCGCCGCCGCGGGCCACTCGTAGGTCGACTCGACCGTCACCGCCCCGATCGGGGGCGCGAGGAAGGGCAGCGACGTCGCACGGAGCTTCTCCATGATCGACTCGTTGTCCTCGTGCGGCACCGGACCCGGGGTGAAGGAGGCGTCGACCTCGCACACCGCGGCCCGGGCCTGCTCGAAGGTCTCCGCGGCGACCGCGACCCCGCTGGAGATCGTCGTGACCGCGACGACCCCCGGCATCGCCTCGATGTCGGCGCGGTTGGCCAGCGAGACGAACTCGCCGTTCCAGGTCGGTGCCCGGCGGACCATCGTCGGCAGCGCACCGGGCACGTCCAGGTCCATCGTGAACTTCTTGGCACCGGTGACGATGTCGCGCCCGTCCACCCGGGGGACCGGGGTCCCGATCAGCCGGTGGTCGGCCTCGGGCTTCGGGACGACCTCGCCGACGTCGAGCCCCGGGTCGGCGGCCGCCGCCGACAGCGCGCCGAAGCCGGCCGAGCGGCCGTCGTCGGCGGTCACGGTGCCGCCGGAGGTCGTGAGCACCGACACCGGCAGGCCCCACTGCGCGGCGGCGGCCGCGAGCATCCGCGCCCGCGCGGTCGCGGCCAGGACCCGGACCGGGTCGTAGAACGCGCGCAGCGTCGACGACCCGGCGGTCATCTGGTTGAGCAGCAGCTCCGGGCGGGCGTCGGCGCAGGTCACGACGACCCGCTCCAGGGGCAGGTCGAGCTCCTCGGCGATCAGCATCGCGACCGAGGTGGTGATGCCCTGGCCCATCTCGATGCGCGGCAGCTCCATCCGGGCGACGCCGTCCTCGCCGATCTCCAGCGTGACCAGCGGCATCGTCGGCGCGGACGCCACGACGAGCGCCTCGCCGATGTCGAACATCTCCTCCACGCTCGGCGGGGAGGGGAGCGCGGCGGCGGCCGGTTCACCGGCCAGCGAGTCGTAGGTGATGTGGGTGGCGACGGCGAGCGCCGGCACACCCAGGAGATAGGTCAGGAACCGCCGCCGTCCCATGTCGACCTCGAGCAGGCGAGGCCGTTCCGGGGTCGTGGCGGGTGGTCCGTCGTGTCGAGTCATCAGATCGCTGTTCCTCCGGGTGGGGAGCCGAGAGCCCGTGCCGCACGCAGCGCGTGGCGGACCGGCTCCGAGTGACGACCCCGCGACCTCGGGACTGTGGGCCGCGGCGTCCGGATGGTCACTCGCTGTGAGGAACGTCTCAGGGAGGCTGAACGGCGTCAAACAGCTAGCGACGAACGTTTCGGTGAGGTCGTCACGGGACAGTGGCTCGCGAACAGGGGCGGGTTCACGCTCGTCACCCACCCGGGCGTACGTCGCGCCTGCTTCGTGGCGCAGTGCTGATCAGAAGCGGCGCCGGTGGGCGACCGAGGTCATCGGATCTGCACGAATCCACCCGAACGGATGCTCGTGTCGCGGCGTCGGCGGGCGGTCGCGGCCCGCCGTCGAGCGGTCGCCGCGACGGCCGCCCGCGCGACGATGGACCACGTCCGCGTGACGGCGTACCGTAGTTAAGAACTGAACGCCGACCCCTGGCGTCGATGCCGGGGCATGGAGGAGGCACGCGTGGCCGAGAAGTGGGCGGTCGTGACGGGCGCGGGCAGCGGCATCGGCGCGGTCGTGGCGGGGGCGGCGGTCAAGAACGGCTACCGCGTCGCGGCGTGGGACCTGAATCGCGAGGGCCTCGAGGCGCTCGCCGCCGGGATCGGGGACGGCTGCGAGACCCGGGTCTGCGACATCACCGACGAGGCGGCGGTCGAGGCCGCCGTCGCCGCGCTGCCGGGCGCCCCGGCCGTGCTGGTCAACTGCGCCGGCGTGGTGCGGTTCGGGCCGTTGCTGGAGCTCCCGCTGGAGAAGTGGGAGCTCGCGCTGCGGGTGAACCTCACCGGAACCTTCCTGGTCGGCCGCACGGTCGCGCGGCGGATGGCGGCCGCCGGCCGGGGCAGCATCATCAACATCGCCTCGATCAACGGCATCGCGGCGGCCCCGCACGCGGGCGGCTACACGGCGTCGAAGGCCGGGGTCGTCCGGCTGTCCGAGCAGCAGGCCATGGAGTGGGCGTCGCTCGGGATCCGGGTCAACACGGTCGCGCCCGGGCTGATCGACGCCGGGATGTCGGACGCCATCTACGCCGACGCGGAGGTCCGGCGGGTCCGGGAGGGCGCGGTGCCGCTGCGGCGCCTGGGCACCTCCGACGACATCGCCGACACGGTGCTCTTCCTCGCCTCCGAACAGGCCTCCTACATCACCGGCCAGTGCCTCACCGTCGACGGCGGGCTCACCAAGTCGACCCTGGCGAACCTGCCGCGCCCGGCCGCGGTGGACGCCGTCGGCCCGGACGCCACCTGACGTGGAGCGCGTCGCCCGGCGTGGCGCCGCGGCCGGGTGGGAGCATGACGGGGTGTCTGCGCAGACGGTCATCGACGAGCTCCAGCGCCTCGGCATGACGGGGTACGAGGCCAAGGCGTACGCAGCCCTGGTCGCGGCCGGCGGCCCGCTCAGCGGCTACGAGGTCGCGAAGCGTTCCGGGGTGCCGCGGAGCACCGTCTACGAGACGATCGCGAAGCTCGCCGGGCGCGGCGCCGCGTACGAGGTGCGGGCGGGCGAGGACAACGTCAGCTACATCGCGCTGCCACCGAACGCCCTGCTCGACCGGATGAGCCGCGAGTTCGACGCCTCGGTCGACTCCCTGCGTGAGGCGCTGCCCCAGCTGGCGGCACCCGCGCAGGTCCGGATGATGCACGACCTGCCCGACCGCGGGTCGCTGCTGGCCCGTGCGGAGGACGTCGTCGGCGCGGCCCGCAACGACCTGTTCGTCTCCGGCTACCCGGAGGAGGTCGAGGAGCTCAAGCCGCTGATCCGCAAGGCCGAGCAGGAGGGCGTCGAGGTCACCGCCGTCGTGTTCGGCGAGGACGACGACCCGGTCGGCAACACCTTCACCCACCGGTTCTCCTCCCCCGAGGTGGTGCTGGAGAACCTCGGCTGCCGGCTGCTGGTGCTCGTGGCGGACCGGGAGCAGGCCGTCATCGGCGGCGCCGTGGAGGGCGAGGGCTGGGGCGCGTTCACCGACGACCCGGCGGTCGTGCTGGTCGCGGTCGAGTACGTCCGGCACGACATCGCCATGCACCTGATCGCGGAGCGGTTCGCGACGGCCGACGAGTTCGACTCGTTCTGGCGCAGCGACCCGACGCTGCGCCGGTTCCGTTCCGACCACGGTGCGCCGGGGGCGCTGCTCAAACGGATCGGCGTCGGCGGGTCGCAGCCGCGCGCGGTGCGCGGGCGGCGCCGGCGCGAGCCGCGGATCTCCTGACCCGCGGTCCCGCGCCGCGACCCCACCCGGGGCGGGCCCGGGTGCGGTGACGCTCCCCGCCGGCAGGGTCCCGGCCCAGGTCGGCGGGTCGAGCCGAGTCGGGCGTGACGCCGCAGCCCGTCCACGATCGCGTGCAGCTCCACGGCCGGAGGCCGGCGGCATCCTCATCCGGGTACCTGATTCGTGGCCCGGGACAGACGGGCACGGTCGGTCATGAGGCAGGAGCGTGGTAACCGGTCGACCTCGGTGGCACCCTGTTGCAATGGGTACGTTGCGGCGAATGGCCCGGGGCGTGGGCACTGTGGTCGAGGTCGTGGGCCGCACCGTGGATGTGATCGTCGGGTTCGGTGGCGTCCGGTCCCGTGGAGCCAATGCCCGCGCGCGGAAGCGCCGGGATGCCGGGCTCGAAGAACTGACACGGCTGCACGCGTCCGGCCGGATCGGCACCCAGGAGTTCCAGCACAGGAAGCGTCGACTTCCCGGATGATGCACAGGTCTGAGGACGCCCGAGGTGCGGAGCCCTGCCGGCACTGCCGGTGAACGCGTCGCTGCCGACCTCGGCGTGTCGTGGACGACATGACCAGCACGCTCATCGGTCGGCAGGGCCAGGGCGAGCAGTAGCTCCTCGGCATCACCGCAGCCGTTTCCGGCGCGCCGGAAACGGCCGTGACGAACCACGGGATCATCGCGAGCGTGCACGTCCCGGAACGGAACGGAACGGGACCGGTCCGGTGCACCGGGTTCAGGCCTGGGTCACGCCGAGGCCGAGCCCGCCGTCGATCGTCAGCACCGAGCCGGTGTACCACTCGGCGCCGAGCACGTACTCCACGGCCTCGGCCACCTCGTCGACCGTGCCCGGCCGGCCCAGCGCGTGTGCCGGGCCGAGGCTCGTCATCCGCTCGGCCGCGGTCGCGTCGTCCATCAGGCCGGCCCGCTGGTTGATCTCGGTGAGCACGCCGCCGGGCCGGATGCAGCTCACCCGCACGCCCTGCGGGCCGAGCTCGGCGGCGAGCACACCGGTCAGCGTCTCGAGCGCGCCCTTGGTGGCGGCGTACGGCGAGGCCCCGGGGAACGCCCGCTGGGTGTGCACCGAGCCGAAGAACACCACCGACCCGCCGGTCTCGCGCAGGTGCGGCAGCGCCAGGCCGGTGAGCAGCATCGGCGCGACCGTGTTCGAGGCGAAGACCTCGGTCAGCCCCTCCTCGGTCAGCTCCTCCAGGGCACCGCGGTACATGTTCCCGGCCGCGTGCACGACGGCGTCGAGCCGGCCGCCGTGCGCGACCGCCTCCTGCACCAGGGTCGCCCGGTCGGCGGCGTCGGTGATGTCCGCGGGCACCGCGTGCGCACGGGGGCCCGCCTGCCCGGCGACCGCGCGGACCCGGTCGGCCCGGCGGCCGGCGAGCGTCACCGCGGCGCCGTGGCCGGCGAGCCGGTGGGCCACGGCGGCGCCGATGCCGGAGCCCGCCCCGGTCACCAGCACGGACATCTCCTCGAGGGAACGGCTCATGGACAGGCCTCTCGTCGCAGAAGTAGGGCGAAGGCTAGCGACGCCACGGAACATGCGGCAACATGCAAGGCCTTCGTGTGGTTTCTCGGGCCGGACTCTAGTCGGTATATTCCTTACCACTACCGGTGACGCAAAGGAGCGGGCCATGGATCGTGCGGCGGCATCCGCCGACACCGACGCCGACGCCGGCACGGACACGGGCGCCGGCACGGACACCGACGCCGTCGTCGTGCTGGACACCTACGACGAGGTCCGGGAGGCGCTGCGGCAGCGGGACCTGAAGCAGGCGCTCTACGACGCCGGGGGAGCGGTGATGGCCGACTCCCTCATCACCCTGCACGGCGAGGCGCACAAGCGCCGCCGCCGGGCGGAGAACCGGCTGTTCCGGCGGGGCACCTTCCGCTGGTGGGAGCTGAACCTGGTGCCGGGCACCATCGAGGAGGGCTACGCTGCAGCACTCGCCCGCGGCCGCACCGACCTCGTCCACCTCGGCCGGCGGACGATCATGTACCTGACCGCGCTGGTCGCCGGGATCGACCCGCCGTCCGACGACGCGGCCGCGGACCGGCTCGAGGACCTCGCCCGGGTGTTCAGCGCCGGCGCCACCGCGGTGCACTCCACGCGCGACCCGGGCGAGCTGCGCGCCGAGGTCGAGCAGGCGATGGCGGCGTTCGAGGAGGAGTTCCTCGCCCCGGCCCGGCGGCGCCGCGAGGACCTGCTCGCCCGGCTCGCCGCCGGGGACGCGGCCGAGGAGGACCTGCCCCGCGACGTCCTCACCGCGGTGCTGCGCAACCGCGACGAGCTGGGGATGACCGACGCCCAGATCCGCCGCGAGGTGGCGTTCTACCTGCAGGCCGGCTCGCACAGCACCGCCAACCTGTTCACCCACTCCGTGCACCGGATCTTCAGCGAGTGGGACGACCCGGCCTTCGCCGCCCGCCTGACCGACCGCCGGTTCGTGCAGCGCTGCGTGCTGGAGACGCTGCGGCTCAACCCGGCCTCGCCGGTCGCCTGGCGCCGGGCCCAGGCCCCGATCACGCTGCGCAGCGGCCGGACGATCCCCGAGGGGGCGCTCGTCGAGCTGGACCTGCGCGCCGCCAACGCGGACCCGGCCGTGTTCGGCCCGGACGCCGCCTCCTTCGATCCGGACCGGGACCTGCCCGACGGCGTGCAGCCGTGGGGACACTCCTTCGGCGGCGGGACGCACGCCTGCATCGGCATGGAGCTCGACGGCGGCGTCCACTCCGGATCCGCCGACGACCAGGAGCACGTCTACGGCACGGTGACGCTGATGGTCGTCGCCCTGCTCGAGGCGGGCGTCCGGCCCGACCCGGACGAGTCGCCGACCGAGGACCGCGCCTCGAGCCGTCCCAACTTCGAGCGCTACCCCGTCGTCTTCGACCCTGCCGCGCGCACCGCCCACGAGGAGGTTCCGGTATGACCACCACCGAGCAGCTCACCGAACCGGTCGTCGTGACCCGTTACGACGAGGCGAAGGAGGTCTACCGGCAGAAGGACCTGCGTCAGTCGCTCTACGACGAGGGCGAGGTCGTGATGGCCGACGTCCTGGTCAACCTGCACGGCCAGGACCACCGCGCCCGGCGGCGGGTGGAGAACCGCATGTTCCGCCGCGACGTGTTCGAACGCTACGAGCGCGAGCTGTTCCCGCAGGTCATCGAGCGCACGCTGACCCCGTACCGGGCGGCGGGACGGGTCGACCTGGTGGCCCTGGGCCACGAGCTGCTGCTCAACCTCGCCGCCCTGACCGCGGGCATCGACCGGCCGCGCGGGACGGCCGAGGAGACCCACCACCTCTACGCGTACACGATGCTGTTCATCGAGGGCGCCACCCTCGCGCACGCGACCGGGGACAAGGAGGAGCTGCGCGCCCGCATCCGGTCCGGTCTCGAGGAGTGGGACGCGGAGTTCCTGCAGCCCTCGATCGAGCGCCGGCGTGCGCTGCTGGCCCGGGCCGCCGCGGGCGAGGAGGTCGACCCGCCCCGCGACGTGCTGTACACGCTGCTGGAGAACTGGGACGAGCTCGGCCTGACCCACGAGGTGCTGCGCCGCGAGATCGCGTTCTTCCTGCTCGCCGGCGCCCACACCACCGCCACCGCCTTCACCCGCTCCATCGACCACATCCTGGGCTGGCTGGAGCACCACCCCGAGGACGCGGCCGCGGTGCGCGACGACCCGATGTTCGTCCAGCGCTGCATCCACGAGACGCTGCGGCTCAACCCGTCGAGCCCGATCGGCCGCCGCCGCGCGCTGGCCCCGCTCGAGCTGCGCTCGGGGGTGAGCGTGGCCGAGGGGCAGCTGGTCGTGCTGGACCTGCAGCAGGTCAACCGGGACCCGGAGGTGTTCGGGGCGGACGCCGCCGAGTTCAACCCGCGCCGCGAGCTGCCCGCGGGGATCGCGCCGTTCGGCCTGAGCTTCGGCGCGGGCATCCACGTGTGCATCGGGCAGGACCTCGCGGCGGGGGTGATCCCGCGGGAGGGCGCCGACCCGGCGGGGCACCTGTTCGGGCTGCTCACCGGGTCGGTGCAGTGCATGCTCTCCGCCGGGGTCCGCCGGGACCCGGACAACCCGCCGGAGCGCGACCGCAACACGCAGCGCCCGTACTGGGGGAGCTACCCGGTCCTGCTGGGGAACTGACGCGCCGGGCGCCGGGGCGGGATCACCGCTCCGGCGGCCTGCGCCGCACCCACACCCAGTCGATCTCCGGCCGGTTCTCGACGAGTGCCGCCTCGACCCGGCGCTCGGCGAGGGCCCACCGGTCGCCGTCCCGGCACAGCACGTCGACGTAGCGCAGGTGGGCCCGCCACACCCGGCCGTCCCACTCCTCGTGCGTGGCCGTGACGTAGGTGGTGCCGCGCGCGCGGCCGGGGTCCTGCGGATCGAAGGCGATCCGGCTCTGCCCGAGCTGGTGGTGGGTGCGGCGGAACGCGGCCTGACCGGCGGCGATCCGGTCCCGGACGGCGGAGCGGCCGGTCACCCGGCCACCGCGGCCGGGGCCGTAGTCGGTGACGCAGTCGGCGGTGAACAGGGCGGCGACGGCGTCGATGTCGTACTCGTCGACGCGCTCGCAGTACTCCGCCATCAGGTCGGCGATCACCGCCCGGTCGGCGGTCCGGGCGGCGTCGTGCGGGGGCGGGACGGGACTCACGGCGGACCCCTTTCCGGGGCGGGTGCGGGGAAGCGGCACGATCGGCCTGGAACCGGCCGTCGTCACAAGGCTAGCGTCGGGTCAGGGAGTCGGGGGCTCCCGGATCGTCGCAGCATCGAGGAAGGACGTGGGAATGGATCTGGGGATCCGGGGCAGGCGGGCCGCCGTGGCGGCCGCCGGGGGCGGTCTGGGCTACGCCTGCGCGGAGGCGCTCGTGGCCGAGGGCGCCGCCGTGGTCGTCTGCGACGTGTCGTCCGAGCGCGCGGCCGCGGCCGCCGAACGGCTCGGCGGCGGGACCCGCTGGCTGGTCGCCGACCTCACCGACCCCGAGGCCGCGGGCCGGTTCGTCGAGCAGGCGGCCGACGCGCTGGGCGGGCTCGACATCCTGCTGGTCAACGGGCCGGGCCCGCCGCCGGGCACCGTGCTGGAGACCCCGGCCGAGGCCTACCAGGCTGCGCTCGACCGGAGCCTGCTGGCCGTGGTCCGGATGTGCCTGGCCGCCGTGCCCCGGATGCGCGAGGGCGGGTGGGGCCGCATCGTCGCGATCACCTCCCTCGGGGTGCGCCAGCCCTACCCGAACCTCGCGCTGTCGAACACCGCGCGAGCCGGTGCGACCGGCTTCCTGCGGACCCTGGCCCGCGAGATCGCCGCTGACGGGATCACCGTCAACTCGGTGCAGCCCGGACTGCACGCCACCGACCGCGTGCAGTCGGTCTACGGCGACGGCGAGCTGCTCACCGAGACGCTCGCGACGATCCCGGCCGGCCGGCTCGGCGTACCGGAGGACCTCGGCGCCCTGGTCGCGTTCCTCTGCTCGGACCGGGCCGGTTACGTGACCGGCGCGGCCGTCCCGGTCGACGGCGGCGCCTACCAGGCGCTGCTGTGACCGCTGCTGCGGGCGCTGCGGCGAACGCCGGCCCGGGCCCGCGGCTCGACCTCGGTGTACTGATGATGGAGCCGCTCACCGGGGCGGCGCAGTGGCGCGAGCGGGTCCGCCGGGTCGAGGACGCCGGGGCGACGACCCTGCAGGTCTCCGACCACTTCGACCGCTCGCCGGTGAGCCCGCTGGTCGCGCTCGCCGCCGCGGCCCAGCACACCGACCGGCTCCGGCTCGGCACCCTGGTGCTCAACAACGACTTCCGGCGCCCAGCCGTGCTCGCCAAGGAGGCCGCGTCGGTCCAGGCGCTCTGCGACGGGCGTCTCGAGCTGGGCCTGGGCGCCGGCTGGATGACCGACGACTACACCGTCTCCGGCATCGTCCGCGAGCCCGCGGGCCGCCGGATCGACCGGCTCGCCGACACGCTGGCCCTGCTGCACGCGTTGCGCGACAGCGCGGGCGGGCCGGTGGACCTGGAGCGGGGCTCGGTCGGGGTCGCGGCGTTGCGGGACGTCCCGGCCGTGCCGCGCCCGCCCACCCTGCTGGTCGGCGGCGGCGGGCCGCGGGTGCTGGGGCTCGCCGCGACGACCGCGGACGTCGTCGGGATCAACTTCGACGTCCGGGAGGGGCACGTCGGCGGCCGGGCCGCCCGGTCCGCGTCGGCCGCGGCGACCGACGAGAAGGTCGCGCTGGTGCGCCGGGCCGCCGGTGACCGGCGGCCGGTCCTGCACCTGATGCTGTACTGGGCGGCGGTGACCGAGCAGCCCGAGGAGGAGGCGGCCCGGCGGATCGCCGCGGCCGGCCTCGAGCTCGAGCCCGCCGAGCTGCTGGCGTCGCCGCACTGCCTGATCGGACCGCGCTCGGTGCTGCGCGAGCGGCTCTGCGAGCTGCGCGAACGCTGGGGGTTCGGCTACGTGAGCTGTTACGAGGCGGACGCCGGCGTGGTGGCGCCGCTGGTCACCGCGGGGTGACCGGCGCGCGCCGGTGCGCCAGCCGCGGGAGGACGTCGCGGCCGAGCGTGCGGATCCGGGCGAGCTGCACCGCGGGGTCGGGTTCGGGGAACAGCACGCGCAGGATCACGTGCACCCGGGCCCACCCCGACAGCCGCTCGAACACGGCGTCGATGCCGCGCACGACCTCGTCGGCGGAGCCGGCGACCTGGACGTATTCGTCGACCGACCCGAGCAGCAGGCCGCCCCCGGCGCCGTCCCCGTCCTCGCCGCCGCCCCCGGTGCCGGTTCCGGTCAGGCCGGAGTAGACGTTCCGGCCGTCCTGGATGGACTCGTACATGCGCTGCTGGGCGGCGAACGCGGACCGGGCCGACGCGGCGCCGCCACCGGGCTCGTCGAGTACCACCGTCACGATCACCGCGCGGGTGAAGCCGGGGTCGGCGGGGTCGCGCACCGCGCCGAGGTGGGTCGTGGCGTCGTCGATCACGCCCGGTTCCCCGCGGCCGACGAGGTGGCCGTCGGCGAGGCGGCCCGCCCGGTCGACGGCCCGCGGCGCGTAGCCGCCCAGCCAGACCGGGATCCGCCCGGCGGGCGTGGGCGTGACCCGCACGTCGTGCAGGCCCAGCCCGGGGGCGGAGAACGGCTCGCCGGTCCAGGCCTGCCGCAGCATGCCCAGCAGGCTCTCGAGCCGGTCGCCGCGACCCGCCGCCGGGACGCCGAAGGCCCGGTACTCGTGCTCGGCGTAGCCCAGGCCGAGGCCGAGGACCAGCCGCCCGCCGCTGAGCCGGTCGACGACGGCGGCGTCCTCGGCGATCCGCAGCGGATGGTGCAGCGGGGCGAGCAGCAGGCCGGTGCCCAGGCGGATCCGGCTGGTCGCGCCGGCCAGCGCGGCGAGCAGCACCAGGGGTGCGGGCAGGCACCCGTCGGGGATGCCGTGGTGCTCGCTGACCCAGAAGGAGTCGAAGCCGGCCTCCTCGGCGGCGGCCGCGAGCGCGGGGGCGTCCCGCAGGTCGCCGGCCTGGCCGGTGTAGAGGGCCACGCCGACCTCGTGCCGCGCGGTCGCCGGAACAGCACAGCCGTGTCGATCCACACCCGGAGTGTAGCGGCTAGCGGCGACCGTTCCCGGTCTCGTGATCGCAGGGTGTGCACGTCGTCACTGGCCACGCCAGTTCGCGGAGTGATACGGCTCCCGGCGGTTGACTAGTAGTAGTCATGTTTATAGCGTCGCAGAAGTGGCGTCCGCCACGACAACGCCGTCGGTCCCCCCTGGAGTGCGCAATGAACCCTGTCGACGCCCCGGTGGGGGGTGACACCGACCGCGCCGTGCGCCGCACCGTGCTCGGCGGTGTCGTCGGCTCGTTCGTCGAGTTCTACGAGTTCTCGGTCTACGCGGCACTGGCCACGACGCTGGCGGTGGTGTTCTTCCCGACCGCGGCGCCGTCCACCGCGCTGCTGTCCACGCTCGCGATCTTCGCGGTGGCGTTCTTCGCCCGGCCACTGGGTGGCTTCGTCTGGGGCGCGGTCGGCGACCGGATCGGCCGCAAGCGCACGCTCGCGCTGACCGTGCTGATGATGTCGCTGGCGACCGCGCTGATGGGCGTGCTGCCGGGCTACGCGACGCTCGGCGTGCTCGCCCCGATCCTGCTCATCACGCTGCGCTTCCTGCAGGGCTTCTCGGCAGGTGGCGAGATCTCCGGCGCGGTGTCGTTCGTCGCCGAGCACTCCCCGGACGAGCGCCGGGGGTTCCTGGTCGGGCTGATCCCGGTCGGCGCCGTGTTCGGCACCCTGCTCGGCAGCGTGCTGCCGGCCGTCATGCTGCTGAACCTCAGCCCGGAGCAGATGCAGTCCTGGGGCTGGCGGATCCCGCTGCTGCTGGCGCTGCCGATGGGCATCATCGGCCTCTACGTGCGGAGCAAGCTCGACGAGACCCCGCACTTCCAGGCCCTGCGGGCCGAACGGGCGCGTTCGGCGAACCCGGTCGCCGCGGTGCTCAGCGGGAGCGAGCAGCGCCGGCTGCTGCTGCGCGCGTTCCTGGTCATCGCGGTGAACGCGTCGTCGTTCTACATGATCGTCGGGTACCTGCCGAGCTTCGCCACCAGCAGCCTCGGGCTGTCGGGCTGGCAGGCGTTCGCACCGTCGGTGATCGCGCTGACCGCGTGCGTCGTGGCGCAGATCGCCGCCGCCCGCGCCTCGGACAGCCTCGGCCGGCGCCCGGTGCTCGCGGGCAGTGCCGTGGCGCTGTTGGTGCTGTCCTACCCGGCCTTCGCGCTGATCACGTCGGGCTCGTTCGGGCTGATCGTGATCGGTCTGGTGATCTTCGGGGCGTCCGCGGGCGCGTGCGCGTCGGTGATCAACCCGACGGTGATCGAGATGTTCCCGACCCGGGTGCGGGTCAGCGGGCACGGCATCACCTACAACCTGTCCGTCGCCCTGTTCGGCGGGTCGGCGCCGTACGTGCTGACCTGGCTCGGCGGGGTGACCGGCAGCTCGATGGTCGGTGCCTTCTACGTCATGGTGCTCGCGCTGGTCTCGCTGCCGGCGATCCTCGGGCTGACCGAGACGGCCCGCCGCCCGCTGCGCGCCACCTGAGACACGCCGTCGCGACCCGGCCCGGCCCGCACCCGAGGGGATGCGGGCCGGGCCGGGCGCGTCAGACCGCGTGCGCGCGGAAGCTGCGCAGCCGCAGGCTGTTGGTGACCACGCAGACCGAGCTGAACGCCATCGCCGCGCCCGCGATCATCGGGTTGAGCAGGCCGAGGGCGGCGAGCGGGATCGCGGCGGTGTTGTAGGCGAACGCCCAGAACAGGTTCGTCCGGATCGTGCGCAGGGTCCGCCGCGAGAGCCGGACCGCGTCCGCGGCGGCGCGGAGGTCGCCGCGGACCAGCGTGATGTCGGAGGCCTCGATGGCGACGTCGGTGCCGGTGCCCATGGCCAGGCCGAGGTCGGCCCGGGCGAGCGCGGCCGCGTCGTTGACCCCGTCGCCGACCATCGCGACCGTCCGGCCCTGCTCCTGCAGCCGCTCGATCACCGCCAGCTTGTCGGCGGGCAGCACGTCGGCGATCACGGTGTCCGGCCCCGGCTCGATCCCGACCTCGGCGGCGACCGCCTCGGCGGCGGCCCGGTTGTCGCCGGTGAGCAGGATCGGCGTCAGGCCCAGGCGGCGGAACTCGGCGACGGCCTCGGCCGAGGTCTGCTTGACGGTGTCGGCGACGACGAGCACCGCGCGGGCCCGGCCGTCCCAGGCGACGGCGACCGTGGTCGCGCCGCGCGCCGCCTGCTCCTCGGCGGTGCGGGCGAGCCCGGGGCCGAGCGGCACCGACCACTGCTCGAGCAGCCGGGGCCGCCCGACGAGCACGGTGTGGCCCTCGACGGTGCCGGAGACCCCGAGGCCCTCGTGGTTGGCGAAGTCGTGCACCGCAGGCAGGTCGTGCACACCGGGCAGGCCCGCACCGCCCTCGGCGGCGGCCGCGGCGATCGCGGCGGCCACCGGGTGCTCGGAGGCCTTCTCCAGCGCCCCGGCCAGCCGCAGCGCCTCGGCCGGGTCGACGCCGTCGTCGGGGTGGACCCCGGTCAGCGACATCCGCCCGGTGGTGACGGTGCCGGTCTTGTCGAGGACGACGGTGTCGACCGTGCGGGTGGACTCCAGGACCTCGGGACCCTTGATGAGGATGCCCAGCTGCGCGCCGCGCCCGGTCCCGACCAGCAGTGCGGTCGGGGTGGCGAGGCCGAGCGCGCACGGGCAGGCGATGATCAGGACGGCGACGGCGGCGGTGAACGCCGCGGTGGCCCCGGCGCCCGCGCCGAGCCAGAACCCGAGCGTCACCACCGCGATGACGATGACGACGGGCACGAACACGGCCGAGATGCGGTCGGCGAGGCGCTGGACGGCGGCCTTGCCGTTCTGGGCGTTCTCGACCAGCGCCGCCATCTGGGCGAGCTGGGTGTCCGAACCGACCCGCGAGGCCCGCACGACGAGCCGCCCGCCGGCGTTGACGCACGCGCCGACCACCGTGTCGCCCACGGTCACCTCGACCGGCACCGACTCCCCGGTCAGCATCGAGGTGTCCACCGCCGAGCGGCCCTCGACCACCTCGCCGTCGGTCGCGATCTTCTCCCCGGGCCGGACGACGAAGCGGTCGCCGACCGCGAGCTCACCGACCGGGACGCGGCGCTCGGCGCCGCCGGCGTCGAGCACCGCGACGTCCTTGGCGCCCAGCTCCAGCAGCGCCCGCAGCGCGGCCCCGGCACGGCGCTTGGAGCGCAGCTCGAACCAGCGCCCGGCCAGCACGAACGTGATCACCCCGGCGACGACCTCGAGGTAGATGTTGCCCGCGCCGTCGCCGGGGGAGACCGACAGCTCGAACGGGTGGGTCATGCCGGGGATCCCGGCCGTGCCGAGGAACAGCGCATAGGTCGACCAGGCCATGGCGGCCGTGGTCCCCAGCGAGACCAGGGTGTCCATGGTGGCCGCGCCGTGACGCAGGTTGGTCCAGGCGGCCCGGTGGAACGGCGCCCCGGACCACGACCAGATCGGCACGGTCAGCACGAACGCCGCCCACTGCCAGTTCACGAACTGCCACGCCGGCACCATCGACAGCGCGATCACCGGCACGGCCAGGACGGCGGCGATGACGAGCCGGTCCCGCAGCAGCAGTGCGGCGGCGTCCCCCTCCTCGGCCGCGGCGGCGTCACCGGTGCCGGCGTCCGGCGGAGCCGGCGGTGTCGCGGTGTAGCCGGCGGCCTCGATGGTGGAGATCAGCGTGCCGGTCGCCACGCCGCCGGGCGCGGTGACCTTCGCCTTCTCGGTGGCGTAGTTGACGGTCGCGGTGACGCCGTCGAGCTTGTTGAGCTTGCGCTCGACCCGGTTCGCACAGGAGGCACAGGTCATCCCGCCGACGGCGAGCTCGATCTCCTGCACCGTGCCTGCGGTGCCGCCCGCGCCGGAGGGCTGCGGGATCGTCGTGGCCATCAGTGGCCTCCCTCGGCGTGCTCGTGGCCGGGCGCCTCGGGGGCGGGCGCCTCCGGGGCGGGCACGGTAGCGGGCGCACCGCCGGTGGGGTGACCGGCAGCGGTGGGGACGGTGAACTGCACGGTGCGGACCTCGTCATCGTGCCGGAAGTCCAGGAACAGCCGGTAGCTGCCTGCCGAGGGGACCTCGGCGTGGAAGGTGATCGCCGGGCCCGGCGCGGTGCGGCCGTCGCCGGGGGCGCCGTCCGGGTGGACGTGCAGGTACCCCAGGTCCCCGCCGCGCAGTGCGACCAGGTGGCCGAAGGCACCGAGGTAGGGCTGCAGGTCGGTGACCGGGGCGCCGTTGCGGGTGACGGTGAGCGTGACGTCGCCCGGCCGCCCCGGGACCAGCTCGCCGTCGAGGGTGACCTCGTAGCCGCCCGGTGCGGTGGCCCTCCGGTTCGGCTGCGGGTCGACCGGGCTGAACTCGCCCGGGACGAACAGGTCGACGCCGAGCGTGGTCGGGGTGCCCCCGGTGGGCGCGATGTCGGCGAAGGCCCGGTAGGTGCCGGCGCCGGCCAGGGTCACCGGGGTGCGCCACGTCCCGTCCGCCGACATCGTCGGGTGCAGGTGCTGGAAGCCGGCGGTGTCGCGCCGGACCAGGATCAGGTGCAGCCGCTTCTCGTGGGCGACGTCGAACGCGGTGACGGGGCGCCCGTCCGGGCCGTTGACGTGGAACGCCAGCTCGGTCGGGGTCCCGGCGGGCAGCGTCGTCGTCGCGGGGACGAGCGTGTACCCGTTCTCGCTGGTGGCGAGCCCGCCCGGGGTCTCGGCCGGGACCGGGGGCGGCGCCGGCGGGGGACCGGTGTCGGCGGCCGCGGGACGCAGGTGCCCGGTGGGGGCACCGAGGGTGGCGCCGGCGACGAACGCGACGGCCCCGAGCAGGACGACGACCGCGCCGTACGCGGACAGTCGTGCGGCTGTGCTCATGGCAGGAGGTCCTTCTCCTCGGACCCGGCGCGGGTGGACGGGCTCGCACAGCGGGCTCGTGGAACACCGTGACCCGTGCCGGGTGGAACGGACGGGCGGGGCTCAGGCCCCGGCGGTGACCTCGTACCCGGCTTCCTCGACGGCCGCGCGGACGGCCTCGGGGGCGACGTCGCCGTCGCTGGTGACGGTGACGGCACCGGTGGGCAGGTCGACGGCGACACCGGTGACGCCGGCGATCTCGCCGACCTCCTCGGTGACGGAGGCGACGCAGTGCTCGCAGGTCATGCCGGTGACGGTGTAGGTGGCGGTGCTCATGGGGTGCGTACCTCCTGTGATGGGTCTGCGGTGTGCCGGCCCGCGGTGCGGGCGGTTCCTCCCGGCCGGGACGGTCAGGACCGGACCAGGCGCGCGATGGCGGCGCTGGCCTCCTCGATCTTCTGGTCGGCGACGGCCCCGCCCTCGGCGGCGGCATCGGCGACGCAGTGCTTGAGGTGCTCGTCGAGCAGGCCGAGCGCGACGGCCTCGAGCGCCTTGTTGACCGCGGAGACCTGGGTGAGGATGTCGATGCAGTACTTGTCCGACTCGATCATCTTGCTGATCCCGCGGACCTGGCCCTCGATCCGGCGCATCCGCTTGACGTGCGCTTCCTTGTTGTCGGCGTATCCGTGCATCGCCCACCTCCTCGATCGAGGCCCACTATACCCCTAGGGGGTAGCCGTATCCACACGGGCGCCGTCGAGCAGTGACCGGGCATGGGTTGCGGCCCGGTCGAGCGCGTCCGGGGTGCCGTCGAGTCCCCGCTGGAACGTCGCGCCCTCCAGGAGCAGGGCGAGGTGGTCGGCGAGCCCGGCGCGGTCCCCGCCGAGGTCCTCGACCAGCAGGCGCTCGATCTCCGCCCGCACAGCCGCCTTGTGGGCGACGATCACGGCCCGGCCCGGGTGGTCCCCGGCCAGCTCGGCGGCGCCGCGCTGGAACGCGCAGCCGAGCTCGAGCGGAAGCTCGCCGTGGTCGCGGTAGGCCGCGAACACGGCCAGTGCCCGGGGTGCCGGCGCCGCGTCGACCCGCTCCTGCAGTGCTGCCCACCAGGCGCGGTGTCGCTCGGCCAGATACGTCGCGACCAGCGCGGACTTCGAGCCGTAGCAGTCGTAGAGGGTCTTCTTGGTGACCCCGGCGGCGGTGGCGATCCCGGCGACGCCGACCGCGGTGATCCCGTGGCGGTAGAAGAGCTCGGCCGCCGCGGTGAGCAGCCGGCGTCCGGCGTCGGTGGTCGGGGCGGGGACGTCCAGCACGCCATCGACTATACCGACCGGTGGGTTGACCTCGCGGCCGGTGTCTGCTGTGCTCGTCCATGTATACCGATCGGTTTACTTCGAGGAGGACGACATGGCCGGGTTCCGTGCACTGACCTTCGACGTGGTCGGCACGTTGATCGACTTCGAGACCGGGATCCTCGACGGGGTCCGCGCGCAGGGGGTGACCACGCCGGACGAGCAGGTCCTGGCGGGGTTCGCGGCCGCCGAGGACCTCCAGCAGCAGCTCACCCCGGAGCTGCCGTTCACCCAGATGCTCGACCCGATCTCGCGGCGGATGGGACTGCCGGAGCCGGCGGCGCTGCGGGCGTCGATCACGACGTGGCCGGCGTTCCCGGACGCGCCCGGCGCGCTGGCCCGGCTGCACCGCGGGCACCGGCTGGTCGCGTTCACCAACGCCGACCGGGCCGCCACCGCCGCGTTCGCGCGGACCCTGGGCGACCCGTTCGACGACGTCGTCACCGTCGACGACGTCCGCGTCAACAAGCCGGACCCGCAGTTCTTCGCCTGGGGGCTGGCCCGGCTCGACGCCGCCGGGATCGGCCGGGAGGAGGTCCTGCACGTCGCCCAGAGCCGCTACCACGACATCGGCACCGCACACCGGCTCGGCCTCGCGACCTGCTGGGTGGAACGGCGCCGCGGCCGGGCCGGCACCGGGGCGACCCCGGCACCGGCCGCGGCGGTGGAGCCGGACCTGCACGTCGCGGACCTGGCCGAGCTCACCGGGCTGCTCGGCGTCCCGGCATGACACCTCGGCTCAGTCGAACGAGATGTGCACGTGGTCCATGTGGTTGGCGGTCGCGCCGCCGCGGTCCTCCTGCATCTCCCAGCCGTCGCCGGTGTTGATGCGCTGCTCCCAGATCACGTACTTCACGCCGAGCGCGTCGGCGTTGGCCAGCGCGTACTCGGCGAGCCGGTCGCCGGTGGCCGAGTCGACCATGAAGTCGAGCGCCTTGCCGCTGGGGTGGTCGGAGGTGCCGCCGCGGCTGCCGATACCCAGGACGGTGTCCACGCCGAACATGCACCGCAGCGTCTCGCCGGCCTCGGCGACGTTCGACGCGACGCCCTCCATGCCCTCGGTGCCGGCCGCGCAGCTGCTCGGCCCGGTGCCACCGCCTCCGTCTGTGCTGTCGCCGCCGCCGGAGCCGGAGGGGGCCGAACCCGAGTCCTCGTCGTCGTCCGGCCCGCCGGCCTGCGCGGCGGCTGCGGCCGCCGCCTCGGCGGCCCGGCGTTGCTCCTCGCGGGCCTGCAGCGCGTCGTCGACCGCGCCGGTGGCGGCGCCGACGATCTCGTCGACGTCCACCGGGGGCGGGGGCTCGGCGAGCGCCCGCAGTGCCCCCGCCGATGCGGTGGGGGCGGCAGTCGCCGCGCCCTCCGGTGCGGGGGCCTCGGGCACGGAGAACGACTGCAGCGCGAGCTGGTCGACCTCCGGCGCGGTGACGCCGGTGAGGAGCGGGCCGGCGGCCAGCCCGCCACCGGCGAGCGCGGAGGTCAGGACGCCGACGGCACCGGTCCGCCTGCGGCGGGTGGGAGCGGGGCCGTGGACGTCACGGGTCACGACAGCGCGGGACGGCTGCGGCCGGCTCGGGGAGCGCCGGACGCGTGCCGTGCCGCCGGGGGTATGCCTCGGCACAGGTGTGTCCTTCCTCGGTCGGAAGCGGCCGCGCCCGGAGCGGGGAGCGAGGGCGCGAGGCGTTGCTGGGGATCAACGCCGTTACCGTTCCGAGACCGACCGTACGGCCGCGTCCGTCCGCGGTTGACCCCTCCGACGGCCGCTCGCGGTCACCGGACGCCGGCCCGCTGTGAGCGGTCCGCCGCCCCGATCGTGCTGCGCCGGAAGGATCAACGCGGCTGGGCCGGACGGCTCACCCCTGCGGCGCGTCGGCGATGTGCCGGCAGGAGAGGACTCCTCGCGCCGGGTGTCACGCAGATGCAGCGTCCCGAGCACCTGCGTGACACTCGGTGGGCTCAGCCCTTGGCGGCCGCCACGAACGCCGCGATGCGGGCGTGGTCCTTGCGGCCGCGTTCGGACTCGACGCCGCTGGAGACGTCCACCCCCCAGGGGCGCACCCGGTCCACCGAGGCGGCGACGTTGTCCGGGTCGAGCCCCCCGGCCAGCAGCCAGTTCCCGTCCGGGCGCCGGTCGAGGGCCTCGGCGTCCCAGGTCTCGCCGGACCCGGCGCGCGGGGAGTCGAGCAGCAGCACGTCCTCGCCGTAGCGCCCGACGTGCAGGTCGGGGTCGTGCGCGAGCGAGGTCGCCCGCCACAGCCGGATCCCCTCGCGGGCGGCGACCGCGAAGTCGTCGGCGGTGTAGCGCCCGTGCAGCTGCAGCACGTCCGCGCCGATCTCCCGGGTGATCCGCGCGGCATCGGCCGCGGTGTGGTCGGCGACCACGACGACCGAGAGCACCGGTGGCGGCACCAGGGCGACGAGCGCGCGGGCGGCCTCCGGCTCGAGGTGCCGGGGACTCGGCGGGTAGATCACGAACCCGACCGCGTCGGCCCCCGCCGAGCAGGCCACGGCGACGTCGTCGGCCGTCCGCAGGCCGCACACCTTCACGAACACCGTCGTGACCCTACGGGTGCCGGTGTTCCGGATCGGAACACCACCGGCGGTGCGACGGCGGTCACAGTCGTGATCGGCAGCAGCACGATCCCGGACCGACACGAAGGAGTGTGGGGATGAGCGAGTCGCCTTCCGCGGGGGCGGAGACCCTGCGGGCGCTGTACGCGGACTGGAGCGCCGTGATGACCGCCCGGCCGGACCTCGACATCCGGCTGCTGCGCAGCCTGTTCGACGAGTGGCACCAGGCCACGACCGAGCCCGTCGACGTCAGCTACGCCGAGGACGTCGTCGGCGGGGTGCCGGGGATCTGGGCACTGCCGGCCGGGGCCGACCGCGGCCAGGTCGTGCTCTACACCCACGGTGGCGGGTTCGCGGTGGGCTCGGCGGCCAGCCACCGCAAGCTCGCCGGGCACCTCGCGGCGGCCCTCGGGGCGACCGCGTTCGTGCTCGACTACCGGCGCGCACCCGAGCACCCGCACCCCGCGCAGGTCGACGACGGGGTGGCCGCGTTCCGCGGCCTGCTGGAGCGGGGGATCGCGGCAGCCGACGTCACCACCGCGGGCGACTCCGCCGGCGGCAACCTGGCGATCGCGATCCCGCTCGCCCTGCGCGAGCGCGGCGGCCCGCTGCCCGGCCGCGTCGTCGCGTTCTCGCCGTGGCTGGACATGACCAACTCCGGCAAGACGCTGGAGGCCAACGCCGACAGCGACGCCCTGATCACCGTCCCGCTGCTCGAGGGGATGATCGCCGGGGTGCTGGGCGACACCGGTGCCGGCCCCGCCGTCGACCCGACGACGCCGCTGGCCAACCCGCTGCACGCCGATCTCGCCGGGTTCCCGCCGGTGTACCTCGACGCGGGCGGGGCCGAGGCCCTGCTCGACGACGCCGTCCGGTTCGCCGAGCGGGCGCGGGTGGCCGGGGTCGACACCACCCTGTCCGTGGTCGACGGCCTGCAGCACGTGTTCCCGTTCGCGGCCGGGCGCGGTGGCGAGGCCGACGCCGAGCTCGCCGCGATCGCCGACTGGTACCGCGCCCGTCGCGCCGGATGAGGAGGGATCCCGTGTCCGAGAACGAGATCGTCACCCCGGACGTCGACGCCGTCGTGATCGGCGCCGGGTTCGGCGGCATCTACATGCTCAAGAAGCTGCGCGACGAGGTCGGCCTGTCCGTGCTGTGCGTGGACCGGGCCGGCGGGGTCGGCGGCACCTGGTACTGGAACCGCTACCCCGGGGCCATGTCCGACACCGAGAGCTTCGTGTACCGGTACTCCTTCGACGAGCAGCTGCTCCAGGAGTGGGGGTACCCCCGGCGCTACCTGGACCAGCCGGAGATCCTGCGCTACCTCGAGGCCGTCGTCGAACGGCACGACCTCGGCCGCGACATCCGGCTGCACACCGGGGTCGAGGCGATGCACTTCGACGAGGCCACCGAGCTGTGGACGCTGCACACCGGCACCGGCGAGCGGATCGTCGCCCGCTACGTCGTCACCGCGCTCGGGCTGCTCTCGCGGATCAACACCCCGGACATCCCCGGGATCGACACGTTCGCGGGCACGCTCGCGCACACCGGCGCCTGGCCCGAGGACCTCGAGATCGACGGACGGCGGGTCGGGGTGATCGGCACGGGGTCGACCGGGACGCAGTTCATCTGCGCCGCCGCACCCCGGGTGGAGCACCTGACGGTGTTCCAGCGCAGCCCGCAGTACAGCGTCCCGTCCGGCAACGGGCCGGTCGACCAGGCCTATCTGGACGACGTCCGCTCCCGCTACGACGCGATCTGGGACCAGGTCCGCAACTCGGTCGTCGCGTTCGGGTTCGAGGAGAGCGCCGTCCCGGCGATGAGCGTGTCGGCCGCCGAGCGGGAGCGGGTGTTCCAGGAGAACTGGGACATCGGCAACGGCTTCCGGTTCATGTTCGGCACGTTCTGCGACATCGCCACCGATGCGCAGGCCAACGAGGAGGCGGCCCGGTTCATCCGGGGCAAGATCGCCGAGATCGTCGACGACCCGGAGACGGCCCGGTTGCTCACCCCGACCGACCTCTACGCCAAGCGGCCGCTGTGCAACAGCGGCTACTACGAGACCTACAACCGGGAGAACGTGACGCTGCACAGCGTCAAGGAGAACCCGGTCGCCGCGGTCGAGCCGGGCGGGGTGCGGCTGGCCGACGGCACGTTCTGCGAGCTCGACGTGCTGGTGCTCGCGACCGGGTTCGACGCCGTCGACGGCAACTACGTGCGGATGGACATCCGTGGCCGGGGTGGACGGTCCATCCAGGACCACTGGGCCGACGGTCCGGCGAGCTACCTGGGCGTGACCACGGCCGGGTTCCCGAACATGTTCATGATCCTCGGACCGAACGGCCCGTTCACCAACCTCCCGCCGAGCATCGAGTCCCAGGTGGAGTGGATCGCCGGGCTCGTCGCGGACGCCCGCGGCCGCGGGGCCCCGACGATCGAGCCGACCGCGGAGGCGGAGCAGGCGTGGAGCCGGACCTGCGGCGAGATCGCCGACGCCACGCTGTTCCCGAAGGCCGACTCGTGGATCTTCGGGGCGAACATCCCGGGCAAACGGCGGGCGGTGATGTTCTACATGGCGGGCATCGGCGCCTACCGCGGCGAGCTGGCGAGCGAGCGGGCCGAGGGCTATCCGGGGTTCGCCCTGAGCGGCGCCTGACCCGGCGGTCCCGGTGCCCGCGCCGGGCGGGCACCGGGATCACCGCTTCCCCCGCGGGCGGGCCGTGCGGCACGGTGGGACGGGCACACGGCCGGCAGGGACACGGTGGACGCGGCGGCCCGGGGCGCGGGTGCCGCGGGCCGCCCGCGGAGCGACGGGGCGACCGACCGACGGAGCGACGATGCGTGCAGACGGAGACCGACCGGCACCGGGCGGGGCCGCGGGCCGGCCGCCGGTGCTCGACCCCGCGCAGCGGGACCGGACACGGCGCAGCCGCGAGGCCCTGCTCGACGGCGGCCTGCTGGTGGTGCCGCCGGGTGCCGCCGGCGTGCCGCAGCTGATCGAACGCAGCTGGCGGCGCTGCGTGGGCGAGCAGGTCCCGGTCGGTCCGGCGACCATCGCCTACCGCGAGCCCGAGGACGTGTCGCCCGCCCTGTTCCGGGCGGCCGAGCCGGTGCTGGCGCGGCTGCGCGACAGCTTCGCCGACGTGCCGGTGGCGATGGTGCTCTCCGACGCGACCGGGCGGATCGTCGTGCGCCACGTCGAGGTGCGCCGCCAGCGCGACGCCATGGACCGGGCGTACGCGGCCGAGGGGTTCGACTTCTCCGAGCAGTCGATCGGCACCAACGGGCTCGGGACAGTGCTGGTGGAACGCCGCCCGGTGCTCGTCCGCGGCCCCGAGCACTACCACCCGCTGCTGGAGGACCTGACCTGCGCCGGGACCCCGATCGTCGAACCGGGGACCGGGCGGCTGCTGGGCTCGTTCTCGCTGGCCTGCTCGGTCCGCGACGTGCACCCGCTGATGACCGTGCTGGCCGGCGACATCGGGCGCCAGATCGAGGCGCGGGTCGCCGAGGAGGGCGGGCAGCGGCGGCGCCGCCTGGTCGACGCCTACCTCGCCGTCGAGCGGGCCGGGACTGCGGCGCTCGTCGTCGACGAGGACACCGTGCTGGCCAACGGCGCCGGGCTGGCCCACAGCGGTCCCGAGCTGCACCCCGTCCTCTGGCCCTTCCTCGCCGAGCACGCACGCCCCGGCGTCGCGCGGATGCGGGTGCCGCTGGCGGACGGCCCGCACGACGCCGTCGTCGAGCGGCTCGACGACGGCGGGCCGCCGGCGTACTGCGTGCGGCTGCTGCCCGGACGGCGCCCGGCCGACGACCCGGCGCCGGCCCGCGTCCTCACCGGTCCGGTGCCCGCGCCCCTGCACCCCGATCCGGCGGTCGCCGGCGCGCTGCACACCGCGCTGGACCTGGGCGAGCGGGTCGTGGTCGCCGGCGCCGCCGGTACCGGGAAGGCGCACACCGCCCGCCGGGTGCTCGCCCGGCTGGGAGCCGGGGAGCCGCTGGTGCTCGACGCCGGGACGGACCCGGACTGGACCGGCGCGCGCGGTGCGCTCGCGCAGGGCCGCGGGCTGCTGGTGCGCCGGCTGCAGCAGCTGCCCGCGGCCGCGTTGCCGCAGGTCCGGCGGCTGGCCGAGACGCCGGGGCCGCTCGCGTTCACCGTGGACCCGGCCGGGGCGGACGACGGTGTGCTGGGGCTGCTCGGCGGGGTCGCGACGACGGTGGAGCTGCCCGCGCTGGCCCGGTGCCGCGACCGGCTCCCGGTACTGGTCCGCGAGATCCTCGCCGGGCTGCCCGCACCGGAGCGCGGCACCCGGTTCGCCCCGGCGACCTGGGACCGGCTGCTGGCCTGGCACTGGCCGGGGGAGGTCGCGGAGCTGGCCACGACGGTCATCGCGCTGGCCCGCCGGGCCCGCGGCGGCGTCGTCGAACCGGTGGACCTGCCCGCGGCACTGGCCGGACCCGGCCGCGCCCCGTCCGGCCTGCTCGCCTCCGCCGAACGGTCCGCGGTCGCCGAGGCGCTGCGGGCCGCGGGCGGCAACCGCAGCCGAGCCGCGGCCGCGCTGGGCATCGGACGGACCACGCTCTACCGCAAGATCCGCGAGTTCGGGCTGGGGTGAGCGGCCGTCGGGCCACGCCGCGGCTCGGCAGCGCCCGGCCGGTCGGCGGTCGCCACCCGGGGTGGCGAGCGGGCTCGCCTCAGCGGCGGTCGTCCACGGCGGCGACCTCCGGCGAGGCGGTGTCCAGCGGCACCTCGTCGGGCTGCACCAGTCCGAGGTGCACCCGCTGGCGGGGCAGCACCCGGTCCAGCAGCCACTCGACGCCGGTCCGGATCCGGTTGCCCGGCATCGCCATCAGGTGGTATCCGCTGGTCACGGCCCGGGCGGGCGGCCCGGCGAGCGGCACGTGCAGCGGGTTGGCGGCCGCGTCGCGCCCGCCGAGGTCGACCACGAAGCCCAGGTCCCGGTGCCGGTACGGCGACCGGGTCCCGTGCCCGAGCGACGCGGCGACGTTGCGGGCGGCCGTCCGGCCGTGCCGCACCGCGTGCTGGGCGGTCATCGGCGTCGACGAGCCGGGGTTGCCGGGATCGGGCACCGCGGCGGCGTCACCGCAGGCGTACACGTCCTCGTGCCCCTCGACCTGCAGGTACGGGTCGACCACGATCCGTCCGTGCTCGACCGGCAGCCCGAGGTCGGTGACCAGCGGGTCCGGCCGCACCCCGACGCACCAGATCAACGAGCGGGTCGGCAGCGACTCGCCGGTGCTCAGCCGTACCCCCTCCGCGGTCGCCTCGGCGACCGAGGTGCCGGTGCGGAGCTCCACCCCGCGCCGGCGCAGCACCCGGGTCGCGGTCCGGGACAGCCGTTCGTCCAGCTCGGGCAGCACCCGCGGCTTCACGTCGAGCAGCAGCCAGCGGATCGGCTGCCCCTCCAACTCGGGGTGGTCCCGGGCCACCTGCTCGGTCAGCAACGCGCCCTGCGCGGCGACCTCGGTGCCGGTGTAGCCGGCGCCCACCACGACGAACGTGCACCGCGCGGCGCGCTCGACGGGGTCCTCGGTGTCGACGGCCATCTCGAGCTGGCCCAGGATGTGGTCGCGCAGGTACAGCGCCTCGGGCATGCCCCGGAAGCCGTGCGCGTGCTCGGCGATGCCCGGCACCGGCAGCAGCTTGTTCACGCTCCCGATCGCCACGACCAGCCGGTCGTACCCGAGCTCGTGCTCACCGCCCTCGGGGTCGGTGTAGCAGACGGTGTGGCCGTCGAGGTCGACCTCGCGGACCTGGCCGAGCTTCACGCGCACCCCGCGCAGCGACGCGGCCAGCGGGACCGTGATCCGGCGCGGGTCGAGCACGCCGGAGGACACCTGCGGCAGCAGCGGCAGGTAGAGGAAGTAGTCGGTGGAGTTCACCAGCACGATGTCGGCCTTGCCGCGCAGCCGGCGGGAGAGCGTGCGTGCGGCGTGGAATCCGGCGAACCCGCCGCCGAGCACGACGATGCGTGGGGTTGGTGTGGACACGTCGGGCACCTCCAGGGGTCTCCGCTCGCCTACCCACCCGCCCACCCGCCCACGCCACCCGTGAGTGGTTATCGTGGCTCCAACCGCGATAACCACTCACGGGCCGTCAGGCGTCGTAGTCGACGGTCACGGTCCCGGACACCGGCCGCGTCTGGCAGGTCAGCACGAAGCCGGCCTCGACCTCGTCGTCCTCCAGTGCGAAGTTGCGTCGCATGTCGACCTCGCCGGCGGTCACCCGCGCCCGGCACGTCCCGCAGACCCCGCCCTTGCAGGCGAACGGCAGATCACCGCGGACCCGCTGGGCGGCGTCCAGCACGGACTCCTCCCGGGGCAGCGACAGCGTGGTCGACCGTCCGTTGAGGACGACGGTGACCTCGGCGTCACCGGCCCGGGCCACCCGCTCGTCGGGGCGGACGAGCTCCGGCGGCGGCTCGTCGACGTAGAACAGCTCGCGGTGCACCCGCCTGCGCCCGACACCGAGCTCCCCGAGCACGGTGACGGCGTCCTCGGTCATCCCGAGCGGCCCGCACAGCCACCACTCGTCGACGCCGTCGACGTCCACCAGGGCTGTCAGCAGCGTGCGCAGCCGGTCGGCGTCGAGCCGGCCGTTGACGATCTCGGCCTCGGTGGGCTCACGGGACAGCACGTGCAGCAGGTGCAGCCGCGGGCCGTGGGCGTTCTTGAGGTCGGCGATCTCCTCGGTGAACATCACCGTGTCGCTGCGGCGGTTGCCGTAGATCAGCGTGACGCGGGTGTCGTCGTGCGCCGCGAGCAGCGACGCCGCGATCGACAGCACCGGGGTGATGCCCGAGCCCGCCGCCACCAGCCCGTGGTGCGTGCCGGCGGCGAGGTCCGGGGTGAACCCCCCGGCCGGTGGGCCGACCTCGACGATGTCGCCCGGCGCGGCCTCGTCGACCAGCCACGCCGAGAACAGCCCGCCGTCGACCCGGCGCACCCCCACCCGCGGGGCGCTCCCGGCCGGCGAGCAGATCGAGTACGACCGCCGCTCCTCGCCGTCGGCGGTCCGCATGCGCAGGGTCAGGTACTGGCCTGGGCGGAACGTGTAGTGCTCGCGCAGGTCGTCCGGGACGTCGAACGTGACCGCGACCGCGTCGTCGCACAGACGGTCCACCTCGGACACGACGAGCCGGTGGAAGCCGGCCGGGAGGGGCTCCGGGGCCGCCAGGAGCGCGCCACCGGTGGAATTCGCACGCACCCTCAGACCTCCTTGTCCGTCGGGTCGATCCGAGGGTGCGCTGCGCTCCTCGCTCGCGGGGTCCGGCTGCTCCTCGCTCGCTGGAGCTCGCTGTGATGCTCGCGCACCCTCAGATCTCCTTCATGTGCTCGAAGGGTTCCCGGCACGCCGTGCACCGGCGCAGCGCCGTGCAGGCGGTCGGGCCGAAGCGGGAGAACTCCTCGGTGGCCGGCGACCCGCACTGCGGGCAGCGCACCACGGTCGAGGGGGCCTCGAGGGTGAGCGGGACCGGCCCGTCGACCTGCGCGGGCGCGCGGCCCGGCGGGGCGACACCGGCCTCGGCGAGCCTGCGCCGCCCGGCCTCGCTGATCCAGTCGGTGCTCCACGCGGGGGACAGGACGGTGCGCACCTCGACCGGCCCGTACCCGGCACCGGTGAGGGCACGGGTGATGTCCGCACGCATCTCCTCGATCGCCGGGCAGCCGGAGTACGTCGGCGTGATCGTCACCGTCACCCCGCCGTCCTGTTCGGACACCGAGCGGATCACGCCGAGGTCGTCCAGGGTGAGCATCGGCATCTCGGGGTCGACGACCTGCGCGACGACGCCGCGGGCACCGAGGTCGAGACCGGTCACCATGTCGCCCCCGGGTGCTTGCGGGCGAGGCTCTGCATCACCAGCACTGCGTGCTCGAGCTTCTCGGTGTGCACGCCCTGGCGCCCGCCGAGGCCGCCGATGGTGCCCATGCCGGGGGCCTCCGGGCGGGTCAGCGTGGCGCGGTCGAGCACCCGGTCGAGCACCTCGTCGACCTCGGCACGCGTACCGGCCGGGTCGACGGCCACACCGGCCGCGACCAGGCGTCGTTCCTCGTCACTGGTGCGGAACAGCTCCTCGAGGAACGGCCACACCCACTCCAGCGCGTCCTGCATCCGCGCCCGTGACTCCGCGGTGCCGTCGCCCAGGCGCAGCGTCCAGCGGGCCGCGTGGTCGCGGTGGTAGGTGACCTCCTTGACCCCCTTCGCGGCGACCGCGGCGATCACCGGGTCGGCGGAGTCGCGCAGCGGGTGCAGCAGCGCGATCCGCCACGTGGAGAACACCAGCAGCCGGGCGATCGCGCGGGCGAAGTCGAGGTCGTCGGACGGC
Organism: Pseudonocardia ammonioxydans; assembly: GCF_900115005.1. Lineage (GTDB taxonomy): Bacteria > Actinomycetota > Actinomycetes > Mycobacteriales > Pseudonocardiaceae > Pseudonocardia > Pseudonocardia ammonioxydans. The sequence continues at coordinate 19,872 of NZ_FOUY01000016.1, read as the reverse complement.
TCGGCGAGCGCGACGTTGCGCAGCTCGCCGACCTCGCGCCAGTAGGCCAGCGCGTCCTCGTCGCGGGCCGTGCCGCCGGGGACGAGACCCTCGACGTGGCCGGCCCGGGCCAGCAGCACCCGGGCCTGGCCGAGCAGGTCGAGCGCGGTGTTGGCCAGCGCGACCTCCTCCTCGAGTTCGGGCGCGTGCGAGACCCACTCGGTGAGCCGGTGGCTGTAGACCAGCGCGTCGTCGCCGAGCATCAGGCAGTACGCGGCCAGGTCGGCCGGGTCGGCGCCGTCGGGTACGGGGGCCGTCAGGTCGGCCTCCATGTCCTCGAAGCCGGAGCCGAACGCCCAGCGCGGGTCGTCGTGGTCGACGCTGCCGGCGAGGGACTGGTACGCGTTGGTGGCGTCCTCGTCCTGCACGTGGGCGCTCACAGGTGGGGCACCTCCTCCGGGATCGCGTAGAAGGTCGGGTGCCGGTAGACCTTGTCCGCGCTCGGGGCGAAGAACGGGTCCTTCTCGTCCGGGCTCGACGCGGCGATGGCGTCGGCGCGCACCACCCAGATCGAGACGCCCTCGTTGCGGCGGGTGTAGACGTCGCGGGCGTTGTGCAGCGCCATCTCGTCGTCGGCGGCGTGCAGCGAGCCGACGTGGACGTGGTTGAGCCCGCGCTTGCCGCGCACGAACACCTCGTAGAGCGGCCAGGTCCGGCGGGCCGGCTTCGTGTCGGCGCCGGTCTCGACCCCCGCGGTGGGCACGGCTCCGTGCCCACCCTCCGGGGTCACGTCCTGCGGGTTCATGTCCTGCCCACTCATGCCCCGGCCTCCGCTCGTGCCGCCTGCTTGTCCGCGTACGCCCGGGCCGCCTCGCGCACCCAGGCCCCGTTCTCGTGGGCGCGGCGCCGGTGCGCCAGCCGCTGCCGGTTCGCCGGGCCGGCCCCGGAGATCACCGCCTTGAACTCCGACCAGTCGGGTTCGCCGAAGTCGTAGGCGCCGCGCTCGTCGTTCCACCGCAGGTCCGGGTCGGGCAGCGTGACCCCGAGGGCCTCGGCCTGCGGGACGGTCATGTCCACGAACCGCTGGCGCAGCTCGTCGTTCGTGTGGCGCTTGATGCCCCACTCCATCGACTGGCGGGTGTTGGGGGAGTCGCCGTCGGCCGGCCCGAACATCATCAGCGACGGCCACCACCACCGGTTCGTGGACTCCTGCACCATCTCCCGCTGCGCCTCGGTGCCGTTCGCCAGCGCCAGCAGCGACTCGTAGCCCTGCCGCTGGTGGAACGACTCCTCCTTGCAGATCCGGATCATCGCGCGGGCGTAGGGACCGTAGGAGCACCGGCACAGCGGGACCTGGTTGCAGATCGCCGCGCCGTCGACCAGCCAGCCGATGACGCCGATGTCGGCCCACGACAGCGTGGGGTAGTTGAAGATCGACGAATACTTCTGCCGCGAGTCGATCAGCTTCTCGGTGAGCTCCTCGCGGTCCACCCCGAGCGTCTCCGCCGCCGCGTAGAGGTACATGCCGTGCCCGGCCTCGTCCTGCACCTTCGCGAGAAGGATCGCCTTGCGCCGCAACGACGGGGCCCGCAGCAGCCAGTTGCCCTCCGGCTGCATCCCGATGATCTCGGAGTGCGCGTGCTGGGCGATCTGGCGGATCAGACTCTTCCGGTACGCCTCGGGCATCCAGTCCCGCGGCTCGATCCGCTGGTCCGCCGCGATCGTCGCGTCGAAGCGTTCCTCCAGCTCCGCCGGGGATGGCGCGGTGCTCGTCACTGGACACCTCCGTACCGAATGTTCGTTCGGCTACGAGTGTGGCTCACCGCCGCGGCCCGCGCAACCCCACACCGAATGTCACGCAGATGCTCGAGCCACGACCCCTGCGTGGCATTCGGCAGGTCCCGCTGCTGGACGGCTCGGCGAATGTCACGCAGGTGCTCGTCGTCCGACATTGGCGTGGCGCTGGGTGAGTTCGTGAGCGACGTGGCCGGCGACCCGGGGCGGATGGTGGATGGTGTCCTCGGCGGACGGGCGCAGGATGTGCCAGCCCCGGGCCGTCAGGAACTGTTGGCGGGCGAGGTCCACGCGGGCCTGCCGGGGATCGCGGTGGTGTGCGCCGTCGTACTCGATGCCGAGGAGTACGTCGGGGTAGGCCAGGTCGAGCCGGTACTCGCCGACCGGGAACTGGAGCACGGGTGCGGGTAGCCCGCCGTCGTGCAGCGCGAGGCGTACTCGGGTCTCCATCGGCGACTCGGCGAGCGGGTCGGCCAGTGCGACCAGCTCGGGAAGCCGACGGACACCCCGGGCGAGGGGATGGTCGTGGACGAGTTCGAGGACCTGCACGGGAGCGAACCCGCCGACCCGTGCGAGGGCGTCCAGCGCGATGATCGCCTCGATCCGTCCCTCGCGGGTCGCGAGATCGAACGCGGTGCGCAGCGGCGAGAGGGTGCGTACCGTCCGGCCGGCGACGTAGCGGCGCCGACGTCCGGGGATCGGGATGCGGACGCCGCTGCGGATCTCGTGGGGGAGTGCGCGTGCCCGGTGGACGACGAGTCCCGGTTGGGCCCGCCGGTTCCCGACGCCGATGAGCACCTCCGCCGGGACGCCGGCGGGCGCACAGGCGGCCCCGAGCATCTCCGCGGCCGACCAGCCGGCGAGGGCGCCGGCACCGACGTCCAGCGGGCCGGTGCGCGAGTCGCTGGTGGCGTGCACCGCCAGTGCCGCCGCCTCGCACCACAGCAGGTAGGTCAGCTCGACCTCGGCGTGGAGGTAGACGTCCTGGAACAGGCGGCGGAACCGCGCGCCGCGCAGTGCTCCCTTGCTGATCTCACCCGCGGCGATCGCGTGCGTCCCGCGGAACGGTCGTCCGAGTTCCATGCGTCCTTGGACGATGCCCGGCTCCGCCCGGTTCCCTCTGATGTCGGGTGTCACCTGAGTGCACGCATCACTGCACTCGGGTGACACTCGGTCGCTCAGGGGGCGGGGACGATCCCGGCGAAGGCGGCGCGGACCACGTCCTCGGGCAGCGAGGCGGTGCCGGGACGGTTCGGGCGGTACCACTCGACGATCGAGTTCACCAGGCCCGAGAGCAGCCGGGCGGCCAGGGCCGGGTCGATGTCGGCGCGGACCTCCCCGGCGTCGACGGCGTCGCGCACCAGGGCCGTGATCGCCGCGTCGAACGAGCGCCGGCGCTCCAGCGCCCACCGCTCGGTCTCGGTATTGCCGCGCACCCGCAGCAGCAGGGTCACGTACGGCAGCTCGGTCATGAGGACCCGCACCTGCTCGGCGAGGATCACGTGCAGCCGTTGCGCCGGGCTCCCGTCGCGGGCGGCAGGCAGGTCGAGCACCCCGAACAGCCCGTCCACCGCGCGTTCGAGGGCGGCCCGCAGCAGGGCCTCCTTGCCGGCGAAGTGGTGGTAGAACGACGACTTCGTGATCCCCGCGGCGCGCGAGAGGTCCTCCATCGAGGTCGCGTCGTAGCCACGGGTGATGAACTCGCCGACCGCGGTCTCGAGCAGCTGCTCGCGTCCGCCGCTGGGGCGGCGCGCCCGCTTCGCCGGTGCCTGGCTCACGCGTCCTCCTCGCCGGTGCCGGCCGGCGGCGTCCGGTGCGGTGCCGCGGTGCCCGGTGTCGCGGTGCCCGGTGCCGCGGTGCCCGGTGTCGCGAAGCCCGGTGTCGCGGTGCCCGATGGGGAGCTCACTCAGCGGCCCTCGAAGGTCGGCTTCTTCTTGGCGAGGAAGTCCGCGACCGCGCGCTGGTGGTCGGCGGTGGTGGCCAGCCGGGCCTGGGCGTCGGCCTCGTGCTCGAGCACGGCCGGCAGCTCGTTGACCGCGCCGAACCGGATCGCGCTCTTCACCTCGGCGTAGGCGCGGGTCGGCCCGGTCGCCAGCGTCCGGGCGAGCACCAGCGCGGTCTCGAGGACCTGCTCGGCCGGGACGACGTCCCGCACCAGCCCCCAGTTGCGCGCGTCGTCGGCGGTGAACTGCTCGCCGAGCAGCAGCAGCTCGGTCGCCCGCGAGACACCGACCGCGTGCGCCAGGCTCGCCGACAGGCCGGTGTCGGCGGTCAGGCCGATCGCGGTGAACGCCGTGGAGAACTTCAACCCCTCGGCGGCGACGCGCAGGTCGGCGGCCAGCGCCAGCCCCAGCCCGGCGCCGACGCACGGCCCGTTGATCGCGGCGATCACCGGCTTCGGCGCCCCGCTGATCGCCAGGGCCAGCGGGTTGTAGTGCTCGCGGACGGTGTCGAACGCGGTGGCCGCGTCGCGCTCCAGCGCGCTCGCGTGCTCGCCCAGGTCCTGCCCGACGCAGAACGCCTTCCTGGACCCGGTGAGCACCACGGCGCGGACCGACTCGTCCCCGGCCACCTCGGCGATCGCCGGGAGCAGCGCCTCCTTGAGCTCGACGGACAGCGCGTTGTACTTCGCGGACCGGTTCAGCGTGACCACGGCGACGGCGGGGTCGGTGTCGTCGCGGGTGACGAGGACGGCGGGCTCGGGGGAGGTGTCGGCCATCCGGTCACCCTAGCTGCCGACCGAACGATCGGTCTCGGGTCCGCGCCGCGAAGGGCCTCCCCAACGGCCGTCCGGAGTGCTAGCGTCCCCAGCCGAACGAACGGTCGGTTCAGTGAAGAGCGACGACGGAGGCCCTGCCGATGGCGCAGCCGATGACCCTGCTCCGCAGCCACCTCTCCGGTTCCTGGCGGACCGGGACCGGGGACGGGCGCCCGCTGTACGACGCGGTGACCGGGGAGGAGATCGCCCGGACGAGTACCGACGGCCTCGACCTCGGCGGGGCCCTCGAGTACGGCCGCCGCACCGGCGGGCCCGCGCTGCGCGCGCTCACCTTCCACCAGCGTGCGGCGCTGCTCAAGGCGCTCGGCGGACACCTGCGTGAACACCGCGAGGAGCTCTACGCCGTCTCGAAGCGCACCGGGGCGACGCTCGGCGACTCGAAGTTCGACGTCGACGGCGGCATCGGTGTCCTGCTGGCCTATGCCTCGAAGGCCAAGCGCGAGCTGCCCAACGACACGATCCACGTGGAGGGTGACGTCGAGGCGCTGGGCCGGGGCGGGACGTTCCTCGGCCAGCACGTCCTGACCCCGCTGCACGGGGTCGCGGTGCAGGTCAACGCGTTCAACTTCCCGGTGTGGGGGCCGCTGGAGAAGCTCGCCCCGGCGTTCCTCGCCGGCGTGCCCACGCTGATCAAGCCGGCGACGCCGACCGCGTTCCTGACCGCGAAACTGGTCGAGCTGATCGTCGACTCCGGACTGCTGCCGGACGGCGCGGTGCAGTTCGTCGCGGGCGGGCTGGGGGACTGCTTCGAACACCTCACCGGACAGGACCTGGTGTCGTTCACCGGGTCCGCGGCGACCGCGCAGACCCTGCGCAGCCACCCTGCGCTGGTGCGCAATGCGGTGCGCTTCTCCGCCGAGGCGGACTCGCTGAACCTGGCCGCGCTCGGCCCGGACGCCTCGCCCGGGACCGAGGAGTTCGACCTGTTCGTCAAGGCCCTGACCACCGAGATGACGGTCAAAGCCGGGCAGAAGTGCACCGCGATCCGCCGGGCCTTCGTACCCCGCGACCGGGTGGACGCCGTGGTCGAGGCGGCGTCGGAGCGACTGGCGAAGATCGTCGTCGGCGCGCCCGATGCCGAGGGTGTCCGGATGGGTGCGCTGGCGAGCCTCGACCAGCGCGAGGAGGTCCGGCGCAGCGTGAAGGCCCTGCGCGACGCCGGTCGGGTCGTGTTCGGTGACCCCGACCGGGTCGAGGTCGTCGGGGCCGACGCCGACCGCGGCGCGTTCGTCTCGCCGCTGCTGCTGGTCGGCGACCCGGAGCGGGGCGAGCCGCACGAGGTCGAGGCGTTCGGCCCGGTGGCGACGGTGCTGCCCTACGACTCGACCGCGCAACTGATCGACTACGCGGCCCGCGGGCAGGGCAGCCTCGCCGGGTCCGTGGTCAGTGCCGACCCGCAGTTCGTGCGCGAGGTGGTGCTGGGGATCGCCCCGTTCCACGGCCGCGTGCACGTGCTCAACGCCCGCGACGGCGCGGAGTCCACCGGGCACGGCTCGCCGTTGCCCCAGCTCGTGCACGGCGGGCCCGGCCGGGCAGGCGGCGGCGAGGAGATGGGCGGGGTCCGCGGCGTGTTCCACCACATGCAGCGCACCGCGGTCCAGGCCGACCCGGACTCCCTGGCCGCGATCACCGGCCGCTGGGTGGCCGGCGCACGACGCCACGACGACGGCGTGCACCCGTTCCGCAAGCACCTCGAGCAGCTGCGCCCCGGGGACTGCCTGGTCGCCGGCCCGCGCCGGGTCAGCCAGGCCGACGTGGAGCATTTCGCCGAGTTCACCGGGGACACGTTCTACGCGCACATGGACGACGAGGCGGCCGCGGCGAACCCGCTGTTCGGGCAGCGGGTCGCGCACGGCTACCTGGTCGTGTCGCTGGCGGCGGGGTTGTTCGTCGACCCCGACCCGGGGCCGGTGCTGGCGAACTTCGGCGTCGACGGGCTGCGGTTCCTCACCCCGGTCCGGTTCGACGACGAGCTCACCGTGACCCTGACCTGCAAGCAGATCACCCCGCGCGAGTCCGCCGGCTACGGCGAGGTCCGCTGGGACGCCGACGTCACCCGGCAGGACGGCGAGTCCGTCGCCCGCTACGACGTCCTCACCCTCGTGGCGAAGCAGGACCCGGAGGCGGCACGGTGACCATCGCGACGAAGCGCCCGGGCCAGGCGCCGCCGGCCGAGCTCCTGGACCCGGCCGAGCGGATGTCGGTCGACGAGCTCCGGGCGCTGCAGCTGAGCCGTCTGCAGTGGACGTTGCGGCACGCCTACGACAACGTCCCGCACTACCGCGCCCGGTTCGACGCGCACGGCGTGCACCCGGACGACTGCCGCGAGCTCCGCGACATCGCGAGGTTCCCGACGACGACCAAGGCCGACCTGCGCGAGACCTACCCGTTCGGCATGTTCGCGGTGCCGCGGGAGCGGATCGCGCGGATCCACGCGTCGTCCGGGACGACCGGGCGGCCCACGGTCGTCGGGTACACCGCGGGCGACATCGACAACTGGGCGACGCTGGTGGCCCGCTCGATCCGGGCGGCGGGCGGGCGGCCCGGGCACCGGGTGCACGTCGCCTACGGGTACGGGCTGTTCACCGGCGGTCTGGGTGCGCACTACGGCGTGGAGAAGCTCGGCGCGACGGCGATCCCCGTCTCCGGCGGCATGACCCCGCGGCAGGTGCAGCTGATCACCGACTTCGAACCCGAGGTGATCATGCTGACGCCGAGCTACATGCTCACCCTGCTCGACGAGTTCGACCGGCAGGGGATCGACCCGCGCGCGACGTCGCTGCGGATCGGCATCTTCGGCGCGGAGCCGTGGACCGAGCGGATGCGGGCCGAGATCGAGGAGCGCACCGGCATCCACGCGGTCGACATCTACGGCCTGTCCGAGGTGATGGGGCCGGGGGTCTCGCAGGAGTGCGTGGAGACCAAGGACGGCCTGCACATCTGGGAGGACCACTTCCTGCCCGAGGTCGTCGATCCCCTCGACGGTGATCCGCTGCCGGACGGGGAGGAGGGCGAGCTGCTGTTCACCAGCCTCACCAAGGAGGGGCTGCCGATCATCCGCTACCGCACCCGGGACCTGACGACGCTGCTCCCGGGCACCGCCCGGCCGCAGATGCGGCGAATGGCCAAGATCACCGGCCGGTCCGACGACATGATCATCCTGCGCGGGGTGAACCTCTTCCCGACCCAGATCGAGGAGATCGTGCTGCGCACCCCGGGCTGCGCGCCGCACTTCCAGCTCGAGCTGTCGACCGAGCAGCGGATGGACGTGCTGTCGGTGCGGGTCGAGGCGCGGCACGACACCCCCGCCGAGCGGCGCGAGGCGGCCGCGGCGGAGCTCGTGCGGGCGGTGAAGGAGACCATCGGGGTGACCGTGACCTGCTCGCTCGTCGACCCGGACACCCTGGAGCGGTCGGTCGGCAAGCTGCAGCGGCTGGTGGACCGGCGCCGGTCCTGACGTCCGGACCCCCCTGGGGCAGGACTGGGCATTCGCCCGGGGCACGCGCCGGGACGATCGTGTGCACTACCGGGCGACCACGGGAGGGGTTGCACGGGGCATGAGTACGGAGCCGCGCTTCGAGCGCCCGCCGCGCGCCCTGCCGGGGCCGCGGCAGGTGCTGCGTGATCTGGGGCCGCAGTACGCGGCCAACGGCCTGATCGGGCTGATCTTCGCGGCGACCGGGCCGATCGCCGTCATCCTGGCCGCCGGTGTCCAGGGTGGACTCGGCGGCCGGGAGCTGGCGTCCTGGCTGTTCGGGGTGTTCTTCGCCAACGGCCTGCTCACGGTGCTGATGTGCTGGGTCTACCGGCAGCCGCTGGGGTTCTTCTGGACGATCCCCGGCACCGTCCTGGTCGGACAGGCGCTGGGCCACCTGAGCCTGGCCGAGGTCGTCGGCGCCTACCTCGTGACCGGCCTGCTGATGCTGGTGCTGGGCCTGTCCGGCTGGATCCGGACGGCCATGGCCGCCGTCCCGATGCCGATCGTGATGGCGATGGTGGCCGGGGTCTTCCTCGGGTTCGGCACCGGGCTGGTCGACTCGGTCACCGACGACGGCGCCGTGGCCGTCCCGATGATCGCGGTGTTCGTGCTGCTCGCCGCCTGGCCCGCCGCGGGACGGCGGCTCCCGCCGGTGCTCGGGGCGCTGCTGGCCGGGGTGGCCGCGGTGCTGCTGACCGGCAGCCGCGGTGCCGGCGGCGGCGACCTGAGCGGCTGGGTCGCGGCCCCGCTGCTCGTCACCCCGGCCTGGTCGTGGCAGGCGATGGTGGAGCTCGTGCTGCCGCTGGCGATCACCGTGCTGGTCGTCCAGAACGGGCAGGGCGTGGGTGTGCTGCGCGCGGTGGGGCACCGGGCCCCGGTGAACGTGGTGACCGCGGCCTGCGGGCTGTGGTCGATCCTCGTGGCCGGGGTGGGCGCGGTGTCGACCTGCCTGACCGGTCCGACGAACGCGCTGCTCACCGCGTTTGGCACCCGGGAACGCCAGTACACCGCCGGCATCGTGTGCGGGATCCTGGCGATGGTCTTCGGGCTGTTCGCCCCGGTGGTGGTGCGGCTGATGCTGGCCGCGCCGCCGGCGTTCCTCGCGACCCTCGGCGGACTCGCGATGCTCAAGGTGCTGCAGTCGGCGTTCGTGGCGGCGTTCGGTGCCCGCGTCACGCTCTCGGCGCTGGTGACGTTCGTGGTCACCGTCTCCGGGATGACCGCGTTCAACATCGGCGCCCCGTTCTGGGGGCTGGTCGCCGGCGTGGCGACGGCGTGGCTGCTCGAGCGCGACGACCTGAGGCGCGACCGCCTCGAGAACGGTGACAGCGAGAACGACAGGGCGGCGGCGTCCGGCTCCCAGCGCGATCCCGACCCCGAGGCCGGCGCGGTGGACTCAGCCCCCCGGTGACGGCGCGGGCAGCGTCGTCCAGGCCGGGTACTTCGCGGGCCGGCCGTCCCCGGACGAGTGGCCGCGCAGCCGTCGTCCCACCCAGGGCAGGACGTGCGTGCGGTAGTACGCCAGCTCGGCCGTCACCCCGCGCCGCACCTCCGTCGCGGCGCCCAGCGCCGGCAGCGCGCCACGGACGCCGAGCGCGTCCAGCACCAGCCCCGCCGTGCGCATGTGCCCGGGCGCGGCCAGGTGCAGGCGGTCCTCCGACCAGTAGCCGGGGCGGCGGATCTCGGTGTCGCCGAAGACGTCCACCAGCGTCAGACGGTGCCGGTCGGCGAGGTCGCGCACCATCGCCGTCAGCGCGGCGGCCCGGCGGTTCACCACCCGGCCCAGGGGCAGGCCCCCCGACGGGTCCGCGCCGCTGATCAGCACCAGCCGCACGCCCGCGTCGGCGCACCGGCGTACCGCGTGCGCGGTCAGCTCGCCGAGCCGGGCGAGGTCGGTGCGCGGGCGCAGCATGTCGTTCCCGCCGCCGTTCAGCGTGATCATCGTCGGGGCCGGGTCGAGGGCGAGCGCGGCGTCGAGCTGGTCGGTGACGACGTCGGCGAGCAGCTTCCCGCGCACGGCCAGGTTGGCGTAGTGGATCGGCTCGCCCGCCGCCCCGGCCAACCCGCCGGCGACCCGGTCCGCCCAGCCGCGGGGCACCCCCGCGGCGTCCTCGTCGCCGACCCCCTCGGTGAAGCTGTCCCCGATCGCCACGTACCGCACGGGCCCCATGATCCGCCCCGCGCCGCCGGTGACGGGGAGCGGGGGAGGTGAGCCCTGTTACCCTGGGCCCGTGCGCGGCCAGATCATTATCCGGCGCGCCGGCTGAACCCAGGTCGCCGGCGCGCGCACCGTGCTGCCGCCCGGACCTGGCCGGATCCCTCGCCGTCCGCGATCGCAGGAGATCCGATGACCACGCTCGCCACCGCCCACCCGGCCACGCCGGCCACACCCGGCTCGACCTGCCACCACGTCACCCTGCTCGTCACCGGCGGGGACGACGGGCTGATGAAGGTCCTGACCACCCTGCGCTCCCGCCGCTACGCGGTGCGCGAGCTGCGCGCCGACCTGTCCGGTGAGGTCGGACGGCTCGACCTCGCCGTCGAGCCGGACGGCCGTGACCCGCAGCTGCTGGTGGAGCAGCTGCGGCGGGTGGTCGCGGTCGTCCGGGCCGAGCGCGGCTGACGCCGGCCGCCTATTCGCGCGGGGTGAGCCGGGCGTTCGGCAGGGGCGGGGCGGGCAGCGTCGCGTCCCAGGCCTGCGGGAAGGGACCGAACCGCCCGTCGGCCGCCCCGCCGGCGGCACGCTCGGCCTGCCACTGCTCCCGGTAGCCGGCGATCTCCTCGTGGGAGGCGCCGATGAAGTTCCACCACATGACGATCCGCTCGCCCAGCGGCTCCCCGCCGAGCAGCAGCAGCCGGGCCCCGGCCTCGCCGGCCCGCACCTGGAGGCTGCCCGGGCCGGGCGGGAGGTAGAGCAGCTCGCCGGAGACCGCGGTCGTCGCGTGCACGGTGACCGACCCGGTGTCGACCAGTACCCCGTGCTCGAAGCCCGCGTCGACCGGCAGCGTCAGCCGGGCGCCCTCGGGCAGCACGATCTCCGCGCCCAGCAGTGGCGACCAGGTCGGGACCGGCGAGGTCGCGCCGGCCAGCGATCCCAGGAACACCCGCACCGCGCAGCCGTCGACCTCCGCCCGGGGCGGCGCGTAGTGCTCGAACGCCGGGTCGATCCCGCGGTGCGCCGACGGCAGCACCGCCCACAGCTGCACGCCGTGCAGCACGTCGGTGTCCGGGGTGGAGAACTCCGAGTGCGCGATCCCGTGGCCGGCGGTCATCAGGTTGAGCTCGCCGGGGCGCACGACGGCGTGCGCGCCCGTGGTGTCGCGGTGCTCGATCTCGCCCTCGAACAGCCACGACACCGTCTGCAGGCCGGTGTGCGGGTGGCCGGGGACGTTCATGCCGCCGGTGTCGGCGACCCGGTTCGGGCCGTAGTGGTCGACGAAGCACCAGGCCCCGATCAGGGACCGGGCGCGTCGCGGCAGCGTCCGGCGGACGGTCATCGCCCGCGGTCCGCCGAGCGGCACGTCGCGCGGCTGCACCAGCTCGACGGCGGCGCGGTCACCGCCGCAGACGAGCTCCTCGGGGGCGACCTCGACGTTGCTCACGTCCGTCCCCCGGCCACGGCCCGGCCCTCGGCGTCGCGCACCGGCACCGGGTGCCGGGACAGGATCGAGATCCGGTTGTAGGAGTTGATGGTGATCGCCGCCCAGATCAGCATCGACGTCTCGTCGTCGGTGAGGCCCGTGCGCACGGCGGCGTACTGCTCGTCGTCAAGGTGCGGGCCGGCCGCCGGCGAGGTCACGGCCTCGGCGATCGCCAGGGCGGCGCGCTCGCGGTCGTCGTAGAGCTGCGAGTCGCGCCAGGCGGGCAGCAGCGCCAGCTTCTGCGGGGTCAGCCCGGCCGCCGTGCCGGCGCGCCAGTGCGCGTCCAGGCAGTTCTCGCACCCGTTGATCTGCGAGGCCCGCATGTTCACGAGCTCGATCAGTGCGCGGTCCAGCCCGGCCGCGGTGGCCTGCTCGCGCACGACCTTCACCACCCGGTTCATCGCCGAGTAGACGTCCGGGGACTGCTGGTCGATGCGGACGCGGGCGCTCATCGCAGTGCCTGCTCGACGGTGGCGATCGCGTCCGGGGTCACCCGGTCCACGGCGTCGGCGACGTCGTCGTGCGAGCCGACCCACCTGCGCACGTACGGGCACACCGGCACGATCCGCAGCCCGGCGTCGCGGGTGGCGGTCAGTGCGCCGCGCACCAGGGTGCTCGCGAGCCCGCGCCCGCCGTAGGCGTCGTCGATCTCGGTGTGGTGGAAGATCCGCCGGTCGCCGTCGTCGACGTAGGCGGCCAGCCCGACCCGGGGGCCGCCGAGGGCGATCTCGAAGCGGCTCCGTCCGGGCTCGTGGGTGACCACGGGCTCCTCGTTGTCCGACATGCCCGGTCCAACCCGTCTCGCGGACGTGTTGTTCCGGTCCGGTGGGCCGTCACCCGGCGGTGCGGGGGCCGAGCCGCGGTGGGCAGCCGTCGGTCGACACCTCGCGCAGCGCGTTCTCGAGCACCTCGGTCAGCGCCGGGTGGATCCAGTGCTGGACCTCGGTCAGCCGCCGGGCGTCCACGCCCAGCGCCATGGCCTGCACCAGCTGCTGGACCAGCGTGGGCGCCTGCGGGCCGAGCAGGTGCGCGCCCAGCAGCGTCCCGTCCGGGGCGGTGATGACCTTGCAGAAGCCGCGCTCGTCCTCCATCGCCCAGCCGTAGGCGACATCGGCGTAGTCGTGCAGGCCGACCCGGTGGTCCAGGCCCTCGTCGCGGCACTGCTGCTCGGTGCGGCCGACGGTGCCGATCTGCGGGACCGTGAAGACCCCGGCGGGGATCAGCTCGTGGCCGAACGTGCGCAGGTCGCCGGGGTGGGCGAGGTTGTGCCGGACGATGTCGGCCTCGTGGTTGGCGACGTGCTTGAGCGGGTGTGCGCTCGCGATGTCGCCGAGCGCCCAGACGCCGTCGGCGCTGGTCCGGCCGTGGGCGTCGACCTGCACCCGGCCGTCGTCGTGGGTCTCGACGCCGCCCCGGTCGAGATCCATGCGGTCGCTGTTGGGGGTCCGGCCCGCCGCGACGAGCAACCGGTCGGCGCGGATCTCCGTGCCGTCGTCGAGCTGCAGCCGGACGTCCCCGGCCGAGCCCGTCACCGTCTCCACCGATCGTCCGGTGTGGATGGTGAAGCGTTCCCGCGCCGCGTCGGTGAACCGCTCGACGATCGTCTCGTCCATGCTGCCGAGCAGGGTGTCGGCGGCCTCCACGATGGTGACCTCACAGCCCAGGCCGCCGAAGACGTGTGCGAACTCGGCGGCGATGTAACCGCCGCCGATGACGGCGAGGTGGCGGGGCAGCTCGTCGATCCGCATGATCGTGTCCGAGGTGTCGAACGGGACACCGGAGTCCGCGACCGGTGGCGGCACCACCGGGCGGCCGCCGTCGGCGAGCACGATCCGGTCCGCGGTGAACGCGGCCGTCCCGCCGTCGTGCAGGTCGACGGCGAGCGCCCGCGGGCCGGTGAACCGGGCGTACCCGTCGTGCACGGTGCCGTGCTCGCGGCGGTGCTCGCGGCCCGAGTCGCCGATCGGGTCGAACCGGCCGAACACGCGGTCGCGGATGTCGGCCCAGCGGATCCGGTCGATCCGGGCGTCGACGCCGAACCGGGTGGCCGAGCGCACCGTCTCGGCGACCTCGGCGGTGTAGGCGAGCATCTTCGTCGGGATGCAGCCGACGTTGAGGCAGGTGCCGCCGAAGCGGGTGGCCTCGACGTGCACCACGTCCAGGTCGGCGAACTGCTCGTCGACGACGGTGTTGCCGGAGCCGGTGCCGATGACGGCCAGATCGTGATGGACCACGTGACGAGGCTAGGAGGGACGGGCGGGTCCTGCTCGTCGGCGGAGCCCTGCGGCAGCCCTCTCGATCCGGCGCGACAGAATGGCTGTGGCGACCAGCGTCCCGAGCCGTTGATCGTCCTGTCGAGCTGGTCCGCGGTGCCGCATCCCTGCACGCCGCGGTGCACGTGGTCCGGGCCGTGCCGAGAAGACGAGCCCAGGGACTTCTCGAACGTGGGGGAGGTCGTCATCCCGGTCGATGTGCCGAGCAACGGTCGGGTCACGCGGGGAGGTCGCGCACTGGCCGTCGTCTCCCTGCTGGCCGCCACGTTGTTCTGGTCGGGCAACTACATCGTCGGCGCCGAGGCGGTCCGGACGGTCGACCCGCTCAGCCTGGTCTGGCTGCGATGGGTGGTCGCGCTGATCCCGCTGGTGGTCGTGGCGCACCTGGCGGAACGTCCGGACTGGCGCCGGTTGTGGTCGGCCTGGCCCCGACTCCTGCTGCTCGCGGCGTCCGGGTTGCTCGCCTACAGCCTCTTCCTCTACGCCGCGCTGGAGTACACGAGCGCGTTCAACGCCTCGCTGATCAACGCGTTCAACCCGGCACTCATCGCGGTCGCGGCGGCGATCGTGCTGCGGGAGAGGCTGACCCCGATCGCGGTGGTCGGTGTACTGGTCGCGTTGGTGGGGGTGCTCGTCGTCATCTGTGACGGGGACCTGTCGGCCCTGCTGGGCACCGCTTTCGGGACGGGCGACCTACTCATGATCGGGGCCGTCATCGCCTGGACGGTCTACACGTTGGCGGGTCGCCGGACCGCCGGCCTTCCGCCGATCGCCTCGACCGCGGCGCAAGCTGTGCTGTCGGTCGTCGTGCTCGCACCGGTGGTCTGGTCGGTCGGTGGGCCGACGCTGCCCGACGGCCCGGGGCCGCTGGGGTCGTTGCTGTTCATCGCCGTGTTCCCGTCGGTCCTGTCGTACCTGCTGTGGAACCGTGCGCTGCGTGTCCTGCCGGCCGGGAGTGCCGGGGTGTACCTCAACCTCATCACCGTGTTCACCGCGATGTTCACGGTCCTCACCGGTCAGCCGTACTCCGCTGCGCAGGTCGTCGGCGGAATGATCGTGATCGTCGGGGTCGTGGGTACCTCCGGCGTCAAGCGTCGGGCGGCCCCGGGTGCAGGTTCGTGAGGCGGGCGAACCGTCCCGGAATGCTCCGCGTCGGCGACGACCGGCAGTTACGACGACGGTGACGACACCGCCAGGGACCGAGGAGTGCCCCGGCCACCTGCTGGGGGTTCCGTCGAAGCGCGACAGGCGAGTATTTAATTAAACATCCGGCACGACTGCCTGCTCACTCGACACGAACAAGCCTGCTATCTGGGCTTTAACGCTCTGCCTGACGGTTGGGTTACGACCTACGTTGACAGACCGTATACATATCTCTTACCGTCTCGCCTGCTTCGAGCGTCAGCAGGCAGATCCGGTGCTGTGCGGACCACGTCGTCCAGGGCAGCACCGGCGAGGAAAGAGAGAGTGCATGCGGCAACCCACGGCAATCGTCTGCGGCGGCGGGATCGGCGGCACCACGGCCGCGCTGGCGCTGCGCCGGGCCGGCCTGGCCGTGACCCTGGTCGAGCAGGCGCCCGAGATCAAGGAGATCGGCACCGGCCTGCAGCTCGGACCGAACGCGGTACGGGCACTGTTCGACCTGGGCCTCGAACCGGAGCTCCGGGCGCTCTCGCCGGTCACCCAGGAGATCATCCGGCGGCGTTGGGACGGCGGCGTCCTCAACCGGACCACGCTCGGTGCGTCCGCCGAGCAGCGCTACGGAGCGCCGTACCTGCAGGTGCACCGGGCGGACCTGCTCGACCTGTTGCTGCAGGCTGCGGTCGGCGCGACCGGTGCGGGCACCCCGATCGAGGTCGTGACGGCCGCCCGCGTCACCGCGATCGAGGATGTCGACGACGTCGCACCGGTCGCCGTCACCGCCGGTGGCGTGCGGTTCCGGGGTGACCTGCTGGTCGGTGCGGACGGCGTGAGGTCACTGGTGCGCGAGGCGATCGGGTGCACCGTCCCGATCGTCAACTCGGGGGACATGTGCTTCCGGGCGCTCATCGACGGTGCCCGCGTCCGGGAGAACGACGACCTGCGGTTCCTCACCGAGCAGCAGGCTGCCCACTTCTGGTTCGGCGAGGACAAGCACCTCGTCGCCTACCCGATCCGGCACGGCGACGCCGTCAACATCGTGGGCGTGGTGCCGGAGGACGCCGAGGTCGCGTCCGCCGGGCAGCGACCGAGCTCGACCGCCGAGATGGTCGAATCCTACCGCGGCTGGGACCCCCGGCTCACCGCGCTCCTCGGTACCCCGGCCCTCGGTGATGTCAGCCTGTGGACCCTGCAGCGGCAGGATCCGCACGAGACCTGGACCCGTGGCGCCGTCGCGCTGGTCGGCGATGCGTGCCACGCCATGCTGCCCTACGTCTCGCAGGGGGCGTCCCAGGCGATCGAGGACGCCGTCGTCCTGGCCGAGGAGATCGGCACGGTGGAGATCGGCGGCGCGGAGCACGGTGCCCCGGCCGCGGCGCTGGCGCGCTACGCCGCGCGGCGGGCCCCGGACGCGCACCGGGTGCAGCGGGAGGCACACGTCAGCCGCGATCTCTACCACCTGCCCGACGGCCCGGATCAGCAGAGCCGGGACCAGCGCTGGCACGAGGCCTCCGGCGAGCCGGCGGGCCCGATCGACCGGATCTACACCGGGACCAGCCGGAGGACCGGCGCCGTCGCCTGAACCGGCACGCACACCCAGCAGGACTGAGGAGATCCCGGGCCCTGGGGCCGGGATCGCCCCCGAACCGAGGACGAGGCTGCAATGACGCAGGGTCACACCACATCACCGACATCACCGACCCCCCGGCGGACACCCTCGTACAGGACGTTGTGGTTCGTCCTGTTCGGCGGCTGGCTGTTCGCCTATGCCGACCGGGCGATCACCGGCCCGGTCGTGACCTGGATGATCGACAATGACATCGACTTCATGGGCGCGGCCCAGAACCCGCACGCGCTCGGCGGGCTCATCGGCAGCCTGTTCTTCGCGGGATACATGCTCACCCAGCTGCCCAGCGGACGCCTGGGCGACCGGTACGGGCACGCGACGCTGCTCTCGGTCTGCTTCGTGTGGGCCGGCCTGGCGACGATCGTCAGCGGACTGATCACCGGTCTGATCACCTTCGTCGCCCTGCGGGTCATCACCGGCCTGGGCGAGGGCGCGTTCTACTCGAACGACCGAGCGCTGATCGTCGCCCACACCCCGGCGCGACTGCGGAGCCTCGGCCTCGGCGTGGCCATCACCGGCCTGGCGTTCGGGCTCACCGTCGCCAACATCTTCGCGGCACCGTTGCTCAACTTCGGCGTCAGCATGCTCGGCAAGGACGACGCCTGGCGGATGCCGTTCCTGGTCTTCGGTGGGCTGACCCTGGCGTTCTCGGTCGTCATGTGGTGGTTCATGCGCCGGCTCGCCGGGCCGATCCGCCCCGGGCCTCCGCTGCGGAACCTGATGGCGGTCTCGGCCGTGTTCTGCGTGCTGATCATGGCGCTGTTCTGGCTGTGTGACAGCGTGGGCCTTCCCGAGTGGGCCTCGGCGACGATGCAGGTCGTGCTCGCCGCGTGCATCGTGCTGGTGATGCGGCGCCGCGGGTCCCTCGGCGCAGCGGTGTCGCTCAAGGACCGCGACACCACCCTGATCTACGTCGCGGCCATCGCGATCCTGTGGAGCATCTGGCTGTTCGGTTACTGGTCGGTGGCCATCGTCTCCTCGGCCGCGCACTCCTCGCTGACCACCGCCGGTCTGATCGCCGCGTTCAACGCCGGCGCGGGCATCATCGGTTTCCCGGTCGGTGGCTGGTTGTCGGACAAGGCGTCCCGGTACCGGATGGGCCGGCGCAACTACCTGATCGTCGCGACCGTCGTCCAGGGTGTCCTGGTCCTGCTCTTCGGGATCTACCTGCAGTTCACCGAGATGCCGTCGCTGTGGGTCATGGGTGTCCTGATGTTCTGCACCGGGCTGTTCCTGAACGCGGTGCAGCCGATGTCCCAGGCGCTCACCGCCGACCTCGTCGGCCCGGAGGAGCGCGGCTCCGCATTCGGCATGTGGAACCTGATCGCCGAGGTCGGTGCGCTGGCCAGCCCGGTGTTCAGCGGCGTGGTCCGGGACGCCACCGGCAGCTGGTCGGCGGCGATCTACCTCGACGCTGCACTGGTCATCGGTAGCGCCCTGCTCTACTTCGGTGTCCGCCGTTCCGGCCCGGTGGCCGACGGGGCGACGACCGCGACCGGAGCGGCCTGATGACGAGTGAGACGACGGGCACGACCTACGACCGCGCCGGGTTCGGCCGCGCCGTGCGGCGCGGCCGGCGTCCCGCGGTGCTCGTCGTGGACTTCAGCTACGGGTTCACCGATCCCGGGTACCCGACCGGCGCCGACATGAGCGGCCCGGTCCGGGCCACTCGGCGCCTGCTCGACACGGCCCGTGCCGCAGGACTGCCGAGGGCGTTCACCACCATCGCCTACGGCCCCGGCGAGGCCCGCACACTGACCTGGCTGGACAAGGCCACCGGGATGGCGGCGCTCACCGCGGGCAGCAGGCTCGTCGAGATCGACTCCGCACTGGACCCGCGTCCGGACGAGCCGGTCTTCGTCAAACACGGTGCGTCGGCGTTCTTCGGTACCCCCGTCGCGTCCTATCTGGTCGCGTCGGGCGCCGACACCCTGGTGGTGACCGGCGCGACGACCAGCGGCTGCGTGCGGGCCAGCGTCGTCGACGCGGTCCAACTCGGTTTCCCGGTCCTGGTCCCGCGGGAGGCCGTCGCCGACCGGGCACCAGAGCCGCACGAGGCCAACCTGTTCGACATCCAGCAGAAGTACGGCGACGTCGTCGAGATCGACGACGCGCTGACCTACCTGGCCGCACCCGGCCGAGAAGGTGATCGATGATGACCGTGGACGAGATCCGGGCACAGCGCCGGACCGTCGACACCAACGGACTGCGGCACAGCGTCCTGGACTACGGCGCCGGGGCCGCCGCCGCGCGGGACCTGCTCGTGCTCCCCGGGATCACCACCCCGGCGGTCTGCGCCGACTTCCTGGCCACCCGGCTGACCGCACTCGGGTTCCGCGTGGTGGTCCCGGACGTCCGGGGCCGGGGGGAGAGCGACCGGGCGGCCCCCGGCGGCTACCGCCTCGTCGACTACGCCGCCGACGTCGCCGGGCTCGTCGACGTGCTCGACCTGCGCGCCCCACTGGTCCTCGGCCACTCGATGGGTGCCCGGATCGCGGCCGCCTACGCCGTCCATCACGCACCCGACGACCACGGGCCGCTGGTGCTGGTCGACCCGCCTACGTCCGGCCCCGGCCGCGCGCCGTACCCGACGACCCGCGAGGCGTTCCTCGACCAGCTGCGGGCGGCGCAGGCCGGGACCACCGCCGACGGTGTCGCCGCGTTCTATCCCGGCTGGCCCCGCCGTGAGCTCGAGCTGCGCGCCCGCCACCTCGCCACCTGTGACGAGACCGCCGTCGTCGAGACCCATCGGGGTTTCGAGACCGAGGACTTCTTCCGCTACTGGACCGAGCTGCGCGGCACCGTGCTGCTCGTGCACGGGGCCGACAGTCCCGTCGTCCCGCCGGACGCCGTCGACGAGCTGCGCGGCAGTCGCCCCGACATCCCCGTGGTCCCGGTCACCGGCGCCGGGCACATGGTGCCGTGGGACGAGCTCGACCAGTTCCTCGACCTTCTCACCCCGCACCTGCTCACCTATCGCGAGAACCAGGAGTGACCGCCATGGACCAGAACCTGTTCAACGACATCTGCCTGCAGCAGCTGACGCTGTCGGGGGTGCACGAGGGTGAGACCGTCGTGGTGCTGACCCGGGGTGGGGAACGTGGCGAGTACGCGGACGCGTTCCTGTGGGCGATCCAGCGCCTGGGCGCGACCGGGTATCA
>NZ_FOUY01000024.1:84502-108506 GCF_900115005.1 Pseudonocardia ammonioxydans | reverse complement strand
GGCCGGGTTGCTGGAGAGCAAGGGGGTCGCGGTGAAGTACGCGATCCATCCGGTGGCCGGGCGGATGCCGGGGCACATGAACGTGTTGCTGGCCGAGGCCGATGTGTCCTACGACGCGCTCAAGGAGATGGACGACATCAACGACGAGTTCTCCCGGACCGACGTGACGTTGGTGATCGGGGCGAACGACGTCACGAACCCGGCGGCGCGCAACGATCCGTCGAGCCCGATCCACGGGATGCCGATCCTCAACGTCGACGAGTCGCGCAACGTGATCGTGCTCAAGCGGTCGATGGGGTCGGGCTTCGCCGGGATCGACAACCCGTTGTTCTTCCAGGACAACACCTCGATGCTCTTCGGCGACGCCAAGAGCTCCGTCGAGCACGTCATGGACGAGCTCAAGGCGCTGTGAGCGCCGCGCCCGTCCCGGCCGGTCACACACCGGCCGGGACGGGCGCACCGTCTCGCAGGACGGCACGGCCGTCCTGGTAGACCGCGTGGACCCGGTCCCCGAGCCCGCGCACGTCGAGCGGGTCGCCGTCGACGAGCACCAGGTCGGCCCGCTTGCCCGGCTCGAGGGAGCCCAGCTCGGCCCCCAGCCCCATCAGCTCGGCGGCCGACAGCGTGCCGGCGTGCAGCGCCTCGCCCGGGCTCAGGCCGTGCTCGACCAGCAGCTCGAGCTCGGTGAGGTTGCGCCCGTGCGGGTACAGCGGGGCGTCGGTGCCCATCGCGATCGGGACGCCCGCCTCGCGGGCCCGGCGGACCGTGTCGTCCGCCCCGAACCGGATCTTCGCGGCGATCTCGTCGGGCAGGTTCATCGCGCCGGACGCGAGCGCCTCGCGCAGCCCGAGGCCCGAGCTCAGGGTGGGCACCAGCCAGATGCCGCGCTCGGCCATCATCGCGAGGGTCTCGTCGTCGAGCTGGTGGCCGTGCTCGATCGAACGCACCCCGTTGCGGACCGCGGCCTTCGCGCCCGCCGCACTGGCGTGGGCCATCACGTACCGGCCCGCGGCGGCGGCCTCGGTGACCATCATGGCGATCTCGTCGTCGCGGAAGTGCGCCACCTCCGGCCCGGCCCCACTGGAGACGATCCCCCCGCTGGTCGCCACCTTGATCACGTCCGCGCCGGCCCGGACCAGCTCGCGAACCGTGCGGCGGACCTCGTCCGGTCCGTCGACGACGACCGGCGGCCGGCCCGGGTGCGACGGCAGCAGGTCCATCACGCAGGTCGAGGGCCACCAGGGGTCGCCGTGGCCGCCGGTCTGGCTGAGCATGTTCAGCGACACCTGCATCCGCGGCCCGGCGACGAGCCCGCGTTCCTGGGCCACCCGCATGCCCAGATCCGCACCCGCCGCGTCGCGCACGGTGGTGACCCCGGCGGCCAGCGTGGCCGCCATGTTGCGGGCGCCCTCGTAGAACTGCAGCGAGAACGGCTCCTGCGCGGCCCGGAACAGGTCGGTGCCGGTCATCGTCAGGTGCACGTGAGCGTCGATCAGTCCCGGCAGCACGCCGCGGCCGGCGCAGTCGACCTCGACGTCGCCGTCCAGCCCGGACCCGACGTCGACGATCCACCCGTCCTGGACGGCGACGTCGGCGCGGCCGGTGGTGCGGGCGCGCGCGTCGAACAGCGTCCCGTTGCGGAACACGGTGCGGGTCATGAGACTCCTTCGGGGGTCGGGGCGGCGGCCGGCACGTCGGTCCGGCGGCGGATGAGCGGGGCGGCGGCGAGCAGCACGGCGGCCAGCACGACCGCGGCGCCGCCGACGGCTCCGAAGTAGACGGCCGTCGTGGCCGGGTCGTAGAGCTTCACCAGCTGGGCGCCGATCCCCTGACCCGCGGCGCCCGCGGTGAGCCAGAGCCCCATCGTCTGGGTGGCGAACGCGGCCGGGGCCAGCCGCGTGGTCGCCGCCAGGCCGATCGGGGACAGGCACATCTCCCCGACGGTGACCAGGGCGAGGCTGCCGACGAGCCACAGCGGGTTGCTGGGGCCGGCGGCCGTGCCGGGGAACACGAGCAGCAGGAACGAGCAGCCCGCCACGGCCAGCGCCACGCTGAACTTGGCCGCGGTCGACGGCGGCCGGGGCCTGCGGTCGAGGCGCAGCCACAGCATCGCGAACAGCGGGGTCAGCACGATCAGGACGAACGAGCCGACCGACTGGAACCAGGTGGGCGGGATCGCGAACCCGAACGCGTCCAGGTCGGTGCTCTGCTGGGCGTACTGGGCGATCACGGTCGCGCCCTGCTCCTGGATCACCCAGAACACGACGGCCGCGGCGAACAACGGGATGTAGCCGCGCAGCCGGGTGCGCTCCGCGGGGCCGGTGCGCGGGCTGCGCAGCATCACCGTGAAGTAGGCGACCGGCAGCGCGACGGCCAGCACGCTGATCAGGTTCACGACGCCGCCGACACCGAGCGTCCCGGTGCCCGCCGCGGTGCCCAGCGCGACGACCACGACCGCCGCCGCGGCAGCGGCGATGAGCAGCCGTCGTCGCGGGACCTCCCGCAGCACCAGCGGGTTCTTCGGCCCGTTGCTCGCGCTGCTCAGGTGCCTGCCGGTCCGCAGGTACACGACCAGCCCCAGCGCCATCCCGACCGCGGCCACGCCGAATCCGAGGTGGTAGTCGTAGCTCTGGCCGAGCGTCCCCACGACCAGCGGCGCGGCCACCGCCCCGACGCTGATGCCCATGTAGTAGATGCTGAAGCCGGCGTCGCGCCGCGGGTCGTCGCGGCCGTAGAGGTCGCCGACCGAGGAGGAGACGCTCGGTTTGAGCAGCCCGGTGCCGACCGCGATCAGCACCATCGAGGCGAACAGCGCGGTGACGCCCGCCGGGAGCGCCAGGCAGACGTGCCCGGCCATGATGAGCGTGCCGCCGTACAGCGTCGCGCGGCGGTCGCCGAGGAACCGGTCGCTGAGCCAGCCGCCGAGGACGGCGGACATGAACGTGACCGAGCCGTACGCGGCGACCAGCGACTTGGCGGTGTCCGCCGGGATGCCCAGGCCGCCGTTCGCGACCTGGTCGTACATGTAGTACAGCAGCAGCGCGCGCATGCCGTAGTAGGAGAAGCGCTCCCAGGCCTCGGTGAAGAACAGGCCACCGAGAGCGCGGGGATGCCCGAAGAACGTGCGGTCGCCGCCCGGGCCGGGCGACGCGGACGGTGCACTGCGCAGGACCACGTCCCACCTCCGGTCGACCGTCGGGGCGGGCTCCGTCGCCGCCCCGCGATGCGAGCGGACGTTACATCCGGCAATCGACGCCCACAAGAGAGGATTCGTCGGCAACTGCCGAATAATACCGACGAATCATCTGAGATGCTGCGAATGTGGAGAGGTGTCGTGGGTCGGTTCGGTGAGGTGCACGCTGCGCTACCGTGACGCGGCCCCGAGGGCGGAAGGACACCGGTGGACCTGGACGACGTGGACGAACAGCTGGTCGGTGCGCTGCAGCGGGACGGTCGCGCGTCCTACGAGTCGCTGGCCCGGCTGGTCGGGCTGTCGCGGTCCAGCACGCAGGCCCGGGTGCGGCGGTTGCTCGACGAGGCGGGCGTGGCGGTGATCGGCGCGATCCACCCGAGCGTGCTGGGGCTGCGCCAGCTCGGGCACGTGATCGTGGAGGCGGACGGCCCGGCGGCGCCGGTCGCGGACGCGGTGGCCGCGCTGCCGGAGACCTCGTTCGTCACCACCACGGCCGGGCGGTTCGCGCTGACCGCGGAGCTGCGCAGCGCCGACCAGGACGCCTTCGCCGCCGGCCTGGCCCGGGTCCAGGCTGTGGCCGGCACGCGCAGCGTGCAGGTCATGACCTACCGGCAGATCTGGAAGGACCCGTACTTCCCGCCCGGGCCGTTGCCGGGCCCGGGCGCGCTCGACGGGTTCGAGGTGGACGGCGCCGACCGGGCGCTGCTGGAACGGCTGCGGGTCGACGGCCGGGCGTCGTTCGCCGACCTGGCCGGGGTCAGCGGGCTGTCCCCCGGGGCCACCCGGGCCCGGGTGCTGCGGTTGCTCGAGGCCGGGGCGGTGCACGTGGGTGCGCTGGTGCGGCTGCACCCGGTGGGGCCCGTGCACACGGTGGGCTTCGCGGTCACCGTGCGCGGTGCGGTCGAACCGCTCGCCCGGGAGGTCGTGGAGCTCGACGAGGTGGACAGCTTCGCCACCGGGATGGGCTGGTGCAACGGCATCGGCACGATCCGGGCCGGTACTCCGGGAGCGGCGTTCGAGGCGCTCGAGCGGCTGCGGGCGCTACCCGGTGTGCGCACCGTGGAGGCCTGGGCGCACCTGCGGGCGGTCAAGGAGGAGCACGACCTGGCCCGGCCGGTCACGTCGTGAGCGGGTGCGCGACCTCGTCGCGGTGCAGGCGCCACAGCGCGATCGCGGCGACCGCCAGCACCACCGGCAACGCGCCGGCGACGACGAACGTCGTGGGGATCCCGACGGCGTCGCCCACCGGCCCGGCCAGCGCCATCGACACCGGCATCAGGGCCAGCGAGACGAAGAAGTCCAGGCTGGACACGCGCCCGAGCAGGTGGGCGGGCACCCGGCGCTGCAGCAGCGTGCCCCAGATGACCATCGCGCCGGCCCCGGTCGCGCCGACCAGGAACGCCGCGGCGGCCATCAGCCAGATCCGCGTGGTGAGCCCGAGCACCATCAGCGGGAGCGCACCGGCCCCCCACAGCACCAGCATGGTCGACAGGTAGCGGCGGGGGAGCCGGCGCGACGCGACCGCGATCGAGCCGAGCGCCCCGCCGACGCCGTAGGCGGCCAGGACGACGGCGTAGCCGGCCGGGCCGCCGTCCGCCCGGTCGCGCACCGCGAACGGCAGCAGCACCTCGATCGGCCCGATGATCAGCAGGACGTAGAGCAGGGCGAACGCGAGGCTCGCGAACAGCCAGCCGGTCCGGACCAGGTAGGCGAACCCCTCCCGCAGGTCGGCCAGCACCGAGCGGCGGGTCTCCTCCGCCTCGTCGGTGACGGTCCCCGTGGGCGGTGCGATCCGGATCCACAGCAGCGGCAGCAGTGCCAGCGCGTACCCGGCGGTGGCCGCCAGCAGGCCCGCGCCCGGCACGAACGCGCCGACGAGCACGCCGGCCAGCGCCGGGCCGGCGGCCTGCATGGCGACCGGGCGCAGCGTCTGCTCGACCCCGTTGGCGGCCAGCAGTTCCCCGGCCGGGAGCAGCGTGGGCAGCAGCGCGGAGTAGGCCGGGAAGTAGAAGGCCTCGGCCGAGCCGATGACGAACGCCAGCGCGGCCAGGTGCCAGACCGTCAGCAGCCCGCTCAGGGCCAGGGCGGTCGCCGCGGACGCCGCCACGATCCGGACCACCTCCACCGTGATCAGGACGGTGCGCCGCGGCAGCCGGTCCGCGGCCACACCGCCGATCAGCACGCTCACCAGTAGTCCCGCCGAGGCCGACGCGCTCACCGCGGACAGCGCCGTCGGACCCCCGCCGAGCGCGATCACCTGCCAGACGATGGCCAGCAGCCAGACCCCGGATGCGAACAGCGAGGCGGCCATCGAGGCCACCAGCAGCCGGTAGTCGCGGTGCCGGAACGGGCGCAGCGCCCGGGGCATCCGGGTACTGGTCGCCGCGCCGGTGGGTTCGGTACCGTCGGTCACGCCGACCATGCGACCACCCCGCCCGGGGGCCCGTGCAACCGGCCTGCTCCGAGAGTGGGCGGCGCCCGCCGCGTCGTTATCACGCGTGTCACCCCCGCGTGCGGCCCGTCCGTCGGGCCTCCGTACACTGGACCATCGGTGCGCTCTGTGGCACCGGTTCCGTGGTGCTCGAGCAGTCGTGCTCAGGCAGTCGTGCTCAAGCAAGTGTGCTCAGGCATCAGGTTCCGGGCCCGTCCGTGCGCGCCGTCCCGCCCCCGGCCGTCCGGCAGGTGTGGCGGAGCAACCGACACCTGTCACGGATAGCGGAGGACATGGCCAAGAAGGACGGGGCGATCGAGGTCGAGGGCCGGGTCGTCGAACCCCTGCCGAACGCGATGTTCCGGGTGGAGCTGGAGAACGGCCACCGGGTCCTCGCGCACATCAGCGGGAAGATGCGCCAGCACTACATCCGGATCCTCCCGGAGGACCGGGTGGTCGTCGAGCTGTCGCCCTACGACCTGAGCCGCGGCCGCATCGTCTACCGCTACAAGTGACTGCGACTCGTACTTCGGTCGGTCGCGCGCCCCACAAGAACAACAGACAGAGGCAGACGACGTGAAGGTCAAGCCGAGCGTCAAGAAGATCTGCGACAAGTGCCAGGTGATCCGCCGCCACGGCCGGATCATCGTGATCTGCTCGAACCTGCGCCACAAGCAGCGTCAGGGCTGAGCAGAGCAGTACTCGTCGCGATCCTCTGATCGCGCACGCAGCAGCCCCCGGTGCACCTGCCGGGCCACGAGGGCCCGGTGGCACCCCCGGAACCAGGCCGGGGCCCGTTCTTCCCAGCGGCGGAACGGGGCGGACACCGGGCAGACCTGGACGAGAACAAGGAGAACACGCCGCATGGCACGTGTTGCCGGCGTCGACCTCCCCCGCGAGAAGCGGATGGAGATCGCGCTCACCTACATCTTCGGGGTCGGACGGGCCCGGTCGAAGGAGATCCTCGAGGGCACGGCTCTCAGCCCCGACCTGCGGGCGAAGGACCTGACCGACGAGGACGTGACCAAGCTCCGCGACTACATCGAGGAGCACCTGCAGGTCGAGGGTGACCTGCGCCGTGAGATCCAGGCGGACATCCGCCGCAAGATCGAGATCGGCTCGTACCAGGGCATCCGTCACCGGCGGGGGCTCCCGGTCCGTGGCCAGCGCACGAAGACCAACGCGCGCGGCCGCAAGGGACCGAAGAAGACCGTCGCCGGTAAGAAGAAGGCAGGTAGGAAGTAATGCCGCCCCGCACTCGCCAGGGCGCCGGACCCAAGAAGGTCCGCCGCAGGGAGAAGAAGAACGTCGCTCATGGGCACGCCCACATCAAGAGCACGTTCAACAACACGATCGTCTCGATCACCGACCCGACCGGTGCCGTCATCGCCTGGGCCTCGTCCGGGCACGTCGGCCTGAAGGGCTCGCGGAAGTCGACGCCGTTCGCCGCCCAGCTGGCCGCCGAGAACGCGGCCCGCAAGGCCATGGAGCACGGCATGAAGAAGTGCGACGTCTTCGTGAAGGGCCCGGGCTCGGGCCGCGAGACGGCGATCCGCTCGCTCCAGGCCGCCGGCCTCGAGGTCGGGACCATCAACGACGTCACCCCGCAGCCGCACAACGGCTGCCGTCCGCCCAAGCGGCGCCGGGTCTGAGGGGAAGGGGAGTACAACCATGGCTCGCTACACCGGCCCCATGACCCGCAAGTCGCGCCGACTGAAGACCGACCTCGTCGGCGGCGACCAGGCGTTCGAGCGTCGTCCGTACCCGCCCGGCCAGCACGGCCGGATCCGGATCAAGGAGACCGAGTACCTGCTGCAGCTGCAGGAGAAGCAGAAGGCCCGCTTCGCCTACGGCCTGCAGGAGAAGCAGCTGCGCGCCTACTTCGAGGAGGCGCACCGCCGGGAGGGCAAGACCGGCGACGAGTTGCTGCAGATCCTCGAGTCCCGGCTCGACAACGTCGTGTACCGCGCGGGCCTGGCCCGCACCCGGCGGATGGCCCGCCAGCTGGTGAACCACGGCCACTTCCTGGTCAACGGCCGCAAGGTCGACATCCCCAGCTTCAAGGTCGGCCAGTACGACATCATCGACGTGCGGGACAAGTCGCGGAACATGGACCCGTTCGTCATCGCCAAGGAGACCCAGGGCGACCGCCCGATCCCGGCGTGGCTGCAGGTCGTCCCGTCGACGCTGCGCATCCTGGTCCACCAGCTGCCCGAGCGCGCT
Organism: Pseudonocardia ammonioxydans; assembly: GCF_900115005.1. Taxonomy (GTDB): domain Bacteria; phylum Actinomycetota; class Actinomycetes; order Mycobacteriales; family Pseudonocardiaceae; genus Pseudonocardia; species Pseudonocardia ammonioxydans. The sequence goes on along the minus strand of NZ_FOUY01000024.1, from coordinate 100,659 downwards.
CAGATCGACACGCAGGTCACCGAGCAGCTCATCGTCGAGTTCTACTCCAAGTAGCTCGGCACCCCCGCCGCCCCGCAGGGAGGGGCGGCGGGTCCCAGCTGCGGCTTCAAATAGCGGTTGCCGCAGGTGCATAGGAGGCACACACCATGCTGATCTCTCAGCGACCCACCCTCACCGAGGACGTCGTCACCGAGACCCGGTCGCGGTTCGTCATCGAGCCGCTGGAGCCGGGCTTCGGTTACACCCTCGGCAACTCCCTGCGCCGGACGCTGCTGTCGTCCATCCCCGGTGCCGCCGTCACCTCCATCCGGATCGACGGCGTCCTGCACGAGTTCACCACCGTGCCGGGGGTCAAGGAGGACGTCACCGACATCATCCTGAACCTCAAGGAGCTCGTCGTGAGCTCCGAGGAGGACGAGCCGGTGACGATGTACCTGCGCAAGCAGGGCCCGGGAGCGGTCACCGCCGGCGACATCGTGCCGCCGGCCGGCGTCACCGTGCACAACCCGGACCTGCACATCGCCTCGCTGAACGACAAGGGCCGGCTCGAGGTCGAGCTCGTCGTCGAGCGGGGTCGTGGGTACGTCCCGGCGATGCAGAACAAGGCCACCGGTGCCGAGATCGGCCGGATCCCGGTCGACTCGATCTACTCGCCGGTGCTGAAGGTGACCTACAAGGTCGAGGCCACGCGAGTCGAGCAGCGCACCGACTTCGACAAGCTCATCCTCGACGTCGAGTCGAAGCCGTCCATCACCCCGCGGGACGCGCTGGCCTCGGCCGGCAAGACCCTGGTCGAACTGTTCGGCCTGGCCCGTGAGCTGAACGTGGACGCCGAGGGCATCGAGATCGGCCCCTCCCCGCAGGAGGCGGACACCATCGCGGCGTTCGCGATGCCGATCGAGGAGCTGGACCTGACCGTCCGGTCCTACAACTGCCTCAAGCGTGAGGGCATCCACACGGTCGGCGAGCTCGTCGGCCGGAGCGAGGCGGACCTGCTCGACATCCGTAACTTCGGCGCCAAGTCGATCGACGAGGTCAAGATGAAGCTCGTCGGTCTCGGCCTGGCCCTCAAGGACAGCCCGCCCGGGTTCGACCCGTCGGCGGCGGCGGCCGAGTACGGCGCCGACGGTGAGGGCGGGTTCGACCCCGGCCCGTTCGGTGACGACGGTCAGGACTACGCAGAAACGGAGCAGTTGTAGCCATGCCCCAGCCCACCAAGGGGACCCGCCTCGGCGGGTCACCCGCGCACCAGCGGCTGATCCTGGCCAACCTGGCGACCTCGCTGTTCGAGCACGGCCGGATCACGACCACCGAGGCCAAGGCCCGGCGGCTGCGTCCGTACGCGGAGCGGCTGATCACCAAGGCCAAGGCCGGTGACCTGCACAACCGTCGCGAGATCATGAAGGTGATCCGCGACAAGTCGGTCGTGCACCGCCTGGTCACCGAGATCGGTCCGTTCTTCTCGGACCGCAACGGTGGCTACACCCGCATCACCAAGACGATGCCGCGCAAGGGCGACAACGCCCCGATGGCGGTCATCGAGCTGGTGCAGCAGAAGACGGTGACCGACGAGGCCAACCGCGCCCGCCGTGCCGCCGCCTCGCAGGCCGCCACCGCCCCGGCGGAGGAGGCCGCGTCCGAGGACACCGCTTCCGAGGACACCGCCGCCGAGGCGACCGCCACCGAGGAGGTCACCGCCGAGGCGACCGCCACGGAGGAGACCGCCGGTGGGGCCCCCTACGGCGAGGGCAGCCACGCCCCGCTGGAGGACCCGGCCCAGGCCCCGGAGGGCTTCGAGATCAAGGGCAACGAGGACTCGAAGCTCTACCACGTGCCCGGTACGTCGCACTACGACCGGACCGTGGCCGAGGTCTGGTTCGCCTCCGAGGAGGCCGCCGAGGCCGCGGGCTTCGCGAAGCCGGCGTCCCAGCAGGAGTCCGACTCCTGAGCCAGGCGCACCACACCACCGGGCCCGCCGTCCCCTCGGACGGCGGGCCCGGCTGTATTTCCGGTTCCGGCTGTATTTCCGAGTCGGGCGGTTCAGGGTCCGGCGGTTCCGGGACGACCGTGCGCGTCCGGCTCGACATCGCCTACGACGGCACCGACTTCTCCGGCTGGGCCACCCAGCCGACCCGGCGCACCGTGCAGGGCGTGCTCACCGACGCGTGCGCGACGGTGCTGCGCACGCCGGTGCGGCTGACCGTCGCGGGACGGACCGACGCCGGCGTGCACGCGGCCGGGCAGGTCGCGCACGTCGATCTCGCGGAGACGCTCGAGCCGCAGATCGACGGGCTGCTGCGGCGACTGAACCGGTTCCTGCCCACGGACGTGCGCGTGCGGGCCGTGACCCGGGTCCCCGATGCCTTCGACGCCCGGTTCTCCGCGCTGCGCCGGCACTACCGCTACCGGGTCACCGGTGCTCCGTTCGGGGCCGAGCCGCTGCGCGCCCGGGAGACCGTGGCGTGGCCGTACCCGCTCGACGTCGACCGGATGAACGCGGCGTCGCGGCTGATGCTCGGCGAGCACGACTTCGCCGCCTTCTGCAAGCGCCGCGAGGGCGCCACCACCGTGCGGGCGCTGCAGCAGCTCGAGTGGGCGCCGGCGGCGGTCGAACCGGACGTGCTGGTCGCCGCGGTCTCGGCCGACGCGTTCTGCCACTCGATGGTCCGCAGCCTGGTCGGCGCGCTGCTCGAGGTGGGCCGCGGGCACCGGGCGGTCGAGTGGCCGGCGGGGCTGCTCAGCCGGACCGCGCGGGCCTCGGAGGTGACGGTCGCTCCGCCGCACGGGCTGTCGCTGGCCGGCGTGGACTACCCGCCCGACGACGAGCTGGCCGCCCGCGCCGAGCAGACCCGCCGGATCCGCGTCCCCGGCGCGAGCTGAGCGCCGGCCGCGGTCAGCCGGCGTCCGGCCTGCGGAACCAGGCCGGGTGCGGCGGCCCGGCCGGACGGGTGGTGCGGCGGTTCACGACGAGGGCGATCACCAGCCACAGCAGCGCCACGAGCCAGCCGAGCACGCCGAGCAGCCCGAGCCCGTACAGCGCCTCGGGCACCGGTGCCTCGCCGTACCCGAGCAGCACCAGGACCGGTGCGTGGTCGCGGACGTCGTCGAAGTCCGGCATGGCCGCCCCGGCGAGCACCAGGAACCCGGCACAGGCCACGAACGGTGCGGCCAGGCCCGCGGGCAGCACCCGGCGGCGCAGCACCACCAGCGCGAGCACCGTCGGTACCAGTGCGAGCAGCGGCCCGGCGATCGTCATGATCGCGATGAGCAGGAACCAGCCGGGGGCGGTGGCGCGCAACGCCACGGCGGCCACCAGCGCACCGACCTGCAGGGCCACGTTCCAGCTCGTCCGCACACGTCCAGTCTGGACCGCTGCTGCGGTGCGGGGCACACGTGGAACCACGGAGTGCCCGGCTATGTTCTCCGCATGGATCCGCGGTGGCTGGACGTGGCGGTGGAACAGGCCCGGGCCGGGCTGGCGTCGGGGGGCATTCCGATCGGCGCCGCGCTCATCGGCCCGGACGGCGCGGTGCTGGGCCGCGGGTACAACCGCCGGGTCCAGGACGACGACCCGTCGGCCCACGGCGAGACCGCGGCCTTCCGCGACGCCGGCCGGCAGCGGGACTACCGGGACACGACCATGGTCACCACGCTCTCGCCGTGCTGGTACTGCTCCGGGCTGGTCCGCCAGTTCGGGATCGGCGCGGTCATCGTCGGTGAGGCACGGACCTTCCACGGCGGCCACGACTGGCTCGTCGAGCACGGGGTCCGGGTGACCGTGCTCGACGACGAGCGCTGCATCGAGCTGATGAGCACGTTCATCGCCGAGCGGCCCGAGCTGTGGAACGAGGACATCGGCGTCACCGGGTGACCCACGGCCGCACGACCTCGCCGGCCCACGCGACGAGCAGCGGCTCGTCGTGGGAGACGGCCAGGACCCCCAGACCGCGGCCGGACACCTCGGCGGACACCACGGACACCAGCGCCGCCGTGGTGGAGGCGTCGAGCATCGCGGTCATCTCGTCACACAGCAGGTAGTCGGGTCGCGGGGCCAGCGCGCGGGCCAGGCAGGCGCGCTGCAGCTGGCCGTCGGACACCTCGTGCGGGCGCCGGGACCGTAGCTCGGAGGTGAGCCCGACGAGCGCGGCGACCTCGTCCACCCGCTCGCCGACCACGGAGGACGGTGTGCCGGCCGCCAGCAGCGGTTCGGCGACGATCCGCTCCAGGGAGAGGCGGGGGTCGGCGGCGGCGCGGGGCGACTGGAACACCACCCCGATCCGGCGGCGCAGTGCCGCGGGGGCACCGAACCGGAACCGGCGCACCGGCTCGCCGTCGACCGTCACGGTTCCGGACCACGGGGCGTGCAGCAGCGCCAGCACCCGGGTCAGGGTCGACTTCCCGCAGCCCGACGGCCCGGCCAGCCCGGTCACCCTGCCGGGTTCGACGGTCAGGTCGACGCCGTCGACGACGGCGTGCCCCGGCCGCCAGCCGGCGGTCACGTGTTCCGCGCGCAGGCTCATCGCCGCCGCCGGGGGACGTGGCAGGACACCGTGCGCTCGCCGTGGCGCACCGGCGTGGGATCGCCGGAGCACGACTCCGGGACCGCACAGCGCGGGGCGAACGGGCAGCCGTCGGGCAGCGCGGAGAGCTCTGGCGGGTGCCCCGGCACCGGGGTGAACCCGGCATCCGGCAGCGCCCCGAACAGGCCCGCGGTGTAGGGGTGCCACGGATCGGCGAAGACGCAGGCGGCGGGTCCGGTCTCCACCAGCCGGGACGCGTACATGACGGCGACGTCGTCCGCGACCTCCCGCACGGCCCGCAGGTCGTGGGTGATCAGCAGGACGGCGTGGCCCTCGCCGGCCAGCTCGGCCAGCAGCGCCGTGACGTGCTCGACCAGTGGCCGGTCCAGCCCCGCGGTCGGTTCGTCGGCCAGCAGCACCGGCGGGTCCCCGGCCAGCGCGCACGCCAGCCCGGCCCGCTGGGCCTGACCGCCGGAGAGCTCGTGCGGGTACAGGTCCTGCACGTGCGTGGTCAGCGCGGCCCGGTCCAGGAGTTCGGCCGCGGTGGTGGCCGTGCCGAGCCGGGCGATCGTCTCCCGCAGCTGGGCACCGACCGTGCGGGTCGGGGTGAGGTGGGTGGCGGCCGACTGCGGGACGAGGCCGATCAGCCGCCCGCGGACGTGGTCGCGCAGCACGGGCTCCGGGGCGCCGATCAGCTCGATCGGCGCCGGATCGCGTTCCGCGGAACGCACCGGCGGCGCCAGCACGGCCGACCCGCGCACCGCCGCGGTGCCCGGGAGCAGCCCGGTCAGGGCCTCGGTGAGCACCGACTTGCCGCAGCCGGACTCACCGACCAGGGCGGTCAGCCGCCCGGGCGGCAGGTCCAGGTCGGCGCCGGTGACCGCACGCACGGTCCGGGCCCGGGGTCCGCGGCCGACCCGGAACGCGACGTCGAGACCGCGGATCGACAGCACCGGGGCGGGGCCGCCGCCGACCGGCGGGTGCGCACCGGTGCCGATTCCGGCGCCGCCGTCCCGCCCGGTCACAGGGCCTGCTCCGAACGACGGCGGGGCAGCGTCCGGTCGCGCCACCACGCCCCGACCCCGGCGACGCAGAGCGTCGTCGCCGCGAGCAACAGCGACGGGAACACCACGATCCACCACGACCCGAGCAGCACCGCCTGTCTCCCCTCGCCGAGGATCGTGCCCAGGCTCGCCAGGTGCGGGGGCAGGCCGAGTCCGAGGAAGCTCAGCGCCGTCTCGTGCCACACCGCGTGCGGCAGGATCAGCACCGCCGACAGCACGGCCTGCGGCACCACCGCCGGCAGCAGGTGCCGGCGCAGCACCCGCATCCGGGACGCACCCCCGGAGATCGCGGCGTCGACGAACGGCCGCCCGCGCAGCGAGAGGATCTCGGCGCGCACGACACGCGCCACCGTCGTCCAGTGGGTGAGGCCGATCGAGGCGATCACCGCGAGGACGCTGCCCCGGTAGAGGGCCACGATCACGATGCCGAGCAGCAGGTGCGGGACGGCGTTGACGGCGTCCACCACCCGCATGAGCAGCCGGTCGTACCAGCCGCCGAGCAGCCCGGACAGCGCACCGAACAGGGTGCCGATCACCGTGGAGAGAACCGCGCAGGCCGCGGCGACCTGCAGGGACACCCACAGCCCGGCGAACGAGCGCAGCAGCACGTCACGTCCCACCGAGTCGGTGCCGAACGGATGCGCGGCCGAGGGCGGGAGGCGGATCGCGGTGTAGTCGACGGCCCCCTCGTCCAGACCACCGAGCCGGGGCACCAGCACCGCCGCCAGGACCAGCACGACCAGGCCGGACGCGCCGGCGAGCAGCCGGGCCCGCCCGGAGGTGCGCCGCCCGCGCGGCGAGCCGGGGCGGGGACGCCCGGCCGGGCGCCACGGGCCCGGGTCGCGGCGGTGGTGCGTACCGGTGAGCAGAGCAGAATCAGACATCGGCATCCACCCGGGGATCGAGCAGCAGCACGGTCATGTCGGCGACCAGCGACCCGGCCAGCACCGCGATCGCCGAGAGCAGGGTCAGGGCCGCGAGCAGCGGGAAGTCCACCGCGAGCGCAGCGGACACCACGGCCGCGGCGATGCCCGGCCAGGAGAAGACCGTCTCCACCAGCACCGCCCCGGTGACCAACTCCGGCAGCCGGTTGCCGAGCACGGTGACGAACGGCAGCAGCGCCGTCGGCAGCGCGTGCCGGAGCACCACCACCGTCTCGGGAAGCCCGCGGGCCCGGGCCCCGGCGACGTGGTCGTCGTCCAGTGCGGAGATCAACGACGCGCGCACGTGCAGTACCAGCCACGGCGTCTGGGAGACCCCCAGCACCACGGCGGGCAGCGCGACGTGCCTGCCCACCTGTGCGAACGTCGGTGCCGCGCCGGCGTCGGTGAGCCCGGCGACCGGGAGCACCGGCCAGGCGACGGCGAACACCGCGATCGCCCCGAGCGCCAGCACGAACGGCGGCAGCCCCTCCAGCGTGTGCCCGACGGTGGTGACGACCCGGTCGAACCAGCCGCCCTGCCGCCAGGCCGCGACGGTCCCGGCGGTCAGTGCCAGCACCAGCGAGACCAGCAGGGCCAGGCCGGCGAGCAGCAGCGTCCACGGGAGTCGCTCGACGATCACCTGGGTCACCGGCTGACGCATCGACAGGCTCTGCCCGAGGTCGCCGGTGAGCAGCCCGGCGAGCCACCGGCCGAGCTGGTCGAACACCCCTCCGTCGAGGCCGAGCGCCCGTTCGGCAGCGGCGATGTCCTCGTCGCTCGCCGAGAAGATCCCGACACCGAAGTACTGGTACACCGGGCGGAACGGCGACGCCGCGGCCAGCAGGAACACCGCCACGGCGACCAGGAGCACCGTCGGGACGCCGACCAGGACCCGCAGCCCGACGAGCCGGGCGAGCGCGCGGCCGCGCCGGCGGTCGGGGAGCGCGGGTGCGGTCACGGCTTCGGCGTCCAGTCCTCGAGGTTCCACCACGGCCCCCAGGTGACGCCGTGGGTGTGCGGCTCCACGACGGGCACGTAGCCGTCCCAGCGGTCCTGTGCGACGTAGCTGTGACCGACGAAGACCAGGAAGACCATCCCGGGGTCGGCGGCGTAGGCGCGCTGGAAGGCCCGGATCTGCTCGGTGCGGCTCGCCTCGTCCGGGGCCCGCAACGCGGCGTCGAGGGCGGCGTCGACCTGCGGGTTCGCGTAGGAGCCGGGATTGTTGAACCCGTCAGCGGCGTTCGACGAGTGCAGCAACTGCCAGGACTTGAAGCCCGGGTCGAACGGGTCGCCGCCACCGAGCACCAGCGCGTCGCGGCCCATCCGCGGCTCGATGGCCTCCCAGCCGAGCCCCTCCAGCCGCACGTCGATCCCGGCCGCGCGGGCGTCGGAGGCGAAGGCTTGCGCGAGGTCGCGGCGGATGGTGTCGGTGGCCGGGTACATCAGCGTGAAGCTCGCGGTCCGCCCGTCGCGGGCTCGGACGCCGTCCGGGCCCGGGACCCACCCGGCCTCGTCCAGGATGCGTGCGGCCTCGGCCGGGTCGTAGGTGAACTCGGCGGCCGGCTCGACCTGGTCGGGCAGTACGCCGGGGATCGGGTGGAAGGCGGGCTGTCCCTGCCCGGCGAGCAGCGCGTCGACCATGCCCTGCCGGTTCACGGCTCGGTTGAGCGCTGCGCGGATCGCCGGGTCGGCCGCAACCGGATCGGCGAACGGCAGGGAGATCGTGCGGTAGTCCGCACTGGCGTGCTCACGCAGCTCCATCCCGCTCTGCTCGGCGACCGCCTTCGCGAGGGCGGGCGGCAGTACGGTGCCGTCGAACTCACCGGCCGCGACGCGCTGGGCACGGGTGTTGTCGTCGGTGGCGAACACGACGGTCACCCGTTTCACCGCGGGCGCGCCACCCCAGTACCGCTCGTTCGCCTTCATGATCATCGTGTCGCCGCGGCGCCACTCCTCGAGCGAGTAGGGGCCGGTCCCGACGGCGCGGGTGTTCACCGGCAGGTCCGACACCGGTCCGCCGCCCTCGAGCACCTCCGACGGCAGGATCCCCGAGGTCAGTCGGGCCGGGAACGAGCCGTACGGGTGGGCCAGTTCGAACCGGACGGCGTCGGTGCCGACCGGCTCGACCGCGGTGAGCATCGGGACGGTCGAGCGGATCGTGGCCGCCCGGTCCGGGTCGAGCACCGCCCGATAGGTGGCGACGACGTCCTCCGGGCCGAGCGTGGAGCCGTCATGGAACGTGACGCCGCGGCGCAGCGGGACCGTCCAGGTCCGCTGGTCCGGGGACGGGGTCGCCTCCGCGGCCGCCAGTGCGGGCTGCAGGTTCCGCTCGCCGTCGCGGGCGTAGAGGCCGTCGTAGAACTTGCTCGCCCCCTCCGCGCCGTAGCCGAGCAACGGGTTGAGGTCGTCGGGCTCGTAGCCGTCGGCGAGGGTCAGCTCGGTTCCGTCCCCGGCCGGGGTGGGCTCTCCGGGGGCCGGGGTCGGCGCCGCGCAGCCGACCGTCACGACGGCGACGACGGCGAGCAACGGGACGACGGTGTTCCGCAGCGCGATCACGCAGCAGCACATTATGGGCAACAACACTGCGCTGGCAATGAAGCCGGACCGACCGGACAGGGGGGTGGTTCTACGCAGGGTGACCTGTTCGCCGCCGTCCGCGGGCGCGCGGACCTACCGTCCGGGCGGTGCGCCCCGACCCCGCCCTCCCGCGTGCGCAGCGCGCCCCGGCCACCCGTGACCAGGTCGACGCCTACCGCTTCGGCCTGCGCCGGATGGAGGCCGCGCTGGTGCGGGCCGACCCGATCCCGCTGCACGAGCAGATCCGGGCACAGCGGCGCGCGGTCGTCGCCGGGGTGCTCGTCGGGCTGCTCGCGCTCGGGGTCGCCGCGCTGCTGGCGGCCGTCGACCCGGCGGCCGACTGGCGGAGCCGGGCGCTGGTGCGGGGCGACCGGTCCGGGGTGCTCTACGCCGTCGCCGCGGACCCGCCGCGGCTGGTCCCGGTCGCGGACCCGGTCGCCGGACGGCTGGTGCTGGCCGCGCTCGGCCGGGCCGACGGCGCGACCGCCGTCCCGGTCGCGGTGCCCGACCGGGACCTCGCCGCGGCGCCGCGGACGCCGCCCGCGGCCGTGCCGGGTGCGGTGGGTGTGGCGCTGGACGGTGCCGCGGTCCCGGGGGCCTGGGCGGTGTGCGACACGGTGATTCCCGGGGCGGGCCCCGGAGCCGCGACCGTGCTGGCCGGCTCCCTCGGGGTGGTGGCGGAGGATCCCGGTCCCGTTCTGCTGCTGACCACCGTGGGTGGGGCGACCTACCTGGTGCACGACGGCCGCCGGCACCGCCTCGACCCGGACGACCCCCACGTCCGGTCCGGGCTGGGCCTGCTCGGGACGCGGGCCCGGCGGGTCGGCGACGGGCTCCTGTCCGCCGTCCCGGAAGGGGCGCCGCTGCGGCTGCCGGCGCCCGGGCCGGGGGACGCACCGGGTCTCGGGCGCTCCGGTGACGTCGTGGTCAACCAGCCGCTCGGCGCGCCCGCCGCGTACTACCTGGTCGTCGACGGTGGGCTGGCGCCGGTGCCGGTCACCCTGGCCGACGCCGTGCTGGCCCGGACCGGGCAGGGGCGGCCGGCGACCCTCTCGCAGGGCCGGGTCGCGGCGGCGCCCGCTCGCACCGTCCCGGGCGCCGAGGCGTGGCCCGCCGCCCGGGTCGACCCGGGTGCGACCGGCCCGGTGCTGTGCCGGACCTGGCGCGACGGGCGGGGTGGGGTCGTCGTCGCCGAGCGGCTCCCGGTGGCGGGCGGCGCCGTCCCGGTGGCGCTGGCCGGTGCCGACGGTCCCGGGCCCGGACTCGACGAGGTGGTGCTGCCGCCGTCCGGTCCCGGGCCGCTGCGCACGGTGCCACCCGCGGCCGCGGACGACGAGGGAGGGACGCGCCTGCTGCTGGCCGCGTCCGGCGCGGTGTACGGGGTCGCCGACGACGCGACCGGCGCGGCGCTCGGGATCGGCCCGCCGGGCACCGCCCCGGCCGAGATCGTGCGGCTGCTGCCGCGGGCCGGGGTGCTCGACGTCGCCGCGGCCCGGGAGGTCGCGGACGTTCCCGGATGAGCGGTGACCGGCCACCGTCCGTTCGCGTCACTGTGACGGCATCACCGGTCGCGGCGGCGCAGCCCGGCGAGGACGGCCGTGAGCAGGCCGGTCGCGGCGGCGACCGCCCCCACCGCGACGACGGTGGGCAGGCCCGGTGTGGGGGGTGTCGTGACCGGGAGCGTGGCCCGCCGCGGCGCGGGGTCCCCGGACCCGGTCCGCGGACCCGCGGCGACCCCACCCGCGCTCCGCGGGCCGGGGCCGGGGACGAGGAGCAACGGCTCCGCGGTGAGCGCCGCGACCGGATCCAGCACGCCGTGGCCGACCCGGTCGTCGCGTCCCGCCGCCGGTCGGCGCGCGGTGGCCCGGAGCCGGTCCGCGACCTGACCCGCGGTCAGCATCGGGAACCGCTCGCGCAGCAGGGCCGCGGTCCCGGCCACCAGCGGTGCGGCGTAGGACGTCCCGCTGACGACGGCACCGTCCGGGCCGGTCGGGGCCGGCAGGTCGACGCCGGGGGCGGCCAGGTCCACCCACGCCCCGGGGACCGAGAACGGCGCCGCCCGGTCCGCGCCGTCGACCGCACCGACGGCGAGGACACCGTCGTACAGCGCGGGCAGCGGCCGCAGGTCCGGGTCGCCGGTGCAGGTCCCGGACGGGTCGAGGTTCCCGGCCGCGGCCACGACGAGCACGTCCGCCCGGCGGGCGGCGGAGACGGCGTCGCGCAGCGCCGCGCCGGTGTCGTCGAGCCGGCCGGTGGGGACGCACACCACCTCGGACACGTTGATCACGGAGGCGCCGAGCGCGACGGCCCGGTCGATCGCCGCGGCGAGGGTCCGGATCTCGCCGGCCGGGCGTTCGGCGCCGTCGTCGTCACGGACGGTGAACCGCGACGACGACTGGCGCAGCGACACCAACCCGGCCCCCGGTGCCATCCCGGCGCCGCTGCCGGTGCCGGGGTCCGCGGCGCCGGCGAGCAGGAGCGCGACGTCGGTGCCGTGGCCGTCGCAGTCCTCGAGGCCGTCGCCACCGGTGAGATAGTCCCCGCCACCGCGCAGCCGGCCCGCGAGCCGCGGGACCGGCGCGACCCCGGTGTCGATCACCGCGACCAGCCGGTGCGCGCCGGTGGCGAGCTCGGCCGCGGGGCGGGGCGCCGTGGCGGCCACCGCACCCGGCCCGGCCGGGCCGGGCGGGCTGCAGGGCCGGGTCCTGCGGAGCCCGTCGGCGGGTCCGGGCGGGTCCGGATCGGCTCCCGGTGATCGGAGTCCGCCGGGCAGGCCGGATCCCCCGCGTACACCGCCGCGATACGCAGCGGGCGGCCCGGTGCCCCGGCCCGTCGCCGGGAGGCCGGGGGCCCGGGACTCCACGGACGCCCCCGGCGCGGCCGGGTTCGACCGCGCGTCGGCCCGACGGCGGGGCGTCGGTGTCGCGGCGGCCGTGCTCGCCGCGCCGACTGCCGACGCCGCGCCCACTGCCGGAACTGCCGGGCGGCCGGCGTCGCCGGGCAGCGCCGGAATGATCATCGCGAGCCCCGCCACGGCGGCGGCGACCGCCACCCGGCGCGCGCAGCGCACGGTCCGGATCACAGCCCGCGGACCAGCGTGAACAGGCCCATGGCGGCGAGTGCGGCCGGGATCGCCGCGGCGGTCAGGATCAGCTCCACGACGTCGAGCGCCCGCCGGGTCGGCGGCGAGGGGTCGGCCCGGGCGACGGCGGCTCCGGCCGCCACCGCCAGCAGCAGACCCGCGGCCACCCCGATCCGCTCCACCGGCCCGTGGGCGAGCGCGGCCGGGACCGCGGCGGCGGCCACCGCGACCACCGCCGTACCCGCCGGCACCCGGGCGGCGGCCGGCTCGGCGACGGCGCGGGCCCGCAGCAGGAGCACCGCCGCGGTCACCGCGAGCAGCACGACACCCGTCCACCCGCCGGTCACCGCGGCCACCGCCGCGCCACCGGCGGCCGGGACCGCGGTGCCGGCGAGCATCCCCGCGTGCAGCCCGCGGGCGAGCCGCGCCCGCCCGGTGAGCACGTCACCGGGCAGGCCCTGCTCGGCCGCCGGGAGCCCGCGGGCGTCGGCCGGCACGTCCGGTGCCGGCACCCCGGCCAGTCGCAGGACGAGCCGGGGCAGCAGCGGCCCGGCCGCGAGCGCCGGTGCGGTCAGCCCCGCGGCGACCGCGCCGGCCGGTGCGTCGAGCAGCAGCCGCGCCAGTGCCGCGAGCGCCGTCCCGGTGCCCGCCACCGCGATCGCGAGCAGCACGGGGGACACACTGCGGCACAACGCCTGCCCGGTGGCCGCGGCGGTCGCCGCCGCGGCCGCGGCGAGCAGCACGGTGCCCGCCCCCGGCGGTGGGGGCAGCGCGAGCAGTCCGGCGGTGGCCGCCGCGGGTACCGCGCACAGCGCCGCCCCGGTGGCGGTCCGCGCGTCCGCGGGTCGGGTCGTCGCGGCACACCGGCGGGTCACGAGCAGGGCCGCGAGGGCGGCCACGGCGGCGGTCGCCGCGGCGGCGAGCCGCAGCGGCGCGGCTGCCCCGTGCGGTCCGGCCGGCGCGTCCAGCCAGGCCGTGCCGTCCGTCCCGAGCACGGTGGCCAGCACGGCGCAGGCGGCGACGGTGCCCAGCACCGCGGCCGCCGGGCCCGCCCACCCGGCCGGCCCGGCCTGCTCACCCGCCTCGCGGACCGCGTGTGCGACGGCCTCCGCCGCGTCGTCGAGCACCGGCGCCTGCGGGGCGGGCTGCGCCGGACCGAGGTGGAGCAGCTCGCCGTCGTGCACCTGCAGCTCGTCGAGGGTGCGGTCCGGAGGGAGCGGTCCACCGCCCGGACCGCTGAACCGCCAGGCCCGGGGCACGCCGGTCGGCCCGGACCGGCCCACCAGCTCGCGCACCATCGGTGCCAGCTCGGCGAGCGGGACCTCCGCCGGGAGCGCCACGTCGGCCCGCCCGCGCGGGGTGAGCACGCCGACCCGCACCCAGCGACCGGCGACCGGTTCGGGGCCGGGCCGGGTGGGCTGGGGGTGCGACGGGGACGGCAGGACGCTGGTCACGAGCGGCTCCCGGACTTGGCGCGAACGGCCCCGGCGACCCCGGAGCGGCTGCGAGTATTCGCCGGTCCCGGCCGTCGCCGTGGGCGTTCGGCAGAACCGGTGAGCACCGGGGAGGTCCGTGGTGGCGGGAACGGTCGGGGTGCGGCGCCCGCGCCGCTCGGTGCCGGAGATGCCCGGCGGGGAGCTCGTGCTGGAGCCGCCGCCCGAGCCGGAACGCCCGGTCCCCGGTGGCCTCGCCGGGCGGCTGCTGCCGCTGGTGATGATCGTGGGATCGCTACTGTTCGTCGTGGTGGGGCGGGACCAGCCGGGCTCGTGGCTGTTCGGCGGGATGTTCGCGCTCTCCGCGCTCGTCATGCTGGTCGCCGGCGGCGGGCGGGGCGCCGGCGCCCGCACCGCGACGATGGACGAGGACCGCCGCGACTACCTGCGCTACCTCGACGTCGTCGGCCGCCGGGCCTGCGGGATCGCGGCCGCGCAGCGGCTGGCGCTCGAGACCGTGCACCCCGACCCGGGAGCGTGGCCGGACGTGCTCGCCGTCGGCCGGCTGTGGGAACGCCGCCCGGGCGACGACGACTTCGGCCGGCTGCGCGCGGGGTGCGGCACCCAGCGGCTCGCGACCCGGCTCGCCGCCCCGGAGACCGGCCCGCTGGAGACCCTCGAACCGCTCACCGCGCTCGCGCTGCGCCGCTTCCTCCGGCGCCACTCCACGGTGGACGACCTGCCGGTGGCGGTGGACGTCCGGGCGGCCGCCACGCTCTGGCTCGAGCCCGACCCCGGCGGTGGCTCGCCGGAGCGGGCCGGCCCGGTGCTCGACCTGGCGCGGGCGCTCGTCGTCCAGTACGCGCTCTGGCACGGTCCGGACGACGCCCGGATCGCCGTCGTCGCACCCGGTGCCGCCGCGGTCCGCTGGGACTGGGTGAAGTGGCTGCCGCACGTCGAGCACCCGAGCGGCCGCGACGCCGTCGGACCGGTCCGGATGATCACCGACGACGTGGACCGGGTGCGCCGGTGGTGGGTCGACGAGCCGTCGTCCGCGTCCCGGCACCTGCTGGTCGTGCACGACGGCGCCGCCAACACCCCCGGCGCGTGGGCCGGGCTGCCCGGGGTGACCGTGCTGCGGCTCGGCCCGGCCGGGCGGCGCAGACCGGCGGCGTCGGTGCTGCGTCTCGCGGTGGGCGCGGGCACGGACACGGGACGCACGCTGCGGCGGGGCGGCCCGGGCGGTGCGACCGTCGGCACCCCGGACGCCGTCACCCCCGCCGAGGCGCTGGCGTTCGCCCGGCGACTGGCCCGCTACCGCCCCGACGGGGAGACCGGCAGCGACGTGCTCCCCGCGCCGGACACCCGCCGGACCGAGCTGCCCGCGCTGCTCGGGCTCGACACCGTCGACCGGGCCGCGATCGCGGCGGCCCGCCGGCGCCGGGGGCCCGCCGAACGGCTGCGGGTCCCGCTCGGCACCGACCCGGCCGGGCAGCCGGTGCTGCTCGACCTCAAGGAATCGGCACACGGCGGGGCGGGCCCGCACGGGCTCTGCATCGGCGCAACGGGCTCGGGGAAGTCGGAACTCTTGCGCAGCCTCGTCATCGGACTGGTCGCCACGCACGCCGCGGACGAGCTCAACCTGGTCCTCGTCGACTTCAAGGGCGGTGCGACGTTCCTCGGCCTCGCCGGGCTCCCGCACGTCTCCGCGGTGATCACGAACCTGGCCGAGGAGCTGACGCTGGTCGACCGGATGGCCGACGCGCTCGCCGGTGAGATCACCCGGCGGCAGGAGCTGCTGCGCGCGGCGGGGAACCTGGTGTCGGTGGCCGAGTACGAGGCCGCCCGGCAGGCCGGGACCGTGCCGGAGCCGCTGCCCTCGCTGCTGGTCGTGGTCGACGAGTTCGCCGAGCTGCTCGCCCGGCGACCGGAGATGATCGACCTCATGGTCACGGTCGGCCGGCTCGGCCGGTCGCTCGGCATCCACCTGCTCCTCGCCTCGCAGCGTCTCGAGGAGGGACGGCTGCGCGGTCTCGAGTCGCACCTGTCGTACCGGATCGCCCTGCGCACGTTCTCCGCCGCCGAGTCCCGCGCCGTGCTCGGCGTGCCGGACGCGCACCTGCTGCCACCGACTCCGGGGGCGGCGTACCTGTCCGCGGGCACCGACGAGCTGGTGCGGTTCCGGGCCGCCTACGTCTCCGGGCCCGAGGAACCGGCGTCCGGTCACCGGCGGTCTGCGGCGCAGCTGCGGTGCGTGCTGCCGTTCCGCGCGGGCCCGGTCACCTGGCCGGAACCCGGCACCGTGGTCGCCGCACCGCCGCACCCGGCGTCACGCCCGGGACAGGACGCGGCCCGCGGTCGGGGCGCCCGCCCGGACGACGCGGACACGCTGCGGCACGGCGCCGTCCCGGTGCCCGCGGCGGGCCGCCCGACCGGCCCGCCGGTCCCCACCGGCGGCGCTGCGGTGCCTGCCGGTGGCGCTGTGGTGCCTGCCGGTGGCGCTGTGGTGCCTGCCGGTGGCGCTGTGGTGCCTGCCGGTGGCGCTGTGGTGCCTGCCG
>NZ_FOUY01000024.1:0-84492 GCF_900115005.1 Pseudonocardia ammonioxydans | reverse complement strand
TGCCGGTGGCGCTGTGGTGCCTGCCGGTGGCGCTGTGGTGCCTGCCGGTGGCGCTGTGGTGCCTGCCGGTGGCGCTGTGGTGCCTGCCGGTGGCGTTGTAGTGCCTGCCGGCGGCGCTGTGGTGCCCGCGCCGGCGACGGTGCTCGACCGGATCGTCGCCGCGGTGTCCGGTCCGGGGCCGCGGGCGCACCGGGTGTGGCTGCCGCCGCTGGCGGAGCCGCCGCCGCTGCCCGCCGTGCTCGGCCGGCTGTCGCTGCGCCCCGGCCGCGGGTGGCAGGCGCCCGGGCCGGGCGGGCGGCTCGCCGTACCGGTCGGGCTCGTCGACCGCCCCTACCTGCAGCGTCGTGATCCGTTGGTCGTGGACCTGTCCGGGGCGGCCGGGCACGTCGCCGTCGTCGGCGGGCCGCGCTCGGGGAAGTCGACCGCGCTGCGCACCCTCGTCGTCGCGCTGGCGCTGACCCACACGCCGTCCGAGCTGGGGGTGCACGCGGTCGACCTGGGCGGCGGGACGCTCGCGGCACTCGCCGGGCTGCCGCACGTCGGCACCGTCGCCGACCGGCACCGGGCCGACCTGGTGCGCCGCGTCGTCGCGGAGGCCGTCGCGACCGTGGAGCGCCGCGAGCGGCTCTTCGCCGCGCACGGGATCGGCTCCGTGGACGAGTTCCGGGCGCGGCGGGCCCGGGGCGAGCTCGCCGACGAGCCGTGCACCGACCTGCTGCTGGTCGTCGACGGCTACGCCGCGCTGCGTTCGGATTTCGAGGACCTCGACGAGAAGCTGGCCGTGCTCGCCGCGCGCGGGCTCGGCCACGGCGTGCACCTCGCGGTGTCCGCGGCCCGCTGGGCCGAGTTCCGGCCCGCGCTCTCCGACCAGCTCGGCAGCCGGCTCGAGCTGCGGCTCGGCGACCCGTCGGACTCCGAGGTGGACCGGCACCGGGCCGCCGCCGTGCCGGCCCGTCCCGGGCACGGGCTCGCCCCGGACGGCGCGGCCGCGGTGCTCGCCGCACCGACCGGGGAGGCCGGGACCGATCCCGCGCCGGACGTCGCCGCGGCGTGGGCGGGCCCGGTGGTGCCGGGGGTGCGGCTGCTGCCAGAACGGATCACCGTCGAGGAGCTGCCCGCGGGGCCCGGGCGGGGGCCCGCGCTCGGCGTCGACGAGGACCGGCTCGCCGTCGTCGAACTCGACCCGGACGAGGCCCACCTGCTCTGCTTCGCCGACTCCGGTGGTGGGAAGACGAACCTGCTGCGGCTGGTGGCCCGCGGGGTCGCGGCCGGCCGGTCGCCCGAGCAGGCCCGGATCGTCGTCGTCGATCACCGGCGGACGCTGCTCGGCGGGGTCCCGGACACCCACCTGCTGGCGCACACCTCGACCGCACAGGCCACCGCGGACGCCTGCGCGGAGATCGCCGGGTCACTGGCCCGGCGGCTCCCCGGCCCGGACGTCACCCGTGAACAGCTGCGCGAGCGTTCCTGGTGGAGTGGCCCGGACGTGTGGCTGCTGGTGGACGACTACGACCTCGTCGTCCCCGGCGCGGGCGGGGTCGGGGCCGGGGCGCCGCACCCGCTGCTGCCGCTCGCCGAGTACCTGCCGCAGGCCCGCGACGTCGGCCTGCACGTGGTGCTCGCCCGGCGTACCGGCGGTGCCGGCCGGGCGCTGTTCGACCCGGTGCTGGGCCGGCTGCGCGAGCTGGGCGCGCCGGGCCTGGTCGGGTCGGGCAGCCCGGAGGAGGGCGCGCTGCTGGAGAAGGTGAAACCGGCCCCGGCGCCACCCGGGCGGATGGTGCTGGCCGACCGCCGGGCCGGGGCCCGGCGGATGCAGCTGGCCTGGTCCGACCCCGGATGAGCGGGTACGCGGTGGCCGTGCACGCCCGGCCGTACGGGGTGCTGCTCGCCGCGGCCGACGACGACGGTGTGCGGCTGCTCGCCGCCGCGCCACCCGGGACGACGCCGGCCGGTGCGGTCGGCGACTTCTTCGCCGACGGGCCACCGGAGGTCGTGGTGCGGGTCGGCACCACGCCCGGCGGTTCCTTCCCGGGGACGCCGCGGGTGGTCGCGGTGCCCGTCGCGGTCGCGGTGCTCGCGGTGGGGCCGGAACCACCGCCGGGCCCCGTGCTCGTGGTGCACACCGGGGACGCCCGGATGGACGCCGCCGTGGTCGAGGACGGTGTGGTCGTGCCGGTGGACCCGCGGCCCGCCGCACACCCGCCGCCCGGAGCGGGCGGGAACCTGCCCGCCGCGGCACTGGCCGGGCCGGCCCGCCGGGTGCGGGCGGTCGAGCTCGTCCTGGCGGGGGAGGCGGCCGCCGACGACCCGGAGTGGGTCGCCGCGGTCACCGGGGCCGCGTCCTGCCCGGTCCGGGTCGCCGGGCCGCTCGAGGCGGGTGACCCGGCCGCGGTCGCCGGGGCCGGTCCGGACACCGCCGCCGTCCTCGGCGCCGCCCTCCTCGGCGTGGGGCTGCTCGGGACCGGTACCGACCCGCCGGGACCGGTGCCCGTCGCGCAGGAGCCGCCCGGGCCCGGCGCGGAGGTCGTGGCCGACGACGACCCGCCGGATCGGATGCGCTGGATCCTGCCCGCGCTCGCGCTGCTCGGCGTGGTCCTCGTCCTCACGGGCTGGGCCGTGGGCCGGGGCGGGGACCGGCCCACGGCCGCCACCGGCGTCGTCCAGTACGGCTACGCTGCCGCGCTGCCCGCAGGCTGGGAACACACCGGCGGCGACCCGGCGCGCCGGCGCATCCTGCTCACCCCGGTGGGTCGCCCGGACGGCACCGACCTCATCGTCGTCGAACGCAGCCCGCTGCCCTACGACGCCGGCCGGGAGCCGGCGCGGGCCCGCCGGGAGCTCGACACGCTGCTGGCCGGGCAGCAGCGCGTCACCCGGCCGGATCCCGCGGTCGTCGCGGGCCGGACGGTCGTGCGCTACACCCAGCACCCGGGCGACGGCGCCGTCGTCGACTGGCACGTCCTGTTCGAGTCCGACGACCAGCTCGTCGTCGGGTGCCGCCGCGCCGAGGGAGCCGCCCCGTTCCCGGCCTGCACCGAGGTCGTCGGCTCGGTGCGCCGGGCACCGTGAGCGAGCAGGCCGCCGGGCGTTCCCGGTCGCGAACGGTTCCGCGGAACACCGGGTGGGCGGCCGGGCCGGCCTGCGACGGTGCCCCGGCCGGGCGGTCGCCCGGCTGCGACGGAACGGGGTGAGGCACATGGCCGAGGGGTTCGGCACGACGACGGAGGAGATGGCCCGGGCCGCGGGCCGGGTGCAGGAGGTGAGCACCGCGGTCAACGGCGAGCTCGCCGGGCTGCGGTCGAGGCTGGAGGCGACCCGCGGCCAGTGGGCCGGTGCGGCCGCCACGGCCTTCACCGTGCTGATGGCCGAGTGGGACGCGGAGGCGAAGCGGCTGAACACGGCGCTGGGCGACATCGCCGCCCAGCTGGGCGGCACGGCCACCGCCTACCAGCGGATCGAGGACGAGAACGCCCGCAGCGTCTCGGCGATCACCTCGGCACTGGGCTGAGGAGGCCGCCGATGGGATCGGAGATCAAGGTCACCTTCGCCGCGATCGAACAGGCCGCCGCGGACATCGACGCCGCCCGGGCCCGGATCGTGGCGCAGCTCGACGAGCTCCGGCGCCACCTCGCGCCGGTCGTGTCGAGCTGGACCGGCGACGCGGCGGGCCGGTACAACGAGGCCCAGCAGCGCTGGGACCGTTCCGCGACGGACCTGACCGAGACGTTGCACAAGATCAAGGGTCTGGTGCTCGGCGCCGGCGCGGGATACCGGTCGGTGGAGGCCGAGAACGCCCGGCGGTTCACGGTCTGACCACCGCCCGGGAGCGGGAGCGGACCCCCTTGCGCCCGCTCCCGGGGACGACGGGTATTCTCGACTCTCGTTGTGCAGCGGTGGAGACCCGCGGGCGCCGTCCGTCGTTCCCGAGCAGGTGCGCGAGGCAGTGCAACCGGCGGGATCCGACGGGGCCGAGCGTCCCTCCGGCGTCCACCTGCGGCACGCTGAGGAACCACAGAGACACCAGTGTGGGCCGGAACCGCGCGGACGCCGCCGGTACCCCACCCACCGAAGCCGAGAACGACGACGAGGTAGATCCGTGCCCACGTACAGCCCGAAGCCCGGCGACATCACCCACGCCTGGCACGTGATCGACGCCGACGACGTGCGCCTCGGTCGGCTCGCCGTCCAGGCCGCCACGCTGCTGCGCGGCAAGCACAAGCCGACCTACGCGCCGCACGTCGACAACGGCGACTTCGTCGTGATCGTGAACGCGGAGAAGATCTCGGTGTCCGGCACCAAGCGCGACGACAAGTTCGTGTACCGGCACTCCGGCTTCCCGGGTGGCCTCCGCCAGCGTTCGGTCGGCGAGATGATCGACAGCCAGCCGGACCGCCTGGTCGAGAAGGCGATCAAGGGCATGCTGCCGAAGAACCGTCTCGGACGGGCGATGGCCAAGAAGCTGAAGGTCTACGCCGGCCCGGCGCACCCGCACACGGCGCAGAACCCGCAGCCGTTCGAGATCAAGCAGGTCAGCCAGTGACCACCCCGAGCTACGAAGAGGGACAGCCCGTGACCAGCCCCGAGAACGGACCCGACGAGATCGTCGAGTCGGTCGAGACCGAGGGTGCCGCCGCCGAGGCGACCGACACCGAGCTGACCGAGACCCTCGGCGAGGCCGTCGCGGACGTCGACTACAGCATCGGCGAGGCCACCGACTTCGCCGCCGACGACTTCGCCGCCGAGGCCCCCGTGCTGGGCGACCGTCCGGTGCAGACCGTCGGCCGTCGCAAGCAGGCCGTCGTCCGCGTGCGCCTGCTGCCCGGCACCGGTCAGTTCAACCTGAACGGCAAGCCGCTCGAGGACTACTTCCCGAACAAGCTGCACCAGCAGGTCGTCAAGGAGCCGCTGGTCACGGTCGAGAAGACCGAGCGGTTCGACATCTTCGCGAACCTGCGCGGCGGCGGCCCCGCGGGCCAGGCCGGCGCGCTGCGCCTGGCCATCGCCCGTGCGCTGGCCGAGCTGGACTCCGAGGACCGCCCGCCCCTGAAGAAGGCCGGGTTCCTCACCCGCGACGACCGCGCCGTCGAGCGGAAGAAGTACGGCCTCAAGAAGGCCCGCAAGGCGCCCCAGTACTCCAAGCGCTGATCGCGCAGCCGGATGCGTCGCCTCTTCGGAACCGACGGCGTCCGGGGCCTGGCCAACGGCGAACTCCTCACTCCGGAGTTCGCCGTTGGTGTCTGTGCCTCGGCTGCGCGTACCTTGTCGAACGGTCGCCGGCCCGTCGCGGTGGTCGGCCGTGACCCGCGGGCCAGCGGCGAGATGCTGGAGGCCGCGGTCGTCGCCGGCCTGACCTCCGCCGGTGCGGACGCGATCCGGGTGGGCGTGCTGCCCACCCCGGGCGTCGCGCACCTGGTCGCGGAGACCGGTGCCGACCTCGGCGTGATGATCTCCGCGTCGCACAACCCGATGCCCGACAACGGCATCAAGATCTTCGCCGCGGGCGGGCACAAGCTGCCCGACGACATCGAGGACGAGATCGAACGTGGCCTCGCGGACCCCGGCACCGGCCGCCCCACCGGGGACGCGATCGGCCGCGTGTGGGACGCCCCCGACGCGACCGGCGTCTACGTCGCACACCTGCTGTCGGCGGCACCGGGCTCGCTGTCCGGGGTGCGCGTGGTCGTCGACTGCGCGCACGGGGCCGCGTCGGTCGCCGCCCCGGAGGCCTACCGGCAGGCCGGTGCGGACGTGGTCGCGCTGCACGCCGAGCCGGACGGCCTGAACATCAACGACGGCGTCGGTTCGACCCACCTGGGACCGTTGCAGGCGGCCGTCCTCGAGAACGGCGCGGACCTCGGCATCGCCCACGACGGCGACGCCGACCGCTGCCTCGCGGTGGACGCCGCCGGGAACGTCGTGGACGGCGACCAGATCATGGCCGTGCTCGCGCTGGCCATGCGGGACGCCGGTGAGCTCGCCCACGACACCCTCGTCGCGACCGTGATGAGCAACCTGGGCCTGCACCTGGCCATGCGGGACGCCGGGATCACCCTGGACACCACCAAGGTCGGCGACCGCTACGTGCTGGAGCGGCTGCGCGAGGGCGGGTTCTCGCTCGGCGGCGAGCAGTCCGGGCACGTCGTGCTGCCGGGGCATGCCACCACCGGCGACGGCGTCCTCACCGCGCTGCGGCTGATGTCGCGGATGGCCCAGACCGGGTCGTCGCTGGCCGAGCTCGCGTCGGTCGTGACGCCGATGCCGCAGGTGCTGCGCAACGTCACGGTCGCCGACAAGGACGCCGTCGCCACCTCCGCGGAGGTCGCCGACGCCGTCGCCGCGGCCGAGGCCGAGCTGGGCGGGTCCGGCCGGGTGCTGCTGCGCCCGTCGGGTACCGAGCAGCTCGTGCGGGTCATGGTCGAGGCGCCGACCGAGAGTGACGCGTCCGCCGTCGCCGGCCGGCTGGCCGAGGTCGTCGCCGCCGCGCGCTGAGTTCTGCCGCATCTCCCGGACGGGGCCGTCGCACTCCTGCGGCGGCCCCGTCCGCGCTCGTCGACGTCTCCGGGCTTCCCCCCCCCGGGCCACGCTGTCGTGTGGCCTGCTCCCTCAGTTCGCCCTGCTCGGCCCGTTCGGCTGATCGGCCCGCTCGGCCTGGTCGGCGTGTTCAGCGGTTTGCCCTGCTCCGCCAGTTCGCTCCGCTCGGCGTGCTCGGCGTGCTCGGCCCGCTCGGCGTGCTCGACGGTTCGAGTCGGTCTGCCTGGTCGGCGTGCTCGGTGGCGCGGTAGCCGGCACGCCTGCTCGGCCTGCTCGGTGGCTCGGTGGCTGGTACGCCTGGTCGGCGGGCCCGGTGGCGCGGTAGCCGTACGCCTGCCCGATCGCTCGGGGTCGCTCGGACCCTGATCACCGGTCGTGGTCGCGACCGCGAACCGGGACCGCCGACCGCGCCCGGCGGGTGGCCGGTTGCCGCACGCTGACCGGATGCGTCCGGACCTGCGGTACGACCCCGCTGCCCTCGACCGTGCCGCGGGACGGCTCCGCGACCTGGCCGCCGGCCTGCGGGAGGACGCCGGCCCGGTCGCGGGCCGGGAACACGCCGCCGTCGCGCACCGGATCGCCGACGAACTGGATTCCCTGGCGGACGCGGCCGGTCGCGCGGCCGGCCGTATCCGCGACGCGGACGACACCGCAGCGGCCCGGATCCGCGGGTACGCCTCGGGATGAGCAGCTCGCACCGGCGCTCCAGGGACAGGGCGCGCGCCGGCGCTCCGGACGGGGCGGATTCGTGAGTCTCGATGCCGCGCCGGGCGTGGGGTGCGCGTTTCTGCCCTGGTGGGGGCGGATGCGTGAGTCTCGGGAGGGCTGTGGGGATCGAGGTGCGCGCAGTCGTCCTGGGTGGGGCGGAATCGTGAAGCTCGGGGCGTCGTCGGGGGCGAGATGCACCGTTCCGCCCTTGGCGGTGCAGGCTTCCGGGGCCGGCGGCGAACGCCGGAGCTCCGGGCGGGACGGATTCGTGAGTCTCGATGCCGTGTCGGGCGTGGGGTGCGCGTTTCTGCCCTGGTGGGGGCGGATGCGTGAGTCTCAGGAGGGCTGTGGGGATCGAGGTGCGCGCAGTCGTCCTGGATGGGGCGCAAGCGTGAGGCCCGGGGCGTCGTCGGAGGCGAGAGGCACCGCCCCGCCCCGGCAGGGCGGGGGTGTGGCGAGCAGGGCGACGGCGGGGACGGGGCGATGAGCGACATCGAGGACCAGGCCGCGGCGCTGCGCCGCCTGGTGGCCCGGCTCGACGACACCGCGGCCGTCCTGGGCGGGGTCCGGGACGCGGTCGCGGCTGCGTGGGACGACGTTGCCGGGCATGAGTGGAGCGAGCGCCTGCGCCTGACGCACCGGGCCGCGGAACGACTCGCCGGGGACGCGGCGTCGGAGGCGGCCGCCCTCGAACACCGGGCGGCCGGGGAGACCGGGACCGGTGGCGGCCACGACGGCGCGGCCGAGCCGGGTCACGACGCCGGACTGCGGTTGCCCGGCCACGGCGGGACGCGGACGACCGACCGCCGGGGCATGGTCGCCCCGCTGCTCCCGCCGACCGACGGCGGCGGGCGGCCGTGAGCCCGAGTCCGGGACCGAGCCGGCGCCGGGGTGGGCGTCAGCCGCCGAGACCGAGCAGGCCGGCGGGCTCCGCGGTCTCCTCCTCGGCCTCGGGTTCCGGGATGTCCAGCAGCGGAGCCCCGGGGACGCTGCCCGAGGTCAGCGCGGAGACCCGCTTCTCCCCGGTGAGCTCCTGCATCAGGAACGCCGTCACCAGCGCCCGGGTGAGCTTGCGCGTGCGGTGCTGCGGGTGGTTCTGGAGCAGGAAGCTCGACCAGTGCCGCCCCTCGCAGAATCCCAGGTGACCGGCCTTCTCGATGCTGCGGACCGTCACGTCGGTACCGGCGTCGCGCTGCGCGGCGGCGATCTTCAGGGCGTGCCCGTCGACCGGCGCCATCGAGTCGACCGCGGCGCCCAGGTGCAGGGTCGGGGCGGTCACGGACGCGGCGGCCGCGACCGCGGACGGCCGGATCTCGGACGGCGCGAGGGTGACCAGGGCGCCCAGGCGTTCCCGCCGCGACGCGGCGAGGACCGCGGCCCCGCCACCGGTGCCGTGCCCGAGCAGGGCGGTGCGCCGGGCGTCGACGCTGATGGTCCCGTCCCCGAGCCGGACGCCCACACAGACGTCGAGCACGGTGTTCAGGTCCGCGGAGAACTGCGACAGGCTGGGCACCGGGCCCCGCTGGGTGTTCGGCGCCGCGGCGACGAAACCCCACGAGGCGAGGTGCCGCAGCAGCTCGTGGTAGCGGCGGACCGGCTGCAGCCAGGCGTGCCCCAGCACGACCGCCGGCAGGTGGAAGCCCTCCGCCGGGGTGTAGACGATGCCGGGCAGCCCGATCAGGCCGAGGTCGCCGAACCGGACGGGGTTGGGTCCCGGGCGGGACAGCACGCCGAGGGCGTCCTTGGCCCCCTTCATCGACGGGGGGCGGGTCACGCTGGTCCGAGCCACGGACGGCACCGTACCGGTGCAGGTCACGCCCCGCCCGCCGCACCGCGCCGTCCGGCGTGGCGCCCGTCGCACCCGGCGCCGAAAGATCGCGAACTCGGCGCCGATACGCTCGGCGACATGTGTGGCATCGTCGGTTACGTCGGTCATCGGGTCGCACTCGACGTGGTGCTCGGCGGTCTGCGCCGGCTCGAGTACCGCGGCTACGACTCCGCCGGCGTCGCCCTGCCGAGCGACGGCAGCCTGCTGATCGAGCGCCGGGCCGGCGCCCTGGCGAACCTGGAGGCGCGCCTCGACGAGGTCGGCCGGGACGGGTTCACCGGCACGTCCGGGATCGGCCACACCCGCTGGGCCACGCACGGTCCGCCCACCGACCGCAACGCGCACCCGCACCGCAGCAGCGACGGGAAGGTCGCGGTCGTCCACAACGGGATCATCGAGAACTTCCTGGAGCTGCGCGCCGAGCTCGAGGCGCGGGGCATCTGGGCGGAGTCCGACACCGACACCGAGACCGCCGCGCACCTGGTCGCGCTGGCCCACGCCGGTGAGCTCGCCGGTGCCGAGGACGCCGCCGGTGACCTGACCGCGGCCGTCCGCGCCGTCGCCCGCCGGTTGGAGGGCGCGTTCACCCTGGTCGTGACGCACGCCGACGACCCGGACCGGATCGTCGCCGCCCGCCGGAACTCCCCGTTGGTGCTCGGCCTGGGGGAGGGCGAGACGTTCCTGGCCTCCGACGTCGCGGCCTTCATCGAGTTCACCCGGTCGGCCGTCGAACTGGGTCAGGACCAGATCGTCACGATCACCCGTGACGGCTACACGGTCACCGACTTCGCCGGGGAGCCGGTCGCGGCCACCCCGTTCCAGGTGACCTGGGACCTCGCCGCCGCCGAGAAGGGCGGCCACGACTACTTCATGCTCAAGGAGATCGAGGAGCAGCCCGGCGCGATCGCGAACACGCTGCGCGGGCACCTCGTCGACGGCCGGATCGTGCTCGACGAGCAGCGGCTGTCCGACCAGGACCTGCGTGACGTGGACAAGGTCTTCGTCGTCGCCTGCGGGACCGCCTACCACTCCGGGCTGCTGGCCAAGTACGCGATCGAGCACTGGACGCGGCTGCCCGTGGAGATCGAGCTGGCCAGCGAGTTCCGCTACCGCGACCCGGTGCTGGACCGCTCCACGCTGGTCGTCGCGATCTCCCAGTCCGGCGAGACCGCGGACACCCTGGAGGCCCTGCGGCACGCCAAGGACCAGAAGGCCCGGGTGTTGGCCATCTGCAACACCAACGGCGCGCAGATCCCCCGCGAGTCCGACGCGGTGATCTACACCCACGCCGGCCCGGAGATCGGCGTCGCGGCGACCAAGACGTTCACCGCCCAGATCGCGGCCAACTACCTGGTCGGGCTCGCGCTGGCCCAGGCCCGCGGCACGAAGTACCCGGACGAGGTCGTCCGCGAGTTCGAGCAGCTCGAGTCGATCCCGGAGGCCGTCGCCGAGGTGCTCGAGTCGCTGGGCGAGGCCCGCGCGCTCGGGCAGGAGCTGGCCCCGTCCAAAGCGGTGCTGTTCCTCGGCAGGCACGTCGGCTACCCGGTGGCGCTGGAGGGCGCGCTCAAGCTCAAGGAGCTCGCCTACATGCACGCCGAGGCGTTCGCCGCCGGCGAGCTCAAGCACGGCCCGATCGCGCTGATCGAGGACGGGCTGCCGGTCGTCGTCGTCATGCCCTCGCCGAAGGGCCGTGCGGTGCTGCACTCCAAGCTGCTGTCCAACATCCAGGAGATCAAGGCCCGCGGGGCACGGACCGTGGTGATCGCCGAGACCGGCGACGAGACCGTGCGGCCGTTCGCCGACCACCTCTTCGAGATCCCCGCGGTGCCCACGCTGCTGCAGCCGCTGGTCGCGACCATCCCGCTGCAGGTCATCGCGGCCGAGATCGCCCGTGCCCGCGGGTACGACGTCGACAAGCCGCGCAACCTGGCGAAGTCGGTCACCGTGGAGTGAGCGACGGTCGTGGCGCCCCGGGCTCGCCGGGCTCCACGACCGTCGAGCAACCGATAGCCTCCGCGGCATGCAGGGGCTCTACACCGCCGAGCAGGTCCGGAGCGCCGAGGGCGCCCTGATGCGCACCGTCCCGGACGGGACGCTCATGCGCCGGGCCGCGTCCGGGCTGGCCGCCCACCTGCGCGGGTTCCTCGGCTCCACCTACGGACGCCGGGTGGTGCTGCTGGTCGGCGCCGGGGACAACGGCGGCGACGCGCTCTGGGCGGGCGTGGAGCTGCGCCGCCGGGGCGCGCACGTGACCGCGCTGCTGCTGACGCCCGACCGGGCACACCCGGCGGGTCTGGCGGCGCTGCGGCGCGCCCGCGGTCGGGTGCTGCCGGTCGAGCCGGGGAGCCTCGAGGCGGCCCGGGCGGCCGTCGCGGCGGCCGACGTCGCGGTGGACGGCATCGTCGGCATCTCCGGGCGGGGCGCGCTGCGCGATCCGGCGCCGGCGCTGGTGGCGGTCGCCGACGGGGCGGGCGTCCCGATCGTGGCGTGCGACCTGCCGTCCGGAGTGGACCCCGCTACCGGGCACACCGACGGGCCGCACGTCCGGGCCGCGTCCACCGTGACCTTCGGGGTGCGCAAGCCGGTGCACGCCCTGGCCGCGCCGCTGTGCGGCCCGGTGCGGCTGGTCGACATCGGTCTGGACCCGTATCTGGACGAGCCGCACGCCCGGGTGCTCGACGACGCCGACGCCGGTGCCCGCTGGCCGGTGCCCGGCCCGGACGACGACAAGTACACCCAGGGCGTCGTCGGGATCGCCGCCGGTTCGGCCACCTACCCCGGGGCCGCGGTGCTCGCCGCGGGTGCCGCCGCGCTGTCCACCTCGGGGATGGTGCGGTTCGCCGGTTCGGCCGCCGACGAGGTCCGGCGGCACTGGCCGGAGATCGTCGCCACCGGTGACATCACCGACGCCGGACGCACCCAGGCGTGGGCGGTCGGGCCGGGGCTCGGGACCGGCTCGGCCGGGCTCGCGGTGCTCGAGAGCGTGCTCGACCGCGAGGTCCCGCTGTGCATCGACGCGGACGGCATCACGCTGCTCGGGCAGCACGCCCACCTGCGTGACCTGCTGCACGGCGCACCCGTCGTGCTCACCCCGCACGCCGGCGAGTTCGCGCGGATCGCCGGCGAGGTCTCCGCCGACCGGGTGGCCGACACCCGCCGGGCCGCGGTCGACCTGGGCGTGACGGTGCTGCTCAAGGGCAACGCGACGGTCGTGGCCGCCCCGGACGGACGGGTGCTGATCGACCCGGCCGCCGACTCGTGGGCGGCGACCGCGGGCTCCGGGGACGTGCTCACCGGCATGATCGGCGCGTTGCTCGCCGCGGGCCTGGACCCGTGGTGGGCCGCCGGCTGCGCCACCCTGGTGCACGCCCGGGCCGCGACGGCCGCTGCCCGCGAGCACGGGCTCCCGCCGGTCCCGGCGCCGGCGTCGGCGTTGCAGGCCGCGATCCCGGCGGCGCTCCGCGGTGTCCGCGCGGCGGCCGTGGGCGGCGCGCCCCGGCGGTAGGGCGCGCGGTACCGAACGCCCCGAGGGGCGCCCCAACGGCTCCAACGGCCCCCAACGGCCCCGACGGCCCCGAACGGCCCCGAACGGCCCCGAGGGGCACCCTCGCGGCACCGAGCGCCCCGAGGGTGCCCCTCGGGGCCACGGCGCGGGGTGACGGCGCGGGGCCACGGCACGGGGCCATGGCGCGGGGTGACGGCGCGGGGCCATGGCGCAGGGCACGGCGCGGGTGCGGACGGGACCCGGAGGGGCGAGGCGTCCGCGCCGAGCGACACCGCCCGACCTGGGTCGCGCGGGGGTTGTTAGCGTTTTCGCGTGCCGAAGATCCTGACCAGCCTCCCCGTCGGCGAGCGCGTCGGCATCGCGTTCTCCGGCGGCCTCGACACCTCCGTCGCCGTCGCCTGGATGCGCGAGAACGGCGCGGTCCCGTACGCCTACACGGCCGACCTGGGACAGCCCGACGAGCCCGACCTCGTCGCGGTGCGCGAGCGTGCCCTCGAGTACGGCTCCGAGTCCGCGCGCGTCGTCGACTGCCGGCGTGCGCTGGTCGACGAGGGCATCGCGGCGATCGCCTGCGGCGCGTTCCACATCCGGGCCGGCGGCATGCCGTACTTCAACACCACGCCGATCGGGCGCGCCGTCACCGGCACCCTGCTCGTGCGCGCGATGGCCGAGGACGGCGTCTCGATCTGGGGCGACGGCTCGACGTTCAAGGGCAACGACATCGAGCGCTTCTACCGGTACGGGCTGCTCGCCAACCCGGCCCTGCGGATCTACAAGCCGTGGCTGGACGAGGCGTTCGTCGACCAGCTCGGCGGCCGCACCGAGATGAGCCACTGGCTCGGCGACCGGAACCTGCCGTACCGGGCGTCGGCGGAGAAGGCGTACTCGACGGACGCGAACATCTGGGGCGCCACCCACGAGGCCAAGACGCTCGAGCACCTCGACACCTCGATCGAGATCGTCGAGCCGATCATGGGCGTGCGGTTCTGGGACCCGGCCGTGGAGATCGAGTCCGAGGACGTCACCGTCGAGTGGGAGGCCGGCCACCCGGTCGCGCTGAACGGCGTCCGCTACGACGACCCGGTCGCGCTGGTCGAGGAGGCCAACCGGATCGGTGGCCGGCACGGCCTCGGGATGACCGACCAGATCGAGAACCGGATCATCGAGGCCAAGAGCCGCGGCATCTACGAGGCCCCGGCGATGGCGCTGCTGTTCGTGACCTACGAGCGGCTGGTCAGCGCGATCCACAACGAGGACTCGCTCGCCGCGTACGAGACCGAGGGCCGCCGGCTCGGCCGGCTGCTCTACGAGGGCCGCTGGCTGGAGCCGCAGTCGCTGATGCTGCGCGAGTCGCTGACCCGCTGGGTCGGCAACGCGATCACCGGCTCGGTCACCCTGCGGCTGCGCCGCGGCAACGACTGGTCGGTGCTCGACACCCGCGGGCCCGCGCTGGCCTACGCCGAGGACCGGCTGTCGATGGAGCGGGTCGAGGACGCCCCGTTCACCCCCGGCGACCGGATCGGCCAGCTCACGCTGCGCAACCTCGACCTGGCCGACTCCCGCGCCAAGCTCGAGCAGTACGCCGCGACCGGGATGCTCGGCGGCTCCTTCCAGAACTTCGTCGGCGAGGTCGAGGCCGGCCGGGCGATCGAGATCACCGCCACCCCGGCCCCGCCGGAGGGTGTCGAGCAGGCCGAGGAGGCCCTCGACCGCGCCGCGATGGAGACCGGTACCGACTAGACGGAACCCGCGGGCGGGCGCCGGCGACCCGGCGCCGGGCGGGCGCACCGTTCCGGGATGCGATGATCGGAGCCGTGTTGCCTGCCACCGAACCCGTGCCCGGTGCGGGACCGGCCGCCGCGACCGGCGGCCCCCGCGCCGAGGCCGTGATCGACCTGGACGCCGTGCGGCACAACGTCGCGCACCTGTCCGGCCTGGCCGCCCGCTCCGGGGCCGGGACGATGGTCGTGGTCAAGGCCGACGGCTACGGGCACGGCGCCGCGGGGGTCGCGCGGGCCGCGATGTCCGCCGGCGCGACCCGGCTCGGCGTCGCCACCCTCGACGAGGCGCTCGCCGTGCGCGCGGCCGGGATCGACGCGCCGCTGCTCGCCTGGCTGCACCTGCCCGACGAGGACTTCGCCGCCGCCGTCGCGGCGGGGGTGGAGCTGTCGACGTCGTCGCGCGAACACCTCGCCGCGGTGCTGGCCGGTGCCCGTGCGGCGGGACGGCCGGTGCGGCTGCACCTCAAGGCCGACACCGGGCTGAACCGCAACGGCTGCCGCCCGGAGGAGTGGCCGGAGCTGCTCGACGACGTCGCCTCGGCCGTCGCGGAGGGGACCGCCGAGGTGGCGGCGGTCTGGTCGCACCTGGCCCGGGCCGACGAGCCCGGCGACCCCAGCATCGACGCCCAGGCCGAGCGCCTGCGGGCCGCCGCCGCACAGGCCCGGGACCGCGGGTTCGCCCCGCTGCTGCACCTGGCCAACTCGGCGGCCACGCTCACCCGTCCCGATCTGCACCTCGACCTGGTCCGCCCGGGTATCGCGGCCTACGGCCTGGACCCAATCGCCCAGCCCGCGGACAGCCCGCTGCGCCCGGCGATGACCGTGCGCGGCCGCGTCGCGCTGGTGAAGACGATCCCGGCGGGCGAGGGCGTGTCCTACGGTCACGAGTGGGTCGCGGCCGAACCGCGGACCCTGGCCCTGGTCCCGCTCGGCTACGCCGACGGCGTCCCGCGGCGGTTGAACAACGGCGGCCGGATGCGGGTCCGGATCGGTGGCCCGGACGGCACGATCCGCCCGGTGGCCGGGCGGGTCTGCATGGACCAGTTCGTGGTCGACTGCGGGCCACCGGGCCGGCTCGACGTCGCGGTCGGTGACCCGGTCGAGCTGTTCGGCACCGGTGCCGGCGGCGGGCCGACGGCCCGCGAGTGGGCCGACGAGCTCGGCACCATCCACTACGAGATCGTCACCGGCATGCGGGGCCGGGTGCGGCGCACCGTCCACGGTGCCGGCGGGAACTCCGCGTGAGCCGCCGCGGATGGACCGTCGCCGGGATCGCCGGCGGCCTGGTCGGCGCGGCCGGGGCGGCTGCCGGGGCCGGGGTCGCCGCGCAGCGCCGCAAGATCGCCACGGCGCGACGCAGCCTGGCCACCGAGATGGCCGAGCACGGTGGCCTGCCGGCGGCCGGGTCGACCGGCGAGGAGAGTTCGGTGACCGCCGACGACGGCGTCCGGATCGCCTGCGAGGAGGTCGGTCCCGCGGACGGGACGGAGCCCGCGCTCACCGTCGTCCTCGTGCACGGGTTCGCCCTCGACCGCCGGACCTGGCAGGAGCAGCGCGAGTTCCTCGCGTCGCTGTCGGGACCGTCGGTCCGGATGGTGCTCTACGACCAGCGCAGCCACGGCCGCTCCGAACGGGCGCCGCAGTCCAGCTGCACGATCGACCAGCTGGGCCGCGACCTCGACGCGGTGCTCCGCGCGCTCGCCCCGGACGGTCCGCTGGTGCTGGTGTCGCACTCCATGGGCGGGATGACCGTGATGGCACTCGCCGAGCAGCACCCGGAGCTGTTCCACGAGCGGGTCGCGGGGGTCGCGCTGGTGTCGACCTCGGCCGGGGAGATCGCGTCGGGTGGGTTGCCGGGGACGTTCCTGTCCCGGCGCAACCCGGTCACCCGGACCCTCGGCGCGCTCGCGGCGTGGCAGCCCGGCCTGGTGGAGACCGGCAGGCGTGCGCTCGGCGACGTCATCTGGGCGATCACCAAGCGGTTCGCCTACGGCGACCGGCAGGTCGACCCGCGGATGGTCGACCTGGTCGACACCATGATCGACTCGAACGCGGTCGGCGCGCTCACCGACTTCGTCGACACCCTCGGCACGCACGACCGGCTCGCCGCGCTGCCCGGGCTCTCGGGCTGTGAGGTGCTGGTGCTGGCCGGTGACGCCGACCGGATCATCCCGTACCGGCACTCCGAGGTGATCTCCGAGGCGATCCCGACCGCGCGGCTGGTGCGGCTCCCCGGGGTCGGCCACATGCCGATGCTGGAGCAGCCGGAGCGGGTCGACGGCGAGCTCGGCGACCTGATCGAGCGGTGCCTGGCGCGCGGCGAGGGTGTCCCGCGCCGGGCGCCGCGCCCGACGCGCCGCAGCGCATCCGGGGCCGCCGGTGGCGGTGGCGGTGGCGGTCGAGCGTCCGGGGCCGCCACCGGTGCCGGTGGGCGGGCTGCCTCCGGCAGGCGGGCGGTGTCCGAGGAACGGGCGGCGCCCGAGGAGCGAGCTGGGTCGGGGGAAAGTGCTGCGTCCGGCGACCGGGCTGCGTCCGGCGAGCGGGCCGGGTCCGGGTCCGGCGGTACGGGATCCGGGCGGCAGCGCGGTGGTGTCCTGCGTGGCGGTGCGCGGGCGGCGCGCGGCGGCCGCGGCCCGAAGGCCGGGCGTACCGCACGGAGCCGGAAGGGCCGGGCGTGATCCCGGCCCCCGGTGCGGCCCCGGTCCGCCGTGAGCTGCCCACGGTCGCCGACACCGAGGCGTTCGGCGAGGAACTCGGTCGTGACCTCGTCGCCGGCGACGTGCTGCTGCTCGCCGGGCCGCTCGGGGCAGGGAAGACGGCGCTGGTCCGTGGCCTGGCCCGCGGGCTCGGGGTGACCGGCGCCGTCGCCTCGCCGACGTTCGTGATCGCCCGTGAGCACCCGTCGTCCGGGGAGGGGCCCGCGCTGGTGCACGTCGACGCCTACCGGCTCGGAGGCCCCGGCGGGGACGCGGCCCCGGCGGCCGTCGACGTCGCCGCCGAGCTCGACGACCTCGACCTGGACACCGAGCTCGACCGGGCCGTCGTCGCCGTCGAATGGGGGGTCGGCGTCGCCGAGCGGCTGACCGGCGACGGCCGCGGGGCCGTCGAGGTCGTGCTGGAGCGCCGCGACGACGAGACCCGGGTCGCCACGCTGCGCCGTACGCAGCGCCCGTAGGCTGGTCGACCGTGCTGGTACTGGCCCTGGACACCGCGACACCGGTCGTCACCGCCGGCCTGGTCGAGCTCCCCGGCTCCGGCCCCGCCGTGCCGCTGGCGACCCGGGCCCATGACGGGCGCAAACACGGCGAGCTCCTGGTGCCCGCCGTCCGCGCGCTGTGTGCCGAGGCCGGCCGGCCGCTGCCGTCGGTGGAGGCGATCGTGGTCGGCGTCGGGCCGGGCCCGTTCACCGGCCTGCGGGTCGGGATCGCCACGGCCGCCGCGCTCGGTCACGCCCTCGACGTGCCGGTGCACGGGGTGTGCTCGCACGACGCCATTGCGACCGCGTGGAGCGCCAGCGGAACGCGCATGGATGCTGCGGGGAGCGCACGCGGAACGCGCATGGATGCTGTGTGGAGCGCCAGCGGAACGAGCATGGACACCGCGGGGAGCGCACGCGGAACGCACGTGGATGCTGCGGGGAGCGCAGACGGAACGCGGCCCGGTACCGGCAACCTGCTGGTCGTCACCGACGCCCGCCGCCGGGAGGTCTACTGGGCGGCCTACGACCCGGCCGCCCGCCGGCTGACCGGCCCGGCGGTGGAGGCGCCCGCCGCACTCGCCGAGCGGCTGCCGGAGCTCGCGATCGGGACCGTGGTCGGCGACCCCGCCTTCGCCGGTCCGCTCGGCACCGCCGTCACCGGCCCCGCCACTCCGGCCCCGGAGGCCCTGGTCGAGGTGGCCGCCGGCGCGTTGCGCGCGGGGCGGGCCCCCGCCCCCGTCGAACCGCTCTACCTGCGCCGCCCCGACGCCGTCGAACCGACCGGGCGCAAGCGCGTGACCGCCTGAGCGCGTCCACGATGGGACACAGCAGTACGGCGAGAGACAGCATCGCGAGCGACGACACCGCGAATGACGGCGAGCACCGGAGGGGAGGAGGGCCGATGAGCACGTCGGTCACGATCGGCCCGCTCTACCGGGCCGACGCCGAGCGGTGTTCCGCGCTGGAGGAGCGGCTGTTCCCCGGCGACGACCCGTGGAGCCCGCAGGCGTTCCGCGACGCCGTCACCTCCGGGCAGCTCTACCTCGCGGCCCGCGTGCGGGGCGAGCTCGTCGGGTACGCGGGCCTGGCCGTCGTCGCCGGGCCGCCGCAGGCCGAGGCCGAGGTGCACACGATCGGCGTCGACCCGGACTGGCAGGGGCACGGGATCGGGCGCGCGCTGCTCGCGAAGCTCCTCGAGGCCGCCGACCAGCTGCAGGCCACCGTGTTCCTCGAGGTCCGGACGGACAACGAGCCCGCCCGGACGCTCTACGAGTCGTGCGGCTTCACCGTGGTCGGGGTCCGGAAGCGGTACTACCGGCCCTCCGGTGCGGACGCGCACACCATGCGGCGCGACCGGGTCGCCCGGTAGTTCCCCGGACACCCGGGCCCTGCGAGGTCAGAGGGCCGCCGCGACGTCGTCCAGCCCGGCCCGGGTGGCCTCGGCCAGCAGGTCGAGGTGCTCGGCCGTGACCGTCAGCGGCGGCGAGTACCCGATCGCCGAACCCATCGGACGGATCAGCACGCCGCGCTCCCGGGCCGCGCGGAACACCCGCTGCGGCAGGTCGGGGGTCGCGGCGAGCCGCTCCGGGTCGAGGGCCAGCGCACCGAGCACGCCGACCCCGCCCCGGGCGTGGGCGACGAGCGGGTGATCGGCGATGCCCTGCAGGCGCTCGAGCAGCTGCGGTGCGAGCGCGTCCGCCCGCTCCAGCAGGCCCTCGCGTTCCATCAGCGCGATCGTCGCCGACCCGGCGGCGCAGGCGGCCGGGTGGCCGGCGTAGGTCTGGCCGTGCCGGAACACCCGTCCGGGCTCGTCCCAGAACGGGGCCGCGACCCGCCCGGACGCGACGATCCCGCCGAGCGGCTGGTACCCGGAGGTCACGCCCTTGGCGAAGACGGCGATGTCCGGGCGCACCCCGAACTTCTCGATCCCGAACCAGTTCCCGAGCCGGCCGAACCCGCAGATGACGGCGTCGGCGACGAACAGCACCCCGTGCCGGCGGCAGACCTCGGCGGCCGCCTCGATGTAGCCCTCCGGGGGCGGGAGCACGCCACCGGCGCCGATCACCGGCTCGCAGAAGAACGCCGCGACCCGCTCCGGGCCGACGTCGACGATCGCCTTCTCCAGGCCGGCCGCGTCGTCCCACGGGGTCTGCACGACGTCCGGCGTGAACGGCGCGCCGAGGCGGTTGCCGGGGATGCCGGCCAGCGAGGTGCCCAGCCCGTGCGTGCCGTGGTAACTGTGCTCGCGGTGCAGCAGCACGGTGCGCTGCGGCTCCCCGACGGCGGCGAAGTACTCACGGGCGAGCTTGGCCGCGGTCTCGATCGAGTCGCCGCCGCCGCTGGTGAAGAACACCTTGCCGCCGTCGAGCGGGGCACGGGCGGCGATCTCGTCGGCGAGGCGCAGCGCCGGCTCGTTGGCGAAGTCGGTGAACGTGGAGTAGGCCTCGAGCTCGTACATCTGGGCGGCGACGGCGTCGACGATCTCGCGCCGGCCGTGGCCGACGTTGGCGTACCAGAGGCTGGCCGTGGCGTCGAGGTAGCGGGTACCGGCGTCGTCGAAGACCCAGACGTCCTCGCCACGGGTGATCGTCACCGTGGAGTCGCGGACCGAGTGCATGGCGGCGAAGGGATGCCAGAAGGCAGACATCCGCTCACGGTAGGCCCGCAGGCACCCCCTGCCGTCCGGGCGCATCCACAACGGTGCCGATGAGCATTGTGTTATCCACAACCCATGGAGCTGGACGATCTGCTCGACCGCGGGGAGCTGGGGCTCGCGCCGGTGGTGGCCGGGCGACGGGTGCCGGTGCTCGGGGCGCACGTCGTCGAGATCGACCAGCCGACGCGCTGGGTGCCGCCGGGCTGGGTGCTGCTGACGACCGGGCTGCGGCTCGCCGGCCCCGGGCCGTGCCGGGAGCTGGTCACGGAGCTGGCCGCCGGCGGGGTGGCCGCGCTCGGGTTCGGCGTCGGGATCGTGCACGACGACGTGCCGCCCGGCCTGGTCGACGAGGCCCGCCGCCGGGACCTGCCGCTGTTCACGGTGCCGGAGGCCACCCCGTTCCGGGAGATCGTCCGCGCGGTCGACGCCACCCTGCTCGACCGCGACCTGGACGCGTTCCGCCGGGCCGCCGCGATCACCGACGCCCTCACCGCGCTGCTCGGCGGCCCGGACCCGGCGACGGCGCTGGTGCACGGGCTGGCCCGGGTGCTGCGCTGCGGGGTGGCGTTGCACCGGCCGGACGGCTCGGTGCTGGCCGCCGACCCGGGGTCCGGACAGCGGGGTGCGGCCGAGCGCTGGACCCGGTTCCGGGCGCTGCCCGTCACCGGCCCGCCGGTGGAGGTGGTGGACGCCGACGGGCTGTTCGCCGCCGCCGTCCGGCCCGGCGGTGAGCTGCGGTCCTGGGTGCTCGCCGGGGTGTCGCGCGGTTCGGTGCCGGTGCCGTTGATCGTGCGTGCGGTGACGTTGGTGTCGCGCCTGCTGGGTGGGCTGGCCGCGGCGGGGGACGAGGACGCCGCGCGCCGGCGCCGGCTCCGGGCCGCCGAGCTGCGGCGGCTGGTCGGCGTCGGCACCGCGGGCGTGCCCGATGCCCGGACATCGAGCGCCGGCCGGGAGGACGCGGGGCCCGCCCGCCCCGCCGCCGACGCGGGCCCGGCTCCCGATCGGGCCCGGGTGGTCGCGGTCCTGGCACCCGAGGCCGGCCTGCCCGAGGCCGAGCGAGTGCTCGACACGCTGCACGCGCCCTACCTGCTCGGCGAGCTCGACGGCGCGGTGGTCGCGCTGGTCGAGGCCGTTCCGGAGATGCTCCCGGTCGCGGGGAGCTCGGCCGTCCCGCCCGGTGCGCCGCTCGGTCCGGCCTACCGCAACGCCCGCCTCGCCGCCCGCCGTGCGGCCCTCACCGGGGGCGGACCGGTCCGGGCCGAGGACCTCCCCGTGCTGGACCGGATGGTCGCCGAGGTCGGCGCGGAGCGGGCCCGCGAGCTCGCCGGGGACTTCCTCGGGCCGCTGGACGCCACCCTGGTGGCCACGCTGCGGGCCTGGCTCGCGCACCGGCAGGACGTGCCCGCGACGGCGCGGGCGCTGCACGTCCACGACAACAGCGTCCGGCACCGTCTGGGCCGGGTACGGGCACGCGTCGGCGACCTGCGTGACCCGTCGGTGCTGGCCGGCGTCTACCTGGCCCTGCTCACCGACGAGTGATCACGGATCCGGCGTCGAGACGGCCACGGATGACCGCTTTCCCGCCGGATCCGTGATCGCACCGGGATCAGGTCCAGTGCTCGACCGACCGCCGCCGCAGCAGCTCCCGGTACTCGCGGGTGGTGTCGGGGTGCAGCTCGCCGGTGCCCCAGTCGACCAGCACGCCGTAGCGGCGCACCAGGTCGGCGGTGTCGAGCTCGCCTGCCCGGTACCGGCGCGCGACCTCCTCGGGGTCGGCCTCGAGCCACCCGCGCCGCTCCGCGCGGATCCGGTCGCGCGCCGTGTCCGTGCCCGCCACGTCGATCTCGTAGGAGTCGAGCTCCGGGTCGATCGGCCGGATCACCACGCCGTAGTCGCGCTGCGCCCCGTCGAGGGTCACATAGCCGTCGATCACGTCCTCCAGCACGGCGGCCGGGTCCCGGGTCAGCGGGTCCCCCTTCCCACCGCCGCCCGCCGACGGCCGGGTGAACGTGTCCCCGGGCCCGACCTTGACCCCGGAGAACGTCGCCCCGAGGAACCGGGCGTCGTCGGTGTCGCGGTTGAGCCACACCCCGTGCGGGACCGACGGCAGCCCGCCCTCGATCCCCCAGGTGATCGAGCGCGCCCGGTCACAGCAGTAGGACATGACGGTGCCGGTGCAGTCGGTGAGCGTGCCGCCCTTCTCCAGGCCGCACCCGCCGCGGTGCCGGCCCGGGCCACCGGAGTCGGGCACGATCCGGTGCTCGGTGATGAGCACGGGGGAGAGCCGTTCCTGGCCCTCGACCGGTTGCACGGCCAGGCCCGGACCGAACACGGGCGAGGAGGCGTTGGGCCCGTCCTTGGTCGCCCGGGCGCCCCAGCCACCGGCCATCCAGTCGTACCACATGAAGAACGGGCGGTCGGCCGTCCGGACGTCGCGACCGCCGATGAGCAGGTACTCCAGGTTGAACGCGCACGCCATGGCCCGCTCCGGCATGACCGCCGACCACATCTCGAACAGCCCGTTCATCAGCTTCTCGTACGGGCCCGAGCAGAACCCGGTGACCGCGTACGGCCAGCCCGCGTTGACCACCGTCCCCTCCGGACCGATGTCGCCGCGCACGACGCGGTAGAAGCCCGAGTTCAGCGGGACCTCCGGGAAGAACGTCTTGGTGCCCGCGTAGAGCGCGGAGAACGTCGTCCCGTAGCCGGAGTTCAGGAACGTCGAGACCACCGGCGCGCTGCCGCCCAGGTCGTAGAACACGCCGTCGGCGTCGATGGTCATCCGGATCCGCACCGGGATCAGGCCCTCGCCGGCGCCGGGGTCGGCGTCGAGGTGGTCGACGGTCTCCCAGGTCCCGGTGGGCAGCTCGGCCAGCCGGGCCCGCACGAGCCGCTCGACGTAGTCCTGCACGCCGGTCATGGCGGCGACGACCGTGTCGCGGCCGTAGCGCTCGACCAGGCGCAGCACCTCGCGCTCGCACACCGAGGTGGCCTCGGCCTGCGCGTTGAGGTCACCCATGCTGCTGTAGGGCGAGCGGGTGTTGGACACGAGCAGCTGCGCGACGTCGTCGAGCCGGGTGCCGCGGCGCCAGATCCGCACCGGCGGGATCCGCAGCCCCTCCCCGAAGTGCTCGCCGGCGTTGACGTCGAACGACCCGGGCACCGACCCGCCGATGTCGGCCCAGTGGCCCTTGTTCTGGGCGTAGCCGATGATCTCGTCGCCGACGAAGATCGGGCGGATGAAGCTGACGTCGTTGAAGTGGGTGCCGCCGCGGTAGGGGTCGTTGACGGCGAAGACGTCGCCGGGGTGGATGTCGTCGCCGAACTGCTCGAGCACCGCCTTGCACTGGAAGTGCAGCGTGCCGACGTGCACGGCGATGTCCTCGCTGCCCTGCATGACGGTGTTGCCCTCGGCGTCGCACAGTGCCGAGGAGAAGTCGCGGGCGTAGATGACGAACGAGTAGCAGGTCCGCATGATCTGCTCGCTCATCAGGTCGACGGCGGTGACGAAGGCGTTCTTGAGCACCTCGAAGGTCACCGGGTCGAGCCCGGCCGGGGTCGGCGTGGTGGGCGTCTCGGTCATCGGGTCCCTCCCGCGATCCGGATACGGATGTTGAGCCACTCGTCGACCTCGGCCCGGCAGCCGGGCGGCACGAGCGCGGTCGAGTCGAGCTGTTCGACGACGGCCGGTCCGTCGAACGCGTGCCCGGACCGCAGGTCCGCCCGGTCGTACACCGCGGTGTCGAGCCAGCCGTCCCCGGAGAAGCGCACCGGGCGGCGCCGTGCCGGGGCCGGCTCGCCGCCCGCGGCCGGGCGGGCCGGGAACGAGGGTTTCGGCGTCGTGCCGATCGCGGTGAGTCCCAGCTGGTAGATCTCGACCGGGGTGTCGTCGCGGCGGAACGCGTGCTCGCGCTCGTGCTGCTCGTGGAACCGTTCGACGGCCTCGTCCAGCGCGCCCGGGCCGTGCCCGCAGTCGACCTGCAGCGACCGCCACTGGCCGAGGTAGCGCATCGACACGGCCCGTTGCAGGACGACGTCGCCGTCGGCGACCCCTTCGGCCCGCATCCGGGCCGCGGCCTCGGACTCCAGCCCGCCGAACGCGTCCTCGACGTCGGCGACGTCGATCTCGTCGGCCCGCCCGCCGAACATCGCGGACAGGTCGTGCCGGATGTCGACGAGCAGGCAGCCCAGCGCCGACGTGACGCCCGGGTTGGGCGGCACGATCACGGTCGGGATGCTCAGCTCGCGGGCGATGTCGGCGCCGTGCAGGCCGCCCGCCCCACCGAACGCGATCAGGGCGAACTCGCGCGGGTCGAGGCCCCGGCGGATCGAGATCAGCCGGACGGCGTCGGCCATGTTGGCGTTCGCGACCTCCAGCACCGCCTCGGCCGCCCGGTCCACGTCGAGCCCGAGCGGGTCGGCGACGGTGCTGCGCAGCGCCTTCTCCGCCAGGTCGCGGCGCAGCTGCTTCGCCCCGCCGGCGAGGGTGTCGCCGAGCCGGCCCAGGTACATGTTCGCGTCGGAGTTGGTGGCGAGCTCACCGCCGCCGTCGTAGCAGGCCGGGCCGGGGTCGGCGCCGGCCGACTGCGGCCCGTTGCGCAGCGAGCCGGCGTCGTCGATGTGGGCGATCGAGCCGCCGCCCGCGCCGATCGTCAGGACCTCGATCGAGGGGAAGATGATCGGGTGGCCGTACTCGACGGACCACTCCTTGGTCATCCGCAGCGTGCCGCCGTGCACCAGCGACAGATCGGTGCTCGTCCCGCCCATGTCCAGGCCGATGGCGTCGGCGAACCCGCACTGGGCCGCGACGTGCCGGGCGGCGATCGCCCCCGCGGCGATCCCGCTCGCCGCGAGCCGGACCGGGTAGCGCTCGACGGTGCGCGGGGTCATCGACCCGCCGCCGGAGTGCAGCAGCAGCAGGTCCTCGGTGTAGCCGCCCGCGCGCAGCTCCTCGGCCAGCCGGCCGACGTAGCCGCTGACCAGCGGGGCCAGCACCGCGTTGGCGACGGTGGTGGTGAACCGGGCGTGCTCGAAGATCTCCGGGAGGATCTCCGCGCTGGTCGAGACCGAGGTCCCGGGCAGCTCCTCCTCGAGGATCTCGCGCATCCGGATCTCGTGCGCCGGGTTGGCGTAGGAGTTCACGAAGCAGACCGCCACGGTCTGGGCGCCGCGCCGGCGCAGCAGCCGGGCGAGCTCGCGCGCCGCGTCCTCGTCCAGCGGGCTCACCACCCGTCCGGCCTGGTCGATCCGCTCCGGCACCTCGAACCGGTCACGGCGCCGGATGTAGGGCGGGGCGACGTCGGCGTAGGCGTCCCAGAGGTCGTCGCGGGTGCCGT
Organism: Pseudonocardia ammonioxydans; assembly: GCF_900115005.1. GTDB lineage: Bacteria > Actinomycetota > Actinomycetes > Mycobacteriales > Pseudonocardiaceae > Pseudonocardia > Pseudonocardia ammonioxydans. Next base: position 58,948 of record NZ_FOUY01000024.1, on the reverse strand, counting down.
CGCGGATCTCGACGACGTCCCGGAAGCCGCGGGTGGTGACCATCGCCGCGGGCCGGAAGCTGCGGGTGATCAGGGCGTTCGTCGCGACCGTGGTGCCGTGCGAGAACAGCGAGACCCGGCGCAGGTCGATGTCGCCGCGGGTGACGCCGTCGAGCACCGCCCGCATCGGGTCGTCCGGTGTGGACGGGACCTTGGTGACCCGCACGTCGTGGCCGGCCTCGTCGAACACACAGACGTCGGTGAAGGTCCCCCCGACGTCGATCGCAACCCGTTGCCTGGTCATGGGGCCTCCGTCGCTGTCCGGTCGTCGGTGACGGGGCCCACTCTGACGAGGGTCCTTCCCGGCCGTCACTGTCGGATCTACAGTCCGGGCCACGGATCGTTGTCCGTACAGACGAAGGAGTGGGCCGGTGCCGGATGGCCTGACCCTGCGCGCCCTGGTCGACGAGCCCGGGCTCGGCCTGACCCCGCTCGACGACGCCGGGCTGGACGTCGCGGTACGCGGCGCGCACTCGATCGAGATCGCCGACGCCGCCCGGTGGCTCCGCCCCGGCAGCCTGATGCTCACGACCGGGCTGCGGCTCGCGGCGGCGGGGCCGGAGGACCCCGGGTGGGACGCGCTCGTGGAGTCGCTGGCCGCGGCCCGGATCGCCGCCGTGCTGTTCGGGACCGGGATCGTGTTCGACGAGGTGCCGTCCGGGCTGCGCCGTGCGGCCCGGGCCCACGGCATCCCGGTGCTCGCGGTCGCCCCCGAGGTCCCGTTCGCGCGGATCGAGGAGGCGGTGACCCGCGGCGTCCTGGCCGGTGAGACCTACCTGCTGCGCCGGACGGTGTGGCTGCAGGACGACCTGCTCGGCGCGCTCGTGTCCACCGATCCGACCGGCACGCTGATGGTCCGGCTCGGCGCGCTCGCCCGGGGCGCCGCGGCGCTGTTCGACGCGTCCGGGCGCACCGTCGCCGCCACCGGTCCCGCCCCGTTCCGCCTGATCGCCGACGAGCTCGCCCGTGCCGGGCCCGCGTTCACCGTCGGTCGCTGGGAGGTCCGGCACCGGTCGTTGCGGATCGGCCCCGCGGACTACGACCTGGTGATCGCCTCCCGGGAGTCCCGGGTGCTCGACGACCTGGGTGAGGACCTGCTCCGCACCGCCGCGCGGGTGCTCGCCGCGGCGAACAGCGTCCGGGTGCTGACCGCTGATCAGGAGCGGCGCGAGGCCGGGCGGCTGCTCTCGGAGCTGCTCGCCGGGCTCCCGGCATCGCGGGTCCGGCAGACGTGGGAGCGCTTGCGCGCCTTCGGGTTCCGCCCGGGCGAGCCGCTGCGGATGGTGCGCTGGGACGCTCCCGAACCGCCCCGGCCCGGTCGCGACCACCGCGTCGCGGGCGACGAGCCGCCCCGGCTGCTCGTGCTGGAGGACCCGGACCCGGGTGTGGCCGGGATCAGCGCGAGCGCGCTGCTGGTGGACGACGGGCCCGGCGCCCACTGGCTGGACTCGGCGGCGACGAGCGGGACGGTCGGGACGAGCGGGCCGTTCACCGACCTGACCGGCTGCCCGGAGCGGGCCGAGGAGGCCGGCACGGCGCACCGGATCGCCGCCCGTGGCTCCGGCCCCGCCGGTACCGGCGCCGGTGGCGGTGCGCTGGTCCGGCTCGACGAGGTCGACTACGCGACCTGGCTGTCCGCGACCCGGGCCGGCGACCCGCGCGCGGCCGACCGGTTCGAGCGGCAGTTCGGCGAGCTGGCCCGCGCGCCGGACCTGCTGGACACGGTCGTCGCCTACCTGGCCTGCGACCAGGACGTCGGTGCGGCCGGGCGCAGGCTGGTGGTGCACCCGAACACGGTCCGCTACCGGCTGCGCAAGGTCGAGGCGCTGCTCGGGGCCCGGATCGGGGCCGCGGCGACCGTCGCGAACCTCTACCTCGCGTTCCGCGACGAGGTGGAGCGGGCCCGCGCCGGGCAGGTCAGCCCGTCGCCGACAGGTACGACAGCAGTCGCAGCTCGTCGTCGGTCAGCGCGAGGGTGAGCATCGGCAGCAGCTGCTCCAGCTGGTGCGGGGTGCGCCCGCTGGCGATCGGCGCGGTGACCGGCCGCTGGGCCGCCAGCCAGGTCATCGCGACCGCCGGCACCGGGACGCCGTGGCCTGCGGCGATCTCGTCCAGCCCGGCCAGCACCGCCCGCCCGCGCGAGTCCAGGTAGGCCGCGGCCCCCTCGGCCCGCGGGCCCTCCGGCGCGGGCGAGTCCGGGCGGTACTTGCCGGTCAGGAAGCCCTTGGCCAGCCCGTAGTACGGGTACACGGCCAGCCCCTCGGACTCGGCCAGCGGGGCCAGGGCCGCCTCGAAGTCGTCGCGTTCCATCAGGTTGTAGTGCGGCTGGAGCGCGGTGAACGCGGTCAGTCCGTCCCGGCCGGAGATCTCCAGCGCCGAGCGCAGTCGCTCCGCGGAGAAGTTCGACGCGCCGATCTCGCGGACCAGGCCCTCGCGGACCAGGGCGTCGAACGCGTCGAGGGACTCCTCCTGCGCGGTGTCCGGGTCGTCGCGGTGGGCGTAGTAGAGGTCGATCCGGTCGGTGCCCAGCCGGCGCAGCGAGTCCCGGGCGGCGGCGGCGATGTTCTCCCCGCCCAGGCCCTTCCGGCCGGGCAGGGACCCGACCTTGGTCGCGAGGTGCAGGGCGTCCCGGTTGCCCCGGGCCGCCATCCACTCGCCCAGGATCGTCTCCGACTCGCCGCCGGAGTTGCCCGGTGCGCGGTACATGTAGGAGTCCGCGGTGTCGATCTTCGTCCCGCCGGCGGCGACGAACGCGTCGAGGATCGCGAACGAGGTGTCCCTGTCCGCCGTCCAGCCGAAGACGTTCGCGCCCAGTACCAGGTCAGCCACGGTCGGCGACGCTACCGGGCGCGGTCGCCCGCCTGCCCCGGGAGGGTTGGTTCGGCGCGTGCAGGGGTAGTGCTCCCCGTGCACGCAGCCGGCCCGCCGAGCCCGTCCCCGTCCGGTCCGTTCCGACCGGGTGCGGTCCTGCCGAGCGCGATCCTGCTGTGGGACGCGGCGGAGGTGGCCGACCCGCCCGCCGCGCCATGCTGCCTGCGGACGACGGCCGCCGGGGACCGGGTGGTCGTCTACCGCACCGGTCCGGGCGGTGGCGTCGAGGCACTCGCGGACGTGCTCGCCGACGCCCGTCCCCGTGCGGACGGGGGATGGTGGGCACCGCTGCGGGTGCACCGGCTGACGGTGCCGGTGCTCCGGCAGGAGCTGCTCGCCGACGAGGTGCTCGCCCCGGTGTTCCGGCATCTGCGCGGCCGCAGGCGGCTCCCGGTGGATCCGGCGCGACGGCTGCGCGACCTGATCGGGGGCGGCGACGCGTGCGCTCCGGGAACGCCCGGGACTCGCCGGAGCGGAACTGGTTGAGGCCCCGCTCTCCTTCTGGCACTCTCATGGGTAGAGTGCCAAAGCGCGCAACCGAGACCATCGCCCCGGCACCCGCGACGGCGGGGCGCAGGTCGCACGCGAGCGCTGCTGACACCGGACAGAACCCGTGATACCGGATTCACCCCAGGAAGGGGAGGTCATCGTCGTGGCGAACATCAAGCCGCTCGAGGACAAGATCGTCGTCCAGGCCAGCGAGGCGGAGACCACCACCGCCTCCGGCATCGTCATCCCGGACACCGCCAAGGAGAAGCCCCAGGAGGGCAAGGTCCTGGCCGTGGGCCCGGGCCGGGTCGACGACAACGGGAACCGCGTGCCGCTCGACGTGGCCGTGGGCGATGTCGTCATCTACTCGAAGTACGGCGGCACCGAGGTCAAGTACAACGGCGAGGAGTACCTGATCCTCTCCGCCCGCGACGTGCTGGCCGTCGTCAACTGACGCCGAGCATCGCGTGACGCGTACCGCCCCGGGCGGTCCACCGGACGGGTGGTCCGGCCGGGGCGGTCGCGTTTCACCCGGTTTCCCCCGAGAGACCCACGAGAGGCAGCGAGAACGAACATGGCGAAGCAGATCAGCTTCGACGAGCAGACCCGTCGCGCGCTCGAGCGCGGCGTGAACCAGCTCGCGGACGCCGTGAAGGTGACGCTCGGCCCGCGCGGCCGGCACGTCGTCATCGACAAGAAGTTCGGCGGGCCGACCGTCACCAACGACGGTGTGACCATCGCCCGCGAGGTCGACCTCGAGGACCCGTACGAGAACCTCGGCGCCCAGCTGGCGAAGACCGTCGCGACCAAGACCAACGACGTCGCGGGCGACGGCACCACCACCGCGACCGTGCTGGCCCAGGCCCTGGTCAAGGAGGGCCTGCGCAACGTGGCCGCCGGCGCCGCCCCGGCCGCGCTGGGACAGGGCATCGCCGAGGCCGCCAAGAAGGTCTCCGACGTCCTGCTCTCCAAGGCGACCCCGGTCGACGCGGGCAGCCACATCGCCCAGGTCGGTGCGATCGCCTCCCGCGAGCAGGAGATCGGCGACCTGATCGCCCAGGCGATCCAGACCGTCGGCAACGACGGCGTGATCACCGTCGAGGAGGGCTCGACCCTCGCCACCGAGCTGGAGATCACCGAGGGTCTGCAGTTCGACAAGGGCTACCTGTCGCCGTACTTCGTCACCGACTCCGAGTCGATGGAGGCGGTGCTCGAGGACGCCTACATCCTGCTGCACCGCGACAAGATCAGCTCGATCCAGGACCTGCTCCCGCTGCTGGAGAAGGTGCTCGGCGAGGGCAAGCCGCTGCTGATCATGGCCGAGGACGTCGAGGGCGAGGCGCTGTCCACCCTGGTCGTCAACTCGATCCGCAAGACCGTCAAGGTCGCCGCGGTCAAGTCGCCGTTCTTCGGTGACCGTCGCAAGGCGTTCATGGACGACCTCGCGATCGCCACCGGCGGTCAGGTCATCAACCCCGAGGTCGGCCTCAAGCTCAGCGAGGCCGGGATGGAGCTGCTGGGCCGGGCCCGCCGCGTCGTCGTCACCAAGGACAACACCACGATCGTCGAGGGCGCCGGCGCCAAGGCCGACGTCGACGGCCGCGTCGCGCAGCTCAAGCGCGAGATCGAGGAGTCCGACTCCGACTGGGACCGCGAGAAGCTCCAGGAGCGTCTGGCCAAGCTCTCCGGCGGTGTCGCGGTCATCCGGGCCGGTGCGGCCACCGAGACCGCGCTCAAGGAGCGCAAGCACCGCATCGAGGACGCCGTGTCGGCGACCCGTGCGGCCGTCGAGGAGGGCATCGTCCCCGGTGGCGGCTCCGCGCTGGTGCACGCCGCGGCCGAGCTCGAGGGCGGCCTGGGCCTGACCGGTGACGCCGCGACCGGCGTCGCGATCGTCCGCAAGGCGCTGTCGGCCCCGCTGTACTGGATCGCCGAGAACGGTGGCGACGAGGGCTCCATCGTGACCTCCCGCGTCGCCGAGAAGGGCTGGGGGACCGGGTACAACTCGGCCACCCGCACCTACGGTGACCTGGTCGCCGACGGCGTGATCGACCCGGTCAAGGTGACCCGGTCGGCCGTCGAGAACGCGGCCTCCATCGCGCGCATGGTGCTGACCACCGAGAGCGCCGTGGTGGACAAGCCCGAGGAGGAGGAGCCGGCTGCCGCCGGTGGCCACGGCCACGGGCACGGGCACTGAGCCACCCCTTCCGGCACGACGACGGCGGGCGACCTGTGGGTCGCCCGCCGTTGTGCGTTGCGTGGCAGGAGAAGGACGTGCCGGGGCCCGGGGGTCGGTTCAGGCCGAGTCCAGGGACCGGTGCACGGGCTCGGTGGTCGCGTCCCCGGCGACCTTGAGCCTGCGGCGCGGACCGCGGATGATCGTGTCGCGTTCGGACTCGGACAGCCCGCCCCAGATGCCGTACGGCTCGTGCACCGCCAGCGCGTGCTCGCGGCACTGCTGCAGGACCGGGCACGAGGCGCAGACCTGTTTGGCGCGAGCCTCCCGGCGGGCCCGCGCGGGCCCGCGCTCACCCTCGGGATGGAAGAAGAACGCGCTGTCCATCCCCCGGCAGGCTCCCTCCATCTGCCAGTCGTAGATGTCGGCGACCGGGCCGGGAAGCCTCCGGATGTCCGCCATGTTTGTCACCTGCCTTCGACCTCGACCGTGTTGTGGGCCAGATTCCCGTCGATCGACGGGCGCAAACCTGATTCGAGGTGAACGATCGTGCACGTCCGGGCGACGGTTCGCCGCCGTACCGTGGCCGCGCTGCTCGGTGGCGGCGTGACCGGCCGGGACGCGGCCCGGGCCGCGTCCTCCCCGGACCCGCGGGTGCGCTGGGCCGCGGCGGTGGCACTGGGCGGGTTCGGCCACTACGCCGCCGCGGCGGCGCTACTGGGTCCACTGTGGCGGGACCCGCGGGTGGGCGCGGCCGTGCGGGCGCACGTCGCGATCACCCGGGCGTCGCACCTGCGGCAGCTGGGCGGGCACACCGCCGCCGCCCGGCTCGACGCCGCGGCCCTGCGCCTGGCGCTGCCGTCCACACCCGGTGGGGCGGCGTGCTCTGCCGCACCGGACGACGCTGCACCGGACGACGCTGCACCGGACGACGGGGGACCGGAGGCCGGGAGCGGCCGGTGGGGGCTGGACATCGCGGCGGCCACGACGGACGCGCTGACCGGGCTCGCGGCCGACGCCCTGGGACGGTTCGACGCCGCGACGGCCGGCGTCCTGCTGGGACGGGCCGGGGCGTGGTGCGGCCCGCCGGGATCCCGGACCCGGGTCCGGCACGGCTGGGTGCGGGCCGAGACCGCGTTGGTCGCCGGCGACCCCGGTGCGGCACTCGCCGCGGCGGACGAGGCACTGGCCGGCGCGCGTGCGCTCGGGTCGCTCCGGCACGTCCTCAAGAGCCGCCTCGTGCGGGCGGTCGCCGCGGGCGTGGCCGGCGAGGACCGGGCGTCGGTGCTCGCGGAGCTGGGCACCGTCGCGGCGGACGCACTCCGGACCGGCCACCTCCCGCTGCACCGGCCGGCCCTGCTCGCCGCGGCGGACCTGGCCGGCCCGGTCCGGGCGCCCGCGGCCGGCCCGCCGCTGAACGGGGCCGGCAGTGGCCCGGATGCCGGAGAGCAGGCGGCACGAACCGGACATCCGGCCGCCGATCAGGCGACGACGCCGGGCCCGGGCCACGCGGATGCCGGGGCGCGACACGCCGGAGCGTCACGGTCGGATACGCGCAGTCGCCAAACGGATGCGGAGTGTCGCCGACATGCGGTGTTGCACACTGTGAGCGTCCTCTATACGCGAAGTGACGGGACCGGGCGCGATCTGCTGCGGGAGTAGTGCTGGAAACCGGGCTCCGACGATGTACCGTACGGACTACTCCATTCGGCGACCTTTCACCCACATGACGCTGAGTCAGGTGGGACGAGGTTCCGAACGGAGGGCACAAATTCGCCCCGACCGTGTCAAGGTGAGAGGGTCACCCGCCGATTCGGAGGGTGAATATCACCCGGCTGCAGGAAGCTGCAGGAAGGAATCGTCGTGACGACGGTACTCATCTGCGACGATCGTCGCAGCGTCCGCGAGGGTCTGACCCGCGTCATGTCCGCGGTCCCCGGGGTCCAGCGCATCGACTGCGTGGCCCACGGGGACGAGCTCCTCGCCCGCTACGCCCGCCAGTCCGTCGACGTGGTCCTGGTCGGGACCCAGCGTGCGGTGCCCACCGGTGTGGAGGCGACCCGGCGCCTGGTCGCGGCCCACCCGCAGGCCAACGTCATCGTCTTCGGTGCCCCGGACGACGCCGGCAGCATCGCCGCGGCCATCGCCGGCGGCGCCCGTGGCTACCTGCGCTGGGACGCGTCGCGCCCGGAGCTGGTCGCCGCGCTCGCGCACACCCTCGCCAGCACCTCGGTGCCGACGCCGCGGGTCCCCACCGACCCGGGGGTCCAGCTCACCGAGCGCGAGCTGCAGGTGCTGCGGGGCATGAGCCAGGGCAAGAGCAACGGCCAGATCGGCCGGGAGCTCTACCTGTCCGAGGACACGGTCAAGACCCACGCCCGCCGGCTGTTCCGCAAGCTGGGTGTGCGCGACCGTGCGCAGGCCGTGGCCCACGGCTTCCGCCGCGGACTGGTCTCCTGAGCCACCCCTTTCGGCCGCACCCGTCCCCGACAGGGGAGCCGTGCGGTCGTTTCCGCGCCTCGTGTGACCACGTCGGTGGCCGGGGCGTCGGTGGCCGGGGCGACGGACCTGCCGGGCCGAGCCGAACCCCCGCGGTTCCGTTCCGGTGCCACCCGGCCCTGCCGCTGTGCCGGTGGACGACGCCGGTCGTGCTCCCCGCGACCGGACCGTGCCGCCGGACCGTGCCACCGTACAGCGCACCATCGGCCTCCGCCACGCGTAGTGGCACCAGGGCCGTTCGGCCCTCGATCCGCCGACGTCGTCGGGCGGCGAACGGTCGCCTCCGAGCCGGGAACAGTCACCTCCCGCCACGGCCGCACCATCAGTCACTCTCGCCTCTGACGTCACACGCTTCCCCGGGATCCCGATCTCCGGCGGCGCCGAAGCGGACACCACCGGCGCCGGGCGGTCCACGACCGGCCCGACGGCGGTGACGATCCTCATGCCGCCGGCCCGGCGCGCCGCGTGCGTCCACGCGGACCGCTCGCCGACCGTGCCCGCCTGATGACCGCGCGCACCCGCGGCGACGGGCAACCCGTCGCTCCGCACGGACGTCCGACCCGGTGTGAAGCGATTCCCGGGGACGGTCGGCGCTCGGATACGGTGGACACACCGTGGTCCCACCTGCCGTCACGCGGGTTGCCTCCACGATCGGATGACACTGACGCGGACTCGTAACGCCTGGACGGTTCCCCACGATGAGTGAATCAAGAGACGTACCCGACGAGTGGATCGAAGCCGCCATGGCCGGCGACCGATCCGCGGTCGAGCGCGTTCTCACCGTGATTCGGCCCCTCGTCGTGCGCTACTGCCGCGCACGGCTCGGGGTGGATCGAGGGTCCGTCTCGGCGGACGACGTCGCTCAGGAGGTGTGTGTGGCCGTGCTCACGGCGTTGCCGGGTTATCGGGTGCAGGGCCGCCCGTTCCTCGCGTTCGTCTACGGCATCGCGTCGCACAAGGTGATCGACGCGCACCGGGCGGCGTCCCGCAACCGGTCCGAGCCCGTCGCCGACGTGCCGGAACGGATGGAGTCGGCCGACGGCCCGGAGGCCCGCGCCCTTCAGGTCGAACTGTCCGAGGAGATGTCCAGGCTGCTGGAGGTCCTCCCCGAGAAGCATCGGGAGATCATCGTGTTGCGCGTGGTCGTGGGGCTGTCCGCGGAGGAGACCGCGGCAGCCGTCGGCTCCACACCGGGCGCCGTCCGGGTGGCTCAGCACCGGGCGCTGACCCGGCTGCGGAAGATCATGAATGAGCAGGTGGTCCGGGATGCGTGACCAGGATCCGAACGGTCCGGGCGCGCCCCCACCCTCCGACGACGGGCAGGAGGGCACGCCGGCGTCGGTCACCCGCGGCCGGTTCGGCGAGCCGCGTCCGGAGCGGGGTGGCGGGGCGAACGGGCATGACTACTCCCACCACAGCGGTGCCGACGGGCGCCCGGTCGGGAACCGTCTGGACGAGGCGGACGACGAGGGCCCGGTCGACCTGGTCGAGCTGCAGGCCGACGACGAGCTGATCAACGCGCTCTCGTCCGGTCTCGGTGTCTCGGTCCCGGGCAACCGGGGGTACGACGTCGACGACCGCCTGGTCGCGATGCTGTCGTCCTGGAAGGGCGAGGTCGACCGGGACCCGGTCCCGGAGCTCGTCGGGACCGACGAGGCCGTCCAGATGCTGCAGCCGGCGAAGCCCTCGCGGAAGATCTCGTTCCTGCGGCCGCTGGTCGCCGCCGCCGCGGTGGCGGCCTGTGCCCTCGCCGTCGTCTCGATCGGCGCGCACGAGGCCCAGCCGGGCGATGCGCTGTGGGGCGTCAGCAAGGTGCTCTACAGCGAACGTGCGGACCAGGTCCAGGCCGCGACCGACCTGCGCACGGGCATCGAGCAGGTCAACGCGAAGCTCGCCGCGGGCGACATCGCGGGCGCGCAGCGGGAGCTGGCGACCCTCGGGCCGCTCGTCGACCGGACCGATCCCGACATGCGGGACGAGTTCGCCCAGCAGAACCGGTTCCTCTCGGCCAAGATCGCGGAGACCCCGCCGGGGACTCCGACCGACCCGCGGGCACCGCTGCAGGACGGCACCCCGGCCCCACCGCCCCCGACGTCCACCGAGGGCACCCCGGACCGGTCGCCGTCGCCGCAGCCCGGCTCGTCCACGCCGGGCAGCACGACCGGTGGCTCCACCGGACCCGAGGGCACCTCGCCCGGTGGCACGCCGTCGCCGGGGGGCACCTCCTCGCCGGGGGAGACCTCCCCGGGTGGCACCTCACCGTCGCCGGGCAGCACGTCGCCGGGCAGCCAGGACCCGCGGGTGCTGGGCGGCCCGGGCGGGACCACGGACCCGTCGGAGAGCACCAGCCCGTCCGGCAGCACGACGACGGCCCCGCGGCCGCCGGCGACCTCGCCGACCACCGAGGGCTCGGCCGACCCGACGACCACGACGTCGACGACACCGACGGCGTCGGGGGAGGGCACCGGCGACCCGGCCGAGCCGACGTCGTCCACCTCGACCGGTGCGGTCAGCAGCACCCCGAACTGACCCAGGCACCACCGGCAGTACGCACGATGGCAGGACGCACGACGAAGGCCCCGGAGATCACTCCGGGGCCTTCGTCTGCGTGAGGTCGTCCTGCGTGGGGCCGGTCGCGGCCCGTGACCGTCAGTTGTCGTGGTCGAGGGTCGCGTCGGCGTAGCCGCGGCAGTACTCCCACGTGACGTAGTCGGCGGGGTCCGGGTTGAAGGCCGGCTCGTGCGGGCGCATCCGCCCCTCGTCGAGCAGCTGCTGCAGGCTGGCGCGCAGCAGGTTCCACTCGTGGAAGTGCTGCTCGCCGCAGTCGGTGCAGTCCACGACGACACCCCGGATGCCGCGCCCGGACAACAGGGCCTGGTAGACGGCCAGATCGGCGAGATCGGCCAGGATCTCGCCCCGCTCGGCCTCGGTCAGCGGGGGGATCTCCGAGTCACCGGAGTCCGTCCACGCGCCCGCGCCGTGGTCGTCCAGCGCCTCCATGGAGCGCGCAGGGTCATCCGGGTCTCCGGCGAACGGGTCCGGTGGCAGCGCCTCTGGTGACACGACGTACACGGTACCCGGATGAGGGGTCGGGCCCCGGCCCACCCCGCGACGGTGGACGTACGATGGGAACATGACGAGCGAGATCGGCGGTCTGCCGGAGAAGTTCGCGACGCTCGGACTGACGTTCGACGACGTCCTGCTCCTCCCGGCGGAGTCGGACGTGATCCCGAGTTCGGCCGACACGTCCAGCCAGGTGACCCGCCGGGTCCGGGTCCAGGTGCCGCTGGTGTCCTCGCCGATGGACACGGTCACCGAGTCCCGGATGGCGATCGCCATGGCCCGGGCCGGCGGGCTGGGGGTGCTGCACCGCAACCTCGCTGCGGAGGCCCAGGCGGCCCAGGTCGAGGTCGTGAAGCGGTCCGAGGCCGGGATGGTGACCGACCCGGTGACCTGCTCGCCGGACGCGACCCTGAACGAGGTCGACGCGCTGTGCGCCAAGTACCGGATCTCCGGCGTGCCGGTGACCGACGAGGGCGGCCGGCTGGTCGGCATCATCACCAACCGGGACATGCGCTACGAGGTCGACCAGGAGCGCCCGGTCTCCGAGGTGATGACCCGTGCCCCGCTGGTGACGGCGAAGGTCGGGGTGACCGCGGAGGCCGCGCTGGGGCTGCTGCGCCGGCACAAGCTGGAGAAGCTGCCGATCGTCGACGGCGGCGACGTGCTGCGTGGGCTCATCACGATCAAGGACTTCAACAAGACCGAGCAGTACCCGTTCGCCACCAAGGACCCGGACGGTCGGCTCGTCGTCGCCGCCGCGGTCGGGGTGGGTGACGACGCCTACTCGCGGGCCATGCACCTCGTCGAGGCCGGTGTGGACGTGCTCATGGTCGACACCGCGCACGGTCACTCCCGCCGGGTGGTCGAGACGGTCGCGAAGCTGCGGGCCGAGGTCGGCGAGCAGGTCGACGTCGTCGGCGGCAACGTCGCCACCTACGAGGGCGCCAAGGCGCTCGTCGAGGCGGGCGCGGATGCGGTGAAGGTCGGTGTCGGGCCGGGCTCGATCTGCACCACCCGCGTCGTCGCCGGGGTCGGTGCCCCGCAGATCACCGCGATCTACGAGGCGACCCGGGCGTGTGCCCCGGCCGGTGTCCCGGTGATCGGTGACGGCGGCATCCAGTACTCCGGCGACGTCGCCAAGGCCATCGCGGCCGGTGCGTCGACGGTGATGCTCGGCTCGCTGCTGGCCGGTACCGCGGAGTCGCCCGGCGAGGTCGTGCTCGTCGGCGGCAAGCAGTTCAAGACCTACCGCGGCATGGGCTCGCTGGGGGCCATGCAGGGACGCGCCGGTGCGGCCGGCCGCTCGTACTCCAAGGACCGCTACGCCCAGGACGACGTGCTGTCCGAGGACAAGCTGGTCCCGGAGGGCATCGAGGGACGGATCCCGTTCCGCGGGCCGCTGTCGTCGGTGGTGCACCAGCTCGGCGGCGGGCTCCGCTCGGGCATGGGCTACGTCGGCGCGCAGACCATCACGGAGCTGCAGCAGGCGAAGCTGGTGCGGATCACCGCGGCCGGGCTGAAGGAGAGCCACCCGCACGACATCACGATGACCGTCGAGGCCCCCAACTACGCCGCCCGATAGGCGCCCGGCCCACGACGGGTGGGGCGCGACGCGTCGGCGTGAGCGCGCGGCTTAGGGTGAGGCCGTGCGTGACCTCGTGGAGATCGGGATGGGCCGGGAGGCCCGACGAGCCTACGACCTCGACCAGATCGAGATCGTGCCGTCGCGGCGGACCCGCAGTTCCAAGGCGGTGTCGACCGCGTGGCAGCTCGATGCCTACCGGTTCGACATCCCGCTGGTGACCCACCCGACGGACGCGGTCGTGTCGCCTTCGTCGGCGGTGCGGATCAGCGAGCTCGGTGGCCTGGCGGTGCTCAACGCCGAGGGCCTCTGGGCCCGGCACGGCGACGCGGAGGGCGCCCTCGCGCGGGTCGTCGAGGCCGCGACCGGCGACGAGCCCGACTCGGCGCTCGCGGTGCTGCAGGAGCTGCACCAGGCCCCGATCCGCGAGGACCTGATCGCCGAGGCGCTGCGCCCGTTGCGCGAGGGCTCGCACACGGTCGCCGCCCGGGTCAGCCCGCAGCGGGCCCGGGAGCTCACCCCCGCGCTGCTAGCCGCCGGTGTCGAGGTGCTCGTCGTGCAGGGCACGATCATCTCCGCCGAGCACGTCGGCGCGGCCTCCGAGGAGGAGTCGGCCCAGGAGCCGCTGAACCTCAAGGACTTCATCAACGACCTCGACGTCCCGGTCGTCGCCGGCGGGGTCGGGGACTACCGCACCGCGCTGCACCTCATGCGGACCGGCGCGGCCGGCGTGATCGTCGGGTACGGCCAGTCCACCGCCACCACCACCGACGAGGTGCTCGGGGTCGGCGTGCCGATGGCGACCGCGATCATCGACGCCGCCGCGGCCCGCCGCGACTACCTGGACGAGACCGGGGGGCGCTACGTCCACGTGCTCGCCGACGGCGGGATGAGCACCTCCGGCGACATCGCCCGCGCCGCGGCCTGCGGTGCCGACGCGGTGATGCTCGGTGAGCAGCTCGCGGAGGCCACCGAGTCCCCGGCCGGTGGGCTGTACTGGACCTCGTCCGCCGCGCACCCGTCGCTGCCGCGCTCGGAGGTCACCGGGCTGGTCCGGTCGGGCCGGACCCTGGAGCAGGTGCTGCTCGGGCCGACCGCGAGCCCGTACGGGACGACGAACCTGTTCGGCGCGCTGCGCCGGGCGATGGCCAAGACCGGCTACTCCGACCTGAAGGAGTTCCAGCGGGTCGGGCTGAACCTGCGGAGCTGATGCCGACCGCCCTGACCGGCGGTCATCGGGTCGCGGGAGCCGCTCAGCCTCGGGCGTTGTCGAGTCACGGAGTCGGCGCCGAAGGCGGGTCGTCGGTGGAGAGCGCGGCGGTTGAGCCGACCGTCCTCTATCAGCGGCCTGGGCTTCGCCTTCAGATCACGCCGCCTCGGGCCATCGATACGCGACCGCGTCGATCACCACGCTCCAGAGCAGGACGGTCGCCACCAGCAGGAGACCGTCCGGTATCGAGCTCAGCCGGTCACCGGTCAGCCCGGCGCTCGCGGCCTCGGCGACGAGCACGACCAGCAGGACGTCGGTGATCCCGAGGCCACCGGACTCGCGCTGACCCACGAGGCGCAGCATCGCGGTCAGTGTCAGGAACGTGAGCGTTCCGCGGACGAAGATCTCCAGTACCGGAACGCTCATGCTGAAGATGGCATCCCAACCCGGCATCACACTCTCCCGACGACACGGTGGCAACGGCGTTCCGGACCCTCGACGACGAGCAGCGGCACCGGCCGGACGGCCGCTGTGACGACGGTGGTGCAGGTCTGAGGGAGGGCGTCCCGGGGGTCCGCCGGTCCCGCTCGGCCGGTGCCGTGGGCCCGTCGTCCGTGCCGGCCGCGGTCGTCACGAGTCGCCGTGCTCGCGGGCCTGCTGCTCGTGGGCCTGTTGCTCGAGGGCCTCGACGCGCTGCCGCTCGCGGAAGCCGTAGGTGGCGTGCCGGATGGTGGCCTCGTCCTCGAGGCCGGAGCCGACCGCGCCGGCGACCAGGCCCATCACGGTCGCCATCAGGGCGGTGTCGAGGTAGTCACCGAACCCGCACGGATGGCCCAGGTTCGTGGCCAGGTAGTCCGGGGTGATGAACAGCAGGCAGGCGAGCAGGACACCGGAGAACAGGGTGGCGAAGAAGACCACGGCGCCCATCGTGACGGTGAGCAGCGTGCTGGCGTTACGCAGCGTGGTGGGCACGTCGTCGCGGCGGGCCGGCGTGATGGACGGTTGCCACAGCCCGTGGCGGGTGACGATCCAGACGACGTAGATCGCGATCGCGGCGGCGCAGGCCAGCACGATCCGCCACTCCGACAGGGAGTCGGCCAGCATCCAGATGCTGGAGTAGAGCACTCCGAACGCGGAGCCGGCCAGGGAACCACCCAGCGCGGCCGACAGACCCCATGTCAGTTGCCAGGGCCGGTTCGCACGGGTCATGCCGAGCAGCAACCGGATCGTGCCGATCCGGTGGCCGAGCACGATCTTGCCACCGACGTCGTGGTCGGTCGGGTCGAGCACGTGCAGCGTGCGGGCACGGTGCAGGTGCGGGTCGTCGCGCAGCGGCGTCCGCGCCGAGCCGGGGGCGACGATGTCGGCGGCCATGTGGGTGGCCAGGAGTGCGACGAGGCGGCGGGTGCGGCGTACCAGGTCGGCGCCGCCGAGCGCCGGCAGCGACACCACCGCGGTGCTGTCGTCGGCACCGATCTCGGCCACCGCGACGCCGCGGCGATCGCGCAGAGGTGCGTCGGTCAGACAGACGGCCAGGTCCCAGTCGCTGGTCCGGACCCGTTCGCGGGCCCGGTCGAGCAGGCGCTCGTAGGTCGAGTGCGCCTCGAACGCCGCGCACGACCTCGACCCGCCACCGCACCGCCACGTCGGCCACTCGTTCGGGCAGCCGCGTCTGCAAACCGCTGTTCAGGCGGTCCGCGACCACAGTCGGGAGATCCGGATCGGCGAGGATCCCGACGACGACCTCGTGGCCCTCGGCGGAACCGGCCTCGCCCGAGGACGCTGCTGCAGCGCTCACGAGCTCGGACGCTGCTGAGCCAGCCGCCAGACCGCGCCCGTGCACTCCTCGGGCAGCGGCAGCATCGGGTGACCCTTCACATCGGTGCTCCACCGATGCCCGCCCCCGGCGTCGCAGTCGTAGAACCCGGACACAGGTGCACGTTCGCCGGGCTTGAGCGTGACCGTCTCATCGTTCTCGGCCATCTCCACGTCCTACCCACACTGCGCCGACGCATACGCCGACGCGGCGTCATGGAGTCGCTGTCGCGGTCCTGACCGCGGCTACCTCGTCACCGTGGCGCCAGCGGGAGCCGGTGACCGAGGACCTGACCGGCCGGTGAAGCCCACCCCCCGGGGGGCCGGCCGGCATCCCTACCGGCGAGGGAGTGAGAAGCCCCGCCGGGGGCGTAGGCCGCTCCGACCTCTGCTAGGACGACCAGGTCTGCGCGGCGTCGGCGCGCCGGAACGTCATCGTGACGTACGACGAGAAGCCCGCCCTCCGGGTGAACCGCACCGGCCGGATGCGCGATTCCACGGAGCCCAGCTTCCGGTACAGGCCCAGCGCGGGCGCGTTCGTGTCCTTGATGTCGCGCAGGACGAACTCCTCGAACGTCAGGCGGAGCAGATGTTCCATCAGCGCGGTGGGGACCCCGTGCCCTGGAACCACGGAGCTGTCGTGACGAATCCGATCTCGGCGAGGCCCGGCCGCGCCCCGTCGTAGGCGCCGAGGAACTGGTTGCGGATGATCAAATAGCTCGTCAGCCCGTGCCACCGGCCGAGACTGCGCTGGAGGGCCCTGCGCTCGGGCTCGAAGCACTCCTGGTCGCCTTCGGTGACCGACGCGACCGCCGCGGGCGCGCCGTCGACGAGCGCGACGACGAAGCGGTCGAGCAGGAGCATGTGCTCGAACGCATCGGCCAGCGTCTGCGGATCGGTGGAGAAGTACGCGAAGTCCTCGGCGAATCCACGCACGAGCACCTCGGTCGTCCTCCGCCGGCAGCTCTCGCCCAGCTCGTCGGCCCGGCGTATCTCGATCATGTCCCTCGTCCTCCGGTGAGCAGGCGGAGGACCAGTGCGACGCCGGACTCGCCGAACTCGTCATCCATGGCCCGCCGCATGGTCGCGATGCCGGACAGCGTCGCGAAGTAGTACCCCGTGACCTGCTCGGGGTCGCCGGCGGCGAACTCGCCGCATTCCTGGCCGCGTCGCACGAGGTCGGCGAAAGTCCGCCAGAAGGAGCGTTGTGCCGCGGCCATCCGCCGTGCCGTCCCCGGCGGGGTGTCGGTGAGGAACCCCTGATTGATGACTTGGAAGAACTCCAGCGCTCCGCGCTCTCCCACGATGTCTGCGAGGAACGTCATCGTGAAGTCCCGGACGAGCACGAGGGGTGACCCGTCGCGCTGGAGCCGCTCGGCCGCGGCGTCGAGGCCGGCCGAGGCCTGCGCGAGCAGGTGCTCGAACAATTGCTCCTTGCCGGAGTAGTGGCGATAGATCGACCCGGTGCTCAGCCCCGCCTCCGCTGCGATCTGCCGCATGTTCGCGGCAGCGAACCCGCGGCGAGCGAACACGCGGACGGCCGCCGTCTGGATCGCCTCCTGCGTCGCGGCGCGGAGGGACTCGTTCTGCTCCGGGGTTCGTGGCATCGCGCTCCGTCGAGTGAACTACGTTGAATGAACTGGTGTTCATTTTATTGCACCTCGCCCGCCTCCGCCATCACGGCCCGCTGTCGTTCATTTGGCGTGGGCGATGCAACGGGTCCGCGACGAGACGGTGCTGTAGCGCCTCGACATCCCCGGAGCCAACGCCGTACTGGACGACGCCGTCGCGGAGGCCGGGGCAAGCGACGCACCGGGTACGGGCCGGCGTCAGCCGCGCGCAGTGCCGGCGGACCACGCCGTGCGGTTCGTGCACACCGCGACGCCGTCCGCGACGCCTCCGGCGAGGACCGCCGCGCGCTGACAGAAGTGTGCCCACATGTGCAGCTGCAGCTCCTGGCTCAGGCCCAACCGGTCGTAGAACAGGTCGGCCACGGTCACCGCTGCGTGCCCAGGACTCGATCTCGAACAACAACTCCCCGGCCAGCATCCCGGCCCGAACTCGATCTGCCCTGCTTCGGGATGACCTCGCCGGGTGGCGAACCGGAAGCACGTCGGTCGACGGGCCACCACGCGGACCGGGCCGTCCCACGATCCCGGCAACCGTACTGCGGGTTCGCGGTGATCAGCCCGAACCGGCGGCCGGGCACGGCGGCGAACAGGTCGTCGCGGTGCACCGCCAGTCCGGCGTGGTGCAGCCGGCCGTTGAGCCGGGCCACGCAGGTCGCACGCCGCGACAGGTCGACGGCGCTGACCGAGCGGGCCCCGCTGCGTGCGGCGGCCAACGCGACGGTGCCGGTTCCCGTGCAGATGCGAGTACCTCGCGTCCGGACGCCCGGCCGGACTGCGCCATGGCGCGTGCGAGCAGCTCCGAGTCGGACTGTGGCCGGTAGACGCCGGGCGGGCAGAGCAGCAGCGCCGCCATGTCAGGACCCCGCCGTGTCGGGGGCGGGCCGGTGCACCGTGCCGGGCCGGTACGCCCACCGGTCGGTGTGGGTAAGCGTCACCATCACCGGAGACCTCCGCCGTACGGCACGGCTGACGCTCACCGGGTACCCACAGGCAGGACGTTCATCCGTACCGCGGACCGTGCCGGCGCACTCCCGGGAGCTGCGGGCGACGGCGAGGCCGGTGGTCTTCGACGCACAGCGGAACCGTGCTGATCGACAGGGCTTGGCCCGGGCGCATTGTCGGCACAGGGCCGGAAGCTCAGCTGTCGGTGCCGGCAGGCGTCGCCTGGCTCCCGAGCTCGTGGTGGCGGGTCGCCAGGGTCTCGGCGATGTCGGACAGCTTGACGTTGAGGTCCTGGGAGGTGCGACGCAGGATGTCGAACGCCGCACCGGCGTCGATGTTGCGGCTGGCCATCAGGATGCCCTTGGCCTGCCCGATGACGTCGCGGCTGTCGACCGCGCGCCGCAGGTTGGTCTCCATCAGCTGCGCGCTCGTGCCGGCGTGGGTGGCCGCCAGGGCGAGGGAGGCGTGGGTGGCGAGCAGGAGCACCTGGTCGGGGTCGACGTCGTCGAGCCCGTGCGGCTCGCGGGTGTAGATCGTGAGCGCGCCGGACGGGGCCCGGGCGGGCTCGGATCCGTTCTCCGAGCCGGGGCGGTCGACGCCGATCCGGGCCCGCAGGTGCGTGGACAGGACCGAACCGACGCCGAGTTCGCGGGCGGCCGGGGCCCATCGCGCCCACCGTCGTTCCGTCGACAGGTCGCGGGACAGCACGGGTACCGGGCTCCCCAGCTTCGCGGCCTCGATCGCGGGTCCCTCCTGCAGCTTGCGCTGCAGCTCGTCGATCTCGGCGGGCCCGGGCCCGTGTGCGGCGGCCACGTCGAAACGGTCGCCGGTCCGCAGCACCACGCTGATCCGCTCGGCCCGGGGCACGAGCCCGACGGTGGCGGCCACGATCTGGCCCAGCACGTCACCGACCGAGGCCGCGTCCAGCAGGCTGTAGGTCAGGACGGCGAACTGCCTGCCGAGCGGGCCCAGCGGGAACCCGTGGTCGCGCAGGGGTTCGCGGTGCTCGGTCGCGGCGTCGGTCCAGTCGCGGACGAACCGGTCCCGGTCGGCGTCCCACTGCCGTTCGTCCACCACTGGCTCCCTTCACCGGTCCATCCGGATCCGTTCCGGTTGGTCACTCGGTTGACATCCCACTCGCGTCCGCGACTCCTCGGACGATGTCCGATGCACCCCCGTCGCTGTTACCGCACATCTCACCGCGGTGAGGCCCGGGTGGCGAGCACACCCGTCTCTCGCGGCCGCCGCCCGCCCACCGGCCGGTCGGTGTGCGCGTCCCCGCCACCCCCCACGGTGTGACCGGGCTCGTCGGTGACCTCGGCGAGGCGTACCCGGGCCAGTCGCTCGACGAACTCGGGCAGGCAGGCGACGGGCGCACCGGCCAAGGTCAGTTCGCGCAAGCTGTCCTCTACCGCGGTCACGACGTCGCGGGTGGTCAGTCGCCCGGTCATGATGAGCAAGCTGAACTCGCCGCTCAACCGCCGGATCGCGTCGTCGCGGGCGCGGGCCGCGACGGGTCCCGCGGTCCGGGGGGCGGTGCTGGTGGTCGGGGCAGCGTTCACTCGGGGACCTCCCGATCGTCGGAGGACGGGCGATCATCGAAGGACTCGGAGTCATCGAAGGGCAGCGGCTGGTGCGGACCGTCCGCGGTGGGCGCGTGCTCGGATGTCGCCGGACGGGTGTGGCCGAGCTCGACACGGAGACGGTCGACCTCGGCGTTCGCGGCGGTGAGCTGCGACTCGCTGGCGGCCAGGTCGGTGCGGAGCTGGTCGATCGTCGATGCCGACTCCAGCGAGTGGCCGTCGTCGAGCAGCTCACGGAGCCGGGCGGCCCGCTCGAGCTGACGGCGGGAGTAGCGCCGGTGACCGCCCGCCGAACGGTGCGGGTTCACCACCCCTGCACTGTCCAGGCTCCGCAGGAATGCCGGCTCGACGTCGAGCAGGTGCGCGGCCTGGCCCATGGCGACGGCCGGGTAGTCGGGGTCGTCGAGCCGTTCTACTCCCATCCGGGACTCCTCTCGCGCTACGTGCCACCGGACACCGGGTGATGTGCATCGTCCACGGCAGGTCGTCGTCCGGTGAGCGGACGCTCCGGTCGTAGGTACTCACCGATCAGCACACCTGGACGAGTGCCCATGTGGTGACTGTAGCCCTAGGTGGCCATTACATCGTCTCCTCTCCTGCAGCAGACCTGGCGTAAATACTACACTGGTAACTGTAGATATACAGCATCCGCTGTCAGGGGCGATAGCGGCGGAGAGAGAGGGTGTCGATGGTGATGCGCGCGGCGTGGAGGAGTGTGCGCGCCCTGGTGGTCGGGGTCGGACTGCTCGTCCTGGTGCTGCTTGCGGCGGTCCTGATCGACCGGTGGGCGCGCGTTGGAGGCGTGGTGTGGGCAGTGGTCGCGTTGCTGACGCTTCCGCTGACGGGGGCCGGGATGATCCTCCACGATCACTGGGCGATGGCCAGGCGGGCGGGAGGGCGCGCGATCGAGCGGCGCCGACCGGACGCGCACATCAGCGCTTGACAACCGAAAAATCTCAACTCTAGAGTTGAGGTATCCGCCCGTTCGGGGCGGATAGTTCTTCGGCACGGCATGTGGTTGATCTGAGTCGAGGGCCCGCGGGCCCCGGAGAGGGGTGGTTCGTGATGTTGATGCGGACGGATCCGTTCCGCGCCCTGGATCGTCTCGCCGCGCAGGCGCTCGACACGACGGGAACGTGGTCGCGGCCGGCGGCGATGCCGATGGACGCGTGGCGACACGGTGACGAGTTCGTGGTCGAGTTCGACCTTCCCGGGATCGACCCGGACGCGGTCGAACTGTCCCTGGAGCGCAGGACCCTGACGGTCAAGGTGGAGCGTCGTCCGACGCAGGCCGAGGCCGACGACGTGGAGTGGGTCGCCTCCGAACGGCCCTACGGCGTCTGCTCCCGGCAGCTGATGCTCGGCGACGGTATGGACACCGACCGGATCCGGGCCTCGTACGAGGCCGGTGTGCTGCGGGTGCGGATCCCCGTCGCCGAAGCAGCCAAGCCCCGCACGATCGCGGTCGACAGCGGCCACTCGGCCGACCGGACCCAGATCACCGCCTGAGCGGGGTGCAGGGTGCAGGCACCGGGCCGGGCGCGACCGCCGTCCCGGCCCCTCCAGCGGTCTCCACCACGGTCGGCGCGCCCGACCGTGGACAGGCGGCCGGCGCCGGGGCGTCCCACCACGGGCGACCGGCGCCGGCCCGGCGAGAGGAGTGATGTTCGATGCTGATGAGGACGGACCCCTTCCGCGTGCTGGACCGGATGGCACAGCAGGCGTTCGACGCACCGGGGGGAACGTGGTCGCGGCCGGCGGCGATGCCGATGGACGCGTGGCGCCACGGTGAGGAGTTCGTGGTCGAGTTCGACCTTCCCGGGATCGACCCGGACGCGATCGATCTGTCCGTGGAACGGACCACGCTCACGGTCAAGGCCGAGCGCCGACCGCGGGCCGGTGAGCAGCCGGAGGAGATGGTGGCCTCCGAACGAGCCTACGGCGTGTTCTCCCGTCAGCTCCTCCTCGGCGACGGGCTGGACACCGAGCGGATCCGTGCCTCCTACGACGCCGGGGTCCTGCGCCTCCGGATCCCGGTCGCCGAGTCGGCCAGGCCGCGCACGATCGCGATCGAGTCCGGCACCTCGCAGGACCGTCCGCAGCTCACCTCCTGAGACGGCCCCCGCGGGGACACCACCCGCGGGGGGACGGCGCGTCTCCCGAGACCGTGCCCCGGCGCCGCCCCCTCCGGCGCCGGGGCACGCAGGGCTCTGCCGGGCTGCATCGCCGGGCCGGGACGGCGCAGCCTCTGTATCGTTCCCACGATGACCTTCGACCGGCACCCGACCTCGGCCGCCGGCCCGCCGAGCGCGAGGAGCCGCCCTTGAGCGTCGTCCGAGCCTCGGCGTCCGAGCCGACCCCCACAACCGACACCCCACGGGACGCGGGCGGCGCGGCGGCGCTGACGGTGAGCCCGTCCGGCCTCGTGCTGGAGGCCCGGCAGTCGGCCGCCGCTCTGTTGCCGCAGCTGCGGGCCGGGGAGCCGCTCGCGCAGGTCGTTCCGTGGCTGGCCCCCGCGCACGACGCGGCGTGCGGACGGGCGGAGGCGCCCGGACCGGTCTGCGACGTCGTCGACGGCCGTGCGGTGGACGCCCGCCCGGTCCGGCACGGCGACGGGTCGATCACCTGGTGGCTGATCGACGTCACCGTCGTCCGTTCGCTCCGCGACGAGCTGCGACTCGAACAGGCCCGCGCCTCGTTCCTGGCTGAGGCGTCCGCGGCACTGCTGGGATCTCTGAACGTGTTGCGCTGCATAGAGATCTCTGCTGACCTCGCGGCGAGCCGACTGGCCGATGCCGCCTTGGTGATCGCCCCCGAGACCCGGGGCCGGTGTCAGGTGGCGAGCGCGGTGACCGGCACCCGTACGGCCCGGACCGTGCTGCGCCGTATCGACACCGAGCAGCTGCCCGGTCTTGCGGAGGCATTGCAGGGTTTCCCGCCGGTGCCGTCGCGCTGGATCGACCCGGCCCTCGCCCCGGCCTGGCTCGCCCCGGACGGCTTCGGCGAGATCGGGTCCGTCGTGGTCACACCGTTGCCCGGCCACGGCGTCCCGGCCGGCGCGCTCGTGCTGCTGCGCCGCGCCGGTTCCGGCCCGTTCAGCGAGGGCGAGGAGACCACGGCACGCGAGTTCGCCACGCGGGCCGGACTGGCGATGTCGGCCGCCCGGATGTTCGCCGACCAGGCCTCGATCACCGACACCCTGATGCGGGAGCTGCTCCCGCCGACGTTGCAGCACCTTCACGGCGTCGAGTTCGCCGGTGGCTACCGGCCCTCCCAGGACCACGAGCGCGTCGGCGGCGACTTCTACGACGTCCACCCGGCAGTCGAGGGGTCGGGGGGGACCCTCGCGGTCCTCGGGGACGTGTGCGGCAAGGGCCTGGAGGCGGCCGTGTTCACCGGCAAGATCCGCAGCGCGCTGCAGGCGCTGTTACCGCTCGCCGAGGATCACCCGCGGCTGCTGCGTCTGCTGAACGACGCGCTGATCACCGACGCCCACGCCCGCTTCGTGACGATGGTGCTCGCCTCCGTGACCCGCCGCGGCGCGGACATCCGGCTGCGCCTGACCTGCGCGGGTCACCCACCGCCATTGATCATCCGGGCGGACGGCCGGGTGGAGGAGGCCGCCACACACGGCACGCTGATCGGCGCACTGCCGTCGATCGAGAGCACGACCTTCACGACCGCTCTCGCACCCGGCGAGACCTGCCTGCTCTACACCGACGGCATCACCGAGGCCCAGGGCGGCCCGCTCGGCCGGGACATGTTCGGCGAGGACCGCCTGCGGCGGGTCGCCGCCGAGTGCGCCGGGATGCCCGCCGAGGCCGTCGTCGAGCGGGTGCAGATGGTGGCCGCCCAGTGGGCCGGCCGCAACAGCCACGACGACATGGCCGTCATGGCCGTCACCGCGCCACACACCCACCACCTCGCGGCCGTCGACGGCCGTGGTCCGGGCCGGTTCACCGCATGAGTACACACAGCGACCGGACCACCCGGTACGCCGACCGGCTGTGGGAGGCGGTGCTGCGTCGCGCCCAGCACACCGCGGCCGAGGTCGTCGCCGACGCGCTGCGTGACGGTCTGGACGCCGAGTCCGTCCTGCTCGAGGTGATCGGGGCGGTCCAGGCGCGGGTCGGGCGCGAGTGGGCGGCGAACCGCCTGTCCGTAGCCCAGGAACACGCCGCTACCGCCATCAACGACCGTGTGATCGGCATCGTCGCACCGACCGGAGCAGCCCCGGTCGAAGGTGGGGGGCCCGGACGGGTCACGGTGGCCTGTGTCGACGGCGAGTGGCATGCGTTTCCCGCCCGGCTGCTGGCCGAGGTGCTGCGCCTGCGCGGTTTCGACGTCGACTACCTCGGCGCCCAGGTACCGTCGCCGCACCTGATCACGCATCTGCACCGCACCGGCCCGGACGCGGTGGCGCTCTCGTCGTCCCTCGCGGTCCGGTTGCCCACCGCGCACGCGACGATCTCCGCCTGCCAGGCGGCCGGAGTGCCGGTGATCGTCGGGGGAGCCGCCTTCGGGGCGGACGGCCGGTACGCCCGCCTGCTCGGTGCCGACGCCTGGGCGCCCGACGCCCGGTCGGCGGCCGACACCCTCGCGTCCGGATTGCCCACGCCGGAGCACCCGAACTCCCAGCCCCTCGACGACCTGCCACACCTGGCCGACCAGGAGTTCACGCTGGTGAGCCGCAAGGCCCCGGCACTGGCCGCCTCGGTGGTACACCGGCTGGCCGAGCGGCTCCCGGAGGTGGGCGACTACGACGACGCGCAGCGTGAACGGACCGCGGAGGACGTCCGGCACATCGTCGACTTCCTCGGTGTCGCGCTCTACACGGGCGATCCGGGCATTTTCACCGACTTCCTCGACTGGACCGCATCGATCCTCGCCGCACGGTCGGTCCCGGCACGGGTACTGGCTCCCGCCCTGGACCTGCTCGGCGAACAGCTGCGCGACTTCCCGCGTGCCGCGGCACTGGTGCGGTCGGCGTCGGCCGGGCGTTCCACGCCCGGGCCCTCGGCTGCGGGGGACCCGCCGTCGCCTGCAGCCGACCCGCCCCGGGACCGAACCGGAGAGCCGGCATGAACGACCTGGGGGAGCTGTCCCTGACCGGGAGCCGTCCTCGCGCGGACACCGCCCGGCTCGCGATCGCCGGTGATCTCGACCACACCAACGCCGACCAGCTGACGAAGGCGGTCGAGGAGCTGCTGGGCGAACACGGTGCGGTGCGCTGGCTCCGGCTGGACTGTGCGGGCCTGCAGTTCTGCGACTCCTACGGGCTCGCCTCGCTCCTGATGGTGCGCCGACTGGTGACCGCAGCCTCGGCCGAGCTGCACCTGGACAACCGCGCCCGCGCACTCGAACGGCTGCTCGTCGTGACCCACACCGTCGAGTACCTCACGGGCGCCTGCGACGACCGCGAGACGGAGCCGCGCGAAGCCCGGCCGGGACCGTTGCCGGAGAACTCGTCCGAGGGAGGCACCTGACGGTGGGGAGCAGGAGGCGACGCGACCGCACGACGTACTGGGGCGCCCGGTACACGCGCAGCTGGTTCACGCTGCTCGCCGGGATGCCCCTGCTGTTCGGCACCTACGTATCGCCCCTGGACGGCACGTCGGGCTGACTCCTGCTCGCACCGCTGACCGTGGTGATCATCGGCGCTGTGGCCGACCCCGCCGGCCGTCGTCCCGGACGAGGGCATCCGGCTCATCCTGCGGGGCACGACGACCCAGACGACGGGCCCCACCCATCCGTAGCCGGCGACCCGGCCGCGGAGCTGTCCACGGGCGGGACCCCGGCCGACACCGCGATCACGCCCGCCAGAACTACCAGGGTCAGCAGCAGACGGGCCGCCACCATCGTGCGATCACCAGCACCCTGTCCTCCCACCGGCGATCAGGTCGAGGCGCGAGGGTGCGGGTTGACGAGTGCTCCCTCGGGTACCCCCGCGCCATTGGGACGTCACATGAGCGTTGACCAGCGCGGAGGTGCGCTGCGGGCAGCAGCGGATCTTCCGCAGAATCTTCCAGCTCGTGAACATCGCGGTCGCGCGTTCACCGGGGCCGGGTTGCGTCGCGAGGGCGGCGCCGACGTCCACGCCGTGGCACGTCCAGCTTCGTGCCGCGGCGGCGAGGACGCCGATCGCTTTGCGGATGTAGCGGAACGCCGTGGTAGTGCCGATCCCGAACCCGGCGGCGAGGTCGTCGGGGTGAAGCCGCTGTCCCGCGAGGGGCCGGCAGACGACGACGAACCACCCATCGCTGTCGACCCGGACACCTGGCATCGGGTCAGGCACAACCTGTGGGCCCGTCCTGTGGTGGACGCCGTCGGGCCGTGGCTCGAATCGCGCGGCGCCGTCACGGATCCTGGTGGTCGCGGCCCTCGGCGACGCCGCCGAGTCCTGCTGTCTCCGCGCCCTTGCCGTCCCGCACCGGGGGTGTCGCCCGCTGAGGGCCTCCGGCGACGAGTCGACGCCCGTAGGCCTTGCTCACCTGCACGACAGCGATCAACAACACGACCAGCAGCGCGACGCTGAGCAGCGGAACGAGGTCGACCGGCAGGGTGTAGGCCATGACGATCCGAGCGACGGCGTCGAGGAGGAACGCCATGCCCCATGCGAACGTCATGACGCGCAGGACACGGCGGAACGTGGCGTCGTTCGCCCAGTCACGTTCCCATGAGCGGGCGGTCGTCGCGGGCAGCAACGGCAGGGTGGCGGACAGCAGGAAGGGGCGGGGGAGCCACAGTGTGGCGATGATCCAGAGGCCGACCAGTCCGGTCAGGTAGCTCTCGCGGGCCAGCAGAAGCCGCGGATCACCGGTGAGGAAGCCGATGGCCGTGCCGGCGCCGAGGATCGTGAGGGTGAAGACGGCCGGCAAGCCGATCCGGCGTTCGGTGACGAACCTGTAGACGAGTGTCAGAACGGGCACCACGCCGCTGAGGATCAGTGCGAGCCACTGGTTCACACCGACCCACCGCAATCCGTAGAACAGGGCCAGCGGCGCGGCGATGTCGAGCCCCATCATGACGAGCTGCGCGCGGGGGTCAGGCCGATCCGGTTCCGGCGGCTTCGTCGCCATCAGGGGCTCTTCGCGGTGGCGAGTCCGACGAGCGTGATCAGCTCCCGGGTGTAGGTGCCGATGTCGAAGCGCGGATCGCGGCCGATCCTGCCGGCTGCGGCGTCCACAGCCGCGCGGATCGCGATGGCCATGGCGCGAGTGGCGAAGTCGCGGAACTCGCCGGTCTCCTGACCATGACGCAAGGTGCCCTCCAGGTGCTCGATCAGCCCATCGTCCTGGGGGCCGTAGCGCGGGGAACCGTCCGCGTCCCGGAAGTTCATGACGATGTCGGTCAGCACCCGCACGAGGTCGGGATTCGCACCGATGAAGGCCAGGTTCGCCTCCAGGTACCCCCTCAACGCCGCAGTGGCGGTCGGCGCCTCCTCGAGCCGTGTGTCGATCAGTCGACCGGCCCGGCCGAACAGTTCGAGCGCCACCTGTTCGGTGAGCTCGTTCTTGCTGGTGAAGTGGTAGGCGATCACTCCCTTGCTGATGCCGGCTCGCTTCGCGATCTCGGCGAGGGATGAGCGCGCGTAGCCGAGCTCGCTCATCGTGTCGATCGCGCACTCCACGATCTGGATCCGACGTGCCTGCTCGGTGAAGGTCGACGATTGACCAATCGTACTAGGATTAGACCGCACGTTCAGACCGTAGCACGGTCGGTCAGTAATCTGAAGGCTCCGGCGCCGCGACGGAGGTGGCGGGGGGACGCCGGAAGCCACGGGTCGGGAGAACCCGATATCGATCCTCGGGCGGACCGGCTCGGTCGTCCCCGCCCGGCTGGCGAGACTCGGACCATGAGCGTCGTCACACATCCCGCCACCGGTTCACGAACGACACGGGCCGGGGTCGACCTGACCTGGTTCGCCGTCCTCACAATGCTGGTCAGTTGGGTCCCGCTGGCCATGACGATCGCCGTCGGCCGGCCGGGTGACGTCTGGTTCCTCGTGGGTACGTCCGGGCCGACGCTCGCCGCGCTGCTGCTGTGGCTCGCGGGACACCGGCGGCCGCGCGGCCCGGCGCGTCCCGTCCTGACCCGGGTCTGGGCGTGGGTTCCCGCCGCGCTGGCACTCGGGCTGCTCCCGTCGGCGGCCGCCGTTGCCCTGGCAGGTCCGATGTTCGACCCGGCGGCCGCTGCGACGATGATCGAGGACGTCGGCGGCCTGTTCCCGGCCCTGATGATGCTGCTCCTCGCGGGGCCACTCGCCGAGGAGTTCGGCTGGCGCGGATACGCCCAGCCACGGCTGTGCCGCCGGCTCGGGCCGGTCGCCACATCCGCCGTCCTCGGCGCCGGATGGGCGGTGTGGCACCTGCCACTGTTCTTCGTTCCCGGCACCAGCCAGGCCGAGATGGGCATCGGATCGCCCGCAGCGACGTTGTTCCTCATCTCCTTCCTGCCGCTGTCCTATCTGTTCTGGTTCGTCACCGAGCGGCTCTCCGGCGGTGTCGCTGGTGCGGTGCTCATGCACGTGGCGCTGAACACCGGAGTCACGTTCGGTGGGATCTCCTCGGACGCCGCGATGGGGGTCGTCCTGGGGACCGCGACTCTGGTTTCACTGGCGGTCGCAGCCCTCGGGCCTCGCGCTGCCTCCCTCACTGCAACGGCCCGGACTCCGGCACGACCGGTGCGATGATCGCGACGTAGCCGCGCGGCGGGTGAGCAGAGCCCGGACACCGAGCTCGAGGCGGTGGCGTTTTGGCTACTCCCGGCCCGGATCGGCGATGCGGGTGGACCCGGCTCCCGCGCCGTCCTCGGTGGCGGGATCACCGGGCACCTGCCACAGCCGTCACGGCGACGCAGGCCGCGGGCCGGTCTGGTCGTCGTGCCGCTCGTGGCCGCACTGGTCCTCCCACCCGACTACCTCGGCTCCACACTGATGCAGCCGCCCGGAGTGAGCGACTATGTGATGATCGCCTGGCTGTCGATGTCGATGGGCACGGTCGCCGGCGCACTCGGTTCGGGATTCGCTGACGAGGACGCCATCCGCCAGGCCGCCTGCAGCCGCCGCGAACAGGAACGCCGTGCCCGGCTGAGCCGGCAGGAGCCCGACGGCGCCGACACCAGCCAGGAATGACCCGCACCTGCTCAGGAGCCCAGGACCAGCCGAGCGAGCGGCCGGATGAGGTTCGGCGCCGGGGATCAGCAGGGGGATCTTGCGATCCGCACGCACCAGAAGCAGCACTCATGTTTGCGGCCCAGACCGCGCGGTAACCCCCTAAAGACATTCCGCGTCGAGTTGAGGACCAGCTCACCGGTCCGCCTTGAGCCGACACACCCTCTCTGTTGCAGTGTTCGGCTCGCTCAGCACCGGAGAGTGCCTCATGATGCCCTCGCATGCCGGTTCCCCGTCGCCCGGCCCCGCCCGACTGACGATCGAGACACCCGCGCCGGGTGTCCGGCTGCTCGGTGTGAACGGCGTGCTGGACTCGGGCGCCGGAGCACGGCTACTGCGCCTGATCGACTCGCAACTGCTGCTGGCCCGCGGCGGCCACAAGCGAGTCGTTGGTGTGATCGTCGATGTATCGCAGCTGGAAGCGCTCGAACGAGGTGGGTCCCAAGCTATCGAGCACGCCCGCTACGCCTGCACCCGGCGCAACATCGAGTTCGCGATCGCAGGCCATCCGTCCGGGCTCACGGCCGCGAGCGTCTCGGCACGCACCCGCCTCGGACAGGTTCGCAGTTTTCCCACCGTGGACGCGGCCCTGCGCTCGGTCGCCCGTGACTCCGTCGCTGATCGACACGAAGCCGCAGCACATCTCGGCACCAACTAGCCACTGAAAGGGCCAGTCCCGGTGCTTTCCGACGTCGCTCAAGGAATGGCCAGGTCCGAACCCTCATCCACCTTCGCCGGCGTGCTCGAGAATTGCGCTGGATGTGACGAATCCGCTCACAGCAGAAATGCAACGCGCCGTCCGCGTTCGATAGCTGAGGGGCACGGCTCCACCCCGACCCCGTCCACCTTTCCCGACCGGAAGGAGAGCCACCTCCGATGCACTACGACGAGCTGTGCGCCGCCGTGCGCACCCGAACCGATCTGAGCACCGCCAACGAGGCCAGTACCGCGATCACCGGCACCATCGAGCTACTCGGCCGACGACTGGCCGGAGGCGAGCCTGCCAACCTGGCTGCCCAGCTGCCGGGCGAAGTCCAAGAGACCCTTGTCCGCCACACCGGTCCTGCCGAGGCCTTCGACGTCGACGAGTTCCTGCAGCGGCTGGCCGACTACGAAGGCCCAGGCCGCACCCCCGAGCAAGCCCCGTGTGCACGCCCGGGTAGTGCTGGACCTGTTGGGCCAGTTCGTCAGCCCCGGCGTGCTCGACAACGTCCGGTCGCAGCTACCAGCCGGATACGCTGAGCTGTTTCCCGGATGACCTACGACATCGTCTCACCCCGGGTGTGATCTCCCCGCCACCTTCTCGACGGCGCGGTCGGCCAGGGCGTCGGCGAGGCACGGGATCGAGCCCCCGGACGGGCCCGATGGTGCATTCCGAACCCGGGAGCCGCTCGCGCCGCGTCCGATCGTGACCACGGCGACGGCCGGCTCCGGCTCCCCACCTCGCGTGTGCCCGCCCCGCCGGACCCTGCGAGCGGGCCGGAGCCCGCCCGGTCCCTGCGCGCCGAGATCGCCCGCGAGATCGCAGCACGACGCGCGGCCGCGCGGGCCCGACGAGCCTCCGACCGGGACGCGGTGAGCACGCCACGGACCGGAGCCGTGGAACACGGGCGCGGCGCCGCCGGACGGGTGGTGTCGGCGGGTCGCACGTAGCGGATCCGGAGATCGGCACGAGGCCACGGGATGCACCGCACGGTGTGCGCCGTCCCGCTCCCGGGGCGGCGCCGGGCACGTCGGAGAGGACGACGACGATGAGTGCAGACCCGCAGGCCGCCCCACCCACGGCACCGGCCACGGCCCCACCGCGCACGGTGCCGGTCGCGGCCGGGACGAACCTGAGGCGCGGGGTGTCGGTGCTGGGACCGAACAACATCATCGGGGCGCCGTTGCCGGCGGGTTCCTACACCGCGCTGGGCCAGTGCGCCGGTGGCTCGGTCACCGAGGGCAACGCGGTCAACTTCTGGTGGGTCAAGATCAGTAGCACGCACGGGGACGGGTGGGTCTCGGCGGTACGGGTCCTGGAGGGCGGCAACAACCAGCCGATCGCGGGAGTGGCCGAACTGCCCACCGTCCAGGCCTGACGGTGCTCCGGGCCGGTGTCGGTCGCCGCGCCGGCCCGGGTGCGGTGCGGGCCCCGGTGATCGTCACGGCGGTGGCCCGGACGACGTTTGCCGAGGGCCCGGCCGGGCAATCCGCGGGGGACGGGCGCCGTCGGAGTGTGCGGCGCGTTCCGGGTGCCGGCACGGGTGCCGTACTCCGGGCGGAGCCCGCCGCTTCAGCAGCAGCGGCGGCGGCCCGTGTCCGCGACAGGAAGGGGACCGTGTCCATGTCTGCCTACGTGACGGCGAACCCGGCGACCGGCCGGACCGAGAAGGAGTTCCCCGAGCTCGACGCTGCGGGGGTGGCCGAGGTCCTGGGCCGCGCGCACGGGGCCTACGCCGGATGGCGAGGCACGCCGGTGGCCGAGCGGGCGCAGATCCTGACCCGGGTCGCCGAGGCCTACGAGGCGCGGCGGGACGAGCTGGCCACCCTGATCGCGACCGAGATGGGCAAGCCGATGAAGGAGGCCGCGGGCGAGGTCAAGCTCGCGGCCGCGATCTACCGCTGGTACGCCGAGCACGGGCCGGACCTGCTCCAGCAGGAGGTGCTCGACCCGCAGGGCGCCGCGGAGTCCCTGGTCGAGACCGAGGCCGTCGGCCTGCTGGTCGGGGTGATGCCGTGGAACTTCCCCTACTACCAGGTGGCCCGGTTCGCCGCGCCCAACCTCATGGTGGGCAACACGATCATCCTGAAGCACGCGCCGATCTGCGCGGCCTCCTCGGAGGTCATGGCGGAGATCTTCCACACCGCCGGTGTGCCCGCCGACGCTTACATCAACGTGTTCGCGACCAACGAGCAGATCGCCGACATGCTCGCCGACCCGCGCGTGCGCGGCATCTCGCTGACCGGCAGCGAGCGGGCCGGGGCCTCGGTGGCCGAGACCGCCGGGCGGAACCTGAAGAAGGCCGTCCTCGAGCTCGGCGGTTCCGATCCGATGATCGTTCTCGACGACGGCGACCTCGAGCGGACCGCCACGGTCGCCGCCAAGGCTCGGCTGATGAACGCCGGCCAGGCCTGCAACTCCCCGAAGCGGATGATCGTGCCGAACGACAAGGTGGACGACTTCGTCTCCGTGCTCGTCCGGACGTTCGAGTCGGTCCGGGTGGGCGATCCCACGGACCCGGACACCCAGGTCGGCCCGCTGTCCTCGGTCGGGGCGCGGGACGGCGTGGTCCGGCAGGTCGAGCGGGCCGTCGAGCAGGGTGCCACCCTCCACACCGGCGGCGGCGCGCTCGACGGCGACGGCGCCTTCATGCGTCCGGCCGTGCTGACCGGCGTCACCCAGGACATGGACGCCTACTCCGAGGAGATCTTTGGCCCGGTCGCCGTCGTCTACGGCGTCGACTCGGTCGACGAGGCCGTCACGCTCGCCAACGACGTGAGCTTCGGCCTCAGCGGATCGGTGTGGGGCAGCGACATCGACCGCGCACAGCAGGTCGCCGACCGGCTCGAGGTCGGCATGGCCTACGTCAACGAGCACGGCACCACGCTGCCCGGGCTCCCCTTCGGCGGCGTCAAGCGGTCCGGCTTCGGTCGTGAACTCGGCCGGTGGGGGATGGGCGAGTTCGTCAACACCCGGCTGCGCCGGACCGCCAAGGCCAAGGGCTGACCGGCGGTACACCGTCGAGGCGGGCGGCGTTGGCCAGCAGTCCGAGCAGGAACATCGAGCTGACCAACGCGGTCCCGCCCGCCGACACGAGCGGGAGCTGCTGCCCGGTCACCGGGAGGAGACCCACGACGTAGCCGACGTTCATCGCGGCCTGTGCCACGAACCAGGTCGCGGTGGCGGCGGACACGATGCGGAGGAACGGGTCCCCGGTCCGGGCGGCGATGCGCAGTCCGATCCGGCCGAGCGCGCCGTACAGGGCCAGCACCGCGAGGCCGCCGAGTAGGCCGAGCTCCTCACCGATCACGGCGAAGATGAAGTCGTTGGCCGCGTTGGGCAGGTAGTCCCACTTCGCGCGGCCCTGGCCGAGCCCGGTGCCGAGCACACCGCCGTCGGCGAGGGAGAGCAGCGCCTGCCGGGACTGGTAGCCGGCCCCGAGCTCGTCGCCGGAACCGAGGAACGCGACGATCCGGTCGCGCCGGTACCCGGCGGTCCAGCCCAGCACGGCCACACCGAGCACGGCACCGCCGCAGAGCCCGGCCAGCAGCCTGCTCGGTGTCCCGGCGAACCACAGCAGCGCCAGCATGATCACGCCGAGGGCGACGGTGGTGCTCAGCGCAGGCTGCAGCATCAGCAGTGCGGCCATCGACAGCGCGACCGGCACCACCGGGAGCAGGGCGACGGCGCCGCGACGCACCGTCCGCCCGCGCAACGCGAGCACGTGCGCGCCCCAGAGCAGCAACGTCGTCTTGGCCAGCTCGCCCGGCTGCACGGTGAGGCCGCCGATCGAGACCCATCTCCGGGCACCGCCGCGCACCTCCCCGACACCGGGGACGAGCACGGCGATCAACGCCACCAGGCACAGGAGCAGGAGCACCGGGGTCCAGGCGCGGATCCGTGCCGGCGGGACCCGCATCGCGACGGCGAACGCGATCGCGCCGGCGACGAGGAAGAACAGGTGCCGTACGAGCGCGGCGGTGGCGGCACCGTCGGTCACGCCGCGGCCGCCCGCGGAGGCCGAGAGCACCATCACGAGACCGACCAGCAGCAACGCGCCGACCACGGTCAGGAGCAGGTGCAGCGACGGGGCCCGCTCGAACCGGGCCGCGCCGGCCCGCAGCCGTGATCGGCGCGATGGTTCAGTCATGGGTGACCGGGAGCGGCCGTACCGCCCGGCCGTCGCCCGGGCCGGTGTCGCCGGCGCCGCCTCCCGGCACGGTCGGCGCCGCGCGGGCTCGTCGCGCGCGGGCACCGGCGCGGTGCCTGCGGAGCTTCCAGGCGGCCACCCCGGCCACGATCCCGACGGCGAGCACCACCCAGCCGAGCACGCCGAAGGTGTGCTCGAGCCGCTCGGCCGCCTCGCGGAGCAGGTAGCCGGCGGTGACGTGCAGGGCCGCCCAGACCGTCGCGCCGAGACCGGCGGCGGGCAGGAAACGGTGCAACGGCAGTCCCGACGCCCCCGCCGCGGCCGGCGTCATCGTCCGCACGACCGGGAGGAAACGCGCGCCGAGCACCGCCCACGGCCCGTGCCGGCGCAGGGTGCGGGCGGCGTCGTCCCACCTGTCGCGTCCCATCCTGCGGATCAGGCGGGTCTCACGCAGCCGCGGGCCGAGCCGGCGGCCGATCGTGTAGCCGATGGCGTCCCCGCCCAGCGCGGCGCCGGCGACGACGCCGGTCACCAGGGCCGCCGCCGGCACGTCGGGAACGGCCATGGCGGCCGCGAGCAGCACCGTCTCGCCGGGCAGGACCAGGCCGACCGCGAGCGTGCACTCGCCGAGCGAGACGACGCCGGCGACGAGCACCACCACCCACACCGGGACGGAGCCGAAGAACTCGATGATCTCGGAGATGGGAGCTCCTCGGGTTCGGGGACGGGTGGGTCGGGCGGATCTGCCGATGCCGGCGCAGCGGTGTCAGGCGCTTCCCCGCGCCGGCCGTCCGTCCGGAGGGCGGCGCCGCGCCTGCTGTGCCGAGACGATCGACCGCACCACCGTGACCACATCGGGGTCGTCGATGACGTAGATCTGGTGGCGCCCCTCGCGGCGTGCCCGGACGAGCCCGGCGAGCTTGAGCTTCGCGAGGTGCTGGCTGACCGCGGCGACCGGCTGGCCGAGCGCGCCGGCGATGGTGCCCACGTCGCACGGCCCGTCGGCGAGCAGCCACACGATCTGCAGCCGCGAGGGGGCGCTGAGCATGCCGAACGCCGCTGCGGCGTCGGCCAGCAGTTCGGGATCGAGCAGCTGCGGCTCCGGTCGCTCCGGCATCGCTCTCCCAACAGTTGCACCATTCGCGCAACTGTTACGGTACGCGGCGGGTCCTGCGCCCGGGACCCGGGACCCGAGGAGCACGCCATGGACCGGACGACCGAGGCGGTTCGCGCCACGGCGGGTCCCGCGTCGACCCTCGCGCCCGGCCGGCCCGCCGTGGACGGCGAGGCGGCCCTGCGGCGCTGGGCCGATGCGGACGCGTTCGTCCTGCTGCGCGGTCTGGAGACCTCCCGGCGTGGCCTCACCGAGGACGTCGCCACGGCACGACTGGTCGAGTACGGGGAGAACGCGCCGGCGGTCGAGCGCCGCGCGGCGGCGGGCTGGTTCCGTCACGCCCTCGCGAGCCCGTTCGCCGGGCTGATGGCCGTGCTCGGCACGCTGCTCGCACTGGCCGAGGCCCCGGCGAGCGCCGTCATGGTTCTGCTGATCGCCGTGCTCGGTGTCGCACTGCGGCTCTGGCACCGGGTCCGCGTCGACCACGCCGGCCGGGTGCTGCGCGCCCGGATCGGCACCACCGTCACCGTCCGGCGGCGCCCGGCGCCGGGATCGGCCCCGCGGGAGCGCGAGGTACCGCCGGAGGACCTGGTGCCGGGCGACGTCGTCGTGCTCCACGCCGGCGACCCGGTACCCGCGGATGCCCGGTTGCTGCGCGCCCGGGACCTGCTGGTCGATCAGTCGGCGCTCTCCGGGGAGCTGCTGCCGGTGCCCAAGGCGCCGCCGGTCGGTGCCGGGGCGTCCGGTGGCGGGCCGGCGCGGCGCCGGATGCGGAGCCGTCCGCGGTCCGCGGGCCCGGTGACCGGGCTCGGGTCGTTGCTGTTCGCCGGCGCCACGATCACCCGCGGCGAGGCCACCGCCGTCGTCCTCGCCACCGGCCCCGCGACCCACGCCGAACAGCTCGCGGGCCGGGCCCGTCACCCCCGTCCGGAGTCCGCTGTGGACCGTGGCGTGCGGTCGGTGAGCTGGACGTTGGTCCGGTGCATGCTCGTCGCCGCGCCGCTGGTGCTGGTCGTGAACGGGATGGTCTCCGGGGACGTGCGGCAGGCGCTGCTGTTCGCCGTCGCGGTGACGGTCGGGCTGGCTCCCGAGCTGCTCCCGCTCATCGTTGGGACGACCCTGCTGCGGGGCGCGGCCGGGCTCCGCGACGCCGGCGTGCTGGTGACCCGGCCGGAGGGCATCCAGGACCTCGGTGCGATCGACGTGGCCTGTCTGGACAAGACCGGGACGCTGACCGAGGACCGCGTGGTGTTCACCCACTCGGTCGACCTCGACGGCCGGCCCGATCCCGGCCCGGGCGACGCCGCCGCGGTCGCGGTGCGGTTCCAGACCGTGCCCCGCGACGGGATCGACGAGGCACTGGCCGAGGCGGGCCGGGACGGGTCCACGGTGCTCGCCCGGGGACTGTTCGCCCCGCTCGACGAGCTGCCGTTCGACCACCTCCGGCGCCGTGCCGCGGTGGTGCTGCGCGACGGTCACCGGCCCGGCGCGCTGGTGATCGTGCGCGGGGACCCGGACACCGTGCTGCCCCGCTGCACGCACGTGGTCCGCGGCGGCGAACCCGTCGAGTTCACCCGGGCGCTGCGCGCCGCGGCGGCCGACGTGGCCGACGGTCACCGGGCCGGCGGCATGCGGGTGGTCGCGGTCGCGACCCGGCACGGCTCGGAGCACGATCCGGACCCCGAACGCGAGC
Source organism: Pseudonocardia ammonioxydans (assembly GCF_900115005.1). GTDB lineage: Bacteria > Actinomycetota > Actinomycetes > Mycobacteriales > Pseudonocardiaceae > Pseudonocardia > Pseudonocardia ammonioxydans. The sequence continues at coordinate 22,216 of NZ_FOUY01000024.1, read as the reverse complement.
TGCTGCTCCTCGGGTTCGTCGGCATGGTCGATCCGGTGCGCGCCTCCGCGGTCGCCGCCGTCGAGCGCTTCCGCACCCAGGGCGTCGCCGTGAAGGTCCTGACCGGCGACGACACCACGGTCGCCGAGCAGGTCTGTGCCCGCGCGGGTATCGAGGTCGGGGACGTGCTCGACGGGGCGGCCCTGGACGCGCTCGACGACGGTGCGCTGACCCGCGCCGCGGCGCGGACCACGCTGTTCACCCGGCTCGGCCCGCTGCAGAAGGAGCGGGTGGTCAGGGCCCTGCAGGCCGCCGGGCACACCGTCGGCTTCGTCGGTGACGGCGTCAACGACGTCGGCGCGCTGCGGGTGGCCGACGTCGGGGTCGGCGTCGACGGTGCGGTCCCGGCGGCCCGGGCGGCCGCCGACATCGTGCTCACCGACCGTGGACCCGGTGCGGTCGTGACCGCCGTCGAGGAGGGACGGCGCACGCTCGGACGCGCCACCCGCTACCTGACGGTGGCCGCGGCGCTCAACGTCGGCAGTGCGCTGTCGGTGGTGGTGGCCGCCGCGGTGCTGCCGTTCCTCCCGCTGCTGCCGACGCAGCTGGTACTGCAGAGCGTGCTGTTCGGCATGGCGGCGTTGTCGCTCCCGTTCGACCGCGTCGAACCCGGCTGGCTCGCCCGGCCGCGGCGCTGGGACACCCGCGGGATGCTGCGGTTCATGGTGGTCCTCGGGCCGCTGTCCTCGGCCTTCGACCTGGTCACGTTCTGGGCCGTCTGGCACTACCTGGGCCTGGACACACCCCAGGAGCAGGCGGTCTTCCAGGCCGTCTGGTTCATGGAGGGTGTGCTGTCCCAGGTGCTGGTGCTGCTCCTGCTGCGCACCCGCGCCGGCCGCCCGACCCGTCCCGTGGTGCTGACCGTGACCGCGGTGGTGGCCACCGGCCTCGCCCTGCCGTTCACGCCGCTCGCCCCGCTCTTGGGGATGGCCACACCGCCGTCCGCGGTGTGGCCGCTGCTGGCCGCGGTGGTGACCCCGTTCCTGCTGTGCGCGGCCGCGACCCGGTCGCTCTACCTGCGTCACGTGCTGGGCATCCACCCGGCGGACAAGGACCGACGATGACCCCTCCCGGACCGACCCAGCTCCTGATCGTGCTGCTCGCCGTCGTGCTGCTGTTCGGGGCGCGGAAGCTGCCCGACCTGGCCCGCTCGGTCGGCCGGTCGAGCCGGATCCTGCGCGCCGAGCTGAACGCCGACGCCGGGCCGGACCCGACCGGTGCGGACGACGACGCGGACCGTGGCGGGAACGGGCCGCCTCCGGCGCCCGGTCGCTGAGCCCCGGCCCGCACAGGGCACATCCGGAGCAGGGCACATCCGGGACAGGGCGCATCCGGGACAGGGCGCATCCGGACAGGGTTACGGGGAAGAGGGGGACATGGACGCGAGGAGCACGACGCCGTCCGCAGCAGACCGGTCGGCGGCCGACCGGGCCGAGCAGCTCACCGGCCTGCTGGGTCGCGCCCTGGCCGACGGCGATGTCGCCGCGGTCGCCGCCCGGGCGGGAGAGCTGAGCCCGCGCGACCTGGCCGAGACGCTCGCCCGCTGCGACTCCGCCGATGCCGGGGTGCTGTTCCGCCTGCTGGACAAGGACACCGCGGCATCGGTGTTCGAGGAGATCGACGCGGTCAGTGCCCGCCGGGTGCTCGACGGCATGCGCGAGGAACGGGTCGCCGAGCTCGTCGAGGGGCTCGACCCGGACGACCGCGCCCGGCTGATCGGCGAGATGCCCGCGTCGGTGGCCCACCGCGTCCTCGCGGGGCTGGCCCCCGACCGGCGCCGGGCCACCGCCGCGCTGCTCGGGTACCCCGCCGGGTCCGCGGGCCGGCTGATGACGCCCGAGGTCGTGAGCCTGCACGCCGGTGGCACCGTGACCGAGGCACTGGCCCGGGTGCGCCGGGTCGGCGGCCCCGCCGAGACCGTCTACACACTGCCGGTCGTCGGCCCGGGCCGGCGGCTCGAGGGGGTGGTGACCCTGCGCGAGCTGGTGCTCAGCCCGCCCGACACCCCGCTCGACGAGCTCGTCGACACCGGGGCCCCGTGGGTGCGGGCCACCGCCACCGGCGAGGAGGCCGCGCGCCTGCTCGGCGGCTCCGACCGGATCGCGCTGCCGGTGGTCGACGACGAACGGCGGCTGCTCGGCCTGGTCACGATCGACGACGCCGTCACCGAGCTCGAGCGCGCCGACTCCGAGGACGTCGCCCGCCAGTCCGGGGCCGCGCCGTGGGCGGGGCACTACATGACCGTCGGCGTGCTGTCGCTGGCCCGCTCCCGGATCGTGTGGTTGCTGCTGCTCCTGGTCGCCGCCACGCTGACGGTGAACGTTCTGCAGTACTTCGAGGACGTCCTCGCTCAGGTGACCGCCCTGGCGTTGTTCGTCCCGCTGCTGATCGGCACCGGGGGCAATGCCGGCGCCCAGGCCGCCACGGCCAGCGTCCGCGCGCTCGCGGTCGGCGAGGTGCGGCCCTCGGACGTGCTCGCGGTGATGTGGCGCGAGGCCCGGGTGGGTGCCGTCCTGGGCGCGATGCTGGCGGTCGCCGGACTGGTGATCGGGACCGCGCTGGTCGGCGCGCGGATCGCGCTCGTCGTCGGGCTCTCGCTGGTCGCGATCTGCGCCTGGGCCGCGACCATCGGGGCGACGATGCCGCTGGTCGCCCGGCGGCTCGGGATCGACCCCGCGGTGGTCTCCGCCCCCGCGGTGACCACCCTGGTCGACGCCACCGGGCTGGTCATCTACTTCAGCGTGGCGCAGCTCGTGCTGCAGTTCTAGAGCGGCGCCTGCCCGGCTACCCGAGCCCCGCCGCGCGGGTGGCGCCGCGGTTCTCGACCAGCCACCGGGCGACGGCGACCAGCTTCATGTTCGTGTCCTGCGAGGAGCGGGCGAGCATGGCGAACGCCCGGTCCTCGTCCACGTCGAACCGTTCCTGCAGGATCCCCTTCGCCTGGCCGATCAGGTCCCGCGTCTCCAGGGCCGTGTGCAGGTGGGACGCATTGTGCGCGCCGTAGAGCAGCACGGCCGCCTGCAGGCCGAACAGCCCGGCCAGCATCCGCGCGGACTCGTCGAACGCGTCCGGCCGGTGCGAGTACAGGTTGAGCGCGGCGTACAGGCCGTCGCGGGTCGCGAGCTGGGTCGACAGCAGGGACCGGAAACCGCGCTCGACGGCCTCCGGGGCGAAGCGTGGCCAGCGCCGCGTGCACTCGTCCGAGGCGAGGTCGGGCGCGTAGACCAGGCCGTCCTCCGGCGGGTTCTCGGCGGCGGTGATGCAGGGGCCCTCACCGAGCCGGGACTGCAGCTCGTCGAGACCGTGGAGCTCGTCGCCCGTGGGGTGCCTCGACGAGACCCGCGAGTTCTGGGTGACGGTCAGGCCGCCGACGTCGGCGCCGGGCACCGTCCGGACGGCCGACTGCACGATCGCCGAGACCGTCTCCTCGAGGTCGTGGTGGTCCCGCCGGCGCACCATGTCCCGCGCCACGCGGTCCAGGCTCTTCAGGAGCAGCGCCCCGTCGTCGCCGTCCGGCATCCGCACTCCGTCCCATCCGAGTCCGCGGGCCCGCACCACGGCGCCATGCTGCGCAGCCGGGCCGTACCGCAGGGTCTACCACTGTCGTCCTGCGGATAAACGCTGCCGGCCCGGTCCGGCCCCGCGGAGGCAAGAGGTCCGCTCCGCTCAGCCGGCCGGGGCCGGCGCCGCGCCGGTGACCGTCGCGACGAACTCCGCCGCCCGTTCCTGCAGGCCCGTGCGGCGCTCGTCCACGGTCGTCCCCGGCGTGGGCCGCAGTGCCGCGGTCGCGTGCTCCTGGCGCACGTGCTCGGCGCAGGCGAGGTCGGCGCAGATGTAGGTACCGACGGTGTCGCCCTGGCGGCCCTTGGAGCCGGCACGGGCGGCGGCGAACAGCGCCACTCCGCCGACCGAGTGGGTGGTCCGGCACAGCGCGCACATGGCGGCGGCCCGGGTCCGGCCGGCCGCGGCGCGCAGCACGATCCCCACCGGCCCGTCCGCGGTCGGCACGAGCAGCACGCCCCGTTCCGGCGCCTTCGGGTCGCGCCAGCCCGCGACGTCGTCGAGCTGGTCGGGGTCGAGCTCGCGGACCGCGGCGGGCAGCACCATCCGGGACGCCTCGCCCCGGGAACAGTTCGCCATGGCCCGACGGATCCGGGTCTCACTCGGTCTGGTCACGGCGCAGGACGGTAGGTGCACCGGGCGCCTGCGGCCATCGGATTCCCGCGTGCCGGAGATCCGCACGCCGTCCGGGCCCGGGCATGATGGTCCTCAGCCGCCGTGCCGCAGCCGAGGAGGAGCACCGGATGAACCGACCCACCGCCGGGTCCGCCATGGGAGGTGGACGCGCGTTCGTCGACGCGACCGGGACGCCGGTGCCGCTGCGCGGGCCGATCACCCAGGTCGTCGCGACGGACCCGGACGTCGGTGCGCTGCTGCTGGAGCTGGGTGCACGGGTCGTGGGCTGCGCCGGCGAGCTCGACGGCGTCGGCCCGGTCGGTGGCGACCGTGCTCCCGACCCCGGCGCGGTGGCCGAGGCGCGCCCGGACGCGATCGTCACCGGGGTCGTGGACGGCGGCACCCACGACCTCGCCGACCCCGCCGTGCTCCCGCGGCTGCGCGAGGTCGCGCCGGTCGTCGCCGTCGACCTGGGGCGGCGGGCGGCCTCCGCCGCCGACCTGCGTGCCCTGCTCGGGGCGGTCCAGCCGCCCCCGCACCGCTCCCGCGGCCGGCACGAGTAGGACCGAGTCCGATCCGGGTGCCGGCCGCGGCACTCAGGCGGTCGCCCCGCGGATCGCGCGGATGCCGACGGCCAGTCCGACCGCGGCCGTGACGACGGCGGCGACGAAGCCGTTCAGCACCGCCGGGTCGGCGAGGGTCCCGGAGAACAGGGCCCGCTCGGCGTCCACGACGTAGGTCAGCGGGTTGACCAGGGACGCGACCCGCATCCACTCCGGGCCGGTCTCCAGCGGCAGCATCATCCCGGACAGGATCAGCAGCGGGAACAGCAGCGACTGCTGCACCGCCCAGAAGATCCACTCGGTCCTGCGGGCGGCGATCGCGAGCGCGTAGGACAGCGCCCCCACCCCGACCCCGAAGACGCCGAGCAGGACCAGCCCGACCAGCACGTGCAGCGGGTACAGCGCGAAGCCGAACGGCACCGCGACCAGCGTGACGATGGCGGCCTGCACGACCAGCGGCGTCAGTTCCTTGAGCGCCCGCCCGACCATCAGCGACGACCGCGCCAGTGGCGTCGCCAGCATCCGCTCGAACGCCCCGGTCATGATCTCGAACTGCAGGTTGGCGCCGGTCATCGAGGTCCCGAACATCGTGATCATGACGATGACCCCGGGCAGGAACCACTGCAGCGACGACCCGCCGAACATCCCGCCGTCGCCCGCGAGCCCGGACAGCAGCGGCCCGAACAGGCCCAGGAACACCAGCGGCTGGACCAGGCTGAAGATCAGCGAGAACGGGTCCCGGACGATCGTGAGCGTCTCCCGCCACCACACGTTGCGGATGTCGGTGAGGACCCCGGTGGACCGGGGGGCCAGGACGGTCATCAGGCTTCCCCCTCGCGCAGGCTGCGGCCGGTCAGGTGCAGGAAGACGTCGTCGAGCGTGGGCCGCCGGGACTCGGCGGCCAGCACCTCGATCCCCGCGTCGCGCAGCTCGCCCAGCAGCGGGGGCAGCGCGTGCGCGGCCGCGGCGACCCCGATGGTGAGCGCCCGGCCGTCCGGGGCGGCGTGCTCCTCGATCTCCCGTTCTGCCCTGCTCGGATCTGGGCCGTCCGGTTCCGGGCCGCCCCGGCTGTCGTCGTCCGTGGCGCCGGCGGCGACGGCTCCGGCGGGCACGGCGGCGCCCACCCGGGCGAGCACCGCGCGGGCCGCGGGGACGTCGGCCGCGGCGACGGTCACGGTCAGCCGGTCACCGGCCCGCTCGGCCTTGAGCCGCTCGGCGGTGTCGTCGGCGATCACCAGCCCGTGATCGATGATCACCACCCGTTCGGCCATCGCGTCGGCCTCGTCGAGGTAGTGGGTGGTCAGCACGATCGTCGTCCCGTGCTCGGCACGGATGCGCAGGATGTGCTCCCACAGGTTCGCCCGGTTCTGCGGGTCCATGCCGGTCGAGGGCTCGTCGAGGAACAGCAGGCGCGGCGAGTGGACCAGGCCGAGCGCGATGTCCAGGCGGCGCTTCTGCCCGCCGGAGAGCGTGCTGACCTTGCGCATCCCCAGCCTGCCCAGGTCCAGGGTGTGCAGCAGCCGCTCGGTGTTCGCGGCCGCCTCGGCCCGGGACAGGCCGTAGAACCGGCCCTGCAGGAGCAGCTCGTCGCGGACCCGGTAGTTGTGCCCGGCGCCGTCCTTCTGGCCGATGTAGCCGATCCGCCTGCGCACCTCGGCCGGGTGTGCGGCGACGTCGAGGCCGGCGACCTCGGCGCGCCCGGAGCTGGGCGGCAGCAGGCTGGTGAGCATCCGCAGCGTCGTCGACTTCCCCGCGCCGTTCGGGCCGAGGAAGGCGACCAGCTCGCCGGCGGCGACGTCGAGGTCGATGCCCCGCACCGCCTCGACGGTCTCGTTCCCGACCCGGAAGTGCCGGGTCAGTGCTTCGGTGTGGATCAACAAGAGTCCTCTCGCCGTACGCTGTACCGAGTGGCGAGGCGATACAGTACGCCGTACGGGGAGAAAGTGCGAGGGAGTTTCGGTGTCAGATCAGGAGCACGTGGCCGGGCCGGAGCAGTGGGGCACCCCCGAGGGCCGGGCGATGATCGAACTGCTCTGGGACCCGCCGCCGCCCGCGCGCCGCGGGCCGCGCCAGCGGTTGACCCTGGACCAGGTCGTCGAGGCCGGGATGGCCGTCGCGGCCCGGTCGGTCGACGAGCTGTCCATGCGCAAGGTCGCCCAGGAGCTCGGCGTCGGCGCGATGAGCCTCTACACCTACGTGCCGGGCCGCGACGAGCTGTTCGAGCTGATGATCGACCGCGCCTGGGCGGGCCGGAAGCTGCCGGACACCGGGCTGCCGTGGCGTGCGCAGGCGGAGTTCCACGCGCACGAGGCCTGGCGGATGTACCGCGAGCACCCGTGGCTGATCAGCTCGAACCTCTGGCGGATGCCGCTGGGCCCGCACGTGCTCGACGTCCAGGAGGACCTGTACCGGGTGATGCTGCTGACCGGGCTGGCCCCGGGGACCGTCGTCCGGTCGGCGGGGCTGATCGAGTCGCACGTCTTCGGCACGGCCCGGGCGGCGATCACCGACACCTCGCTGGCCGCGCGTACCGGGGTCACCCAGGACGACTACTACTCGTCGCGGGCGGGTTTCTGGGGCACCTACTACAGCGAGGAACGGTTCCCGACCATGCTCACGCTGTGGAACGCCGGCGGGTTCGACGAGGCCGCCGACGCCGAGTACCCCGAGGGCGACTGGGAGTTCGGCCTCCGGCTGATCCTGGACGGCATCGAGCGGCTCGCGGCCTGACGGCGGCGGCACGTCCCGGCGGGGTGGCTGCCCGGTACGGCCACACGGTGACCGGCGTCGCGTCGTTACCCTGGTCGCGTGCAGACCCCGACCGTCCTCGTCGTGGACTACGGCGCCCAGTACGCGCAGCTGATCGCCCGCCGGGTGCGCGAGGCGGACGTGTACTCCGAGATCGTCCCGTCGTCCACGCCCGTGTCCGAGATCGTCGCCCGCGAGCCCGCCGCCGTGATCCTGTCCGGCGGCCCGGCCAGCGTCTACGCCGAGGGCGCCCCGGAGCTCGACCCGGCGCTGTTCGAGGCGGGCATCCCGGTCTTCGGCATGTGCTACGGCTTCCAGGCGATGGCCCGGGCGCTCGGCGGCGAGGTCGCGCCGGACGGCACCCGCGAGTACGGCCGGACCGAGATCGCGCTCTCGGACACCCCGGGGACGCTGCACGAGGGCCTGCCGGGCACGCACCCGGTCTGGATGAGCCACGGCGACTCGGTGACCGCCGCGCCCGCGGGTTTCACGGTGACCGCGTCGTCGGACCGGGTCGCGGTCGCCGCGTTCGAGGACACCGGCCGCCGCCTCGCCGGCGTCCAGTACCACCCGGAGGTCGGCCACTCCCCGCACGGCCAGGAGGTGCTGCGGCGGTTCCTGCACGACGTCGCGGGCATCACCCCGAACTGGACGACGGCGTCGATCATCGACGAGACCGTCGCGGCGGTCCGGGAACAGATCGGCGACGGGCACGCGATCTGCGGGCTCTCCGGCGGTGTCGACTCGGCGGTTGCGGCCGCGATCGTGCAGCGGGCGATCGGCGACCGGCTGACCTGCGTGTTCGTCGACCACGGGCTGCTGCGGGCCGGTGAGCGCGAGCAGGTGGAGAAGGACTTCGTCGCGGCCACCGGGGCGAAGCTGCACACCGTCGACGCCGCCGACCGGTTCCTGGACGCGCTCGCCGGGGTCACCGACCCCGAGCAGAAGCGCAAGATCATCGGCCGGGAGTTCATCCGGGTCTTCGAGGCCGCGACCGCCGAGGTCGTCGCCGACCACCACGTCGGGTTCCTGGTGCAGGGCACGCTCTACCCGGACGTCGTCGAGTCGGGCGGAGCGTCCGGCACCGGTCAGACCGCCACGATCAAGAGCCACCACAACGTCGGCGGCCTGCCCGACGACATCGAGTTCGCGCTGGTCGAGCCGCTGCGCGCGCTGTTCAAGGACGAGGTCCGCACTGTCGGTGCCGAGCTCGGCCTGCCCGAGGTCATCGTGCGGCGGCAGCCGTTCCCCGGCCCCGGCCTGGGCATCCGGATCATCGGCGAAGTCACCCGGGACCGGCTGGAGACGCTGCGGGCGGCCGATGCGATCGCCCGCGAGGAACTGAGCGCGGCCGGCCTGGACGAGGAGATCTGGCAGTGCCCGGTGGTCCTGCTGGCCGACGTCCGCTCGGTCGGGGTGCAGGGCGACGGCCGCACCTACGGCCACCCCATCGTCCTGCGGCCGGTGTCCAGCGAGGACGCCATGACCGCGGACTGGACCCGGCTGCCCTACGACGTCCTCGAGCGGATCTCGACCCGGATCACGAACGAGGTCTCCGAGGTCAACCGGGTCGTGCTCGACGTGACGAGCAAGCCGCCGGGCACCATCGAGTGGGAGTGACGTGAATCGGGGCGGGGCCGGTCATACCGGCCCCGCCCCGCTCCCGCCCGGGTCCAGCGCCCGACCCCCGTCGGGGCGCGACCGCTCGGGCGGCGCGGACGTCGGCGACGCTCCCCAGCCCGCCGGCGTCCGTGTTGCCTCCTTAGTCGTCCGACGGGGCCCGGGAGTTACGCAGGCTCGCCGCCAGGAAGACGATGCCGGCCACGACGGCCGTTCCGGCGAGCAGCCAGCGGATGTCGACGACCTCCCACGGGCCCGTGCCGGTGATGCCGGCCGCGGCGACCAGCAGCGCGAGGATGCCCACCACCAGCGTGATGACGTCCGGGCGGCGCTTCCGGGTCTCGTTGTCAGCCATGATGTTCACTCCGCAAGCTCCGTTCAGCGCCGATGTTCACTCCGCAAGCTCCGTTCATCCACGCTGCACCTCCACCGCTCCCATCTCCGACCGCAGGTCGAGCTCCAGGACCCGCCCGCCGGGACCGTCCGGGCCGGGGTCGGTGACCACCAGGCTCGGGTCCTGCCCGGTCCGCGACTGCCCGTCGATCGTCACGTCACCGAACCCGGCCGATCCGTGGACCCGCAGGTCGGCGTTCTCCGGTACCCGCACGGAGACCACACCGGCTCCGATCTCCGCCCGGGTGCGGACCGGGCCCTCGGCGCCCGGCTGGGCGGTCAGGTCGAGCCGGGTCAGGTCCAGCTCGATGGCCCCGGTGCCGCGCCGGTACTCCGGCGCCAGCTGGGCCGCCGTGGCCGGGGACTCCTCGATCGGGCCGAACCCGCCGCGCACCGCCCAGCCGTCCGGTCCGAGTGCGCCGTTGAGCAGCGTCGTCATCCCGGTGACCAGCGCCAGCACCACGGCGAACGGGATGAGCCAGCGCCCGGCGCGCCGGAACGCCCCGATCAGCAGCCCGACCCCGACCACGGCCAGCGCGGCCCCGGGGACCGCGGACGCCGGCAGCACACCCGGTGCGGTCAGCGCGACGACCCCGACCATCCCGGCGACGACGAGGGCGACCGCGAGCGTCACCGGTGTCAGCTTCGAACGCGGGGGCGCCGGCGGGGCCGGCTCCGGGCCGGGCTCGGGCAGGTCCCAGGCGAACGGCGCGACCCCGAGCGGGTCCCAGGCCGGTGGTGTCCGGACCGGCTCGGCCCGGGCGTGCAGCGGCGGGACCGGCGCGGTCGGTGCCGCCGGGGTGGCCGGTGGCTGCGGCGGGACGGCCCACGGTGCCGGCGCGGTCGGGGCGGCCGCCGCCTCCCGGCTGCCGGGCCGCGACCCGCGGGAGAGGTGCAACGCGACCAGCAGCCCCAGCGTCACGACCGTCGCGATCATCCGGTCGACCGGCATCACCAGCGGGATCGCGAGCAGGGCCGCGACGGTCAGCAGGACGACCGACAGTGCCGACGTCGTCCCGCTCCGGGCCGGTGCCGGCGCGCCGGGCGGACCGGCGTCGGGCAGCACGGCGCACCCCGCCAGGTAGAGCGGCAGTCCCGGGCCGGTGACCGCGGCGACGACGAAACCGACCCGCACCAGGGTCGGGTCCAGGTCGTAGCGGCGGGCGACGGCGGCGGCGACCCCGGCGAGCTTGCGGTCGTCGCGCGGTCGCAGCGGCCGGGAGTCCCACATGTCGCGCAGGGTGTCCATGCCCTGCGCGGCGACTCGCTGTGTCCCCGGCTCCGGGGCCCCCGTTCCGTTCATGGTGACCAGCCTGCCCCGCGCCGCCGCCCCGCGGTCTCGGGGACAACCCTGAGACACCCCTGGAAGGAAACCGGAGGGGGACCGTCGCGACGCGTGTGACCATGGACCCGTGAACAGCCCGAACCCATCCGTGCACGGGGCGCCCCCCGGGAACCGGGACGGCGCGTCGTGGTGGACGCGCTCGCGCACCGCACGCCTGCGGTCGGGGGGCCCGGCGTGCGCCACCGAGGTCGTCGACGACCCCGGTGCGACGACCGCGCCCGTCCGCTCCGCGGACCCCGGTGACGACCGTGCCCCCGACGGCGCGGAGGCGGGCACGGGTGGCACGGCCCCGGACGGCACAGCCCCGGCGGGCACAGCCCAGGACGGCGCAGCCCCGCAGGGCACAGCCCCGGCGCGCACAGCCCAGGAGGGCACAACCCCGGACGGCACGGCCCAGGAGGGCACAGCCCCCGAGGGCACCGCCCCGGGGAGTGCGGGAACGAGGCACGACGCGGCCGGTGACTCCGCGGAGGAGTCCTCGGACGGCGGACCGGACACCACGGCGTCGGAGGACGCGACCGCGGACCAGCCCCCGGCGGGGGCAGGGACCGCACCCGTCGACCGCCCCGGCGCCCCGGCCCGGGCCCCGCTCGCCCGGCGCCGGTCCGGCCGGATGCTCGGCGGGGTCGCCGGCGGCGTGGCCGACCACCTCGGTGTCGACGCCCGGTGGGCGCGGGCCGCGTTCGTCGTCCTGACGTTCCTGGGCTGGGCCGGCGTGCTGGCCTACGGCCTGCTGTGGGTGTTCGTCCGGCAGGAAGAGGACACCGGGGTCGAGCGCACGGTCACCCGCTCCGAGCGGCTGCAGGCGGCCGGTCTGCTCACCCTCGGCCTGGGGCTCTCGCTCGTCGCGGCCACGTCCGGGTCGACGGTGCTCGGCTGGATCGCCGGGCCGCTGGGGCTGGCCACGGTGGGCGCCGCGGTCGTCTGGCGGGAGGCCGACGAGGCGCAGCGCAGGCGGTGGGCCCGCGACGCCCGCACGCGCGTCGTCGGGGGACGCGCGGCGCTGCTGCGGACGTTCCTCGGCGCCGCCCTGGTCATGACCGGGCTGATGGTGTTCCTGCTCGGACAGCTCGACCTCGGCCAGGTCCGGTTCGGGATCCTGGCCGCGCTCGCGACCCTGCTCGGTGTCGTCGTGCTGACCGTGCCGTGGTGGATGCGGCTGGTCCGGGACCTCGGCGAGGAGCGACGGGCCCGCGCGGTCGAGGCGGAACGCATGGAGATCGCCGCGCACCTGCACGACTCGGTCCTGCAGACGCTGGCGCTGATCCAGCGCCAGGCCTCCGACTCCCGCGAGGTGCAGCGGCTGGCCCGCGGTCAGGAACGCGAGCTGCGGGCCTGGCTCTACGGCCCGGACGGCCGCGCGCGGGGCGGCGACGGTCACGGGGCCACGACCGAGACGACGCTGTCCGCGGCGATCACCCGGGTCGCCGGGGAGGTGGAGGACACCTACGCCGTCACCGTCGGGCCGGTGCTGGTCGGTGACGCCGAGCTCGACGCCGACCTGCGTGCCCTGGTGCTCGCGGCGCGGGAGGCTATGGTCAACGCGGCGAAGCACTCCGGTACCTCCGACGTGGACGTCTACGTGGAGGTGGAGCAGGCCTCCGACGAGGGGCCCGGCACGGCCGAGGTGTTCGTCCGGGACCGGGGCCGCGGTTTCGACCCGGATTCGGTGGACGGCGACCGGCACGGTCTGGCCGACTCGATCCACGCACGGATGAACCGGCACGGCGGCACGGTCCGGATCCGCACGGCTGCGGGCGAGGGGACCGAGGTACGGCTGTCGATGCCGCTGGCAGAGGGGGAGACCGCATGAACGACGAGGCGCCGATCCGGGTCTACCTGGTCGACGACCACGCGCTGTTCCGGTCCGGCGTACGTGCCGAGCTGGACCGCGGCGACGGGCGCACGCCGGTCGTCGAGGTGATCGGCGAGGCCGGCTCGGTGGACGAGGCGGTCGCCGGCATCGGGCACCTCGTCCCGGACGTCGTGCTGCTGGACGTACACCTGCCCGGCGGTGGCGGGGCCGAGATCCTGCGCCGCGCGCGGGCGGCCGGCACCGAGTCGGTGTTCCTGGCGCTGTCGGTCTCCGACGCGGGGGAGGACGTCATCAGCGTCATCCGGGCCGGTGCGCGCGGCTACGTCACGAAGACGATCTCGGGGCGGGACCTGGCGGACGCGGTGCGCCGGGTCCGGGTCGGGGACGCGGTGTTCTCGCCGCGCCTGGCCGGGTTCGTGCTCGACGCCTTCTCCGACCGTCCGGGCGCGGCGCCGCCGGTGGACCCGGAGGTGGACCAGCTGACCAAGCGAGAGCGCGACGTGCTGCGGCTGCTGGCCCGGGGCTACGCCTACAAGGAGATCGCCGGGGAGCTGTTCATCTCGGTGAAGACGGTGGAGACGCACGTGTCCAGCGTGCTGCGCAAGACGCAGACGTCGAACCGGCACGAACTGTCCCGCTGGGCCACCGACCGGAGGCTTGTGTAGGTCGCCCCGCGACCGGAACGGGCGTCGGCCCGGACCCGTGGTGATCGGGCCCGGGCCGACGCCCGTTCGTGGTTCCGGCGGACTCAGCTGTCGCCGTCGTCGCTGCTCTCGCTGCTGCTGCCGTCGGCGCTGCTGCTGCTGTCGCTGTCGCTGCCGCCGCTCGTGCGGTCGCTGCGGCTCTCGTCGCTGCTGCCGCTGCCACCGGAAGCACTGCTGCTCTGGCTGTCGTTGCTGTTCTTGCCGCCGCCCAGCAGGGAGCCGGCGCCCTTCGTGACACCGCCGAGCACCCCGCCGACCGGCTCGGTCACGGTCGACACGACCCCGCCGACCGGCTCGGTGACGGTGTTCAGCGTCTTCCCGACCGGCTTCGTGACGCCGTCCAGCGGCCCGGAGGCGCGGGACTCCCCGGACTCCGAACCCGAGTCCGAGCCGGACGTCGAGTCCGAGGAACCCGACTTCTTCTTCGCCGAGGTGTCGAGCAGCCCAGTGACGGGCTCGGCGGCGTCCAGGATCGGGCCGGTCAGCGGCTTGGTCGCACCGAGCACCGGCTCGGTGACCGGGGACAGCGCGCCGAGGACCGGCGTGGTGACGGGCTCGAGGGTGTCGGTCAGCGGCCGGGTCACGGGCTTGACGGCGTCGGTCACCGGGGACACCGCGGAGGTCAGCGGGGAGGCGACCCCGCCGACGGTCTCGCCGACCGGGGCGGCGGCCTGCGCGACCGGCGAGGCGATGCGGCCCACGGTCGAGCCGAGCGGCCGGGTGTTCTCCGTGACGTCCTGCAGGGGGCCGGTGCTGGTCCCGCCCGCGGACGGGGCGCGGGCGTCGAGCGGCTCGATGAGGTTCCCGGCCGGTGCGCGGTCCGGGTTGTTCACGGCCTGGACGACCCCGAGTCCGCCGAGCGGGGAGCCGGTGCCGGTGGCGCCGGTCCCGGCGGTGCTCGGAGCGCCGGACCCGGCGTCGGCCGGGTCGGACGAGACGGACCCGGTCCCGCTCCCGGAGCCGGTGGACGGTGCGGGCGTCACGGGCGTGCGCTGTGCGGGGATCGCGGCGGCGGCGCCGGAGCCGGCGCTGGTCGAGACCTGACGCAGCGCACCCGCGGCGGAGGAGGACTGCTGCGGGAACGCGACGTCCATCCAGTCGGTCGCGCCGGGCGCCGTCGTCGGCAGCTCCGGCAGCGGGGAGGCGAGGGCGACGTTCGCCGGGAGGTACTGACCCGGCAGCGTCTCCGGTGTGTCGGCGGCCGCGGGCAGGCCGATCCCGGGGAACAGCCCGTCGGCGGCGGCCTGGGCGTCGGAGTCGTGCGAGGTGGCGCCGTTGTAGAGGGCGGCGCCCAGCACCGAGCCCGCGGCGACGAGCGCACCGGCGACGGCCCCGGCCCGCCGGCGACCGGACGTCGGCCGGGCGGGCCAGCCCTGGGACCGGTCGGCCTGGTCGCCGGGCCGCGGCAGGTCGATGTCCGGCCAGCCACCCGGCGCGCCGGCGGCGGGCACGTCGGCCGGGACGGGAGCGACGGGCGCACGGCCCTCGCGGCGCAGCAGATCGCCGACGGACAGCACGGGGCCGGTCATCGGCCCTGCGCCGTGGCGGGCATCGCCCGAGCCGGCCGTGTTGCGGGCCAGCAGTTCGGCGACGCTCACCGTCTCGTCGGGCCCGGTGGCGCCGGGGGAGCCGGGGAGCGGGGCGCCGGTGGGAGTGTCGGTCACGGCCGCACGTCCTCCTTCGGGGTCGTCTCGACCGGGAAAGGTCTACCCGAAGCCGGGGCGATCCCCAAGTGATCACCCTCCGCTCGTCGCACATCACTCGTTCGAGTGGTATCCGTTCGTCGGGCGTATCCGACCGTTCGCCCTGCTCGTTACCGGTTCAGGCAACCCCTGTACGACGACGACGGGTCGAAAGTCCCAGGTCGGACATGCGCTGCGTGTACGCCCCGTCACACCCCGTGGGGTTCGCACGAATCGACGAGCGGTCCCCCGTTTTCCCGGCGCACACGGTGAGCGGTGCGCGGCAGTGGTGGTACCGCGCTCACCGGCTCCCGAGGCGTCCGCGGCCGAGGCGCAGCAGCATCATCGCGAGTTCGCGGCCCTCCGGCCCGAGCGCGGCGAACCGGTCGAGCACCGCCATCTCCCGGCTGTAGACGATGCGCGGGCCGCCCGCGGCCATGCGCGCGGCACCGATCCGCTTCGAGACCTCGGTCCGGCGCAGGATCGCGTCGAGGATCTCGGCGTCGAGCCGGTCGATCTCCGTGCGGAGCTCGTCGATCTCGGAGTCCGCGCCGTTGGGCAGCGCGTCTCCGGTGTTCCCGGTGGCCGCCGTGTTTCCGGCGTTCACGGTGTTTCCGGCGTTCACGGTGCTTCCCACGGGGTTGCTCACGGTCCTGGTCTCCTCGTCTCGGTCGTGCGTGGCCTGCCGTGGACCGAGGACGTGTGAGCGCCCCGGGTCCACCGGACTCCGGGGCGTGCTGGTCGATCTGTGCTCAGACGGTCTGTGCTCAGACGGGGTGCGCAGCGGGTGCCGGAGTCCGGGACCCGTAGCGAAATCGCCCGTCGGTGTGCACGCGGCCGAGTGTAGACCCCGTCCGCCGGTGTTCCACCGACGCCGGAGCAGGAGTGTCGGACCTCGCGCGTACCGTGTTGCTCGCGATGAGTGCGCTGTTCGAACTCCCCGGTACGAGCCCGGAGGGCGTCACCGCCCCCGAGCCGAAGACCTCGCGTGGCCGCCGGCTGCTCGAGGGCCTCAACGACCGGCAGCGGGAGGCCGTGGCCCACGCGGGAACCCCGCTGCTCATCGTCGCGGGCGCGGGTTCGGGCAAGACGCGGGTGCTCACCCACCGCATCGGCTGGCTGCTCGCCGAACGCGGGGTACACCCCGGCGAGATCATGTCGATCACCTTCACGAACAAGGCCGCGGCCGAGATGAAGGAACGGGTCGACGCGCTCGTCGGCCGCCGCTCCGGCCCGATGTGGGTGTCGACCTTCCACTCCATGTGCGTGCGCATCCTGCGCCGCGAGGCCAAGCACCTGGGCGTGCGCAGCGCGTTCTCGGTGTACGACGCCGACGACTCCCGCCGGCTGGTCGGCATCGTCGGGCGCGACCTGGAGCTCGACCCGAAGAAGTTCGCGCCGCGCGCGCTCGCCGCCCAGATCTCGAACCTGAAGAACGAGCTGCTCTCCCCGGAGGACGCGGCCGACCGGGCCGGCACCGATCACGAGCGGCGCATCGCCGAGGTCTACGGCCTCTACCAGGCCCGGCTGCGGCAGGCGAACGCGTTCGACTTCGACGACCTGATCATGGAGACGGTCTCGCTGCTGGACCGGATGCCCGCCGTCGCGGAGTACTATCGGCGCCGGTTCCGGCACGTGCTCGTCGACGAGTACCAGGACACCAACCACGCGCAGTACGAGCTGGTCCGCCAGTTGGTCCGGCCGGCCACGGCCGAGGCGCAGCCGGCCGAGCTGTGCGTCGTCGGCGACTCCGACCAGTCGATCTACGCGTTCCGCGGTGCGAACATCCGCAACATCATCGAGTTCGAGCAGGACTTCCCGGACGCGCGGACGATCCTGCTCGAGCAGAACTACCGCTCCAGCCAGACCATCCTGTCCGCGGCGAACGCGGTGATCGCCCGCAACCCCGAGCGCCGGGACAAGCGGCTGTGGTCCGACGCGGGCGACGGCCAGAAGCTCGTCGGTTACGTCGCCGACAACGAGCACGACGAGGCGTCGTTCGTCGCGAAGGAGATCGACCGGCTCGTCGACTCGGGGGAGTACCGCAACAGCGACATCGCGGTCTTCTACCGGACCAACAACCAGTCCCGGGTCTTCGAGGACGTGTTCCTGCGCGTCGGGCTGCCCTACCGGGTCGTCGGCGGCGTCCGGTTCTACGAGCGGCGCGAGATCCGCGACGCGCTGGCCTACCTGCGGGTGCTGTCCAACCCGGAGGACACGGTCAGCCTGCGCCGCATCCTCAACGTGCCCAAGCGCGGCATCGGTGACCGGGCCGAGGCGGTGGTGGCGGAGTACGCCGAGCGGGAGCGCACGTCGTTCGCCCGCGCGTTGCGCACCGCCGCCGAGGAGCCGGAGAAGGTACCGGCACTGGCGACTCGCTCCCAGAAGAACATCGCCGGGTTCGTCCGGATGCTCGACGAGCTGCGCGAACTCGTCGACCGCGGCGAGGACACGGCCGAGATCCTGGAGGCCGTCTACGGCCGCACCGGGTACACCGAGGAGCTGCAGGCCTCCGAGGACCCGCAGGACGGGACCCGGATGGACAACCTCGCCGAGCTGGTCACCGTCGCCCGCGAGTTCGCCGGCGACGCCGCGGTGGCCGACCTGACCGCGCTCTCCACCGACCCGGAGGTCGCCGGCGGCGCGATCGGGTCCGGGACCGCTCCCACCGGGGATACCGAGGACGACCTGCCCGCCGAGGGGCCCGGCAGCGACGACGCCGACTTCGCCCCCGAACCCGGCTCGCTCGCCGCATTCCTGGAGCGGGTCGCGCTGGTGGCGGACGCCGACTCCATCCCCGACGACGACTCCGGCCTGGTCACCCTGATGACCCTGCACACCGCGAAGGGCCTGGAGTTCCCGGTGGTCTTCCTGTGCGGCTGGGAGGACGGGATCTTCCCGCACATGCGCACGCTGGGTGACCCGAAGGAGCTCGCCGAGGAGCGACGCCTGGCCTATGTCGGCATCACCCGGGCCGAGCAGCGGCTGTACCTGTCCCGCGCGATCGTGCGGTCGGCGTTCGGGCAGCCGAGCACCAACCCGGCGTCCCGGTTCCTCGACGAGGTGCCTGCCGAGCTGACCGAGTGGCGGCGCACCGAGGAGCAGCTCGTCGCGGAGCGGCCGTCCGCGCCGGTCGGCCGGTTCGGCTTCGGCCGCCAGAGCGGGCGTGGGGGTGGCGACCGTGGCGACTGGAAGGTGCCCGAGCGCAGCCTGAACAACACCTCGCTGCAGCTCGACGTCGGTGACCGGGTCAACCACGACAAGTACGGCCTGGGAACGGTGATCGCGGCCGACGGCGTCGGTCCACGGGCGACGGTGACGATCGACTTCGGCTCGGGCGGCACGGTCCGGCTGATGCTGATCGGCGGCGTCCCGATGCAGAAGCTCTGACCCGACCCGACCTGGCCCCGTACCGCCCGGCAGCGCGGTCAGTCGTCGTCCGCCTCGCGCGGTTCGGCCGCGGCCTCGCTCTGCGTGAGGATGTCGGTGCTGCCGAACGCACCGTCGACGTCGACGGTGATCTCCCGGGCGCCGGTGCCGCTGCAGGCGGTCTCGCAGTCGGTCGAGCCGAACACCTTCCACCCGCCGGCGACGACCCGGGCGTCGTCGGGCACGACCACCCGGACGCTGCCGAACAGCACACCGACGTCGACCCGGTCGGCGGTCTCGGCGACCCCGATCGTGCGACTGCCGAACACGACCGTGCCGTCGTCACCGGAGAGCAGGTGTGAGCCGCCCCAGAGCACGGCGCCGAGCACGACGACCGTCCCGAGCGCGGACCCGGCGCGGCGCGCGAACTCGGTGACGGCCTCACGCACCGGGGTCTGTGCGGCGACCTCACCGGTCGCCTGCGCCTGCGCCTGCGCCGGCGCGCGGTCCGGGGGCAGGTCCGTGGTGAGCTCGGTGAGATCACCACGGGTGCGGGCCGCCCATGCTCGGGCGGCCCGTTCCTCGTACTCCTCGAGGCTCAGCCGGCCCTCACCGTGCGCGCGCTGCAGCCGGGCGTCGACCGCCCGGCGTTCCTCGTCCCCGACCCGGATGCTCCCGTCGTCCGCCACCGGGCCAGTCTTACCGGTCCGCGCGCGGCAGGGAACCGGATCTCGGACTCAGGCGTCCTGACCGCCGGTCGCGTGCGCGACGTCCAGGCCGCGCTGGATCAGCCACGGCAGCGGGTTGGTCTTGCTGCCGTCCGACTCCCAGATCTCCAGGTGCAGGTGCGGTCCGGTGGACTGGCCCCGGTTGCCGACCTCGGCGATCTCGTCACCGGCCCGGACCTCCTGGCCGACCTCGACCAGCGACCGGTTGATGTGGCCGTACACCGAACTGGTCCCGTCGGTGTGCTTGAGCACCACCCACATGCCGAAGCCGCTGGCGGGACCGGCCTTCTCCACGACACCGTCGGTGAGGGCGAAGATCGGGGTCCCGATCGGCGCGGCCAGGTCGATGCCGTAGTGCTGCACGCCCCAGCGCGCGCCGAACCCGGAGGTGAACCGGCCGGAGGTCGGCATGACCAGCGGGTCGCCGTCGTACACCACGGCCTTGGGCGCGCCGTGCGACATCGCCCCCGAGATCGCCCGCTCGACCTTGGCCGCCTTCTCCCCGAGCCGCGCGGCCTTGGTGATGCTCGCGACGTCGACCTCGGTGGTGTCGTCCAGGCTCGGCAGTGTCGCGGGCTGGACGAGCTGCTCGCCGCCGATCGCCGGGGTCGCGGTGGGCGCGGTGGTGTCGGCGGGCCGGGACTCGGTCGAGACCGGGAGCATCGCGGAGGCGGAGAGCTTGGCGTAGGACTCCTCGACCGAGGACTCGCCCGCGAGGCCGGGGATCCCGAGGGTCCCGGCGACCGTCTGCCCGGCCGCGACGAGCGCGCCACCGGCCGCGGCCGCGACCGTGACCCGGGCCCGCGACACGACCGGCGGAGTCTGCGGGAGCTGCTGCTCCCCGGCGGGGTGCGCCGTCGGGCGCGACCGGGACGCCGAGACCACCGGGCGCACCGGACGAGCCGTGGACGAGCCGTCGCGGTGCGGTGCGCGGTCGCCCGCCGCTCCGGCGGGACGGGCTTCCCCAGGACGAGTGTCGGAAGGACGTGCGTCGGCGGGCCGGGCCGAGCCGGGTCGAGCTCCGGCGGAACGGGCCTCGCCGGGTCGGGCCTCGGCAGGACGGGTATCGGCGGAACGGACCACGCCGGGGCGGGCCTCGCTGGGTCGGGCGTCGGCGGAACGGGTCGCGCCGGGTCTGGCGTCGGCGGGCCGGGCGCCGGCGTGGTGGAGGTCGCCGGGGTGGGCCGCGGTCGGACGGTCGGTGGTCCGGGGGTCCGGCCGGGTCGCCGGGCCTGCCGGTGGCACGTCGGAGCGGCGCGCGGGACCGGCGGACGGAACCGGGCGAGCCGGCGGGCCGGCCGGGTGGGCACCGGGCCTCCCCGGGCGGGTCGCGCCGAGCGGCCGCGGAGTGCGGTCGGGCCCGGACGGAGGCGCCGATCGGTGCGTCGGCGCGTACTGCGGGGCCCGTCCGGGGCCGGACGCAGGTGCCGTGCGGGTATGCGGTCCCGGGTGGCCCGGAGGCTGCCCGGGAGCCGGGATCGGACGGTCCTGCAGGGCCGCGGTCGGCCGTGATGCCCTGCGGTCGCCGGTCGACGGGTGGGCAGGCGGGAACGACGGCGGAGGCGCCGTGTTCCGGTGGCCGCCCGCGGCCGCAGGCACGTCGGGGTGCGTGCCGGGCCGGAGCTCCGGTCGGACGGCGCCGCTGGGGGAGCGGTGGCGCGCCAAGACCTGCCCTTCTGGTGTTCAGGTCGTCGCGGGCCGCTCGGCGGTGGTCATCGGAGTGGGGGCTCCGTCGGGGGTGACGCCGTTCGGGGGTTCGGCGCCGGCCACCGTGATCGGTCCGTGACGTGGACAACGCGACGGTAACCGCTGGCCCGTGGCAGGGCAACGGCGGCCTGCCGAGGCGGTCCGGGCGGTCGAAGATCATCGACAGCCGGTCGGATCGGCGCGCCGGAGGGGGTGGCTGCGAGGTCGCGCGGGTGGGCGGTCGTCCTCGCACGCCCGGCGCAGCGTGGCGGCCCGACGGGGCGTCGATGTCGCGGCGGGTGACCGCCACCGCGGTGGTCCGATCGGGTGGAGCGGGACGCGGTCCGCCGGGTCGTCCGACCTCCCCGGACGACGGTCCCGGCCCGGTGAGCCGGCTCACGATCGGTGGTCCGGCCGGGGTGCCCGGGTGGTGCGCGCCACTCGTCCGGCGCTTCTGAATCGAGCCGGAGCCCAGCGCTGCCCCAAAGGGGTGACAACGGTCACCAGGCCAGGTCAGGCCCGGTGCGGACGGCGTGGCTAGGCTCCCCGTCGCAGCACGACCGACGTCCGCGACGGCTGCCGCCCGCAGGAGCGGGGCGCGCCCCCGCAAGCCGGGATGGCCGCGCCGGTCGCGGCGAGAGCGAAGTGGAGCGGGAGAGCCGAGTGGACCTGTACGAGTACCAGGCGAAGGACCTCTTCGCCGCGCACGGAGTCCCGGTGCTGCCGGGCAGGACCGTGGACAACGCCGCCGACGCCGCGGCCGCAGCGTCCGAGCTGGGCACCGCCGTCGTGGTCAAGGCCCAGGTCAAGACCGGCGGCCGGGGCAAGGCCGGCGGTGTGAAGCTGGCCCAGAACGCCGACGAGACCAAGGAGAAGGCCGAGGCCATCCTCGGTCTGGACATCAAGGGCCACACGGTCCACCAGGTGCTGGTGACCGAGGCCAGCGACATCTCCGAGGAGTACTACTTCTCGTTCCTGCTGGACCGCTCGAACCGCACCTTCCTGGCCATGTGCTCGGCCGAGGGCGGCATGGAGATCGAGGAGCTGGCCGTCGAGCGCCCGGAGGCGCTGGCGCGCATCGCGATCGACCCGATCGCCGGTGTCGACAAGGCCAAGGCCGACGAGATCGTCGCCGCGGGCAAGATCCCGGCCGCGGTCGCGGACGAGGCCGCGAACGTGATCGTGAAGCTGTGGGAGACCTTCGTCGCCGAGGACGCGACCCTGGTCGAGGTCAACCCGCTGGTGCGCGACCCGCAGGACAAGGTGATCGCCCTCGACGGCAAGGTCACCCTGGACGAGAACGCCGCGTTCCGCCACGAGGCGCACGCCCAGCTGGTCGACGAGCGG
>NZ_FOUY01000146.1 GCF_900115005.1 Pseudonocardia ammonioxydans | reverse complement strand
CATGCACACATTCGCATGTGCTGATGGGAGTTTGCGATGGGGCACGGCCACGGGCACGGCGTCGCAGGGGCGGCGAGTGCCGGACGCGCGTACATCCGGCGTTTGGGTGCCGCGTTGGCGCTCACCGCCGCCTACATGGTGGTACAGATCGTCGTCGGCATCAGTTCCGGATCGCTGGCGCTGCTGTCCGATGCAGCGCACATGGGAACCGATGCGCTGGGCCTGGGGCTGGCGCTGGCCGCCGTGGTGTTGGCCAACCGCCCCGGCGCGACCCAACGCACGTTCGGCAACTACCGGCTCGAAGTCCTCGCCGCCGTCATCAACGGTATGTTGCTCTTCGCCGCCGCTGCCTACGTCTTCGTGGAAGCGATCCAGCGCCTGGCCGACCCGACCGAGGTCGCCGGTATCCCGGTGCTGATCACCGCAGTGTTCGGACTGGTGGTGAACCTGATCAGCCTGCGTCTGCTGGCAGCGGGTGCCCGCGAGAGCCTCAACGTCAAGGGTGCCTACCTCGAGGTCATGGCCGACATGCTCGGTTCGGTCGGCGTCATCGTGGCCGCCCTGGTCGTCTGGCTGACCGGGTGGGTCTACGCCGACACCATCATCGCGGCGGTGATCGGGCTGTTCATCGTGCCCCGGACCTACGTGCTGATGCGGCACGCGTTGCGGATCCTGATGGAGGTCGCCCCGCCCGAGATCGACGTCGCCGGTGTGGAGAGTCGGCTCCGGTCGCTCGACGGTGTCGCCGACGTCCACGAACTGCACATCTGGACGATCACGTCCGGTGTCGAGGCCGCGAGCGTGCACGTGCTGGTCAGCTCCGACGACCGCATCCACCCCGTATTGGACGAGGCCCGCTCGGTCCTGTCCGAGGTGGGTGTCACCCGGTGCACCGTGCAAGTCGAGCCGATCACCCACGACGACGGTGCCGCCGGTTCGCGCGGCGCCCCGCGGGTGGGCACCGATAAGGCCTGAGACCCGACCCTCGGTTCAACGCCCGATTCGAGTGGCTGACACGGTGGCCGCAGCCGTGCTCACAGGTCGTCGGTGCCGTCCGGGCACGAACCGCGCCCGTTCGGTCCGCCGACCATTCGCCCCGCCGCGATGACCGGTCTCCGCGTCGTCGCAGCCGGTGTACGGCCCGTGTCGAGGGTGGGATCGCAACAGCCCACCCGGACGGTGACCAGGGTGGCGATCCGGCCGGTTCCGGCGCCGCGACCGCCATCGGGACGGCCGCGCCAGCGTGGGCTCGCCGACCTGATCTCCGTCGCGGCCTTGGCGCAGCCTTCGCTGCACGTCGCCGGCGCCTGGGCCACCACGCTCATCCCGGTCTCGGGCAGCGCAGCAGCCCACCACGCCGTCCCACCCAGAACGAGCGGGATCCAGGTCGTGCTGTCGGTGTTCATCGTGCTCGCGGTTCTCGCTTGCGGGCGGGTCGCAGCCGATCTCTCGGGGTTCCTCATTGCCCGCCGCAGCAGCACCGAACAGACAGCACGCTGCGGCAGCGCTCGGTCAGCCGGTACATGATTATTCGGCCGCCGCGCCGGGAGGCGCCGACGGCGCGGAGCTGCCAGGCGTGGTGGGAGACCAGCGCCTGCGATGTCCCGACCACCCACGCCATGTCACAGACGCACCGCATCGCCCACGACATACAGGTTGCGCTTCCGCGAATGTCGCGGTGTCGCG
Organism: Pseudonocardia ammonioxydans; assembly: GCF_900115005.1. Classification (GTDB taxonomy): domain Bacteria; phylum Actinomycetota; class Actinomycetes; order Mycobacteriales; family Pseudonocardiaceae; genus Pseudonocardia; species Pseudonocardia ammonioxydans. The sequence continues at coordinate 32 of NZ_FOUY01000146.1, read as the reverse complement.
GTGTCGCGGTGTCGCGGTGTCGCGGTGTCGCG
>NZ_FOUY01000086.1 GCF_900115005.1 Pseudonocardia ammonioxydans | reverse complement strand
CAGCCCCCGCCGAGTCGGCGACTACGTCAAAGCAGCACTCGCCCTCACCCACATCGAACACCTACACCTACGGGCTTCTTGTTGAGATCACTTCATTGTCCCAGCTCAGAAGGGCATTCGTGTGTCGCGACCCGCCCAACCACCTTGATCATCGGTGGATCCAGGCTGAGCGGCACGCGGACGGTTGGCTCATGCAGCACTACAGCACGTCTGCTGCGACCTATGGCGGCCGCCGGAGGTGTATCACGACTTCATCTGGCGACCTCCCTGACGATGCGGGTCGTCATTCCCGCTTACGCGGACGGGTGCTGACCGCGAAAGGTAGGCGGTGTCGCCGGGCCTACACACCTGAAGCGGCGGACGGGTTGGACCGGTGAGCGGAGCTGGGCGCGCCGGGGGCGATCCGCCGCCAGCGTGGGCACGGACGTGGGGTACCGCGTGCACCGATAGGACTGTGATCCCCGCAGGTCAGGCCCTGGGATGGCGAACAGATGGAGACCGTCAGTCCGGACCATGGGTCAGTGCGGACCTCGCGTCTCGACACGCGAAACGCCGACAGCCTTCACTTCCGCGCTGTGGATTGAGACTTACGATAATCTTCCGTTAGCTGACCAGTCGCCGGGTACCCGCCCGCGCTCCCTGTCGACGAAAGGCGCCGAAATGAGCTCTGGCACCGCCGCTGAGGATGGCGGGGAGCCGGTCCGGGGGTCTGTGGTCCTCGACGGGGTCCGCGATCCGGCGGGGGAGCGGCGTGTCGCGGCGCAGCGGGCGGCCTCGCTGGAAGCCCTGGCCGCCCGGGCGGACGCCCACGCCACCGGGGCCCGCGCACCACGCACGCACCGCGCCTACGCCGCCGACTGGGCGCACTTTGCCGGGTGGTGCACCACCGCCGCGCTCGAAGCCTTGCCGGCCGAGGTGAACACGGTGCGGCTCTACCTCGCCGACCTGGAGGCCACCTGCACCCCCGACGGTTCCCCGGTGTTCTCCCCGGCGACCATGGCGCGGCGCCTGGCCGCGATCGCCGCGGTGCACCGTGACACCGGCCACTCGTCGCCGACCCGGGACCCGGCCGTCGGTGCGGTGCTCACCGGGATCAAGCGGGCCCGCGCGCACGCGACGCACCAGATGCGCCCGCTGCTCCTCGACGACCTCCGCACCCTCCTCGCAATGATGGAGTTCGGCACGTGGCCGGGCGGGCTCACCGCCGCCCGCGACAGCGTCGTGCTCCTGACCGGGTTCGCCGGGGCGCTGCGCCGCAGCGAACTCGCCGCCCTCACCGTCGGCGACCTGCGCTTTCACCCGAGCGACGGGCTACACGTGCGGATCCGGTCGTCCAAGACCGACCAGGACGCCCACGGCGCCACCGTGGTCCTGCCCTACGGGACCCACGCGGGGACGTGCCCGCCGTGCGCAGTGCTGCGCTGGCTGCGCCTCGCCGAGTCCGCCCCCCGGGGCCGGGCCGCGCTGATGCGCGCCGTCCTGTCGACCCCGGCCTGGGCCGAGCAGGACCACCTCTACCCGCACCCCGACCCGGCCACCGAGACCGACGACGCCGCCACCAGCCGGGGAGACTCGCACGGTCCGGCACCGGTGCCGGCGCTCCCGGCCGAGGCACCGCTGCTGCGCGCGGTGCGCCGCGGCGGCACCCTGACCGACACCCCGATCACCGGGGACGCTCTGCACGCGATGGTCCGCCGCCGCGCAACCACCGCGGGGCTGCCCGGCCCGGTGGGGTTCCACTCGCTCCGCGCCGGGTTCGTCACCACCGCGCGGCGGGCCGGGGCCGACCACCGCGCCGTGCGCCGCCAGACCCGCCACTCCAGCGACGCCATGGTCGAGACCTACGACCGCGACCACGCCCCCCTGCTCGGTAACGCCGTCACCCAGCTCGGCCTATGATCGGTGAACGAGGCAACGTTGCATCCGGTGCAACATTTGGCCGGGCCACTGCTGCCACACCCGCACCCGCCACGCCGGAGAATCGGGCGGCGGTGCTGCAGGGTGCGGCGGGGCCGAGCTATGTGGGGGAGTGGGCGCTGTTCTGCGACTACACCACAGCTAGGGGGCAGCCGGCGTTGCCGACCACCGTGGACGCCCTGACCGGGTTCTTCACCGCGCTACCGGCGCGCCCGGCCACCCTGGCCCGGCGGGTGCGGGCGATCGCCGCCGCCCACCGCCGCGCCGGCTACCTGCTGTCCCGCCCGGACCACGGTCCCGCCGCACCCCCGCCCCCGCGGCCCGCCCGTCACCGCTGGACCGCGGCGGGCCCGCTGCTCGCCGCCTGCCCCACCCGCGGCTGGCCGCACGGCCTGCACGGCCGCCGCGACGCCTTCCTCATCGTGGCCACCATCGGCCTCGACCTCCCCCACCGCGACGCCCGAGCCCTGCGCCCGGACGCGGTCACCCTCGCCGGCTCCGGCGGCGAGCACCCCGACGATCAGGTCTCGGTCGCCGACCAGGACGTGCCCACCGAACCCGACCCGCGCGCGTGCCCGGCCTGCGCGGTGGTGCGCTGGCTCGACACCCTCGGCGTCCTCGACGGCCTGGGCCGCGGCTCGGCCCGCATGGACCTCACCGCAGCCCACGCCCCCACCCGCGACAGCGCCCACCAGCACCACCCCCGCACCCCACAGCGCTGGCACGGCGCCGCGATCCTGCTGCCCGCCATCGACCAGCACGGCTGGCACGACGACTACCGCCCGATCACCACCCGCACCATCCGCACCCGACTCGCCCTCGCCGGCCACCGGGCCCACCGAGCCACCAGCAGCGTCACCGCGCCGGGCACCCCGTCCCGCGGGGACCGGGAAGCCGACGCCTCGCCCACCCCCGCGACGACAGCACCCCAGGCGCCGCAGAGCCTGGACGAGGTCCTCACCCTCCTCGACGGGGTCGCGGACGACGCCGATGCGCTCAACGCCCGGATCACCGCCCTCATCGAGGGACACACCTGAGCGCGCCTGCCACACTCCGGCGACGCCCACGAGACGGTGAGCGGTAAATGCCACACCGGCATCGACGGTCTCCAGCCCCACCAGCCCCTACGCACGTCGCGGATCGCTGGGGAACGCCTCGGGGACGCCGGCGAATGCTGGTGTCCGCGTGCCGTCGCGGGATACAGGCGCGGGCCACACCGACCCCGCTACCCCTGCGAGCCGCGCTGCTCAGCTGGTCCAGGTCGTCGTCTCCGGCTCGGACCGGAACAACCGGACCATTTTCGGAACTGCCAGCAGGCGTCAGCGAACGAGCCGGATGATTTCACTGAGTGCCCCGCGGGCGTGCACCACCCGTCGATGCGTCGCGTCCTGAAACGTCAGCAGCCACGACCTGTGGACCCAGCTAGCCGGTATCGTCGGCAAGTCGCACCCGCCGACGTGTCACATTCAGCACCGCCCTGCGACACCGAGGCAGGAAATGACTCAGGAATGAGGGCTCCCACATGACGCGCGTCACGCAGGTGAAACTCATAGATGACCTCGATGGTTCGCCGGCTGCGGAGACCGTGCGGTTCTCGCTGGACCGGAAGGCCTACGAGATCGACCTCAGTGCACCTCACGCAGCCGCACTGCGGGACGCGATCGCTGCCTTCGGTGATGTGGCCCGGCCGCAGCCAGGGCGACGCGGCGCCCCGGCAACCACAAGCTCGTCAGCTGCGAGTACCCGCCGCTCCCAGAATCAAGCAATTCGCACGTGGGCGCGTGCCCACGGGTACGCGGTGCCCCACCGAGGCAGGATCCCCGCACGCATCAGCGCCGCTTTCCACGCCGACAATCCCGATGCGCTGCCCGCGCGTGAGGCAGCGCCCACAGCGGCCACCGCGAGCGCTGCCAGAGCTGGGGAGGCTGACGAGCGCCAGAGCGTGGCGCGCCAGCCGGAAACCGACGACGATGCTGCGCCGCCGGCCGCGGTCGGGGCCGGAGCTGACACGTCCGTGCCGGCCGTCGGCCGGGATGGTCTGACCACAACCGAACGTGCACAGATCCGTTACTGGGCGCAGGAGCAAGGAATCGAGGTGAAGCCCCGCGGTCAGCTGAAGCACGACCTCATCTCGAACTATCGCGCCTGGGCGAAACGCGTCGGCTCCGGCATCGCCACATCCTGAGCAAAATCTACGTCATCCGTGCTGCTGCCCTGGAGCGACGCATTGCGATCGGCGCAGGTCGACCGGGTTGGACTCGACAGTTGACGATGGCGAATGCGTTGGCCAGCACGATTGTGGATCGTGCTGGCCGCGGCGGATAGCTGGGTGACACAGCGGTATCGGCGACAGCCGGAGCCGAGGTGGGCACCGCCCGTATCGTTGACCCTCGGCTCCTGGTGTGGTTGTCAGGCAAGAAGGGTGGCTGACAGACCCCCTGGTTCGCTGGTCGACGCCGGCCGCAGCGCTACCGGTTCGACACGGCCCCCTGATAGCCGCGCGCAGCTGCGATCCCCGGCCCGCCGACCAAATGACGCCAGTCTGGCGGTGAGAATGTGGCTTAGCATGAGTCAGGGAGAGGACGCCGCCGCCCGATTTGTCGGGTCCGGCGATCCGCCGGCACAGGCCGACACGCCCGAGTCCGCGCCCGGGGACGACGCGCTGCAGCCCGCCGCGACGAACTCGCCCAGCTCAACGTGGCCGACATCGCCAACGACCCGCACGGGCTGCTGGTCACCGTCCGGGCCTCGATCACCGGGCAAGCGATCCGCACCGCCATCACCCGCGCCGCCGACGCCGCCGCTCCTAGCCCCACCTCACCGCGCACTCGCTGCGTGCCGGGCTGGCCACAGAAGTCCGCCGCGCCGGGCACGACCCCGTGACGACATCCCGAACGGGCTTGGCGAGGGGCGTGCACGATCGGCACGGTGGCGGCGCAGTCGATGCTCTCGAAGACGGCTGCCTCCTCCTCATCGTCAATGGCGCGAACTCTGCCCTACGTCGGTATCCCCAGAGGCGGCTGACAGGCAGGCCGGGGAACTCGCCACCTCGGCAGGTGCCATCGGCGCCGAACCGGTCACCACGGTGATCACCAAAGCGGACAGCCAGGTCAGTCCGCCGGCCAGGCCGACGACCGACAGCGCGGCTGCCGAAATCGCGGCCCGGTTCGCCCGTGGCCGCCTCTGGAACGCCGCGGCCATGCCGAGCGCGAGCCCGCCGCCGGACAGCACCACGCCAGCCGAGGCCAGAGCCAAACCCGCCACGGTAAGCGGAGGAGCCGCCGCGACCACCACCGCGCCGGCGACGAGGAGTACCCCGAGCATCCCACACACCAGCGCCAGGCCACCTGGTGCCTTTCGCGAGACAGGTGCGACATGCGATCTATCGACAAGGTTGTGTCCCACAGCACCAGAATGCGGATCGACCCTCGGGACGGGGTCCTGCGACGGCATAGATCCACAGTTCTGGGGACGACCGATCTAAGTGAGAGGCTGCTCCCCGAGGGGCCGTGGGTGCCCCCGAACCGCGCCCTCGTGTGATCACGTCGCCTCCGCTGCTTCTCGGCGGGACAGACGCGCCGGGGGCCGCGGCGCTCGGTCCGGTCCTCCGCGAGCAAACGTTCTGGGTGATCACCCGCGGGGTGAAGTGCTCGTACTGGTCAGGTCGACGAACAGGGCACAGACATCGCGTGAAACCGATGCTTCTGCCGGCCGACGACGGTCGGGGTCAAGCCCCGTGACGTGGTGTGTAACGGCTGACGCGTGATCTTGCTGGGTTCAGGTGCTCAGCGCCGAGATCGTCGGCGCGGGTTCGGCCTCCTCACCGGTGTCCGGGGTGGGGTCGGTGGTGGCGCGGGCTCGATTCAGGACGTCGAGCCCGAGGCAGCGGCGGCCATCGGTCCACTCGTCGTGCTGCTCGACGAGGACACCCCGACGAGCCGGATGAGCGAGTCGCGGTCGGGGAAGATTCTCGCCACCGTGCGACCTGACGAGCGTCTCGCGGTCCTACGCGCCGGTCATGCTGACCTGAAGCGGGCTGCAAGCAACGCCACGCCCACCTTCGCTTCGCTGAGACGGGACAAATCGCACTACAAGCGCAGGTGGGCGGCGGCCTGGGTGTGCGGGCAGTTCGTACAGCGGAGGTGGCCACCGAGCGTGTAAAGAGGTGATCAGCGGCGACCGGTGAGGACGCCGATCGGGTCGATCTCGCCGCGCCGTAGTGCTCGGCGTACTCGCCGGGCGGAGGTCAGCCGGCGCCGCACTCGGCGCACTGGTTCGATCTGGGTGGCCTCGTGTAGCCGCCGGTGCAGCGGGCCCTGGTCGCCGCGGCGATCGAGGAGCGACCAGGAGAAGTCGATCGCGTCGGCGCCCTCGAGCCGCTGCGGCACCTCCTCGAACCACCGCATGCTGCGCCGCGCCATGTCCTGGGTCGGTGCCATCGCGGTCCGTCGGCGGGCGTCGTACCCGGCGAGCGCCGCATCGACGTCCGCCGTCCTCCCGGTCGTGCCGTCCGGATAGAGCTCCTCGGCCAGCACGATCGCGTCGGCCACCGCGAGCACGGTGCCGGAGCCGATCGCGAAGTGTGTGGTGTGCGCGGCGTCGCCGGCCAGCACGACGTGTCCGGACCGCCACGAGGTGTTGCGGACCTCGCGGAACTCCAGCCACGGCGCGGGCCCCGTCCCGGGCGGGGCGATCAGCGAGTGCCCGGTCAGCGACCGGGCGAAGACCGACTCGAGCAGCCGCATCCCCTCGTCGGCGGGCATGCTGTCCAGTCCGAGACCGGTCCAGGTCCGTGGGCCGCACTCCACGATGCAGGTGCTGAGGCAGTCGGCCGCCGGGTAGGCGTGGAACCAGATCCAGCCGGCCTCGGTGCGCTCGAAGGCGAAGGTGAACGCCTCGAACGTCTTCGATGTGCCGAACCAGGCGTAGCGGTTGGTGCCGTGGGTGAGCCGGGTGCCGAACTCCGCGGTGCGGGCGTCGCGCACGGCGCTGTTGATCCCGTCCGCTGCGACGACGACGTCGGCGTCCGCGGTCAGCGGATCGGCCGCGAGATCGCCGTCGGGGGCGGCCTCGGTGTCGAATCGCAGGTCGACGCCCACCTGCCGGGCCCGGACGGTGAGCGCCTCGAGCAGCCGGGCGCGCCCGATCGAGTAGCCGTAGCGGCCGCCGAGGTGCACGGTCTCGCCGGCGACCTCGACGACCTGGTCGCCCCAGACGTGCGCGGCGGCGCGGACGCCGTCCGCGCCCACCGGGTCGGTGCGGTACAGCTCGTCAAGGATGTCCTCGCCGAGGGTCACGGCGAACCCGGATGCCTCCCCTGGCGGGTTGCGCTCGGCGACGACGACTTCGTCCCGGCCGTCCGAGCGCAACCGGGCCAGGATGGCCAGGTACAGACCTGCCGGACCGCCACCTATGCACACGATCTTCACGGAGCGCGCCTTCCCTGCCGGTCCCGACCACAGTTCGGCGCGCGGGTAGGGGGCGGACCGGACAGTTTGCCGATTGTCGGCAGGTTTTCAAGGCGATGGAGATCGATCGGCCGACGCTCCCGGTGACACCGGCTCGAGAGGTGTCCGATCCCCGGGCAGCCCGACACGGCTAGGTGCGCGTCGAGCAGCGAGAGAACATGTCCGCCCGGTTGCTCGCCGCCATGCTGTCGAGCAGGGATGTCGTTGAGCTCGTCGAGAGGCCGGCGATGATCAGGGACGACGTCGTGTCGGACATGCGCCGTGCGTGTCGGGCGAGGGCTTGGGGTGGCGCGGGGCATGCGATGCCCTTCGGGTTGGGCGGCCTGCTGCCGCATCGAATCGGGATTCCGGTGCAGATGAGTCCGGACGTGATGTCCTGCGAACCAGCCTCGTCAGCCGGTCACGGACGGGGATCGATCGAATCCGGAGCCCGGGCCGGGTCAGTTCCGATCGACGCAGAGCACGGCGACTGGTGCCAGCACCGCCGCCGGAGGCACCGGGTTCGATGCCGGGGCGGGCAGGACAGGCTGCTCGACCTGGTCCGGCCTGAAGCACGTGGAGAGGAGAGCGGGGCCGCTGTCACGTGGGGCATCGACCCCGCGGACCGCGGGGTCGACAGCAGTGTCTCGCCCTCCCGGGGCGTGATGGCAGGGACGGTCGGGGGTGCACAGACCAGTCACGGCCGGTGAACCTGGCGGATCCCCGTTTGCCGGTACACCGGCGTTGCCCTCAGCGTCGAGAGGTACGTCGGGCATGCATCCGGGACATCCCGCGGTCTCCTGGACCAGCGCCGTGACGGCGGCGACGCTCGCAACCGGTTGCTCCGGAGTGATGGTGTGGCAGGCCAGAACAGGTCCGAAGGCGGTGTGCACGAACACGGCGATCAGCAGCAGGACGAACGGGGCTGCGGGGCGATGCATCGCGGTACGCACCGTCGCCGTCCCTCCCTCTCGACCGGGGCCCGTTTCGGACTTGCTGACTCTAACCACAGCATCGTCACGCCGCCCCGGAGGCGGACGGACGATGCGGTCAGCCTCGCAGGGTAGGTCGCAAGCCCGGGCGTGCTCACTGGGTGAACGACTTCCAGTGGCCCAGGCAACCCGTCCCCCCGACGCCGCGATCACGCCCAGCCGCGCCGGTCATCCCGTGCGCCCGTGTCCGACAGAATTCCGGTCAGGGTGATCCCTGACGGCATCGGCGGCCGGGGATGGTGAGCTGCATTCATGGATGCTGACGCTGATCGACCGCACACTGACGTTGGTCCGACCGGGCTGAGGCGAGCCCTCGACGCGGCCTTCGGGCATCCCCGTGGCCTGGCTGGGCGGCTCGGTGGAGCGGTGATGGTCTGGGGGAACCGCCGGCAGGAACGATGGGCCGTCGACCGGGCGAAGCTGCGGGGCGATCACCGAGTCATCGTGGTGGGTTGCGGGCCCGGGGTCGGGCTGGCGCTGGCTGCAGGGCTGATCGTCCCCAGCGGTTTCGTGCGGGGGGTGGACCCGTCAGCCACGATGCGGGCGATGGCCACCCGCCGCTGCGCGGGATCTATCTCTATGGGCGCGCTCGAGATCGGTGACGGGACGGCCGAGCGCACCGGCTGCGCGGACCAGTCGATGGATGTGGCGATCTCGGTCAACAACGTCATGCTCTGGGACCAGTCGCTCGGGTTCGCTGAGCTGTTCCGTGTGTTGCGTCCGGGCGGGTTGCTGGTGCTTACCGTGCATCGCCATGTGCTGGCCGAACCTGCCTATAGCCTGCGTGCCCGATCTGCGGAAGCCGGGTTTGTCGATGTGGCGCTCACCGAATGTCCACGCCGGGGGACCAGCCCCGCCGTCGAGCTGACCGCTCACCGCCCGCGCTGATCTGTGACTGCCGTCCAGAGCAGCAGGTCGACCTCCGGGGACGGGTGGAGCGCCGACAGCCCGGTCGACACGTGTCGTCTCGACGAGTCCCGGCGAGCATTCAGCGACAGCTATTGCCGTGCGAGCCCTGTCGTGTCGCGCTCGCACGATTCTGCAGAGCTCGACTCGCGCATCCGAGGAGGCAACGCAGGACAGCACGCCCCTGCTCGGAACCCACGGCGGTCACCACCGCAGCCCACGGGCCTGCGGTGGGGTGCTGGCGCCGATCGGCAGCTGATCGAGACACAGTCACATCTCCAAAGACGTACGGCAGGACACCCCATAGTATAATACCCCCTCAGGGTATTGAACAGGCGTGGTGTCGCTGATGCTGTGCTGCCCGCGGCGCGGGTCGAAGCCCGATCCTCCGCCGGACAAGGGTGCGGTGGTCCGATCACGGGTACTGCCGAGACCCGTTGGCTCCAGACTTATCGGCTCCGCGCAGAACCTGGTAGGGCGTGGCGCCGCGGAATCGCGGAACGTGGTGATCGACGAGATCCGCCGGATCACCGCATGGCCCTGGCGGCGTGCCCTCACCGACGATCCCGAGTCCACTCCGGACGCGATCGGTCCGGCCGACGACGCTGTGATCGACTCCTGGCTGGTCGAGGAGGCACTGCGCCGGCTCCGCCCCAAGCCTCGGGAGGCGATCGTGGAGGCCTACCTGCGGCAGCGCCCGCATGCTGAGATCGCGGCCGAGGCGGGTGTGCCGCTCGGGACATCCGCAGCCGGGTCTTCTACGGGTTGAAGGCGCTGCGCCTGACGATGGACGAGATGGGGGTGCAACCGTGACGCCGGACGAGCACTGGACCATGCGGGAGTCGCTCGGCGACTACGCGATCGGGCGCCTGTCGGACGGCGAGGCCGCCGCTGTGCGGGCGCACCTGGACAGCTGTGCGGTCTGCCGCGCCGAGCTGGCCGAGGTTTCGTCGGTGCTGCCCGCGCTGGGCGGGGTGGATCCCGAGCACCTAGACCACACTCCTGTACCACCGGCCGACCTGGGCGAGCGGATCGTGGCGGCGGCGCGCGCGGAGCGCCGGCCGGTTCCGCGCCGACGGCTCCCGATAAGCGTCGCCGCGGCCGCGGCGGCCGTCGCGATCGTGGTCGGCGGGGTGGCCGGCTACGCGGTGGGCGACTACGACGGGATCCCCCGCGAGCCGGTCGCCGTGCAGGTGAGCGCCCCGGAGATCCGGGCGAGCGCGGTCGCGATCCCGCACATCTGGGGGATGGAGATCGTGCTGGACGCCGACGGGTTCCGGCCCGGGGCGACCTACCGCGTCGTCGTCGAGGCCACCGACGGCCGGGAGGTCGACGCGGGCGCGTTCATCGGGACCGGTGCGGCCCCGATGGTCTGTAACCTCAACTCCTCGGTGCTCCGGCCGGACGCCTCCGGGTTCAAGGTGCTGGACACGGCCGGGTCGACCGTGCTCCGCGGGGATCTCCCGCCGGCCTGAGCCGGGTCGGGCGCAGAGTCACCCGGGACAGGGCCGTCACGCCGCGCGAGCGTGGACCCCCGCGGGCAACCGGTCGGCCTGCTGCTCGCCGCCGTGGCAGTCGTGGGCATCGCGGGCGGCTGAAGGATCGTGAAATCAGCGGCATGGAGCTGCACCATCAACTGTCGGCGCGCCGACGCGCAGCACGCGGCGCCCGACCGGATGTCGTGCATGCTGGTAGCCGTCGAGGGATCTGGTCGTCGGCATGGTGCAGGCCCATGGCCAGCCGGCCAGCGAGGTCGGCGGCGCGCCTGGTGTTGAGCCCCTTGGCTCAGCACGGGTGAGGGTGAGTGCACGTGGGCGGCGTCGCCGGCGAGCAGCACGGATCCGGCTGTGGACGATCAGCCAATTCCCCCGGGCTGCGCTCAAGTAATTCCCCCGGGTCCAGCCTCGGTGGGCAGTCTATCCGGTGGTCGTGGTGTCCTGG
>NZ_FOUY01000084.1 GCF_900115005.1 Pseudonocardia ammonioxydans | reverse complement strand
TCAATCGCCCGTCTACCAGGAGCTTCACCCATTCGAGGCCACGACACGCCGCAGCCCGCTGACCTGCTCATCCAGCAGGTTGGCAAAGGCTCACTAGGTGAAGTCGATTCCCTGCCCGGCAAGCCATGGGGTCGGATTAATGTTGTCGCCACCCGGCTCGATGACCTCGAAATGTAGATGCGGACCGGTGGACTGACCGCGGTTGCCGACCTCGGCGATGACCTCGCCCGCCGATACTGGCTGCCCGACCTCAACCAACGTGCGGTCGATGTGTCCGTAGAGGGTGACGGTGCCGTCGGTGTGCCGTACCCGCACCCAGAGCCCGAATCCGCTCGCCGGCCCGGAGCTGATCACAGTCCCATCGAGCGGGACTCGGATCGGGGTGCCGATCGGTGCCGCGATGTCGAGGCCCTTATGCTGTGCATCCCAGCGCGGGCCGAAGCCGGAGCTGACACGTCCCACCATCATTTGTACGCTGCTGCCTGTGGCGGTGGCCGACCCCGTCGTCGTGTCAGCGTCCCCACCCGTCCGGGCCGCCTCAAGTGCAGAACTCTCGGCGGCTCGCGCCTCCTGCGCGGCCCGGGCCGCCTGCTCGACGGCGCTGGTTGCCTGCACGGCGGCACGGGCGGCCTGCTCGGCAGGGGGCTGGTCGAGCCCGGCCGCCGCGACCAGATCGGCGGCGCTGACGACCTGCGGCTCGCGCAGCATCGGCGCCCTAGCTGGTACAGCCCCTGCATCAATAAGGGCGGGATCCGGGACGGCCGCCTCCGGTGCGACCGCACCTCCGGATGTGAACGGCTCGCCAATGCCGAGCAGGAAGACGTCGTCACCGTCGAGCACGGACGGCAGTGCCTCGGTCAGCACCATCTGAGCTGTGGCTGCGAGTGCGCTGCCGGCTACCGCAGCGGCCATGATTCGAACGGACAGAGCCGACGCACGCGGGGAGGAGTCGACCTGGGGGAGCGCGGCAAGCCGGTATGCGCCACCGGTTCCCGCAGCGGCCGACATGACCGATGGCGAGAATCCGAGGTGTGCGCGCCGGCTCACGGGGGAGCGGTGCCGTGCCACAACCTGTCCTTCCGATATTTCGAGCCCGGTGGACCACCCCGTCGGGGTCGGGGCGGGTCGCCGGAACGGGCCGTGTCCGGCCGTAACCGGGTCGTTATTAATCTCCCAGGACGCTAGTCCGGCTTCGCCTGCCTGCCCTCCCCTCATCACCAACGCCTGAGACCACCGGGCTCGAACGGGCGCCGAACGGTCGCTTCGTCAGCATCGGAGGCGACGCCCGATTACCGCTCATCGCGGGACCACGGCGCAAGTCCTTCCGTTGACCGCCAACGTCACATTCCGCGAGAAAGGATCGAGATGGGGCGGGCCACGGCGCAAGCACCCGGATCTGCCGCACCCGAGGACCGGGTGCCCGGCCTCGCATAGAGCCACTATTCGCGTGATTCGCTGGTCCCTGGCAAGCTCATTTGAGGTTGACGCCTGAACTATTGGTCAAGCGCTCTGGCGGCGTCGCCTCCTTGTCGGGCTGGGGTTGGTTGAGCCAGACGGCGCCGGGCCGGTGGTCGCGGGGTGCCACGAACGGATCGCTCGGGCTGGGCGGTGTAGGCGTCGCTGAGGACGACGCCGCGGTGTGCGGCGTGTCGGCCGGGCATGTGTGCGGCCACCGCTTGATCCTCGGGTTCCCTCCACAGAGCTCGAAGGCGAAAGCGATGGCAGCGGTAATGGGTGTGGTCGATTCGCGGCCGCTGGGTTTGCGAGGTCGCGCGAGTGCATCTGCACGTGCTGCGCAGGAAGGGCAACCCAAACCGGGCATATGGGGTGAAGTCCCGACGCGAACGGGGGTAGCGCTGGACGCGGTGACGGTGCAGGCGTTCGACACCTACGGGTTCGAACGGATGCGGATCGGCGGCGACCGCGGACAGCGGTCTCGTGTTCGTCAACCTGTTCCGCGGCCCGGTCGGCGCGCCCATGCGCCCGGCGGTTGGGGAGCTGCTGGCCGCGGCCTCGCGGCGGGCCGGGCTGGATCGGTTGGTTCGCCCGCGCCAGCTGCGGTACGCCTACGGCAGCGACCTCGCGATGCCGGCAACGGCATCGATGTGGTCGCCGACCTGCTCGGGCACACCTCGATCAGCTCGTCGCAGGTGTACGTGCACCAAAGCTCGGCTGCGCGCCGCAGTGGACGCGGTGCCCAGCCCCCGCGAGCAGACGGCTCGAGCACCCCGGTGAGCGCCCCGGCGACCGACGCACGCCGCCGACGGATCGTCGCTCCTGTCCGCGGACGAGTGCGCCGCGCATGTGTTCGGCGACGTCGGGGTCCTCGACGGGCAGGCCGCTCGGCTGGCCACGCTGGTCGGCCCCGCGGTGAGTGCGGCTGGGATCCCGTCGTCGGGTAGGTCCTGGCCCCACCCGCAGCTCGGGTGGACGCCGCTGGGCAGCTCAGCCCGGGCAGCGGCGAGCGCAGCGCGGTGCGTGATGGCGGGCTGTTCGCGGTCGCCGGGGGCGCACGGCCTGTGTCGGGCGCACCGATCGCGCCAGAGGCTGCGCGGGAAGACGAGTTCGCCGCTGACCCTGCCCGTCTCGCCTGGCCCGGTTCGGTCCTGCCTGGTGCTGCCTGCCCCGCGCAGCACCGACGTGGTGGGGATCTTCCCGACCGCCGACTCGATCATTTGCCTCGTCGGCGCGATGCTCGCCGAACGACACGACGTCTGGAGGGAGCGGGCACAGATCACATTGGCGACGGCACCTGCACCTGTAGGGTGAATCGACAATCGTTTTCGATAAATGTATGTTGATGCGTTGATGGGAGTCCCTTCGTGTCCCGACACCGATTCCGTCCGGCCGCGCTGGTGGCCGGGGTAGCCGCGCTGCTCCTCGTGCTGTCTGCCTGTGGGGCCGGCCAGGGTGAGGCGCCCGCCGGCCCGGCGGCTGCGCAGGTTCGGATCGTCGTATCCACCGACGCCTGGGGCTCGGTAGCGCGAGCCGTCGGCGGCGACCACGTCCAGGTCGACTCGATCATCGAGGGGACAAACGCGGATCCGCACGGCTACGAGGCGACCCCGCAGGACGCGACTACCGTCGGCGACGCCCAGCTGATTCTCATGAACGGTGGTGGGTACGACGCGTTCATGACCGGCCTGGTCGATGCCTCCGGCAACCGGGCCCCGGTCGTCGACGCCGTCGAGGCCTCCGGGCTCGAGGGCGCGCCCGAAGCGGGCGACCGCGGCCACGAAGGCGAAAGCCCCGAGGAGCATGCGGCGCACGCCGGTGAGGTGGGCGCAGATCACGGCTCGTTCAACGAGCACGTCTGGTACCACCCGGCCACCGTGCAGAAGGTCGCGCAGCAGCTCGCTGACCGGCTCGCCGAGATCGACCCGGCCGCCGCCCAGACCTTCCGCGGCAACGCCCAGACCGTCGGCAACGACGTCGCGACTCTGACCAGCAAGGCCGCCGAGATCGGCCGGGCGCATCCGCGGGCCCGGGTGGCCGTCACCGAACCGGTGCCGACCTACCTGCTCGATGCTGCGGGCGTGCAGGACGCGACGCCACAGGAGTTCTCGTCCGCGGTCGAGGAGGGCACTGATCCGCCGGCCGCGGTCGTCGCCCAGATGCTGGACCTGTTCCGCACTCAGCCCTCGGTCGACGCGCTGATCCTCAACAACCAGACGCAGTCCGCCACCACCGACCAGGTCCGCGCCGCCGCCGAGCAGGCAGGCGTCCCGGTGATCGAGATGTCGGAAACGCTGCCTGACGGTGCCGGCGACTATGTGCAGTGGATGAACGGCAACCTCGACGCGCTCGCCGAGGCCCTCAACCGTTGACCGAGACCGGGGTGCGCCGCGGCCGTAGATGTGGCAGGGCAGCCGATTCGCGCCGGGCGGGCCTTCGAATGCAGCCACGCGGGAAGGATGGTAGCCGCCAGGAGGGGCAATCCGGCTCGGGCTCTGGCCAGAGCCAGCCGACCGGGTGGGGCGAAACGCGAGGGTGCCGGAGACCGACTCCACAGGGGCCGGACCAGGTAGACCGGAACGTGCGCGCTGATGCTCAACCAGTTGCGGCAGTCGAGGTCAGCCGCGGCGCCCTCCGCGTAGCCTGGAACGGCTCGCGCACCTCAGGGCACGTCGACGCTGCAGGTGGGACTGAACGAGAGGCGGTGCTCATGTTCGCAGCAGTGGCGGGGAAGGCCGTCGGCCTGGTGGCCAGCGGTCTGGCCGGGGCCGTGGCCTACGACGGTGTAAAGCGGGTCGCACGCTCGGGTGCGGTTCGCGAGGCCGCGGTGACCGCGACGACGTGGGGCCTGCGCGGGGCTCGTGCCGCGGAGACCGGCGCCGAGAAGGCCCGTCTGACGACTGCGGACATCGTGAGCGAGGCCCGCGGCCGGATCGGCGAGCAGACCCCCGCACCGGGCGCCGGTGATGGGCACGGTCACGGTCACGAGCACTGAGGTCGACCATCCTGAGTAGCGACATCGCGGGCCCGGATCTCACTGTCGTCAGCGACGCGGCCGGGCGTGTCCGTTTCGCCGTTCCCGCGCTCCGCGATCAGGTCGCGCTGGCCGTCGCCGTCGAGGACGTCGTCGACCACGTCGCCGGTGTCCGGCAGGTGCATGCCTACCCGCGCACCGGCAGCGTCGTGGTCTGGTACCGCGACGGATGCGACGGGATCGAGTTGCGCGAGGCGATCAGCAAGGGCCTCGGCGCCGATCCGGAGGCGACCGTGGCCCGCACCCCGCGTTCGGCCGATACCCGACACGGGGAGTTCGCCCGTCTCGTGGTGGGCGGGGTCGCGCTGGCCGCGCTCGGGTTCCGCCGCTACGGCCTGCGCCGTCCGCCGGTCCTCGGACCGACCAGCCGTACCGTCGCCACCGGTGTCACGATCTTCACCGGGTACCCGTTCCTGCGTGGCGCGCTGCGCTCGCTGACCGGTGGCCGCGGCGCAGGTACCGACGCGCTGGTCTCCGCCGCGACGGTGGCCAGCCTGGTGCTGCGGGAGAACGTCGTCGCACTCACCGTGCTGTGGCTGCTCAACATCGGCGAGTACCTGCAGGACCTGACACTGCGCCGCTCCCGCCGGGCGATCTCCGACCTGCTGACCGGCACAACGACACGGACCTGGATTCGCCTGGCGGACGGCAGCGAGATCGAGGTCGACATCGACGACCTGGTGCTCGGCGACGAGGTCGTGGTGCACGAACGGATCGTGCTACCGGTCGACGGCGAGGTCGTCGGGGGCGAGGGCGTCATCGACCAGGCGGCGATCACCGGCGAGCAGCTGCCGGTCTCGGTCGCGCCCGGCACGACCCTGCACGCCGGCTCGGTGCTGCTGCGCGGGCGGATCGTCGTCCGGGCGACCGCGGTCGGCCAGGACACCGCCATCGGTCGCATCCTCGAGCGGGTCGAGCAGGCCCAGGGCGACCGCGCGCCGATCCAGACCGTCGGGGAGAACTTCTCCCGCCGGTTCGTGCCGGCGTCGTTCCTGCTCGCAGGTCTCACCCTGCTGGCCACCCGGGACGTCCGCCGCGCGATGACGATGCTGCTCGTCGCCTGCCCGTGCGCGGTCGGCCTGTCCACACCGACCGCGATCAGCGCCGCGATCGGCAACGGCGCCCGCCGCGGCATTCTGATCAAGGGTGGCGCGCATCTGGAGGCCGCCGGACGGGTCGACGCGATCGTGTTCGACAAGACCGGCACACTGACCCAGGGGCGCCCGGTCGTCACGAACGTCATCGCGTTCCACGACGACTGGACACCCGAGCAGGTGCTGGCCTACTCGGCGTCATCAGAGATCCACTCCCGACATCCGCTGGCGCAGGCGGTCATCCGCTCCACCGAGGAGCGGCGGATCGAGATTCCGCCGCACGAGCAGTGCGAGGTGCTGCTCGGCCAAGGCATGCGGGTGCAGGCCGATGGCCGCGTACTGCTCATCGGCTCCCGGGAGCTACTGCGCGCGCAAGGCGTGACGGTCAGCCGCAGGGCCGCCGACTGGGTCCGCAAGCTGCAGCGAGCCAGCGAGACCCCGCTGCTGCTCGCGGTCGACGGCGAGCTCGTCGGTCTGGTGTCGCTGCGCGACACGATCCGCCCCGAGGTCGGCGACGTGCTGGTCAAGCTCCGTGCCGACGGTGTCCGGCGGATCGTCATGCTGACCGGCGACCACCCACGCACCGCACAGGCAGTGGCCGGACAGCTGGGCATCGACGAGTACCGCGCGCAGGTGATGCCCGAGGACAAACAGGACGTCGTACGAGCGCTGCAGGCCGAGGGCCACACGGTCGCCATGGTCGGCGACGGCACCAACGACGCCCCGGCACTCGCACTGGCCGACATCGGGATCGCCATGGGCGCCGCCGGGACCGACGTGGCAGTCGAGACCGCCGATGTCGCGCTGGCCGCCGACGACCTGAACGCCCTGCTCGACCTGCGCGACCTCGGCCGACGCTCGATCACCCTGATCCGGCAGAACTACGGCATGTCCATCGCCGTGAACGCCGCCGGGCTGCTGGTCTCCGCCGCCGGAGCAATGTCGCCCGTGGTCGCGGCGATCCTGCACAACGCATCCAGCGTCGCCGTGGTCGGGAACAGCTCACGACTGATCCGCTACCGGCTCCCCACGAACATGTCGACATCACTCACCGCAAGCCCCCTGCTCGAAGCCCACTCGGCCCGGTGACGGCATCCCGCCGGTTCATGTTGTGAGGTAGAGCCGCGCGAGCCTCTCGACCAGCTCCGGTAAGGCCCCTTCCGCAGCGCTACCTCGCCGCAGGGCCCGGTAGCTGTGCAGGACCGCGTCCGACACCGTCGCCCGCGTCACGCTGCAGCCGAACTCCGCGCACAGTCGCTTCGTGGCTTCGTGGCTTCGTGGCTTCGTCACAGCAGGCCATGCACTCGGTCGAGGTGGCTGCCGCGCGGCTCGACCTGGTCACCCCTGACGGGCCTTGTTCCGCGGGATTCCTCTTGTTGATCACGTAGACCTTTCCGTGACGACGGATCACCTGTGCTCCCGGCTTGTTCTTCAGGGAACGAAGCGACGTGCGCACCTTCATGTGCATCTCCTCGAGGCGGCGGCCACGCCGGACCGCGACACCGTGTCATCTCTCCAGCGGCGGGTGAATCACCAGCTGGACTTGCGCACCCCCGGCAGGGCGCCGTCGTGCGCCAGCTCCCGCAGCCGGACCCGGGACACCCCGAACTTGTGCAGATGCCCGCGCGGGCGCCCGTCGACCGAGTCGCGGTTGCGGACCTGGGTGGGGCTCGCGTCGCGCGGCTGGCGACGCAGCTCTGCCGCCGCCGCGGCCTTCTCCTGCGCGGTGGCCGACGGCCGCGCGACGACGGCCTTCAGCTCGGCCCGCCGCTCGGCGTACCGAGCCACGATCGCCTTCCGGCGCTCGTTCTTGGCGATCTGTCCCGTGGTGGCCATCAGACACGTACTCCCCTCGTGCGGATCCGCGCGACCGCGGCGGGCGGCCACGGGAACCGGACCGGGAGCAATCCCGGCACCGCGCCCGTGGCCGACCCAACCGGGCCCTCCACGCGATCATGGGACTTCGACACTCCGCATGATCACGTTGGGGCCGTGCCTCTACCTGCGCCGACACGCCAGGGACATCATTTGCCGGTCGCTCTTAACCAGCGGGTTCGGGGTTCGAGTCCCTAACGGCGCACAGATCACGAAAGGGCTCGCGGGAATTGTTCCCGCGAGCCCTTTCGTCGTCCGGTTCGGCGCCGGTTCGGTGACCCGCGTCGCCCGGACATGACCGGAGCGCCCGGACCCGCCACGATGTCCTCATGGCGCGTCCCGACCACACCGTCTTCCTCAAGCGGTCCTTCTCCCGGATGGACCAGCTGGCAACCCCGTTCCTCACCGGACGGCGGCTCTGCATGCAGCTGGCCCGGGTCGTCCCGTACGGCACGAACGGTGTGGTCGTCGAGCTCGGCGCCGGGACCGGCGTGCTGGCCGATCCGATCCGCGAACGGCTGGGACCGGATGCCCGCTATCTCGCGATCGAGATCGACCCCGAGCTCGTGGCGCACCTGCGGCAGCACAAGCCGTGGCTGGAGGC
The DNA here is from genome assembly GCF_900115005.1 of Pseudonocardia ammonioxydans. GTDB lineage: Bacteria > Actinomycetota > Actinomycetes > Mycobacteriales > Pseudonocardiaceae > Pseudonocardia > Pseudonocardia ammonioxydans. The sequence continues at coordinate 3,728 of NZ_FOUY01000084.1, read as the reverse complement.
CGTGGAGGGCGACGTCGCCGACCTCGACCGGATCCTGGACGACGCCGGCATCGACAAGGTCGACGCGTTCGTCTCGACCCTGCCCTGGGCGGTCTTCCCGCAGGACCTGCGGATGAAGGTGATGGGCGTGATCGCGAGCCGGCTGGTGCCCGACGGCGTCCTCAGCATGATCATCACTTGGATGGCACTGCCGAAACGGGTCCGGGATCTGCGCGCCCTGCTGGACGCCCACTTCGACGAGGTCGTCGAGACGGCCACCGAGTGGCGCAACCCGCCGCCGGCACGGACGTTCCTGTGCCGGCGCCCGCTGGCCCGGCCCAACTCTCTCGACGAGCGAGACACTCGACCAGCGATCTAGTATCGGTGGGGTGAGCACACCTGGGAGGACCGTGATCGCGGGCGGCGGCCCCGGCGGGATGCTGCTGGCGTACCTGCTGGCCCGCGCCGGGCTGCACAAGGCCCGCCATTTCCGATTCCGGACGCCGATCACGACGTCGGACTACGGGCTGCTCGACACCCCGTACGACTACTTTAGCCTGCGGACTCGGGTGCTACCTCGGATACCGGCCCAGCCGATCGCCGCGGCTGCCAGGAGCAGGACGCCGCCGAGGAGGTAGACGGCCTGGATGCCGAGCGTGGCGGCGAGCAGTCCGCCGAGGAGCAGGGACACGAGCCGGCCCAGCTGCCAGAACACGTCGAAGCCGGCGAAGATCCGTCCGCGCAGGTGCGCGGGGGTGTGGGCTTGCAGCAGGGAGTTGAAGGTGACCGCGCCGGTGGAGGTGCCCAGCCCGTAGATCGCCAGGGCGACCAGGGCGACCGGGAACGCGGTAAAGGTCGCGAGCGCGAGGTCGACCAGGCCGCGGAGCACGTAGGGGCCGAACACGAACGCCGGGCGGCGCGGATCGCTGAGCAGCCGGCTCACCACCAACGGGCCCAGGACCGCGCCGATGCCGATCGCGCCCAGCAGTAGCCCATAGCCCGACGGCGGCAGGGCCAGGTGCTCCCGCGCCAACACCACCAGCAAGGCACTCGTCGCACCGGCCGACAGGGCCGCGAGGAGCTGACCTGCCCCGAGCGCCCGCAGCAACCGGTCCGAGGCCAGTACCCGCACCCCGGCCACGGCGTCGGCAAAGAACCCCCGCCGTTCGGTCGAACTGGGGGTGGCCGGTAACCGCAGCCCGGTGAGCAGGACGGCGCTGGCCACGAAGCTGGCCGCATTGATCCCGAACGCCGGGGCGGGGCCGAGTGCGGTGTAGAGCAGCCCGGCGAGCGGGGCCAGCGCGATCTGGCTCAGCACGGCGGCTGTCCAGATGCCGCTGTTGGCCGCGACGAGCTCGTTCTCGTCGACCAGTGCGGGCACGGCGCTGTTGGCTGCGGGGTTGAACAGGACCGCTCCGACAGAGAGCCCGAACGCGATCACATACACCGCGACGACGTGGTCGCCGAGCAGGATCAGCGACCCGGCCAGCAGGGCGCGCCACACGTCCGCGGCGATCATGATCCGGATCCGGGGCAGTCGGTCGACCAGGGTGCCGGCCAGGGGCGCGAGCAGCAGGACCGGCACGATCTCGGCGAACACCACCGCGCTCACACCCAGGGCCGAGCCGGTCAGGTCGAACACCAGCAGGGCCAGCGCCACTGTTGCGAACACGTCTCCGCATTGCGACGCGGTCCGCGCCGACCACAGGCGTCGGTAGCCGGGGTGGGCGAACACCGTGCGCAGCCCGACCCGGCGAGATGCAGCGTTCACGCTGGCCGCACACCGAGGAACGCCTCCGGGGTGTCGGCCAGCGTGGTCGTGACGGTCAGCATTGCGAACCCCAGCAACGACCCGAGCATCAACGGGCGGCGCCCGAGCCGATCCAACAGTGGCCCCCACACCTGGGTCGTCGCCCCGTACGGGATCAAGTACGTCGGCACCACCAAGCCCAAGCCGCCGGGTGCGGTACCGAACGTCTCTGCCCGCCGCGCCCGGATCGACGCGATCATGAACGTCGGCGCGAAGCCAGGAACGTCGAGGGTAGGCAGCGCAACTAAGCCCCTGAGCGGACTACGGGTGGCCTTCGGCTGGACGGGCACACCGCATCCCCCTTCTCGTCGGGAACCATCTGGACGCCCGACGCTAGAACCTTGCCCCAGGGATAGGGTCAAGGTGCGATCGTGAAGGAGGGGCGGCATGCGGATGACCGTCGGCGCCGCGGCCCAGGCCGTCGGCGTGAGCCCCAAAGCGGTCCGGCTGTGGGAAGCCAAGGGACTCCTGCCCGCTGCCGAGCGGACTGAAGCCGGGTACCGGATGTTCACCGACAACGATCTCGAGGTCCTGCGCTTCGTCCGTCAAGCGAAGACCCTCGGCCTGCACCTCGATGAGATCAAAGACATTCTTGATCTCCAGCGAGGCGGCGAGCAGCCCTGCGGACATGTTCTGTCGTTGCTCGACATGCACATAGCCGAGATTGACCGCCGACTTGATGACCTGACTCACTTACGTCAGTCACTATCCCGCGCCCGCGCCGCTGGTGCGCGTCAGCATGGCCACAACGCCATGGTCTGTCGGATCATCGAGAATCCAGCAGACAGCGCATAGCTTGCCGCGGATGTCGGCGCGGCTACCGCTCGCCACCGGCGATCCACGCTGCTCGCCCCGCTTCCCTCGTCCGGCCGCCCTGTTGCCCGGTCACAGTGCCAGCGGTTTCACGCCGCCGAAGCCGGATCTTGGACCGCGCACCCAGTTGTGGTCGGCGCAGCAGCCCCAGCAGGGTCTCGCGGGCCTCGCCCCCGGGCTGCTGTGGCGATCAGTGTGTCCCGTTCGACCCGGCCCGCCCGGATGCCCCACCGGCGAAGTCAAGCACCTCGGTCCCCGCCACGGGGGGATCGGCCTCGTGGGGCGACCGTCGCGGCGATACGCTCCGGGAACAGGCTGTGCTTCCGCCTGAGCGCGGGTTTCTCGATCCCGAACCAGGACAGCGCCGCCACCAGAGTCACGATTGCGAGCCCGACCGTCACGAACAGCGGGGTCGCAGCGCCGCCGAGCCCGGTCAGCACGAGCAGTTGCAACACGGGCCAGTGATAGATGTAGAGCCCGTAGGATAGGTCCGCGCGCATCGACCACGGCCATCGAAAACCCGCCCCGAACCACACAAGCAGGTAGGCCAGTGGCGCGGCACCGAGCACCCGGTAGTCGGCGAACGCGGCCACGCTGGCCAGGAACAGCGAGGCCGACACCGCTGCCAGGCCGATGTGCATCAGCAGCCGGTCGGCGTAGAGGTAAGCCGCCGCGCCGAGCAGGAACACGAAAGTCAATCGGAGCACCCGGTCGTTGACGAACACGGGCAGCCCGGCTTCCTGCAGGATCGTCAGCACGGCCAGCACCACGAGGATCAGTGGGACGATGATCCGACGCTGGCGCAGGACCCCGACACCCCCGAGCACGGCGATGAGCAGGTAACAGAACGCCTCGAAAAACAACGTCCACAACGCCCCGTTGAAGCTGACGCCCATCGGGGTGCCGGCGAGGATGCCCGCGATGTCGTACTGCACGATCAGCAGGCCGGCGTTGCCGAACAGGTAGCGCAGCGCCGACGGCTCCCCGGTGAATGGGATGGCCGCGGACAAACCTTGTAGGAGCGCGGCTAGTACTGCAACGGCGTTTCGGCGTGTCGTGAGAGGCTGATCTGGGTTCGGCGGTGATGATCACCGCGTGGTGGATCTTGCTGGGTGGGTGGCGGCGT
>NZ_FOUY01000149.1 GCF_900115005.1 Pseudonocardia ammonioxydans | reverse complement strand
CGTTCGCCTCGCTCGGGCTGCCCGGGTTCTCCGGGTTTATCGCCGAGTTCCAGATCTTCGCCGGGGCCCTGGGCGCGGTACCGGTCGCGACGGTCGTCGCGGTGACCGGTGTCCTGATCACCGCGGCGTTGTTCCTGGTCGCGATGGGGCGGATGATGCCCGGCGAGGTCCGCGTGCCGGATGCGCCCGGCGCGCCGCGCCCGTTCCCCGACCTCGGGCCGGGTGAGCTGCTCGCGATCGGGTCCCTGCTGGTGTTCGCCACCGTCCTCGGCCTGTTGCCCCGGGTGCTGCTCGACGTGATCGAGCCAGCCGCTCGTACCGTCAACGACCTGGTCGCCCGGTGAGCGCATGGACATGATGGTCTACAGCGACCCGACCGCCCTGATCCCCGAGATCGCGCTGCTGCTCGGCGCGGTCGCCGGGCTGTTGCTCGGCGCCTGGACCCCACGCCGGCGCCAGTGGACCATCCGGCTGCTGGCCGCACTCGCCGCCGCTGCCGGGTTGGTGGCCACCGCCGTCGCCGCGACCCGGCCGCCCGAGGTGGTGTTCGGGACCTACGTCCTCGACACCGCCACTCACACGCCCCGGGCGATCGTGCTCGTCACGACCCTGGCCCTGATCGCGCTGTGCGGCGACACCGTCGCCGGGCACCGCCGCGAGACCGAGTTCGTGGTGCTCGTCCAGCTCGGCGCGCTGGGCTCGATGCTGCTCGGCGGGGCGGGCGACCTGATCCTGCTGTTCGCGGCGTTCCTGCTGGCCAGCGTCCCGCTGTATGCCCTGGCCGGATGGGCGAAACAGGGGACCGCGACCGAGGCTGCGCTGAAGTACTACCTCGCCGGCGCGCTCGCCGGAGTCACCACCCTGGCCGGGGTGACCCTGCTGTTCGGCGTGACCGGGGCCACCGGCTACGCGGGCGTCGCCGAGGGGATCACCCGCGGCCCGGGCGGCGCCGCGGCGGTCGGGCTCGTCGCCGTGCTCGCCGGGCTGGCGTTCAAGGCCGGCGCGGTCCCGGCCCACTTCTGGGTGCCCGACGTCGCCGACGGCACCCCACCCGCGGTCGCCGCCGCGCTCACCACGCTGCCGAAGATCGGCGCCCTGGTCGCCACCTACCGGCTCCTCGACACCGCCATCCCCACCGACGTCGTGGACTGGCCACTGCTGGTCGCGATCCTCGCCGCGGCGAGCATGACCCTCGGAAATCTCGCCGCGTTCGCCCAGACCTCGGTGCTGCGCCTGCTCGGCTACTCGACCGTGTCCCAGGTCGGCTACCTGCTGATCGCCGTCGCCGTCGCCGGCCGCGCACCGCTGGCCCAGCCGGCGCTGCTGTTCTACCTCGCCGCCTACGCCGTCACCAACGTCGCCGCGTTCGCCGTGGTCGCCGCCACCGGGCAGCGCAGCATCAACGGGCACCGCGGGCTGCTGCGCCGCGACCCGTTGCTCGCGATCGCCCTCGTCGTCGCGCTGCTCGGGCTGGTCGGTACCCCGCCGACCGCGGTGTTGTTCGGCAAGCTCGTCGTGTTCACCGCGGCCGTCGACGGTGGCCTGGCCTGGCTGGTCGTGCTCGCCGTGCTCAA
>NZ_FOUY01000081.1 GCF_900115005.1 Pseudonocardia ammonioxydans | reverse complement strand
AGGAACAAGATCGGCAGCCATGTCGAGCGACTCTGCCGCAGCCCAGCGAGTGTCTACAGCAGACACGCCGAGCTCATTCTGAAACTATCTCTAAGTGATCAGCTGGTGGTGCCGCGGCGGATCACGTCGGGCGCTGGTCGTCACGTCGTTCACAGCCGACCGCGGTTCATCAGTCGGTCGACGTCGCGGCCGAGCCCGCCGCGGAGCGCATCGGCCGCCATTCGCTCGATGGTCTTGCGGTCGCCTCCGCGTCGGATCGCGGCTCGCACGGTGCGCTGGTCGCTACGGCAGCCGTAGTGGTCGCGGCCCACCCCTTCGGCTTGGCGTCCGCCGTCGGCGATCGCACCCGCCAGGTTCGGGTCTGCGTCGCGCGGGATGTAGACCTTCGTGTTTCCCGATCCGTCCTTGGCGATCCAGGTCTCTCCGACCGGCACGCCGTAGTGCTGGGCGGTCTTGCGGTGTCCGATCTCGTGCTCGGCCGTGTAGCGCGGCCCGTGCCCTCCTTCGGTCTTGACGGTGACCGTCTTGTAGTGGACCCAGGTGCGGAGCTTGAAGGCCAGGGCCACGAGCGCGAGGCCGGTCACCAGCGTCCAGCCGCCGATCTGTGTGGCGCCCCACTGGTAGAGCAGCCAGCCAGTGCCGGCCAGGCCGAGGCCCGCGCGGATCACGTCGCGATTCCGTTGGTGGTGTCGCCGTAGGTGTCGGGCGAGGCAAGCAGCTTTCGGTGGTCTGCCTCCGTGACCGGGTCACGTTCGGCTCCCATCGCGACGACGTCTTCGGTGTCGGCGACGAACTGGATCAGGTCGTGGGTCGGGATACCGATCTCGACCGCGGCGGCCGTCGGGGGCGCGAGAGTGATCAGTGTCCAGCACCCGCCAGGCAGCGCGTAGGTGTGGATCGCGATGTCGGCGGCATCGTGCTGAAGGTCGTCAGTCGTTTCGACGGTGCTGCTGGTCAGTCCGAGGGCGAGCTGGTCTCGGCCGATCGTCCAGGTCACCGCGGGCGTCTGCGAACCCTCGAAGGTCACGGCGATCTCGAAGGCGCGGTCCTGGTGGTAGTCCAGCTGGGCCCGCAGTGGGACGGACTGAACGCCGTCGGAGAGGTGCATGCTGAGCAGGTTGGCGTCGAGCCGTGCGGTTACGTCTGCCTTGCGGGGGCTGCTGGTGGGCTGGACGCTGCTCATCGCGTAACCACCGTTCGCCCGCGCCGCAGTGGCCGTCGCTCTTGCGCGGCGAGGCCGCCCCAGATTCCGTATCGCTCGTCGGCGGCGAGCGCGTATTCGAGACACTCGGCTCGGACCTCGCAGGATGCGCAGACCTTCTTGGCCTCGCGCGCCGATCCGCCCTTCTCGGGGAAGAAGAGCTCCGGGTCGACCTCGGCGCAGGTGCCTCGGTCACGCCATTCCTCGTTTCGTGCCTCACGAGGACGGGCGATCTCCTCCAGGGTCGCGATCAGCGTCTCGTTGAGGTCGCCGGGAACGAGCAGGTTCGGCTCTCGTCGCGCCAGGAGGATGGTGATCGCGGGGTGACCGTCGTGCCGGACGTCGGTGAGTAGCTGGGACACTTGGTACTCCGATCATGCGGTCGGAGCGGCCCGGGCGGGATCTGTGGAAGGTGAGCGCCCGGGCCGTCTCATGTTCGGGCAACGTCTGCATTCGGTACGGTACTAGGTACGGATCTCTTTAGCTAGTGCTGGTTTCGGCTGTCAGCCGGTCTGGGCGGTGTCGTCGGTGGGCTCCCACTGGCCGTGGGCGATCTTGTGGGCGAGTTCGAGGTCGGCGAGCGCGGCGAGCGCCTTGGACACGGCGGGGGCCTTTAGCCCGGTGGCTGTGACGATCTCGCCGGTGCGGCGGTGGCCGGCTTGCAGGGCGTGGAACACGGCTTGCTGGCTGTTCGGAAGTGCCTCGATGTCCGGCGCTGTCGCTGGCTCTCCGGACCCGTCGGGTCGCGCTGTGTCGGTGGAGCGCGGGCGTAGGGGCACGACGTTCTCGGCTCCGAGAGCCTTGGGGATCTCCAAATCCTGCATGAATCCGGGCAGCACCGTGGGCGCCGTGGTCGTGTCCGGGGTGTCGGTGGGCTCGCCGCGCTCCTTCTGACGTCGCCAGGTCTGCAGCTTCTCGACTTGGGCGGCGTAGCGGGCGGCCGGACTCTGTTCCGCCTCGGGCTGGTGGTCGAGCACGGCCAGCGCGGTGTGCTCGTCGAGCGGGGTCTGCGGAAGTTCGCGGGACCATTCCCCCAGGTCCTTGGCCCAGGCGACGCGCCCCATCGAGAGTCGACCGGCCGCGATGGCGAAGCAGTAGCCCCCGCCTGCCGGTAGCGAGGCTGGCGCCACGGCCATGCCGCCGATCGTCGAGTTCTCGCTGCGGTTCTGGTTCCGGAAGGCCAGCAGGTTGCGCGCGGCGAGATAGCTGCGCAGCACGGTGGAGTTGCCGTAGTCACCCGCGAGCAGCGACTGCGTCCCCACGACGACCGCGACGCCGTACTTGCGGCCGATGCGGACCACGCGTTCGAGTCGAGGGATGAAGTCCTGGGCGATGAGCCCAGGGTCGGTGCTGAGGCGCTGCAGCTCGTCGATGATCCACATCAGGCCGGGCACTGCCGGGCTGGGCAGCAGCTTGCGCAGCGGGCCCTGCTGGTCGGGGTCGCTGATCGGTACCGGGGTGCCGTCGGGGCCCTCGGTCAGGGTGGACTTGAGCAGGCTGCGGATATTCAGCGCAGCTTCGATCGCCTCGAGCTGGGCCAACACGCCTTGCGGGCCGGCCTCGGCCCAGTCGCTGATGTCGTTGAGTACGGGGCTGGAACCGCCGTCGGGGTCTCCGTCGCCGAAGAACAGGTGCCACGCAGCGCTGTGCTTGAGGCCGAGCCCGATCGCCTCGAGGCATGCCGACTTGCCGGACCCGGGTTCGCCGGTGACCAGGCCGTTGCGGACACCGATGTCCTCTGCGGCGTAGAAGGCCATCTCCCCCTCGCCATCGGCGAACGGACCGAGTGGGATGACGCCGGCGTCGTAGCGCGGGCCCTGGTACGGGATGCCCCCGGACAGCAGGTCGCGGACGGTGACGGTCAGGTAGGCCCAGCCTTCGTTGTCGTCGTGGGGTTCGAGCATCACGTTCTTCGCCGAGACGTGCAGTGCTCCGGCGATTCGGCCGCGGCGCCCGAGGATCTCGTCGAACGACAGGTCCCCGGCCGGGGTGCGAACGGTCCAGCGCACAGCCCGGGCCAGCTCGACGCGGTCGGTGAGCATCGATCCGGGTAGTGACTTGCCCCGGGGGCTGACGTTCTCGGCCCATCGCTGGGCGAGGGTGTCGCCGTAGTCGCTGTCTGCGGTCTCGTCGGCCGCAGGCAGCTGTGGGGTGCTGGCGTCGACGTCGGGGATGGCGTGCTCCTTCATCCAGGCGGCCCAGGTCGCGGCGGCGCCGCCGGCGAGCAGGGCGGTCATGGTCCAGTTGGCGGGACCGATGGCGGAGGCAGTGGTGATCCAGGCCGTGGCCCCGGCGGCCCCGGCCCAGGACTGGCGGCGCCAGAAGGCCGGGATGCGGCTGTGTAGGAGGGCACGGGCACCGGCGAGTAGACCGGCGGAGGCCAGGCCGATGCCGGTCGTTGCGGCCAGCTCGCCCGCTGGTCCGGTGGCGAGTCCCACGAGCTCGGTCAGTCCCCAACCGAGGTAGCCCGCTCCGGCGGTGGTCGCGGTGGCCAGGTACGGAGTGCGGCGGGCTGCGCTTTCGGTACGGATGTGGTCGTGGTGGGCGCTGAGTGCGGCCTGACGTGGGGTCTCCTTGCGCAGCGCGGTGGCAGGGCGGGGAGCTACCTGTGTGGACGCTGCAGCAGGGGTTGTGTTCTCCTCGGCCAGCCGCTGAAGAGCGCGCACGAGGGTCTCAGGAGAGAGGTTCTCTCCGGTCGCGTCGCTCTGTTGCCGGGCCATCGCGCAGGTCCCTTCTGGCCGTTCTGCGTGCTTGTGGGAGTGCCACCGCTCCGCCGCGACGCGGGTGCCCAGCGACCGGCGCGGTGCCGGTTCTGGGGGCGGGGCTGTCGGGGTTAGGAGCGGGTGCCCATGTAGGTGCCGTTGACGGTCCCGGCGAGGGTGTCGTCGTTGAGCACCTGGTCCTGGGTGTTGAGGTGGCGGGCGAAGTGGCTACTCGCCTCGCCTGCCGAGGTGGCGAACAGGCTGGCGTTCTCGCGCATCTGCTCGAGCAGCCGGATGGGCTCACCGCTTACTCCGGCCTGGCTCAGCGACGCGATCGACTGCTCGATCTCGTTGAGCAGGCGCTGGCCGACGTTCTGCATCTGGGTGCAGAAGTGGTGTGCGCTGCCGGGGTCGAGGGTTTCGCCGCTGGTCAGGTTCGGGTTGGCGCCGGTCATCGGGGTGTCCTTTCGGATGGGGTGGACCGTGGCTGTCGGCTGGTGGTCCGCCGCGGGGTTCGGATCCGTGTCTGATGTGGGAGGTGTTGATTCGTGGTCAGGCTTCTGTGGGGGGTCCTCGGGAGGTGTCTGGTCCTCTTCCTCCTCTTCGACCGGCGCGTTCGGCGTGGCCGGTCCGTCGGCGGGCGAGTCCGGTGTGGGTTCGGTGCGCTCGGGCTGGTCGGTGGTCGGCTCGACGTCGATGATCACGGGCTCGCTCGGTTCGCTCCGGCGGCCGGGTTCCTGGGTCCGCGGGCGCGGGCGCCACTGGTTGTCGCGGGGATGGCCGAAGCGGTCGCGCAGCTTGCGGGCGAGGCGCTGGCGGAGCAGGTCTCCGTCGGCGTGGCGCTGGTGGCGCTGGTGGCGGCGCTCGGTGGCGTAGCCCCATGCGTCGTTCCACCACTCCCCCATTGCCTTGCGGGCCGGTCCGGCCTCGCGGGGGCCGCGGGGATGGGCGATGCGGTCAGCAACCCGCTGGGCGATGGCATCGCCGACGGTGGGGCCCGTGCGGCGGTTCTCGCGGGCCATCCGGCGTTCGTGTGCACGTTCGGCGCGGCGCTGGCGGTCGCGCAGGCGTGGAGGTTCGGTGCCGCGTGCGGTGGCGATGAGTTCGGTGCCGGCGTAGCGGGTCAGTCCCCACGTGATGAGCGAGATCAGCAGGATGGTCTCCATCGCCGATCACCCCACGAACCACTGCTGGGCAACGGCTCCGGCGTTGCCCATTCCCGTGGCGATCAGGTTGTAAAGCCCGGCCAGGAACGGGACGCCGCTGGCGAGGCCGATCGTCGGCGCCACGAGGGCAAGCCACGGGTGGGCTCGGTTCGGCTTCGCGGTCTTGGGAAGCATTCCCTTGACCACGACTTCGACGGTGAGCAGGACGGCGAGTCCGGCGAGGATGATCGCGCCACCGAAGCCGAGCAGCCGGGTCGCCAGGGAGGTCGCGTTGGAGGCCACGTCGAAGGCGCGATTGATGAGGACACCGACCAGGCCACCTATCCCGATGCCGGCGAGCCAGAAGAGCAGGATCTGCACCTTGGCCATGTTCTTGTGGTAATAGAGCCAGAGGCCGAACATCAGGGCGAGCGCGGCGATGATGCCGGTGCCGGCGTAGGCAGCGTTCATGGTGTGTCTCCTCGGTTGAACCAGCTCAGGGGCGGCCAGTACGGCCAGGTCAGGAAGTCCGGGATGAGCAGGCCGACGGCCGGGATCTGATGGATGGCGGTCGCGAGGGTCATCAGCAGCGGCAGCACGGTCCAGAGGCGCCCCGGGGTGCGGCCGGCCCAGACCAGCAGTGCGCCGACGGTGATGACAGGGGCCTGCAGGATCCAGAAGTGCGCGACAGCGAGGTGACGCAGTGCGCCGTCCTGGCTGGTGGTCCAGGCGCCGCGTTTGGCGAGGCTGAGGCTGTCCCACAGGCTCGCCGGACGCTCGTCGACGAAGCGCAGCTCGCGCATGGCGCTCACCGCAGTGTGCAGGACCACCGCGCGGCGACTGGGCCGCTCGGCCCAACCGGCACGCTCCTGCCGGGGGGCGCTTGGGGTGTCGGTGGTCTGTGTGGTCTCTGCGACCTCGGTCCCCTCCGGCTCAAGGGTGGTGGCGTCGGCCTCGGAAGGCGCGGGGGCGACGGTGACGGTGTTGCTCATGCGGCGTCCTTCCTCCTCGGGCGGGTGGGTTCTTGGGCCTGCATGCGCAGCAGCTGGTCGCCGGCCTCGATCAGCCGGTTGGTGACGGCGGTGATGAGCTCGGCGGCGCGCTCAGGACGGGGGTGGCGTCGGCTCGCAGCGCCCCGGAAGTAGTCGAACGCGCACTGGAGACGCTCGGAGTCGGTGGTGGCGATGGCGTAGCGAGTGGCGAGTGCGGCTCGGCGCCGGTCGGGTCGGGAGCGGCGCGTCGTCGGCGCCAGCTCGGCCCCATCGGCGGCCGCGGCGCTGCGGCGGCGGCCGGCCATCACAGGCACCTCAGCTCGTAGATCGGAAGGCCGGTCTCAGCGAGGGCGATCTCGGCGAGATAGGAGTGGCTGTCGAGCCCGACTCGCGCGGCGTAGTCCAGCACCTGGGCCCACACCTGGTGGGGATCCTCGGTGGCGGCTTCGACCGGCTCAGTGGACTCGTGGCGCTCGGTACCGGTGACCAGCGTGATGGTGATCAGATCGGACATGGTGTGCGCTCCTGTGTGCTCGGGAGGGCCCTCCCCTCGGCGCCGGAAGGGCGACGCCGAGGGGAGGATCAGCAGCGGTGGCTCCGCGGGGACGTTGGCCGCATCCCGGAGGGGCTACCGCGGGTCGATGGACCGCTGGACCAGCTCGTAGGCGTCGCCGGCCAGCTGCGAGCGGACCTTGCCGACACCGAACTTCTTGCGGATGGCCTCCCGCGACGGGGACCCCGCGGCCGAGAGCGGAATCTCGTCGGCGGCGATGGCACGCCTCGTGCGCTCGTAGAGCACGACGGTGTCGGAGGTCTGGTCGCTGAGCCGGGAGGGCTGCAGCTCCTCGTAGAGCTCGGCAAAGATGGGTCGGAACACCGAGTGCAGCAGGTGCTGGACCACGACGGCGGCCACGACCAGCAGGGACGGCAGGACGTGGGCGAAGGTGGAGCCGAGGTCGAACCCGTAGCGCAGGCCCCAGGGGACGACGACGAGGAACAGGGAGGCCAGGGCCAGCCCGGCGTCGAGGATGTAGAGCCCGCGCGGAATCTCGCGGTTGTTCTGGACCGCGGTGAATCCGATGATCAGGCTGACGACCAGCAGGAGCGATGCCATCGGTTCGAGGACGTAGCCCCACCAGGGCCCGTCCACGCCGACGACTCCGTCGTGGGTGGTAGCGGACATGAACACGACACCGAAAGCGATCAGTGTCGGCGGAATGGCGGACAACCCGAGGTAGCGCCGGTAGGTCGCGGCCAGCCGTCGGTTCGGGTCGAGCAGACGGTCCTTGCTGGCTCGGGCCCGCTCGACCCAGCGGGATTCCTGCCGGTCGCGGCGGGTACCGGCGACCTCGGCGAGTGCGGTGCGGCGGCGTTCCTTCCGGCGGGCGCGCCGGATCTGCTCGGTGACACGGCGTTCGAGCTGACGTTCGCGCCGGGAGAGTGCCTCCTGCAGCGCGGGGTCGTCCTGCAGCTCCACCAGGCCCCGGGCTTCCTCGACCTCGCGAGCCAGAGCCTCGACCTGGTCAGCCGAGGTCGGCTCGACGAGGTCGAGGGGCGACTCGGGCGTGGTCACCGGTTCGACCGGGTCGAGGCTGGTCGACCAGGTAACCGGCTCGTGGGCGCGGTGCCCGTTCGTGGTCGGGGCGCTCATCGGGTCGGCTCCCGACGCTGACCGGCACGACGGAGGATCGCTCGGCGCTCGTCCTCGCTGAGGCCGCCGAAGACGCCGTGGCGGTAGAGGTCGGGCCGCTCCAGGGCAGCGGTGCGGCAGGACTTGAGGATCGGGCAGCTCCAGCAGATCGCCTTGGCCTCGGCGGTCTGCAATAGGGCAGGCCCGCTGGTCCCGACGGGGAAGAACAACTCGATGTCGACGTCGGGGGCGGTGCAAGCCATCTGCGGCTCACGGTCCGCGACCAGCCCGACGGACGTGGGTACGGTCTTCATGGGCGCCTTACTTCCTCATGCAGGGGATCGTTGGTTGTCCGCTCTGAGGCCTCGGTGGTGGCAGCCACCGGGGCCTCTCTGCATCCCAGGTTAGTCGGCGACTAGTCGGGAGTCTAGTCCTGATTTTCGATCCGCCCACACAAGCGCACGCGAAGTGCCCACGACCAGCGCAAACGCACCACGAGTAGCGCGACTAGATGTGACTAACCGTCGTTGGTGGCAGCCTGGCGGTGTCGCAGGTCCTCACGAATGTGATCGAGCAGCGCCAGCAGGGCGGGGCCGTGTTCGGCGAGTTCCTGCTGCTCGTGCAGGAACTGCTCGTAGAGCGCGACGTCGGCCGGCTCGGTGACCTCCTGCTCGGCAGTCAGGGTCTCGATCTCGACGGTCGCTGGGGCGTCGGCATAGCGGAGCAGGACGAAGGAGTGCAGGGGTCGCGCTTCGCAGCGTTCCTGCGTCTCGCGGGAGAGCACCCCGATCCGGACGTTCGGTTGCCCCGCCAGCAGGGCGATCCGGTCGAGCTGGGCGAAGGTCACCGAGAGCGGGCCTGGGCGCCACCGCAGTGCCGTTTCGGTGATGACCAGGTCGAACTGCTTGCTCTCGTCGAACAGGACGGTCTGGCGGTTAAGGCGGGCCAGGACTGCGGCAGGGATCTCGTCTGCGGGCAGCAGGCTGTGCACCTCGAGTAGCCGGCGGGCGTAGTCGGGGGTCTGCAGCAGACCGGGGACCACCTCCGACTGGTAGACCCCGATTCCGCTGGTTTCGGCGTCGCGATGGCCACGGGCCTGCTGCTGGGTGGCCCCGTCGGGACGGTCGGAGTTGCGCCATGGCCGGACTCGGGTGCCGGTCTCTCGGGCCAGGCTGAGCACCTCGGTGCGTTCGTCGTCGTCGGCGCGGACCGCGTCGAGCCACCGTTCGATGTCGGCGATGACCAGCGCAGACTGGCCGTTCTCCATCTTGGAGGTCTTGCTCTGCGACCAGCCGAAGGGCTGCCCGAGCGCAGCCGCCGACAGCCCAGCGGCCTGGCGGAGTGCTTTCAGGCGGGCCGCCAGGCGCTGGTGCTGAGGGTGAATCTCGGCGTTGGTCAAGAGTGATTAGCTCGCAGCGCGCTCAGGGGTCTCGGCGCCCGATCGCGGGGTCGGGACCAGCCGGTACTGGTCGAAGGGCACGGACAGCTCGACCGCACGCCGACGGATGGCGATGTACGGGGCGGGGTCGGTGGCCTGGGAGACGCCGAGGAAGTGGCCCTCGTCGTCGAAGTGCTGCAACACGACGATTCGCTCGTCGAACATCCAGAAGTCCTGGTGGGTCCAGTCGTCGCTGCCGGTGGGCAGCCAGAGCCGGTCCAGGATCCGGACCTCCTCGCCGGCCGGGAGGTTCTCCCGCGGGTAGCAGAGCAGCTGGAATCGGGTGTAGTCGGTGACCGGGTGTCCGAGCAGGCGCACGCGGCCGAAGTACTTGCCGCGGCCGACCTGAGCGTGGACGTTGGCCAGCCAGTCGTCGTCATCGACAGTGCGGGCGGGGAAAGTCTTGCCCGCGAGGAAAGCGTCGAAGTCGGGGTCCTCCCCCGGGATGGCGTAGACGTCGCGGCACTCGAGCCGGAACGCCGACTCCTGATAGGTCAGGTACAGCTCGTTGAGGTCCTCGGGGGTCATACGGCCTCCCTCGTCGACTCGTTCGCCGCCGCCAAGACGGCCTGGGCTGGAACTTCGTGAGCCCGCTCGCCGTCGGGGCACACAAGCGTGGTGGGCGTGCCGGAGACCTCGACCCAGTCCCCGCACGCGCGTAGCGCGCTCGAACGGGGGGCAGGTACTGCAGCGGCGGCCCGCGCGTCGTGCATCTCGAGCTCGCGCGCAGCGCGCTCGATCAGGTCGCGGGGGACCCGCACGATCCGGGAGTCCATGACGTAGCCCTGCACGATCACCGTGCCGTGCTCGGTCAGCCACGCCGTCGGACAGTTGCCGTTGCGGCACTCCCTCGTCCCGGCGAGCAGCGTCATGCTCATGAGGTTCCACCTTCCATCAAGCCGCGATCCTAGCGCTTTGCAGACTAAGCGCGACTAGTCGGGCTGGGCAATGGGCGCTGAGACCCAGCTGCGCTGTGAAGGCCTGCTCTTCGGGAGTGCCCGCATCCGCCCGGCTCCCCGGCACAGCGCGAACGCAGTTCCCTATCCGTCTCCACGACGGCCGATCGGCCGGGGCCGTCGGAGCAGGACGCCGGCCCAGGAGACCGCGAAATTTCCCGCCTCGCACGCGCACGCGTGCATCGCGTGTACAGCAACCATGACCGACATGGCCGCGACCAGGAAATTTCCGCCGCGGGCGGAGGTATCGCCAGTCCGGCTGAGCGGGCAGTGGAGCGTTTGCCTCGCAACTAGTCGTGCTCACACGCGGGCCAGCCGGGAGCTCTACCTCCCACCGGGTCGCCCCACGTGGGGTCGCGGCGCAGCGAACATGAGCCGTACGAGCTACCCACCTGGGGCGGGGAAGGACCCCGGCCATCGACGTCGCCGTAGCGTGCCTGGGGCGCCGCATTCGTGCGGGCAGCTCCGGCGTACTGAAGTCGCTGGGCCAACCCGCCCCAGAAGCGACAGGTGGCCTCGTCCGGGCGAGGTCCAGACGCCAGCCTGGTACGCCTAGTCCTCGGGCGGCCTCGCCAGCCGGGGGAACCGCGGCCGCACGTTCGCCACCATCCGCTGCTCGCGGCGCGACCACCGGTGTGTTCGCCAGGGTGCAAAGGCTCGACGATCTGGCTCGCCGGCCCGCGCCTGCGCGGCCATCCGGGCATCAGCCTCGGCCAGCTCCTGGGAAGGCGCCGCGCCGGAGCGCCAGACGTCGTCCTGGCCGAGCGCACGCCAGTGCCAGCGCTGGGCGTCTTCGGACCACTGCGTCATGTGCACGAGACCGACGATCGCACAGCCCAGGCCGCTTGGAGAGCAGTTGCTGGGGGGCTGCTCTCGCTATCCGAGAGGCGGGAAGACCTGTTCGCGGCAGCCGACTGTGGAGCAGGTTCGCCGGAATGCGGGGCGGCGCAGGCCTTCGAAATTTCCCTGGGTGGCAGGTTGCATGCCCACGCCTCACGCGACGCACGCGTACGCGCGCGAGCCGATCAACATGCCGTTCGCGCGTACCAGCGATCTAAGCCCGTACGACACCTCGGTGTTCCGCCCGCCGGCCCCTGGTGGCATCGGCCGGGATACGGCTCGATGGTCTGCAGCTCGGTAGGCTCTGAGCTTGCCTGATGAGCTGGCGGTGTATACCCGGTTTACACCCGCGGCGGCCTGCTCCAGCCCGGTAAGGCTGCGCCCGAGCCAAGTCTGCTCCTACACGACTACGGTGGCTATCCGATCCGGCCACTAGAGCACACCGCAGACGGCACGGTGCTTGACCAGAGGGGCACTTCAGCGATGCTGTCTCGGAGCATGAGCTGGCATGTCTGCGCCGCTTCCCTCACCAGGAACTGGGTTCGGGTCGCCGGTGGCACCTCCGTCCCCACCGCAGGACGGAAGGCTCTGCTCGCGAGCGCCGCGCTCGATCCCAACGCGGGCATGCCTGCCCAGGGACTGGACGGCGAGGGCACCCACTCCCCCACAACCGCACGTGCTGACCAGTCCGACCAGGGGCAATCATCACCGACGGCGCGGTTATGCACTCCGTTCCTCGGACGGATCGGGGCGGAGCCCGTGATGCGGGTGCTCAAGCCTCGATCCTGCAGAGGGAGACCGCGGTGGAAAGCCGGTCGAGCCCCACCACGGGCGCGCTGACATCCAACCAGGCCGCGGTGAACCTGCTGGTCAGCAGGGTTTCGACTGGCTGAGAACCACCTTCACCTGGGCAGTTCGGGCCACGAGACGAGTGCGCCGCTCGATTTACGAGGCATCTGCGCTGGTCACAGCCCTTTCGATCTCCTATCGCATTTCGCGGTGGGAGGCGCATCGGTGCGGAGCGCCGTGCACGGTGCTGTAAACCGGGTATACACGGGGTGCCAGCGCCCGTGTACTCCCCTGGCCCCGTCACGGGTCCGGCCCTGAGCCCGCGAGGCTCCATCCTGCCGGTTAGTAGCCATCGTCTCCGGGCTCGGCGAGACCCACCTACTCCCTCAATGAAGCCGCGCACCGTTGAAGCTGCTGGTCGCGGTGTCTTCTAGTACTGCAACGGCGGTTTCGGCGTGTCGTGAGAGGCTGACGGTCGTTCGGCGGTGATGATCGCCGTGTGGTGGATCTTGCTGGGTGGGTGGC
>NZ_FOUY01000148.1 GCF_900115005.1 Pseudonocardia ammonioxydans | reverse complement strand
GTCGACCGGTCGGTGCGGCGACTGCTCCTGCGGGCGCCGAAGGGGTGCTCGATCTACGAGCCGATCTTCTGGGGGCACGAACGGTTCTGGAAGGTACCGGCTCCGAGCTACCTCGTGCTGTTCAACGGCACCCCGTTCAAGGGGCTGCTGTTGCGCATGCTCGGAACGCGGGTCGGCGCGCGCCTGTTCGACGACGGCGCCTCGCTCGTCGAACGGCCGTTCATGAGCTTCGGCGACGACTGCACGCTCAACGAACGCAGCATCGTCCAGAACCACTCGCAGGAAGACGGTGCCTTCAAGTCCGACTACACCGTCATCGGGTCGCGCGTCACGCTCGGGGTCGGGGCTTTCGTGCACTACGGCATCACCATCGGCGATGGCACCGTGATCGAGGCCGACGCCTTCGTCATGAAGGGCGAGGAGGTCCCCGCGGGCGAGACTTGGGGCGGAAACCCGGCCCGCGAGCTGCCCACCAGATCCATCCCGGCGTCGGCATGAGAGCCGACCACCCAGCGCGTGGAGTCGACATGTCCTTCTCCGGCCGATCTACCCAGGCCCAGCCAGAACAGCTTCCGGTCGAACGCCGCCCCGGCCGACCTCCGCTCCTGCTGGTCGACCCGGACGACCCGTTGCGCTGGGCGTTCGAGACACGAGACGCGCTGCGTGGGGCGGTGGTGGAACATGGCGCGGTGCTGGTCCGCGGTCTGGGGCTCTACGACCCGATCCTGGCCGGCGACGTGGTACGGATGCTCGCCGACGACCTGATGAGCGAGCGTGAGGTATTCGCACCGCGAGCGCCCTACACCGACCGCGTGTACTCCGCGACCCGGTGGCCGCGCGGGATCCCGATGTGCCCACACCACGAGCTGTCATACAGCGACTGGTTTCCCGCTTCGATGATGTTCGTCTGCCTGTCCCCGCCCGTCCTCGGCGGGGCCACGGTCCTCGCCGACTCCTCGGCCGTGCTCGCAGCGCTGCCCGCGAGCCTGGTCAAGCGGTGCGAGCGCGACGGTTGGACCCTGGTGCGGACCTACAACGGCGACGTCGGTCCCTCCTGGTCGGACGCCTTCGGCATCGGTGATCGACACGGTGTCGAGGAGTACTGCCGAGCACACTCCATCGACGTCGAGTGGCGCCGCGGCGGGCAGCTCCGTACCCGGCAACGCCGCCCGGCCGTCGTCCGGCACCCGATCACCGGCGTGCGCTGCTGGTTCAACGACATCGCGTACTACAGCGAGTGGGTCTTCGGACCCGACGCAGGCAATGAGCTGCGCGACATGCTCGGACCCGACGGACTCCCGGCCACCACCTGCTTCGGGGACGGCACCCCCATCGGCTGGGACCTTGTGAGCCAGATCAAGCAGGCCTACACCACCAACGCGGTCCGCGAGCCCTGGCAAAGCGGTGACCTACTCGTGCTCGACAACATCCGCACCGCCCACGGCCGCGACCCCTACCAGGGCCCGCGTGAAGTGCTCGTCGCCCTGGCCGACCCGGCAGCCGCCCACGAGGGACTGTAAGAACATCGGTGTAACTCCGATCAAGGAGTGTGGACCCGATGACAGACCAAGCAGCTGAGCCGGTCGACCTCGACAGCGTGACCGA
>NZ_FOUY01000080.1 GCF_900115005.1 Pseudonocardia ammonioxydans | reverse complement strand
CCGTAGGCGTGCACGATCTCGGCGCCGGTGAGCTCCGCGAAGCCCTTCATCAGCGACAGCGGCGGCTCGGTCGCGCCCGACATCATCCGCAGCCGGCCCAGGTCGGGCTTGTCCTCCAGTGAGCGGATGTAGGACAGCATCGGCCCGAAGATCGCGGGAGCACCGTTGGTGATCGTCACGTCCTCGGCGATCAGTGCGTCGGTGAGCGGCTTGATGTCGTCGGCCGTGTACCGCCCGGGCAGGACGATCTTGTTGGCGGTCAGGATCGCCGCCTGCGGCAACCCCCAGGCCTGCCCGTGGAACATCGGCGTGATCAGCATCGTGCAGTCGTCGAGCGTCATGCCGATGTTCGTGGCCAGCGAGAACGAGTGCAGGCAGATCGCGCGGTGCGAGTAGTAGACGCCCTTCGGCCGGCCGGTGGTGCCGGTGGTGTAGCAGGCACCGTAGGCCGAGCGCTCATCGATCTCCGGCCAGTCGATCCGCGGCTCGGCGGCGGCGACGAGGTCCTCGTAGTGGTGCACGTTCGGCAGGGTCGTGCTGATCTCGTCGAGCGGCTTGTCGGTCAGCACGACCCACGCCGTCACGCCGAGCAGGTTTGGTGCCACGGCCTCGGCGACCGGCAGCAGCGTCTCGTCCACGCAGACGATCGACGTCCCGCTGTCGGAGACGACGAAGGAGAGGTCCTCGGGGCCCAGGCGCAGGTTGAGCTGCACCATGACCGACCCGAGCCCGGGGATCGCCCAGTAGAGCTCGAAGTGCCGGCGGCTGTTCCAGTCGAGGATCCCGACCCGGGTGGCGGGTCCGGCGCCGAGACCGGCCAGGGCGTTCGCCCCGCGGACGATGCGGTCGTAGGCGTCCGCGTAGGTGTAGCGGTCCCAGCCGCCGTCCGGACGCCGGTGGACGATCTCGCGGTCGCCGTAGGTCCGGGCGGCGTGCCGGATGAGGGTGGTGGTGTTGAGCTGGACATCGTCGCCCATCGTGGACGGGTATCCCGTCACGACGGTGCGGCTCGGTGCGGGCACGCGGGACTCCTTCGTCGGTGCGTGTGGGATCAGGTGAGGCGTTCGATCACGGTGGCGTTGGCCATCCCGCCGCCCTCGCAGACGGTGACCAGGCCGTAGCGGGCGTCGCGGCGCTCCAGCTCGCAGACGAGCTGGGTGAGCAGGCGTCCGCCGGTCGAGCCGAGCGGGTGGCCGATGGCGATCGAGCCCCCGTTCACGTTGAGCTGGTCGTCGGGGTAGCCGAACTCGTCGCGCCAGAGCAGCGGGACGGGCGCGAACGCCTCGTTGACCTCGGCCAGGTCGATGTCGCCGATGCCGAGCCCGGCCCGGTCGAGCGCGGCGCGGGAGGCGGCGAGGACGGCCGTGAACTGCAGGACCGGGTCGTCGGCGGCGACGGTCATCGACACGATGCGCGCCCGCGCGGGCAGGCCCGCCGACTCCGCGTACGCGCGGTCGGCGACGAGCAGCGCGGCGGCGCCGTCGCTGACCTGCGACGAGTTCGCGGCGGTGATCGCCCCCGCGGGGTCGAAGACGGGCTTCAGCGCGGCCATCCGCTCCCGGTCGGGCGTGGCACGGATGCCCTCGTCGCGGGTCATCGGTCCGTCGGCGCCGTCGAGCGCCACGAGCTGGGACGCGAAGTACCCGGCCTCGGTGGCCGCGGCGGCACGCAGGTGACTGCGGACGGCGAACTCGTCGAGCTGCTCGCGGGTGTAGCCCCACTTGGCCACGACCAGCTCGGCGGACGGGCCCTGGGCCGGCAGGTTGCCGTCGAACCGGGCGAGCACCCGCTCGCCGTACCACTCACCCCGCGGCCCGCTCGGGTCGAACAGCGGACCGAGGTCGGTGCGCGACATCGACTCGAGCCCGGCGCCGATCGCGACGTCGTACTCGCCGGACTTCACGCCCTGCGCGGCGAAGTGGACCGACTGCTGGCCCGAACCGCACTGGCGGTCCAGCGTGGTGCCGGGCAGGCCGATCGGCAGGCCGGCGCCGAGCAGGGCGTTGCGGGCGACGTTGCCGGCCTGCTCGCCGCGCTGCAGCGCGCAGCCCACGACGACGTCGGCCAGGGTGTCCGGGTCCGCGCCGCTGCGGGGGACGAGATCGCTCAGGGTGTGCGCGAGCAGGTCGACCGGGTGCCAGTCGCGCAGCTGCCCGCCGCGCTTGCCGACCGGGGTCCGGACGGCGTCGACGATGACGGCTTCTCGGGTCATGGGGTGCTCCTGGTCAGCGGGCGCGGAAACCGGCGAGTGGGTGGACGACGAGGACGGTCCGGGAGTCAGGCATCCAGGGCCGCCCGGAGCTGGTTCTTGAGGATCTTGCCGGACGGGTTGCGCGGGATCGTGCCGATCGTGAGCTCCCGCGGAAGCTTGTAGCCGCTGAGATGCCGGCGTCCGAACTCGCGCAGCTCGTCGAGGGTGAGCGTGGTTCCCGGCGCGAGGTCGACAACGGCGACGACGACCTCGCCGTACTCCTCGTGCTTGCGCCCGATGACGGCCAGGTCGCCGATCGAGGGATGCGCGGCCAGCGCGCTCTCCACCTCGGCGGAGTAGACGTTGGCGCCGCCCGTGATGATGAGGTCCTTCAAGCGGTCGACGAGGGTGATGTAGCCATCCCCGTCGATCCGGGCGAGGTCGCCGGTGTGGACCCATCCGTCGCGGACGGTCTCGGCGGTCGCCTCCGGCATGCGCCAGTAGCCCTTCATCATCGACTCGCCGCGCATGATCATCTCGCCGACGTCGACCCGGCTCGACGTCGTTCCCGCTCGGGTCGACGACCCGCACCTCGGTGTTGGGCACCGCGACCCGGCCGCTGGCCTCCGGCCGCGCGACGACGTCGTCGTGGTGCAGCAGGATGCCGCCCGGGCCGCCCTCGGTCTGGCCGCACGCCTGCACGATCGAGGTGTCGGGCAGCGCCGTGACCAGGGCCTCGGCGGTGCTCGCGGGCATCGGTGCGGCGCCGTAAAGGCAGATCCGCAGGCGGGAGAGGTCGCGCGAGCCGAGGTCCGGCAGCCGCAGCAGGTGGGTGTACATCGTCGGGACGCCGAAGAAGAACGTGATCCGCTCGCGAGCGAGGACGTCCGCCACCGTGGCCGGTTCGAACGCCGGGAGGATCACATGGGTCGCCCCGAGCATTACCCCGTTCAGCAGCAGCATGTTGAGGCTCGCGGAGTGGTACAGCGGTGCGACGTGCAGCATCCGCTCCCCGTCGCGCAGACCCACGCCGATGCTGGAGTTGATCCCCACCCACAGCACCCGGCAGTGGTCGAACAGCGCCCCCTTGGGCCGGCCGGTGGTCCCGGACGTGTAGATGATCAGCGCGTCGTCGTCCGCGGAGACCTCGACGGGGGTGGGGCGAGCACCGCGGTCGCGTGCGGCGGCGCGGACGTCCTCGTATCCCTCGAAGGGGCCCAGCGCCAGCGGCTCCGCGGCGCCGGTCCGCCCGGGAAGCGACTGCCACGCCCGGACACCGGCCGCGACCTCCGGACCGAACAGCAGCAACCGTGCCTCGGTGTCGGAGGCCAGGTAGTCGATCTCCGGCGGGGCCGAGCGCGGGTTGATCGGCACCACGATCGCGCCCAGGCGCAGACCGGCGTAGACGGCGACGACGAACGCGTCGCTGTTGCCGGCCAGCAGGAGCATGCGGTCGCCGTGGGCGGGACCGCGGATGGCCGCCAGCTCGTCGACCTCGCGATCCAGCTCGGCGTAGGTGAGTGCCACGTCGCCGAACCGCACGGCGACGCGGTCGGGGCAGCGGCGGGCGGTGCGGGCGAGGACACCGGCGAGGGTGGTCATCGCACCTCCTCGAGGGTATCGTCGGCGACAGTGGGCCCGACCGCGATAATCGGGATGTCGAGCTCGTTGCCGAGCTTCTGCCAGTGCTTGCCCTCCGCCGTGGCGAACCGGGCGGTGAGCTCGGCGCGGGTCCGGCCGAGGGCGTCGCCGAGCCGGGCGGCGAAGTGCGGCTCGACCGCGCCGACGGCGACGTAGCCGTCGCTCGTCGGGTAGACCCCGTACGCGGGGATCGCGCCGCCGAGGGCGTCGCCGGGTCCGGTCAATCCGTGCCGCACGCTGGCGGCCGCGTCCCGGGCGACCCGGTCGAGCACGACCGGCTGGTGCACGGCGGCACCGCTGCGCTCGCGCAGGCGCAGGCCGGCGACGGCGACGAGGGCGGCGCGCTCCCCGCCGAGCAGGTCCGCGACCGGGACGGTGGGCATGGCCGGGGGCAGCAGCGTCCCGTGCGCGGCCTGGTAGGTCAGGTCGTGCCCGGCCTCCTCGGCGCGCTCGCCGTCGAAGCCGACGATCTCGACGTGCACCAGCCGGTGCCGGGCGACGCTCTTGCGCAGGCCCAGCCGGTCCAATGCCGCCGGGCGCATCGCGGTGAGCAGGACGTCCGCCGTCGCGAGCCTCTCCTCGAGCGCCTCGCGGCCGGCCGCCTCGCGCAGGTCGAGGCGCACGACCTCCTGCCCGTCGGCCAGCTCGCGGTACCACCCGGGGGCCGCGGCCTGCAGCCCGTCCCCCTGCGGCGGCTCCACCTTGACGACGTCGGCGCCGAGATCGGTGAGCCGCGCCGCGGCTGCCGGGCCCGGCAGGTTCGTCGCCAGCGACACCACGCCTACGCCGTCCAGCGGCGCGGCCGACCCTCGATCCACGTCGTCCCCTCCCACCGTGCTGTACGAATGTACAGTAGATTGGAGTGAGCGTATAGTTCGCTATGTGATCGACACAAGCGCGGGTTCGTAGGATGCGTGCCGTGACGACGGCAACCCGGGCGGCGAGATGAGTGAGCGGGAGCGAGCACAGTCGCCCCGCACCGAAGACCTCACGGCGCGGGCACGGATCCGCCACGCCGCCCTGGATCTGTTCGCAGAGCGAGGGGTCGACGGCACGCCGATGCGCGCGGTCGCGGCCCGAGCGGGGGTCACGGTCGGACTGATCGTGCACCACTTCGGCACGAAGGAGGCGCTGCGCGAGGCGGTCGAGCTCGACATCGTCGACCGTTTCGCCGAGGCGATCGCGACCGCGCCGGCGGAGGGGTCGGGCACGGACGTGGCCGGGGCCCGTGACCATGCCGTGGCCGCCATGCTCGCGGCGAGCCCGGCCGTCGTGGACTACCTGCGGCGCGCTGTGCTGGACCCGCACGGCGAACGCGGCGACCTCGTGAGCAAACTCAGCGCGCTTGCCGCGGACCAGGTCGGCGGCCTACGCCGCCGCGGCCTCGCCTCGCAGCGCAGCCCGATCGGCGAGCAGGTCCTCACGATCATGATCAGGCAGCTCGGGCAGCTGTTCCTTCAACCGCTCGCCGACCGGATCATCGACGAGTTCGGCCAGAGTTCGGACGATGCGCCGTCGCCCCTGATCATTGTGCGCCTGGAGAACCGAATCGACACGTCCACCAGTCAGTGAACCTGCGACGGCTGGATACGTCAGGGCGCGGCCGCAGATGCAGCCGAGTCGCGTCGCGACTCCGTCACGACTGACTGCTAGTTTTGACGGTCGCGAGGCTTGGCCTCGTGACCGCCGCGCTCACTGAGGTGTTCTCAGTAGCGCGGTGATCATGTTGTGCGGTTGTGTTCGACATGGAGCAGCACGAGCGCGGCAGCGGTGATTGCGCCAATCCGCCAGGGACACAGCGTGACTCGCCGCAACGCCGCGAAGGTGGACTTGAGCAGGGCGTTTCCTCGTTCGGCCAGCGCGCGGACAGCCGAGTGCAGGCTGTTGACGGTGCGCTGGTTGACCGTTCGCCCGCCGCCGGGGACGGGTTTGAACGGCACGGTGAGCCGGTCGGCCTCGCCTTCGTAGCCGAGATCGCCCAGCGCGGCGTGGGTGTCGTCGGTGAACGCGGCCAGGGTGTCGAGCAGACCGGAGTGGGTGCGAGCGCAGCGGGTGTCGTGCTCGCGGCCTGGTCGCACTGGGGAGGTCCACAACGGCCATCCGTCGGGTGCGGTGACGACCTGGATGTTGCCGCCGTGGCGATGGTGCTTGCCCGACCACCACAGGTCCACCCCGGCGGTGGGTCCGAGCGCGCGGCACCGGCCGGTGGCGATCAGGGTGCCGTCGAGACTCACATGGGTGTGCCCGGCTGCACGGGCGGCGAGCAGGGCGCCGTGGAGCCCGGGCGCGGCCGAGGCGAGGACGTCGATGCCTTCGTGCAGGTAGCGGTAGGCGGTCGCGGTGCTGACCTCGTGTCCGCTGCCAGGCGCACCACCCGGGTCGCGTCGAGGAACCATCGCAGGACCGGCACCGCTTGACCGACCGGGTCCAGGGCCCGGCGGCCGGCTCGGGTGCCGCGACGGGCGCGTTCGCCGGCCAGCAGCTCAGCCAGGTAACGCACGGTGGGTTCCCCGATCGGGAGTACGCCGGTGTAGATGACAGGATCGGGCACGCAGGACCTCGGTAGCGGAGTCGATCTTTGGTCGGACCGACCTGATCTACCGGGGTCCTGTCCAGTCTCCGGTCACCTCACCGCCCTCGGCGTGTCGCACGACCTGCCACCGCGCTACTGAGAACACCTCACTGAGCGTCCCGCAGAGCGATCCGCTTATGGGACGGCTCCTTTCGGGACCGTAGTGGGGACGGCGAGGTCAAGGCGGGTGTCCATGTCGAGGCTGAACCGGCCGTAAGGGTTGATGTTCGACCAGAACAGCGGAGTCAGGCCGCGCTGGTCGTCGATCTCGAGCCGAGCGGCCCAGCTCGGGTCGTCAAGGACGCGTTGGAGCAGCAGGGTGTTGATGTGCACGAGCGCGGACTGCAGCAGGTGCAGGCGGCGGGGACCCGGACGTCGTCTCCGTTGCGGAGCGCACTGGTCGCGCAAGGGAGCCGGTAGGTGCTCCGCCTGGTTGCCTCGCGGACGAGGTCGGCCGGCGTCAGCCGAACGGTCAATCGACGGTAGCCCGAACGGAGCTGTACCGTGGCGACCGGCCTGCTCAGCGGCAGACTCACGGCCGCGTCCCTGCCCCACCCCCCGAGGCACGGGCGCGGCCGTTCCCGTGAAGCTGAACGGCCGGGCCTGCAGGGGTACCCGCCGACCTCGCCGTCGGTCGGCGCCGCCAGGGTGGTCCAGTCCGCCGGGTCCACGGCCTGTTCGGGTTCACGGTGCTCGACGTGGTTGCGCAACCGCCAGCGCACGACGTGGCGGTCGCCCGCTCAGTGCCGCGCCCGGACCGGAGTGCCCGACACGCTGGTGCTCGGGTGCCGCGCCGGCGTCGAGCTGCTCGTGCTTGGACGCGGCCGCGGAAGAACAGCGAGACCCGCCATGACCAGCAACATCCCACCCAGACGTGGCGGCTGAGCGGGGACACGTCGTCAACCACCGTCCTCCTCGGCGAGCCGTTGGAACAGCTCTCGGCGTCCCTGCTCG
Organism: Pseudonocardia ammonioxydans; assembly: GCF_900115005.1. Lineage (GTDB taxonomy): Bacteria > Actinomycetota > Actinomycetes > Mycobacteriales > Pseudonocardiaceae > Pseudonocardia > Pseudonocardia ammonioxydans. The sequence continues at coordinate 5,026 of NZ_FOUY01000080.1, read as the reverse complement.
CGACGGCTGTAGGTCGCCTTCCGAACCGCTGGGTGACACGGAGTTGTCGTGCCCGGCGTGCGGTGCGGTGTTCGCGGTCGGGAGCGGCGAGTTCGTCCGCGACGGAGATGAGGAGCCCCGAGCGATGAGCGGCGCCGACAACCCGCGATGCGCCGCCGCTCCCGCGCGGCGAGCCACCGACCTGTCGTGGCCCGTCGACGGGCCAGACCCCGTCACTGCGCTCCGGAACCTCCCCGGTGCCTACCCCCACATCGACATCCTCGAAGTGCGACTGCTCGACCTGATCCCGCCCGTACTTGAGGCCGGCTGCCCGACCTGCGGTGTCGAGGATTGCGACTGCCGTGATTGGGCGGCTCGCGATCGGCTCATCGCGGCAATCACAGCCCGGTTCACGGAGTACGGCTACACCGAAGGCGCCGGGCTGGCACGGCTCGCGGCCGAAGTGATCCAGGACATGGAGACCACTGTTTAGCCCCCGGGCGAGGTCAGCAACAGCCAGCGAGCGACCAGGCCCGCAACTCGCCCGCCCGGGGAGAGCACCACTCACGAGCCGAGCAGCTCACACCCCCGGGCGTCGGCCTCTCGCTGCCGCCCCGCACCGGTCCGACGCGCTCGAGGTAGCGGAATCAGGTCAGCACGGCGTGGTCGAACTCCGCGCCGGTGGAGTACAGCAGGCCGTAGGTCAGGAGCACGCCCTCGTGATCCAGGGCGTCTTGCTGGAGCCACTGGTCGGCCACTGCCGGCCACCCGCCCTGCTCGTCTGCGAAGGTCCCGAACAGCCCGGCCAGCGTCTCGGCGACCTCGGTGTAGCGGTCCGCGCTGGACACCCAGCGCTGGAGCACTGTCGCGATCGTGTCCGCGGCCGCGGCGTCGTAGCGGCTTACCTTGTCCTTGTTCGCCCACAGCTGCAGCTCGAAGAGCCGGACCGATTCCCAGGAGCCGGGGCGGCCCGCGACGAGCTGCCGCCGGGTCACCTCGTAGCTGTGTGGGGCCGCGAGGCCTCCGTGTTCCTCACGCAGGCGTGCGAAGGCGATCTGCACGGCGACGGCCGTCGTGTACGCGGCTTTCCGTCCGGCGGCCGTCCACGCCTGACGCAGCTCGGCGACGTCGGCCTCGGCCGGGGGCACCACCGGCCGCAGCGGGCCACACTGCTCGGCGAGCTCGTCCGGCGCGAGGTGGCGTTGCGCGCTGTAGTCGCTGGCGTCCTGATAGGCCAGGGCCCCGCCCAGGTCGCCGTCGTTGGTGAGCATCCAGCCGCGGTGCTCAACGTCCACGACGCGGGAGGGCAGCTGCTCGTCTGGCATGGCGGCGAGTGTGCCAGCCCGCACCGACGAGTCCACGCGATGGAGCAACGCCCCCTGCTCATCAGGCAGCCCTTGGCTCGCATCGGTGGCGGCTACCAGGCTCGCCAGGGTCGAACGTTTGTGCGATTCTGGGGTGGTGGTGAATGAGTCTCGGGCCCAGCGGCGGGCGTCCCGGCTGCGAGAGAATGAGCGGCGCTGTCACGAGGCGGCCGGGGTGCTGCGGCACCGGGTCAATCAGGGCCTGTACGCCGGGATGCGCGGCACGACGGAGGGGTACGCGCTGGCTGCGCTGCTCGAGGCGGCGGGGTTCGAACTCGACCGCCTGCCGCAGCTGACCGCGCGCGCGGCCCTGGCCAGCGTCGACGAGCTGCTCGACGATGCCCCGACCAAGCCTGGGGCGGTGGCGCCGCTCTCGTCCGGCGACGGGTTCTGAATGGATCTGCGCATCGACGCTTCGCCGGAGCTGCACTGACCGCGCCCACACCGGTCGGGCACGCGGGTGATCAGCGGGTTGGGCCTGGTCCGCGGCGCTTCTGTGAGGCAGTCGGCGATGCTGCGGTCGCGGTGTCGGGTCCGGTGCTTGGGCGGCGCGGTGGGCGTCCGGTGGTGGGAGGTCGGTGCAGCCTGCGTACGGCCACTGCGGGGTGTGTCATGTCGCGGTTGTCCTGCCGGAGCAGCTCGGGTGTCTGGTAGGCGGCGAGACGTTCGGCGGAGGGGGTGAGGACTTCGGCGGCGAGCTGCTCGACGTGGCGCAGGCGTGGTCGTAGGTCCTCGGCGAGGGTCGTGCGCAGCTGGTCCTGGACGACTTCGTAGTTGCGGATCTCCTCGGCGTCGAGGGGCCGGTGCCGCTCGATCTCGATCGCGTGGGCGAACCCGGGTTGCCGGCGCCACGCGCCGCGTTCATCCAGCTCATTCACATAGGCGGGCCCCTGCTCGTCGACGGTGCGCCGATACACCGCGACCACGTCTGCGGCCTGGCGCTCGTCGATTAGGCGTGCGGTGTCGACGATGCCGCGGTAGGAGCGTTCTGCGTTCTCGGCGACGGTCAGTCGCCCGGCCCCGCGCTCGCTGACTTGTACCTGGTAGCGGTGCAGCATGCCCTGCAGGCTCTGGCTGTCGTGGACTCCGAGAGCCAGAACCGCGATGCGGTAGTCGGCGGCGCGGTAGTCGGCCAGCGTGTCGAGGGATTCCTGCGGGTCCTGCGCGGTCTCGTGGAAGACCGCGTTGAGTCGATGCTCGCGCACGTACTGCTGGACTCGAGCCATCCAGGCACGGCCGTCTGCCCGTGTGGCTGCGGCCATCAGCTGGTCGTCGGTGGCCATCAGCTCGTGGTAGTCGGGATGGAACGGCTTGTAGAGGTCGCTGTCGATCTCGACCACGCCGCCCTCGGACGCCAGCTCCGCCCGGATACGGCTCGCGTGCGCCGACTTCCCGGCACCGGGTTGGGCCATCAGCACGATGAGCAGGGGCTGGTCCTGCGGTTCGAACCGAGCCAGACGCAGCGGAACGATCTCCTCACGGAAGACACGCTCGTTCTCCTCGACCGAGAGCCGGTAGCGGGCCAGGTCGTCACGCTCGGAGCTCACCGGAGCTCGGCCCGCAGTCCGTCCAGCACGTGGCGGTAGGAGCTGCGTACGGCGGCGATCTCGGCCCCCTCGCCCGGGTCCAGGGTGCGCTGGCGCTGGTCGCAGTCGGCGATCTGTGCGCGCAGCTGGCGGATCCGTTCCGGGTCGGGCCGGGTGCTCGTGCGTTCACGGTTGAGCAGGGCGACGTAGCAGCCGATCACGTCGTTGATGAGTTCCTGGGTCGCTTCGTAGGCGACGGCGACGTTGCTGTCCCAGGTGTGCGGGGGAAGCTTCTTCACGACTTCCTCGGCAGCGGTCGGCCGGGTCGTTCTCGTCAATGCGAACTCCCATCCCGCCGGTCATGCGGCGGCTCAGTGTAGCGAGGAAACGCTGGTGCTCGGCTCGAAGCAACGGGCTGTCATTGGGCGGGCAGGTCGTAGGCGAGGGTGAAGCGGTCGCCGAGCATGGTGATGTTGTTGACTTCGACGACGCGTTCGGTGGTGAACGCCCGGCGGGTCAGCCGGAATACCGCGGTGCCGGCGGCGACGCCGAAGGTCTCGGCTTCCTCGACGTCGGCTTGCCCGATGCGGACGGTCTCCTCGAAGCGGTCGAGTTCGTGTCCGGTTTCCTCGAGGCGGGCGTAGATCCCGCCGGGGCCGGAGTCTTCCTCGTGCATCTCGGGGGTGGCGATCGCGGCGGGCAGGTAGCTGGTGGCCAGCTGCACGACTTCGTATCCGGCGGACATGGTGCGGTCGCGGACGAGCAGTTCCTCGCCGGGGTCGATGTCGAGCTGGTCGGCGAGTGTGTCGGTGGCCGGCTCGGTGCGGACGGTGACCTCGCAACGCGGGGTCCAGCCACCGGTGTGGGCGTCGGTGGTGAACGCGCCGCGGCCGGCGGCACGTTCGGCGCGGCTGAGCCGGTTGCGGGCGGAGCGCAGCATCGGCCGCTGTGCGCGGGCGTAGACCCCGGAGCCGCGTTTGAGTTCGACCAGGCCCTCGGCGCGCAGGATCTCGACTGCGTTGCGCGCTGTCATTGGCGACACGTGGTAGCGCTCGGTCAGTTCTGCCCGGCTGGGCAGGGGAACCCCCGGGGGATAGTCGCCGGCCAGAATCGACGCGCGCAGCTCAGCAGCAATCTCCCGTGTCCGGTTCGGCCGTTTAGCCATACCTCAACCGTACCCGTCTAGCCAACTTGCGCGTAGCGGACATCCCGAGGCCCGTGTGTCGACTTCCGTCGGCCCGATCTCGGGGCCACATCTATCGGGTCTGTGAGGTCGCTGCCCGAAGGGCTCGGACGGGCCAGATCACGCATCGCGCCCACCGGACCAGAACAGGAGCGGAAAGCGACTCTGCGATCCTGACGCAATGAGTTCCGCCCCGCCTACAGACGCGGTCTGTGCCCATCACCCGCAGTCCGAGGTGCTCGGTCGATTGCTGTTCGCGATTCGTGGCAGCGAGCTGCGCAACTGCCAGCTGGACTACTGGCCCGCCATGTCGGGGGGCATTGTCTTGGAGTGGTCCGACGGCCCGAATGCCAGGGAGGCGCGCGAAGCGCTGATGCTCGACCTCGTCGACAGCGGCGTGGCGCTGTGCGCAGACGACCTCACTCTCGACCCGGACCGGTTCGGCCACTCCGGCGAGAACGTCGTGCACATGTGCATCGACGACGTCCCCGTGGAGTTCCGGGCGCAGGGTCCGGTCGGCTGGTCCGCCTTCGTGGAGAACAACCGCGAGGCGATGCGCCGGATGCTCCGCGATAAGGGGTGGGACGGTGCCGCCTGACCCCGACAGGCCGCGCTACACGGCGACGGTGCGCCGCGACGGCGAGTTCTGGCTGATCCACATCCCGGAGCGCGACATCTACACACAAGCCCGCTTCGAGGGCGAGGTCGAGCTGATGGGCCGGGACGTCCTCGCGATCGAGGATGACGTCGCCCCGGACTCCTTCGACCTCGACATCGTCTACGAGTAGGGGCTGCTGACCCGGGCCTGCAGCGTTCTCCGCGTGCTCGACGGCCCGCTCACCACTCTCTGCCACGCACGCACGAACCGGGGCGGTTCAGTCGTCGCGGTCGTCGTCGTGGCGCCCTGGCTCGACGAACGTGGGGTCGTTGTCGCGGGCCAGCGTGATCATCAGTTGACGCACGCCCTGCTGCTG
>NZ_FOUY01000130.1 GCF_900115005.1 Pseudonocardia ammonioxydans | reverse complement strand
GCGGCCGCGTTCTGGTACTTCCTCGCCCCGGCCGCCGACGGTCAGGTGATCGTGGTGGCGGTGGTGACCGCGATGGCGATCGAGATGGCGATGGGATTCGCCGTGGTCACCGCCATCTACCGTGCCCAGCGGATCGACATGACCGACTCGGCCACCGAGCTGGAGGGCTGAGCGGTGCTGCTCGCGGTGCTCATCGGCCTCCCGGCCGTCGCCGGCGCGGTGCTGCTGCTGGCCCACCCGGCCCGCGGCGCGACCGCGGCCGGTGTCGCCACGGCGGCAGCCACCCTGGCGCTCGCCGTGGCCGCCGCGGCGACGCGGCCCGCGTCCGAGGTGTCGTTGCTGGCCGGTATTCGGGCCGGGTTCGCCGTCGACGGGCTCTCGGCGGTACTGGTCGTCCTGGTCGCCGCGGTGCTGCTGGCCGCGCTGGTCGTCGCTGCTGCCGAGCCGGGCCTGCGGACCGGCCGGTTCCACGGCCTGATGCTGGTCTTCGCGGCCGCGATGCTGGTCACCGTCACCGCCACGACGCTGCCAGCGCTGCTGATGGCCTGGGAGGTGATGGGCGCGACGAGCTGGGCGCTGATCGGCTACCGGCTCGACGACCGGGTGGCCGCCCGCGCCGGCACGGTCGCGTTCCTGACCACACGGGCCGCCGACCTGGGCCTCTACGTCGCGGCCGGGGCGATGCTCGCCGGCGGCGCGGGCGCGATGGCGCTGACGGATCTGGCCGGGCTCGACGGCGTCTGGGGCGACGTCGCGGTCGCCGGTGTCGTCGTCGCCGCGCTGGGGAAATCCGCGCAGCTACCGTTCAGCTTCTGGCTGTCCGGGGCGATGCACGGACCCAGCCCGACCTCCGCGCTGCTGCACTCCGCGACGATGGTCGCCGCCGGTGGCTACCTGCTGCTGCGCACCGCCCCATCCCTGGAAGCGGCCGGCTGGGCGGCCCCGCTCGTGGCGTGGATCGGGGTGGCGACCGCGCTGCTACTCGGCCTGGTCGCCGCGGTCCAGGACGATCTCAAGCAGCTGCTCGCCGCGTCCACCTGCTCCCAGATCGGGTTCATCGTGCTGGCCGCCGGGACCGCCGCGACGCAGGCCGGGGCGCTGCAGACCGTGGCACACGCCGCGGCGAAGAGCCTGCTGTTCCTGGTCGCCGGCCTGTGGCTGGCCACACTCGGCAGCCGCAGCCTGACCGGCGGGCTGCGCGGGGCCGCGCGGCGGCACCCGGTGGTCGGGGCCGCATTCACGGTCGGTGCGCTCGCGCTGGCCGGGCTACCGCCGTTCGGGCTCTGGGTCGGCAAGGACGCCGTGCTGGCCGCCGCCCTGGGCTCCTCGCCCGCGCTGTACCTGGTCGGACTGGTCGCCGGGTGGACCGCGGCGTTCTACAGCGGACGCGCGCTGTGGTTCGCCTGGCAACCCGCCGACCGCCCGGCCACCGGTGCTGCTCCGGTCCGGATACCGCTCCCGGCGGTGACCACGACCGTCGTGCTCGCCCTCGCCGCCGCGGGGGCCGGAATCCTGGCACTGGGCCCTGTGCGGCCGGACCCGGCTCCGCAGGTCTGGGAGCTCGTGCTGTCCGGCGTCCTGGCCGGTGCCGGCGTGCTGCTGGTGTGGCGGTTCGCCGAGCGCGTCCCGACGCCAGGCCTGCTGGACCGGTGGCTCGGCCTCGAGGCGTTCGCGCTCCGCTACGTCGTCGGCCCGGTCGTGACCTTGGGAGCAGCTCTGGCCGTGGTCGACGACCGCGTGCTCGCCCGTGTCCCGGCGGCCGCGGCGAGTGCCACCTCGCGGCTGGCCGCGGTCGTGGCCGGGCACGGTGAGCGCGGCGTCGACCGGGCCGTAGCCGGGCTCGCCGACGGCGCCCGCGCGCTGGGCCGAGCCGCCCGTCGCCCGCAGACCGGGCAGATCCACCAGTACTACGCGCAGGCCTCGGTCGGGTTCGCCCTGCTCGCGGCGCTGGCCGTCCTCGTGATCGTCGTGAGGTGACCCCGGAATGCTCTCGCTGATCGTCTTCCTACCCGCGCTGGTCGCGGTCGCGCTGTGCGCGGTTCCGGCGCGGGCGGGCACGACGGTGTTCGCCAGTGCGTGGCTCGCGACCGGGCTGGTACAGCTCGGGCTGATCGCCGTGGTCTGGGCGGGCCTGCCCGCGTCGGGGTACGGCTTCGTCGAACGCTACGCGTGGATCCCCAGCGCCGGGATCTCCTACCACGTCGGCGTGGACGGGCTGTCGCTGCCGCTGCTCGCGCTGACCGCGATCGTGTTCACCGCGACCGCGGTCTACACGCTGCGCGGCACCGACCGGCCGAAGGGCTTCGTGCTCCTGTTCCTGGCGTTGCAGGCGGTCAGCGCGGGCCTGTTCGTCGCGCTCGACCTGATCCTGTTCTTCCTGTTCTTCGACCTGTCGATCGTGTTCAT
>NZ_FOUY01000137.1 GCF_900115005.1 Pseudonocardia ammonioxydans | reverse complement strand
GAGGACCCCACGTCTTCCGCAGCAGCTACCCGGATTGCCCGTTATGGGCGTGTCGTTGCGCCGGCCCCGCCGATCTTGTTGAGATCACTTCATTGACTGAACCGCGCTCCTCACCTTTCATTCCTCGACCGCGAGTCGTGCACCGAGTATCCGGCTCTCCGTCCGGCGGATCGCAGCGCGCAGGTCCGTATCGGCCTCGGTCAGAAAGCGCGTCACGAGATGGTCCGGGCCATATCGTTCCCGCACTTCCGCCCACCGGTCGTCGGGACTGAACCGTTCACCACGAGGTCCGGTAACGGCGTCGCAATACCACAACGCATCGCGGGTCGGCGTCGCTTCGTCGGAGAACGCGCTCATGCCGTCGACCCCGCGGAGCCGTGCCTCCCGAATCGCGCACGAGTGGTGCGCCACAAGGTGGACTACCCGAGTCGATATGCCCAGGTCGGCGAGGTAACGGGCGCCGTCGAGCGGATGGAACCCGGTTCGGGCAGCGGCCGGCGCGTAACCGATGTCATGCAGCGCTGCTGCATCACTCAGGATCTGAGCGTCGACGCCGGACAACGCGGGTCCGAGAAGCACCGCCTGAGCATGTACGGCCTGGACATGGAGCCACCGAGCCGGTAGCGCGTCCGCCAGCAGCTCGCGCGCCAGCTGCAGCGCTGGACTCTCGCTGGCCACAGTTTCACCCTAGCGGTCGGCCGGGACGTTGGAGGCTCATCCCAATCGGGGGTGTAGGAGTTGGGGTCTGAAGCCGCCGGTCTCGAGCAGGCTTCGGGCGATGTAGTTGGTCAGGTTGCGGAACCCGAGTGCGGAGCCGCGCAGGTGTTCGAGCCGTCCGTTGAGCGCCTCGGTCGGCCCGTTGCTGGTGCCGGGTCGTTCGAAGTAGGCGAGCACGTCGGCGGCTCGCTTCTTCAGGGTCCGGCCCAGGGTGGTGAGCTCGGTGAGCACCTTGGGGACGCCGGCGCTGAGGTCGGTGATCAGCTTCTCCATGAGCTCGCGGCCACGTTGCCGGTCCTCGTGGCGATAGGCGGCGATCATGCGCTGGTAGACACCCCAGGTCGCCTCGACCTCGACGTGAGCGTCATCAACGAACAGCGCGCGTAGCCTGTCGCTCTGCTTGTCGGTGAGCAGGTCCGCGCCGGTGTGCAGCGTGCGCCGCGACTTGTAGAGCGGGTCGTCCCTGAACCCACGGTGCCCGTGGATCGCGAGTTGGACCCGGCGCCGGCACCTGTCGAGGGCGTCACCGGCCAGGCGCACGACGTGGAAGGGATCCATCACCGTGACCGCGTCCGGGATCTCCTCCGCAGCGGCGGTCTTGAACCCGGTGAAGCCGTCCATCGCGACCACCTCGACCGCGTCACAGAAGGCGTCGTCGCGGTCGGCGAGCCAGGTCTTGAACGCCGCCTTCGACCGGCCCTCGACCATGTCCAGCAGCCTTGCTGGGCCGGCGCCATCGCGGACCGGGGTGAGGTCGATGATCACGGTGACGTACTTGTCGCCACGCCTGGTGTGGCGCCAGACGTGCTCATCGACGCCAATGACCTTCACGCCCTCGAACCGCGTGGGGTCGTTGATCAGCAGCCGATTGCCTTCGGCCAGGATCGCGTTGTTGGCGGTGTCCCACGCGACCCCGAGTCCCTCGGCGACACGGGCGACGGTGAGGTGTGCGACCACGATCCCTTCCAGCGCCCACCGCAACCCGGTGCGCGAGAGCTTCGCGCGTGGCTCCGCCGCGGCGCTGGTGTCTTGGCGCCACACGTGTCCGCAGTCGGCACAGCGGTAGCGGCGCACTACAACTTCCAGCACGGTCGGTCGCCAGCCCAGCGGCTCGTGGGCCAACCGCCGGATCACGGTGTCACGAGCAGCGCCTTCGCTGCCGCACCGTCGGCAAGACTGATCTGGTTCCACCACGCGGCACGCGAGGACCGCACGATCCGGTTCAAGTCGTTGCCCGGTCACGCTCAGACCGAGGCCGTCGAGTCGAGCGAAGGCGGTCAGGTCAGGGCGGCCGAAGCCGGCCGGCGGGGTAGCGTCGGACACGTCGAGGTCTTTCGGATGGATGGCGTAGGAACCTCCATCGTCGGGAGACCTCGACGTCTATCTGCGGAC
>NZ_FOUY01000077.1 GCF_900115005.1 Pseudonocardia ammonioxydans | reverse complement strand
GCTGGCGTTCACCGCATATCCGCGCGAGGTCTGGCGCCAGATCTGGTCGAACAACCCTCAAGAGCGGCTGAACAAGGAGATCCGCCGTCGCACCGACGTGGTCGGGATCTTCCCCGGCCGCGACTCCCTGATCCGCCTCGTCGGCGCCGTCCTGGCCGAACAGAGTGATGAGTGGACCGAGAACCGCCGCTACATGGGCCTCGATCTACTGGCCCGCTCACGCATCCGCATCGTCACCACCGAAGCCGCACCGACCGGCAGCGAGGCACTCATGACAACCGAGGCGATAACCGCCTAGAATCCCGAACCAAGATCACGCGGAGTCGATCTCATACACCACTCCGCCGGACGTGACCCGACGTGGCGAGGTCCTCGGGCTGACCTGGTCGGACGTTGATCTCGACGCAGGAACGCTGCGGGTCAGGCGCACCGTCCAAAAGCTCGATGGCGCCTTCGTGTTCGGCGAGCCCAAGAGCGCACGCTCTCGTCGGATCCTGCCCCTTCCGGTCGTCTGTGTGGATGCGCTTAGCCGGCAGCCCGAGATCAACCGAGGGCGCGCGAAGGGGAAGGCGCAGCGGGTGCCGGGCCAGCCGACAGATCTGGTCTTCGTGTCGGCGTCGGGGCAGCCCGTGGATCCGCGCTCGGTGAATCGGGCCTTCGACCGGCTACTCGTCCGCGCCGAGGTGCCGCACTCGCGCGTCCACGACCTCCGGCACACCTGTGCGACCCTGCTGCTCGCCGAGGGCGCGTCCGACCGGGAGGTCATGGAGCTGCTCGGGCACAGCTCGATCGGCATCACGATGAACACCTACGCGCACGTGCTGGACGAGTCGAAACGTCGCATGGCCACGCGGATGGATGGCCTGTTCGGCGGGGACGGTTGATGTCAGAACTGGATGTCAGGAGCAGCGCACGGCCCGGCCGGGGTAGACCCTGCCGGGCCGATTCGCATGTCAGGCGCTTGCTCCGCCGCCAGGATTCGAACCTGGACCATCGGAACCAAAATCCGAGGTGCTGCCTTTACACCACGGCGGATCGTGGGGCCCGCTCATCGTGGCACGTCGGGTCCGGCGCCCCGGCGGCGGACCTCCCGGTCCGGTTGCTTTGCGATGGCCCATCTCACGGACAAATACCCACTATGGGACGGTGTGACCCCGCGCGCGGTCCCCGCGCGTCGAGTTGACAGACTGATGTGCGTGCTGAATACGGATGCCTCTGGGGAGGCCGGCGGGGTGGGGACGGCGGCGGTGTCCGGCACCACGATCACATGTCGGCTGTGCGATTCCACGGACCTGCGCAGCTTCTGCGACCTCGGTGCGACACCGCCCTGCGAGCTCTTCCTCACCCCCGCGGCGGCCGAACGTCCGGAGGCCACCTACCCGCTGCACGTGCGGGTCTGCAACTCCTGCCTGCTGGCCCAGCTCCCGCCGGAGATCACACCCGAGGAGACCTTCTCCGAGTACGCCTACTTCTCCTCGTTCAGCTCGTCCTGGGTGGAGCACGCCCGCCGGTTCGTCGACGCCGCCGTGGAGCGGGCCGGGCTCGGTGCGGACTCGTTCGTCGTGGAGGTCGCGTCCAACGACGGCTACCTGCTCCAGCACGTCGTCGCCAAGGGCATCCGCTGCCTGGGCGTGGAGCCGAGTGTCAACGTCGGCGAGGCGGCCCGGGAGAAGGGCGTCCCGACGCTGACCGCGTTCCTCGACCCGGAGACCGGTGCCCGGGTCCGCGCCGAGCAAGGCCCGGCCGACCTGGTGTGCGGCAACAACGTGTTCGCCCACATCCCCGACGTCGTCGGCTTCGCGCAGGGCCTGCGCGCGATGGTCGCCGACGACGGCTGGGTCTCGATCGAGATCCAGCACCTGCTCACGCTGGTCGAGCGCAAGCAGTTCGACACGATCTACCACGAGCACTTCCAGTACTACACGCTGCTCACCGGGCAGCGGGCGCTCGCCGCGGGCGGGCTGACCCTGGTCGACGTGGAACTGCTCGACACCCACGGCGGCTCGATCCGGATGTGGGCGCGCCCGGCCGAGGTCGGCGGGACCCCCTCCGATCGGGTCCGCGAGGTGCTCGCCGCCGAGCAGGCAGCCGGGCTGCACTCCCCGGAGGGGCACGACGGGTTCTCCGAGGCCGTCTCCACCATCCGCGACGACCTCGTGTCGTTTCTGATCGACGCCCGCCGCCAGGGCAGGCGCGTCGTCGGCTACGGGGCGCCCGGCAAGGGCAACACCCTGCTGAACTACTGCGGCATCCGGCCCGACCTGCTCGAGTACACGGTGGACCGCAACCCGTACAAGCACGGCCGGTTCACCCCCGGCACCCGGATCCCGATCCACGACCCGGAGCGGATCGCGCAGGACCGCCCCGACTACGTCCTGATCCTGCCCTGGAACCTGCGCACCGAGCTGATCGAGCAGCTGTCCTACGTCCGCGAGTGGGGCGGCCGCCTGGTCTTTCCGATCCCGTCGCTCGAGGTGGTCTGACGTGAAGGTCGTCCTGTTCTGCGGTGGCTACGGAATGCGGATGCGCGACGGCGCGTCCGACCTTCCCAAGCCGATGCATCCGGTGGGGCCGCGCCCGCTGATCTGGCACGTGATGCGCTACTACGCCCACTTCGGGCACAAGGACTTCGTCCTGTGCCTGGGCTACGGCGCGCACCACATCAAGGACTACTTCCTGCACTACGACGAGACCGAGTCCAACGACTTCGTCCTGCACCAGGGCGAGGTCGAGCTCATGGGCAGCGACATCAAGGACTGGAACATCACGTTCGTCCACACCGGTCTGGACTCGCCGATCGGCGAGCGGCTGCGCCGGGTCAAGGCGCTCGTGGCCGGCGAGGAGATGTTCCACGCGAACTACGCCGACGTCCTCACCGACGCCCCGCTGGACCGGATGGTCGAGCAGTTCTCCGGCACCGACGCCGTCGGGCAGCTGATGGCCGTCCCGCCGCAGTCGGCGTTCCACTGCGTCGACGTGACCGACGACGGCCGGCTGGACTCGATCACCACGCTGCAGGAGATGCCGCTGTGGGAGAACGGCGGCTACCTGATGTTCCGGCCCGAGGTGTTCGACTACCTGGAGAAGGACGGCGACCTCATCGGCGACGTCTGCGCCCCGCTCGCCCGCAAGGGCCGCATGTCGGCCTACCGGCACCGCGGGTTCTGGCAGCCGGCGGACACGGTCAAGGAGCGCAATGCGCTCGAGGCGGCCTACCAGAGCGGCGCCCGGCCGTGGATGCTGTGGGAGTCGCAGGACACCGACCGCGACCCGCTGCAGGCCGCGATCGCCGAGCTGCACGCGAGCAGCCACCAGCGGGACTGACCGGCGACCACCGAGACCGAGCGCGAGTTCCGGGAGAACGAGACACCGTGCTGAACCTGCTGCCCGAGCGGCTCGACCGCATCCTGCTGCTCGGCGCGCACTGCGACGACATCCCCATCGGGGCGGGCGGCACCCTGCTGGAGCTGTGCCGCGCCTACCCGGGGGTCCGGGTGACCGCGCTGGTGCTCACCGGCGCCGGCTCGCTGCGCGAGGAGGAGGAGCGGGCGGCGCTCACCGCGTTCTGCCCGGGTGCGAACCTCGAGATCATCGTGCTGGACCTGCCCGACGGCCGGGTGCCGCAGCACTGGGAGCGGGCCAAGATGGCGTTGGAGGACCTGCGGTCCCGGGGCGAGCCGGACCTGGTCATCGGGCCCTCGCCGCACGACGCGCACCAGGACCACCGCACGCTGGCGCAGATGATCCCGACCGCGTACCGCGACCACCTCACGCTCGGCTACGAGATCCTCAAGTGGGAGGGCGACCTCGCCCAGCCGACGGTCTACCTGCCGCTCGGCGAACCCGTGCTGCGCGAGAAGATCGCGAAGCTGAACGAGCACTACGGTTCCCAGCGCGACCGCACCTGGTTCGACGACGAGACGTTCCGCGGCATCGCGCGGGTGCGGGGCGTGCAGTGTCACGCCCGCTACGCCGAGGCGTTCCACGTCCAGAAGCTGACCCTCTCGGTCGCGCCGATCGCGGGGTCCGAGCCGGTCCCCGGCTTCGGCCCCACCACCTGACCTGCCTGAACCACACAGTCGAAGGGACCACCATGCGGGTACTGCTCACCGGACATCAGGGCTACCTGGGAACGGTGATGGCGCCGATCCTCGCCGCCGCCGGCCACGAGGTGACCGGACTCGACTCCGGCCTGTTCGCCTCGTGCGTGCTGGGGCAGCTCGACACCCCGGACGTCGAGGGCATGTCGACCGACGTCCGTGACGTCACCGTCGAGCAGCTCGCCGGCTTCGACGCCGTCGTGCACATGGCGGCGCTGTCGAACGACCCGCTGGGCGCGCTGGCCCCGGAGATCACCTACGACATCAACCACCACGCCTCGACGCGGCTGGCGACGCTGTCGAAGGAGGCCGGGGTCGGGCGGTTCGTCTACGCCTCGACCTGCTCAGTCTACGGTGCCCAGTCCGGGGACGACCTCGTCGACGAGGACGCCCCGCTGAAGCCGGTCACCCCGTACGCGATCTCCAAGGTCCGCGTGGAAGACGATCTCGCCGCGCTGGCCTCCACGGACTTCGTGCCGGTCTCGATGCGCAACGCCACCGCGTTCGGCTTCTCGCCGCGGCTGCGGGCCGACATCGTGCTGAACAACCTGGTCGGCCGCGCGGTCCTCACCAACGAGGTCACCGTGCTCTCCGACGGCACCCCGTGGCGCCCGCTGGCGCACGCCGAGGACATCGCCGGGGCGGTCGTCGCGGCGCTGGGCGCGCCGGCCGACGTCGTCCGGGCCCGGGCCTACAACGTGGGCACCGAGAAGAACAACCGGACCGTCGCCGAGATCGCCCAGGCGGTCATCGAGGCCGTGCCGGGCTCGACGCTGAACATCACCGGCGAGGCCGGGAACGACCCGCGCTCCTACCGGGTCGACTTCTCCCGCGCCCGCAAGGAGCTCGGCTTCGAGGCGTCCTGGACGATCCCGGCCGGAGCCGACCAGCTCGCGACCGAGTACAAGGCCCGGGGCCTGACCCAGGACGCGTTCGACAACTCCTTCACCCGCCTCGCCGTGCTCAACGCCCGGCAGCAGGCCGGCGAGCTGGACGAGTCGATGCACGTCGTGCGGGGCTGAGACGGCCCGTGAGTGGTTATCGTGGCTCCGGCCGCGATAACCACTCACGAGCGCCGGAGGCGCCGATGTGTCGCAACATCCGGACCCTGCACAACTTCGAGCCGCCGGCCACGGCCGACGAGGTCGACGCCGCGGCGTTGCAGTACGTCCGCAAGATCTCCGGGGCGTCGAAGCCGTCGCAGGCCAACGCGGAGGCGTTCGAGAAGGCGGTCGCCGCCGTCGCCGAGGCGACCCGGGAGCTGCTGGGCGGGCTCACCACGACGGCGCCGCCCAAGGACCGCGAGGTCGAGGCGGCCAAGGCACGCGCCCGGGCGGAGCTGCGCTACGCGCGCTGAGAGCGAACATCGGGGCCCGCGGCTCCGGCACCGGCCCCCGGCCGGCCGAGCAGCCCCGGGATCAGCAGGGCTGCGACAACCAGGTGCATCACCGCGAGCGCGGCCCGGGTTCCGCCGTCCATGCCGTCGTCGATGAGCGGCAGGAAGGACACGGCGAGTACCGCTGCGGCCACCCCGGCCCAGACGGCGCGGGCGTGCCGCGGCCCGAATCGCTCCAGGGCGGCGAGCAGTCCCCAGCCGGAGAGTGACGCGAGCAGGGCCACGACCGTCACGGGTCCGGCACCGAGGTCGAGCACCTGCTCGCCGTCGGCGATCCGCAGCCGGTGTCCCAGCAGCGGGTCGGTGACCAGCCACACGAGGACGGGGGCCAGGACGGCCGAGGCGGTCGCCCCGAGGCGTCGTCGCCGCGTGCTCACGCCGCGCTCCCCGAGAGCGTCCCGTGGAGGAAGACCTCCACCAGTTCCTGCGGTGTCAGGTCCGGCTCGTCCCCGGTACGCGGCTGGACGAAGAGCAGCCCGAAGAACAGCGCCGCGACCTGCTCCGGTGGTCGGCGCAGGGCAGCCCGGTCCGGCTCCAGCAGCTCGGCGAGGGCGGCGCGGATCCGGGTCGCGGATTCCTCCCGGCCCGCGCCGCGCACCGTGCCGGGGTGCTTGCCGCCGCCGTGCCCCAGCGACCCGAGGATCGCGCCCATCCTGGACATGTGCGCCTGCAGCGCCTCGGCGGCTTCCGCGAGCCGGTCGGGCAGCGGCGCGGACACGTCGATCGCGTCGAGCTCACGGACCGCGTTCTCGGGGGAGAGCGCCTCGGTGATGCAGGCCTGCAGCAGCTCGTCCTTGTCGGCGAAGACCCGGAAGATCGTGCCCTCGCCGATGCCCGCAGCGCGGGCGATCTTCGCGGTCGTCACCGAGGTGCCGTACTCGGCGATCAGCGGAATCGCGGTCCTGATGATCATTTCGCGGCGCTGCTCGGGTGACATGCCGGGAGCGCGGCGGCGAGTGCTCGGGTTCTCGGGTGCGGTCATGACGACGAGACTACGGAGTGAGTACTCACTCCGTCAATGAGTGAGCACTCACTCCGATCGTCTGGCGGGTCAGTCCGCCACGACGGCGAGCGCGTCGATCTCGACCAGCATCACCTCGTGCGGCAGCCCGGCGAACACCGTCGTGCGGGCCGGGAGGCTCCCGTCCGGCACGTGCTGCGCGACGAACTCGCCGTAGGCCTCGTTCATGGCGCCGAAGTGTGCCCGGTCGGTGAGGTAGACGCGGAACATCAGGACGTCGGCGACCGACGCCCCGCCGGCCTCCAGGATCGCCCGCACGTTCTCCAGCGTCCGCAGCGTCTGTGCCTTCACGTCCCCCGGCGCGATGTAGGTCGCGGTCGCCGGGTCCATCGGGCCCTGTCCGGAGACCTGCAGCAGGCCGCCCTTGCGGATCGCCTGGCTGAACGTGTGGGCGGGGGCCGGGGCGTCCGGGGTGGAGACGACGGTCGTGCTCATCGGGAGTGATCCTCTCGGGTCGGGCGCCAGCCGTGGTCCCGGGAGATCGTCCCGGTCACGGCCAGCAGGGACGGGACCAGCTCGATCAGCTGGTCGTAGGTGGCGACGATGCTCGGCACGGACACCGACACCGCGGCCACCACGGTTCCGGCCGCTCCGCGGACCGGTGCCCCGATGCAGTTGATCGAGGGCTCGTTCTCCTCGCGGTCCTGTGCCCAGCCCTGCTCGCGGACGCGGGCCAGCTCGTCGAGGTAGGCGTCGCGGTCGATGATCGTGTTCGGGGTGCGGGCGCTCAGGTCCGCACCGTCGAGCACCTGGGCGGCCGCGGCCGGGGGCAGGTCGGCCAGCAGCACCTTCCCGGCGGCCGTGGAGTGCACCGGCCCGCGCAGGCCGACCCGGGACGCCATCCGCACGTGGTCGTGCGACTCGAGCTTGTCGATGTAGACGATCTCGCTGCCGACCAGCTCGGACAGGTGCGTGGTGTGGCCGTGGGCGCGGTTGAACGCGAGCAGGTGCGGGGCGGCGATGGAGCGGACCTCGCGCTGGTCGAGCCCGCGCGACGACAGCTCGAACAGCTGCGCACCGAGGTGGTAGCGGTGCTGCGCGTCGCGGTGCACGAAGTGCTCGTCGGCCAGCGTGCGCAACAGCCGCAGCACGGTCGTCTTGTGCACCTCGAGCTGGGTCGCCAGCTCGTCCAGCGACGCCGGCCCGTCACCGAGCACGGTCAGGATCCGTAAGGCCTTCGCCAGGCTCGCACTCATGCCGGTACCCCTTCCACGATCCCGCCCGGGCCGATGCGCAGGCCCGCCCACGCCTCGACGCCGAGGTCGAGCAGCCGCGCGGGCAGCGGCGGGGCCGAGTCGCCGTCGACGACGAGCACGGCTGCGGCGCCGAGGTGGCCGCGGCGCAGGCACCGGCCGACGTCCTCGCCGCGGACCAGCCCGGTCAGCAGGCCGGCGGCGAAGGCGTCCCCCGCCCCGACCGGTTCGACGACGTCGACGGCCAGCGCCGGTCGGGTGGTCACGGTGCCGTCGCGGTGCACGGCGACGGCCCGCTCGGCACCGTCCTTGATCACGACCAGCTCCGGCCCCGGCAGGTGTTCGCGCAGCCCGGCCGGGTCGGCGGTGCCGAACACGCGGTCCGCCTCGTCGGCCCCGGTCAGGACGACGTCGGCCCGCCCGGCCAGGTCGGCGACGACGGCCGGGTCGCCGTCGGGCCACATCTGCTCGCGCCAGTTGACGTCGAACGAGACCCGGTAGGGCCGTGGGCGCCTCGCGCCCACCCCCACTGACCCCGTCCCCGCCGCCAGCGCCCGCAGGGCCGCCGGGCAGACCGCGGCGGTGATCCCGCCGACGTGCAGCCAGGACGCGGCCGCGAGCCGCTCCCGCACGGCCGGTCGCTGCGCCAGCTCCGCCCCGGCGGTCGAGGCCGCGGAGCCGGCGCGCCGGTAGTGCATCCGGGTCCGGAGGCCGTCCACACCGGACTCCAGTGACTTCGCGTAGCGGCCGGTGGGGTGTGCGG
Organism: Pseudonocardia ammonioxydans; assembly: GCF_900115005.1. Taxonomy (GTDB): domain Bacteria; phylum Actinomycetota; class Actinomycetes; order Mycobacteriales; family Pseudonocardiaceae; genus Pseudonocardia; species Pseudonocardia ammonioxydans. The sequence continues at coordinate 5,493 of NZ_FOUY01000077.1, read as the reverse complement.
GGTCGACCTCGATCCCGCCGGTGTCCACCCCGGCCGCGGCGAGGGTGCGGGTGATCAGGAGGCCGTGCGGGTCGTCACCGACCCGGCCGATCCAGGAGACCGGCACCCCGGCGGCGGCGAGGTCGAGGGCGACGTTCACCTCGGCCCCCGCGGCCCGTGCCGGGGCGGCGGGGTCGTCGAGCGCGCCGGGGTCCGCCACCAGGGCGAGTGCCTCGCCGAAGCACACCACGCGACCCGTCCGACCTGCGGTTTCCACTCCTCGAACCCCTCCACTGCCGTTGACCCGGGTGTCCGGCCGATGCTAGAACGGCGACACCGAAATACGCAACCAGCGCTGCAAAATACGCAACGTTGCAGCTCAGAGGGGAGTGCGGGATGACGAGTGCGACGGAGGCCGGTCTCCGGCTCGGACCGCTCGGTGGGGAACGACCCGGCCCGTTCGCCAAGTCGGTCCCGCCGCTCACCGGCACGGTGGGCGAGTGGCTGGCGTCCGCGCCCCGGCTGTCGGCGCTGGCCACGCCGGTGCTGACCCTCGACCGGTCCGCACTGCACGCGAACGCGGCGCGGATGGATCGCTGGTGCGCCGGGCACGGTGTCGAGCTGGCCCCGCACGGCAAGACGACGATGGCCCCCGCGCTGTGGGACCTCCAGCTGCGCACCGGGTCCCGCGGGATCACGGTCGCGACGCCGTGGCAGGCCGCGGTGGCGATCGAGTTCGGTGTCCGGTGGGTCATGCTGGCGAACTCGCTGGTCGACCCGGCCGGGCTGCGCGCGGTGTCCGCCGCCCGCGACGCCGATCCGGGGCTGGAGCTCCTCAGCTGGGTCGACTCGCTCGACACCGTGGCGGCGATGGAGGCCGGGGCCGGCGCGCCGCGGCGGCCGCTGACCGTCGTCGTCGAGCTCGGCGCGCCCGGCGGCCGGACGGGGACACGGTCGGTCGCCGAGGCCGAGCGGGTGGCCGCGGCCGTCGTCGCCAGCCCGGTGCTGCGGCTCGGCGGCGTCGGCGGCTACGAGGGCGCCCTCGCCCACGACCCGTCGCCGGAGTCGCTCGGAACCGTCCGGGCCTACCTCGACGACCTCGCCGCACTGCACCGGCGGCTGCTCCCGCTCTACGAGACCGACGAGGTCGTCGTGACCGCCGGCGGCAGCGCGTACTTCGACCAGGTCGTCGCCGCGCTGGCCGGGCTCACCGACGACCGCACCCGGGTGGTGCTGCGCTCGGGTGCCTACCTGGTGCACGACGACGGCTTCTACCGCGGCATCTCCCCGCTGGCCCGGGAGGACGGCGAGCCGTTCCGGTCGGCGATGCACGTCTGGGCCCGGGTGGTGTCCACCCCGGAGCCCGGCCTGGCGCTGCTCGACGCCGGCAAGCGCGACGTCCCCTTCGACGAGGGCCTGCCCGAACCACAGCTGATCGCCGACGAGCTCGGCCGGCCCGCCCGCCCGCTGACCGGCGAGGTCACCGCCGTCAACGACCAGCACGCCTTCCTGCGGACCGACGAGCCGGTCGCGGTCGGCCAGGTGGTGCGCCTGGGTCTGTCGCACCCGTGCACCGCATTCGACAAGTGGCGCTGGATCCCGCTGGTGGACCACGCGGACGAGCCCGACCCGCGGGTCGCCGACCTGGTGCGGACGTTCTTCTGATGCGCACGCTGCTGCGCGGCGGCACCGTCGTCGACGGGACCGGAGGACCCCGCTACACCGCCGATGTACTCGTCGACGGCGACCGGATCGCCGCGATCGGCGACGGCGCGGGCAGCAGCCCGGACCGGGTCGTCGACGTGCGCGGGATGGTCGTCGCACCCGGCTTCGTCGACATGCACGCTCACTCCGACCTGCGGGTGCTCACCGAGCCCGCGCACCTGGCGAAGATCTCCCAGGGGGTGACGACCGAGCTGCTCGGCCAGGACGGGCTGTCGTATGCCCCGGTCGACGACGACGTCCTCGCCGTCCTCCGCCGCAAGATCGCCGGGTGGAACGGCGACCCGGGTGCGGACCTGTTCACCTGGCGCAGCGTCGCCGGGTACCTCGACCGGCTCGACGCGGGCATCGCCGGCAACGCCGCCTACCTGGTGCCGCACGGCACGGTGCGCGCGCTCGTCTGCGGCTGGGACGACCGGCCGGCGGGCCCGGAGGAGATCGCGCGGATGGCCGACGTCGTCCGCACCGGGATGGCCGAGGGTGCGGTGGGGCTCTCGGCCGGGCTGACCTATACCCCTGGGATGTACGCCGACGGCGGCGAGCTCGTCGAGTTGTGCCGCGCGGTCGGGGAGCTGGGCGGGTTCTTCGCCCCGCACCACCGCAGCTACGGCGCCGGTGCCCTGGACGCCTACGCCGAGATGATCGACGTCGCCGACCGGGCCGGCTGCGCACTGCACCTCTCGCACGCGACGCTAAACTTCGGTCCGAACCGCGGCCGGGCCGGCGAGCTGATCACCATGCTGGACGCGGCGATCGCCCGCGGCACCGACGTCACCCTCGACACCTACCCGTATCTGCCCGGCGCGACGACCCTGTCGGCGATCCTGCCGAGCTGGTCGCAGTCCGGCGGGCACGAGGCGACCCTCGCGCGGTTGCGCGACCCGGACACGCTCGCCCGGATCCGGGAGGACCTGGAGGTCCACGGCTCGGACGGCTGCCACGGCGTCGTCGCCGAGTGGGACACCATCGAGATCAGCGGCGTGACGAACCCCGAGCTGGCCGGGCACGTCGGGCGCACGATCGCCGAGATCGCCGGTCCGCACGACCCGTTCGCGACATGTGTCGACATCCTGCTACGCGACGACCTGGGCACCGGGATCCTGCAGCACGTCGGGCATGAGGAGAACGTGCGCGCGATCATGCGCCACCCGCGGCACACCGGGGGGAGCGACGGGCTGCTCACCGGTGCGAAGCCGCACCCGCGGGCGTGGGGCACGTTCCCGCGCTACCTCGGCCACTACTGCCGCGAGCTCGGCCTGTTCACGCTGGAGGAGTGCGTCGCGCACCTGACCGGCCGGGCCGCCGCCCGGCTGGGGCTGGCCGACCGCGGGCTCGTCCGGACCGGGTGGGCCGCGGACCTGGTGGTGTTCGACCCGGACGCGGTGACCGACACCGCGACCTTCGCCGAGCCGGCCCAGCAGGCCGCCGGGATCGGCTACGTCCTGGTGAACGGGACCGTCGCGATCGACGGCGGGGACCGGACCGAGGCGCTGGCCGGCCGCGCGCTGCGCCGCCGGGCCGACGGGAGCACGGCATGACCTGGGCTCCTCTGCTCTGCGCACCGATACGCACCACCCGCCCCTTGCCCTGCTCACCGGGGCGCACCACCCGTCCCTTGCTCTGCTCACCGCTACGCACCGGTCCGGCCCGGACCGCTGACGCCCCTGCAGGAGAACCCCGATGACGGCCTTCCTCGACTGGCTGCAGAACGACACGTCCGGCCTGCTCACGCTGGCCGTGGCCGGCGTCGCGCTGCTCCTGCTGCTGATCATGAGGCTGCGGCTGGAGCCGTTCATCGCGCTGATCGTGACCGGCCTGCTGGTGGCCCTGGTCGCCGGTGTCTCGATCACCGACCTGGTCGGGACCCCGATCAGCTCGTCGGACTCGCTGCTGGAGACCGGGTTCGCCGGGATCCTCGGCCACATCGCGCCGATCATCGGTCTGGGCACCGTGCTCGGGGCGATCATGGAACGGTCCGGGGGAGCGGACGCGCTCACCGAGCGGCTGCTGCGGCTGTTCGGGCCGAAGGGCGCACCGCTCGCGATGGGTATCACCGGACTGGTGCTCGGCATCCCGGTCTTCTTCGACATCGGGATCTTCGTGCTGGCGCCGCTGGTGTACGTGGCGGCCCGGCGCGGCGGGCGCTCGCTGGTGCTCTACGCGCTGCCGATGCTCGCCGGCCTGTCGATGACCCACGCGTTCCTGCCGCCGCACCCCGGCCCGGTCACCGCGGGCGGTCTGCTCGGCGTCGGGATGGGCTGGATCATCGCGATGGGTCTGCTCTGCGGTATCCCGGCGTGGCTGGTCAGCGGCGTGTGGTGGGGCTCGGTGATCGGCAAGCGGGTGCTGGTCGAGGTCCCCGAGGACGTCCCGGGCGGGTCCGGGCCCGCCGGTGGCGCCCCGGCGGGCGACGGCGGCCCGACCGTCGCCGCGGACCCGGTGCCCGGCGCCGGCGCGCCCTCCGGTGGTGCCCGGCAGGCCGTGACCGGCACCGTCGAACCGGATGCGGCCGGGACCGCCGGGCGGGCCGCGGTCGTGACCGCACCGCCGTCGGTCGGCCTGATCGCACTCATCATCGCGGTGCCGATGCTGCTGATCCTGGGTGCGACGGTCGGTTCGGTCGCGCTGGCCGAGGGCACCACCCTGCACGACGTGCTGGTCTTCCTCGGCACCCCCGCCATCGCGTTGACGATCAGTGTGCTGCTGGCGATGTACCTGCTGGGTGTCCGGCGCGGGACGTCGATGGCCGAGCTGAGCCGGATCTCCGGCGAGTCGCTGCGCCCGGTTGGGATGATCCTGCTCGTCGTGGGGGCCGGTGCGTTCTTCGGCAAGGTCCTGCAGGAGACCGGGGTCGGTGACGCGCTGGCCGGGTCGATGACGGCGATCGGCCTGCCGGTGATCGTCTCCGCCTACCTGATCAGTGCCGCGCTGCGGATCGCGCAGGGCTCGGCCACCGTCGCGATCGTGACGACCGCGGGGATCATCGGTCCGACCGTCGCCGACGGCGGCTACTCGCAGCCGCAGATCGCGCTGATCGTCGTCGCGGTCTCCGCGGGCTCGATCATCGCCAGCCACGTCAACGACGGCGGGTTCTGGATCGTCGCGAAGTACTTCAACATGTCGGTGAAGGACACCCTGAAGACCTGGACGGTCCTGGAGACGATCCTGTCCGTCGTCGGGTTCGCCGCCGCGGGGCTGGTGTGGGTGTTCGTGTGACCCGTGAGTGGTTATCGCGGCTGTAAGGAGAATCAACCGCAGCCGGTCTACGCGGGTCGCTCCAGGGTGACGCGGTAGCCGAGGTTGTGGAGTTGGCCGATGAGGCGGTCGCGTTGGCGGTCGGCGTTGCGGCGGGTGAAGTAGTCGCCGCCGAGGTCTTGGTAGTCGCAGTCGTTGGTCAGCAGGTGCCAGCTGATGACCAGGATGGAGTGGGCGACCGCGATCGCGGCCTTCTTCTTCCCGATCCGGCGTGCCAGTCGCCAGAACTGGGCCGAGAGGTAGGTGTCGCGGGTCCGGGCGGCGGACCAGGCGCACTGGGTCAGGATGTCGGTCAGCCAGACGTCGCCCTTGGTGGTCTTGCCCGAGCCGCGTTTGCCTCCGGTGATGTTGTTGCCCGGTGCGAGTCCGGCCCAGGAGGCCAGGTGTGCTGCGGTGGGGAAGCGGGTCATGTCGACGCCGATCTCGGCGATGATGGTTTCGGCGGCCCGTTTCCCGACCCCGGTGATGGTGTCGAGCCGGTCACGGGCCCGGTCGAAAGGGATGACGCCGTCGTCGCCGGTGTGGGTGGTGAACAGG
>NZ_FOUY01000092.1 GCF_900115005.1 Pseudonocardia ammonioxydans | reverse complement strand
TCGATCGTGCCCGCTCGGGTGTCCCACTCCCGGGCCCGGTAGCCGTTGCGCTGGTTCGTCCGCTCGCTGCTGCGCTCGCCATAGCCGGCCCCGCACTGCTGATCGGCCTGCGACGACATCAACGCGTTCGCCATCGTCGCGATCATCGTCTGCAACAGATCCGGCGACACACCCGCCGAGGCGAGCTCCTCGACAAGCTGGGCAGGGTCCACACTGTGTGGTGCGGCCATCGTGGTGGTCCTTCCTGGAGTTCCTTGGTCGGTACTCGAGAAAGATCACGCGGTGGCCGTCTCACGTCACGACGCCACGCCGCTCACCAGCGACGAACCCGTACACCACCTCCGCGGACGTAACCCGATCTTCTGCTGGCTTGCTCAGCGACGCACAGTTGCGGCCGTCATGGCGTTCAGGCGTCAGTTGCGTCCATGTGCTTCGCCTCGCCTTCGATGTGCGCCGGGCACGCCTCCATGGCTGTGCTCGAACTCCTCCTCGGCACAGAGCCGTCGATAGTGCCGGTTTCGGATGCGCAGTACGCCCGTTGCGGTGAGCGCCGACAGCAGCGAGCCGAACAGCACCCCGATCTTCACATGGTCGTCGCGATCGCTGCCGGCACCGAATGCGAGTTCCCCGATCAGCAACGAGACGGTGAACCCGATCCCGGCCAACAACGCCGCCCCTAGCACATCCCACCAGCTCAGCTCGGCAGCGAGAGCTGCGCGAGTGACACGCTGGACGAGCCACGTGGCAGTGAGGACACCGAGAGCCTTGCCCACGACGAGACCGACCATGATGCCGACGGTGACCGGATCGGCAATCTGAGCCGCGATCCCCTCACCGCCAACGACGGTGACCCCGGCGGCGAAGAAGGCGAACACCGGGACCGCCATACCGGCCGAGAGTGGGCGGAACCGGTGTTCGAAGTGCTCGGCCAACCCCGGGCCGGGCCCGTCCCCGCGGCGCAGGACGGGGACGGCGAACCCGAGCAGTACGCCGGCCACGGTGGCGTGCACCCCGGATTCGTGGACCAAGACCCACGTCAGCAACGCCAGCGGTAGTAGAACCCACCAGGACCGCACCCGACGCTGGACAAGCAGTGCGAACAGTCCGAGCGGCAGCAGAGCCAGCAGAAGGGGGGCCGGGCTCAGGGAGTCGGTGTAGAAGATGGCGATGATGGTGATGGCCAGTAGGTCGTCAACCACGGCTAGGGTCAGCAGGAACGTGCGCAGCGCGGCCGGAAGGTGGGTGCTGATCACTGCGAGGACGGCGAGGGCGAAGGCGATGTCGGTGGCGGTCGGGATGGCCCACCCCGAGAGAGCCCCGCCTCCCGCCCGGGCTGCGAATGCCACGTACAGCAATGCCGGCGCGATCATCCCGCCGACCGCGGCCGCGATCGGCAGAACCGCACGTCGCGGATCACGCAGGTCCCCGGCGACAAACTCGCGCTTGAGTTCCAATCCGACGACGAAGAAGAAGATCGCCAGCAACCCATCGGCCGCCCACTGGGCGAGCGTCAGATCCAGGTGAAGGGCGGCGGGCCCGATCCGGAACTCGGTCAACGCGGTATAGACCTCACCCCACGGCGAGTTGGCCCAGAGCAGCGCGAGCGCGGCGGCGGTCACGAGCAAGACACCGCCGACGGCCTCAGTACGCAGGATCTCAGCGATGCGTGAGAGCGGGCTCCGCGATCCACGGCCGAGCAGGGTCAGGAAACGAAAAGACGATGTGCCCACAGGGCCCCTTCGGACGACGATGACAGCAACGCCGACCAGACTTCCCGGCACACCAGAAGCGACAGTACGGAATCACCCATGTCGATGCACGCGGGACGCGACCCACGACGGCCTCGCGGCCCGCGGAACGACCGACCATGCGACGGTTCATGTCACACCACTGCGAGCGTGGCCTACGCGGAAGTGTCGGGCATGGCCACCCGGGCCATAGTCTTCCTCGTCCTTCTCCAGCCGGAGGGAGCGGTGCGCAGCGGCCGATCGTCATCGCGCGCGAGACGTGCCCGACTTACCACGGCGGGGCTCAGCCCCGGCTGCGGACCAACATGGGGAACGTCTCCACGTCATGAGTCATCTCGGGCCCGCTCCGGCAGCTGCGTGGACGAGCCTTCGTGACCATCCGTGTCCGGTCGCCACGCCGAGACCTCGGCGACTTCGGTCTCCGACATCAGCGGATGGTCGGGGTCATGCACGGCCTGGGCGTTACCACTTTCGGTCGTGGCGCCGGCCCCGTGCTCGGCAGTATCGGGCACGGATGCGTGCCGGGGCCCCGAGCGCATACTGACCAGCGGGGAGGGCTCCGCCGGGAGGGCGACGACAAACCGTTCGCTACGCAGCGCCCGGCTCAGGCCAATCGCCATGAGGATGAGCACGATGCACAGCGGCAGGCCGGCCACGATCGAGGCGGTCTGCAGCGCCGACAGCGCGTCCTCCCCGGAAGCGGCACCCGCGCCGAGCAGCACCGCGGCGATGACACCCTCCAGCACGGCCCAGAACAGGCGTTGCTGCCACTTCGGGTGCGGGTCGCCACCGTTGGTGAGGATATCGACGACCAGCGATCCGGAGTCCGAAGACGTGGCAAAGAACAGCACCACCACGACGATCGCCAGCACCGAGGCCAGCACTGCCAGAAACTGCGGTACCGGTAGTCCGTCGATCAGCACGAAGATCGAGGTCTCGGCGTCGGCGGTGGCCAGCGGGTGCGCAGGGTCGGCGAGCAGGGATTCCAGAGCGCTGTCACCGAAGATCGTCAGCCAGACCATGGACGCCCCGACCGGGGCGAACAGGGCGCCGCCGATGAACTGGCGGATGGTGCGTCCGTAGGAGATTCGGGCCAGGAACATGCCGACGAACGGCGACCAGGAGATCCACCAGCCCCAGTAGAACAGGGTCCAGCTGTTCTGCCAGGTCTGGGCGTCCTCGTTGCCGGGGAAGGTCTCGAAGCTGAGCCCTGGCAACTGCTGCAGGTAGGTGCCGACGTTGGCGGCCGTGGCGTTGAGCAGATCGCGGGTCGGACCGAAGAAGAACACGAACAGCATCAGCGCGAACGCCAGCCACAGGTTCAGCAGCGACAGGTTCCGGATGCCCTTGTCGATGCCCAGCATCACCGACACGACCGCCACGGCGGTGATCGCCAGGATCAGCAGGACCTGCAGGCCCGTGGTGTTCTCGATCCCGAAGAGCGCTTCCAGCCCGGCGCCGACCTGCTGACCGCCGATGCCCAGCGAGGTCGCCAGCCCGAACAGTGTGCCGAACACCGCCAGCACGTCGACCAGGTAGCCCGGCCAGGAGTTGATCCGGTTCCCGATCAGCGGATACAAGGCTGCGGCCGGGCGCAGCGGCAGGCCCTTGCGGAACGCGAAGTAGCCCAGCGACAGCCCGAGCACGATGTAGATCGCCCACGGGTGCAGACCCCAGTGGTAGAAGGTGTAGAGCATCGCGTTCTCGGCGGCCTGCGGGGTGCCACCCTCGCCGACCGGGGGCTCCAGGAAGTGCGTGACCGGCTCGGACACCGCGTAGAACACCAGGCCGATGCCCATCCCGGCGGTGAACAGCATCGCGAACCAGGAGATCGTCCGGTACTCCGGCGTCGAGTCCGACGGGCCGAGCCGCACCCGTCCGTAGCGCGAACACATCAACACGATCACGAACACGACGAACACGCTCGCGGAGAAGATGTAGAGCCACTCGAAGTTCGTCGTGATCACCGAGTTGACCGCGGTGGCCGCGGTACCGAGGGAACCCGGCGAGATCACCCCCCACAACACGAACCCGACCGCGAGTACCGCCGAGCTCACGAACACCGGGGGGCTGGTGTGCTCCCTCAGGTAGCGGCTGATCACAAGATCCTCCTGTGCCTGACCCGTATCGATCTCAACCAGTGAAATGCCCGTATTACGTCGGGCGGATCCTAAGCTCGTCACACGGTCTGTGGCGGACGGCATCCGGCAGGCACCGCACACGGAGCCCTCCCGGTCCGCGAGCTGCTTGGCACTGACCTGCGACTTTGTCTCTCCTGGCAGCTCGTCAGCCACGAGTAACGATCCAGGAACGACTTGGGCGAGGTCGGGAATGGCCCGGTGGAAGATGAGTGCCTTCCATACGCAGCTCACGCTTGTCGTGACAGTCCGGAGGGAGCGAGACCCGTGTCCGAGGATCGTCAGGTGCGTCCCCTCGATGAGCGTGAACGTCGTATACTGGACGAAATCGCGCGTGTGACCCGTCGGGACGACCCCGACCTCCACCGGCTGATGGACGGCACCGAAGGGATCGTCCACCCACCGGCCCGCTGCACCGGCACACGGGTGCCCTGGCGAGTCGTCCTCGCAGTGATGCTGCTGGCGGTGCTCTACGCCGCGGTGCTCGTGCTCCTCCCGACGAACCTCGCGGTAGCGGTCGTGATCGGCGTGCAGCTGGTGCTCGTCCCGATCGGCTGCCTGCTCTGGGGCCGCCGCCACGGCGAACTCTGACAGCGCCGCGGTCCCCGGCCGGGCCCCTTGGGGGTAAACACTTTCCCCCGGCAACACGTGGGCGTACGGTCATTTCCGGTGTGCCGGGAAGCCTGGTCGGCGTAGTTCAACGTTTCTACGTCCGGAAGGAAACTCGGTGGACATCTACCGGTCGGAAGCAGGACGCGCAGCGCTGGGCACCTGGTGTGCCGACGAGCTGGACCGGCGTCTGCCCTCGGCAGACCGACGGCTCGTGGACTCCCCGCTCGGCCCGACCCACCTGACGACGGCCGGGCCCGGCCCGCAGGAGCTGGTGTTGTTGCCCGGGACGAACATGAACGCTGCTACCTCGATCCCGGTGATCCGAGCTCTGGCAGGCCGCTTCCGCGTCACCGTGCCCGACCTGCCAGGGCAACCCGGGTTGAGTACCGGGGAGCGCCCACGTGCCGATCTCGTCGGCGTCTACCGGGACTGGCTCGACCACGTTCTCGCGACCGTCAGCGACGGACCGGTGCTTCTGGTGGGCGAATCACGCGGCACCGCGGTGGCGTTGTGCGCGACCCCGCGCTCACAGGTCGCCGGCCTGGTCCTGGCCGCCCCGGCCGGGCTCACCGACGCCCGCCTCTCCCCGGGGATGCTGTGGGCGTCACTACCCTGGCTGGCCCAGCCGACTCCGGCCAGGTCGGCGCGGATGCTCGCGGTGATGTATGGCGACGGCGTCGTCGCCGACCACGACCACCTGGTCGAGTGGATGACCCTGGCGGCCCTGCACACCCGGAGCAGTCTGGCGCCACCGCCACTGCCGGACCCCGTCATCACCCGGTGGCGGACGACGCCCTGCCAGGTCCTGGTCGGCGAGCACGACCGGTTCTTCACCCCGCGGCGAGTACAGCCGCCGGCGGCGGGCCTGCTGCACGCTTCCACGACCATCATCCCCCGTGGCGGCCACCTGCTGTCGCACACGAACCCGCACGCCATCGCCGACGCAGCAGCCTGGGTGCTCGACGCCGTGCAGGCGCCAGGCCGCCATGACAGCCCGGTCGCCGAGCGATGCGCTCGACGGCCCGGTGACCGCGCCGCACGCGGCGCCCGACCAGAGGAGGAGCACCGGCCATGAGCATTCCCACCACACCGGTTCCCGAGGCCCCCTTCACCATCGGGACACCCGAATTCAGCGCCGACCCGCTCGGGCACTACGCGTGGCTGCGTGAGAACGCCCCACTCGCCCGGACCGAGCTCGTCTACGGACCGGTCTCCCAACCGATCTGGATCCTTTCCCGCTACCGCGACTGCCGCGCGATGCTCACCGATCCCCGGCTGCCCCGCTCACCTGCCGGCGGGGCGGCGATCGCCGCAGGCCTGCCCGAGCACCTACGGCTGCTGAGCACCGAGTCGCTGATCATGAAGGACGATCCGGAGCACAAGCGCCTGCGCACGCTCGTGTCCAAGCCCTTCACCCCCAGGATGACCGCTCAGCTCGGCGAGCGGGTCCGCGAACTCGCCAATGATCGACTCGACGCTCTGACCGATCGCGACGTCGTCGACCTGCGTCAGGACTTCGCCCTGCCCATCCCCTACACCGTCATCTCCGAGATGGTCGGGGTCGCCGAGGCCGACCGCCCACGGTTCCAGGACGGGGTGGCCGCCCTGCTGAGCGACCGCAGCGCCGAGGGCTGGGACGAGCAGGTCGGAGACCTGATCACGTTCACCCGGGACCTGGTCGCCCGCAAACGCTCCGCCCCGGGCGACGACATCCTCACGGGCCTGATCCAGGCCGAGCAGGATGGCGACCGTCTCACCGAGGACGAGGTCGTCGCCATGGTGTTCACGCTGGTCATCGCCGGCTACGAGACCACCTACAACCTGATCACCAACGCCGTCGTCACGCTGCTCGACCACCCCGACCAGATGACTCGCCTCCGACAGGCGCCCGACGACGAGGGCCTCTGGCGTTCCGCGATCGAGGAGATCGTGCGCTTCTGCGGACCGGTCGGCGGCACCAAACCGGCGACCGCCGCCGAGGACATCGACTGGGACGGCCGGACGATCCCGGCCGGTTCCACCGTCATGCCGCTGCTCGGTTCGGCGAACCGGGATCCGGAGGCCTTCGACGCACCCGACCGGTTCGACATCACCCGCAGCCCCAACCACCATCTCGGCTTCGGTTACGGCGCGCACTTCTGCCTCGGGGCGAACCTGGCCCGCCTCGAAGCCCGGATCGCCGTGCAGGCGCTACTGACCCGTTCACCCCGGCTCTCGCTGGCCGTCCCACGAGACGAACTCGTACTCGAGCCGATGCCGCTCTGGACCCGCTACCACGAGCTGCCTGTCCACCTCGACTGATTGCCCCCAGGAGCAGCGCAGGCAGCTCCCGACACCCGAACAGGTCGGGTGGTCACACATCGTTGTGAATCCGAGATGAGTGCGGCTCAGATGGCCGCGGCGGGCACCACAGGAGCCGCCGACACGAATCATTAGTGGACAGTTGGACAGCAATCGGACATTCTTGCGCGATTGCGCCGACGCCGTGCCGGCTACCGATCCCGCCAGTGGACGCCCGATGCGGCGTGCCCGTCGATCGGGGAGGAGTGATCGCGTTGCAGGATCTCGCGAACAGGATGGGGCTGCGGACGAACCCGCAGATCTTCTTCTGGTCGGCCGGGCTGATGCTGTTCTTCCTGGCCCTCCTACTGATCTTCCCAGGACCGATCGGCACCGTGTTCGCCGCCGGCAGGGAGTGGATCACCACGAACCTGGGCTGGTTCTTCGTGCTCGGCGTGACCGTCTGGCTGGCGTTCCTGGCCTGGGCGGCGCTCTCCCGCTATGGCAACCTCAGGCTCGGGGGCGACAACGACAGGCCGGAGTACTCGAACCTGTCCTGGTTCTCGATGCTCTTCGCCGGTGGTATCGGCACCGTCCTGATGTTCTGGGGCGTCGCCGAACCGATCTCGCACTTCAGCGAGCCGCCGTTCGACGGCGTCGCCCCGTACAGCGCGCAGGCCGCCGAGGACGCAATGTCCTTCGCGCTCTACCACCTGAGCCTGCACACCTGGGCGATCTTCACTCTGCCCGGCCTGGCGTTCGGCTTCTTCATCTACCGCTACAACCTGCCGCTGCGGGTCTCGTCGGTCTTCTACCCGCTACTCGGCGACCGCATCCACGGCCCCATCGGGAAGACCATCGACGTGGCCGCCGTACTCGGCACGATGTTCGGCCTCGCCGTGTCGCTGGGCCTGGGCACCTCCCAAATCAGCGCCGGCATCAGCGCGCTGACCGGGATGGCGGACTCGACCGCACTGCGCGTCGGCGTCGTCCTGCTGGTCGCGGTGATCGCGACGTTCTCCGTGGCGGCAGGTCTGGACAAGGGCATCAAGCGGCTGTCCAACCTCAACATCGGCATCGCCGTCGGGCTCATGCTGTTCGTCCTCTTCGCGGGCGGGCAGACGGTCTTCCTGCTGCGCTCGCTCGTCGAGAGCGTCGGCCTCTACGCCAGCAGCATCATCCCGCTGTCGTTCTGGAACGACTCGCTCGCCGCCTACACCGACCCGGGCGGCTGGGGCTGGCAGGCGAGCTGGACCGTCTTCTACTGGGCATGGACAGTCACGTGGGCGCCGTTCATGGGCGTGTTCCTCGCTCGCATCTCCCGCGGCCGCACCGTGCGCCAGTTCGTCGGCGGCGTGCTGCTCGCGCCGGCCGCGTTCACGGTCGTCTGGTTCGTGATCTTCGGCTGGTCGGCGATGGCCTCGGACGGCATCGACGGCCAGGGCGGCCCGATCTCCACCGCCGTGGCCGACAGTGGGGCTTCGCTGGCGATGTTCGCGTTCTTCGAACAGCTCCCACTCGCAACGCTGATCTCCGGTATCGCTGTCATCGTGGTCGTGCTGTTCCTGGTCACCTCCGCGGACTCGGCGTCGCTGGTGGTCGACATGCTCTGCTCCGGCACGGGCGAGATGAGCCCGCTGCGCCAGCGACTGTTCTGGGCGCTCTCGCTCGGCGGGCTCGCCGCCGCCCTGCTGCTGCTCGGCGGGGACGAAGCGATCAGCGCGCTCGAGGAGGTCATCACCGTGATCGGCCTGCCGATCTTCATCATGGTTTGCGGCATGCTCGCGGCACTGCGGGTCGGGTTCCGGCGTGAGGGCCCCCTGACCACCGTGGTCGTCTCCGGACGTCGGCCGGAACAGCCGGCGGAGGCTGGCGCGCCGCCCCGCGGGGCAGGGAACGGGACAGCCGCGCCGGATAACACCGCCGTCACGACAGCCGGACGGGACGTGCCGGGTCGACCGGAGCAGGACGTCGGTGCAAAGCGGGACAAGGCTCCGCCGGCCGACTGATGTCCGGAGCTGCCCGGAGCCCTACTCAGAGCCGCCGGTGGTCCTGCCGCATGCGGACGAGTGCCGGGACACCGTCGCCCTTTCCCGCCCGCCTGACATCACCAACCGACATCAGTACCTCGCGCCTGGCCCGGATTTCGCCGGACTGTCGGTCACGTCCGGCGGAGTGGTGTATGAGATCGACTCCGCGTGATCTTGGTTCGGGATTCTAGGCGGTTATTGCCTCGGTTGTCATGAGTGCCTCGCTGCCGGTCGGTGCGGCTTCGGTGGTGACGATGCGGATGCGTGAGCGGGCCAGTAGATCGAGGCCCATGTAGCGGCGGTTCTCGGTCCACTCATCACTCTGTTCGGCCAGGACGGCGCCGACGAGGCGGATCAGGGAGTCGCGGCCGGGGAAGATCCCGACCACGTCGGTGCGACGGCGGATCTCCTTGTTCAGCCGCTCTTGAGG
>NZ_FOUY01000076.1 GCF_900115005.1 Pseudonocardia ammonioxydans | reverse complement strand
CGAGAGCACCGCACACGCCCCGAGTAGCAGCACCGCGAGCACGTCGTGGCGCACTCCTCGCGCTTTGCGCGGGTCGGGAACCTGCGACAACGCCTCTACCAGCGACAACATCACAGCTGGCGCCGGCTCGGTCGCAGCGGTGGCGATCACCTCATCGAGGTCGACCTCCACCTGATCCAGGGCAGCAACGATCGGGGACACTGACAACGCGGGCACGGGCTTCCTGACGTGATCAAGGACTTCGACACCCTCATGATCACGTCGGGCCCCGTGCCCGCCTTCGTACCTACGCCCGCGTGTCGCCGCAGGTCAGCAGTCGCTCATCCTGACTTTGCCGGGGCCCTGGGGGCCGGGGCGCCGGAGTGGGCCGCGATTGCGGGCAGCCCGGAATTCATCCGGTTCCGGCGGGCCCGGCGCCGGTTGGCGCTTGCTTGCTTGGTGCCGTTCGCGGCCCTCTTTTTCGCCCTACCGATCATGACCGCGATGACCGAGGTGCTCAGCGAGGCCGTGGCGGGGTCGCTGACGTGGGCCTACCTGTGGGCCTTCGCCCTGTTCGTGGTCGGCTGGATCGTGTCGGGAATCTACGGCCGCCGGGCCGCACGACTCGATGCACTGGCCATCGACGCCGTTCACAGCGTGGGAGATCAGCGATGAACCGGGAACCAGGCCCGCAGCGAGAACGCTACGACGCACTCGTGATCAGCGCCGGCCCGTCGGGCGCCGTGGCGACCAAGGATCTCGCGCAGGCCGGCTTCGGCGTGATCCGCCTGGAGCAGGGTGAGTGGACCAGCCGGCGGGCAGGCGGGACTCTGATGCGCCGGCGCCGGCCAAGGTCCCGCTGGGACGGCAGGGACGCCCCGAGGAGATCGCCGCAGCAGCCGTGTTCTGGCCGGCCCGGCAGCGTCCTTCATCACCGGCCAGGACATTGTCGGCGCCGGCGGGCTGTCCAGCTGACCTGCGCTTCAGCGCCAGAGAGGGGGCTGAAATGAATCCTGCTGCTATGAGCATCTTCGTCGCGGTCGTGCTCGCCACCCTGCTGCTCACCTGGCGGGCCGCGCGACGCAACCGCACGGCGGCCGACCACTACGTGGCCGGTGGTCGCCTGGGTGGCTGGCAGAACGGCCTTGCCATCACCGGCGACTTCGTCTCTGCCGCCGCGTTCCTCGGCATCTCCGGCGCGATCGCGCTCGGCGGGTTCGACGGCTACTACACGATGCTCGGTGTACCCCTGGGCTTCTGCCTCATGCTGTTTCTCGTCGCCGGGCCGTTGCGCAACCTCGGCCGCTACACCCTGGCTGACATGCTGACCGGCCGTTCCTCCCGCAACACGCTGCGCGGCCTCGCGGCGGTGAACACACTGTTCATCAGCCTGATCTACATGGTCGCCCAGTTCGTGGGCGCTGGCGGACTGGTGAGCCTGCTGACCGGGCTGGACTACCGGGTGGCGGTGGTCGGCATCGGCGTGCTGATGACGATCTACATCACCCTCGGCGGGATGCTGGCAACCACCTGGATCCAGATCCTCAAGGCCACGCTGCTGCTGCTCGGCACGCTGACGCTGGTGGTGCTGACGGTAGCGCGGTTCGGGATGAGCCCGGACGCCGTGTTCGGCGCCGTGGACGGCCGGCTACTGCGCCCCTCGCCCCCACACAGCACCTGGGCGGCCCTGGACCTGTTCTCACTCAACGTGTCGGTGGGGCTGGGTATCGCCAGCCTCCCCCATCTGCTGATCCGTTTTCTCACCGTGCCCGACGCCCGGGTGGCCCGCCAGTCCGTGATCACCGCCGGCGTGTTCACCGGGCTGTTCGGCATCGCCCTGCCGATGATCGGCTACGGCGCGGCCGCGCTTGTCGGCCCCGACGCGCTGTACCGGGCCAGCTCGGCGGGGAACCTGGCCGCGCCGCAGCTCGCCGAGGTACTGGGCGGGCAGGTGTTCCTCGGCTTCATCGCGGCGGTGGCCTTCGCGACGATCGTTGCCGTGCTCGCGGGGCTCGTGATCGCCACCTCGGGGGCAGTGGCCCATGACCTCTACGGGGCCGTGCTGAAACGCGGGCGGGTGGACGAACGTAGCCAGCTGACCGCGGCCCGCATCACCAGCTTCGCGGTGTGCATCGTGGCGATGGCGCTCGCGCTCGGCGCGCGTGGGCTGAATCTGGCGTTCCTGATCTCTCTCGGCCTTGCCGTCGCCGCAGCCACCAACCTGCCGGTGCTGCTGTGCACCATCTACTGGCGCCGATTCACCTCCACTGGGGCGATCTGCGGCACCGTCGTCGGGCTGGGCGCCGCCGTAGTCCTCACCCTGCTGAGCCCGAGCGTGCTCGGTGCTTCCGCGTTCGTGCCGTTGACCAACCCAGCGGTGTTCTGCGCTCCGGCGGGATTCCTCGCGTGCTGGCTCGGCACCGTGCTCGGACCGCCCGATCGAGCCTCGGGGGGATGTCGTTCGACGAGGTACAGGTACGTGCTGCGGTCGGCGACCCGGCCCATCTCGTGGGACAGCGGACATGACCCCGCGGGTCGGCCTGGTGCTACCCAGCGTGCAGGTGATCACCGAGCCATTGTTCGCCCGTGCCATGCCGGAGATCGATTTTCTGGCGACTCGAGTCGCGCTGTGCGGCACTGCGATCGCAGATCTCGAGGCGATGGAGGAACAGTTTCCACGAGCGGTCGACGACCTCGTCGCCGCCCGCGTCGACCTCCTGGTGTCGTGCTGCACCGCGTCAGGTGCACTGCGCGGTCGAGAGGCTGATGAATTGGCCTGCGCGGAGGTGACCGCCCGGACCGGAACTCCGATGACCACCACGATGCTCGCGGTCGTGGAACAGCTGCAGGAGCTGGGGGCACGTCGGCTCACCGTGATCACCCCCTACCCACCGGCACTCGATGCGATCGAGCATCAGTACCTGCGAGACAACGGGTTCGAGGTACTCGCCGCTGCTGGCCAGAGCACCAGCGACGGCTTCGCGATCTCGCTGGCAGACCCTGCTGATATCGCCGAGCTGGCCCGCCGCACCTGGGACCCAACGAGCGACGCGCTCCTTCTGATCTGCATGAACTGGCCCGCCTATGCGGCCACGGCTGCACTGGAGGATCTCGGTGCGCCGGTCGTGACCTCGCACGGAGCGACGCTGCGCGCCCTCCGCAGGCGGATAGCGCAGGATGGACGACGCGCGGCGTCAGACGGATAGGTGGGCCGCACGGGACAGACCAGGCTGGCACAACACGGTCGATGACGCCCACCGAACTGGAGAAGAGATGGCAATCGCTGCCGAGCTCGGACTCGTTCCCGCCACCCCCCGCGCACCACACGAGAACACGCCGCTGGCCGATGGCCGGACCACCAACGCGATGTTCGCCGAGCAGCCCCTCAAACTGGGCCTGTTCGGAACCAACTGCTCCTACGGCCTGACCATGTCCGAGGCCGCGACCGGCTACGAGCTGACCTGGCCGCACACCCTGGAGATCGCCCAGAAGGCCGACCGGATCGGGTTCGAGGCGTTGGTGCCGGTCGCCCGCTGGCGCGGGTTCGGCAGCACCACCAACTACAACGGCACCTGCTTCGAGACCTACACCTGGGCAGCAGGCCTGTCCCAGGCCACCGAACGCATCACGGTCTTCGCGACCTCGCACGTGCCGACCGTGCACCCGATTGTCGCAGCCAAGATGGCCACCACCATCGACCACATCAGCGGCGGCCGGTTCGGGCTCAACATCGTGATGGGCTGGTTCAGCCCCGAGATGGAGATGTTCGACGGCACCCAGCGCGAGCACGATGAGCGCTACGCCTACGGCCAGGAGTGGATGGACTTCGTAGGCCGGCTGTGGTCGGAGCCGGGAAGCTTCGACGTCGAATCGACGTTCTTCAGCTGCCAGGACGTCGAGGCCTACCCGAAACCGGTCCAGGGGCCGCGCCCGGTCCTGATCAACGCAGGCAACTCTCCGGCCGGGATGGCGTTCTCGGCGCGCAACGTGGACGTCAACTTCGCGGCCATGACCACGGTCGAGGACATGGCCGACTACACGAAGCGACTGCGTGAGCTGGCCCGCACCGACTACGACCGGGACGTGTCCGCGATGACCTACGGGCTCATCGTCTGCCGGGACACCGAAGCCGAGGCTCACGCCGTCTACCAGGACATCCTGGACAAGGGCGACCGGGACGGCGCCAACAACCTGATGAAGGTCGCCGGCATGCAGATGCGCTCGCTCGACGCCCAGATCGCGGCGTTCCAGGACCGGTTCATCGCCGGCTGGGGCGGTTACCCGATCATCGGAACCCCCGAGCAGGTCGTGGACGAGCTGGGCCGGATCCACGCCGCGGGCATGGGCGGAATGATCATGGGCCTGCTCGACTACAGCGCCGAGCTGGACTACTTCGACGACAAGATCATGCCGCTACTGAAGGAGGCCGGCCTGCGAGTCTGAGAGACTCCAGAGGATTCCTCTGGCCTCCGGAGGGCGCTAGGCTTCGTGTGCCCCTGTTCACCGCGGAACGGGAGACCGATGCTGAACCTGCCGCTCGACCGTCACGAGATCGTCCACACCGCCGATGCCGACGTGGCGCACGACTGGATCGCGCGCACCTACCTCGAGCACCGGCTCAGCCTCGCCGACGGTCGACTCGGTCTGCGGCTGCACGCGTGGACCGACGAAGTGCTGACCCTGGGCTATGTCGCCTACGGCGGCGAGGCAACGCTGACGATGCCACCAACCTGCGACACGTACCACATCAACCTCACCCTCCGCGGGGGGACGAAGGGCGACCGGCGGGACGCGACCGCACAGACCTGGGCGGGCGAGAGCGGCCTGGTGCTACTCCCGAATCTGCCCACCACGGTGGCGTGGAGCGCGGACGCGGCCCAGCTGATCCTCAAAGTGCCCCGAACCATCCTGGAGGGCCGCTATGCGGAGCTGACGGGCGAGAGCCCCGACGGTCCCTTGCAGCTCCCGTTCGCACTCGACCTGGGCACCCCCGAGGGGCAGGGCCTGCGCCGGTCGGTGGAGTTCCTGGCAGATGAGCTCAACCGGCCGGCGGGCCTCGCCGCGGCCGACCTGGCGCGCCGGCGACTGGAGGACTTCGTCCTGTGCCAAGTTCTGGCCGCCGCAGGTGTCACCCGGACGATCGCGGGCGCCGCGGGCATGCCGCGCAGACGGGTGGCCGAGGTCGTGGACTACATGCGCGCCCACGCGCACGAACACCTGCGTCCCGAGGACCTGGCGCGGGTCGCCTGCATGAGCGTCCGTGCGCTGCAGGCGTCCTTCCGCCACGAGCTCGGCACCACGCCGAGCCGACTGCTACGCGAGATCCGGTTGGAGCGAGTGCACACGGCGTTGAGCTCGGGGAACCCCGACGTGAGCATCGGCGCGGTCGCCCTGCGGTGGGGCTTTGCTCACCTGGGGCGCTTCTCGGCGCAGTACCGGTCCCGGTTCGGCGAACTACCGAACCAGACATTGGCCCGCGCGCGCCGGGCATGATGTGCCGCTGGTCGCGATCACGGCAGGTATGGTCTCTGCTGTGAAGAAATCAGTGCCGGACGGGGCGGACGGCGCCGGGGCGAAGCCGCCGCAGTACCCGATCGAGTCGGTCGACAACGCCCTGAAGATCCTGTTGCTGTTCGGAGAGCGTTCCGAGGTGCGGCTCACCGATGTCAGCGACCATCTCGGGGTCGCCTCCTCGACCGCGCACAGAATGCTGGCCATGCTGCTGTATCGCGGCTTCGTCAGGCAGGACGCCCGAACCAAGATCTACCGCCCGGGAACCGCCCTGACCGGGGTGGCCTACTCCATCCTGCAGCGTTTCGACTTCCGGGCGGAGCTGCACCCGTTCCTCGAACGACTGAACGGGGAGCTGCGCGAATCCGTGCATCTGGGGCTGCTGGACGGCACCGTGGTCCGGTTCATCGACGCCATCGAGAGCCCGCAGGCAGTCCGTGTCGCCTCCCGACTGGGCATGTCCTTGCTGGCGACCTCGACCTCCACGGGCAAAGCGATACTCGCGCAGATGTCCCAGGCCGAGGTGCACTCGTTGTTCCCGGACGAGGAGCTGGAGGGGCTCACGGACAACAGCCTGCGCAGCCGCACCGAGCTGGACCGGCAGCTGGCGCTGGTGCGTAAGCGTGGCTACGCGGTCAGCTCCGAAGAGAGCGAGCCGGGGGTGTCGTCGGTGGCGGTGGCCTTCGCACCCAATCGTGCCCCCGCCCGGCTGGCCTTCAACGTCGCCCTGCCGACCTCCCGCATGTCCAAGCAGGACCAGGCTCGGATCGGGGCCATCCTGCTCGGCGTTGTGCAGGAGGCGGGTGCCGCCCTGCACGGCTGACGGCTGAGTAGTAGACCTCGGCGCCCCTGCCTGTTGTCGGGCAGGGGCGCCGTGCTGTGTCGCGGTACGGCTTGACACGCCACGCGCCGTCACCGATTCTGTAAATCGGATAGTCACTCTGACAGCCAGAGAACAAGCAAGGAGTCGTCGATGACCAACCTCGACCTCGTGCTGGGGGATGTGCGGCGAGGGATGATCCCCGCCCACATCTACAACGACGAGGAAATCTTCCGGCTGGAGCGGGAGCGGCTCTTCAGCCGGGCCTGGCTCTTCGTGGGCCATGACTCGGAGATCCCTCAGGCCGGCGACTACGTGGTGCGCCGCGTGCTCGACGACTCGTTCATCCTGTCCCGCGGCGAGGACGGCCAGGTCCGCGCACTGTTCAACATGTGCCTGCACCGCGGCATGCAGGTCTGCCGCGCCGAGATGGGCAACGCGTCGCACTTCCGGTGCCCATACCACGGCTGGTCGTACCGCAACGACGGCCGCATCGTGGGGCTGCCATTCCACAAGGACGCCTACGGTGGCGAGGCCGGCTTCAAGCGCAAGGGCCAGACCCTGCTCCCGGCGCCGTCCCTGGACACCTACAACGGGCTGATCTTCCTCAGCATGGACCCGGACGCGCCGCCGCTGCGGGAGTACCTGGGCGATTTCACGTTCTACCTGGACTACTACACGCGTCAGTCGGCGAGCGGGATCGAGCTGCGCGGCCCGCAGCGCTGGCGGGTCAAGGCGAACTGGAAGATCGGCGCCGAAAACTTCGCCGGCGACATGTACCACACCCCGCAGACCCACACTTCGGTCGTCGAGATCGGGCTGTTCCGCGAGCCCAAGGCCGAGAAGCGTAAGGACGGCAACACCTACTGGGCGGGCAACGGCGGCGGCACCACCTACAAGCTGCCGCCGGGCACGCTGGAGGAGAAGCTGCGCTATGTCGGCTATCCCGACGTGATGATTGAGAAGATGAAGCAGCAGTGGTCGGACGACCAGCTGAACGTGATCGGCCGGGACGGGTTCATGATCTCCGCGGCGTCGGCGTTTCCGAACATGAGCATGGTGCACAACTGGCCGCGGGTCGAGGACTCCGACGACGTGCTGCCGTTCATCTCACTGCGCACCTGGCAGCCGGTGGGCCCGGATGAGACCGAGGTGCTGTCCTGGTTCGCGGTCGATGCCGAGGCTCCGGAGGAGTTCAAGGCGCTGTCCTACAAGGCCTACCTGATGTGTTTCGGCTCGACCGGCATGTTCGAGCAGGACGACGTGGAGAACTGGGTCTCGTTGACCAGCACCGCGTCCGGGGCGATGGCCCGACGGCTGTTGCTCAACAGCCGGATGGGTCTGCTCGAGGACGGCACCGAGGTCGTTCCGCCGCTGACCCGCGACGAGTACGCCGGCCCGGGTGAGGCCCACGTCGGCTACGGCGAGTACAACCAGCGACACCTGCTCAACCGGTGGGCGGACGTGCTGGAAAAGCCCGTCGACAAGGTCTCCCAGGTCGAGGTCTCCGGTGTTGCGGCCGAGCGGACGGAGGAGCGGGCATGAGTCTCGACGCCGCGACCACTGGCCCGAAGGCCGAGCAGGACAAGGCCGGTGCCAAGCCCACCGGCAACGGCGGCCCCTACTCGGCACAGTCCCGCCTCGGCGGGCACGCGCCGCGCACCGAGCGAACCGGCCGTGCACTGCCGTTCGACGACCCGCGTCATCTGCAGGCCCACCACTGGATGGTGGAGGAGGCCTACATCCTCGACGCCCAGAACTACTCCGACTGGCTGGACCTGCTCACCGAGGACATTCACTACATCATGCCGGTGCGAGTCACCACCGCGCTGACCGCAGGATATGACTCTGCACCGCACATGGCGCACTTCGATGAGAACAAGTACTCGCTGTCGCGCCGGGTGGCGCGCTTCCTCACCGAGCACGCGTGGACCGAGGACCCACCCTCGCGGCTGCGCCATCACATCTCCAACGTGCGGACCTTCGCCACCCCGAACCCGGAGGAGCTGATCGTCGACACCGCGGTCCTGCTCTACCGCAGCCGGGGCGACGTCCGCGAGGCATCGGTGATCTCGGCCGGCCGCGAAGATCTCCTCCGCAAGGTCGGCGACGGTTGGCAACTCGCGCGGCGCACCATCCTGGTCGACGACTCGGTGCTGCGCACCCAGAATCTGGCGATCTTCCTGTGAACCGGCCCGAACTGCACTGGGAAGGTGAAGCCGAGGACGCGGCCGCGGCGGCCGCGGCCGCCGCGGAACTCCGCGAGCTCAAGGCCCACCAGAGCGGCGAGGCCATCACGATCGGCAACGAGTTCTCCGAGATCCGGGTCTCGCGCGTGGAGACACGCAACGGTGCTCGGCTGCTGATCGAGGCCCCGAAGTCCGGGCAATGGGTAGCCCTGTGCCCGCTGGAGATGGAGTCACTGACCTGGCAGAACGCAGCCACCTTCTCCGCGATGATCGGGCATCCGTTCGGGCCGCTGTTCGAGGAGGAGACGTGAGCGCCTGGCTCGAGGGCAAGCGGGCGCTGGTCATCGGGGCGGGCTCCGGGATCGGTCGCGCGGTGGTCGATGCCTTCCGCGCCGAGGGAGCCCAGGTGGCCGTTCTGGAGCGGGACGAGGCCAAGTGCGCCACGCTCGCCGCGGAGATACCCGGGCTGCCCGTGGTCGTCGGTGACGCCACCACCCGTGCGGCCAACGACAAGGCCGTCGCGACCGCGGTCGAGGCGTTCGGAGGGTTGGACGTCCTGGTCAACTGCGTCGGCGTGTTCGACTTCTACCGTGGCGTCGGCGAGCTCGACGCCGACCGGATCGACGACGCGTTCGACGAGATCTTCCGGGTCAACGTCAAGAGCCACCTGCACTCGGTGAAGGCGGCACTGCCCGCGTTGCGGCAGAGCCGAGGAACGATCCTGCTCACCGAGTCCACCTCGGCCTACTACCCCGGTCGAGGCGGGGTGCTCTACGTGTCGACCAAGTTCGCCGTGCGCGGGCTGGTCACGGCGATGGCGCACGAGCTGGCACCGCAGATCCGGGTCAACGGTGTGGCACCCGGCGGCACGCTGAACACCGACCTGCGCGGCATCGGCAGTCTCGGACTCGACGAGCGCCGACTGGGCGACACCCCTGGTCGGGCGGAGGAGCTGGCCGCACGGGTGCCGTTGCAGGTCGCGCTGTCCGGCGAGGACCACGCGTGGAGCTACGTGTTCCTGGCCTCGGACCGCTCACGCGGCATCACCGGCGGGGTCGTGCACCCCGACGGCGGCATCGGCGCCAAGGCCTAAGACAACAGAAAGGGAGAGGCGACATGGCGGTCGTGAAGGCCGACCTCGCGGCGTGCCAAGGGTACGCCAACTGCGTGGTCGGCGCGGAGGACGTGTTCGACATCGACGACGACGGAATCGTGGTCCTGCTCAAGACGACGATTCCTGACGCCGATCGCACCCGGGTCGAGGAAGCGGCCCGCAGCTGCCCGGTGTCAGCGCTGGTCATCGAGGACGACTGATGGCCCGCACAGTGATCGTCGGAGCATCCGTCGGTGGCGTCCGCACAGCCCAGGCACTGCGGGCCGCCGGCTACCCCGGGGAGATCGCGCTGATCGGGGACGAGGATGTCCCGCCCTACGACAAACCCCCGCTGTCCAAGGCGCTGCTGGCCGGCACCGCCACCCTGGACAGCGTGGGGCTGCTCACCGCCGAGGCCGCGGCCGCCGCGGGTATTGAGCTCGTGCTCGGCAGCCCGGCCACTCGCCTCGACCGGAAGCAACACCAGGTACTGCTCGCCGACGGCACCGCCGAACCCTACGACGCCCTCGTGATCGCGACCGGGGCGCGGCCCCGCCCGTCCCCGTGGGGAACCCCGCGCGGGGTGCACGTGGTGCGGACGCTGGCGGATGCGCGCGCGCTCGCCGCCGCCCTACGGGCCGGGGGGCCGCTCGTGGTCGTCGGCGCCGGGTTCATCGGCGCCGAGGTCGCGGCGACCGCGCTGGGCCTCGGCCTCGACGACGTCACGGTCGTCGACCCGATGTCGGTACCGCTGTCGCGTGTGCTCAACCCGGAGGTCGCCACCATATTTGGCACCCTGCACGCCGAGCGCGGAGTATCTGCCCGCTTCGGCGTGGGCGTCACCGACATCCGGGAGATACCCGCCGGGCTCGAGGTCGGGCTCGACGATGGCACCGTACTGCCCGCCGCCACGGTCGTCGTCGGCATCGGGGCCGTGCCCAACGATGACTGGCTCGCCGACAGCGGGATCGCCACCGAGGACGGCGTGCTATGCGACCGCTTCTGCCGCTCGGTCTCCGACCCGCACGTATGGGCGGTGGGAGACGTCTCCCGGTGGTGGCACCCGGGCCACGGGCAGACCATGCGACTGGAGCACTGGACGAACGCGGTCGAGCAAGCGGTGGTCGTGGCCCACAACATCACCCACCCGCACGAGCTCCGAAGCCATGCGCCGGTCGAGTACGTGTGGAGCGACCAATACGACTGGAAGATCCAGCTCGTCGGACGCACCGGCGGCGAACTCGCACACGTCCGGGTGGACGGCACCAACCCGCACCGATCCTTCGCCGTGCTCTACTCCGACGAGTCCGACCGCTTCGTCGGCGCGCTCGTCGTCAACTGGCCCAAGGCACTGATCACGTGCCGGCGAGTGCTGACCAAGACCGCGACGGAGCCCGCTCCGGTAGGGCAGGTGCACACGCTCGTGGAGAACGCGCGACCGCCCGCTCGGGCGGCGTCATGAGCACCGTCGCACCAGCCTCTGTCGAGCTGGCGCCCCAGCGGGAACTGATTGCCCAGGCCTGCCGGGTACTGGCGGGGCGCGGGTTGGCCGACGGCATCCTCGGACACATCAGCCTGCGGACCGACGAGCGCCGGCTGCTCGTGCGCTGCCGGGGACCGCAGGAACGCGGCCTCGGCTACACCACCCCCGATGACATCCGGCTCGTCGACCTGGACGGAGGACCTGGTGCCCAGGGGGAGCTCGACGGTTACGCACCGCCCAACGAGCTACCGCTGCACACCGAGGTGTTGCGCCACCGCCCGGACGTCGCAGCGGTGCTGCACGCCCATCCGCCCGAGGTCGTCGCCGCCGACCTGGCCGGCATCGCGATCCGGCCGATCGTCGGCGCCTTCGACATCCCTGGCACCCGGCTCGCCGCGGGCGGGGTCCCGGTACACCCCCGCGGCGTGCTGGTCCGTAACCGTGGTCTCGCCCAGGAGATGGTCCAGGCCATGGGGGACCGCCCGGTCGTCCTGCTCCGCGCCCACGGACTGACCAGCGCCGCCGCCACGGTGGAGCAGTCGGTGCTGCAGGCGATCAGCATCGACGGCCTGGCCCGGCTGTCGCTGCGGATCGTTTCCGCGGGCGGGACCCTGGTCGACCTGCCCGACGCCGACCTGGCCGAGCTCCCGGATCTCGGCGCCGGGTTCAACACCGACACGAGCTGGCGGCACGAGATTGCCCGGCTCCACGGTGTCGTCGGCCCCACAGCGATCTGAGATGGCCACGAGCATGGAGGGGAAGGCGCGGGTGCATACACACGGGAGCCAAAGAACGAAGCGGGTCGCACGGCTCCGCCACGAAGCAGTACGGAGTCGGGTCGCGTGAGCGCCCCGATCAGCCTGGCCTGCTGGGACTACGACCGGACACGGGCACTGGCCGACGGGCGGATTCGGCCCACCGGCGTCGATCTGACCTACCTGGACCTGCCGGTGGAGGAGACCTTCTTCCGCATGCTGCGCCACCGCGAGTTCGACGCGGCGGAGATGTCGCTGGCCTCCTACGTCACCCACCTCGGCCGCGCCACGTCCCCCGACCTCGTCGCCATCCCGGTGTTCCCGTCTCGCGCCTTCCGCCACGGCGGGATCTACGTCCGCACAAACAGCCCGGCCCGGCAGCCCGCGGACCTGGCCGGCGGGGTGGTCGGCGTACCCGAGTGGCAGCTGACAGCCGTCGTGTGGATCCGGGGGATCCTCGCCGACCGCCACGGCCTGCCCATCGACGCCGTCCGATACCGCACCGGCGGCATGCACGAGCCGGGTCGGGTCGAGAAGCAGGCGGTTGACCTGCCGCCCGGGGTCGAGGCGTCGCCGATCCCGCCGGACCGCACGCTGGTCGACATGCTCACCGCCGGAGAGATCGACGCCCTCTACGCCCCGCGCACACCGCGGCCGATGCGCGAGGGCGACACAACGGTGCGCCGGCTGTTCACCGACCCCCGTGCGGAGGAGGAACGCTACGCGGCCGAGACCGGAATCTTCCCGATCATGCACACCGTCGTGCTGCGGCAGGACGTGTACCGGGCCCGCCCGTGGCTGGCCCGATCGCTGCTCGACGGGTTCACCCACGCCAAGGAACTAGCCGAAGACCGGATGGCAGAGGAAGCCGCGAACCCCTATCTGTTGCCCTGGGCGGCCGACGAGCTACGGCGCACCCGTGCGCTCCTGGGCCGCGACCACTGGGCCTACGGCGTCGACCCCAATCGCGCCGTCCTCGAGGTCTTCCTCCGTTACGCCCACGACCAGGGACTGACCCCACGGCAACTCGCAGTCGACGACCTGTTCGTTCCGGAGACCCGAGAGTCGGTCATCGTATGACCCGGAGCAGCCTAGGCCGGTGCAGCACCCCCGGGTCAGGCGGCGGCACGGTGCCATTCTCTGCGGGAAGATCCACTCGACCGGGGCCGGTGCTGCGAGCTGCCGGCCCGGGATGCGGGCCGCGCTCGGAGCGGTGGACGCCTGCTCTGCGCTGCGGAGGGCCGTGCTGGGCTTCGGTTGCGACTGCCAGCTCGGTACCCAGCTAACCTGGGGCGGCCACGATCGCACCCCAAGCAGCTTGGACATTGGCTTCGAGCCACAGCAGACGTGGACGGTGCCCTGCCCCGGCTCGAAAGAGCCGGGAGGGCCCGCGAGGGCGACAGTAGTCGCACCGACACGGCCGCGGCCAGGTCTTGTCGCTCGGGTGCGCCGGGCGGTCGGCTTCCGCTTGAGACAGGAGCGATATCCCGTGCACACTGGAACCGTGATCAGCTTCGACCCTCAGACCGGCGTCGGGGAGATCGCTGTGGACGACGGCGCTACCGCCACCGCCAGGCGTAGCCATATCGAGGGGGGCGGCTGCCAGAGCCTGCGCGAAGGTGAACGCGTCCATTTCGAGCTGAGACACCACCCAGGCGGGGCAGAAGCCATCGACGTCTACACACTGTGACCGGGGTAGCGCGCACTCGTCCGAGCAGAGGTGGGTGGCTCGAGCACCCGGGTAAGCGATACGCCTGAGCGCCGGCACTGCAGGAGCTCAGAAGGCAGGAGCGGGTCGATCGCCACCGCGGCGAAGACAATCGCGAGGTAGTAGATCGAGCTGTGGAAGACCTTCAGCGCAACCGGCTGGCCCGCACCCGCGACGGCGCGCGCCGATAGAGGCGCAGCGCGTCGCGCAGGAACCAGGCTCCGGCCGCGGCGACGAGTCCGGCGTAGAACCAGCCCGTTCCGGCTACCGGGACGAGCAGCAGCGTGGTGGCGATCGTCGCGGCGGTGTAGAGCACGACCTGTCGGTCGACCACGATTTCTCCGGCCACCACGGGCAGCATCGGCACACCGGCGCGGGTGTAGTCGGTCCTGAACTGGATCGACAGCGGCCAGTAGTACGCCGGCGTCCAGAAGAAGATGACCAGGAAGAGCACGACCGGCGCCCACTCCAGACTGCCCGTCACGGCCGCCCCACCAATGAGAACAGGCATGCACCCAGACAGTCCGCCCCAGATGATGTTCTGCCAGGACCGGCGCTCGAGCACGATCGCATAGAACACGACGTAGAGCAGGACCGCCGCCAGCGCCAGGACGGCGGCGGCGGCGGCGTTGATCAATACCGTGAACCAGGCGATCGAGGCCAGGCCTGTCGACGATCATGAAATTCCCCCAGTGTGAGGGTGTCGCGATCACGTAATTCCCCCACGGCGATCACGGTTTTCCCCCAGGGGAGGACGTGCGTGTCGCTGCCAGGTCCGGGCCTCGGACGACCGAAGGCTGCGTCTCGTTGCCGAGCAGCGAGGTGGAGCCGAACCGTGCCGAGGAGGACCTTCGACGTGATCGACATTGTGGAGATCTTGACCCACTGGTATGCGGGCCGCTCGCAGCATGAGCTGGCGGCCAGCTTGGGGGTGGATCGCAAGACGCTGCGCAAGTACACCGCGCCGGCGATCGCCGCGGGCTGGGAGCCGGGT
>NZ_FOUY01000087.1 GCF_900115005.1 Pseudonocardia ammonioxydans | reverse complement strand
CTCGGGCAAGACCACCAAGGGCGACGTCTGGCTGACCGACATCCTGACCCAGTGCGCCTGGTCCGCCGCCCGGACCCGCGACACCTACCTCTCGGCCCAGTTCTGGCGACTGGCACGCCGGATCGGGAAGAAGAAGGCCGCGATCGCGGTCGCCCACTCCATCCTGGTCATCAGCTGGCACCTGCTGACCAACGACTGCGACTACCAAGACCTCGGCGGCGACTACTTCACCCGCCGCAACGCCGACCGCCAACGCGACCGCCTCATCGGCCAACTCCACAACCTCGGCTACCGCGTCACCCTGGAGCGACCCGCGTAGACCGGCTGCGGTTGATTCTCCTTACAGCTGGCGGCGTACCCACGCTTGCGGATCTGGGCAAGCTGCCGTTCGAGCTCGACTCGGGTGCGGATGCTCTTCTCCGTCAGCCCCTGCAGCTCGTCCCCCGGGTACAGCGCGCGCACCTCGTCGTCGGACATCTGGGCCAGCATGGCCTTGCCGGTCGAGGTGGACGACGCCGGCATCGACATGCCCAGGCGTGACGACACCCGCACTCCCTGCGGGCTCTCGAGGGCGTCGATGAACCGCACCGTCGTTCCGTCGAGGAGGCCGAGGTGGACGGTCTCGCGCAGCTCGGCGTTGAGCCGCTCCAGGAACGGGTGCAACTCTTTGCGGAAATCGAAGCGCTGCAGGATCGAGTAGGCGACCCCGGTCAGAGCGTTACCCGGTCGGTACACCTTCGACTGCGGGTCCTGCCGGACGAAGCCCCGGTAGAGCAGCATCGCCAGCATCCGGTGCGCGGTGGAGGAGGCGACGCCCAGGTACTCGCTGATGTCGGTGAGCCGGACCTCGGACCGCTCGCCGAACAGCAGGAGGATCTTGAGCGCGTTGTCGACCGACTCGATCGGGTACTGCGGCGGCCTCGGCCCCGCGAGAGCGGTCGCATCGAGATCGGATTTCTTCACAGCAGAGACCCTACCTGCGAGAGGGACGACTGACCAAGACCGTCGGAGGCACCCCGAAACACCGCAGCGGACCGCCCCGGACCCGGGCGAACCCGGGGACGGGGGTGGCGGACGCGGCGCCGCCCCGGCGCCGCGTCCGCGTCGCCCTCAGATGACGAAGGTCTCTCGCGTCTCGGGCGCGAACAGCTCGTCCGCGGCCCAGCGCCGCGCGGTCAGCCCCTGCTCGTGGGCGTACCGCAGGAAGACCTCCAGGACCGACCGGTTCGCGTCGAGGCCGTAGGGCCAGAAGTCTTGGCCCAGCAGCGACCGCGTCCGCTCCAGCTCGTCGACCAGCCACGGCACCATGTAGGGGTTCGCCGCCACCTCGCCCATCCGGACCTCGGTCAGCGCCTTGGCCCGCTCGAACGCGGTGAACAGCGACCGCGCCACCCACGGGTGGGCGTCGTAGACGTCGCGGCGCAGCACCACCGTGTGCATGATCGGGAAGATCCCGGTCTCCGCGGCGTACCGCTCCTCCTCGGCCCGCGGGTCACGGAAGAGCGTGCGGACGGTCCCCTCCCCCGCGAGCAGCGGGCGGGGCGTGCGCGGGGCGTAGAGGGCGTCGATCTCGCCGTCGAGCAGCATCTGCACGAGGGTGCGGTCCGCCGGGATCGGCTCCACCTCGATGTCCGGCGGCAGGTCCAGCGCCTGCTTCTCGATCCGTCCCGGCTCGTGCATGCCCCCCGTGCGGTACCGCACCGCGGACACGGGGAGCCCGTGCCGGTCGGCCAGGATCCCGCGGATCCACACGTTCGCGGTCAGCTGGTACTCCGGCACCCCCACCACGCCGCCCGCCAGGTCCGCCGGGTGCTCCCGCTCGTCGTCCGCGCGGACGTACACGCCGTGATGGCGGAACGCGCGCGACGGGAAGACCGGGATCGCGACGAGATCGGGCTCGGCGGCGGCGGCCACGTGGGTCACGTAGGACGCCAGGGACATCTCGGCGGCCTCGAACTCCCGGTGCCGCAGCATCCGGAAGAAGGTCTCCTCGACCGGGAGGTCCAGGTAGGTGAGCGCCAGGCCGTCCGGACGCACCCGCCCGTCGGACAACGCCCGGGTGCGGTCGTAGTCCCAGCAGGCCAGGGTGATCGGAACCCGGCTCACGCTGCGGCCAGCTGTCGGACGAGGTGGTCCCAGACCGCTCCGACCGCGCGCTCGTTGTAGATGTGTTCGCGCTTGGCGGCGGACTCGACGGGATCGGACCAGGTGGGCCAGCCGCCGAAGGCCTGGGTGAGCAGCTGCTGGTAGCAGGCGCGCTCGAGGACCACGGCGCGGACCGTGGCGGTCTGCAGGTCCGGCCCGACCGTGACGATGCCGTGGTTGACCAGGAACACGGCCGAGGCGTCACCCAGCTCCGCCGCCACCTGCTTGCCGAGCTCGGGGGTGACGATCAGGTCCGCGGTGGCCGTGAATCGGGGCACGGCGGGCGGCACGAACATGTTCGCCGCGTGGCTGACCGGGCGCAGCGGCTGTCCCGTCGCCGCGAGGGCGACGGCGTGCGGCGGATGGGTGTGCACGACGGCGCCGACGTCCGGCCGGGCGGCGAGGATCTCGGTGTGGATGGGGTACTCGCTGTGCCGCGGGCCGTCCCCGGCGCGGACCGTGCCCGCACCGTCGACGAGGTGCACCCGCTTCGGGGTGACCTCGCCCAGGCTCCACTCGGCGGACTTGATCCAACATCCCTCGTCGTCCCGGACGGAGGCGTGCCCCCAGATCAGGTCGTCGTGCCCCTGGGCCGCCAGGATGCGGGAGGCCGTGGCCACGAGGTCGCGGGCGTCGTCGCTCATCGACTGGTGTCCTTCCGTACTAGGCGGGAGTGGCGGGGAGCCCGTCGGGATCCACCACCCCGCGGAGCCGGGCGAGCTCGTGTCGCCAGGCGGTGTCGGTGTTGAAGCCTGCGCCGAGGTCGGGGAGCTCGGCCATGTCCTGTTCGGGGAGGTCGACGAGGGTGCCGCCGGCGGACACGATCCGCAGCGAGAGACGCGCCAGCCCGTCCACGCTCACCGCCTGCAACACGGCCTGCTCGACCGTGGCCGCGGCGCTGGTCAGGCCGTGGGCCCGCAGGAGCACGACAGGGCGCTCCCCCAGGGCGTCGGCCATCTCCGCGGCGAGGCCGCGAGTGCGGACGAGCACGCCGCGGGGGTAGACGGGGATGCCGCCCGCGGCGAGCCGGGTGCCGGGGATGTCGAATGCGCCGACGATCGGCCGGATCGCGATGCCGGCGAGATCGGCTGCGACCACCTCGGGGGGGTGCACGTGCAGGACGGCCTCGACATCGGTGCGGCGGCGTAGGACCTCGGTGTGCAGGGGCAGCTCGTTCGGGGGCGCGTAGCCGTCGAGCTCACCCGGGGCGCCCTCGGCGCCGTCCAGGTCGACGAGCCGGATGTCGTCGGGGACCGTGTGCCCGAGGCCGCGCTCGCGCGGACCGCGGCACCGGACGAGGAGCCGGTGCGCGTCCACCCGCAGACTGATGTGGCCGAGGATGCCGTCCGCGAGCCCACGGCCCGCGATCACCCGGCAGCCCTGCGCCACGATTTCGCGCAGCGCCCCGAGCTCGGTCGAGACGGGCGCGGCGGTGCTCACCGTGCCCCCGCACCGGTCGGGCGTGAGGCCTGCCGGGCACTGTTCAGCAGCCCCTGGACGTCGCCCACCGTGCTCGGCGGCGTCGAGGGCCTGCTCAGCGCGCGGCGGCAGGTGACCAGCGCCTTGGGCCAGTTGACGGTCAACGCGCCGATGAACCGGCCCGTGCCGTCCCCGTAGAGCACGGCGAAGGACCGCGCGGGATCGGCGCCGTCTACCCGCACGTGGGCCAGGTCGCCCCCAGTGCGGCCGACCAGCTGGATCTTCCAGTCGTACTGGTCACTCCACACGTACTCCACGGGCGCGTGGCTGCGCAGGTCCTCCGGATGCGTGATGTTGTGCGCCACGCACACGGCCTGCTCGACGGCGTTGGTCCAGTGCTCGAGCCGGACGTAGCGGTCGTACACCGGGTGCCACCACCGGGCGACGTCACCGACGGCCCACACGTGGGGCGCCTCGACCGAACTGCAGTGGCTGTCGCACAGCACTCCGCCGTCGGTCGGGATGCCGCTGTGCGCCAGCCACTCGTCGTTCGGGATCGCCCCGATGCCGACGACGATCGTCGCGGCGGGCAGGACGCTGCCGTCGTCGAGCACGACCTCCAGGGCCCCGCCGGCCTCCCGGACGTCGGTGACCCCGACACCGAACCGCGTCGTCACGCCGCGGCCGGCGTGCAGGTCGCCGAAGACCCCGGCCACCTCCTCGTTCAGCACGCGGGACAGCGGCACGGCGACCGGGTCGACGACGGTGACGTCGGTGAGCCCCATGCCGAGCGCCGTGGCGGCCACCTCCGCGCCGATGAACCCGGCGCCGATCACGACGAGGGGCCCGCCTGCGCGCAGCGCGGTGCCCAGCCGGTGGGCGTCGTCCAGCGAGCGGACCACGTGCACCCCGGGGGGCGTGCCCCACGGAGAGGGCCGTGCCCGCGCACCGGTGGCGATGACCAGGTCGTCGTAGGGAAGCTCTGTCCCGTCCGCGAGCCGCACGGCCCCATCCGCGACACCGACGGCCGCGCTCCCCAGCCGGAGCTCGATCCCCGTCTGCGCCGCGGCCTCGCGGGTCAGCAGGCCCACGTTGTCGACGCTCGTCGTGCCGGCGAGTAGCGCCTTGGACAGCGGCGGCTTGTCGTAGGGCAGCACGTTCTCGTCACCGACCAGCACGATCTCGCCCTCGTACTCCGCGGCCCGCAGGGCCTGGGCGGTGCGGACCCCGCCGACCGACGCCCCGACGATGACCGTGCGGGCCATCACTGGTCCTCGACGACGAGTGCCGAGACGGGGCAGCTGCGAGCCGCTTCCTCGACCCGGCTGCGCTCGGCATCGTTGATCGTCGTGCGAAGCAGCACGACGATCCCGCCGTCGTCGATGTCGAACACGTCCTCCGCGCCGACCACGCAGTTGGCGTACCCCTGGCACGCCTCGAGGTCGGCCTTCACGACCGCCATTTGTCTTCCCTCTCCTTCTGCTTTCAGGCCTTGGCGCCGATGCCGCCGTCGGGGTGCACGACCCCGCCGGTGATCCCGCGCGCCCGTTCGGATGCGAGGAACACGTAGCTCCACGCGTGGTCCTCGCCCGACAGCGCGACCTGCAGCGGCACCCGCGCGGCGAGCTCCTCCGCGCGGCCGGGGGTGTCGTTGAGCCTGCGCTCGTCCAGCCCGAGGCTGCCGATGCCGCGAAGGTCGGTGTTCAGCGTGCCGCCGGGCGCCACGCCGTTCACCCGGATCTCCGGCGCGAGCTCGTGCGCGAGCGCGGTAACCAGCCCGCGCACCGCGAACTTCGTGGACACGTACAGCACGCCGCCCCGGCCCGGGTAGTACGCAGAAGTCGACTCGGTGAGCAGGATGGAGCCGTGGCTCTCGCGCAGCGCCGGCAGTGCCGCCTTCACCGAGTGCAGGTGGCTCTTGACGTTGACCCGGAAGATCTCGTCGAACGCCTCGTCGATCCGATCCGCGTCGAGTTCGCTGACGCCACGGTAGAAGTCGAACACCCCCACGCAGTTCACCAGCACGTCGAGACCGCCGAAGGCGTCCACGGCGGTGGCGACGGCCTCCTCGTTCGCCTCCCGCGTGGTCGCGTCGCCGACGACCACGGGCAGACCGGGGATCTCCGCGGCGAGCTTCTCGCACTTGGCCTCGTCCCGTTCCAGGACCGCGACCTGAGCGCCCTCGGCGCGGAAGGCGTCGACCACGGCGCGGCCGATGCCGGACCCGGCCCCCACGACCAGGGCACGGCGGCCGGCGAGCCAGTCGCTCACACGTCCTCCTCGAACAGCGGGCCGAAAGGGTGGCCAATCATTGCGGAGAAGGTCTGGGCGTTCTGCCAGGTCAGCGCCTCGACCTCCAAGGGGCACAACGCGACCCACTGCCCGGACTTCGGCGCCTCGATCAGCAGCCGGGCCCCGTTGCGGGTCTCGACCCGCGAGACCCGAATCTCGGAGAACTCGTTGCCCACTGTGATCGCCTCGCCGATCTGGTGGGCCTTGAGCTCGCGCAGCTCCGCCGCGGCTCGGGAGGCGCCGGCGTCCTCGGCCTCGCCTTCCCACTCCAGGCCCGCCGGGCGCGTCACAGGAACACCGCCAGGTTCTGGGTGCGCAGCACCGAGTCGTCGACCAGGATCGTGCGGCGAGCCAGCTGCCAGCCCTCGCCCCCCCGGCGCAGGAGGTCCTCCCGGCCCGCCGAGATGACCGAAGCCTCCCGCACGTCCCCGCGGCTGCGGTAGAGCAGCACCGCAGTGTCCACCACGATCTCGCCCTCGTTCGGGGTGGCGAAGGTACGGACGTTGGTGACGTGGTGGCGCAGCCGCGAGGGCGGGTCCTCGGTCCAGGCGTGCTCGGTGAGGAACCGGGCCACCCGGCGCGACAGCGAGTACTTGTTCTCGTCGAAGTGCGCCATGTGCGGTGCCGAGTCGAAGCCCGCGGTCAAGGCCGTGGTGACCCGCACCGGCATGATGTAGTGAATGTCCTCGGTGAGCAGGTCCAGCCAGTCCTCGTAATTCTGCGCGTCGAGGATGTAGGCCTCTTCCACCATCCACTGGTGGGCCTGCAGGTGGCGCGGGTCGTCGAACGGCAGGGCCCTGCCGGTCCGCTCGGTGCGCGGCGCGTGCCCCCCGAGGCGGGACTGCGCCGAGTACCGACCGCCGTTGCCGGTGGGCTTGGCACCGACCCTCTCCTCGGCGGCCTTCGGACCGGTGGGTGCGGTGTCGAGGCTCATGCCCCCGCCTCCGCCCGGTCGGCCGGGACACCGGAGACCTCGACCTGCGAGACCTTCTCCGCGGGCCTCTCCAGCAGGTCTGCCCACCGGTTGAGCAGGTGGCGCTGGTTGTACTCGCCGTAGCCGACGTGGGCCTCGCCCGGACCGGCGTACTGCTCGCGGGTCAGCGGCGGCACGACCTCGGTGCCATCCTCCAGCAGCCCCATCCGGCTGTTCAGGAGCAACCGCCGGGCCATCGTCCCGGCGGCGGTGTTGGTCAGCGACACCCAGTTCTCGACGTCGTCCTGCTCGAACATCCCGGTTGAGCCGAAGCACATCAGGTACGCCTTGTAGGACAGCGCCTTGAACTCCTCGGGCGCCTCGGCATCGACCGCGAACCAGGACAAGACCTCGGTCTCGTCCGGCCCGACGGGCTGCCACGTGCGGATCGAGATGAACGGCAGCACGTCGTCCGAGTCCTCGACCCGGGGCCAGTTGTGCACGAAGCTCATGTTCGGGAAGATCGACGCCGCCGAGATCATGAATCCGTCGCGACCGATGACGTCGAGCTGGTCCTGGGACCACTGCTCCTTCATCTTCTCGATCATCACGTCGGGGTAGCCGACATAGCGCAGCTTCTCCTCCAGCGTCCCGTGGGGCAGCTTGTAGGTGGTGCCCCCGCCGTTGCCCGCCCAGTAGGTGTTGCCGTCCTTGCGCTTCTCCGCCTTGGGCTCGCGGAACAGCCCGATCTCCACGACCGAGGTGTGAGTCTGCGGCGTGTGGTACATGTCGCCAGCGAAATTCTCGGCGCCGATCTTCCAGTTCGCCTTGACCCGCCAGCGCTGCGGGCCGCGCAGCTCGATCCCACTGCTCGACTGGCGCGTGTAGTAGTCCAGGAAGAACGTGAAGTCCCCCAGGTACTCCCGCAGCGGCGGGGCGTCCGGGTCCATGCTCAGGAAGATCAGCCCGTTGTAGGTGTCCAGCGAGGGCGCCGGCAGCAGGGTCTGCCCCTTACGCTTGAAGCCCGCCTCGCCGCCGTAGGCGTCCTTGTGGAACGGCAGCCCCACGATCCGGCCGTCGTTGCGGTAGGACCAGCCGTGATAGGGGCAGCGGAAGTGGCTCGCGTTGCCCATCTCGGCGCGGCACACCTGCATGCCGCGGTGCAGGCACATGTTGAACAGCGCCCGGACCTGACCGTCCTCGCCGCGGGAGAGGATGAACGAGTCGTCCAGCACGCGTCGGACCACGTAGTCGCCCGCTTGCGGGATCTCCGACTCGTGCCCCACGAACAGCCATGCCCGGCTGAACAGCCGCTCCTTCTCCAAACGGAAGATCTCCTCGTCGTTGTAGATGTGCGCGGGGACCATCCCCCGCCGCACATCTCCCAGCACGAGGTCGAGGTCAGTCATCGACGACTCCTTGTAATTCTGTCTGCCAGAGTCCATATCCCTAACACAGAATCTCTGACGATGCAGGCCATGTCAAGACGGCCCGCACCGGGTCCAGCACCCGGGTTGCGCGGTGAACCGCGCCCCGCCGGCGCCTAGGCTCGCCTCCGTGGCGCCGACCGGGTGTACGGCGTGCACGGCGCGGTCGCGTCGCCCATCGAGTTCGTCCCGGTGGTCGTGCCGACAGGTCATCAGACCGCCGGCATCGGGTGGGATCGGCCCGACGAAGCGTTGCGGGGCGCCGCCTGGGGCTTCGCGAGGATCCATAGACGCCCCTGAGAACGACGACGTCCCTCCCGCGTGCGCTCGTGGCGCCGGGGAGGGATGGTTCGGTCGTGCACGGTCTGGTGTCAGCGCCCGTAGTGGCCGGTGAGGACGGCGCGCACGATGGTGGCGTGCGGTGCCTGATGTAGACGTGCTGCAGGCGCTGGTCAAGGGCTGCGGCTGAGCCTCGGCGCGGAGCCGGACCTGGAGGTCGTCGCGGTCGCCGCGGACGGTGCCGAGGCCGTCGAGGCGGCCACGGCGGGCGGCGTTGACCTGGCGGTGCTCGACCTGGCGATGCCGCGGATCACCGGGATCCAGGCCTGCCGGGAGATCGTCCGGCGAGCCCCCGACGTCCGGATCCTGATGCTCTCGATGCACGACAACGAGCAGTACCTGTTCGAGTCGCTCAAGGCCGGGGCCTGCGGGTACGTCCTCAAGCCGGTCGCCGACCGGGACCTGCTGGAGGCCTGCCAGGCGGCGATGCGCGGCGAGCCGTTCCTGTACCCGAGCGCCGTGACCGCGCTGATCCGGCTCTACCTGCATTCCGACAACGGGCTGCCAGACACCCTGCTCACCCCGCGCGAGGAGGAGATCGTCAAGCTGATCGCCGAGGGCCACTCGTCGAAGCAGATCGCCGAGACGCTGGTGATCAGCGCGAAGACCGTCGATCGGCACCGGGCGAACATCCTCCACAAGCTGCACCTGCGGGACCGCCTCGACGTCACCCGGTACGCGATCCGCGCCGGTCTCGTGGAGCCCTGACGCCTACAGCACCGACCCGTCGGAAGTTGGGGGCCAGGCCCGATACCGCCACGCACCGCGAGGCCGGAGCATGGTGGCCCGCCCACCCGGAGGAGGTGCCGATGCCGTCCACCGCGCCGCGCCCGGACGAGCCCCGCCCGCTGAACGAGCGGGAGCGCCGCGCCCTGGAGGGCATCGGGTGCGGGCTGGCCGCCGACTCCCCGCGGCTCGGTGCCGAGCTGGCCCGCGGGCGTTCGACGACGCCCTCGCCCTGCTCGCCGTGCTGGTGATCCTCGGGGTCCTGCTGCCCGCGGACTGGTTGGCTCTGGTGATGGTTGTCGTCGTGCTGGCCGGACCAACAGTCGTCGCGCTGCGCTGGCGGTCACGCCGCTGAGCCACGACTCCGCACAGCAGCGGGCGTCCTGGCCTCCAGCCCGAACAAGGACGACAGACTGCGCGTTGGTAGGCGGTGATGAGGACGGCTCGCCCCGCCCGGAAGGGGTTCGGGCAGGCCACCGATGGCCGGCTCGCCCGGACCGCAACAGGCGTTACGGGCTGACGACGTGCCGGACCAGCTGGTAAGGAAGTCCGTGGTGGCGGGGGAAGGGACTACCACGGCGGATCCCCCGACGCCGCTTGGTCGCAGCTTCTCCAGACGGGCAGAAGGCTGCCCCGACAACACGACGGAGGTCGGAGCGGCCCTGCCGACGGCCAGCACCGAGCGCCGACCGCCACTGCGGTCGCTGTGCTGACACCAATCCGCCCCCCAAACCTGCATCTAGCCGAGCACCGCCGGAAGTACCCGAACAGGGCTCACCACGAGCGCTCGAAGAGTGGCACGCCCAGTTCGGCCTCCAGCGCCTTGACCTGACGCCACAGCGACGGCTGGGCCACGTCGAGCCGGTTGGCGGCGCCCAGGAAGGAGCCGACGTGGGCCACCTCGGCGAAGTAACGCAGCTGGCGAAGCTCCACTGAACCGCCCCGGCGTGTCGGGAGACTTGATCTTCTGAGGAGATGGAGTCATGACACGTCGTTCCCAGCCGCCGTATCCGCCGGAGTTGCGTGAGCGGGCGGTGCGCATGGTCGCCGAGGTCGAGTCGGACTACGACTCGCCGTGGGCGGCGATGAACGCCGTCGCCGCCAAGCTCGGGGTCGGCACCGGGGAGACGGTGCGCAAGTGGGTCCGTCAAGCCGAGATCGACGGTGGTGTCCGGCCGGGCACCACCACTGAGGAGTCCGAGGAGGTCAAGCGGCTGCGCCGGGAGGTCGCGGAGCTCAAGCGGGCCAACGAGATCCTCAAGGCTGCTTCCTTGGACTCAAC
>NZ_FOUY01000102.1 GCF_900115005.1 Pseudonocardia ammonioxydans | reverse complement strand
TCGATCGTGTTCATGTACTTCGTGATCGCCGGGTGGGGCACCGGCGCCCCGGCGCGGCGGGCGGCGCTGACGTTCTTCCTCTACACCTTCCTGGGCTCGCTCGCGCTGCTGCTCGGGTTCATCCTGCTCGCCCTCGCCGGGACCCCGCCCACGTTCGACATCCCCGCGCTGGTCGAGCAGAACCCGCTCGCCGGCGGAGGCGGGTACGGGGCGCTGACCCTGCTGGCGATCGGGATCGGGCTGGCGGTCAAGACCCCGCTGTTCCCGTTCCACACCTGGCTGCCGCCCGCGCACACCGAGGCACCCGCGGCCGGGTCGGCGATCCTGGCCGCGATCCTGCTCAAGATGGGCACCTACGGCTTCGTGCGCATCGCGATGCCGCTGCTGCCCGCGAGCTGGCGCCAGTTCGCCCTGGTCGCGGTGATCCTCGGTGTGATCTCGGTGCTCTGGGGCGCCCTGGTCGCACTCGCCCAGACCGACCTCAAACGGATGATCGCCTACACCTCGATCAACCACATGGGCTACGTCCTGCTCGGCCTCGGCGCCGCCGGCCTGATCACCGCCGACGACGAGCAGGCCCGCCAGCTCGCCACCGCGGGCGCGACCTACCAGATGGTCAGCCACGGCCTGATCACCGCGGCGCTGTTCCTGCTGGCCGGGTCGCTGCACGAGCGCGGCCACACCTACGACATGACCGCCTACGGCGGGCTCGCGACCCGCACACCGCGCTTCGCCGGGCTGTTCGCCGTCGCCGCGTTCGCCTCACTCGGCCTGCCTGGATTCTCCGGGTTTATCGCCGAGTTCCAGATCTTCGCCGGGGCCCTGGGCGCGGTACCGGTCGCGACGGTCGTCGCGGTGACCGGCGTCCTGCTCACCGCCGCGTTGTTCCTGCTCGCCATGGGCCGGATGCTCTCCGGCGAGGTCCGTGTCCCGGACACCCCCGGCACACCGCGCCCGTTCCCCGACCTCGACGTCCGGGAGCTGCTGGCCATCGGCGCGCTACTGGTCCTGGCGACCGTGCTCGGGCTGCTGCCGCGGGTCCTGCTCGACGTGATCGAACCCGCCGCCCGCACCCTGGGCGAGCTGGTGACGCGGTGATCGCATGGACATGACGATCAATAGTGACCCGTCCGCCCTGATCCCGGAGATTGCGCTGCTGCTCGGCGCGGTCACCGGGCTGCTGCTCGGCGCCTGGACCCCACGCCGACGCCAGTGGACGATCCGGGTACTGGCCGCACTGGCCTGCACCGTCGGCCTGGCCGCGACCGCCGTCGCCGCGACCCGACCGGTGGACGTGGTGTTCGGGACCTACGTCCTCGACACCGCGACCCACGCCACCCGGGCGATCGTGCTCGTCGCGACGCTGCTGCTGCTCGCCCTGTGCGGCGACACCGTCGCCGGGCACCGCCGCGAGACCGAGTTCGTCGTCCTCGTCCAGCTCGGGGCGCTGGGCTCGATGCTGCTCGGCGGGGCAGCCGACCTGATCCTGCTGTTCGCGGCGTTCCTGCTCGCCAGCGTCCCGCTGTATGCCCTGGCCGGCTGGGCCAAGCAGGGCACCGCACCCGAAGCGGCGCTCAAGTACTACCTCGCCGGCGCGCTCGCCGGAGTCACCACCGTGGCCGGGGTGACCCTGCTGTTCGGCACGGCCGGAGCAACCGGCTACGACGCGGTTGCCGACGGGATCGCCTCCGGACCGGGCGGCGCCGCGGCGGTCGGACTGATCGCCGTGCTCGTCGGGCTGGCGTTCAAGGCCGGAGCGGTTCCCGCCCACTTCTGGGTGCCGGACGTCGCCGACGGCACACCGCCGGCGGTCGCCGCTGTGATCACCACGCTGCCGAAGATCGGCGCCCTGGTCGCCACCTACCGGCTGCTCGACACTGCGGTCCCGGCCGACGTCGTCGACTGGCCGTTGATCGTCGCGATCCTGGCTGCGGTGAGCATGACACTCGGCAACCTCGCCGCGTTCGCCCAGACCTCGGTGCTGCGGTTGCTCGGCTACTCGACCATCTCGCAGGTCGGCTACCTGCTCATGGCCCTCGCCGTCGCCGGACGCGCCTCGCTGGCGCAGCCGGCGCTGCTGTTCTACCTCGCCGCTTACGCCATTACCAACATCGCCGCGTTCGCCGTCGTCGCCGCCACCGGACAGCGCACCCTCGCTGGCCACCGGGGACTGTTCCACCGGGATCCGCCACTCGCGATCGCGCTGGTGGTCGCGCTGCTGGGGTTGGTCGGGACTCCGCCGACCGCGGTGTTCCTCGGCAAGCTCGTCGTGTTCACCGCGACCGTGGACGGGGGTCTGGTCTGGTTGGTCGCGCTCGCCGTGGTCAACACCGTCGCGTCGCTGTTCTACTACCTGCGCTGGATCGCGCCCGCCTTCGGCGAACCGGGCCCCGACCACGAGCGGCCGGTGACCCGGGCTCGTGGCTGGGCGCGGGGAACCGCGCTCGGTGCCGCCGCGCTGTCGCTGCTGCTCGGCCTCGGCGGTGGGGTGGTGTTGAACACCGTTGGGTGAGCCCCCGAAGTCGACATGCTTCACCGTC
Organism: Pseudonocardia ammonioxydans; assembly: GCF_900115005.1. GTDB lineage: Bacteria > Actinomycetota > Actinomycetes > Mycobacteriales > Pseudonocardiaceae > Pseudonocardia > Pseudonocardia ammonioxydans. Next base: position 4,320 of record NZ_FOUY01000102.1, on the reverse strand, counting down.
GGTACCGTGGCCGGGGTGAGTAATCAACGGGTTGAGCTGCGGTTGCTGCTCATCGTGCCCGTGTTGCTCGCGCTGCTGGGCATGCACGCGTTCGTGGCCGCCCCGCCGGGCGAGACCGGGCACGCCGCGACCACGGCCGCCGTCCCGTCGGATGGTGCTGCCGGGATCCCTGCGATCTCCAACCTGCCGTTACCCGGCCACGACCCGGCTGACGTGCCCGGCGACCATGGCGCCCGGTCGGGTCCCGAGCACGCCTTGCACTTGTGCCTGGCCATCCTGACCTCCCTCGGTGTGTTCCTTCTCGCTGCCGGGCTCCGCCTCGGTGGCCCCTTGCTCGGTTCGCTGGTCGTGCCCGTCCGGAGCTCACTTCGACGGTGGTCTGTTGCCAGACCGCCACCTCTGTCTCGTCGTCTTGCCCAGCTGTGCGTGATGCGGAGCTGATCGGCCCCCAGCGCGGAAGAGCGCTGGATTCCACCAGCTCACGACCGGTCACATGCAACGGAGTCCACCATGAAGATCAAGAAGATGGCGCTCGCCACGACGGCGGTCACCGCGGCCCTCGCCCTGTCCGCGTGCGGCGGTGGGGAGGCCACCGGCTCGGCCGGCCAGGCACCGCCCGCGCCGACCTCGTCCGCGGCGGGCCAGCAGGTTTCGGCCGATCACAACGAGGCCGACATCGCTTTCGCCCAGGGCATGATCCCGCACCACCGGCAGGCGGTCGACATGGCCAATCTGGCGGCCGACCGTGCCGAGAGCGACCAGGTCAAGCAGCTCGCCACCGCGATCCAGCAGGCGCAGGGTCCCGAGATCCAGCAGCTGCAGGGCTTCCTCGCCGCATGGGGCGCGCCCGAGTCCGGTGACATGCCGGGCATGAGCCAGGAACACAACATGCCCGGGATGGAGCAGAACGGCATGTCCGGGATGTCGGGCATGATGAGTGATCAGCAGATGCAGCAGCTCGAGCAGGCATCCGGTGTCGAGTTCGACCGGATGTGGCTGCAGATGATGATCGCCCACCACGAGGGTGCCGTGCAGATGGCGCAGACGGAACTGCGCGACGGCCGCAACCCGGAGGCGAAGGCGCTCGCCCAGAAGATCATCGATGCCCAGCAGACCGAGATCACTCAGATGCAGGAGATGCTCGGCTAAAGGCATGACTCGGCGGTGGCGCGTCCGTCATTAGCGACGGCCGCCCACCGCCCGGAACAATCCGCACGTGTTGGGGCCGGTGTGGCTCGGTGCGTCGCCGTACGTTCTGTGGTGCCCACTGGGGCCACTCAGCGGCGCGGGTCCTCGTCACCGCGCCGTAGCCGGGAACGGCACGGCCGGAACACCACCTCAGGTTGTTCGCGTCGACTCCCAGCATGGTCTCTCAGCGTTGTCACAGGGCCCAGAGGGAGAGTGGTGGGCATGGCAGCGGTCGCGCAGTCCCGAACGAGGACCGCGTGCGTCGGCGGCGTACCGCAGTCGCGAGGCGCCATGACCTGTGGTGTGATCGCCACGGTCGGGGCGGCACTGGTGGTTGATGTGCTCGCCGGCGAACACCCGATCCACACCCTTGCCCTCGTTGTACTGGTCGGGGCCGTCACCGGGCTGAGCCGGTGGATCGCGCCGCGATTCCGCGGTCTGTTGAGCCTTCTCAACGCGACCATCGTCGCCCAGCCCGCCCTGCATCTCGCGGGCAAGTGGCTGGGGCGCTCGGCTGAAGGATCTGGGCTTGAGTGGCCGGCACCGGCTGGTGTCTGGCACGGCCTCGTTCCGGATGGGGTGACCGGAACCCAGCTCGCCGCCACTGTGCTGATCGTCGCGATGGTCCTGATCTGCGGCGCTGCCGCGGACCTGGTGGTCGGCTACTTGCGAGCGCGATTTCCCCGCCTGACCCAGCGCAGCCGATCGGTGCGACGCCCCGGCGTGCGCCTGCCCCGGGTGCGCCGACACGGATCGATGCTGCGTTGGTGTGGTTGGAGGTTGCAGTCAGCTCGTCGGGGCCCCCCGGGCGCTGGGGCTCCCGGCTGCTGAGTGCTCTCGCGACGCTCGGTCGCCGCCCGGGGCTCAGCGGCCGGACGGGCTCTGCACCGACTGCGCCTACGACACCCTCTGAGCAGCGACCACGTGGGAACCGGGTAGCGCCGCTCAGGACCTCGGCTCCCGGCAGGCATCACCCTTCGCCAGAGTCGAACGGGTCGCGGCCCACTCCCCGCAGAGGCACACCTCGACGCCATCGCTGACTGCCTCGCCCCTGCCCACCGCGCACACGTCGGTGTCGTTCGACCGACTCGCAGTGGCTAGGCCGGACAGCCACGACCCCACCCGAGACCACGGGCCACGTCGCAACGGTCGCCGGTATCGGCAGCCACGAGGCCGTCGCCGGATCACCGTCTGCCCTCTCAACCTTCGCCCGCTGTTGCCCCATCCTCCTCAGGTCCGGCGGCCGCTCGCGGGTATCGACAACCAGGAGCAGCATTCATGCACGACGACTCTGACCGTTTCCGCTGGATACGAGACACCGTGCTCTCGGCCCTGCGGAGCGATTCACTGCTGAATCGCCGGCAGGTTCTCAGCCGGGCAGGTCGCACATCGACGCCCCAGACGACGTCACTGCTGGTGACCTGGACCGGTGCTCCCGGCTTCAGTCCCGACATGCTTCTCGACCGGTTCCTCCTCAGCCTCCACGACACCGGCATGCCAACCGGCTCCCTCGGGTCCCGACATGTCCTTGACCACGCCACCGCCGTCCTCCGCGGCGCGCTCACCGCGGACAACGGCATCACCTTCTCCGTGGTTCGCACGGGCCGCTGGCTGGAGCAGTCCGCCGTCGTCGAGCACGGCCTCGAGCTCGTCGCGTTCGACGCTCGAGTGCCGCGCACGGAACTCGACGGCCGGCTGCCAGCCGAGAGAGGCGTCCCTGCCACGCCAGGCTCGACCGCCGGTGCTGGAACCGAGCCGGCCCATCTCCGCTCGGCTGACCAGTCCGCACCGGTCAGGGACGAGATCACGCCACGCGAGCCCGTTGCGCCGTCGGTGTCGAGCAGCACAACTGGACGACCTGGGTCTGAGCATCGCGCGGCGCGGCTGCTGCGCCGGCGTACCGGCTCTACCAACGCACACGATCCGCGAGGTACATCGTGACCGAAACACAGCGACTCCCGGCCCTGTGCGGAGACGCGCTCGGCCGATGGCGACGGGCTACGGCACGCACCCAGCAGCAACGATCGCGACTCCAGGTTCGCAGGCGCGCAGACGGCCGCATCGTGCGGCCCGTCCGATTCCGCGGCGACACGTACTACCAGGTTCTGCGCGGAGCCGATAAGTCTGGAGCCAACGGGTCTCGGCAGTACCCGTGATCGGACCACCGCACCGAGGAGGCAACGCAGGACAGCAACGCCCCTTAATCGTGCGGGCGCGACACGACGGGGCTCGCATGCTCATAGCTGTCGCTGAATGCTCGCCGGGGGCTCGTCGCGGCGGCACGTGTCGGCCGCCGTCGGCGCTGCACTCGCCCCCGGAAGTCGACCTGCTGCTTCGGACTGCGGGTCACACGCGCATCAGCGCGGGCGGGGGGTGGTCAGCTGGCCGGCGGAGCTGATCCCCCGGTGCGGACATTCGGTGAGCGCTACATCGACAAACCGGCTGCCGCAGACCGGGCACGCAGGCTACGGGCAGGCGCGGCAAGCACATGGTGATGCACGGTTGAGCTTGCCCGCTTTCCCGGAGTCTGGGGTTATCTGTGACCGTCGCGCGGGGCCGCGATGATGACTACCCCGGTCACGAGCTTCACGTTCTGGGTTTCGACTGTCGTCGTGCTGTCCTGTCCGCAGGCGTGACGGGGTGCTGATGTGTGGGTTCGTCCCACTGGTCGGCAAGGCTGCACGCAAGTCGATGGCGCGAACGATCCGACAGCGGAATCGGGGTCGCAGGATCAATTTGGGCTTTCGGGGCCCGGCTACGGTGGTCGACCCCGTCGTGCCAGGTTGGATCAACTACGACGGGCGCTTCTACAAGTCCGAGTTGATGAATTTCCTCGAACAGCAGATCAATCCATTCCTCGTGAAATAGATGGTGCCAAGAGTACAAACGGCTGCCGCGCCAAGCGGAAGCGCGTCGGAGGCTCGCCGAGGCTGCCTGCAGCCGACAGGCCGATCGTAAACACCTTCGAGTACGCCCCGCGCGAGCCATCTGCTTATCATAGCTATTTAAGTTGAGAAGCTCCGGCGCGCGACACACAGAGCCTTTGCCAACCTGATCACGCGCTGGCGATCATGAGGGTCTGAACTGCGGCGATGAGCCTGTCGGCGGTGTTCGGGCTGGACCGGATCTTGC
>NZ_FOUY01000075.1 GCF_900115005.1 Pseudonocardia ammonioxydans | reverse complement strand
TTCGACGACCAGCCCCTGTCCGAGGGCGGGAAGAAGGTGAGCATCGAGGTCACCGGGCCGGAGGGCTCGGCGAGTTTCACCCTGCGCCTGTTCGTCCCCGACGGCGGCACCAAGCCGAAGGGCACGTTCCTGCTGATTGACCACCGCGGCTCGGTCAGCGACGAGCCCGGCTCGTCGGGCTACGCCCCGATCCCCACGATCCTCGACGCCGGCTACGCCTTCGCCGCGCTCGACGCCGGTGAGGTCGCCTCCGATGACCCCGGCAGCTACCGCTCCGGGGTCATCGACGCTTTCTACCCCTCCGGCACCGAGCTGCCCGACGACGCCGGGCGGGCCATCAGCGCGTGGGCCTGGGGTGCCAGCCGCGCCATGGACTACCTCCAAGACGATCCCAACATCGACCCGGACAAGATCGCGGTCATCGGCCACTCCCGCGGCGGGAAGGCCGCGCTGTGGGCCGGAGCTCAGGACACCCGCTTCCCCGTGATCGTCTCGAACAACTCCGGCTCCACCGGCGCCAAACTCGCCCGCCGCGACGACGCGGGCGAATCCATCGCCGCCATCACCGACGCCTTCCCGCACTGGTTCCCACCCACCTACAGCGACTACGCGGGCAACGCGGACTCGCTGCCGGTCGACCAGCATCAGCTGCTGGCCCTGGTCGCGCCCGGCCGTGTCGTAGTCGGCAGCGCCACCGAGGACTCCAACGCCGACCCCCAGGGCGAGTTCCTGTCCTATCTCGGCGCCGCTCCCGTCTACGACCTCTACGGCCTCGGCGACACCGGACTGTCCTCGCCCAGCTGGCCGCCTGTCACCGACGAGCGGTTCCGCGGGCCGGCCATGAGCTATCACCTGCGCTCCGGCGGTCACGGCCTCGACGACGCCGACTGGGACACCTACCTGGGCGGGACCCTGTTCAAGCGGTAGAGGTTTCCGTTCGGCGCTCCTGCGGCGCTTGGGCTGTGCACGCGGGAGTGCAGCAGTGGCGGGCTGACGCCCGTCGCTCAGCTTCGCTCCGGATCGTCGGTGTCTTGGAGTGGCCTCGGTTCAACCCCGCCACCTGTGCGATCGAGCTCTGGCCAGTCCGAGCCCCGATCTCGCTGCGAGCCTCGGGGTGGACCACCCCTCTGACGTCCTGGGCGACCAGGGTGCCGTCGGCCAGCGGGACCCGCAACAGCTCCGCCTGCACGCCACCAGCACCGACGTACTCGCTGTGCACGCCCCGGCTCTGGTAGCCGGCCTGGCAGAGGGGGCAGGTGTTGCCGGAGGCGAAGAACGAGCCGATGACGAACTGGCCCGACTTGATCGTGGTGACGTCGTCGCCGGTTTCCTCGACGATGCCGACGTACTCGTGGCCCATCAAGGCCTTCACCGACGACTCCTACCACCGGGTCTCCGCCGGGCACCTGCAACCGGTTCTGGACACGCTGGTTCATCTGCGGCACCGCACCGATGTCTGGTTCGAGATCACCACCCTGCTGATCCCCGGGCACAACGACTCCGACGCCGAAATCGACGCCGAGTGCGGATGGATCGCCGACCACCTCGGGCCCGACGTGCCCCTGCACTTCACCGCCTTCCACCCCGACTTCAAGATACCGCGCGGTAGATAGTTGTCTGAGTGGTCGGTTATCGACCGTGTGTTAGGCTCTAGGCATGGACGTACGTGCCCACGACAGCCTCGCTGCGACTCGTCGGCGGGTCGCCATGGGCGACGTCGACGCGGCTCGCATCCTCTACTTCGCGGCACCGTACCGCTGGATGGAGGAGCTGTTCACCGGATGGTTGAAGGATGTCGGTCACCCGGTGAGCGCGATGCTGCGCAACGGTGTGGCGTGTCCGTGTGTTGCCTCGGCAGCGACCTATCCGGCGCCGCTCTCTCTCGACGACGAGTTCACCCTCACCCTCCGGCCGTCGGGTATCGGGACCACATCGTTCTCGGTGACCGCGGAGGCGCGGCGGGTGGCTGATGGTGTCGTCGCGGTACGAGCCACCGGTTGGCATGTCTGGGCCAGCTTCGGCGGCGGGGATCGCCCCGACATCGCCCGCCGGGAGTTGCCGGAGTGGCTTCGGTCCGAGCTCGTCTCCCGCGAGCTGGTCGAGCCGTGCGCGGCGCAGCGCACGCGGGCATGAACGTCCGTCGGGCCAGCTGTGGTGGGTGCGCGAACGGAGTACGAGGCGAGTTCCCTCCAGGGCCGGCAGGAGCGTGGTCTTCTCGACCTCTCGCAGTCACCCATCTGCTCGCGATCGGCTAGCTCGCCGGGCATCGGTACTTACGAGGACGGCCATGACGTGGGACGCAACCCGGATGTGAAACCATCGCCGAGGATCCGCGGCCGGCGCTCTTTGGAACTAGAACGGGGATCGCGGTGGCAAGGAGGTTGTTTGCCGTGACTGCAGAGGCGAGGTCGGAGCCTGCCCCGAGCAGGGTTGCGCGGCGTCGTGATCGCAAGGTGGCCGACATCCTTGCTGCGGCTGCCGACGTGCTGTCCGAGCGTGGCTTCCATGGCATGAGCCTGGACGAGATCGCCGATCGGCTGGATCTTACCAAGGCCTCGCTCTACCACTACTTCCCGAGCAAGGAGGAGCTGGTCAGCGCCTGCCTGGAAGCGCTCGCGACCACGGCGAACGAGCGGCTGCGGGAGACCTCAGGCGCTGTATCAGGCACAGCGGCCGAGCGGCTGGGCATGCTGATCCGAGCTCAACTGGACATCATCGTGCGGGAGTATCCGCAGATGGCCAGGTTGTTCCTGCAGCCACTGGACTGGCCCGAGCTGTACCGGCAGCGCAGCCGGGCCCTCCGGGTCGAGCACGACGAGATCTTCCGCTCCGTTGTTCGTGAGGGAATCCGGACCGGGGAGTTCGAGGTCGACGAGGACGTGGCCATGCACAACCTCTACGGTGCGATGAACAACGTGCCGGTATGGTTCCGCGGACGGCGCAGAAGGGACATCGACGAGATGGGGGCGAAGGTCGCCGACAACCTGCTCCGGTTGTTCCTTCCGCCCTCTGCGTCGTAGTCGGGCTGATTAGAGAGGCGCCCGGTCGGGGCTCGGGCCGCAAAGCGGTCCGGGGGCCCCGACTGACGTCGTGTAGGTCATGCGCTAACCCACCTGGCGCTGCTGCCCCTCCCAGTAGGGCTCGCGCAGGGCACGGCGGAAGACCTTGCCGACCGCCGTCTTCGGCACTTCCCCGACGATGTCCACAGACAGCGGCTTCTTGTAGTTGGCCAGACCGGTGGCCTTGCAATGGGCCTGCAGGGCCTCCAATGTGAGCGACTCACCGGAGTGCAGAGAAACGCACGCCTTGACCGCCTCGCCCCATTTCTCGTCGGGCACGCCGATCACCACCACTTCGTTCACCGAGGGGTGTGAAGAGATGACGTCCTCGACCTCGCGTGGGTAGACGTTGAGGCCGCCGCTGATGATCATGTCGTTCTTGCGGTCCACGATCGTGATGAAGTCGTCCTCGTCGCGGACCGCGAGATCGCCCATCCGGAACCACCCATCCACGTAGGCGCTCGCGGTCGCCTCAGGCTGGTTCCAGTACCCGATCGACACGGCGTCCCCGCGTACCCGCAGTTCGCCCATCTCTCCGCGCGGCACCTCGCGGCCATCCTCACCGGCTACCCGGACGTCGAAGAAGGGCGAGGGCCGGCCGCAGGATGCCAACCGGTCCGGATGGTTCTTGAGCGCCTCGACGTGCTCGTCCGGGTAGAGGACCGTGTTGTAGATCGTGCCGCCCTCGGTGGATCCGTATCCCTGCATGAAGATCGGGCCGAAGATCTCCATCGCCTTGCGCAGCACCACCGGCGCGATCGGCGAGCCCGAGTAGTAGATACAGCGTAGGCTGCTCAGGTCACGGTTCGAGGCGTCGGGGTGGTTCGCCAGCGCATTGATGATCGCCGGGGCGAGGATCGAGTGGGTGATCTGCTCACGCTCGACGACATCGAAGAACAACTTCGGATCGAAGTGGCCAAGCATCACCGAGCGGGCCCCGCGATAGAGCGCTGGGGCGGTCAGGATGCCGGATTGGTGCGACAGCGGTCCGACGTGCAGCAACGCACAGTCCGGACCCATGTCACCCATGATCGTCGCCAGGATGTTGCGGTAGGTGGCCACCCAGTTGCGGTGCTGGTAGATCGCGCCCTTGTAGTGACCGGTCGTGCCGGAGGAGTGGAAGACCAGGTAGGGGGTCTCCTCGCTCATCGCGACGGGCTCGAAGGGCGCGGAGGTGCTGATCAGCTGCTCGTAGTCGCCGCTGTCGGCGAGGCCGATCACCCGGGCCGGCGGTGCCTGGCCCGAGTCGACCAGGCCCTGGACGACGGTGGTGAACTCCGGCCCGGTCACCACCACCTTCGGCGTGAGGTCGTTGAGCACCCAGGCGTACTCCCGGGCGCCGTCACGGGAGTTCAGCCGACCCCGGACCGCACCGATCATGGACACCGCGTTGTCGATCTCCACCCACTCGTTGCGGTTGTTCATCAGGGCGACGACCCGGTCGCCCGGTACCACTCCCTGATCGAGGAGGGCCGTCGCCAGCCGGCGGCTGCGGTCCCACATCTGCCGGTAGGTCAGGGAGCCTGAATCGTCTGTCAGCGCGACGCGGTCAGGGAACCTCCGGACTGCGGACTCGACGAATTCGTGCACTAGGTGAGCCAATGCCTCGCCCCTTCGAGAGGTGTGCCAGATGAACGGGACCCCGGAGCCCGCATGTGTCCCGAACGCTAGGGTCGCGAGCCGAGGCAGTCAACCGTACAGTCAAAGTTCGTTTAGTGGGATAGTGTTCTACTGATCGGACGGTTGCGCCGGCGGGCGGCATCGGCGTACAGCGACGGAGAGGCGAACACGTGAAGATCGACTACCAGCTGGACACGTCGCCGGTGGACGTCGGCGACCGTATCCGGGAGGTGGAGGCGGCGGGCTATCACGGCGCCTGGCTGCTCGAGGCCGCCCACGACCCGTTCCTGGGCGTCGGGCTCGCCGCGGCGGTCACGTCGCGGGTGCAGATCGGTACCGGTATCGCGGTGGCCTTCGCGCGTTCCCCGATGACGCTCGCGGTCTCGGCGAACGACCTGCAGCTCGTGTCGCGGGGAAGGTTCCTGCTGGGCCTGGGCTCGCAGATCCGCCCGCACATCACGCGGCGCTTCTCGATGCCCTGGTCGCATCCGGCCGCGCGGATGCGGGAGTTCGTCCTCGCGGTGCGGGCGATCTGGACGTCCTGGAGCGATGCCTCGCCGCTGCACTTCGAGGGCGAGTTCTACCGGCACACGCTGATGACCCCGATGTTCGACCCGGGACCGAACCCCTACGGGAACCCACCGGTCCTGCTCGCCGGCGTCGGGGAGGCGATGACCAGGACGGCGGGCGAGGTCGCCGACGGTTTCCTCTGCCACGGCTTCACCACCGAACGCTACCTCCGGGAGGTCACGCTGCCGGCGCTGCGCCGGGGCCGGCAGAGCGCCGGGCTGTCGATGGAGGGCTACGAGATCGTGGGGATGCCGTTCGTCACCACCGGCGCCACCGAGGAGGAGTTCGCCACGGCGAAGCAGGCCACCAAGAAGCAGATCGCGTTCTACGCCTCGACACCGGCATATCGGCCCGTGCTCGAGGTACACGGTTGGGGTGAGCTGCAGAGCGAGCTCAACGTGATGTCGAAGGCGGGCCGCTGGGCGGAGATGGCGGACCTCATCGACGATGAGATCCTGGCCTCGATCGCTGTGGTGGCGGAACCGGATGACGTCGCTGCCGAGATCACGCGGCGGTTCGGTGACGTCTTCACCCGCATGAACCTGTATCTGAAGACGCCGCTGCCGGCAGCGACCCTGGGGCCGATCGTGGCCGCGCTGGCAGCCTGATCAATCCGGGGTGGGCGGGCCGCCGGGCCGCAGGCGGTGCATCACCTCTCCGATGAGGTCGTACTGCCGGCGGTGATCGACGGCGGCCGGGAACAGCAGGAACTCGTCCACCCCGGCGGCGGCCAGTCCGGCGAGCCGCTCGGCCACCTCGTCGACGGAGCCGGTGGCGGCGTAGCGCTCGACCTTCTCGTAGGGAATCCGGTACTGGCCGCTGACGAAGCTCTCCGCCTCGGCCCTGCTCTCGTGTTCGTCCCCGATGTGGACGAACACGACCAGACCGGTCCGCGGCCGCGCCCGGCCCGCCTCTTCCGCCAGGCGACCCAGTCGTTCCGCGGTCCGGGCGAGCCTGCCCTCGTCGGCCCACATGCCCAGCCAGCCGTCGCCGAAGCGCGCGGCCCGGCGGACCGCGTCGTCGCTGCGACCGCCCACCCACAGCGGCGGCATGCCGCCGCAGGGAAGCAGAGCGGGGACGCGCTCCCCGTCCGGGATCTGGACCGGCGCTCCGGAGAGCAGCTCCGGGAGAACGCTGAGAACCGCGTCGGTCCGGGCCCCACGCCGGTGCAGCGGGACCCCGGCGGCCGCCCACTCCGCGGGGTTCTCCCCGCCGACCCCGATGCCGAGGACCACACGATCCCCGGAGACGGCCTGCAGCGAGCTGATCTGTTTCGCCGCCCACGCCGGGGGGCGCAGCGCGAGCAGCAACACCCCGAACCCCAACCGTACCCGGGTGGTGACGGCCGCCGCCGTGGCGAGCACGATGCTGGACTCGACGATCGGGGTGTGGAAGGCGAGGTGGTCGCCGGCCCACACGGCGTCCACCCCGACCGTCTCGAGGTGCCGCGCCGCGGCGGCGATGTCCGCCGTGCCCCTGCCGACGGGATCCGATATCGGCAGCATGACTCCGATCTGGGGCGTCACCATCCTGCGGACAACCCCCCGTCGACGACCACGGTCTGGCCGGTCAGATAGGCCGAGGCGGGCGACGCGAGCAGCAGCAGCGCCCCGTCCATGTCACCGGGCACTCCCCATCGGCGCGCGGCGACGCGCCTGCGGACCCGCCGGTCGAAGCGCTCGTCCTCGCGGAGGTCGGTCACCATCTCGGTGTCGACCCAGCCCGGGCAGAGCGCGTTCACCGTGACCCCCTGCGCGGCCCACTCGACGGCGAGGGAGCGGGTCAGGCCGATGAGGCCGGCCTTCGATGCGGAGTAGGGCGCTGCGTACGCGTCGCCGAGCAGGCCGAGGACGCTGCTGATGTTGACGACCCGCCCGTAGCCGCGCTCGAGCATTCCTCCCGCGAGGGCCTGGGTCAGGGTGAAGACGCTGCGCAGGTTGAGGTCGACGACGTCGTCCCAGTCGGCCGGTGCGAGCTTCAGCGCGGGCGCCGGCCGCGACAGCCCCGCGTTGTTGACCAGGATGTCGACGCCGCCCCACGCGGCGCCCACCTCCTCGGCGATCCGGTCGACCGCGTCCCGCTGAGCGAGATCGGCCGTGATCACGAGGGACTCGTTCTCCAGCGTCGCGGCCACGTCACGAAGTTGACTCTCGCCGCGCGCCACGAGCGCCACTCGTGCACCGGCGGCGTCGAGGGCCTGCGCGGCCCGCGCTCCGATGCCCCGACTGGCGCCGGTGACCAGGGCGCGGCGCCCGGTGAGTCCGAAGAGTTCGGTGAGCAACGCGTGGCTCATGGTGTCGCTCGGAACAGGCGCAGCAGTTGTCTAGCCACGATGGTGTGCATCTCCTTGTAGTCCTTCTGGCAACCCGGCCGGAACCAGACCGGTACGTAGTTCACGGCGCCGTGCAGGCAGTGCATCGCGATCGCCTCGTCGGCGAGGGTGAACTCGCCGGTGGCGATTCCGTCCCGGATGACCGACCGGAAGATCTCGTCGTGCTGTAGGCGGAGCGCCTTGCTCCGAAGCTGGAGCGGCTCGGGCCAGTCCAGTGGCTGCAGGAACAGTCGGGCCATCTGCGGGTACTCGCCGACGATGCAGTCCAGTTGGGTCTCGATCAGCACGGTGAGCCGCTGGCTGGCGGTCCCCTTCTGCTGTCGGGCGGCCGCGCTGAGTCGTTCGTTGACCAGCGTCGCCACCCAGTCGAGGCAGGTGGTGACGAGTTCTTCCTTGCTCGCGAAATAGTGGTAGAGCGAGCCTCGGGTGAGGTCCAGACGCTCCGCGATCTCATCCAGGTTGGTCTCGCGGTACCCGTGCTCGGCCAGCACGTCGGCGGTGGCGGTGAGGATGTCGGTAAGCCGCCTGTTCCGCCGGCGCGCGGCTCTGCTCAGCGGCTCGTCGGCGGGCGCAGCCACCGTCACTACCTCCCTCTGGTCTCCACCCGGTGGCTGCTGCCCTGCCCGAACCTGCGCTGCCGAACTCGTTCAGGAGAGGGCGGCCGTCCTGCTCCAGCCGGGTTCGCGGGTGAGCTGCTCGGCGATGATTTTCTGCTGGATCTCGCTGGTGCCACCGCCGATGGCGAACAGGCGGGCGTCCCGATAGAGGCGCTCGACCTCGTACTCGCGGGTGTAGCCGTAGCCGCCGTGGACCTGGACGGCCAGGCTGGTGACGGTGTTAGCGAGCCGGGCGCTGACGAGCTTGCCGATGGAGCCCTCGATGATCGAGGGACGTCCGGCGTCTACCAGGTCTGCAACGTGCCGGTAGAGCAGCCGGCATTCGAGGACACCGCTGGCGATGTCGGCGAGCATGCCTTTCACCGGGCCGATCTGGTTGAGTCGGCTGCCGAACGCGGTGCGGTCGGCAGCGTACTTCGAGGCGAGGTCGAGGGCACGCGTGCACATCCCCGCCGAGATCGCGGGGACCGCCAGGCGCTCGTAGTCGAGCACGTCCATCCCGATCTGCCAGCCCTGGCCGACCGGTCCGAGGCGGTCGGTGTCGGAGACCTCGACGTCGTCGAGGACGAGCTCGCACGTGGGGGACGAGCGCAGGCCCATCTTCTCCAGTGCCTGCGGCACCGCGATCCCGGGCAGGTCCATCGGGACGACGAAGGTTGTCAATGTTTCGCGGATCCCTGGCCCTCCGGTGCGGCACAGGATCAGCAGGCAGTCGGCGATGGTGGCATTGGTGATGAACATCTTGCGGCCGTTGAGACGCCATCCGGTGGCGGTGCGTTCGGCCTTCGTCGTGATGTTCGCGACGTCGGAACCGGTGTGCGGCTCGGTGACGGCCCAGGCCCCGACCATCCGGCCTTCGGCGATGGGGGGCAGCCAGCGCGCCTTCTGCTCGTCCGTGCCGTGCAGGCCGACCGCGCGGGCGAGCAGGTAGGTCGGCATCGTCGACATGGCCAACCCGGCGTTGCCGTAGGCGAACTCCTCGATGCCCTCGTGCATGGCCAGCGAGTCGGGGCCGGTGCCCCCGTACTCCTCCGGGATGATCGCACCGTAGAGGCCGAGCCGTCCTACCTCGAGTAGCAGTTCCCGGATCAGGGTCATGTCCTGGGGATGCTGGTCGAGCTCGCGGTTGCGCGGCATGACCTTCTGCTCGGTGAACCGACGGACTGTCTGGGCGAAGGGGGACGGGGCGGCCGGGCGGGTGGGCGACTGTGTCGAGGTCACGATTCCTCCACGATTCGGAACCGGAGTTCGGTCCACTCCGGGTGGTCGACGAAGACCGCGACGGCCTTGGCATCGATCGACGGGGTGCCGTCGATCCGCGCGGCGATCCGGCCGCCGCCGTCAAGATCGACCGTCGCGATGGTGTAGGGCAGGTCCGCGGTGAACGCGGCGTCGAACGTTCGATGGACGACGATGTAGGAGAACACGGTGCCGGTTCCGGAGATCTCCTCCGACCGCCAGTCCGGGTGCCCGCAGTACGGGCACGAGGGCATCGCCGGGAACCGTCGCCGCTCACAGCTCGCGCAGCGCTGCAGGACGATGCGATGGGCTTGGAGCCCGGCCCAGAAAGCCTGGCTGTCGAGATCGGGCACCGGCCGGGGCGTGGCCTGTTCGGTGGTCGTCACGAGTTGCTCCTTCTCATCGGCCGGTGAACTGGGGACGGCGCTTGCCGGCGAAGGCCTCCAGGCCCTCGGGGGCGTCCTCGCTGGTCAGGCAGTAGCGAGCGGTGACCTCTCGCTCGAGGCGCATGCCCTGGTGAACCCCGGTGCCGTCCCAGAGAGCCGAGTTGAGGACGCTCTTGGCGTTCGCCACGGCAAGCGGTGACTTCGTGGCGACATCCGCCGCGAACGCGATGCCTGCTGCGCGCAGCTGGTCGTCGTCGACGACCTTGCTCACCAGGCCCCAGTCGAGCGCCTCTTCCGGGGTCAGCAGCCGACCGGAGAAGATCAGCTCGCGCGCTCGGGCGGGGCCGACCGCGCGCGGGAGCAGAGTCAGAACGCCACCTCCACCCATCTGCCCGAAGGGCAGGTGGGCGTCGCCGATCTTCGCCGAGGTCGAGGCGATGGCGAGGTCGCAGGACAGCATCAGCTCGATACCGCCCGCGACGGCGATGCCGTTCACGAGAGCGACGAACGGCTTGGGCTGCTGGGAGATCCGGGCGAAGACGCGATGGAGGTCCTCGAGGAACTGGGGGAAGTCGACGGCGTCGCGCTGCAGGGTCTTGTACTTCTTCATGTCGCCGCCGGCGGAGAACGCCCGGCCGGCGCCGGTGATCGCCACCACCCGCACGAGTGGATCGGCGGACAGCTCGTCGAAGATGCGACCGAGTTCCAGCCCGGTGTCCCAGTCGAGCGGGTTCATCTCGGCCGGACGGTTGAGCGTCACCAGGCCGAGCAACGAACCGTGCTCGTCGACCCCGATCCGCTCGACGAGGATCTTGTCGTTCTCAGTCATTGTTGCCCTCCAAGATGGGCCATCGACGCACGTTGGCCGCGGATCGGGGTCACGGTCCTGTCCAGGTTCGCGGGGCTGCTGGCCGCGGACGCGCAGCTCGCGCGAGCTGCGGCGATTGCCGACACCCCTGCGGACGACGCCCGACTCACATCTTTAGCTAACACTGGGTCACTAATCGACGTCAAGGCAAAAGTTCGACCGCACGGTTGACTGATGGAGATCGGCGCGCTTATGTTCCAGGCCCCTAGGAGGTGCGATGAGAACAGCTGCAGCCGTCGGCGTCGGCTACACCGAACTGAGCAAGGCGTCCGGACGAACGGTCCTGGACCTCGCGACGGAGGCGGGCCGCAAGGCCGCCGAGGACGCCGGAGTCGCCCTGGCCGACATCGACGGGGTGGTCAGCTTCAGCGTCCTCGGCGACTCCGTGTCGAGCGAGGCGGTGGCCACGTCGTTGGCGGTGCCCGGGCTCCGCTTCGTGATGGACTTCCAGCAGGGTGGACAGTCGCCGTGCTTCATGGTCCAGCAGGCGGCGATGGCGGTCGCTCAGGGTTATGCCGAGAACGTGCTGGTGTTCCGGGCACTCAACGGGCGCTCCGGCATCCGGGTCGGCAGCGGGTCGTTCCCCGGCGGGGCCGCGCAGTACCGCTACCCGATCGGCTACAACGCCTACCTCATGTATATCGCCATGTGGGCGCGGCGCTACATGCACGAGACCGGAACCGCCCCGGAGGCGCTCGCCGCCGTCGCGATCGCCCAGCGCGCCTACGCGGAGATGAACGAGCGGGCCATCCAGCGCAAGCCGCTGGACCTCGACTCGTACCTCGCCTCACCCATGATCGCCGACCCGTTCCGCGTCGCCGACTGCACGAGCGAGGTGGACGGCGCCTGCGCGGTGCTGGTCACCAGCCTGGACCGAGCGCGGGACCTGCGACAGCCCCCTGCCGTGATCGCTTCGGCGGCCTACCGGGCGGGGCCCCGACCCGGACTCGACATCGGTGATCAGCTGCTCTACGACGACTACACGCGGAACTTCACCAGCCTGCTGCGCGACGAGCTCTTCGGCCGGGCCGGCATCACGGCGAGCGACGTCGACTTCGCGGAGATCTACGACTGCTTCACCAGCGTGGTGCTCATGGGTCTGGAGGGCCTCGGCTTCTGTGGCCGGGGCGAGGCGGGCGACTTCGTGCGGTCGGGCGCAACCCGCCTGGACGGGAGCCTGCCGGTCAACACCCACGGCGGGCTGCTCGCCGAGGGATACCTGCACGGCATGAATACCGTCGCCGAGGCCGTCCTGCAGATCCAGGGCCGGGGCGGGGACCGGCAGGTGGCCAGGCACGACGTCGGCGTCGTGACCTCGGGTGCCCTCGTCGACGGATCCGCGCTCGTCCTCACCACCGACCGATAGACGGAGGAACACCATGGCCGAGTTGTCCAACCGACTCACCGCGCTCCTGGGAATCGAGTATCCGATCATCCAGGAGGGCATGGGGCCGTTCAAGACCAACCGGATCGCCGCCGCGGCCTCGGCGGCCGGTGGTCTCGGAACCGTCAGCATGCCCGGCATGACGAAGGACCCGGCGGTGGGCTCCCGGCTCCTACGCGAGAACATCGAGCAGGTCGCCGCGTCCACCGATCGGCCGTTCGCGGTGAACGTGCCGGTGGGCCGCGATGCCGCCGGCACCGTCCTCCCGGTCAGCGAGGCCTACATCCGGGCGGTGGTCGAGGCCCGCGACAGCGACAGCACCCTGTCGCGGCAGCTCGTCGCGCTCACCACCAGTGCCGGGTTCCCCGGCGAGTTCCGCCCCCTGATCCGCGACGCCGGACTCGTGCACATGCACAAGGTCGGCTCCACCAAACACGCGCGCAAGGCCGAGGACGCGGGCGTCGACGTCATCATCGCCTCCGGCTACGAGATGGGCGGCCACACCCACGCCACCCCGGTCCACACCTTCGTGCTGGTCCCCAACATCACCGAGGCCGTCTCGGTCCCGGTCGTGCTGTCCGGCGGAGCCCGCGACGGGCGCACCCTCGCCGCGGCCCTCGCACTCGGCGCCAGCGGGGTCGCGATGGGGACCCGCTTCATCGCGACCGAGGACAACACCGACTGGCACACCGCCTACGCCCAGAAGATCCTCGACGCCGGGGAGGGCGACGACATGGTCTTCCCGGCCGTCTACGGGCCCGCGCGCGGCCTGCACAACGCCGGGGTCGACCGGCTCCTCGAGATCGTCCGCACGAACGAGATGAGTCAGGACGAGCTGACCCGCTGGAAGGACGAGGCCCTGATCCGGGCGCAGGAAGACGGCGACGTCGACAACGGGGCGATGCCGGCCGGCCAGGTCGTCAGCGGCATCCACGAGCTGGTCTCGATCGCCGAGTTCATCCCGCGCATGGCCGCCGAGGCCGCCGACATCCTGCGGCGACTCGCCGGCGTCGGCCAGCCCGTCCACTGACCCGACCGGTCTCCGGCCGCGGTACCGACCGCGGCCGGACGGCCCGTCCCGCAGCCCGGCGCGATCGCCGGATCTGCCGATCAGCTACCTGGCAACGACAGCGCCTGACTGCGCAGGGCCGGCCCGACCGCGTCCCCCACGTCGCGGGCGAGAGGAGATTCGACAGCGGTGAACGCACAGACATGGTGAGCGGCGAGACCGTCCCGGGGAAGTCACCGCGCCCACCCGGAATCGTGCTGCTCGGCGGCAACCTCCGCACCGTCGTCGACCTGACGACCCGAGCCGAGGCAGCGGGCTTCGACTCCGTCTGGACGACGGAGTTCTACGAGCGGAGCGCGACGATATCCCTCGCCGCCATGGCGCAGTGCAGCGAGCGGGTCACCATCGGCAGCGCCATCGCGTACGCCGTCGGTCGGTCGCCGCTGGTGCTCTCGGCCGAGGCCCGTGACCTCGACGAGCTCTCCGGCGGCCGGCTGATCCTCGGGCTGGGCACCGGCACCCGCACCATGCAGCGGGACTGGCACGGAGCCGACCCCGAGGCTCCGGCGTTGCGCGTCGAGGAACTCGTCCCGCTGCTGCGCCGCTTCTGGAGCATGGACGACCAGGGGGTCGATCACGACGGCCGCTTCTACTCCGTGCATCTCCGGCCGACGGTCGACGTCGTGCCGCCGCTGCGCCGCGACATTCCGGTCTACCTCGCCGGGGTCAACGCCCGCATGATCCGGGCTGCCGGCACGGTCGCGGACGGCCTCGTCGGCCATCCGATCTTCACCCGGCGCTACGTCGAGGAGGTGGTGCGGCCGTCGCTGGCGGCGGGTATCGCCCGATCCGGACGGCAGGACAGCGATGTCGCACTCGCCGGATATGTCATCTGCTCCATCCATGACGATCCTGCGGTGGCCCGAGCCGAGGCCAAGGCGCAGATCGCCTTCTACGCCGTGGTCCGTACCTACGCCGCGGTCTTCGCCCTGCACGGCTACGAACACGATGTGGACACCATCCGCGCGGCGTGGAAGCGGCGCGACCGGGAGGCGATGATCGACGCAGTGCCCGACGGGCTCGTCGACATCATGGCGGTCACCGGCACACCGGAGGAGGCCCGGCAGCGGTTCTCCGAGGACTTCAAAGGTCTCTACGAGCACGCCCTGTTGTACTCACCGAGTTTCGGCCTGTCGGACCAGCGATTCTCGGACAACGTGCACGCGATCATCGAAACGTTCGGCCGTTGAGCGGGCTCGTGGAACGTTCGAGCAGCTCCCTGCCGACCAGAAGCGGCCTCGGCGGCGACCCCCGTCGACCGGCTGCGATCAGTCCCGACCTCGACGGACTGGACGACTCCTGGGGCCCTTCGAGGTGGCTCCGGGGGGGTAGATCGCATTCCGCTGCCGTTGCCCAACGACGGCCTGAAGGCAGTCAACGTCTACACACTGACCAGCAGCACCGGCGTGGTCCTGGTCGACGCAGGCTGGGCAATCGAGCAGGCACGTGATCAGCTCGGTGCGGCGTTGGACCTCCTCGGTTACTCCTTCGCCGACATCCGCCGTTTCCTGATCACCCAGGTCCACCGCGACCACTACACCCAAGCCGTCCACCTGCGCCGGGAGTTCGGCATGCAGGTGAGCCTGGAATCGGCGAGCGGCCGTCGCTTAGAGCGTGTTTGAGAAGAGGCGGCGTGTCTCCGTGGTCGGCGACTGGGTCTGGTCCATCGTGGACGGGTGGCTCGGCGTAAGCGGCGGTATCC
>NZ_FOUY01000068.1 GCF_900115005.1 Pseudonocardia ammonioxydans | reverse complement strand
TCGGGGTCGTCGTCGCCGAGCCGCTCGCCGAGGGTGAGCTCCCCGTCCGGGCCGGGCATGTCCAGTGAGGCGGCGCGGTAGGACTCCAGGGCTCCGAGCGCCTCCACGACCTCCGAGGTGTCGGCGTCGAGCTCCTCGGCGAGCTCGCTGGGCCGCGGTGCGCGGCCGAGCCGCTGGGACAGCACGACCGTCGCCTTGTTGATGCTGACCCCCAGCTCCTTGAGGTCGCGGGGGACCCGCAGCGCCCAGCTGTGGTCGCGCAGGTAGCGCAGGATCTCCCCGCGGACGCTCGGGACCAGGTAGCCGAGGGGGCCGCCGGTGGCCGCGTCTGGGTCATACCGGTCGAGCGCCTTGATCAGCCCCAGGGTCGCGGCCTGCTCGAGGTCTTCGGCCGGGTGGGTCGCCGTGAGGTACCGGCGACTGATGTTGCGCACCAGCGGCAGGCACTCGCAGATCAGCCGGTCGCGCAACGACCCGCGGTCCGGGTCGTCGGATGCCATCCGGGCGAACCGGCGCAGGTCGGGTTCGAGATCGTTGTAGCCGTTCGGGCCGTCGCGACGGGCCGTCTGGGCCCGCTCGGCCGGGTTTCGTGGCACTGTTCGCACGGACAACTCCGAAAAGGTCGGTGACCGGCATCCACTGCGGCGTTCAACGGGACCGGGGCGGTGGTCACCGCCCTCGTCCACGGACGTCACGGTAGGAACAGCTAACACGTGCCGCAACCGCTGGAACCGCTGGGCCAGTGGAGAGCCGCCGGCCCGCCCGCACCCCCGGGGCGGAGGCGAGCTTCCCGGGCTCGCCCCGCCCCCGCTTCCGGCGCAGCGCTTCCACCGCCATGGATGTCGCGAGCCACGCCGCCGAGTCGCGACCTCACCCGGCACACGGCCAGCGCGGCGGCCACGTCATCCGGGTCGCAGGGGGCACCACCCCGATCGGCACCTGCCGGTACACCGATGCGTCGGTGGCGTAGGCGCCGCGGGCGGCATCGTCGAACCGGACGTCGCCGCGGACCTCTCGCACCAGGTCGCGGGCCAGCCGACCCCGGGCCACCGTCGTCGTGTCCGAGCGGCCCCCCGCGCCGCGGCTGTCGGATGCCGCTGTTGGCGCCATCAGTGCCTCCCACACGGTCCACGACTTACGGGCCCGCGGCTACCCGGGATCGGCGTGGCCAACCGGCCGCGGTGATTGGGCGGGGCGAACCCGGGGTAGGCGGGCGCGGCCGGAGCACACTGCCAGAGAGGACCGGACCCATGAGCCAGGCCGGTTCCGCCCCTGCCCGCACGACTTACGACGTGATCGTGGAGCGGTTGCTGGAGTGGGGGATCGATGTCTGCTTCGGCCTGACCGGGGACCAGGTCAACGGGTTCGTCGAGTCGCTGCGCACCCCATGCCGACCGGATGCGGTTCGTGCAGGTGCGGCACGAGGAGAACGCGGCGCTGGCCGCGGTCGGCTACGCCAAGTTCACCGGCCGCTCGGTGGCCTGCCTGGCGACCGCGGGGCCGGGGGCGAATCACCTGCTCAACGGTCTCTACGACGCCCGGGTCGGCGAGGCCTCCGCTGTTCATCCAGAATGGGACCTGGACTGGAGATTCATGCCGGAGTGCGGCTGATACGCGCCATAGGTGGCTGACATACTCGATCTGTGTCTGTCGCTGATGAAGGAGCCGGATCGAGCGAGGTTGCTGCTACTCGCGACGGGCGGGTGACGATTCCAGCGCAGTTGCGGCGGGCGGCGGGGATCGAGCCTGGGTCGCGGCTGGTGCTCTACGTTGACCACGGTCGGGTCGTGATCGAGGAACGCGCGCACCTGCTGGCACGGATCCAGCAGGAGGCGATCGCGGCGGCCACCGCCGCGGGCGTCACCGGCAGCGCCGTGGATGAGCTCCTGGCCGAGCGGCGCGCCGAGGCCGCGCGCGACGCCGACGACCACACGGGTGCGGCGGCTCCGACCGAGGGTTGCGACGCGCGGTGAGCGTGGTCCTCGACGCCAGCGCGATTCTGGCCCTGATCTACCGCGAACCCGGCCATGAACGGGTCACCGCAGCGCTGCCTGGTGCGACCGCCTCGACGGTGAACTGGGCCGAGGTCGTCACCGCCCTGGTCCGACGAGGCCACCCCGACCCCGCCACTGCCGCCGAGGCCATCCGGGCCCTCGGGGTCGACATCTCCCCATTCACTCCCCACCAGGCGGTGCGCGCCGGGCTGCTCTGGGCCACCACTCACCCGGCCGGACTGTCCCTCGGCGACCGCGCCTGCCTCGCCGCGGCCGAAACCAGCAACGCCGAGACCGTCCTGACCAGCGACCGCGCCTGGGCAGAACTCGAGACGACCGCACCGATCGAACTCATCCGCTAGAGCTCGACAACAACGAGGCCCGGACAGCTCGCGCCGACGCAGGCGCGCCAGATGCCGACTACTACGCCACCTCACCGCCCGGCTCGGCGAGCATGCTGCTGCCGGCGCGGTCACCGACGAGCCGGCTGCGAGCGGCTACCGTAGGCACACGAGCAGATCCGTCGAGCGACCGGGGAGCAGCAGGGGCCCCCGGAGTTCGGGCCCCAGCGGGGTCATCGGGCCCTACCCCCACGGCAACGGCGGGCCGTATCGCCCGCGACGTCACGGCCCGCGGATCGTCTGGACGAAGACCGACGGCGGGGTGTCGATCGACGTCGAGACCGGGAACGGCACGGAGACCCTCGAGGCTGACGCGCTGCTGGTCGCCATCGGCCGTCGGACCGTCGTCGACGGCCTCAACCTGGAAGCCACCGCGGTCCAGCGGGACGAGCGCGGCGAAATCCAGGTGGACGAGTACTACCGCACCGGCGAGCCCGGCGTGTACGCGGCCGGCGACGTGATCGGCGGCTACTGGCTCGCCCACGCGGCCGGGCACGAGGGCATCACGGCCGTCGAACACATGGCCGGCGCCGACCCGGAACCGCTGGACCAGGACCGCATCCCACGGGTGACGTTCTGCCGTCCCGAGGTGGCCTCGTTCGGGCTGGACCGGGCGCAGGCCGAGCAGCAGGGCTACCGGGTCGAGGAATCGAGGGTCCCGTTCCGGGCCGTCGGCAAGGCCCTGATCGACGGGGCACCGGAGGGGTTCTGCAAGGTCGTCGCCGAGGCAGGGACCGGACTCGTCCTCGGGATGCACGCCATCGGCCCGCACGTGACCGAGCTGATCGCCGAGGGCGCCTACGCCAAGCTCGTCGAGGGCACCGCCGCCGAGATCGGCATGAGCGTGCACGCACACCCGACCCTGGCCGAGATCATCGGCGAGGCGAGCCTGGCCACGGGCGGGCAGGCCATCCACTACTGAGCGCGGAGCCGACGGTCTGCGCGAGGCAGGGAAGGCGAACGCGCTCCGTCCGGTCGGCCCGTCGGGCGCGACACACGAGCCTGCGCAGAGCAGCGCAACGCCACCGAGCACGCGACAGGGTCGAGGTGGTGTGGGAGGTCGCGCCAGCGGGCAATCGTGATGACAGCATCTTCACGCTGTACGAGGTGGTTGCGATGGGGCATCGACAGATCACTGTCGAGCGCTCGAAGCCGGCCCTTGTAGATCCGCCTGGTCGGGCCGGGCGATCGACTCGGGGCTGGCCGGCGTGACCCTGGTGGCCGCCGCCCCGTGAAGGCAGGTCTTCCGAGGACGCACTCATCGGAGGAGACACGATGACCGAGACACCCATCGACGTCGTCGACGAACTGACCGCCGACCACCGAGCGGCATTGGAGCTGCTCGACGAGGTCATCTTCAGCAGCGACCCGCAACACCGACGCGACACCGTCAACACCGCCATCGCCGAGGTCGTCCGCCACACCGTCGCCGAGAAGGTATACCTCCACCCCTCAATGCAGTCCCACCTCCCGGACGGCGACGAGGCGGTCCAGCACGACATCGCCGAGCACGCACTGTTGGAACAGGTGATGAAGGACCTCGGACAGGTCGAGGTCCGCGACCCCGAGTTCCACCGGCTCGTCGAGGCGATGCGCAAAGCGTTGCGCGAGCACGCCGAACACCAAGAACACCACCGCTTCCCCCACCTGCGTGAGCACGTACCCGCTGAGGAACTGGCCAGACTGCACGCACAGGTGACACACGCCAAGCAAGCGGCGCCGACCCGCCCACACCGGGATGCACCGCACGCCGAGCCGCTCCACAAGACCGTCGATCCTGGAGCAGGAATGGTGGACCGGCTGCGTGAGCGGCTCACCGCACGCGCGCACGACGACATCGACCCGGAGGCGATCGACCAACCCTGAGCCGCCGCGCTCGTCCTGGCCGCTCGGTGGATAGCTGCTTGTCGCTGTCCGAGCGACCATGCCGAGCTATTCAGGTGCGCCATCGGCACCACGCGAGTTGCCTGCCCCACGGCCCGTCCCAGCGTGATCAGCCGGCACAACGGCGTGGCTGTCTGCTGTCGGCCGCGGCATGAGGCGGCGGGCAAACGGGTACAAACTCCCACGACCGGGTACGGCGCAGGAGGTGACCATGCATACGAACCAGTCGCGGAGGACCGACACCGACGACCGCGCCACCGAGAACATGATTACGGTGCCCGAGCTGGTGGGTTTGCCCGCCGCCGAGGCGCACGATCGAGCTCTCGACGCGGGGCTGCTCGCGGTCGGGCGCAATGCCGCACATACCGGCGCCGGGCGCGGCCACGTCGTCGAGCAGGAACCGACTGCCGGTCGATCACGCGAGCGGGGTGGCGAGGTCGGGATCTGGATCGCCGCCGGCTCGGGACCGGCAGCGTCCGGCGCGGACCCCGACGACCCGCAGGACCCGGGCGGAGACGGCGGAGGCAACACACGACCCGAACCCAGCCCGGTTCACCCGGCAGGCGGCGGTGTCAAGAACTGAGCGAGCCCAGCTCCAGGCCGGCGAGCTGCATCGTGCTGAACGGCCCGATAGTTGGGTACATCGTCGCGGTGATCCGCCCTCGGTGGCCGTTGACCACGTAGTCGTCGCCGTCGCGCATGGTGCTGGGGGAGATGCTGATGCCGTCGGAGCAAGCGACGTCCGGTTCGCTCATGCGAATGGGAAGTGACAGAAGGCGGCCATCGAGAGGGACGAGCCTCTGCTCCCGCAGCTGCGAGGAGCACAAACTCGCCGACGCCGCGCCCGTGCTCGCCGGCCGGCTCCAAGGACTCGGCGCTGCGCCAGGTCTCGGTCATCTGTCCTGATACAGGCCGCGCCGAGGGTCTACGGGGTCCTGCCGTGGCATCGCGGGAGTCACGGCGCCTGCCGGCCCATCGCGACGGAGCTGGCTGATGGCCAGGGGGTGTCGCCGGCCGAGGTGCGGGTAAGTCGTGGGGGATGGCGCGCGGTAGAGAGCACGAAGAACCTCGCAGCCCGTTTCACAACGACTCCGAGGACCGGCTGACGCTGCCGGAACAGAACCGAGAGCCGAGTGTCGGGCTGCCGGGAAGTGACCCGACCGGCGACGTTGCCGCCGACGCGGCAGGACCGGGCTCAGTAGTGGTGGGCGTGGACGGCTCCCCGCAGGCACGCGCGGCGCTGCGGTGGGCGGCGGAGTACGCCGCCCAGGTCGGGTCGTCGGTGTGGGCGGTCGCGGCATGGCAGCCACCCGAGTCGGGTTGGGGTGATGACACGCCGCCCGTGGTGCTCGAGGGCGACTTCGAACACGACGCTGCACGGTGGCTCCACGACGCTGTCGCCACCGTTCCCGGCCCGGCACCGGCGGGCACCGTGGTGGAGGGCGACCCGGCCCACGTGCTGCTCGACACCGCCGAGACCGCCGCCCTGCTGGTCTTGGGTAACCACGGGCGGGGTGCGCTGTCGGAGGTGTTGCTCGGCTCGGTCGCGCGCCGGTGCGTTCGACATGCCCGCTGCCCGGTCCTGCTGGTGCCCGCCGCCGAGGACGGACCACCGAACGGTGGGTCGCGAGGTGCCTAGCACGACGACCACCGGATCGAGTGCGCTCGCCGCTGATCCGGGTCCCGAGCGCGACGCCGAACGAGCACCACCCGACCTGCAGCAGGCACCCGACCAGGACATCACCCTGCGACGTAGCCGTCGGGGCGCGGGCGCGCTTGTCGGCACGGCGCCGCAGCTCGCCGAGCCGTGCGCCGCCGTCGTACCGCTCGAACCACGGTTCTGCGGTCACGGCTCACGCTGCCGCCACGCGGGACAGCTCACCGGAGCATCGGCATCCCCGGTCCTGCCTCGTCAACGTGGAGGGAACGGCGGCTCCGGGGTGGGCGGTACCGGATCGGGTCGCGGGTCCGGCTCCGGATCAGGGATCGGCGACGGGGGTGGATCCGGAACCGGCTCCGGCGGCACCGGCGGCACCGGCGGAGTTGGTGGTTCCGTGGCCCCCGTGGCCTCGATGACTGGTGTCCTGCTCGTCGGCATCGGTCGATGCACCTCACACGGGTTGACGGCACGGCGTCGTGACACACCGTGCCCCGTGGCAGCGACATACCCGCCGGCCCGCGGGCCGATACGTCCGAGTCGGGGCAGAGCCCCGCGCGCCGAGCACGGCCTGAGCGCGGGACCGCTGCCGGCGGCGGGGCGCCACATCTGCGTAGGGCGTCTCCGCGCCTGCGTGGTCGGGCAGGCGGCGTGATGCTGGTTCGCTCGTGGACCGGGCCGGCCCGATGGTGGAGGAGCCAAGCCATGGTCGAACCTGGCCGGCCGGTCGCCCGGCGCAGCGCGGCGTCACCCGGGTGGGCCGGGTGACGACCGGGGACACGGATGACCGGCTCCTGCGCGAGGCGCTCAAGCGGGTCGCGACGACGCTGAAAGGTGCGCGGGTGCCGTTCGCGCTGACCGGCGGATACGCGTCCTGGGCCCGAGGTGGGCCGGAGCCGGTGCACGACGTCGACTTCGTCCTCGTCGCCGAGGACGTCCCACAGGCGGTCGAGGCCCTGGGCGCGGCCGGGTTACGGCCGGTGCACCCACCGGAGGACTGGCTCGAGAAGGTCTACGACGGCGACGCGCTGGTCGATCTGATCTTCTGCTCCACCGACCGGCCGGTCACCCGGGAGCGGTTGGCCCGGGCGGACGAGCTGCGGGTCGACTCGGTGATGATGCCGGTCGAGTGCGCCACCGACATCATGGCGTCCAAGGCCCTGGCCCTCGGCGAGCACCGATGCGACCTCGGTCCGCTCCTGTCGCACGCCCGAGCCCTGCGCGAACAGATCGACTGGCCGCGGCTGCGCCGCGAATGCAGCGCCTGGCCGTTCGCCCGGGCGTTCCTCGCATTGTGTGACGACCTGGGCATTCCCGTGACCGAGCCGCACGCCCGGGAGATCGGCGCATGATCCGGGTGGCCGCAGTGGCGGATGTCCACCTCGGCGAGGGCATGCAGGGCGCGTGGGCCGATGATGCGGCCGGGCTCGACCGGGTCGACCTGCTGCTGCTGGCCGGGGATCTGACCCGGCACGGCACCCGGACCGAGGCCCGCGTCGTGGCCGACGAGTTCGCCCCTGCCCCGGTGCCCGTGGTCGCCGTGCTCGGCAACCACGACCTGCACGGCGACGACGCCGAGGGCGTCACCGCCGAGCTGGCCTCGGCCGGAATCACCGTGCTCGAAGGCAGCGGAGCGGTGGTCGAGATATCGGGGACCCGAGTGGGCGTCGCCGGGACCACCGGCTTCGGTGGCGGCTTCCCACCCGCGACCGCCTCCGGCTTCGGCGAACCCGAGATGAAGGCCTTCGACGCCCGCAACCGCGCCCTGGCCGACGGGCTGGGCACCGCGCTGCGCGCACTGGACTGCGACGTCGCCGTGGCACTGACCCACTACGCCCCGATCCCGGGAACCCTGGCCGGTGAACCGCCGCAGATCCACGCCTTTCTCGGCAGTCACCTGCTGGGCCGGGCGATCGACGACTGCGACCGCGACGACGTGCCGGTGGCCCTCGCCGTGCACGGCCACGCTCATGCCGGTGCCCCGGACGGCCGCACCCCCGGCGGGGTCCCCGTGCACAACGTCGCCCAGCCGTTACTCGACGGCGCCTTCCGCACATTCGTCCTCGGCCGGTAAGCCCCCGCACAAGAGGATCCGCCACTCTCGAGAAGAGGCGTGCACGCTGGCAACCACGGTCGCCCCCTACCGTTGTCGCACCGGCCCTGCCGGCGCGGTCACGGGCATCAAGAACCGCCCCGAGGAGGTTTGTTCTGCGGCTGTCGCGGAACAAATCGTCCATGACCAGCGGGTCGAAGCGCTCCCATGCGAACCAGGTGACCGTGGTTCCGTCCTTGCTCGGCCGCCGGTCGACCGAGGCGCACGACGCGGCGTTGGACGCCGGATTGCTGCCGTTCCGCCTACCGCACAGGCCGACGTGCGGCTGTCCGATGACCCGTGTGGTCGGGCAACGGCCTGCACCGCGGAAACCAGCGTTGCGCGGCAACCGGGTGTGCTTCTGGCTCGGTGCTGACGTCCGCGACCCCTGGGACGACGGTGAACCCGGCGCTCGCGCGCCATGACCACCGGCCGGCCGCACCACACCGACGACCGCGTCCGGCCCGACCCTTGAGCCAGGTACCACACTGTGTCTCGAGCGTTGGCTGGAAGATCGGAGATGGGCGGAGAGGCAGTGGACTCTGTCGGTGTCTGGGCCGGGGCGCAGGCCGTCGCGCGCGTGCCGCTGGACAGGGGCATGGGAGCTTGCGGGCAGCACCGTCCGCGGCGGGCTCGGCCCCGGCAGGCCCCTCCGGGGCCCGGACACGACCGGCCGGTCCATGCCCGCCCTTGATCGGTTCGCCGCGTCGACAACGTCGCCGCGTGGATACCCCCCCACATGGGCGGCCCGCGCCAGCTGTGTGGTCAACCGGCCCGGACCTCGACCGGCGGTCACTCCTAGGCGAGACCCTCCAGCCTGCTCGAATGATAACCGTTGGCCGGTCACCCACGCCCGCTGCGGTCGGCAACCGTGCGGGAACTGCGACCGGCCGAGCACGGTCACTCGTGCGGCGGTCCCTGGTGGGCGGCGCGCGTCTCGACGTCACGACACAGGAACTCCGCGACGTCGTGCAGCTTCATGTTGATGTCCTGCGAGGAGCGCACCAGCAACCCGAAGGCATCGTCGTCGCCCAGCGAGAACCGCTCCATCAGAATCCCCTTGGCCCGTCCGATGACATCGCGGGTGGCCAGAGCCCGGGTCAGGTGCGCTGCCCGCTGCGCGCCATACACCGCGATCGCCGCCTGCGTCACGAACGCAGCCATGACCGTGCGCTCCCACGGGTCGGCGAACGCCCCGGGCTCGTCCGACCACGCCGAGAGCGACTTGGCCGGATGGTCATCGGGTGCCATCGCGACACACACCACGCTGCGCATGCCCGCGGCGATGGCTGCGGGAGCGAAGCCCGGCCATCTGTCCTGCTCCTCGACCAGGTCGGCGACCACGATCTCTTCAGCCGTGGCGGAGGCGAGCGTGTCCACGCACGGGCCGTGCCCGCACCGGCCCATCACCTCGACCAGGGCCGGGACCCGGTCATCGGTCGCGCCATGGCACTCCAGGCCCGCACCGGTGTCGATCGTCATCGCCGCCCACTTCGCGCCGGGCAGCGCTGCCACCACACCGTGGCAAATTCGCACGAGGCGCTGCTCGAGGTCGTCCTCGGCGATACGGCCCGACAGCAGGTAATCCGCGTTCGACCGCAACGCCGACGCCAGCTGCTCTGCATCGCTGCAGTCCATGTGCCACTCCACAGGTCATCACGAGCCCACCCGGCCAGCCGCTGATCACACAGAGCACCAGACCAACAGCCCTCCGCACCCTTCCAGGTCAGCACGCCCCGCGCCCGGCCCGCTACTCGAGGAAAGCCACGATGCTCGCCCGCCCGCCAGTGAGCGCCACCCGGTCCGGCCGCATGAGGGGTTCACCGCGCCGACCCGACCGGGACGTGCTGGCGCCGGCCTCGTCGCTGTCCTGCGATCGGCACGATCAGTCACCGTCCGTATGATTCGGGGTGCCTGGTGAGTTGAATGCCCAGCTCGCGTCATCGACGTGGTGTGGAGGGCTCTGTGACTCCTGCTCGACGTTCCCCGTTCGGGGAACCCCGCATCACCTCGTTCCTGCAGGCGGTGGCCGCCTCGCCGACGCCGGGCGCCCAGGTGAGCGGTACCGCCCTGGTCGGCGAGGGCTCGCGCGTTCCGGACCCCGGCGTGGTCTCACAGTGTGCCCATCGGGGGTGTTCTCGACCGGGCAACAGAGGTGACCGTGACTGCGGCGCTTCGCCGACCGGCGCCCGGCAACCGTGGCCCGACCTGGCTGGCGCCCTCGCTCGCGGCGGGTCGGAGGTGACGCGGGTCGAGCTCAAGGCGCTGGTATGCGCGGCAAGCTATCGGCGACTGCTCGGTGACGACTCCGCGGCCCTGCACAGGCGCGTGCGAAGACACCAGGTGTACTTCCTCGACACCCCCGAGCTGGCCTTGCGCCGTTGCGGGATCGTCGTCCGGGTGCGACGGACACACCGAGGCGATGACGTGGCGGTCAAACTGCGTCGTCGACGCCCGGTGAAGCTCGGCAGCGCGCGGTGGTCGCCGAACCTGCAGGTCGAACTCGACGCACTGCCGGGCTACACGGTCTGGTCCGCCGCACTGAGCCACCCCCTGGGACCGGACATGCTGCCGGCGAAACCGGCCGGACGGTGGCCGCCGCCGGCGACGCTGCTCTCCGTCGAACAACGCGAGTTCGTCCACACCCACGCAAGTGTGCGGGTCGAAGACGGAGGACTGCAGCCGCACGGGCCGATCGAGGCATCACGCACCCGCACCCGTTCCCGCTCCAGGGTGCGGCTGGCCCTGGAACGCTGGGCGCTGCCCGCAAGCGCCGACCTCGTCGAGGTGTCGACCAAGTGTCGGCCGACGCACGCGCTGGCCCGCGCCGACGCTGTCGCCGCCCTGTTCGCCGACCACGGCATCGAGCCGGCTGCTCATCAGCAGACCAAGACCGATGCCGCCTTGAGCATGCTCCGTCGCACCGGATAGCCGCCCTCGGCTACCCGGTGTCATACGACAGCGCTCCGCAGTGGTGCCGCCCGGCGCGGGCCGGCACCGCGCGGTGGGCGCGTCGGCACGAGGCCTGCCCGCCGTCCTGGGGCGTGGCCGATGCGCCCGGTACGGTCATCGTCGTGCACGACCCGGACGATGCGGTGTGGGCGCGGATCCTGACCACGGTGATCGACGAATCCCACCTGGTCGCGGCGGAGCGGCTCACCGAGACGGTGGACCGGGCGGTCCGCCCGGCCGGGGTGGGCGTCGAGGTGCTGATGGTCGACCTGGCCCAGCGCGCCCTGCACGTCGTGCTGGTCGATGCGCCCGGAGCCGCGATCCCGGTCGAGGGCACCACCGGTGGTCGTGCCTACCAGCTGACCGAGATCGTCGTCGGCGGCGACCACGAGGGTGAGCGGGTCCTGTGGCTGCCGTTGCTGGACGGGACCGAACGCGTCGGCGTCCTTCGGGTCGCGTTGGACGACGGGGTCGTCGACGGGGCGGTTCTGCGGCGGCGGCTGTGGGCGCTGGCCGGACTGGTCGGGCACCTGCTGATGACCAAGCTCGGGCAGAGCACGTGGCTGCAGCAGCTGCGTGCCCGCGCGATGTCGCCCGCGTCGGAGCTGCTGTGGCAGCAGCTCGCGCCCCGGACGCTGGCGACCGACCGGGTCGTGATCTCGGCACTGCTCGAGCCCGCCCTGGAGGTGGCCGGCGACGCCTACGACTACGCCGTGGGCGACGCGATCGACCTCGCGATCTTCGACGGGGTCGGTCACGATCTGATGGCCGGGGTCAGTACCGCCGTGGCCGTGACCGCGATCCGCAATGCGCGTCGCGACGGGGTCCGCGACCTCGCGGCCCAGGCCGAGCGGGCCGACGCGCTGCTCGAGCACTACGACCGTCCGGGTCGTTTCGTCACGGCGGCGCTGGGCCGGCTCGACGTCGTGACCGGGGAACTGACCTACCTGCTCGCCGGTCACCCGCCACCCCTGCTGCTACGTGGCGGCCACATGGTCAAGGAGCTGACCCTGCCGCCCCGCCTGCCGCTAGGGGTCACCGCCCCGGCGGTCACCTACGAGGACATCGTCGGGCACGAGCAGCTCGAACCCGGCGATCGGGTGCTGTTCTACACCGACGGGGTCACCGAGGCCCGTGACGGGCACGGCCGGTTCTTCGGCGAGCAGCGCTTGATCGACATGGCCGAACGCGCCGAGCAGGACCAGCTCTCGGCACCGGAGACGCTGCGGCGCCTGGCCGCCGCCGTCATGGCGCACCAGAACGAGCGCCTGCAGGACGACGCCACGCTGCTCGTGCTCGACTGGGCCTCCGATCATCACCCGCGCCTGTTCCCCAGCCTCCCCGACCACGGCTGAACCCTCTCGCCGGTGCCGGCCGTCATCGGCGATGTCAGAACGAGCTCAGCGAGGACCGGGCCGCGGATCGCGTTCCGCCCCGACCGGCATCGGATGGATGGCCCTGGGTGGGAGCCGGCCATGCCGGCCAGCACCGTCCCGCCGCTCGGCCACCGGCCCAGCACCGCGGGTTTCGCATCTGGCTCCTGCGGATGGGCCATGGCGGCGAAGCGGGCCGGACAGTGGCGTCCACCAGAGTGGTGTGCGACCGGCCCGGTGACGGGCGTGCTGCTCCCCGCCGCCCGCCCTGGGCTCGGTGGAGATCGACGGCCCGGCTGATGTCCTGCTTGGTTATCGGCCCGATCTCGAGACCGACATCCGCTCGCCACTGCGCACCGCCGGGCACGGCGCCGCGGCGATCGCCGCGCTGGGTGACGGGCTCGGTGAGTGAGAACGGCTCCGAGCCAGGCGACGGCATCGACCGAGCCGTAGGAACCGGGGCGGTGCACGAGAGGGCGGGTGTGCCTGTGGATCGTTCGGGAATGCGGCTGCCGTGGGCGGAACGACGAGGCCGGCGGCGGTCCGGTTTCCGCGGTGGGGCGAGGGCGCGGCTTGCAAGGGCTGACCAACGATGGTGCGAGTGAGGAGCTGCCGTATGGAGTACACGCGACTCGGAAATTCTGGACTGTATGTCTCCCGGCTGGCGCTGGGCACCATTCCGTTCGGGTCCGGTGGAGGGTTCGAGAAGATCGCGGGCGTACGGGGAGACGACGCCCGGTGGCAGATCCGTGAAGCGCTGGACCACGGTGTGAACTTCCTCGACACCGCCAACATCTACTCGGCCGGGGACGCCGAGCGGGTGCTGGGCGAGACACTGGGTGCCACGCGTGACGACGTCGTCCTCACCTCGAAGGCGCGGATGCCGGTGGGGGAGGGGCCCAACGATTCCGGTGCCTCGCGGTACCACCTCACCCGTGCTGTCGAGGACAGTCTCACCCGGCTGCAGACCGATCACCTCGATCTGCTCTACATCCACCAGTGGGACGGGCAGACCCCGCTCCTCGAGACCATCACCACCGTCAACGACCTGATCCGGTCCGGGAAGATCCGGTACTGGGGCGTGTCCAACTTCAACGGATGGCAACTGGCGAAGACCGTGTACGAGGCGAAGCTCGCCGGGCTCGACGGCCCGATCGCACAGCAGGTCTACTACACCCCGGAGGCCCGCGAGATCGAGTACGAGATCATCCCGGCGGCCCGTGACCTCGGGGTCGCGACCTTCGGCTGGAGTCCGCTCGGTGAGGGACTGTTGAACGGCAAGGTGCGTCGCGGAACCGAGACCCCTCCCGACACCCGCCAGGGCGCAGGCTGGCCCGAACCGCACGTGACGGACCGCGAGCGGGCCTACGATCTCATCGAGCTCTTCGACGAGATCGCCACGGAGCTGGGCTGGTCGATCCCGCAGGTGGTGATCTCCTGGATCCTGGACCGCCCCGGCGTGAACGGCACGGTGATCGCGGCGCGCAGCCGCGACCACCTGAGACAGGACCTCGACGCTGCGGAACTGACGTTGCCGCGGCAGGCCCGCGACCGCATCACCTCGGCATCGCAGCTGGCCGCCTACTACCCGCTGTGGCACCGGATGATGACGGCTCAGGACCGGCCGGAACCGAGCGAGGTCGAGTATTACCGGGAGCAGAAGGCGCATGTCTTCGGTGAGCACGAGTAGCCCGGCGCCGGTGGTGCGGTGCCCGGGCCGGACGCGTTGGAGGCGACCTGGGATGGATACCGATACGGCCACCGGAGCGGCCGACCGCGTGCGGGAGGAAGCGGCCGAACAGGCGGCGGGCTACCGGCAGGGCGAGCCCCGGCCACTCGGGGGATATGTCACCGTCGTGGCGGTCTTCGCCGCGCTCGTGACCGGGGCCGTCGGGTTGCTCGCGGCCCGCCGACGCCCGCTGCCCGACGGATTCGCGACACGCGACCTGGTCCTGCTCGTGGTCGGCACCCACAAGCTGTCCCGCACGCTGACCAAGGACGCCGTCCTCAGCCCCCTGCGAGCGCCGTTCACCCAGTACGAGAGTACCGGGGGACCGGCCGAGGTGATGGAGGACGTGCGCGCGGCCGGCAGTGTGCGGCACGCGGTCGGCGAGCTGGTGACCTGCCCGTTCTGTCTCGACGTATGGATCGCGACCGGCTTCGCTCTGGGCCTGATCTTCGCACCGCGGGCGACCCGGATCGTGCTCGGAACGTTCTCCGCGGTGGCCGGTGCCGACTTCCTGCAACTCGGCTACGCCGCGGCACAGCAGGCCGGTTGAGTGCGCCGCAGGAAGGAACACCTGGTCGGCCGCGATCCGGGTCAGGGAACGAGGACGAGTTTGCGGTGTGCGGAGTCGGCCTGTCGCTGCCAGGCCGATGCCACGTCGCGCAGCGGGACCCGTTCGACGTCCACGGTGAGGTCGCCGTCGGCGGCGTAGGCGGTCATCGTCGCGTAGGCCTCGCGCTGGGTCTCGATCGGCACCGCGCGCGTGGTGTAGCCGAGGATCGCCGCGCAGTTCGTGCGGAACACGTCCGGGGAGAGGGTGATCTCCGATGCCGCCGAGCTGCCGATCTGGACCAGCCTGGCGAACGGGCCTGCGGCGCGCAGCGCGGCGAGGGCGGGCTCGCCCCACAGCGGGTCGACGATCACATCGAGGTCGCCGCCGGCCGCGTCCCGGAACGCGGCGGTCGGGTCGTCGGTCGTGGTCAGGTCCACGGTCGCGTCCGCGCCCCGCCCGGCGGCGGTGCGCAGCCCGTCGGCGTCGCGCCCGGCCGCGACGACCTGCCCGGCTCCCTGCAGTTTCGCGGCCTGGACCGCGATCGTCCCGAGGACGCCGGTGGCCCCGAGGACCAGCACGGTTTCTCCCGGCTGCAGGGCGGCGCGCCAGGACAGCGACAGCCAGGCGGCGAGCCCGGCGATGCCGAGCGCGACCGCGACCCCGTCGTCGAGGTCGTCGGGGAGATCGAAGACGCCGCTGTGGTCGACGATCGTGCGCTGCGCCATCGAGCCGTGCGGCGGCCGGGCGCCGTTGAAGTAGACGTGGCGGCGCTGGTGCCAGCCGACGCCTTCGAGCCCGGGGACCAGGGGCAGCTCGTCGGGTTGCCGCCCGCCGGCGATCATCAGGTCCACCGGGTTGAGCCCGGCCGCGGTCACCTCCACCACGGCCTGGTTCTCGTCGTCGGCGGTGGGGTCGTCGACGGTGCCGAATCGCGGGGCGCCGGGTTCGTGCAGTACGGCTGCGTCCATGCCGGTGCGCGTGCCCGACGGGCCCGACAGGCAAACGCCGGTGTCGACCCCCGAGCGGAGCCGTCACCCCTCGGCGACGAGCAACGGGCGCAGCACGCGATGGCTGAGCTCGATCCCGGCCCGCACCTGTCCGGGGGCATCGCTCCACACCGGATCCTCGTGCTCGATGGAGATGACGCCGTCGTAGCCGCCCTCGTGGAGCACGTCGATCACCCGGCGCCAGTCGATCTCCCCGAGGCCGGCCGCCCGGTAGCGCCACCACGGCTCACCCGGGTCGCCGGCTCCCTCGACCGGGCCGAGGTAGCCGTAGCGGTCACGAATGTCCGGGAAGGTCTCGACGTCCTTGGCCTCGACGTGGCGGACCCGGTGGACATAGGGACGCAGCGCGGCGACCGGGTCGATGCCCAGCGGCGGCAGGTGCGACGGGTCGAAGTTCAGCCACAGACCCAGGTCGAACGCCCACTCCCAGAGCTGGGGCGAGTATGCCAGGTTGCCGGGGTAGGCGTCGGGGTGCCAGTCCTGTTTCGGACAGTTCTCGACCATCAGGTCGACTCCGCGCTCGCCCGCGCGCTCCACGAGCGGGGTGAGCACTGTCTCCGCGTCGGCGAGGTCGGCCGCGACATCGACCGACGGGTTGCGGCCGACGAACATGCTGACCGGGGCGCCGCCGAGGTCGGCGGCCGCGTCGATGCACGTCTCGAGGTGGCGGTGCACCGCCTCGCGTCGCGCCGGGTCGGGGTGCAGCGGGTTGTCGTTGTAGGCCAGGCCCGACAGCGCCAGGCCGTGGCGGCCGAACAGGCTGCGCACCCGCTCGGCCGCGCCGGGGTCGCACCGGGCCGGATCCAGATGGTCGGCCGCGCCCGGTTCGGTCGAGCCCGCCGGCCACGCCGCCACCTGCAGCGCCTGCAAGCCCGCGGTCTGCGCCCAGCGCGCCAGGTCCTCCAGCCGCTCGTCGGGCAACGCGGCTGTCAACATGCCGACACGCATGCGCTCACCTCCCGCGGTCGGGGCTACCCGCACCGGAGCGCTCCGCACCTCCCGGCGACCGAGCCACCGCCCCCGGGTCGCTCCTCGGGACCCGGCGCAGTCACCGACGTCCTCGCGCAGCACCCGAACGACATCACGGCCGAAGCACCGGGTACCCGACCGTGGCACCGAGCTCGAAGGGGTGGGGGAGATGCCCGACAAGCACGAGCAGGCCGAACAGATGCGCGACGACGTTCCGTCGACGATCGCGCGCTCGGACGACAAAGCGGTGCGCGCCTACAGGAAGGCATGGGAGTCGGCCGAGGACACCTACGACAGCCGCGGCGAGCGCGCACGTCGCACGGCGTTCTCGGCGTTGAAGCACACCCACGAGAAGGTCGCAGACCACTGGGAGCCCAAGGAGGGCACGGGGCCGTCCGACCCGCAGGCCGAGAAGGGCGCCGCCGAGGTCCGCCGCGGCGACACCAGCGAGACCGCATCCGGGGTGGACACGAACGCCTCGAAGGAGCATCTCGTTGATGTCGCCGAGCGCCTGGGCATCAAGGACCCGCAGAACCTGCAGAAGCCCGACCTTGTCGCGGCGATCGAGAAGGCCAACGCCGGCGCGACCCGCAAGGCCCGCGAACGGTAGCGCCAGGACCTGCGGCCGTTTCGGCCCGCCGAGGGTCTGTCAGGAAGATCGTGTGTGGCGGTGATCCGGCAGGCTGAAGCGGCAGCTTCAGCCGGGAAGGATCATCGTTGACCGACAACGACACGAC
>NZ_FOUY01000029.1 GCF_900115005.1 Pseudonocardia ammonioxydans | reverse complement strand
CTGCTGGCCAAGGCCTCGTCGATGCGGATCACCAGCCCGCACGGCACCGATGTGACCTACCAGCTGGGGATGTACCCGACCCTGTCGGAGTACGGCTACACCGACACCCCGGGCCGGTGGGACCACTGGCCAGCGGCGTTCGTGTTCACCGGCGGTTCCGACGACGGCGTCGACGGAAAGATCGTCCTCGCCCCGGGCGATGTGCTGCTGCCGTTCAACACCTACGTCCAGACCCCGGTGGAGATCACCATCGAGGCGGGGTTCATCCGCGACATCCGCGGCGGCGCCGGGTCCTCGGGGCTGGATGCGGACCTGCTCGCCTCCTACATCAAGAGCTTCGACGACCCGCGTGGCTACGGCATGTCGCATGTCGGGTGGGGGCTCGACGAGCGGGCGCACTGGCACGGGCTGACCCAGTTCGGTGGCGGTATGGGCATGGAGCTGCGTTCGTTCTACGGCAACGTGATGTTCTCGATCGGCCCGAACAACGAGCTCGGGGGCCCGAACGACACCGCGTGCCACTTCGACATCCCGATGCGCGGCAACAGCCTGTATCTCGACGACGAGCTGATCGTCGACGCCGGTGAGCTGACCGTGCCCGAGATGCGCCCGGTGGCGCGTCGATGAGCCGGGACCTGCATGTGGGGATGATCGTCCCCAGCTCGAATTTGACGATGGAGACTGAGCTGCCGCGCATGCTCGCCGCCCGCGAGGCCGTGATCCCCGAGGAGCGGTTCGTGTTCCATGCCGCGCGGGCGCGGATGCAGCACGTGACCCCCGAGCAGCTGGTGGCGATGAACGCCCAGGCGATGCGGGCCGCGGCCGAGCTGGCCGATGCCCGCCCCGACGTGGTCGCCACCGCGTGTCTGGTCGCGATCATGGCCCAGGGTCCGGGGTATCACTGCACCGCCGAGGACGACATCACCACCGCGCTGCGCGCCGAAGGCAGTACCGCACCGGTGGTCTCCAGTGCCGGGGCGCTGCTGTCGGGGATCACCGCGCTCGGGGCGAGTCGGGTCGCGATCATCACCCCGTACATGGAGCCGCTGACCCAGGCCGTCGTGGACTACCTCACCGACGCCGGGGTCGAGGTGGTCGACTCGCTGTCACTGCAGGTGCCCGACAACCTCGCGGTGGCCCGGCTCGACCCGGCCGAGCTGCGTGAGCACCACCGCAAGCTGGACCTGTCCCGGGCCGAGGCACTCGTACTCAGTGCGTGTGTCCAGATGCCCTCGCTGCCGGCGATCGCGCCGGTGCAGGACGAGATCGGCATCCCGGTGCTGTCCGCGGCCACCGCGACCACTCACCGCATCCTCACCGAACTCGGGCTCGAGCCGAGAGTCCCCGGTGCCGGGGCCCTGCTCGCCGGCTGATGATCGATTCCCGGCCGCGTCCGTCACGTACGGACGCGGCCGGGAACCTCCACCGCCCCGTCGCCGGGTTCCGCCCGCGACCACCACCACTGAGTAGGGTTCCCGTCGTGTCACGAAGCACGAGGCCGCAGGCGACGCGCACGGATTACGTCGCCGAGACCCTGCGGCGCAGGATCGTCCTGGGCGAGCTCGAACCGGGGACGCCGCTACGGCTCGACGCGCTCACCGAGCAGCTCGATGTGAGCCGGGTACCGCTGCGCGAAGCGCTGCGTGAGCTCCACGCCGAAGGTCTCGCCGTGACCTACCCCCAGCGGGGAGCGTTCGTCTCCGACATCGTCCGGCTCGATGTCGTCGACTCGTTCATGCTGCTCAAGGCCGTCGAGGTCGCCGCGGCCGAACGCGCCGTCACCGAACGCCCCGACGAGACGGCGCGCCTCATGGCGACCCGGTACGAGACACTGAGCGCGGTCATCCACTCCGACCGCGACCGGGAGAAGTACCTCACGGCCCACCAGGCATTCCATTTCGCCGTGTTCGAGAGCATCGACGACTCACCCGCTCTGCAGCGGATGGCCCGCATTCTCTGGAACAGCTGCGAACGGTTCCTCAATGCCGCGCACATCGAAGAACGGATCATCCAGAGCGACGACGAGCACCAACGTCTCCTCACCTACATGGCGGCGGGCGACGCCACGGCGGTCCGCGCGATCACCACCATGCATGTCGAGCACGGGGCGGAGGCCGCACTGCACGGCCTCGGCTTCGTGGCGGACCGAGCGTGATCTGCCGACGGGACGGAGTGGTGGGGGCGAAGTGACCGCCCGGACGCCGGCGCGGAGGCTCCACCGCTCCGGCGGAACGAAGTGCGGCGGCCCGTGCCACTCGCCGGGTCGTCCGGTCACCGACCGTACAGGCCCAGGAGGCCTTCCCCGCGCGGAGTGATCGAGACGTGCACGGTCCGGCCCTGCCGCGTGCGCTCGAGCAGTCCGCATCCGTATGGTCGTGGCGTCCGGCTCGGGGCTCGAAACCGGCCGGGGGACGACGGGCCCCTCCCGTGGGCGCGCGTCGGCGAGCGCGAGATCGAGCGCGCCGGTCACGGCGGCATGCCCCGAACCGCCGCGCTTCCTGCTCGCGGACGATGCCACTCATCGGCGACGATCGACCAGGACGCCTCGAGGCCCCCGGCGACCCGGTGGAGCCGGCGTCGGGGGATGACCGGGCCCCGTCCCGGTGCCGGGGTGACGCACCACCGAACGCCCGGTGGAATCGGCCTCGATCTCATCGGCACCCAGGGTGCGGAGCTGATCGAGGTGGCCGCGCATCGTTGCGTGCGCGGACGGTGACCGTGCACTCGCGTCCACGGTGTGTACTGACGCGCGGTGCCCGGCTGCTGATGCTCCGCCGGTGCAGTCCCAACCACGGGTCGCGGCCGGGCTCGACCGACCTTACGCGGGGGACGAGGGAAGATGACGAGACGGACACGCGCCCGCCGTCCTGGGCTGGGCCGAGTGGTGCCGGTTGGAGCGCGAGTACGCGCTCGGCGTTCTGGCGGCCCCGGTCGCCGAGATGACCGAGATCCACTTTCCGGCCCGGTCGACGTCGTCACCTCGTTGCTGGTCAGCGCCGTGCTCGATGCGGCCCTGACGATCGGCCACGCCACCTGCGCCGTGGACGAGCGGCCGGGTCGAACCGTCGCTGCGCGGCCTGCTCGTCCGCGTCCTGAGGCTCCGATGCGGCGTTGATCGGCAGATCGATCTGGGTGCGCCGACGGGCGAGGCTGTCGAGGATCTCGTCGGCGGTCGTGGTCCACACGGACGGCGCAGGCCCGGTGTCCATGCGGCGGGCCAGGTGTCGACGTCGTCGTCACGGGCCTCGACGCTGCGGTGGGCCGAGCGGCGCACCTCCCGCTTGGCCGGCTCGACGAACCGACTTTCCACCCGTGCGTGCCACTTGCCGATCATGGGCAGCGGGGACCCCAGTCGACACGACACTTCACCGGCGGACAGTACCTCCGCGTACGCGGTGAGGATCACGTGTGGATCGGGATCTGCGGAGCAACAAGGCTAGAATTATGGTGTATGCGTATTTATCATCGCGTTCGATCCGTAGTTCAGGATCAAAGCCGATCCCCGGGAGTGCCGTCGTGAAGACCCGATCCATCCCTCGCGTCGCCGGTGCGGCGATCGCCGCGACCGCGCTCGCCGTGCTGGCAGGCTGCGGCGGGGCCGACGCCGGTGGTGCGGCGGAGGACGGTGGCCAGGCCGAGGGCGGGACGCTGACGGTCTTCGCCGCGGCCTCGCTCACCGGCACGTTCCAGGAGCTCGAGCAGAAGTTCGAGGCGGCCCACCCGGGTACCGACGTCACACTCAACTTCGCCGGGTCGTCCACCCTCGCGCAGCAGATCAACCAGGGTGCCCCGGCCGACGTGTTCGCCTCGGCGGACGAGAAGAACATGACCAAGGTGACCGACGCCGGCAACCAGCAGGGGGAGCCGCAGGTCCTCGCGACGAACACCCTGCAGATCGCCGTCGCGCCCCAGAACCCGAAGGGCGTGGCCGCGCTGCCGGACCTCGCCCGGCCGGACCTGCGCACCGTCGTCTGCGCGCCGCAGGTGCCGTGCGGGTCGGCGGCGGAGAAGGTCGAGCACGCCGCCGGTGTCGACATCGCGCCGGTGTCCGAGGAACAGGACGTCAAGGCCGTCCTGCAGAAGGTCACCACGGGCAACGCCGACGCCGGTCTGGTCTACAAGACCGACGTGGCGGCCTCCGGCGGGCAGGCGCAGGGTGTGGACTTCCCGCAGGCCACGGAGGCGGTCAACCCGTACCCGATCACCGTCCTCAAGAACGCCCAGAACCCCGAGGCGGCACGCGAGTGGGTCGAGTTCGTGACCGGTGACGAGGGCCGGCAGGTGCTGGAGGCCGCCGGTTTCGGAGCGCCCTGAGCGCCGGTCCCCTTCCCGGGTAGTGACGCGGGCCACAGCGCAGTACGGTGCGGCGACCGCCGGAACGCCGTCGTCGCCCGGGTCGGCCGCCGGGCCACCCGATGCGCTCGGCGCAGGGAAGGGAGACCCCTCATGTCCGACCACACCTACGTCGTGAACGAGATCGTGGGCACCTCCACCGAGAGCCTGAACGACGCCATCACCCACGGCATCGCGCGGGCCTCCACCACGATCCGTCACCTGGACTGGTTCGAGGTCGTCGAGATCCGGGGTGCGATCACCGACGGGACGGTCAGCCACTACCAGGTCGCGATGAAGGTCGGGTTCCGTCTCGACGAGAGCGGGCAGTAGGACCCGGTTCGGGTCCGGACACGACCGATCGGGTAGGGACCCGGTATGACCCCGCAGACGGCGACCGGACGGACGACCGCGGCGACCGGCGAGGGCGTCCACCGACCCGGCGCCGAGCCGTGGGCGGACGTCGTCGCCGGGACCCTGCCGTTGCCGCAGGGGCGGGTCGAGTTCGTACACCCCCGCGAGTCGATGGACCTGCTCGACGAGCGCGACGCCGGTGCTGATGACCAGGAGTACCCGCCGTACTGGGCGGAGCTGTGGCCCAGCGGTGTCGAGCTCGCGTACGCGGTCGCCGAGGAGGTCCGCCCGGGTGCGTCGGTGCTCGAGCTCGGCTGCGGGCTCGGGCTCCCGGGCATCGCCGCCGCCCTGGCCGGCGGGCGGGTGCTGGCCACCGACCGCTCCCGGGACGCGATCGCCTTCACCCGGGAGAACGCCCGCCGCAGCGGGGCGGAGCTGGCGACCGCGCAGTGCTCCTGGACACCAGGGGACCGGCTCGTCGACGGCGGACCGTGGGACCTGGTGCTGGGCGCCGACGTGCTCTACAACCGGCGCAACGTCGAGGAGCTGCTGGAGCTGCTCCCGCAGCTGGTCGACGACCGGACGGAGGTCGTCGTCGCCGACCCGGGACGCCCGCAGGCCGACGAGTTCGTGACGGCGGCGCGGAGCTCCTGGGCCACGGTCGAGGTCGACGACAGCCGGACGCCGTCGGTGAAGCTGCTCCGGATGCGGCGCCGGCGCTGAGCCGTGATGGCTCCCGCCACGTGCGGGAGGCCGCAGCGTCGAACGCGGGTACGTTCGATGGCATGGCACGGAGCGTGCGCTCCGCGCCGCAGCCGAACGGAAGGACGTAACCGGTGACGTTGCCCCTGTCGATCCTCGATCTCGCGACGGTGGGCCGGGGTGAGTCCGTCGCCGACAGCCTCGCCAACAGCGTCGCCCTGGCCCGGCGCGCGGAGGAGCTGGGCTACGGCCGGGTCTGGTACGCCGAGCACCACAACATCCCCGGCATCGCGTCGTCGGCCACCAGCGTGCTCATCGCGCACGTCGCGGCGCACACCTCGACGATCCGGCTCGGCTCCGGCGGGGTGATGCTGCCCAACCACGCGCCGCTGATCATCGCCGAGCAGTTCGGCATGCTCGAGTCGCTCCACCCCGGCCGCATCGACCTCGGGCTGGGCCGGGCGCCGGGCACCGACCAGAACACGG
This sequence comes from Pseudonocardia ammonioxydans, assembly GCF_900115005.1. GTDB lineage: Bacteria > Actinomycetota > Actinomycetes > Mycobacteriales > Pseudonocardiaceae > Pseudonocardia > Pseudonocardia ammonioxydans. The sequence continues at coordinate 81,611 of NZ_FOUY01000029.1, read as the reverse complement.
TGCGCGCGTTGCGACGCGACCCGCGCGCGTCCGAGACGTTCCCGCAGGACGTGCAGGAACTGCAGGGCTACCTCGGGGAGGAGACCCTGGTGCCGGGGGTCAACGCCATCCCGGGCCAGGGGACCGGTGTGCCGCTGTACATCCTCGGCTCCTCGCTGTTCGGGGCGAAGGTCGCCGCCGCACTCGGCCTGCCGTACGCCTTCGCCTCGCACTTCGCGCCGGACGCGCTCGAGCAGGCCGTCGCCGCCTACCGCGCCGAGTTCCGGCCGTCCGGGCAGCTGGGCGCGCCGCACGTGATCGCGGGCGTCAACGCCATCGCGGCCGACGACGACGCCGTGGCGCAGCGCGAGTTCCAGATCGTCAAGCGGGCCCGGTTGAAGATGCTGGTGACGGGACGGCGCAGGTTCACCGACGAGGAGGCCGACGCCGTCCTCGAGACCCCGCAGGCCGCGCCGGTGCACCAGATGGTCAAGCACACCGCGGTCGGCACCGCCGAGACGGTGGGGGAGTACCTCGACCGCTTCGCCAAGCAGGCGGACGCGGACGAGCTGATGGTCGCCCACCAGTCGTCCACCCTGGAGGGGCGGCTCCGGTCGGCGGAGCTGGTCGCCGAGGTCGCGCTGTAGGACGTCAGCCGGCGATGTGGATCAGTTCGAGCTGGATGCCGTCCGGATCCCGGAAGACGACGACCGCGTAGGAGATCGGGTCAGCCGGAGCCGGTGACCGTGCCCGGGGCGCGGCGCGGGGTGGCGGGCACCGGTACACCGTGCCCCAGGCGCAGCACCAGCTGCGGCGGCCGGATCCCACCGAGCAGCCGGCGCACCTGTTCCCGCACGTCGGCGACCTCGACCACCTGGGACAGGAAGGACGCGGACAGGCCCTCGGCGGTCGCGGTCAGCAGCACCCGCTGCAGTGCCTCCCCGGCCCGGACGTCCTCGCGCGGGCCGTCGGTGTGCACGCTGAGCACCGCGATCAGCGGCTCCGCCTCGAACGCGGCGGGGGCGGGGCGCGGGTGGGCGTCGCCGCCGAAGTCCCGCCGCACCCACGGCTGGTTCGGGGGTGGGCAGGGGCCGCCCGCGGTGGCGGGCACCCCGTCGTCGCGGTCACCGGCGTGCCCGGTCCAGGCCGACATCTCCGCGGCGAAGGCGGGGTCGGCGGTCTGCAGGGCGTGCGCCTCACGGGCGAGCCTGCCGAGCTCCGCCAGCTCGGCCGGGTCGGTGACCAGCTGCAGCCAGGCACCCTCGTCGAACGCGGCGCGGCGCAGCGCGGAACGCACGGGCCCCGGCACCGCGGTGTCCCGGAACGGGCGGCGGTTGGTGCGACGACGCGGGACGGCATCGAGCAGCCGCTGCTGCTCGGCCGAGGGCAGCGCCGTGCCCCCGTGCCGCACGACGGCGACCAAGCCGGGGTCGCGGGGGTCGGGGAACCGGCTGACCATCGGCCGGATCCCGGCCCCGAGCAGGCCCAGGCGCAGGGTGAACAGGGCGGCACCGCAGCCGATCCGCAGCTCGCGGTCCCCCGGGTCGGCAGCCGGCAGCCGGCGGGCGGGGTCGGTGTGCAGCTCGATCCGGTCCGGGAACAGGCCGAACCGCCACGGCTGGCTGTTGTGCAGCGACGGCGCCCGCGTGGCGAGCGCGAGCAGCGCGCCGGTGGCGTCGGCGTCGAGACCCAGGGCGCCGGCGACCCTCCCCTCGTGGCAGGTCGTGTCCATGGCCGTTCCTTCCCCGCACGGCGGCAGCGGCGTCCGCCGTCCCGGTCGGATCCTGGCCGGTGCGGTGCCGTGGCGATCAGGTGCGAAGGTCCCGTGTTCGCGGGCCGCGCGACCTGTCGTGGTGTAACCGGCGGCAACGCTTGTGCGAGTCCGCCCGTGGTGCCACGTTCGGTGGCGGGAGGCGGTGTGGGATGGGTGTGACTCCTGAACCGGGCGAACTCGGGCGCCTCATGTCCGGGTTGCGGCTCGACCAGCTGATCGCCGAGGTGCAGGACCGGCTGGGCGAGATCGCCACGACCCGGCGCCGGATGCAGAAGCTGCTCGACGCCGTGCTCGGGATCGGCGCGGACCTCGAGCTCGACGCCACGCTGGAACGCATCGTCCGGTCGGCCGTGGACCTGATCGAGTCCCGCTACGGCGCGCTCGGGGTGCTCGCCCCGGACGGGTCGATCTCGCGGTTCGTCGACGTCGGGCTGGACGAGGGCACCCGGGCGGCGCTCGGGCGCCCGCCCGAGGGCAAGGGCCTGCTCGGGCAGCTGATCCTGGATCCGCGGCCGTTGCGGCTGCCCGACCTGTCCCAGCACCCGGCGTCGGTCGGATTCCCGCCGAACCATCCGCCGATGCGCAGCTTCCTCGGCGTCCCGGTCCGGGTGCGCGACGCCGTCTACGGCAACCTCTACCTGACCGAGAAGATCGGTGCCGCCGAGTTCACCGCCGACGACGAGCTGATCCTGCAGGCACTGGCCGCGGCGGCCGGGATCGCCGTGCAGAACGCCTCGCTGTTCGAGCAGGGGCTGCAGCGCCAGCAGTGGCTGGAGGCGTCCGCGGAGATCCGCGGCGAGGTGCTGGCCGGGACCGACGGGCCGGCCACGCTCGCACTGGTGGCCCGCCGCTGCCTGGAGCTGTGCCGGGCCAGCGGAACCCTGATCGCGCTGGGGCCCGACGACGACGGCGACTTCCGCGAGGGAGCCACCGCGGGCCGGCCGTGGCCGTGCGGCGGGCTCGGCGGGACCCTGCTGCGCGACGTCGTCGAGGGCCTGCAGCCGGTGCTCGCCGACAGCCCGCGGGCGTTCCTCGACACCCCCACCGGGGAACCGGGCGGGCCGACCGTCGCCGTCCCGATGCGGGCGGTCGAGCGGGTGATCGGCGTGCTCGTCGCGCAGCGCGACCCGGGCCGCCCGCCGTTCCGGCCCTCGGAGGTCCCGCTGCTGGTGTCGTTCGCCGACCAGGCCGCGCTGGCCCTGGAGCTGGGGGAGAAGCACCGCGCACAGCAGGAGCTGGCGGTGTTCACCGACCGCGACCGGATCGCCCGCGACCTGCACGACCACGTCATCCAGCGGCTGTTCGCGGTCGGCCTGAAACTGCAGGGCACGCTGCGCCGCACCTCCGACGCCGACGTGCAGGACCGGGTGCAGCAGGCCGTCGACGAGCTGGACCGCACGGTCCGCGAGATCCGCACCGCGGTCTTCGACCTGCACACCGCCGACCACGGCACCGGCGGTCTGCGCCGGCAGCTGCTCGACACCGTCGGCGACGTCACCGCCGAGTCCGCGGTCACGACCTCGGTGCACACCACGGGGCCGGTGGACACGCTCGTCCCGGCGGCCGTGGCGACCCACCTGCTCGCGGTCGTCCGGGAGGCCGCGACGAACACGGTCCGGCACGCCGGGGCGGGTGCCCTGACCGTGACCGTGTCGGTGGACCGGGAGCTCACCGCCGAGGTCGTCGACGACGGCCGCGGTGTCGCCGGGACCGACCGGCGCAGCGGGCTGCGCAACCTGGCCGAGCGGGCCGCCGAGCTGGGTGGGACGTTCACCGTCGAGTCACCGGAGACGGGCGGGACCCGGCTGGTGTGGACGGTCCCGCTCCCGTGACCGGGGCGTGCGGGCTGGGTCAGCGGGTCCGGCGCCGCTCGACGGCGTAGACGGCGGCCTCGGTACGCCGCGAGTACCCGAGCTTGTGCAGCACCGAGGAGACGTAGTTCTTGACGGTCTTCTCGGCCAGGTGCAGCTCGACACCGATCTGCCGGTTGGTCAGCCCGTCCGCGACGAGGTCGAGGATCCGCTGCTCCTGGGGGCTCAGCGTGTCGTAGCGGGGGTCGGCGTCGGTCCCGGGACGCTCCCCGTTGCGCAGCCGTTCCAGCACCGCGGCCGTCGCCTTCGGGTCCAGCAGCGAGCCGCCCGCCGCGACCGTGCGGACCGCGCCCACCAGATCGACCCCGGCGACCTGCTTGAGCAGGTAGCCCGACGCCCCGGCCATGATCGCGCCGAACAGGGCCTCGTCGTCGGCGTAGGAGGTCAGCATCAGGCAGGCCGGCGGCGGGGAGACGGTGGACCGCACGTCCCGGCAGACGGTGACGCCGTCGCCGTCGGGCAGCCGGACGTCGAGGATAGCGACGTCCGGGCGCAGCGCGGGCAGCCGGACGGCCGCCTGCGCCGCCGTCGACGCCTCGCCGACCACCTCGATGTCGTCCTCGAGCTCGAGCAGCTGGGCCAGCCCTCGCCGCACGATCTCGTGGTCGTCGAGCAGGAACACCGAGATCGTCACGATCGCCTCCGCTCCGGTCGCCGCCGTCGGTACCGACGCTAGCGCTGACCGGGCCCTCCGGTCAGCGTCCGGACGGCTCAGCGGCGGGGGACCAAGGTCCGTGTCGGCGCTCACGGGCCGCCCACGGACGGCGCCCCGGGGCCCGCTCAGGAACCGTGCACCAGCACGTCGGCGAGCCGGCGGCGCCGGGTCGCCGGCAGCTCGCGCCCGTCGGGGGCCCGGCCGATCCGGATCAGCAGCTGCGGGTGCTCGGAGGTGCGTAGCACCCGGGAGGCCAGCGCCCGGCGGGTGCTCGGCACCTCCAGCATCCGCGACAGCGGGCAGGTCGCGAGCCCGGCGCGGGTGGCGGCGAGCAGCACCACACCGGTCGCCTCGCCCGCGGCGAGCCGGGCCGCGTCGTCGTCGCCGACGGTGGTGAGCGCGAGGATCGTCGCCCGGTCCGGGGCCAGCGCCGCCGCGGGCAGCGACCCGGCGGGGAAGCGCACCCCGATCTCCGGTTCGCGGGGCCACCGGGTGCCGCCGGGGACCGACTCGGCACGCACGCCGTCCCGGGAGTCGGCGTAGCGGCGGGTCCAGACCAGCAGTTCGGCGGCCTGACCGGGGCGCGACCGCAGCTCGCGGGCGGCGTCCTGCTCCAGCTCGGCGAGCTGGGCGCGCGCCGCAGTGTCGGTGACCGCCACCAGGGTGGCGCCGTAGCGGGCGGCCCGGGTGCCGAGCGCGGCACGGGTGTGCGGGGCGATCGCGCCGTCCGGGAACGGGCGCCGGTCGGTGCGCCGGCGCTCGATCGCCCGCGCGAGGACGGCGTCGGCGCGGTCGGTGGCCGGCTGCCCGGTGAAGCGGACCGTCGCGAGGTGGTCGCGGTCGTCGCGGGGGAACCGTTCGATCACGTGCCCGATGCCGGCCCCGGTCAGCGCGACGTGCAGGGTGGCGAGCGCCGCCCCGCAGCTGACCAGGTGGTCGCGCCGGTCCGGGTCGGTGAAGGGCAGCCGGCGGTCCGGGTCGGCGTGCAGCTCGACCCGATCGTCGGTGATCCGCCAGCGCCAGGGCTGGCTGTTGTGCACCGACGGTGCGAGCAACGCGGCGGCGACGGCGGTGCGGACGGCGCCGGGCGCGGGCCCGGACGTCCCGGCAGGTTCCTGCCCGGTCGCGGCCCCCGCGGCGTGCTTGTCCACGGCACCCTTCACCACGTACTCGTCCACAGCTTCTCCTCGTAGGCAGGGTCAGCAGAGCCGGCCGACACCCACGGTGCGCCGGTCCGGGCGGGCCGGGAAGGGCCGAGCGTCCCGCCGGGTCAGGGCCCTCCGGTGGCCCGGACGTGCGGCGCGCCCACCGGGCCCGCGGGCACCCGCCGGGCTTAGGCTTCCGCGGTGGCCCACGAGGACGAACGCATCGCCCTGCTGCTCGACTACGAGAACCTCGCGATCGGGGCCCGGGACGGCCTGGGCGTCGTCCCGTTCGACTTCGGTCCGGTCGCCGACGCGCTCGCCGAGCGCGGGCGGGTGGTGGTCCGGCGCGCGTACGCGGACTGGTCGGCGTTCGACGAGGACCGCCGCATGATGGCGCGCGCCCAGGTCGAGCTGATCGAGATCCCGCAGCGGATCGGCGGGTCGCGCAAGAACGCCGCCGACATCAAGCTCGCCGTGGACGCGGTGGAGCTGGCCTACGAGCGGGAGTTCGTGACGACGTTCGCGATCGCCACCGGCGACTCCGACTTCACGCCGCTGATGCACAAGCTGCGCGAGCTGGACAAGCGGGTGATCGGGATCGGGGTGCAGTCGTCGACGTCGGCGCTGCTGCCGCCCGCCTGCGACGAGTTCCTGTTCTACGACCGGCTGCCCGGGGTGGAGCCGACCCGCGAGCCGGTCAAGCCGCGCCGGCGCGGGCACCGGTCGCCCGTCCCCACCGAGGCCGCGGGGACGGTCCCGCCCGCCGCCCCGGTGCCGGCCGTCCCGGAGCCGGAGCCCGACCCGTTCGACGTGGCCTTCCGGGACGCGACGGCCGGGACGGCGACCACCGGTGCCGAGGACCGCGACGTCGCCGGCCTCGTCGTCAGCACCCTGACCGGGCTGGGCAGGCAGGCCGACGGCCCGGTCGTCGCGTCCCGGCTCAAGCGGGCGATCCTGCGCAAGGACCCGACGTTCGACGAGTCCGACCACGGCTTCCGCGGTTTCGGCGAGCTGCTGCGTCACCTCGAGGGCCAGGGGGCGGTGACGCTGACCCGCGGGTCGGCCCAGGGCGATCCGGAGATCGGGATCCCGGACGACCCGGACGCCGACCAGGACGCGTTCACGCTGCTGGCCGACGTGGTCCGGGAGCTGAACGCGGCGGGCGGGCCGCCGCAGCTGAGCGGCCTGAAGAACCAGCTGCGCAAGCGGGCGCCCGACTTCTCCGAGAAGCGCTACGGCTTCGGCAGCTTCCTGTCGTTCGCGAAGGCGGCCCGAGCCCGTGAGCTGGTCCGGATGGAGTGGGAGGACAGCACCGGCGACTACGTGCTGAGCCCGGCTCCCTGACGCGGGTCCCCAGACGTCCGATGCCGGACGTCCGGTGCCCCGGACATGGTCCGGCCCCGCCCGGATGTCCGGGCGGGGCCGACGGGGGCGGGGTCAGCGCCCGGTGGCTCGGCGGGTACCGCGCTGGAGCAGCCTCCCGGCGCCGGAGGTGACCGCGCCGGTCACCCCGAAGGCGGTCGCGACCGCTCCGGCGGCGACGCGGCTGCTGAACCGGATCGGGTTCAGCGGCCGGTACACCCGCGCGGCGATCCGGTCGAGCTGGACGGCGGCGCGTTCGCCGCCCTCGTAGACCCGGCGGGCCAGCGTGCTGCCGGTGTCGTCGAGGTCGTCCTGCACCCGTCCGCCGACGCGGCCGGCGCGGTCGGCCGCGTGCACGGCGGACTCCGCGCCGCTGTCCGCGACCGCCGCGACCGTGGAGGCCGAACGGTCGGCGGAGGCGCCGACCTCGCCGGCGACCTGCCTGCCGGTGCGCGAGGCCTCCCCGGCGAACTGCTCACCGGTGGCCTTCGCCGCCCCGGCGGCGGCCTTGCCCGCGCCGGCGGCCTTGCGGGCCTCCGCCGCGACGGCGTCGGCGCCCTTCCCGGCGGTGTCCGCGGCGTTCACGGCGCCGCTGTGGGTCTCGCCGGCCACCTTCCGCCCGGTGGTCCGGGTGTCCGCGCCGACGTCGCGCGCGGCCGAGCCCGCGGTGTCGGCGGCCTTCGAGGCGGTGTCGCGGGCGGCGGTACCGGCGGCGGAGGCGGTGGCCTTCGTCGCGACCGCACCGGTGTCGGTGTCCCCGGTACCGGACTCGACGGCGCGACGCTCCCGCACCGCCCCGTCGGTGCCGTACACCACGAGGTTGCCGCCGCCGTCGTTCGCGATGATCTCCACCGCCCGGGTGATGGCCTCGGCCTGCGTCGGCGTGCGGGCGCTCGGGCGCTGGGCGTTCTCCTTCTCGACGCTCCAGCCGTCGTCGACGGGCTTCACATGGCGGTCGGCCATGACGGTGTCCTCCTGTGCCGGTCTGCGGGTCGGCACCGGGGTCGCCGGTGCCGTCGTCACCCGTGGCCTTCCCGCCGCGGCGCCGGCACAAACGCAGGTCAGCGAGGCGTGCGCAGGGTCTCCCGGCGGCCGAGTGCGATGACCGCGGCCAGCACACCCAGCACGAGCGGGGTCACGACGAGCGCACCGCCGTGCAGCACGAAGGCCTGGGTGAGCGCGGCACCGATCATCAGCAGCACCAGCCCGACGGCCGCGGGGCCGGAGAACCGCCTGGTCATCAGCCCGATCCCACCGGCGAGCTCCAGCGCACCGACGACGTAGCGCAGCCACTGGCCCACCCCGATCCCGTCGAAGATCGCGACGGCGAACGGGTCCCCCCAGAACTTCGGGGCGGCCGAGGCGAGCACGAAGAACAGGCCGAGCAGGATCTGGAGCACCCAGAGCGCGCGGTGCGCGACAGGGGAGAGGGACGGGCGGGAGACGGACGGGACGGCCATGTCGGACCTCCGGGAGGCTGCTCGCCACGGCCTGCCCGCGGCGTTCACCCCCTACGACCGGCGCGCTGCCCCGAACTCATCGGCGATCGGACGGGGGGATGCCCCCGTTACGCAGCGGGACGGATCTGCGAGGGTGGGAACGGGTCACGACGCAACGGAGGTCCCGGGTGGAGCTGGTCACGGCCGTCCTGCACAGCGGGTGGCTGCTCCCCGCACTCGTGCTGATGATCGCGGTGGACGGCCCGGCGCCGCTGCTGCCGAGTGAGACCCTGCTGATGACGGCGACGGCGTCGGCGAGCGTGGTCCGTGACGTGCCGATGCTGCTGGGCCTGTTCCTCTCCGCGGTGGCCGGGTCGATGACCGGCGACCTGGCGGTGCACGCACTGGGCCGCGGCTCGCACCGGCTGCTCCCGCGCTCGGCGCGCAGCGAGCACGGTGTCACCCGGTGGGTCCGCTCGAACCTGTTCCGCCGCCCGGTGACCGCGCTCGCCGCGGCCCGGTTCCTGCCCGGCGGGCGCCTGGCCAGCTGTGCCGCGGCCGGGCGCATGGGGCTGGGACTGCGACCGTTCCTGGCCGGTTCCGCCGTGAGCTCGCTGCTGTGGGCGGTCTACATGCTCGTGATCGGCCTGGCCCTGGGCCCGGTGACCGGGGGCAACCCCCTGCTGTGCGTGCTGGCGGGCGGTGTCCTGGCGGTCACGACGACCGCGGCCTTCGCGATGGCCCGCCGGATCCGTGCGACGCGCCGCTCGGTCCCCGCGCCCGCGCCGGCCCCGGTGCTCGCCGGCCGCTGAGCTTCCGTCGGACACCGTGCTGCTGACCCGGCCGCTGAACTGTTCGGCCGGAGACGGCTCTGCTCGTCGGGTGCAGAGCGCACCTGCTTCGGATGCACCACCGGGCACCGGGACCGCGACCTGGGTCGCGGCTCCCGGCGTCCCGATGGTGCCCGGCACCGACAGGGGCTCCCGGTTCTGCAGGTGCCGGTCGCCCGGTTCAACGCGCGAGGACGCTCTCGGTTGTGGTGCGGGTGGCGGTCGTCTCCCATCCGACCGCGAGCGGCGTCGTGCCCGCGACGGGCGGGGTGAATCGTTCCGGACGGCGTCCGCCGCGCCGACCCGCCCGCGATCTCCGGTAGCGGAACCGCGACGGACGGGGTGATCCACGGCATAATCCCCGGCATGCGTGATGAGTGCTGGCGGGCCGAGGTCGGCCCGGAGAACGCGACCTGGTTGTCCACCGAGTGCCGCACGGCGCGGCTCGCCCCGGAGTACCGCCCGATGGACGTCGGTGACGGCGTCGTGCAGTTCAGCCGGCGCGCCATGAGCGCTATCCGCGAGCTCGGCGAGGAGGAGGACGGCTACATCACCGACGACGGCGAGGGCGTGCGGATCTGGATCGGCGAGGACGCCTTCGACGTGGAGCTCGTGGAATAGCGGACGGCCCCGGCCGTGCGCAGTGGCACGGCCGGGGCCGTCGCGGCGGACCGGGAACTCAGGCGATCTGGCGGTCCGTCGGGTTGATCGGCCGCGGCAGCACGGTCCGGCCGGTCAGGTAGGCGTCCACCCCGGCGGCCGCGGCGCGACCCTCGGAGATGGCCCACACGATCAGCGACTGGCCGCGACCCATGTCCCCGGCCACGAACACGCCGTCCGCGGAGGACATGTAGTCGTCGCCGCGGGCCACGTTGCCGCGCTCGTCGAGCTCGACCTCGAGGTCGTTCAGCAGCCTGCCCTTCTCCGGGCCGACGAAGCCCATCGCGAGCAGCACCAGCTGGGCCGGCAGCTCCTGCTCGGTGCCGGGGACGGGCTCGAAGCCGTTGTCCCCGCGCTGCACCTCGACGATCCGGATGCCGGCGAGCCTGCCGTCGGCGTCGGCGACGAACTCGGTGGTGTTCACCGAGAACAGCCGTTCGCCGCCCTCCTCGTGCGCCGAGGACACCCGGTAGACCGTCGGGTAGGTCGGCCAGGGCATGCCCTCGGTGCGGTGCTCCGGCGGCGTCGGCATGATCTCCAGCTGGGTCACCGAGCGCGCACCCTGGCGGTGCGAGGTGCCCAGGCAGTCGGCGCCGGTGTCGCCGCCGCCGATGATCACGACGTCCTTGCCCGCCGCGGAGATCGGCGGGGCGTCGATGTCGCCCTGCTGCACGTGGTTGGCCCACGGCAGGAACTCCATCGCCTGGTACACGCCCTCGGCGTCGCGGCCCTCGGCCGGGAGGTCGCGCCACGCCGTCGCACCGCCGGCGAGGACGACCGCGTCGAAGTCGGCACGCAGCTGCTCGACGGTGACGTCGGTGCCGACGTCGACCGAGGCCCGGAAGTGGGTGCCCTCGGCGACCATCTGCTCCAGCCGCCGGTCGAGCCGGGACTTCTCCATCTTGAACTCGGGGATGCCGTAGCGCAGCAGCCCGCCGATGCGGTCGGCCCGCTCGAACACGACGACGTCGTGCCCGACCCGGGTCAGCTGCTGCGCGGCGGCGAGCCCGGCCGGTCCGGAGCCGACGACCGCCACCTTCTTCCCGGTCCGCGCCTTCGGCGGCTCGGGGGCCACCCAGCCCTCGTCCCACGCCCGGTCGATGATCTCGATCTCGACCTGCTTGATGGTCACCGCGTCGTCGTTGATGGCCAGCACGCACGCCGCCTCGCACGGGGCGGGGCACAGCGTCCCGGTGAACTCCGGGAAGTTGTTCGTGGCGTGCAGCCGCTCGATCGCCTCTCGCCAGTCGGAGCGGTAGACCAGGTCGTTCCACTCGGGGATGAGGTTGCCCAGCGGGCAGCCCTGGTGGCAGAACGGGATGCCGCAGTTCATGCAGCGCCCGGCCTGGGACTCCAGGGTCCGGTGCGGGAAGTCCTCGTAGACCTCGCGCCAGTCCATCAGCCGCAGGTCGACCGGCCGCCGGGCCGGGGTCTGCCGGGCAGTCGTCATGAAGCCCTTCGGGTCACCCATGAGCAGCCTCCATGATCGCCTGGTTGACGTCGCGCCCCTCGCGCTCGGCACTCTCGGTCGCGAGCAGCACGCGCTTGTAGTCCTTGGGCATGACCTTGCCGAACCGTTCGACCGCGGTGTCCCAGTCGGTCAGCAGGGCGTGGGCCACCGCCGAGCCGGTCTCGGCGTGGTGGCGCTCCACGTGGTCGCGCAGGATCGCCCGGTCCTCGTCGGACAGTGCGTCGAGGTCGACCATCTCGGTGTTGACCCGGTTGTCGTCCCGGTCGAGCAGGTAGGCCACACCGCCGGACATGCCGGCCGCGAAGTTCCGCCCGGTCCGCCCGAGCACGACGACCTGCCCGCCGGTCATGTACTCGCAGCCGTGGTCGCCCACACCCTCGACGACGGCCACCGCGCCCGAGTTGCGCACGCAGAACCGCTCGCCGACGACCCCGCGGATGTACATCTCGCCGGAGGTGGCGCCGTAGCCGATGACGTTGCCGGCGATCACGTTCTCCTCGGCGGCGAACGGTGCCGACGGGTCCGGCCGCAGCGTCAGCCGGCCGCCGGAGAGGCCCTTGCCGAAGTAGTCGTTGGTGTCGCCGACCAGCCGCAGGGTGATGCCCTTGGGCACGAACGCGCCGAAGCTCTGCCCGGCCGCGCCGGTGAGCGTGATGTCGATCGTGTCGTCGGGCAGGCCCTTGCCGCCGTGCGCCCGGGTCAGCTCGGAGCCGAGCATGGTGCCCACGGTCCGGTTCACGTTGCGGACCGGCAGCTCCAGGGTCACCCGGTCGCCGCCCTGCAGGGCACCCTCGGCCAGCTGGATCATGGTGTTGTCCAGTGCCTTGTCCAGGCCGTGGTTCTGCTCGCGGGTGCGCTTGCGCGGGACGTCCTCCCCGCCGGCGCTGACCTGGAAGATCGGCGAGAGGTCCAGGTGCCGGGACTTCCAGTGCTGCGCGGCGGCGTCGACGTCGAGCACGTCGGCGCGGCCGATCGCCTCGTCGAGCGTGCGGAAGCCCAGCGCCGCCAGGTACTCGCGCACCTCCTCGGCGATGAACTGCATGAAGTTGACGACGTACTCGGCCTTGCCGTCGAACTTCTTGCGCAGCTCCGGGTTCTGCGTCGCGACCCCGACCGGGCAGGTGTCGAGGTGGCAGACCCGCATCATGATGCAGCCCGAGACCACCAGCGGTGCGGTCGCGAAACCGAACTCCTCGGCGCCGAGCAGCGCGGCGATGACGACGTCGCGCCCGGTCTTGAGCTGGCCGTCGGCCTGCACGACGATCCGGTCGCGCAGGTTGTTGGCCATCAGCGTCTGCTGGGTCTCGGCCAGGCCGAGCTCCCACGGGCCGCCCGCGTGCTTGATCGACGACAGCGGGGAGGCGCCGGTGCCGCCGTCGTGGCCCGAGATGAGCACGACGTCGGAGTGCGCCTTGGACACCCCGGCCGCCACGGTCCCGACGCCGACCTGCGACACCAGCTTCACGTGGATGCGGGCCCGCGGGTTGGCGTTCTTCAGGTCGTGGATGAGCTGCTTGATGTCCTCGATCGAGTAGATGTCGTGGTGCGGCGGCGGGGAGATCAGGCCGACGCCCGGGGTGGAGTACCGGGTGGTCGCGATCCACGGGTAGACCTTGCCGCCGGGCAGCTGGCCACCCTCGCCGGGCTTGGCGCCCTGCGCGATCTTGATCTGGATGTCGTCGGCGTTGACCAGGTACTCGCTCGTGACCCCGAAGCGTCCGGACGCGGCCTGCTTGACCGCGCTGCGCCGCGAGTCGCCGTTCGGGTCGGCCGTGTAGCGGTCCGGGTCCTCCCCGCCCTCACCGGTGTTCGACCGTCCGCCGATCCGGTTCATCGCGATCGCGAGCGTCTCGTGCATCTCCTGGGAGATCGACCCGTAGGAGATCGCGCCGGTGGCGAACCGGGTCATGATCGATTCGATCGACTCCACCTGGTCGATCGGGACCGGCGGCCGCAGACCCTCCTTGAAGGTGAACAGCCCGCGCAGCGTCATCAGGCGCGCGGCCTGGTCGTCGACCGCCTTCGTGTACTCCTTGAAGATCTCGTAGCGCCCGGAACGCGTGGAGTGCTGCAGCTTGAAGACGGTCTGCGGGTTGAACAGGTGCAGCTCGCCCTCGCGCCGCCACTGGTACTCGCCCCCGACGGTCAGGGCCCGGTGCGACGCGCGCACCTCGTCGGCGGGGAACGCACGGCGGTGGTGGGCGAGGACCTCCTCGGCGAGGACGTCGAAACCCACGCCGCCGAGGCGGGAGGTGGTGCCGGCGAAGCAGGAGTCGACGACGTCGTGTCCCAGACCGACCGCCTCGAAGATCTGCGCGCCGGTGTAGGAGGCGACGGTCGAGACGCCCATCTTCGACATGGTCTTGCGCACGCCCTTGCCCAGCGCCTTGACCAGGTTCTTCGCCGCGCTGCGCCCGTCGACGCCGGGGATGTCCCCGCGCTCGGCGAGGTCGGAGACGGTGGCCATGGCCAGGAACGGGTTCACCGCGGACGCGCCGTAGCCCAGCAGCAGCGCGATGTGGTGCACCTCGCGGGCGTCGGCGGACTCGACGACCAGCCCGACCCGGGTGCGCGAGCGCTCACGCACCAGGTGGTGGTGCACCGCGCCGGTCAGCAGCAGCGACGGGATCGGCGCCAGATCGGCGTTCACCCCGCGCTGGGACAGCACGATCAGCCGCGCACCGCCGTCGATGGCACGCGAGACCTCCTGCTTGATCTCGGCGAGCCGGGAGAGCATCCCCTTGCCGCCGTCGCGGGCCTGGAAGGTCCCGTCCACGACGTGGGAGGCGAACCCCGGGAACTCGTTGTCGTCGTTGATGTGAACGATCTTGGTGAGATCGTCGTTGGTCAGCACCGGGAACGGGACGACGATCGTCCGGCAGTGCGCCGGCGTGGCGTCGAGCAGGTTCTGCTCCGGCCCGAGCCTGCTGAACAGCGAGGTGACGAGCTCCTCGCGGATCGCGTCCAGCGGCGGGTTGGTGACCTGCGCGAACAGCTGGATGAAGTAGTCGTAGAGCTGACGCGGTCGCTCGGCGATCGCGGCGAGCGGCGCGTCGTTGCCCATCGAGCCGATCGGCTCCGCGCCGGAGACGGCCATCGGCCGGAGCAGGACGTTGAGCTCCTCCTCGGTGTAGCCCATCGCCTGCTGGCGCAGGGTCAGCGCCTCGTGCGAGGGGGCCTCCCGCCTGCGGTCCGGCAGCTCGTCGAGCCGGATCAGACCGGCGTGCAGCCACTCCGGGTACGGGTGCTCGGCGGCCAGCTCGCCCTTGATCTCGTCGTCGTCGACGATCTTGCCGCGCTCGGTGTCGATGAGGAACATCCGGCCCGGCTCCAGCCTGCCCTTGCGGACCACCTTGTCGGGTTCGACGTCGAGCACACCGACCTCGGAGGCCAGCACGACCAGCCCGTCCTCGGTGACCCAGTACCGCGCCGGGCGCAGGCCGTTGCGGTCGAGCACCGCACCGATCCGGGTGCCGTCGGTGAACGCCACCAGGGCCGGTCCGTCCCACGGCTCCATCAGGGTGGAGTGGTACTCGTAGAACGCCCGCCGGGCGGGGTCCATCTCGGTGTGGTTCTCCCAGGCCTCCGGGATCATCATCAGCACCGCGTGCGGCAGGCTGCGCCCACTCAGGTGCAGCAGCTCGAGGACCTCGTCGAAGGTGGCCGAGTCCGACGCGTCCGGGGTGACGATCGGGGTCAGCCGCGACAGGTCGCCGGGCAGGTTCGCCGATTCCAGCAGCGATTCCCGGGCGGCCATCCAGTTCCGGTTGCCGCGCAGGGTGTTGATCTCACCGTTGTGCGCGACGTAGCGGAACGGGTGCGCCAGCGGCCAGGCCGGGAACGTGTTCGTCGAGAACCGCGAGTGCACGATGGCCAGCGCCGAGGTGACGCGGGGGTCGGTCAGGTCCGGGTAGAACGCGGCGACCTGCGGCTCGGCGAGCATGCCCTTGTAGATGACGGTGCGCGGGCTCAGCGAGGCGAAGTAGGTGTCGTGCGCGTGCTCCACCCGCTTGCGCAGGCAGAACGCACGACGCTCCAGCTCGATCCCGGTCGGCGCGGTGTCGGGGTCGTCGCCGGTGAGCTCGGCGCCGCCGACGAACAGCTGCGCGAACGTGGGCATGGCCGCGAGCGCGGTCGGGCCCAGGTCGGCGGCGTCCGGGTCGGTCGGCAGCTCGCGCCAGCCCAGGACCGTCAGGTTCTCCTCGGCGACGAGGTCGTCGATCGCGTTCCGCGCGGCCGTAGCCTGCTCGGGGTCCTGGGGGAGCATCGCGATACCCGTGGCGTAGGCACCGGACGGAGGCAGCCAGAAGTCCGTGACGTCACGGTAGAACGCGTCGGGGACCTGGATGAGGATCCCCGCACCGTCCCCGGTGTTCGGCTCGGCTCCGCGCGCACCCCGGTGTTCCAGTCGCAACAGGGCCTCGAGGGCCTTCTGCACGATGGCGTGGTCGCGCTTGCCGGTGACGTCGGCCAACATGGCCACACCGCAGGCGTCGTGCTCGTGGTCGGGGGCGTACAGCCCGCCGGACGAGGGGCAGTGCGGAACCTCGTTCCGCACGCTGCACTCGGGCGCCTGGTCACTGATCGCGGCCAACTGCTCCTCCTGTCGTCTCGGGCACCTGTGCCACCACCCGTATCGGACGACTCGGACCCCGGCAGCTCGCTGCGGTCCGAAAAGGGTTCTCAGAGTACAGCGACCACCAGGGAAAGGACGTACGAAAGTGGGCCGTTCAGGTGCACCGCGCCGCCGGGAACATGGTCGTGGGAGACCTCCTCCGGGCACGACGAGCGGCCGGGCACTGATTTCCGATACCCGGCCAACCCCTGCGGCGCGGTTCGACCGCACACCCCGGCGAGTGCGATCTGGCGAGGGGACAGAGTGGCACGCCGAAAGCCGTGCGCGCTACAGATGATCGGAAGCGGTTCGGCGTGATGTGGATCGCTGCGCTTCCGAGCAGGACGATGTTGCCTCCCCGTGTCCGGACAGTGAGCGACGCGTGACCGGCGCCGGCCGGGAAGACCTTCTCCCAGGCACATCGCAGTGCGTGCCCGGTCCGTTACACGGTGATCGCGCCGGTTCGGGGAGACTGCCCGGGATGGACCCGTCCCTGTCGCCCCGTGCCCCGTCGACCTCACCCGATCGGGGGTCGACGGCCGCGGCGCTCGCCGACTCCGCCCGGATCGGGCCCTGGTTCGCCGTCGGCGTCCTGCCCGCGGAACCGGGCGGTCCGTGGCGGCGCTGGGACGCCCTGTACGCCCCGCCCGGCGTCGGCGGCGACCCGCTCTCGGCCCGGATCGACCAGGTGGCGGCCTCGCTGGGCAGCAGCCGCCGGGTGGCGGCATCGATCGCGGTGCAGGGGATGGCGGCCCGGCTGGTGTCGATGCCGTTCGCGACCGTGGCCCTGCACGGCGTGCTGCCCCGGCTCGGCGACCTGCACCGGGACCCGTCCGCCGCGGACCCGTGGGCGCCCGCGCTGCCGGCCGGCCCGGACGCGGGCGACGAACCCGCCGGACTGCGGACCGCGGACCCGCGGACCGACCCGGACGCCGCCGCGGACCCGCTGGCCCGGGAGCTGGCCCGCACCCATCTCGAACCGCTCTACGCCGCGGTCGCGGCCCGGGTCTCGGTGTCCGAGCGGGTGCTGCGCGGCAACGTCGTCTCCGCGATCGGGGGCGCGGCCCGGGTGATGGAGGCCATGCGGCGGGCGGACCGGCCGGCCTTCCTGCCGCTGCTCGGCGCCCTGGTCGGGCACCCCGCGCTGCGCGGACCGCTGCCCGACGGCGCCACCGGGCGCCTGCTCCGGCTCGACGAGACCGACCCCGACACCGAGTGGTCGTTCCGCCGCCGGTCGTGCTGCCTCTACGTCCGGGTGCCCGGCGGGGGAGCCTGCGGCGACTGTGTTCTGACCTGACTGGCGGTCTGACCTGACTGCGGCCCCACTTGACCGCGGCCCCGCCGCCCCCGCGCCCGCACCCCGGGGAGCAGCGCGCCCTCGGCCGCGGCTGATCGAGTGATCATCAGCACAGTCCTGCCCTGTTCAGGGCGGAAGCGTGCGACCGGGCCGGCGTGGGCCCGGTGACCAGTGCGCTTCTGCCCCCGGCGGGGCGACCACGCGCCACTGGACGGGCGCATGACCGGTGAGCTGCGCGTTGCTGCCCATGAAGAGGGCGGAGCCGTGCCGCCCGGTGGGCCCGGCTCGGTGACCAGCACAGTCTCGCCCTGTTCGAGGCGGAAACGTGCGACTGGACCGCCTCGCGCCCGTGATCAGCACGTTCTCGCCCCGGCCGGGGCGGAAGTGCGCGACTGGACGGGCGCATGACCCGTGAGCTGCACGTTGCTGCCCCCAGATCGAGATGGAGTCGTGCCACCCGGTGGGGTCAGCCCGGTGCTCGGCGCGATCCTGCTCCGAGCAGGGCGGATGCGTGCACGTGGCCGGGTGCTCAGCACGATCTCGCCCCGAGGAGGGCGAATGCGTGCGAGTGGGCCGGCGTCGGCTCGGTGACCAGCACAGTCTTGCCCTGTTCGGGGCGGAAGCGTGCGACTGGACCGCCCCGCGCCCGTGATCAGCACGTTCTCGCCCTGTTCGGGGCGGAAGCGTGCGACCGGACCGGCGTGGGCCCGGTGATCAGCACACTTCTGCCCCGGAGAGGGCGACATCGTGCCGGTCGACGGGCGCGGTCCGGTGATCAGCGCGTTCCCGCCGCGCTGGGAGCGGGGCGCGGGGCGACCGAGGTGGGCGGATCCGCTGCGGTGCCCGAGCGCACGGCTGCGAGGCGCGGTCGGTGCGGCAGGGCGGCAGGGCGTCGGTGCGGCAGGGTCGTCAGTGCGGCAGGTCCTCAGTGCGGCAGGGTCGTCAATGCGGCAGGTCGATGTGCGCGATCGTGACCCGGACCCGGGCGGTCAGCCCGGTCACCGCGGCGACCTCGGTGGCGACCTCCTGCTGCACCCGCGCGGCGAGCTCGGCGCAGGGGGTTCCGAAGCGGACCCCGACGCTCACACGCAGGTCCACCTCCCCGTCCTGCGCTCCGGCCCCACCGTGTGCACCGGCCCCGCCGTGGACCCGGGCGACGACACCCCGGGCGTCCAGCTCCGCGGGCACCGGATCGCGGGGCAGCCAGCCCGCGGCCAGGCCGAGCAGCGTCTGCTGGAGGTCCCCGACCAGTGTCGTGACGCCCGGGACCGCGCGGGCCCGGCGGGCGGCCACCCGCGCGACGGCGAGGTCCGAGACGTGCAGCCGGACGGTGCTCATGCCGGCTCCTCCCACAGGTCCTCCACGAGGATGTCGACGACCTCGATCGGGAGACCCAGCGTCCGCTCCCCGGCCGAGATGATCATTTGTCGGACCCGGGTGGTGACCGAGGTGAGGTCCTCGCCGAACCGCGCGGCCACCGACATCCGGACCCGGACCGGCCGGACGGCCGGATCCCGGTCGGCCGTGCCCGGGACCGCCGTGCCCGGAACCGTCGTGCCCGGGACCGCCGTGCCCGGTGCCGCCGTGCCCGGGGCGGCCGTGGGGGTGGCACCGGACTGCTCGATCCGGCAGCGCCGGGCCCGCAGCCCGCCCATCGAGTCGACGACGTGCCGCAGCGCCGACTCCGCGGCCGGGCGGCCCAGCCAGGCGTCCGGCCCGATCCGCAACAGCTCGTGCGGGCGCAGGTCGGCGACCACCGCGCCCATCACCTGTTCCAGCACCGACGACGGCGGCTCCAGCGGCTCGGCCGCCATCCGCGCGACCAGCCCGCCGAGCCGCGCCCGGTCGGCGCGGGCCGTGACGCAGTGCGGGCAGGACCGCTCGTGCTCGTCGAGGACGCCCTGCTCGGCGTGCTCCCACACGTCGGCGGCGTCCCGGCCGCAGGCCAGCGGCCGCACCCGTTCTACCGCCATTCCCGCATCCTCTCAGCGAGCGCGGCCCGTGCGCGGTGGATCCGCCCGCGCACGGCGGTCTCCCCGGCTCCGGTGACCTGGGAGATCTCGGCATAGCCCAACCCCTCCAGCTCCCGCAACACCCAGCAGGTGCGTTGCTCGTGCGGCAGCTCCTGCACCGCGCGGGACAGCGCGGCCAGCTCCGCGTCCACCTCGGCACTGCGTTCCGGCGAGTCCGGACCGGCGATCAGGACGGTGTCCTCCTCGGGCAGCGGCACCGTCGGCCGGTTCCGTCGCACGAGCGCGGAGCAGCGGTTCGTCACGATGCGGTACATCCAGGTCGAGAACGCGGCCTCGCCGCGGAACGTGCCGATCCTGCGCCAGGCGTCGAGCAGTGCCTCCTGCAGGGCGTCCTCGGCGTCCGCCCGCTGGCCGAGCACCCGCACCGCGACCCGGAACAACGCGTCCTGGTGCCGCCGGGCGAGCTCCTCGAAGGCGTGCACGTCGCCGTCCTGGGCCCGGGCGACCAGGGTCGGCTCGTCCAGCGCGGCCCGGACGGCACGCCCGGAGGCGGCACCGGCGGCCGGGGCCCCCGCACCGGGCGGTCCGTCGCGGACCGTGGGATCGCTGACCTGCACCTGCGTCCGTCTCCGTGGGCCGGGACCGGGCCGCCGCCCTGGGTCCGGGATGGCTGTCGCGTCGGCGTGCGGAAAGGGAACCCGTGGGCGGGAAGCCGACGACTGACGGCGACGGTAGCGACCGGCACGCAGCGTCGCGCGTCGGACACGCAGGGGAAACGGACGCTCGAACGGGCGGTGTCCGCCCCCGTGCGGCGCCACCGCCGGTGGCGCGCCAGGCCCTACGCTGGCGCGGTGACCGAGGAGGCCGGTGCGGCGACCGAGGAGACCGCTCCGCGCGCGGAGCAGGCGGAGCAGGCGGAGCGGGCGGAGCGGGCGCCGGGTGCGCACGGAGTACCGGGCCCGGACGGAGCAGCCGGGCCGGAGGACGTCGCCGCCGCCGTGCTCGAGCATCCGTCGGTACTGCGGCTCGACGGCGGCCCGTTCGGTTCCATCGCCTCCTATCTCCCGGGCCGGCGCGTCGCGGGGGTGCGGCTGGGGGACCCGGTGGAGATCGCCGTCGTCGTCTCGCTGGGCCCGCCGTTCGCGCAGATCGCCGACGGGATCGCCGCCCGCGTCCGTGCCGTCCTCGGCGACGGGTCGCGTCCGGTCGAGGTCACCGTGGCCGACGTGGGCGGTCTCGAGGATCCCCCGCCCGGTGCCGTTGCGCCGTGACGAACGCCCGGCCCGAGATGCCGGGAGTGGCCTCGCCTAGACTCGCGCGAGCCCCCGCCGTCGCAGCGGCACGTCCGCGTGCCCGTGGGCCGGGAGGGGACGCCCGGTGCGATCCCGGGGTCACCGCCGGATCCGTCCGGGGGCCGGAGAACAGACGGGCCGCGCGCAGCGGCCCCGTACAGAAGCCCGTACCGGCAAGGAGTTCCACCGTGAAGAGCACCGTCGAGCACCTCAGCCCGACGCGCGTCCGAATCAACGTCGAGGTGCCGTTCGACGAGCTCAAGCCCGACTTCGACCGCGCGTACAAGAAGATCGCCCAGCAGGTCCGCATCCCCGGGTTCCGCCCGGGCAAGGCGCCGGCCCGCATCCTCGAGGCCCGCATCGGCCGCGGCCCGGTCCTGGACGAGGTCGTCAACAACGCGATCCCGGCCAAGTACCAGGAGGCCGTGGTCTCCTCCGAGGACGTCAAGCCGATCAGCCAGCCGGACATCGAGGTCACCGAGATCGCCGACGGCGAGCGCCTCGCGTTCACCGCCGAGGTCGACGTCCGGCCGGAGATCGAGCTGCCCGAGCTCGAGGGCCTGGCCGTCGAGGTCGACGAGACCGAGGTGACCGAGGAGCAGGTCACCGAGCAGCTCGACCAGCTGCGGGCCCGCTTCGGCACCCTGTCCGGCGTCGAGCGCGCCGCGCAGACCGGCGACTTCGTCCAGATCGACCTCTCCGCCGCGGTCGACGGCAAGGAGATCGAGGAGGCGACCACCACCGGCTTCTCCTACGAGGTCGGCCAGGGCGGTCTCATCGACGGCATCGACGAGGCCCTCGAGGGCATGTCCGCCGACGAGGAGAAGACCTTCACCTCGAAGCTGGTCGCCGGTGAGTACGCCGAGCGGGATGCCGAGATCACCGTCAAGGTGACCGCGGTCAAGGAGCGCCACCTGCCCGACGCCGACGACGAGTTCGCCCAGCTCGCGTCGGAGTTCGACACGCTCGAGGAGCTGCAGGAGAACCTGCGCGAGCGTCTCGGCCAGTCCAAGCGCATGGAGCAGGCCACGCAGGCCCGCGACCGGCTGCTCGACAAGCTCGTCGAGGGTGCCGAGGTCCCGCTGCCGGAGAGCGTCGTGCAGGGCGAGGTCGACAACCGGCTGCACGACGCGGTGCACGCCTTCGACCACGACGAGGAGCGCTTCGCCGAGTTCCTCGCCGCGCAGGACAAGACCCGCGAGCAGTTCGACACCGAGTCGCGGGAGGAGGCCGAGAAGGCCGTCCGTTACCGCCTGGTGCTCGACGCGCTGGCGGACCGCGAGGAGATCTCGGTCAACGACCAGGAGCTCACCGAGCGGATCCTCTACCAGGCCCAGCAGTACGGCATGGCGCCCGAGCAGTTCGTCCAGCAGATCCAGCAGGCCGGTCAGATCCCGGCGATCTACCAGGACGTCCGCCGCTCCAAGGCGCTGATCAACGCCGTGCGTTCGGTGTCGGTCACCCTGCCCGGCGGGGAGGCCGTCGACCTCTCGGACCTGCTGGGCCCGGAGGACGACGCCGAGGCCGACGAGGCCCCCGACACCGTGGAGGGCGAGGTGACCGGCGAGTCGGCTGAGTCCACCGAGTCGGCCGAGTCCGGTGCGGACACGGCCGACAGCACCGAGGGCACCGCCGCCGACGCCAAGGCCTGACCTGGCTGTTCGCCCGCGCCGGCAGCGCACCGGCACGCCGTGTGGTGCGCTGTCGGCGAACATCGGGCGTCGTTCCCTACGCGGGCCTCCCGGCCCGCGTAGGGTCGGACCCGAACCGGCCCCCAGGGGTCGAGAACGGGTTCGCAAGACCCGACACCGGAGAACCGAGAGCGATCCAGAGGAAGACTTTCTCCGCCCGTCCGGCGCCCCCGCACCGGGTAGGGCGGAGACTTCGGAAAGCAGGGTGAAGTGAGCCAGCAGGACATCGGCCCGCTCGCGGGCCGCGACGCCGGGCCGCAGATGCGGTCCGGGATCAGCGCGATGTCGCTGTCCGACTCGGTGTACGAGCGGCTGCTCCAGCAGCGGATCATCGTGCTCGGCCAGCAGGTGGACTCGGAGATCTCGAACCGGATCGCGGCACAGATGCTGCTGCTCGCGGCCGAGGACCCCGAGTCGGACATCCAGCTCTACATCAACTCGCCGGGCGGTTCGGTGAACGACGGCATGGCCGTCTACGACACCATGAACCTCATCCCGTGCGACGTCGCGACGACCGCGATGGGGCTGGCCGCCTCGATGGGGCAGTTCCTGCTCTCCGCGGGTACCCCCGGCAAGCGCAGCGCGCTGCCGCACGCGCGGATCATGATGCACCAGCCGTCCGGCGGCATCGGCGGCACCGAGGCCGACATCACGATCCTCGCCGACCAGCTGCGCAAGACGAAGCGGGAGATGGCCGAGCTCATCGCCCAGCACACCGGCCAGTCGCTCGAGACGATCGAGCGTGACTCCGACCGTGACCGCTGGTTCACGGCCGAGGAGGCCAAGGAGTACGGCTTCGTCGACCACGTCGTGACGCATGCCGGCCGGGTGACCGGCTCGCAGAACGGGAGCGCCTGATGAGCACCTTCGATCCGCGCCACCCCGAGTCGGTCGCCGATCTGCGCGGCCCCGGCGGCTACGCGCCGGACCCGGCCCGCGCCCGCTACGTGCTGCCGTCCTACATCGAGCGCACGAGCTACGGGGTCAAGGAGTCCAACCCGTACAACAAGCTCTTCGAGGAGCGCATCATCTTCCTCGGTGAGCAGATCAACGACGTCTCGGCGAACGACACCATGGCCCAGCTGCTGGTGCTCGAGTCGCTGGACCCCGACCGCGAGATCTCGCTGTACATCAACTCGCCGGGTGGGTCGTTCACGTCGCTGATGGCGATCTACGACACGATGCAGTTCATCCGCCCCGACATCCAGACCGTCTGCCTCGGGCAGGCGGCGTCGGCCGCGGCCGTGCTGCTCTGCGCGGGCAGCCCGGGCCGGCGGATGGCGGTCGAGAACGCCCGCATCCTGATCCACCAGCCGGCCACCGAGGGTGTCTACGGCCAGGCCTCCGACCTGGAGATCCAGGCCACCGAGATCTCCCGCATCCGGCGCCGGATGGAGGAGGTCATCGCCCGGCACTCCAACCGCACGCCGGAGCAGGTGCACGACGACATCGACCGGGACAAGATCCTCACGGCCGAGGAGGCCAAGGAGTACGGCCTGGTCGACGAGATCGTGCAGAGCCGCAAGCTGTCCGCCACGGGCAGGTAACGACATCCCGGGTCACCGGAGCCGGGGGACGGCACCGGTGACCGCCCGCCGACCCGCCGCCGAAATCGGCTCGTCTTCGGAGTCCCGGCGGCGGGTCCGGGCAGGTACCGTCGTCCCCGGAGGCCACGCGGTCCCTGCGGACCGGTCGCTCCGGGAGACGACGGGCACGACGCGAGAACGCCGGACCAGGACTGGGGATCGACACCAATGGCACGCATCGGCGACGGCGGGGACCTGCTCAAGTGTTCGTTCTGCGGGAAGAGCCAGAAGCAGGTCAAGAAGCTCATCGCCGGCCCCGGCGTCTACATCTGCGACGAGTGCATCGATCTCTGCAACGAGATCATCGAGGAGGAGCTGGCCGAGGCCGGTGAGGTCAAGCTCGACGAGCTCCCCAAGCCCGCCGAGATCCACGACTTCCTCGACCAGTACGTCATCGGCCAGCCCGACACCAAGCGCACCCTGTCGGTGGCCGTCTACAACCACTACAAGCGCATCCAGGCGGGGGAGCGGAGCCGGGCCGCGGGCGGCGACGGCGGCGACCACATCGAGATCGCCAAGTCCAACATCCTCATGCTCGGCCCCACCGGGTGCGGCAAGACCTACCTCGCGCAGACCCTCGCGAAGCTGCTCAACGTCCCGTTCGCCATCGCGGACGCCACCGCCCTGACCGAGGCCGGCTACGTCGGCGAGGACGTCGAGAACATCCTGCTGAAGCTGATCCAGGCCGCGGACTACGACGTCAAGCGCGCCGAGACCGGCATCATCTACATCGACGAGGTCGACAAGATCGCACGGAAGTCGGAGAACCCCTCGATCACGCGGGACGTCTCCGGCGAGGGTGTGCAGCAGGCGCTGCTGAAGATCCTCGAGGGGACGACGGCGAGCGTCCCGCCGCAGGGCGGTCGCAAGCACCCGCACCAGGAGTTCATCCAGATCGACACGACGAACGTGCTGTTCATCGTGGCGGGCGCGTTCGCCGGGCTGGAACGGATCATCGGGGAGCGGGTCGGCAAGTCCGGCATCGGCTTCGGCGCCGACATCCGGTCCAAGAAGGAGATGGACCCGGCGGAGAGCTTCGCCGAGACCCTCCCCGAGGACCTGATCAAGTTCGGCCTGATCCCGGAGTTCATCGGCCGGCTGCCGATCGTGGCCTCGGTGACCTCGCTGGACAAGGACGCCTTGGTCAAGATCCTCACCGAGCCGCGCAACGCCCTGGTGAAGCAGTACCGCAAGCTGTTCGAGATGGACGGCGTGGAACTCGACTTCGCCGAGGACGCCCTGGAGGCGGTCGCGGACCAGGCCATCCTGCGCGGCACCGGTGCCCGTGGCCTGCGGGCGATCATGGAGGAGGTACTCCTCCCGGTCATGTACGACATCCCGAGCCGGGACGACGTGGCCAAGGTCGTCGTCACCGCGCAGACGGTGCGCGACAACGTCAACCCGACGATCGTCCCGCGCCAGCCCGCGCGCCGCGAGCGGCGCGACCGCTCCGCCTGAGTACCGCGCCACGGGGGCGACCGACCCCCACCGGCTCGACGCCGGCTCACCCGACGGGTGGGCCGGCGTCGTCATTTCGTGATCTTTCCCGAATTGCGTTGCTCCGTCCGGCTACTTAGCGTTGCGCCGTCAACGATCGACGGAGGGCACGATGGCGGGATTCCTGACGAGAGAGCGGATCGTCGCGCCGCCCGGGTGGAGCCGCTGGCTCGTCCCGCCGGCTGCGCTGTCGATCCACCTGGCCATCGGTCAGGCCTACGCCTGGAGCGCGTTCAAGTCGCCCCTGGCCGACGGCCTGGGGCTCTCCGGGGTCGCGACGGCGCTGCCGTTCACGCTCGCGATCATCATGCTCGGGCTGTCCTCGGCGCTGTTCGGCACGAAGGTGGACACCAACGGCCCCCGCTGGGCGATGGTCGTGGCGACGTCCTGCTTCGTCTCCGGCTTCCTGATCTCCGCGGTCGGCCTCTACCTGGGCTGGTACTGGCTGGTCGTGTTCGGGTACGGCTTCGTCGGCGGCATCGGGCTGGGTGTCGGCTACATCTCGCCGGTCTCGACGCTGATCAAGTGGTTCCCGGACCGGCCCGGCCTGTCCACCGGTCTGGCGATCATGGGATTCGGCGGTGGCGCGCTGATCGCCTCGCCGCTGACGGCGTCGCTGCTCTCGACGTTCGGTGCCTCCGGTGACGACCCGTCGGTGGTCGGCATCGGCAACACGTTCCTGGCGATGGGCCTGATCTACCTGGTCTTCATGTCGGTCGGCTGGCTGCTGATCCGGGTGCCCGCCGAGGGCTGGACACCGCCCGGGTGGGACCCGGCGACGGCGAGCCGGGCCGGCACGCTCCCGGCGGGCCAGGTCTCGGCGAACACGGCGCTGCGGACCCCGCAGTTCTGGCTGCTGTGGGTGGTGCTCACGTTCAACGTCACGGCCGGCATCGGCATCCTCGAACGGGCCAACCCGATCTTCCAGGACTTCTTCCGGGACTCCACGCCGGCCGAGATGCTCGCCGGCGCGGCGGTCGGTTTCGTGTCGATCCTGTCGCTGGCCAACTCCGCCGGCCGGCTCGCCTGGTCGTCGCTGTCGGACGTGCTCGGCCGCAAGAACATGTACCGGATCTACCTCGGCGTCGGCGCGTTGCTCTACCTGCTCCTGACGCTGGTGCCGAACCAGAGCCGGGCGCTGTTCCTGGTCGCGTCGATCCTGATCCTGTCCTTCTACGGGGCCGGGTTCGCCACCGTGCCCGCCTACCTGCGGGACCTGTTCGGCACCTACCAGGTGGGCGCGATCCACGGGCGGCTGCTGACCGCGTGGTCCACCGCGGGCGTGCTCGGCCCGCTGATCGTCAACGCGATCGCCGACGCCCGGATCCAGGCGGGGGTGGAGGGACCGGCCCGCTACACCACCGCGTTCTCGATCATGATCGTGCTGCTGGTGATCGCGTTCGTCTGCAACGAGCTGATCCGGCCGGTGCATCCGAGATTCCACCAGCCCGCGGACCGCGAGCCGGACGGCGCCGCCGCCGACCGCAGCACGACCGACGCGAAGGGAACCCAGTCATGAGCCCGCAGCAGGCGACCGGATCGGCGACGTGGGGCCCGCTGCAGTGGGTCGGCGCGGTGCTCGCATGGCTCTGGGTCGGGGTGCCGTTCGCCTACGGGCTCTACGAGCTGGTGCTGAAGATCCCGGCACTGTTCGGCTGACGCCGCTCACGAGCGGTTCATCCCCCATTCACCCGGACGGGCTACAACGGGTGGGTGATCCTCTCCCGTCGCTCCCTGTTCCGGGGCGCGGTCGCCGGCGGTCTCACCGCCGCGGCCGGGCTCGCCCTCCCGACCGGCGCCACGGCGGGGCCCGCGCTGGTCCGCTCCGGCCGGCCGGTGCTCACCCACGGCGTGCAGTCCGGGGACGTGCGACCCGGCTCCGGCCTGGTGTGGGTGCGGGCCGACCGGCCGTCGCGGATGGTCGTCGAAGTCGCTGAAGTCGCTGAGGTCGCCGAATTCACTGATGGCGCCGAGGTTCCCGGAGCGTCCGGGGCCTCCGGTGCCGCGTTCCGCGACGCCCGCCGCATCCCGGGTCCCGTGCTGACCCCGGAGACCGACCTCACCGGGCGGCTCCGGGTCCCGGCCGGGTGCGGGCGGGTGCACTACCGGGTCGTCGCCGAGGACCTCGACACCGGTGTCGCGAGCGAGCCGTCGACCGGGTCGTTCCGGGCCGTACCCGGCCCCGGCGAGCCGGTGCGGATCCAGTGGTCCGGCGACGTCGTCGGCCAGGGCTGGGGGATCGACCGGGCGCACGGTGGCATGCGGATCTTCTCCGCGATGGCGGCGCGGGAACCGGACCTGTTCCTGCACTGCGGTGACACCGTCTACGCCGACGGTCCGCTGGAGGAGACGGTCACGCTCCCCGACGGCCGGGTCTGGCGCAACGAGATGACCCCGGAGAAGGCGGCGGTCGCCCAGACCCTCGCCGAGTTCCGCGGGCAGTTCGCCTACAACCTGCGCGACGAGCACCTGCGCCGGTTCGCGGCCCGCACCGCCCAGGTCGTGCAGTGGGACGACCACGAGGTCACCAACAACTGGTACCCGGGCGAGGTCCTCACCGGCGAGGCCGGGGAGCCCTACACCGAGAAGCGGGTCGACGTGCTCGCCGCACGCGGGTTCCGCGCGTTCCACGAGTGGCAGCCGCTGGACCCCCGCGCCGCCGTCGACGGGCGGGTGTACCGGCGGATGCCGTTCGGCCCGCACGTCGAGGTGTTCGTCCTCGACATGCGCAGCCACCGCGGTCGCAACACCGGCAACGACGGCGCACCGGAGCCGATCCTCGGCGAGGCGCAGGCCCGCTGGCTGGTCGACGCGCTGGCGTCGTCCCGGGCGACCTGGAAGATCGTCCAGTCGGACATGCCGCTCGGGGTCCTCGTCCCGGACGGCGACACCGCCTGGGAGGCGGTCGCCAACGGGCGGCCCGGGCCGCCGCGCGGGCGCGAGTCGGAGATCGCCGGGGTGCTCGCGGGACTGCACCGGCGGTCGGTCCGCAACGTCGTCTGGGTGACCGCGGACGTGCACTACACCGCCGCGCACCACTACGCCCCGGAGCGGGCCGCGTTCGACGGCTTCGACCCGTTCTGGGAGTTCGTCTCCGGCCCGCTGCACGCGGGGGCGTTCGGGCCGAACGAGCTCGACCCGACGTTCGGCCCGCGCGCCGAGTTCGTCCGCGGCCCGGACCGCGACGGTGCCTCACCGTTGGAGGGGTTCCAGCACTTCGGGGAGCTCGACGTCGCCGCCGACGGGTCGGTACTCGACGTGCACCTGCGTGACCAGGACGGCGGGTCGCTGTGGAGCACGCGCCTGCACCGGGCCTGAACGGGCGAGGTCAGAGCAGCGGGCGCGGCGCGGGCCCGGCCATCCGGCCTGACCGACCCGCTGCCTCCACGATCGCATCGTCGTCCCAGCCGGTCAGATCGTCGTGCGGAGGCCGGACGACCTCCCGGACAGCGAGGCCGTCGTTCGGCGCGCCGGCCATCGAGTCGACGCGCTAGGTTCTCCGAGTGTGACCACGCGCCGAGCCCTGGTGATCGGCCACGATCATGTCGCAGGTCTGGGTCTGCTCGAATCCGCGCTACACAGCCACGACATCGACCTCCAATGGCTCACCGTGGTGCCGGCTGATCGTTTCGACACTCCGGACGTCGACGTTGCGTTCCCCGCCCCCGAGCCATGGGATCTGATCATCACTCTGGGCGCGCCCTGGCCCCGGGAGCGCATCCGCAACTGGGCCGGCACCGAAGCCGCCTTCCTGCGCTGCGCGCACGAGGGCGGGGTCCCGATTCTGGCGATCTGCTTCGGTGCCCAACTGCTCGCCGAGACTCTCGGCGGCACAACCCGCCCTCTCGGCCGCTCACGGATCGGCTGGCACGACATCCGCCCCACCACTGGCAGTGGCATCCCGGCCGGGCCCTGGTTCTGCTGGAACTCCGACCAGATCGTCCCACCCCGCGACGCGGTCGTCCTGGCAACGAGCAACGAGCCGCTATCTCGTGGTGATCCTCGGCGAGGCCGCCGACGGCCGCGAGTTCGTCGTCACCGCCCGCGATATGACCGACAGCGAACGCCGGTCCTTCCTCCGGCGCACCACCTAGGAGGTCACCCGTCATGAAGCCCGAGGAGCTCGAACGACTCCGTCAGCACTACGACCACACCGACCTCAGCGGCAGCATCGACCGCGCCGGACTCGACACCGACGTCGACCCGAACCCGATGGTCACCACCTCGCTGCGGCTGCCCAAGGACGTCCTGGACTGGGTCCGCGAGCAGGCCGAGGACCAGCACACCAAGCCCACCGCGCTGATCCGGCAGTGGATCGAGGAGCGCCGCGGCCAGACCCGGGACCTCGAAGCCCGCCTGTCCCGCCTCGAGCAGGCCGTGTTCGACCGAGCCGCAGACTGAGGTCGGCGCCGGGTGGTGGGAGCCCGGCACGCGTGGAGGGACAGCACGACCGGTTCCGGGATCCTCCGCCGATCGAGTCTGCGTTCTTCGGCCGGCCGACCGGGTCGGGCTGACCTGGCGTCCGGCGGGTCCAGGTCCGGTCCGGCAGGGTCTCGGTCTCGTTCTGGCCGCGGCCGGGGTTTCGGTGAAGCGTGGCCGCCCGGTCAGATCAGCGGGCGCGGCGCGGGTCCGGCCAGGGTCGGGGTGATCCGGCCGAACCGGCCCTCCGGGGTGATCGGCAGCCGGTCGAGGGTCACCTCGCGGTGCGTGCCGTCGCCGTCGGGGATTGCGAACCGGTGGTAGGCGTAGTACCACTCGTCGGTGCCGGGGATCCGCAGCGGTGACCCGTGCCCGGGCCCGCGCACGCCCTGGTCGAGGTCCTTCTCCAGGATCACGCCGTGGTTGGTGAAGGGCCCGGCCGGCCCCGGGGCCGTCGCGTACCCGACCCGGTAGTCCTCGGAGCGGAAGTCACCGATCGACCAGGTGACGTGCCAGGTGTCCGCGCGCCGGTCCACGTGCAGGCCCTCGCCGAAGCCGTCCAGACCGGACAGCACCTGCACCTTCTTCGGGTCGAACGAGACCATGTCCGGGTTCAGCGGGACCATCTGCGCCTGGGCGTTGCCCCAGTACAGGTAGCGGGTGCCGTCCGGCCCGGTGACGACGGCCGGGTCGATCGCGGCCCCCTTCCCGCCCGGGTTCTCGGCGACCAGCGGCCGCCCGATGTCGCGGAACGGGCCGGTCGGGGAGTCGGCGACCGCGACGCCGATCTTCTCCTCCGCGGTGAAGTACAGGTACCAGCGCCCGTCCTTCTCGGTGATCTCCGGGGCCCACGCCAGGCTGTCCGCCCAGCTCACGTCCGTGCGCAGGTTCAGGACCTCCCCGCGGGGCCGCCAGTGGACCAGGTCCGTCGACGACCAGGCGGTGAACGACGCGTCGGCGGCACCCTCGCCGTCGGTGGTCGGGTAGAGCCAGTAGGTCCCGTCCCGCACGATGATCGACGGATCGGCGTAGTGGCCGTCCACGGCCCGGCCGCCGACCGGGCGGGTGGGCGCGTCCGCGGGGGCCGCGTCCGCCGGGGCGGGCAACAGCGTGACGGCGGCGAGCGCGAGGACGACGGTGGTGACGGCGGCGAGCACGGCCGGTACGGGCTGGCGGGTTCGCGACACGGCCGCACCGTGGGGGAGCGGCCCGCGCCGCGGTGGGCGGCGCGCCCCGCTCCGCCGCGGGTTCACCCGGCCGGACGACCCGCGGCGGGCGGCGGGTCAGGCCGGCGCGCAGGCCTGCTCCGGAGCGGGTGTGCAGGCCGCCACCGGGTCGGCCGGCCCGTGCCCGCCCGTGACCGCGGGCCCGGCTGCGCCCGGCCGGACAGCGGGTGCCGGCGTCCCGGCATCACCCGCCGCCAGGAAGGCCGCCGACAGCCGCCGGTACGGGCGGGACGCCAGCGCCGCCAGCGTCGCGACCAGCCCGACCGCCCCGGTGATCACGAAGACCAGCGCGATCGCGCGATCGGTTCCGGTGCCGAACCAGCCGCCGACCGCGCGGGCCCCGGCGCCACCGTCGCTCATGAACGGCACCACGAACAGTTCGGTCAGCGGGGCCAGCAGGAACGCCGTCAGGGGTGAGGCCGCCTGCTCCACGCTCTGCGCGAACCCGAACACCCGGCCCTGCCGCTCGTAGGGCACCACACGCTGCAGCACGGTCTGCTCGGCGGCCTCCGCGAACGGCATCAGCAGCATGAACACCGCCATCCCGACGGTCAGGAGCACGATCGAGGCCTGCAGGGGGAACAGCATCGTCGTCGCCCACAGCGTCGCGTTGACCAGCAGCAGCGTCCGCACCGGACGCGCCCCGAGCCCGGTGCGGGCGACCACCAGCCCGCCGATGATCACTCCGGCCGACAGTGCGCCCCACAACAGACCCCAGGCCTGGACCGAGACCATCGACAGGCCGTACGGGTCCATCAGCGCCATGAACACCCCGCCGAGCAGGTTGTTCAGGCAGGTGAACACGATCAGCGCGGGCAGCCCCGGGACCGAGCGGACCACTCGCAGCGTCCCGCGCAGGTCGATCCCGCCGGGCGTCGCCGGGACGGGTCGCGCGCCGGGCACCGGGACCCGCCACAGGTGCACGAGCGCACCCGCCAGGACGACCACCGCGAGCACCAGCACCGAGCGCATGCCGTCGTAGGCCACGAGCAGGCCGGACAGCACCGACGTCACCAGGAACGACACCCCGGTCGCGGTCCCGGCCAGGCCGTTCGCCCGGTCCCGGACGCCGGCCGGGACCAGCAGCGTCACCAGCGTCGGCAGCGCGATCGTCCGCAGGTTCCCGGTGATCACGCCGAGCAGCAGCGCCACGACGAAGCTCCACAGCAGCGGGCTCGCCGGGTCGCGGAAGGACTCCGCCGGCGTCGCCGCGTGGAACGCCAGGCACACCGCGTAGAACACCAGCGACACCGCCGCCGACGCCTGCAGCACCGCCTTCTTGCCGAACCGGTCCACGATGCTGCCGAA
This sequence comes from Pseudonocardia ammonioxydans, assembly GCF_900115005.1. GTDB lineage: Bacteria > Actinomycetota > Actinomycetes > Mycobacteriales > Pseudonocardiaceae > Pseudonocardia > Pseudonocardia ammonioxydans. The sequence goes on along the minus strand of NZ_FOUY01000029.1, from coordinate 49,521 downwards.
CCAGATCCCGGTCAGCGAGGTCGCCGCCAGGAAGATCCCGGCGATCAGCCCGGTCGCCATGACCGACCCGGTCTCGACGAACACCCAGAACGTGACCGCGAACCAGACCGTGAAGTTCACGACCGACACGGTCAGCGTGCTCACCAGCAGGTGCGCGAAGGTCCGCTGCGTGCCGTGCCGCAGGTCCAGCCGCGTGGTGCTCATGTCCTCACCCGTCCTCTCCGAGCATGAGACCGGAGCGCACCCCGGAACTCATCGATCCGATCCGGGGCCGGACGATTCAGGCTGAAGTCAGGTTCAGGTCAAGGGGCCCGGAGCCGCCTGCTCACGGGGCGGCTGCGCTCAGGCCGTCATGTCGAGGGACGCGACGACCTTCGTCGGCCGGATCCGGACGACCAGCTCACCGGGCACGCCGTTGCGCCGCCCGAACTCCTCGGCGCGGTCGGCGCCCATGTAGCGGCCGCCGATCGCAGTGGCGGTCCGCAGCAGCTCGGCCGGGTCCTCGCCGGCCTCCGCGACGCCCTGGACCTGCACGAACGCGTACGGCGGTGCCGCCAGGTCCGCGGTCAGGACCACCCGCGGGTCGCGGACGATCGCGCGTCCCTTGGCGGTGTCGGCCCCGGTGTTGAACACGATCGTCCCGTCCTCGACGAGGAACCAGACCGGGGCGACCAGCGGGCGGCCGTCGCGTGCGGTCCAGCCCAGCATCCCGGTACGGGTGCCGTGGTTGAGGAACTCGACGACCTCGGGGCTGAGGGGGCTCATGGCCGCGAGCGTAGGGCGCCGGTGTCGCCGGCACCGTGCCAGGATCGGTGGCGTGAGGGACGGACCCGGGGTCGGCGCGGTACTCGGCCGGCAGGCCGACGGGGTCTCGTGCGGGCCCTCGGTGCTGGTGGTGGCGGCCGCGCTGACCGGGTCCGGGTGGCCGGGCCCGGCCGCGGACCGGTTCGCCTCGGCCCAGCGCACGGCCCACCGGCAGGCGAACCGGTTCTGGCCCCGCGCACTCGGCACGACGCCGTGGGGCATGCGGGCGTGGTTGCACCGGCACGCGCCCGCCGCGGGCCGGTTCCGGATCCGGCCGGCCACGGCGGCGGCCCGCGCGGCGGTGGCCGCGGCGGGACACCCGGTGCCGCTGCTCGTGGGGTCGCGGTGGCTGCCGCGGCACTGGGTGCTGGTCACCGGCACCACCGGTGACGGCCGGTGGCGGGTCTACGAACCGGGCTCCGGGCGGGTGCACGCGTTCCGGGCCCGGCCTTGGGACGACGGCTCCGCGGCCCGCGCGCTCGGGCGGCCCCGCCCCTGGTGCGTCCTGCTCCCCGCACGCCGATCCGGCCGCCGGGGGCCCGGAATCGCGTCGGTGCCGACTCGTAGACTTGACATGTGACCGAGACCCTGCCATCGCGTACTGCCGACCTGCCCGCCAAGTGGAACCCGGGCGAGGTAGAGGGCGCGATGTACCGCCGCTGGGTCGAGCGCGGGTACTTCCGGGCCGACCCGGCGTCGGACCGGCCCGCCTTCTGCATCGTCATCCCGCCGCCGAACGTCACCGGCAGCCTGCACCTCGGGCACGCGATGGACCACACGCTCATCGACGTCCTGACCCGGCGGCGCCGGATGCAGGGCCACGACGCGCTGTGGCTGCCCGGCATGGACCACGCCGGCATCGCGACCCAGTCGGTCGTCGAGCGGCGGATGGCGGCCGCCGGCGAGCCGGACCGGCACGCGATCGGCCGCGAGGCGTTCGTCGAGAAGGTCTGGGAGTGGAAGGCCGAGTCGGGCGGCACGATCCTCGGCCAGATGGAGCGCCTCGGCGACGGCGTCGACTGGTCCCGCGAGCGTTTCACCCTCGACCAGGGCCTGTCCCGCGCCGTGTCGACGGTCTTCAAGCGGATGTACGACGACGGGCTGATCTACCGGGCGGAGCGCCTGGTCAACTGGTCCCCGGCGCTGCGCTCGGCGATCTCGGACATCGAGGTCGACCACGCCGAGGTCGAGGGCGAGCTCGTCTCCATGCGCTACGGGGACGGGGACGCCTCCGTCGTCGTGGCCACCACCCGGATCGAGACGATGCTCGGCGACACCGCGGTCGCGGTGCACCCCGGCGACGAGCGCTACCGCCACCTGGTCGGCACCGAGATCGAGATGCCGATCACCGGCCGGCGGATCCCGGTCGTCGCCGACGACTATGTCGACCCCGAGTTCGGCTCCGGCGCCGTCAAGATCACCCCGGCGCACGACCCGAACGACTTCGAGGTCGGCAGGCGCCACGACCTGCCGATGCCGACGATCATGGACGAGACCGGCGTCATCGCCGGGTCCGGCACCCGGTTCGACGGCATGGACCGGTTCGAGGCGCGCGCGGCGATCCGCGAGGAGCTGCGCGAGCAGGGCCGGATCGTCGCCGAGAAGCGGCCGTACGTGCACTCGGTCGGGCACTGCTCGCGCACCGGGGTGCCGATCGAGCCGCGGCTGAGCCTGCAGTGGTTCGTCCGGGTCGAGCCGCTCGCGCGCTCGGCGGGCGACGCGGTCCGCGAGGGCCGCACCGTGCTGCACCCGAAGGAGCAGGAGAAGCGCTTCTTCGACTGGGTCGACAACATGCACGACTGGACGATCAGCCGCCAGCTGTGGTGGGGGCACCGGATCCCGGTCTGGTACGGGCCCGCCGGCGAGGTCGTCTGCGTCGGGCCGGACGAGGAGCCGCCCGCCGGCGAGGGCTGGTGGCAGGACACCGACGTCCTCGACACCTGGTTCTCGTCGGGGCTGTGGCCGTTCTCCACGCTCGGCTGGCCGGAGGAGACGCCGGACCTGGCGAAGTACTACCCGAACTCGGTGCTGGTCACCGGCTACGACATCCTCTTCTTCTGGGTCGTCCGGATGATGATGTTCGGGACGTACGCGATGGGGGAGACCCCGTTCCGGGACGTCTACCTGCACGGGCTCATCCGCGACGAGCACGGCAAGAAGATGTCGAAGTCCAAGGGCAACGTCATCGACCCGCTGGACCTGATGGACGCCTACGGGGCCGACGCGCTGCGGTTCACCATCGCCCGCGGGTCCAACCCGGGTACCGACATGTCGCTGTCGGAGGAGTGGGTCGCCGGGTCCCGGAACTTCACCACGAAGCTCTGGAACATCACCCGGTTCGCCCTGTCGAAGGGTGCGGACCCGACCGCGCCGCTGCCCGCCGAGGCGGACCGCACCGATGCCGACCGCTGGATCCTGGGCCGGCTCACCGAGGTCCGCGAGCAGACCGACGAGCTGCTCGAGGCCTACCAGTTCGCGAAGGCGACCGAGGGGCTCTACCACTTCGCGTGGGACGAGCTGGCCGACTGGTACGTCGAGCTGTGCAAGACCCAGCTCGACGAGGCGGCGACCGCGGACGGCACCCGCGCCGTGCTGGGGCACGTCCTCGACGCGCTGCTGCGGATGCTGCACCCGATCACGCCGTTCATCACCGAGGCGCTGTGGACGGCGCTGACCGGCCGGGAGACCGTCGTGACGGCCACGTGGCCGACCGCGCAGGACGCGGGCGCACCGGTCGACGCGGCCGCGTCCGCGCGGGTGACCGACGTCCAGAAGGTGATCACCGAGGTCCGCCGGTTCCGCACCGAGCAGGGGCTGCCCGACCGCAAGTCGGTCGCGGCCCGGCTCACCGGGCTCGCCGATGCCGGCCTGGCGGCCCACGAGCCGGCGCTGCGGTTCCTCAACCGTCTCGACGCCGCCGGCACCGACTTCGCGGCCACCGCCACGTTCGAGGTCACCACCGCGGGCGGCCCGGTCACCGTCGAGCTCGACACCTCCGGGGCGATCGACGTCGCCGCCGAACGGGCCCGGCTGGGCAAGGACCTCGCCGCCGCCGAGAAGGAACGCGACCAGGCGGACAAGAAGCTCACCAACCCCAAGTTCACCGAGAAGGCGCCGGCCGACGTCGTCGACGGGATCCGCGCCCGGCACGCGACGGCGCTGGCCGACATCGAGCGGATCGGCGCGCGGCTGGCCGCACTGCCGGAGGCCTGAGCACGTGACACCCAGCGACGACCGGTCCGGCGACGACCGGCACGGCTACGACCAGTTCGACGAGGAGGACTCGCCGACCTACGGCGGCGACCGCTGGGCCGAGGGCGGGTTCGGTGAGCCGGACGGTTTCGATGAGTCGGGCGAGGACGCTTCCGCCGAGGGCGACGGCCGCGACGGCAGTGACACCGACGGCAGTGACACCGACGGCAGTGACACCGACGGCCGGGGCGGCGACGACAGCGACAACGACAACGATGGCGAGGGCGATGAGGACCGCTCCGACGCGGCCGCCCGGGACGAGGCCGGGGAGGTGGTGGAGAAGGACGCCCAGGAGGCGGTCATCGCGGCCGTGCTGGACGAGATCCGCGGTGGCGACACCCCGGACGTCGTGCCGGCCCAGTCCACCGTCGCCGGGTACGCCGAGTTCCTGGCCGTCGACGCGGCGCTGGACCGGCGCTGGCCCGAGTCGGTCATCGAGCCGTCCCTGGAGCGGATGCAGGCCCTCTGCGACGCTCTCGGCGACCCGCAGCGCGGCTACCCTGTGGTGCACCTGACCGGCACGAACGGCAAGACGTCGACGTCCCGGATGATCGACGCACTGCTCACCGAGGTGGGCCTGCGCACCGGCCGCTACACCAGCCCGCACCTGCAGCGCGCCACCGAGCGGATCAACCTCGACAACCGCCCGGTGACCCCCGAGCGCTACGTCGCGGCCTACCGCGAGGTGGAGCCGGTGGTCGAGCTGGTCGACGCGCAGCGCGGCGACCAGCCGGAGCTGTCGAAGTTCGAGGTGCTCACCGCGATGGCGTTCGCGTCGTTCTCCGACGCCCCGGTCGAGGCCGCGGTCATCGAGGTCGGGCTCGGCGGTCGGTGGGACGCCACGAACGTCGCGGACGCCGACGTGGCCGTGATCCTGCCGATCGGCGTGGACCATGCCGAGTACCTCGGCGACGACGTGCTCGGCATCGCCCGGGAGAAGGCCGGGATCATCAAGGAGGGCTCGGTCGCCGTGCTCGCCGCCCAGGACAAGAACGTCGCCGAGGTGCTGATCGAGCGGTGCGCCGAGGTCGGTGCCCAGGTCGCGCGGGAGGGCGCCGAGTTCGGCGTCCGGGAGCGCGAGCTGGCCGTGGGCGGCCAGCGCCTCGACCTGCAGGGGCTCTCGGGCCGCTACGACGAGATCTTCCTGCCGCTCCACGGGGAGCACCAGGCGTCGAACGCGGCCGTCGCACTCGCCACGGCCGAGGCGCTGGTCGGCGCGGGCACCGCGCAGCCGCTCGACCCGGAGGCCGTGCGGGCCGCGTTCGCCTCGGTCCGCTCGCCGGGAAGGCTGGAACCGGTGCAGGGCGGGCCGGACACCCCGACCGTGCTGATCGACGCCGCGCACAACCCGGCCGGCGCCCGGGCCCTCGCCACGGCGCTCACCTCCGAGTTCCGGTTCACCCGGCTGGTCGGCGTGCTCGGTGTGCTGCAGGGCAAGGACGCCCGCGGCATCCTGGCCGGGCTGGAGCCGGTGCTGCACGAGGTCGTCGTGACCGGCACCTCCTCGCCCCGGGCCCTGGACCCCGACGAGCTCGGCGCGATCGCCACCGAGGTGTTCGGGTCCGACCGGGTCAGCGTCGAGCCGTCGCTGCAGGCCGCGATCGAGCAGGGCACCGAGATCGCCGAGGAGGCGGGCGGGTCCGGGGTCGGGGTCGTGGTCACCGGGTCCGTGGTGACCGCCGGTGAGGCGCGGTCGCTGTTCGGCAAGGAGCCGGAATGAGCGGCGCGGGCGGGATCGAGGGGGTGCCCGAGGGCGTCCGCCCGCCGCCGAAGGACCCGATGAAGGGCGCCCGCGGGGTGTTCGCCGCGACGCTGATCCTGGAAGCGATCGTCGTGCTGCTCGCGCTGCTGGTGCTGCCGGGGTCCGGCAGCGGCTCCACCGGCGCCGGCCTCGGCGTGATCATCGGGCTGGCCGCCGCGATGATCCTGGCCTCGGGCCTGCAGCGGCGGCCGTGGGGACTGACCGCCGCCCTGGGGCTGCAGGTGCTGCTGATCGTGGCGTCGCTGCTGTTCGTGCCGGCCCTGACGATCGTGGCGGTCGCCTTCGTGATCGTCTGGGCGGTCCTGGTGTGGATGCGCCGCGAGGTCGCGCGGCGGATGGCGGCGGGGACGCTGCCGTCGCAGCAGGAGTAGCGGTCGCCGACCGCTTCGGGGGCCGTCACACACCGTCGCTACCCTGGCGCGCGTGACTGAACGCACTCTCGTCCTCGTCAAGCCCGACGGGGTCCAGCGCAAGCTCGTCGGCGAGGTCGTCTCCCGGATCGAGCGCAAGGGCCTCGACATCGTCGCTCTCGATCTGCGCACCGTCGACCGCGAGCTGGCCACCCAGCACTACGCCGAGCACGACGGCAAGCCCTTCTTCGAGGAACTGATCTCCTTCATCACCTCCGGCCCGGTCCTCGCCGCGGTCGTCTCGGGCCCGCGCGCGATCGCCGCGTGGCGGCAGGTGGCCGGGGGCACCGACCCGGTGGAGAAGGCCACCCCGGGCAGCATCCGCGGCGACCTCGCGCTGGAGACCGGCTCGAACCTGGTGCACGGCTCGGACTCCCCGGAGTCGGCCGACCGGGAGATCAAGCTCTGGTTCCCGAACCTGTGACGGCGGGCGCCCCGGCCGCGCGCCGGGTCGTCGAGCCGCACCCCGGTGCCGCCGCCGCGCTCGGCGACCTCTGGATCGCCGTGACCGAGGCGGGCGGCGCCGTCGACTTCGTGCCCGGCTGGGACCCCGGCGAGATCCGGGACCTGGCCGTGGCCACGATCGACGAGGTCCGTGCCGGGGCCGCGCGCATGGTCGTCATCGGTGACCAGGTGGCCCCGGAGGGAACGGTGTTCCTGGTCCGGGGCAGCGGGATCGCCGCGCACCGGGCCGACGTGCAGCGCCTGATGGTCCGCCCCGACCGCCAGGGGCACGGCCTCGGCTCGGCGCTGCTCGAGGCGGCCGTCGAGCAGGGCCGGGAGATGGGCGTCGAGATGCTGACCCTCGGCGCCCGCGGCGGCACGCCGCTGCCCGCGTTCTACGCCGCGCGGGGCTTCGTCGAGTACGGCCGGCTCCCGCGCGGGGTGCGGCTCTCCGCCGAGGACGCGCGCGACGTCCACCTGTTCGTCCGTCCCCTGTGACCGGACCCGGCCCGGGCGGTGATCAGGTCGCCCGGTCTGCCGGATGGCAGCCTGCGCCGTTGCGCGCCACCATGTGTTCATGACGGTGCTCACCCCACGCCCCACCACCGCGGACCTGGTCCGCGGTGCCGTGGTGGCCGTGCTCGCGATCGGGCAGGTGCTGGTCTCGGCACTCGGCGGATCGGAGATCGGCACGGTCGCCCGCTCCTACGACACGCCGCTGCTGGCGGCCGGGTGGGCGTTCTCGATCTGGGGCCTGATCTATCTGGGGTTCCTCGCCGCGGCCGGGTTCGCCCTGCTCCCCGCGCAGCGCGGACGGGAGATCCACCGGCGGGTCGGCTGGTGGCTGGCGGCCTCGGCCGTGCTCAACCCGCTGTGGATCCTGGCGTTCTCGCACCGCGCCGTGGTCGTGGCCGAGCTCGTGCTGGTCGCGCTGGTCGTCGTGCTGGCGGTGGCGTACACCCGGCTGGCCCGTGAGGCGGCGCAGGGCTGGACCGAGCGGATCGCCTTCCGGCTGCCGGTCGCGCTCTACCTGGGCTGGTCGTCGGCGGCGCTGGTGCTGGGGCTGATGGCGGCCGGGGTCTCGGTGGGCCTGCCCGACGCGGGCGCCCTCCCACAGACCGCGGCGATCCTGTTGCTGATCGTCCTGACCGCCGCCGTGCTGTCGGTGATCGGGTCGACGGCCGGGTTCGCCGGGCTCGCGGCCGCAGTGGTGTGGGGACTCGCCGGCATCGCGGCCAACGACCGGCCGATCGCGGTCACGGTCGTCGCGGTCGCCGCCGCGGTCGTGGTCGCGGTGGCGGCCACCCGCCGCATCCTCCGGTCGGTCCAGCCGGCCCGGCTGGCGCTGGGCTGACCGGTATTACCCGGGGGCGGCGCCCGCCCCGCTTGCTACCGTCGGAGCTCCACGCGCAGCGGTACCAGGGGAGGGCCGGAATGATCACCGGAAGCATCGTCGCCATCGTGACCCCGATGCACGACGACGGCGAGGTCGACCACAAGGCCCTCGGCGAGCTCGTCGAACGCCAGATCGACGCGGGAACCTCGGCGATCGTCTCGGTCGGCACCACCGGTGAGTCCTCGACGCTGTCGGTGCTCGAGCACACCGAGGTGATGCGCCGGACCATCGAGGTCGCGAACGGCCGCGTGCCGGTGATCGCCGGGACCGGCGCCAACTCCACCGCCGAGGCGATCCACCTGACCCGGTCCGCCCGCGCGGCGGGCGCGGACGGTGCGCTGCTGGTCACCCCGTACTACAACAAGCCCCCGCAGGAGGGGCTGTACCAGCACTTCAAGCGGATCGCCGAGACCGTGGCGATCCCGCAGTACCTCTACAACGTGCCCGGCCGTACGGCGTGCGACCTGCTGCCGACGACCGTCGCCCGGCTCGCGGAGATCCCGAACATCGTCGGGCTCAAGGAGGCCAAGGGCGACCTGGACCGGGTCCGCGAGCTGGTCGCGCTGGGCCTGGAGGACTTCGCGCTCTACTCCGGTGACGACGGCACCGCCCGCGCCTCCATGTTGGCCGGGTTCCACGGCGACATCTCGGTGACCGCGAACGTCGCCCCGGAGCCGATGGCCCGGATGTGCAAGGCGGCGGTCGCGGGCGACGCCGAGACGGCGGCCGGGCTCGACGCCGACCTCGCCGGTCTGCACAACGCGCTGTTCTCCGAGCCGAACCCGATCCCGGTCAAGTGGGCCCTGGCCGAGCTGGGGCTGATGCCCGGCGGGATCCGGCTGCCGCTGGTGCCGCTGGACGAGTGGCACCACGAGGACGTCCGGGCCGCGATGCGCGCCGCGGGGCTGATGAGCTGAACCCCGCCCGCTACGGGTGGTTCGTCCGCTAATCTCCGATCCGTCCACGGGGGACGGCGGAGGGGCGGTCGTGCGCACGGTTCCGGGGGTACTGGTCGGTGTGGTCGGAGCGTGCGTGGCGGTCGCCCTGCTGGGTACCGGGTTCGGGATCACCCGCCAGGCGATGACGCGTTACGACCTGACGTTGATGCCGGTGGGCGCGCTGATGCTGCTGGCCGGTGGGGCGGTCGTCGGGGTCCTGGTCGGGCTGGCCCGGCGTTCCCGGTGGGTCCCCGGCGCGGCCGGGGCCGTGCTGCTCGTGGCAGGCGCCTACGCGCTGGTCGACCCCCTGTGGGCCTACGACCTCGGCCGCGGGGTCGGTGACCTGGTCGCGACCCAGCTGGCGACCGTGCTCGCCGGGGTGCTGCTGGCCGGCACCGTCGCGGCCGGGCGGCCACGGGACGGGCGGGAACCCGGCCCGGCGGCGCCGCACCCGTCCTGGGGCGCTCCGCCGCCGTCCGGGCCGATCGTGCACTGACCGGGCCGGCGGGCCACGGCGACGTGCTCAGCCGGAGGCTGTGCCGGTGCCGGTGCCGGTGCCGGTGTCGGTGTCGGTGCTGGTGCTGGTGCCGGTGTCGGAGGTCGGCCCCGCGCTGCTGGTCCGCACGTTGCGGACGATGTCGCGGCCGAAGGTGACGTCCACCCGTTCGGCGACGGCCAGCTCCAGCACCGCGATCATGACCTCGCCGGAGATCCGGCGCATCCGCTCGATCGTCTCGTAGACGCGGGGCCACTGGTCGTCCGGGCGTCCGGAGTCGTCGAACGGCTGCCAGATCTCACCGAGGAAGAGATCGACGTAGAGCTTCGCGACGGCGTCGGCGTGCTTGCGCAGCTGCTCGACGACGTCGAGCGAGCGGTTGATCGGGATGCCGAGGCCGGTCAGCTCCGCCGCCGCGTTCATCAGCCGCGGGCTGATCTCCTCGTAGGTGTCCTCGCCGACCTCGCGCAGCAGGCCCATCTTGACCCCCCGCTTGGCGAGGCCGGTGTCGGTCGTGCGGTAGCGCTCGGCCAGCTCGGCGAGCTGGACCATCTGCCGGTCCTCCGGTGCGAACAGTCCCCGCACGGTGCGGATGAACTGCACGACCTGTTCCGTGGACCCGCCCGTGGTGTCGAGCAGCTTCTTGACGGTGTCGAGCTTGACGCCCTCGTCCTGCAGGTCCTTGATCAGCTCGAGGCGCGCCGCGTGGCCGGGGCCGTAGTACCCGGTGCGGGCCCTGACCTGGGGCGGCGGCAGCAGCCCCCGGGACTGGTAGGCGCGGATGTTGCGCACGGTGACGCCGCTGGCCCGGGCCAGCTCGTCGATGGTCTGCCAGTCCTCCGGGTCGGAGCCCTCCTCCACCATGACACGACCGTAGCAGCCGAGCATGTGACACGAGATACCGTAGAGGCGAGCTTGCTATGTGACATCAAATTGTGCAGAGTTGATGTCATGTTCCGATCCGCCCCCTCGGGCCGGCGTCTGCTCGCCGCGGTGAGCAGGCTGACCACACCGTTGCTGCCCGAGGACTTCCTGACCCTGGTCGACCCGCTCTGGTCGACGACGTCGTTGCGCGGCCGCGTCGTCGCCCGGCGCCGGGAGACCGGCCGGGCCGTCTCGGTGACGATCGAACCGGGCCGCGGCTGGGCCGGGCACACGGCCGGGCAGTACGTCGGCGTGGGCATCGACGTCGACGGCGTCCGCTACCGCCGGAGCTACTCGCTGTCCGGTCCCGAGGGCACCGACCACCTGACCGTCACGGTCCAGGAGGTACCCGGCGGTGTGGTCTCCACCAAGCTCGTCCGGGACCTGCCGATCGGCACGGTGGTCGAGCTGGAGCAGGCCGGCGGCGACTTCACCCTCCCGGACCCGCTGCCCGCCAAGCTGCTGTTCGTCACCGCAGGCAGCGGGATCACGCCGGTCATGAGCATGCTGCGCACCCTGGACCGGCGGGGCACGATGCCCGACGCGGTGCTCGTCCACAGTGCGCGCACACCGGAGGACACGATCTTCGCGGCCGAGCTCGCCGGGCTCGCGGCCCGGCACCCGTCGCTGCGCGTGGTGCTGCGCCACACGTCGGTCACCGGCCGGCTCGACCCGGCGGCGGTCGACGAAACGGTGCCGGACCGGGCCGAGCGCACCGTGTACGCCTGCGGCCCCGCGGCACTGCTCGACGCCCTCGGTGATGCCTGGGAGGGGCTGCGCGCCGAGCGCTTCACCGCGCCGGCCCGGACCGCCGAGGGCACCGGCGGCACCGTCGACCTGGGCGGCGCCCCGCTGGAGGTGGGCCCCGGGCAGAGCCTGCTCGAGGCCGGCGAGGCCGCCGGGCGGGTCATGCCGAGCGGCTGCCGGATGGGCATCTGCTTCGGCTGCGTGCTGCCGCTGCGCGAGGGCCGGGTGCGCGACCTGCGCACCGGCGAGGCACACGGCGAGCCCGGCGACCTCGTCCAGACCTGCATCAACTCCGCCTGTGGTCCGGCCCGGATCGAGCTGCCCTGAGCGGCGGACGGCCGCACCCGGCCACACGGCCGACCGATACCCGTACCCCGGGGCCGCCCGGCCCCGTCCCGACCCCGAGGAGGTCCGCGTGACCGCAGTCGCCGACACCCCCGCCACCGGCCCCGCCGGCACTCTCGGCAGCGCCGACCCGGAGCCCGGCCCCGAGGAGACCGGCCGGGAGCAGCACCCGCAGCGCCCGGCGCTCGAGCTCGTCCCCTCCAGCCGGCGCGCGGACGTCGCCGCCACGACGAACCTGACCGCCGAGCAGATCGAGGAGCTCGGTCGCCGGCTCGACGCGATCCGCGACCGGATCCTCGCCGAGCGGGGCGCCTGCGACGCCGCCTACATCCGGAACGTGATCGGCAAGCAGCGCGCGCTCGAGGTCGGCGGCCGCGCGCTGCTGTTCGCCGGTGTGCTGCCGCCCGCCTGGATCGCGGGCACCGCCATGCTCTCGATCGCCAAGATCCTCGAGAACATGGAGATCGGGCACAACGTCATGCACGGCCAGTGGGACTGGATGCGCGATCCGAAGATCCACTCGTCGACCTGGGAGTGGGACAACGTCTCGTCCTCGGCCGAGTGGCGGCACTCGCACAACTACATGCACCACACCTACACCAACGTCGTCGGCAAGGACCGCGACGTCGGCTACGGGATCCTGCGGCTGTCCGAGGAGCAGCGGTGGAACCCGTACTACCTGGGCAACCCGATCTACAACGTCCTGCTCTCGCTGTTCTTCGAGTACGGGGTCGCCCTGCACGACCTGGAGGTCGAGAAGGTCGTCGCGGGGGAGAAGCCGCTGTCGCGGGTGTGGCAGCAGCTGAAGTCGATCGGCCGCAAGGCCGGACGGCAGGCGTTCAAGGACTACCTGGCGTTCCCGGCGCTGGCCGGACCGTTCTTCCTGCCGGTGCTGGCCGGCAACCTCACCGCGAACCTCGTGCGCAACGTCTGGTCGCACGCGGTGATCTTCTGTGGGCACTTCCCGACCGGGGCGGTGCAGTTCGCCCCGGAGCAGCTCGAGGACGAGAGCCGCGGCGAGTGGTACGTCCGGCAGCTGCTGGGGTCGGCGAACCTGGACGGCGGCCGGTACTTCCACCTGATGACCGGGCAGCTGAGCTTCCAGATCGAGCACCACCTGTTCCCGGACCTGCCCAGCAACCGCTACGCCGAGATCGCGCCCGAGGTGCGGGCGCTGTGCGCGGAGTACGGGCTGGAGTACACCAGCGGGCCGCTGTGGAAGCAGTACCTGCAGGTCCTCGGGACGATCAACCGGCTGGCGCTGCCGAACGGGAGGCGCTGACCCGGCACCGGTCGCCCGCCGGTCCCGGCCCGGGGACCGGCGGGCCGGGTGGTCACGCCGCGGGCATCCGGTCGAGGAACCCGTGCACCTGGTCGATCCGGCCGTCGGGGTCGACCACGACCACGTCGAACCCGATCACCGGTGGCTCGGCGCCGTCCGCCCACACCGCCGGCGGGGCGGCACCCCAGCGGAACCGGGCGCGGTCGTGGTGGGCGTCGACGTCGCCGAGGACGCGGAACTCGCAGCCCGCCAGCGTCTCCTGGGCGGCGCCGAGGAAACCGTCGACACCGTCGTGGCCGGTGACGTCGGCGAGCGGGTCGACGTAGCGGGAGCCGGAGCTGAACAGGTCGGCGACCAGCCGCTTGCGGGCGGCCGGGTCGGTCTCGTTGAACGCGGCGACATAACGCTCGGCGAGGGCGGTGAAGTCGGTCCCGGTCGTCGTCTCGGTCCTGGTCGTCATCTCGGTCATGGGGGCGCTCCTTCGTGGTGGTCGGCAGGGGCGGACCGCTCCGACACTGCTGCCCCGGGAGCGCCGGCGCGATGACCCGTGAGGTAACCGGCGCCCGTTACCTCGGAGGTAGTCGTCGTACCTCCCAGCGGTCGCTAGCGTGGGCGCCGTGACCAGCGCGAACATCCGGGCCTCCCGCAACGCCGGGCCGGGGGAGATGCTGCGGTTCTGGCGGGGCCGCCGCCGGCGCAGCCAGATGGACCTGGCGCTCGCCGCCGGCGTCTCCACCCGGCACCTGAGCTTCGTCGAGACCGGGCGCTCCGGGGCCAGCCGCGAGCTGCTCGGGGCGCTGGCCGAGGAACTGGAGATCCCGCTGCGGGAGCGCAACGCGCTGCTGCTCGCGGCGGGCTACGCCCCCGCCTACGCCGAGCGCCCGCTCGACGACCCGAGCCTGGCGCCGATCCGCGGGGCCCTCGAGCAGCTGGTCGCCGCGCACGAGCCGTACCCGGCGCTGGTCGTCGACCGCTGGGGCGACGTCGCGCTGGCCGGCGCGACCGTGGGGGCGCTGCTGGACGGCCTGGACCCGGCCGCGCTCGGTCCCCCGGTCAACGTCTACCGGGTGTGCCTGCACCCGGGCGGGCTCGCCCCGCGCATCCGCAACCTCGCGCAGTGGCGCGAGCACCTGCTGCACCGCCTCGAACGCCAGGTCCGGGTCACCGCGGACGGGCGGCTCACCGCGCTGCTCACCGAGTGCCGCGGCTACCCCGGCCCGCCGGCGGACACGGTGACCGCCCTCCCGTCGGCGGCCGCGGACGTGCTGCTCCCGCTGCTGCTCGACAGCCCGGCCGGCCCGCTGGCGTTCCACTCGACGATGACGACGTTCGGTGCGCCGCACGACGTGACCCTCGCCGAGCTGGCGCTGGAGACGTTCCTGCCCGCCGACGACACCACCCGCGCGGCGCTGCAGGTCCTCGCTCAGGAGGCGGCGACCCCGGGGGCCAGCGACAGCACCGGCACGGTCCCGTTGAGCACGTAGTCGCCGACCACCTGCTGCTTGTAGACGATCGGGTTGTGCACCGACAGCGTGCGCGCGTTGCGCCAGTGCCGGTCCAGCGCCCGGGCGGTGTCCACGGTCGAGGCGCCACCGACCTCGAACAGCTCCGAGGTCGCGTCCAGCACCAGCTGCGGGACCGTCGACTGGGCCCGGTAGACGTCGAGCTCGGCGGTCGGCCCGTGCTCCGGGTCGGCGACGGCCCGCTCCAGCGAGGCGGCCGCGGCGTCCACGGTCGCCGCGACGGTGAAGGCCGCGGCGTCGACCCGCCCGACGACCTGCTGGACCAGCGGGTCGTCCTTGGGCAGGTCGGCGTTGCCGTAGGGCCAGTTCCGCTTGCGGTCGCGGACGTAGGCCGCGGCGTCGGCGGCCGCGCGGCGCGCGATGCCCGCCAGCGTCGCGAGCAGCACGAGCTGCAGGAACCCCTGCCGGACGGGCACGTGCACGTCGACCGGAGCCGGCCGCACCTGCGCCGGGTCGACCTCGACCCCGCTGAACCGGGTGGTGCCGCTGGCGGTGAGCTTCTGGCCGAAGCCCTGCCAGTCGTCGACCAGCTCGACGCCGGGCGCGTCGGTGCGGACGAGCACCGTCACCCGGTGGCCGTCCGGGTCGAGCGCGACGACGTCGATCAGGTCGGCGTAGAGGGCGCCGGTGCAGTAGAACTTCTCGCCGTCGATCAGCAGCCGGTCACCCTCGCGGCGCAGCGCCGTGGTGGCGGAGTTGCGGGCGACCCCGCCGCGCTCGGAGATCGCGTTGCCGACCAGCCGGCCCGCGGCCACCTCGGTGAGGCGGTCCCGGGCGACGGTGTCCTCGGGGCCCGCGCCCAGCCACAGCTCGGTGAAGGCGAAGTGCGTGCGCAGGGCCTGCGGGACGTTCGGGTCGGCCGCGGCCAGCTCCACCAGCAGCGAGAACAGCTGGCGCAGCGAGGCGCCGGAGCCGCCGTCGGCGACGGGCAGGCGCACCGCGCCGAAACCCGCGTCGCGCAGGGCGGCGATCTCCTTGTCGGGCAGGCGGCGGTGCAGCTCGCGCTCCACCGCGCCCGCGGCGATCTCGTCGAACAGCGGGCGGAACCGGGCGTGCAGCTCGGCGTCGGTCACGGTGCTCACAGTGCTCCCGGGGTGTGCGAGGGGTGGGGCCCGCCCGGGCGCGCGGCGCGGACGGGTGCGAGAGAACGGGGGGAGGGACGCTCAGCGGGCCGGACAGCCCGTCCGGCACAGGTCGGACCGCGTCCGGCACAGATCGATGTGGCGCCGGGACACGAGCAGGCACGGGTGCGCGCAACGCGCGGTGGCCATGGCCGTCCCCCCGGATGTCGTGATCACGCCCAGGGTAGGGGAGACCGGCGACGTCGCACCGTGAGCCGCACCTCAGCACCACCACCCGGCGGGGCGCGCGTATCCGACGGGGCTACCCTGGTTCAGCGTGGCACCCACCTCCGTCTTCCCTGCCCTGGAGCCGATCCTGCCCCGTGTCTCCAAGCCGGTGCAGTACGTCGGCGGTGAGGGGAACTCGCAGGTCAAGCCGTGGGACTCCGCGGCCGTCCGGTGGGCCCTGCTCTACCCGGACGCCTACGAGGTCGGCCTGCCCAACCAGGGCGTCCAGATCCTCTACGAGGTCCTCAACGAGCGGGACGACGCGCTGGCCGAGCGCTGCTACACGGTCTGGCCCGACCTCGAGCAGCTGATGCGCGAGGGCGGGGTGCCGGCGTTCACCGTCGACGCGCACCGCCCGGTCGGTGCCTTCGACGTGCTCGGCGTGAGCTTCTCCACCGAGCTCGGCTACACCAACCTGCTCACCACGCTCGACCTGGCCGGGACCCCGCTGCACGCGTGCGACCGCGACGAGACCCACCCGGTCGTCGTCGCCGGCGGGCACGCCGCCTTCAACCCGGAGCCGGTCGCCGACTTCGTCGACGTCGCCGCGCTGGGCGACGGCGAGGAGGTCGTCGGGGACATCACTGACGTCGTGCGGGACTGGAAGGCCGAGGGGCGCCCGGGCGGCCGTCGTGAGCTGCTGCTGCGCCTGGCCGGGACCCCCGGCTGCTACGTGCCGGCGCTCTACGACGTGCGCTACGCCGACGACGGCACCATCGCAGCCGTCACCCCGGCCGACGAGCGGGTCCCCGCGACGGTGCAGAAGCGCACCACGATCGAGCTCGACGAGTGGCCGTACCCGAAACAGCCGCTGGTGCCGCTGGCCGAGACGGTGCACGAGCGGGCGTCGGTGGAGATCTTCCGCGGCTGCACCCGCGGCTGCCGGTTCTGCCAGGCCGGGATGATCACCCGGCCGGTGCGGGAGCGGTCGCTGCAGGGGGTCGGCGAGATGGTCGACGCCTCGGTGCGTGCCTCCGGGTTCGACGAGGTCGGCCTGCTGTCGCTGTCCTCGGCCGACCACTCCGAGATCGCCGACATCACCAAGGGCCTGGCCGACCGCTACGAGGGCACCAACACCTCGCTGTCGCTGCCGAGCACCCGGGTGGACGCGTTCAACATCGACCTGGCCAACGAGATCTCCCGCAACGGTCGTCGCTCCGGGCTGACCTTCGCGCCCGAGGGCGGCTCCGAGCGGATCCGCCGCGTGATCAACAAGATGGTCTCCGAGGACGACCTCATCCGGACCTGCGCGGAGGCGTTCTCGCAGGGCTGGCGGCAGGTGAAGCTCTACTTCATGTGCGGGCTGCCCACCGAGACCGACGACGACGTCCTCGAGATCGCGGGAATGGCGTACCGGGTGATCGAGGCGGGACGGAAGGCGTCCGGGCGCAACGACGTCCGCTGCACCATCTCGATCGGCGGTTTCGTGCCGAAACCGCACACGCCGTTCCAGTGGGCCGCACAGTGCCACCCCGAGGTCGTCGACTCGCGGCTGCGCAAGCTGCGCGAGGCCGTCAACTCGAACCGGAAGATCGGCCGCAACATCGGCATGCGCTACCACGACGGCGAGCCCTCGCTGATCGAAGGACTGCTCGCCCGCGGTGACCGCCGGGTCGGCGGCGTGATCGAGCGGGTCTGGCGCGAGGGCGGCCGGTTCGACGGCTGGTCCGAGCACTTCTCCTACCAGCGCTGGGTCGACTGCGCGGCCGCGGAGCTGGAGCCGAAGGGTGTCTCGCTGGAGTGGTTCACCACCCGCGAGCGCCACGCCGACGAGCCGCTGCCCTGGGACCACCTCGACTCCGGGCTGGAGCGGGACTGGCTCTGGGAGGACTGGCAGGAGGCGCTGTCCGGGCGCGAGCAGGACGACTGCCGCTGGACCCCGTGCTTCGACTGCGGGGTCTGCCCGTCCACCGGGACCGACATCGAGGTCGGCCCCAGCGGCACCACGCTGCTGCCGCTCACCGTGGTCAATCCGACGGCGTCCGCCACCGGGTCGCTGCAGGGACCGGGTGCGGGTGCCTGAACAGAGCGGACTGTCCTCCATCCCCGACGTCGACGACCGGCCGGGCGGCTCGGCCTGGGAGCACGCCGGCCGCCGGCTGCGGGTCCGGGTCGCCGACGAGCGCGACGTGGCGGCCCTGGCCCGGCTCCGCAGGCAGTGGCTCGAGGAGCGGGCAGGGAAGGCGGTCGCCGACCCCTCGTTCGAGGAGGCGTTCGCGGCCTGGTGGCGGGTCGAGCAGCCACGCCGGGCGTTCTGGATCGCCGAGGCGGGCAGCGACCGGGCCGGCTGGACCCCGATCGGGTCGATCAACGTGCTGGAGACCGTGCAGATGCCCCGCCCCGGCGGTCGCGGCGCCCGGACCGGACAGGTCGGGAACGCGTTCGTCCTGGCCGCTTTCGCCGAGGCCGGGGTGCCGCGGGCGTTGCTGTCGGCGGTCGTCGCGCACTCCCGCGAGCGCGGTCACCGGCGGTTGATGCTGGCGCCGACGGCGGGCAGCGCCGCCTTCTACCAGCGGGCCGGGTTCCGCCCGGCCGGGGACACGCTGCTCGTGCTCGGCTGAGCCGGTCGGTGGGTGCCGGTACGGCCACGGCGGCTCCCGGGAGTCCCGGCGATCGGGTGCGCTCCTAGACTCGGACCCATGGCACGCGTGAAGGCCGGAGCGGCGGCGAACCCGGCACCACCGACGGTGCAGCGGGTACGCCTGCGGTTCGCCAAGCGCGGCCGGCTGCGATTCCTGTCGCACCGTGACGTCGCCCGCAGCTTCGAGCGCGCGGTACGCCGTGCCGGTATCCCGGTGTCGCACTCGCACGGGTTCAGCCCGCACCCGCGGCTGTCCTGGGTCGGTGCCGCCCCCACCGGTGCGGCGAGCGAGGCCGAGTACGTCGAGATGGGGCTGACCCGCGAGGTCGACCCCGCGCTGGTGTGCGAGGCGATGGACCGGGCGCTGCCCGAGGGGCTGGACGTGCTCGAGGCCGTCGTCGCCGAGCCGCCCGCGCTGGCCGAGCGGATCGACGCGGGCCGGTGGCGTCTCGAGGTGCGCGGGCTGCCCCGTGCCGAGGTCGAGCGGGCCGTCGCCACGCTGCTCGCCCGCGACTCGGTCGTCGTGACACGTGTCACACCGTCGGGCCGCAAGGAGATCGACGTCCGGGCCGCGCTGGCCGGGCTGACCGTCGAACCCCAGGTGAGTGACGACGGGACCGGCACGGCGGCGGGTGTCGCGGGTTCCGGGGAGGCGGGCACCGACTGTGCGATACTGACGGCGGTCGTTCGGCAGACGACACCGACCGTTCGACCCGACGACGTGCTGGGCGCGCTCAGCGTTGTCGCAGACCTGACGCCGCCGGTACCGGTGACGGCCACCCGGTTGGCGCAGGGACTGCTCGACGACGGGGGCGACCTGGTGGACCCGCTCGGTGCGGTACCGGCGACCCGGGGCCGTCCGACCGGGACCTGACGCGGACGGCGCGATCGCCGCCGGAACGCCGTCGAGGCACCATCCCCGGAGATCCGGGGCAGCGACACCAGGTGTGCCGCACCGCGCACCCGCGCGTGCTGCGGAACGAGAACGCGCAAGGTCCCTGCGCGGCCGCCTCCCCCGTGAGGCGCCCGGGGGCGAAGGAGCTGAATGTCCGTGAACGACGCGCCCGCCGGCGGCACCGGCGGGCCCTCCGGTGAGCCCACCCCCATCCCGGATCTCCCGGAGAAGATGCGGGTCCATGCCCTGGCGAAGCTGCTCGGGCGCCCCAGCAAGGACGTCCTCGGGACGCTGTCCGCGCTCGGCCACGAGGTCCGCAGCGTCCAGTCCAACATCATCCGTGCGACGGCCGAGCAGGTCGCCGCGGCGCTGGCGCCCGCGGCCGCCGGTGCCGGGGGTCCCCAGCAGTCCGGCGTGAGCGCGGAGCCCGCGCCGTCGGGGGCCGAGCCCGATCCGGGGCTCGGCGATGCCCAGGCGCCGGTCGACGCGCCGGAGCCGGCCGAAGCCGAGACCGGGACCGGTACCGCCGCCCCGGCGGCCCCCTCCGGTGGCGCCCCCGCACGGCACGACCCGTTCGCCGGGAACACCGCGGGGCAGGGTGCCGCCGGTGCCCCGGCCGAGACGTCGTCGGCCGGGCTCGCGCCCGTCTTCGCGGTCCCGATGTTCCAGGCGCCGACCGCGCCGGCCGCGCCGGCCCGTCCGGCGGCCCCGTCCGCCGGGGCCGGCGAGGGCGACGACACCACGTCCGCGGACGGCGGTGGCCGCAGCGGCCGCAAGGGCCGGCGGAGGAGGCGCGACGAGGACCCCGCGTCCACCGAGCCCGCCACCGGCGGGTCCGGCGAGGAGCCGCAGGCCGGTTCCGGACAGCCGGCCGCCGCTGCCGACACCGCCGAGGGTGAGACGGCCACCGGGGGCAGCGACACCCGAGCCGGCACCAGCCGGGACAGCACCACCCGGGACAGCACCACCCGGGACAGCGAGGCCCGCGACGCCTCGGGAGAGCACGGCGCCGAGGGCGACGACTCCGCTGAGGGGTACGACGACGGCGACGACTCCGATGACGAGGGCAGCAGCCGCCGTCGCCGCCGCCGCGGCCGCCGCGGACGTGGCCGGGGCAAGGGCGGCGACGAGCAGGACTGCGACGCCGGCGAGGACTCCGGGGACACCGGGGACACCGACTCCGGGGGCTCCGACGGGTCGGACGAGAGCGGCTCGGACGAGACCGACGGCGACTCCGGGGACGACGAGCAGTCCTCGGCCGGGTCCCGGCGCCGGCGCCGTCGGCGCCGTCGTGGGGGCTCCGACGTCGACGAGCGGTCGGAGGACGACCCGCCGAACACCGTCACCAAGGTCCGCGAGGCCCGCGCCGAGTCCACCGACGACGGCGTCCAGGGCGTCCGCGGCTCGACCCGGCTCGAGGCCAAGCGCCAGCGCCGGCGGGACGGCCGGGACGCCGGGCGCCGCCGCCCGCCGATCCTGTCCGAGGCCGAGTTCCTGGCCCGCCGGGAGTCGGTCGACCGGCAGATGGTGATCCGCCAGCTGGCCGACCGCACCGAGATCGGGGTGCTGGAGGACGACGTCCTCGTCGAGCACTTCATCACCGGTGGCGGCACCGGCAGCGCGAGCATGGTCGGCAACATCTACCTCGGCCGCGTCCAGAACGTGCTGCCCTCGATGGAGGCGGCCTTCGTCGACATCGGCCGCGGCCGCAACGCGGTGCTCTACGCCGGCGAGGTCAACTGGGATGCCGCGGGCCTCAACGGCAAGGCTCGCAAGATCGAGCAGGCGCTGTCCTCCGGCGACCAGGTGCTGGTGCAGGTCACCAAGGACCCGGTCGGGCACAAGGGCGCCCGGCTGACCACCCAGATCTCCCTCGCCGGCCGGTTCCTGGTCTACGTGCCCTCCGGCGGCGCGGCCGGGATCTCCCGCAAGCTGCCCGACACCGAGCGCAAGCGGCTCAAGGAGATGCTCAAGGAGATCGTCCCGTCCGAGGCCGGGGTGATCATCCGGACGGCCTCCGAGGGGGTCTCGCACGAGGCGCTCGAGCGCGACGTCCGCCGGCTGCAGGCGCAGTGGGAGGTCGTCAAGGAGAAGTCGCAGAAGACCGGCCCGGGCGCGCCCAAGGCGCCGACGCTCCTGTACGAGGAGCCGGACATGCTGGTCAAGGTCGTGCGCGACCAGTTCAACGAGGACTTCTCGAAGCTGATCGTGTCCGGGGCCGACGCCTGGGACACCGTCTCCGGCTACGTCGAGCACGTGGCGCCGGAGCTGGTGGACCGCATGCACCGGCACACCGGGCCGTCCGACGTGTTCACCGAGTACCGGATCGACGAGCAGCTGCTCAAGGCGCTGGACCGCAAGGTGTGGCTGCCCTCGGGCGGCACCCTGGTGATCGACCGGACCGAGGCGATGACCGTCGTCGACGTCAACACCGGAAAGTTCACCGGCTCCGGGGGCAACCTCGAGGAGACCGTGACCCGCAACAACCTGGAGGCGGCCGAGGAGGTCGTCCGCCAGCTGCGGCTCCGCGACATCGGCGGGATCATCGTCGTCGACTTCATCGACATGGTCCTGGAGGCCAACCGGGACCTGGTGCTGCGCCGGCTCACCGAGTGCCTGGCCCGTGACCGCACCCGCCACCAGGTGGCCGAGGTGACGTCGCTGGGTCTGGTGCAGATGACCCGCAAGCGGGTCGGTGGCGGGCTGCTGGAGCACTTCTCCACCCAGTGCGAGCACTGCCGGGGCCGGGGCGTGATCGTCTCGACCGACCCGGCGGCGGATCACTCGCACGGCGGCAACGGCCGTGGCAACGGCAACGGCGACGGCAACAACGGCAACGGCAACGGCTCCAACGGTTCCCAGGGCAGCGACGGTGGCGGACGCCGCCGGCGTCGTCGTGGGAACGGCGGGGACTCCGGGGCGAACGGCGGCGGGAACACCGGCGCCGACCGCAGCGGGTCCGACCGCAGTGGGTCCGAACACAGTGGGTCCCAACACAGTGGCTCCGAGCGGAACGGTCACGCCGACCGTCCGGTGGACACCACCAGCGCCGTCGCCGGGGTGGCCGCGGTCGCCGCGGGCCGCAGCGCCAAGGGCGACGAGGCCGCGACCGCCGGCAGTCCCGCTGCCGACGCGCCGGCTCCGGCCGGGAACGCACCGGCCGCCGGGGCCGGGAAGCCGGGCGCCCCTGCCCCTGCCGCTGCGGACAACGCTGCTCCCGCCGCTGCGGACAACGCTGTCCCTGCCGCTGCGGACAACGCTGCCCCCGCCGCTGCGGACGGGGCTGCTCCCGCCGCTGCGGAGGAGACCGTTCCCGCCACGGCCGACAGCACGGTTCTCGACGCCGCGCCGGCACCCGAGCCGGGCGGCGACCCGGACACCGGGACCGCGGTGGCCGAGCCGGTCGGCGAGCTCACCGGCACGGCCGCCCCCGGCAGCGGAACCACCGCGTCCGGGACGGCGACCCCCGCGCCCGGCACGGTCGACCGGGCCCCGAGCGGATCGACCGGGCCCGCGCCGGACGCCCCGGCCGGTACCGCCGCGGCAGGCACCGGCGCCACCACCGGCACCGCTCCGACCGGTAGCGCCCCGAGCGGGGCCACCCAGCCCGGTGGCGCCGGCGCGGCGACGACCCCGGACACCCCGGCGGCGACGACCCCGGACACCCCGGCGGCACCGGCACCGCGCCGGCGCCGGGTCAGCCGGTCGGCCGGCTCCCCGCAGCGGGGTGTCGACCCGGTCGTCATCACCACCTCCGCGGCGGGGGAGACCACCCCGGCCGCGTCCCGGGACGAGGTGGCCGGTCCGGCCGGTGGTGCGGCTCCGGCCGTCCCCGCCCAGCCGGAGCCGGCCGCGTCCCGGCCCCGCCGTCCGCGCCGGGCGGCCTCCCGCCCGGCGGGCCCGCCCCAGGACGGGGGGTGAGTGCGGCCCCGCCAGCGGGGTCGCGTACCCTTGACCGACAGAAGCCAGGCCTCTGTGCTCAGATCTGGGGGCTCTGGCGTGCGCGCCGGTTCCCGGTGCGAGCTGTGGAGACCAGAGCGCGCTCCAGCGGAGTGCCCCCGATTTTCAGGAGTCGTGCGTCAGCGATGTACGCGATCGTCAAGACCGGCGGCAAGCAGTACAAGGTGGCCGTCGACGACGTGGTCACCGTCGAGAAGATCGACGGTGAGCCCGGCGCCGAGATCAGCCTGCCCGCCGTGCTGCTCGTCGACGGCGACCAGGTGACCACCGAAGCCACCGGCCTCACCTCCGCGGTGACCGCCACGGTCGTCGAGCACACGAAGGGTCCGAAGATCCGGATCCACAAGTTCAAGAACAAGACCGGGTACCACAAGCGTCAGGGCCACCGCCAGCCGCTGACGAAGGTCCAGGTCACCGCGATCGGCAAGTAAGGAGCCGCGTCATGGCAACGAAGAAGGGTGCGTCCAACTCCCGTAACGGCCGCGACTCCAACGCGAAGCGCCTCGGTGTGAAGCGTTTCGGCGGGCAGGCCGTCAACGCGGGTGAGATCCTGGTCCGCCAGCGCGGCACCGCCTTCCACCCGGGGGTCAACGTCGGCCGGGGTGGCGACGACACGCTGTTCGCCCTCGCCGCCGGGAGCGTGGCGTTCGGCACCAAGCGTGGTCGCAAGACCGTCAACATCGTGCCGGCCGAGGTCTGAGCGACCCGCGCCAGCAACAGTCAGCGCCGACGGCGGGTCACCCCACGGGTGGCCCGCCGTTCGTCGTCTGAGGACTCGAGATCGAGGAGGCACCGAGTATGTCCCGGTTCGTGGACCGCGTCGTGCTGCATGCGACCGCGGGGGCCGGGGGCAACGGCTGCGCCTCGGTGCATCGCGAGAAGTTCAAGCCGCTCGGCGGCCCCGACGGGGGCAACGGCGGACGGGGCGGCTCGGTCGTCCTCGTCGTCGACCCGGGCGTGCACACGCTGCTCGACTACCACCACCGCCCGCACGCCGTCGCGAAGAGCGGCACCCAGGGCCAGGGCTCGTTCAAGAACGGGGCGAACGCCCCCGACCTGGAGCTGCGCGTCCCCGACGGCACGGTGATCCTCGACGCCGACGGTGAGGTCGTCGCCGACCTGGTCGGCGGCGGTACCCGGTTCGTCGCGGCCCAGGGCGGCCGGGGTGGGCTCGGCAACGCCGCGCTCGCCTCCACCGCGCGCAAGGCGCCCGGCTTCGCGCTGCTCGGCGAGCCCGGCGAGGAGATCAACTACACTCTCGAGCTGCGTTCGCTGGCCGACGTCGGCCTGGTCGGCTTCCCGAGTGCGGGCAAGTCGTCGCTGGTCGCGGCGCTCTCCGCGGCCCGGCCGAAGATCGCGGACTACCCGTTCACGACGCTCGTCCCGCAGCTCGGTGTGGTCAGCGCGGGCGACGAGACGTTCACCGTGGCGGACGTTCCCGGGTTGATCCCGGGCGCGGCCGACGGCCGCGGCCTGGGGCTGGAGTTCCTCCGGCACATCGAGCGCTGCGCGGTCCTGGTGCACGTCGTGGACTGCGCGACGTTCGAGACCGACCGCGACCCGGTGTCCGACATCGAGGCGCTCGAGACCGAGCTCGCCCACTACGCCGACATGCTCGGCACCAGCGCGCTGGGCGAGCGGATCGACCAGCGGCCGCGGCTGATCGCCCTGAACAAGATCGACGTCCCGGACGCGGCCGATCTGGTGGACATGGTCCGCGAGGACCTCACCGAGCGGTTCGGCTGGCCGGTGCTCCCGATCTCCACCGCGGCCCGGACCGGGTTGCGGGAGCTGACGTTCGCCATCGCCGAGCGGGTCGCGGCGGCCCGCGCCGCGGAGCCCGTGGCCGAGCCGACCCGCACCGTGATCCGGCCGCGGGCGGTCGACGACACCGGCTTCACCATCGAGCAGGACACCGCGATCGAGGACGGGTTCGTCGTGCGCGGGGAGCGGCCCGAGCGCTGGATCCGGCAGACCAACTTCGACAACGACGAGGCCGTCGGCTACCTGGCCGACCGGCTCGCCCGGCTCGGGGTCGAGGAGGCGCTGGCGAAGGCCGGGGCCGTGCCGGGCTGCCCGGTCACGATCGGCGAGGTCACCTTCGACTGGGAGCCGTCCACACCGGCGGGCGTGGCGGCCCTGATGACCGGTCGCGGCAGCGACATCCGTCTGGAGCAGGACGGGCGGGTCGGCGCGGAGCAGCGCAAGCAGGACCGGGCGGCGCGCCGTGCGCACCTGTCCGACGCCGAGCTCGCGGCCGGGGCGCACTACGCCTCGGACCGCCGGCTCGACGAGTGACGGGATGAGTCCCACCAGATCCGCGATCGGCGCCGCCCGCCGGATCGTCGTCAAGGTCGGGTCGTCGTCGCTGACCAGCCTGACCGGCGGTCTCGACCCGGCCCGGCTCGACGCGCTGGTCGATGCGCTCATGGCCCGGCGCGAGGCCGGGAGCCAGGTCGTGCTCGTGTCGTCGGGTGCCATCGCGGCCGGGCTCGCACCGCTGCAGCTGCGCCGGCGTCCGCGGGACCTCGCCACCCAGCAGGCTGCGGCGTCGGTCGGCCAGCTGCTGCTGGCGCACGCGTACTCGGCGTCGTTCGCCCGGTACGGGCAGGGCATCGGCCAGGTGCTGCTCACCGCGGACGACATGATCCGCCGGTCCAACTACCGCAATGCCCAGCGCACCCTGGAACGGTTGCTGCAGCTCGGGTCGCTGCCGGTGGTGAACGAGAACGACACGGTCGCCACCGCCGAGATCCGGGTCGGCGACAACGACCGCCTCGCCGCGCTGGTCGCCCACATCGTGGGAGCGGACGCGCTGGTGCTGCTCTCCGACGTCGACGGCCTCTACGACGGCGACCCCCGTGACCCGGAGTCGTCGCTGGTCAGCGACGTGGACGATCCGGCGGAGCTGGCCGGGGTGAGCGTCACCCGGCCCGGCTCGGGCCTGGGCACCGGCGGGATGGCGACCAAGGTGACGGCGGCGGCGATGGCGTCCGCGGCCGGGATCCCGGTGCTGCTCACCTCGGCGGAGGAGGTCGCGGGCGCGGTCGATGCCGGAGCCGAGGGACCGAAGATCGGTACGGCGTTCCGGGCGTCCGGGCGCCGGATGAGCGCGCGCCGGTTCTGGCTGCGCCACGCCGCCGACGTCCGCGGTGCCCTCGACCTCGACGACGGCGCGGTGGAGGCCGTGCGCACCCGGCGCCGGTCGCTGCTCGCCGCCGGGGTGCACGGGGTGTCCGGGGAGTTCGTGGCCGGTGACGTGGTCGAGCTGCTGGCGCCGCACGGCCGGGCGGTCGCCCGCGGGGTCGTGTCCTACGACGCCACCGAGCTGCCCTCGATGATCGGCCGGCGGACCCGGGACCTGCCGCCCGAGCAGCGCCGCGAGCTCGTGCACGCCGACGACCTGGTCACGATGTAGCTCGTGCGTGGTTGTCGCGGCTCCCACCGCGATAACCACTCACGGGGCAGAATGCCGCCATGTCGACGGACTCGACTGCCCGCGCCCGGCTGGTCGCCGACCTGGTGCAGGAGGGCCGGGTGCGCAGTCCCCGGGTCCGCGCCGCGCTGGAGGAGGTCCCGCGGCACCTGTTCCTGCCCGAGCTCGACCCGGTGACCGCCTACGCCGACGAGGCCGTCCCCATCAAGAGCGACGGCGGCGTCACCGTCAGCTCGGTGTCCCAGCCGTCGATGGTGGCGATCATGCTGGAGCAACTGGACGTCGCCGCCGGGCACCACGTGCTCGAGATCGGTGCCGGAGCGGGCTGGAACGCGGGGCTGCTCGCGCACCTCGTCGGGCCGGACGGGGCGGTGACCACCGTCGACATCGACGCCGACCTGGTGGCCGGCGCCCGGGCGAACCTGGACGCGGCCGGGTTGGACGGGGTCGTCACCGTGACCGCGGACGGCGCCGTCGGCCACCCGCCGTCGGCGCCCTACGACCGGATCGAGCTCACCGTCGGGTCCACCGGGATCCGGCCGGAGTGGGTGGCGCAGCTCGCGCCCGGGGGCCGGCTACTGCTCCCGCTGACCGTGCGCGGCAGCCAGCTGTCGATCGCGTTCACCCGCACCGAGGCCGGTCGGCTCACCTCGACCTCGGTGCGCAGCTGCGCGTTCGTGCGGCTGCGCGGGGCGGGGGCAGCCCCGGGGGCGGAGGAGGCGGTGCTGCCCGGGGGCGGCTGGACGGTGCAGGCCGCCGTGCCGCAGGTCGACCCGGCCACGTTGCGGTCGCTGGAACGGGCGGTGCGCGAGCCCGGTACCGACCGGCCGTCCCCGGCGCCCGGCTCGGTATCGGACCTGTGGGACGGGCTGGGGCTGTGGTGCGCGCTGGCCGACCCGGCCGTCGTCCGCCTGTTCGGCCCGGCAGGGCCCGGACCGGCCGCAGCCCTGTTCCCGGTGGCCGGCGCGCGGGCGGGACTCGGCCTCACCGGCGACGACGGGTGCGCGGTGCTGCTGGCCGAGCCCGCGGCCACGATCCGGGCGTTCGGGCCCGGTGGGGACGCCGCCGCCGACCGGTTCGCCGCGCTCGTCGACGGCTGGCTGGCCGCCGGCAGCCCGCACGCTGCGGACCTGCGGATCGACGCGGTCGTGCCCGGGGTCGCCGGAGACGCCGCCCGCGGGTCTGCCGGGAACACCGGCGCCGGGCCGGCGGGCGACGGCGCGATCATCGACAGTGCCGGGACCCGGCTGACGGTGTCCTGGGCGAGCGGGGGAACGGCCCCGTCCCGGGACACGGCCTAGGGTTCGAGGTGCACCAGCGGGATCTCGCGGTCGGTGCTGCGCTGGTAGCCGGCGTAGTTCGTGTACTTCCCGGCGATCTGCGGCCACAGACGGGCGCGCTCCTCCGCCGAGGCGACCCGGGCCCGCATCGGGCGGCGCGGCCCGCCCTGCACGGCCACCTCGACCTCCGGTGTGGCCTGCAGGTTGTGGAACCACGCCGGGTGCCGGTCGTCGCCACCCCGGGAGGCGACGACGACGTAGCTGCCCCCGCCGTGCACCGGTGCGGTCAGCAGCACCGTGCGCGGTTCGCCGCTGCGCCGCCCGGTCGTCGTCAGCTCGACGACCGGCATCCCCATCGCCGAGTAGCCGACCTTCCCACCGGTAAGCCTGATCAGCAGCCGGTGGGCGGCGTTCATCGCCTTGAGCGCGAAGTCCGGTGGGTTCACCCCGCCGACCCTAGATCACGTACCGCCGGCCGCGACCTTCTCCAGCGACGGCCGCAGCTGGTCGACCAGCCACCCGGCCGAAACGACGTTCGGGGCCTGCAGCGCGACGGCCTGGTCGAGGGTCAGCGGCACGTAGGTGCCCTCCTGCACCGCCCGTACCCGCTGCACCAGCTCGTTGCTCTCGAAGGCGCTGCGGTCGCCGTCCCCGGCGAAGGTCATCAGCAGCAGGTCGGCCTCGGACAGCCGGCCCACCTCCTCGTAGGAGAGCCCGACGGTGCCGGGCGCCAGGTCGTCCGACGCCGGTGCGTCCGCGAACGACGGCGGCACCGTCAGGCCGAGCGCGCGCATGAACGCGGTCGACTGGTTCTGCTCGCCGACCACCATGGGCAGGATCTCACCCCGGGCCTGGCCGAACAGGTACGTCCGCCCGGCGAGGCCGGGCAGCTCCTCGCGGACGGCGGCGACCCGCGCGTCCGCCGCGGCGATCAGCTCCTCGACCTGCTCCTCCGCGCCGAGGGCCCGGCCGACCTGGCGGGCGTCCTCCTGCATGGAGGCGCCGTAGAGCGACTCGGCGAAGACCACCGTCGGCGCGACCGCGCTGAGCCGATCGTAGGTCGCGCGGTCGACGACCTGGTAGGCCGAGACGCCCAGGATCAGGTCCGGCTCGAACGCGGCGACCTGCTCCACGGACAGCTCGGCGTTCGGGTCCAGCGCCAGCACCTCGGGCGGCAGGGGCTCCAGGTAGGGCAGGACTGGGCCGGTGGCGGTCATGTTCTGCATGGCGCCGACGATCGGCGCGCCCACGGTCTGGGCGACGGCGAGGTCGTTGAGTCCGAGCGCGACCACCCGCTGCGGCTCGGCGGGCACGGTCGTCTCGCCGAAGGCGTGCGGAACCGTCACCGGGAACCGGCCGTCCCCCTCGGCGCCGGGCGCAGGCCCGCCGTCCGGCTCGGCCGGGGCTCCGCACCCGGCGAGTGCCAGCACGGCCACGAGCGCCGCGGCGAGAACGGGGAAGCGGCAGACCCGCGTGACACCCATCGGTCCTCCTCGATTCAAGGTAGGCAAACCTAACCGACCGATCGGGTGGGCGGTAGCTCACGCCACGACGGCGAGCGTGAGCGGCATCACCTCCGGTGCTCCGGCGAGCCGGACGGCGCGGGCCGCCACGGTCATCGTCCAGCCCGAGTCGACGAGGTCGTCGACGAGCAGCACCGGGCCGCCCACCTCCGACAGGTCGGGCAGCTCCGCGCTGCCCAGGCCCTGCCACACCGCGGCCAGCCGCTGGGCCGAGTTCTCCTTCGCGCCCGGCCGCTGGCCGACCGGCTCCAGCGTGCCGAGCAGCGGCAGCCGGCCGATCTCGGCGATCCGGCGGGTCAGGTGCCGCACCTGGTTCGGGCGGGTACGGGAGCCGATCCCGACGACCCCGACCGGGCGCCGCTCCCAGCCCCAGCCGGCCAGTACCCGCACGAGCGCGTCGAGCACGTCGGCCGGGACCGGGTCGTCGGCGCCGGACAGCAGCTCGCGCAGCCGGGTACCCCAGCCGATGTCGGACAGCCGCCCGATGGCCCGGCCGGGCGCGGCCTGCTCGCCGGGCGGGATCCGGCCGGACAGCCCGACGCCGATCTCCTTCATCCCGGACGGCCACATCCGGCGCGGCGCGATCTCGACCCCGGGCCGGGTGAGACGTTCCTGAGCCGCCTGCTCGCCATCGGCCGGGACATCACCGGTCCAGACGGTGCCGGTGCAGGTGTCGCAGCGCCCGCACGGGGTCGGGTCGGGGTCGTCGAGCTGGCGCCGCAGGAACACCAGGCGGCACTCGTCGGTCGCGATGTAGTCGAGCATCGCGGCCTGCTCGGCCCGGCGTGCCTCGTTCACCCGCTGGTGCCGCTCGGTGTCGTAGACCCACTCGGCGCCGGTCGCGATCCAGCCGCCCTTGACCCGCTTCGCCGCACCGTCGGCGTCGAGCACCTTCAGCAGCATCTCCAGCCGGGTCCGGGACAGGTCCACCCGGGTCTCGATCGACGCCGTCGACTGCGGGTGCTCGGAGAGCACGGCGAGGGTCTGGCGGACCAGCGGCTCGGGCGGGAACGCCAGCGAGGCGAAGTACGCCCAGATGTCGCGGTCCTCCCGGCCCGGCAGCAGCACCACCTCGGCCCGCTCCAGCGCGCGCCCGGCGCGCCCGATCTGCTGGTAGTAGGCCACCGGCGAGGCGGGAGCGCCCAGGTGCACCACGAAGCCCAGGTCCGGCTTGTCGAAGCCCATGCCCAGCGCGGACGTCGCCACCAGCGCCTTCACCCGGTTCTCCAGCAGGTCCGACTCGGCGGACAGCCGCTGCTCCGGGTCGGTCTTGCCGGAGTAGGAGCGCACCGCGAACCCGCGCTCGGTGAGGAACTCGGCCACCTCCTCGGCGGCCTGCACGGTGAGGGAGTAGACGATCCCGGCACCGGGCAGCTCACCGAGCCGGGCCGCGAGCCAGGCCAGCCGCCGGGCCGGTGTCGGCAGCTGCACCACCGCCAGCCGCAGCGACTCGCGGTCCAGCGAGCCGCGCAGCACCAGGGTGTCCTGCTGGTCGCGCCCCATGCCGAGCTGCTCGGACACGTCGGTGACGACCCGGTCGTTGGCCGTCGCCGTGGTGGCCAGCACCGGGATCCCCGGCGGCAGCTCCGCGATCAGTGTGCGCAGCCTGCGGTAGTCGGGCCGGAAGTCGTGGCCCCAGTCGGACACGCAGTGCGCCTCGTCGACCACCAGCATCCCAGCGCTCGCCGCGAGCTTCGGCAGCACCCGGTCCCGGAAATCGGGGTTGTTGAGCCGTTCCGGGCTGACCAGCAGCACGTCGACGTCGCCGTTCTCGATGTCGGCGTAGACCGCGTCCCACTCGTCGGCGTTGGCCGAGTTCACCGTGACCGCGACGATCCCGGACCGGATCGCCGCGTCGATCTGGTTGCGCATCAGCGCGAGCAGCGGGGAGACGATGACCGTGGGTCCCGCGCCCTGCTCGCGCAGCAGCGCGGTCGCCACGAAGTAGACGGCGGACTTGCCCCAGCCGGTGCGCTGCACGACCAGCGCGCGGCGGTGCTGTGCGACGAGGGCCTCGATCGCCGTCCACTGGTCCTCGCGCAACCGGGCGCCCTCGCCGGCGAGCTGTTCCAGGACGGCCTCGGCACGCTCGCGCAGGTCTGTCGATGCGGTGGTCACGTTCCCATGGTGGCGCCGACCCCTGACAGTCTCGCGGCGGCCCGGCCCGCCGGTGCGGCGGCGTCCGCTGCGCAGTCCTCGTCAGGCCGTGCGGCTGCGCACGAACACCTCCACGCCGTCGAGCACGATCCCGAGCCCGAAGTCGATCTCGGCGTCGGTGCCGGCGGGCGTCCGGGGACCGTCCCCGGCGCCGGTCAGCGCCGCGGCGAGCTCGGGGAAGTCCCCGGGTGCGGCCAGGTGGCGCAGCACCGTCTCGAAGTCGTGCACCGGGTGCGCCGTGTCGCTCTCGGCAGCCCGGACGGTCTCGACCTGCACCCGTGCCTCCGCCAGCACGTGCTGGGCGAGCAGGCCGACCACCGCCAGCTTCTCCTCGCCGGTCAGCCGCACCTCGCGCAGCACCACGAACGCCTCCTCGAGCCAGCGCATCCGGTGCGGACCGGGCTGCAGCACGGCCAGCGGCAGGTCCAGGAACCACGGCCGGGCGAGCACCGCGTCGATCTGGGCGCGCGTCCATGCCGCCAGCCCGGAGCGCCAGTCACCGGCGTGCCCGGGCATCACCAGGTCCGCGGCGAGCCGGTCGGCCAGCAGGGCCAGCAGCTCGTCCTTGCTCTCCACGTGCCGGTAGAGCGCCATCGCGGTGTAGCCGAGCGAGTCCGCGACCCGGGCCATCGACACCGCGGCCAGTCCCTCGGCGTCGGCGAGCTCCGCGGCCGCCGTCACGATCCGCTCCGCGCTCAGCGACGCCTTCGGCCCACGGCGGGGCCGCTCGGGCCGTCCCCAGAGCCGGCGCAGGGCCGGCGGGACCTCCTGCTCGTCCACGCCGCTCATCCTCCCCGCCCGCTCCGCCGGGATCGCACGGTGTCCGCCGCAGTCAGTTAATGCTATAAACAGTTTGTGGCATACACAGAAGGAGGGCCGTGATGGACGATCCGGTGGTACGGGCCGAGGGCCTGTACAAGAGCTACGGCGGCACCCGCCGACCCGTGCGGGTGCTGGACGGTGTCGACCTGCGGCTCGGTCACGGGGAGGTGCTGGCGTTGCTCGGGCCGAACGGGGCGGGCAAGACCACCACGGTGCGCGTGCTCAGCACGCTGACCCGGCCGGACGCCGGCACCGCCGTCGTGGCGGGACACGACGTCGTCACCGCGGCCCGGCGGGTCCGCGAGGTCATCGGGCTGACCGGGCAGTACGCCGCGGTCGACGAGAAGCTGACCGGCCGGGAGAACCTGGCGATGATGGCCCGACTGGCGCACCTGCCGCGGCGCGCGGTCCGGGCCCGGGTCGACGAGCTGCTCGAGGCCTTCGACCTCGCCGGTGCCGCCGGACGGCAGCTGCGGACCTACTCGGGCGGGATGCGCCGCCGGCTCGACCTGGCCGCCGGGCTGCTCCGGCACCCGCGGGTGCTGTTCCTCGACGAGCCCACCACGGGCCTGGACCCGCGCAGCCGCCACGGCATGTGGGACGTGATCGGCGGCGTCGTCGCCGACGGCACCAGCCTGCTGCTCACCACCCAGTACCTGGAGGAGGCGGACCGGCTCGCCGACCGCGTCGCCATGATCGACGGCGGCCGGGTGGTCGCCGAGGGCACGCCGGCGCAGCTCAAGCGGGAGGTGGGCGACGCGAGCGTGGAACTGACCTTCGCCGCGGTCGCGGAGGCGACGCGGGTGGCGTCCGCGCTCGGCGTTCCCACCCCCGCCGCGCGGGTGCTGCGGGTGCCCACCGACGCCTCGGTCGGGCACGTGCGGCACGTGCTGGCCGGGGTCGAGGCGGCCGGTGCCGTCCCCGAGCAGTGGCAGCTGCGCGCCCCCAGCCTGGACGACGCGTTCCTGGCGCTGACCGGGCACGCCGCCCGGGGAGCCGACGACCGCGAGCCCGTGGAGGTGGCGGCATGACCACAGCGGTGGATGTGCGGGGGCTGGGGTCCGGGGCGGCGCCGGCCCGGTGGCTGCGGGTCGTGCCGGACACGGTGACCATGGCCGGCCGGGTGCTGCGGCTCGCCCGCCGCGACCCGGACGAGCTGCTCGTCGCGCTCCTGCTCCCGGTGATGATCATGGTGCTGTTCGTCTACGTCTTCGGCGGGGCGATCGAGGTCGGCACGGACTACCTGAGCTACGCCACGCCGGGGGTGATCCTGCTGTGCGCCGGGTACGGGGCGTCGAACACGGCCATCGCGCTGGTCCAGGACGCGTCGACCGGGATCATGGACCGGTTCCGGTCGATGCCGGTCGCGGACGCGACGGTGCTCGCCGGGCACGTGCTGGCGAGCACGGGAAAGAACCTGGTGACGACGACGATCGTGCTGGCGGTGGCGGCGTCGATCGGCTTCCGGTCGGACGCGGGTGCGCTCGCCTGGCTCGGGGCGGTCGGCGTCGTCACCGCCTACATCGTGGCCATCACCTGCGCGGCGACCCTGGTCGGTGTCGTGGCCCGCACGCCCGCCGCGGCCGGGGGACTGGGCTTCGTCATGCTGTTCCTGCCGTACGTCTCCAGCGCGTTCGTCCCGCCGGAGACGATGCCGGCCTGGCTGCGCGGCATCGCCGAGCACCAGCCGGTGACACCGGTGATCGAGACGGTCCGCGGCCTGCTGATCGGGCTCGGCTCGGACGGGGCCCCGGTCGGCGACCTCGGCGCGACGGCCGCCGTCGCGCTCGCCTGGTGCGCGGGCATCGGGGTGGTGTCGCTGACGGCGGCCGCGTGGGTGTTCGCCCGCCGCGGCCGCTGACCCGGCGGTGATCCGGCTCACCCACCGGCCGGGTGGGGCGGCGTCGGGCGGTGCCCGCAGGGCAGGATGACCGCCGTGAGCACAGCCCACCAGCCCGCGTTCGGCTCCGTCGCCGATGTCGTCGAGCGGCTCGGCGCGGCCGGGTACCTGGCCTCCACGGCCGTCGCGACCACCGTGTTTCTCGCCGACCGGCTCGGCAAGCCGCTGCTCGTGGAGGGGCCGGCCGGCGTCGGCAAGACCGAGCTGGCCAAGGCGGTCGCAGCGGCCACGGACTCCGGGCTGGTGCGGCTGCAGTGCTACGAGGGCATCGACGAGGCCCGCGCGCTCTACGAGTGGAACCACGCCAAGCAGCTGCTGCGGATCACCGCAGGGCAGGGCGCGGAGGAATGGGACGCGACCCGCGACGACGTCTTCTCCGAGGAGTTCCTGCTCCCGCGCCCACTGCTGACCGCGATCCGGCGGACCGACCCGACCGTGCTGCTGATCGACGAGATCGACAAGGCCGACGTCGAGGTGGAGGGGCTCCTGCTGGAGGTCCTCTCGGACTACCAGGTCTCCATCCCCGAGCTCGGCACGGTCACCGCGGCCCGGCGCCCGTTCGTGCTGCTCACCTCGAACTCCACCCGCGAGCTCTCCGAGGCGCTCAAGCGGCGCTGCCTGTTCCTGCACCTCGACTTCCCCGACGCCGACCTGGAGCGCCGCATCGTCCTCACCCGGGTGCCGGAGCTGACCGAGCAGCTCACCGACGCCCTGGTCCGCACGGTGCGGGTGCTGCGCGCGATGGAGCTGCGCAAGGTCCCCAGCGTCGCCGAGACGATCGACTGGGGGCGCACCCTGCTGGCACTGGGCCTGGACACCCTCGACGACGAGGCCGTCCGGTCCACGCTCGGCGTCGTCCTCAAACACCGGTCGGACGCGGACAAGGCCGCGGCGGAGCTGCGGTTGAATTGAGCTCGTGAGTGGTTTTCGCGGTCAGGACCGCGAAAACCACTCACGGGGTCGGCGTAACCGGACGGCGGTGTTCCGAGTTGTGCCGTATGAACGCTCCCCGCGCGACCCCCGGAGGCCGACGCCGATGACCGCCGTCCCGGACCACCCGCCCGCACCGAGCTCCGCCCGGCGACGGACCCTGCGCGCCGTCGTCGCGACGGCCGCCGCACTGGTCCTCGCGGCCGCGGCCACCGGAACCGTCTCCGCCCAGGAGGAGCCGGGTCCTGCCGCACCCGGTGAGGCCACCATCACCCCCGGGGTGACGACCCGGACCGACGGGGACGCCCAGTGCACCGCGAACTTCGTGTTCACCGACGGTGCGGAGGTGTTCCTCGGGCAGGCCGCGCACTGCGCGGGCACCGGCGGGTCCACCGAGGTGGACGGCTGCCGGGCCGGGTCGCTGCCGCTGGGCACCCCGGTCGAGGTCGAGGGTGCCGACCGGCCGGGCACGCTCGCGTACTCGTCGTGGCTGACCATGCAGGACCACGGCGAGACCGACCCGGACGCCTGCCGGTACAACGACTTCGCGCTGGTGGCGCTGCACCCCGACGACGTCGCCAAGACCGACCCGACCATGCCGTTCTACGGCGGCCCGACCGGCGTCGACCCGGACGGCACGGCCACCGGGGAGATCGTGTTCGGCTACGGCGACTCGGCGCTGCGGCACGGGATCGCCGCCCTGCAGCCGAAGACCGGCACCTCGGCCGGCACCTCGGGCGGCGGCTGGACCCACACCGTCACGACGGTGCTGCCGGGCGTGCCGGGTGATTCCGGCTCGGGCTACCTGTCCGGCGACGGTTCGGCGCTGGGCCTGCTGTCCACCCTCAACGTGGCGCCCGCGCCCGGCACGAACGGCCTCACCGACCTGCGCACGGCGCTGGAGTACGCCAACGGGCCGGGCGGGTTCGACGGCGCGCTGCGGCTGGTGCCCGGTGAGCGCCCGTTCGAGCCGAAGCTCGTGCCCCTCGACCCGGCGGGATGAGAATGTCGGTGCGGTCGCGCATGATGGAGCCGTGACCGCCCCGTCCGAGGTTCCCGGCACCGCCGAGCACGGCCTGCCCGGCCATCTGGTCGACTTCGTCTCCGCGCTGCGCCGCCACCACGTGGCCGTCGGCCCGGGGGAGACGGTGGACGCGGCCCAGGTGCTCGGGGCGCTGGACCTGCTGGAACGTGAGCACCTGCGGGAGGGGCTGGCGGCGGCGCTGCTGCGCCGGTCCGGCCAGCGGGACACCTTCGACGCCCTGTTCGACCTCTGGTTCCCGCCCGCGCTCGGCGCCGGGGCGTCCGAGGTGGACGTCCCGCGGGTCGACGACGGGGAGGGCGGCCCCGGCGAGGGCCCGGTCGACGTCGACGCGCTCCGCGAGATCCTCGCCGAGCTGCTGCGCGACGGCGACGAGGAGACCCTGCGCGAGCTGTCCCGGGCCGCCGTGGACGCGATCGGCAACTCCGGCGCCGCGGGGCAGGGTGTCCGCGGGCAGATGGCGAAGCCCAACTGGTCGGCCTACCAGGCGCTCAACGCGCTGTCGCCGGACACGTTGCTGGCCCAGATCCTCGACGGGCTGCGGCAGCAGGGCGACAGCGACTTCGTCTCCGAGGTCCGCCGCCGCGAGATCCGGGACCGGATCGCCCGGTTCCGCGACATGATCCGCGACGAGGTTCGCCGTCGCACCGCCGAGCAGCGGGGCCGGGAGCAGGTCGCGCGCTCGACCACACCGAAGCAGCCGGACCGGGTCGACTTCCTCAGCGCCAACGCCGTGCAGCTCGCCGAGCTGCGCCGCACCGTGCACCCGCTGGCCCGTCGGCTGGCCTCCCGGCTGTCGGTGCGCCGCAAGCGGGCCAACCGCGGGCAGCTGGACCTTCGGCGCACGCTGCGCCGATCGATGTCCACCGGCGGGGTGCCGATGGACCCGGCGTACCGCACCCGGCGACCCGGCCGTCCGGAGCTGGTGGTCCTCTGCGATGTCTCCGGTTCGGTCGCGGGCTTCAGCCACTTCACGTTGCTGCTGGTCCAGGCGTTGCGCGAGCAGTTCTCCAAGGTGCGGGTGTTCGCCTTCGTGGAGCGCACCGACGAGGTCACTCATCTGTTCGAGCCGGGCGCGGAGCTGTCCGGCGTGATGCAGCGGGTCCTGCGGGAGGCGCGGCTGACCGCGTTCGACGGGCACTCCGACTACGGCGGCGCGTTCGGGGACTTCCTCGAGCACTACAGCGAGGCACTCACCCCGAAGACGTCGCTGCTGATGCTCGGCGACGGCCGCACCAACTACCGCGACCCCAACCTGGGCGCCCTGCAACGCATGCGCGACCGGGCCCGGCACGCGCACTGGCTGAACCCGGAGCCCGAGCGGATGTGGGGCAGCGGGGACTCGGCGGCGCGCAGGTACGGGGAGGTGCTGCCGATGCACGAGTGCCGCACGGCGGCGCAGCTGGCCGACGTCGTCGAGGCGCTCCTGCCGGTCTGACCGCCACCCGGCCGGGTGGACGGGCCTACCCGCGCCACCGCGGGTCGTTGCGACCTGTAAGGGTGTCGATCATGACGACCCTGCGCGCACCCCTGGTGACCGGCCTGCTCGCGACCGTCCTACTGCTCTCCGCCTGCGGTGGCGAGGACCCGTGGCCGTCGGCCGCCGGCCCGGTCCCGGCCGAGCCCACGTCCGGCGAGAGCTCACCGGGCTCCGACCCCACCGGTTCCGCATCCTCGACACCGGACACCGATGACGCCGCCGACCCTGATGGCTCCGATGGCTCCGATGGCTCCGGTGGCGGGGGCAGCCCGGCTCCCGACGACGGCGCAGACGGCTCCGACCCGGCCGTACAGCGCTGCGCCGACGGCGACCTCGAGGCCGCGCCCGGCACGACGACCGGGGAGGCCGGGCAGCGGCACACCACCGTCGTCTGGACCAACACCGCGGACCGGCCGTGCACGATGAGTGGCTTCGGCGGGGTGGACCTGCGCGGGCCGGACGACCCGACGCACGGCCCGTCGTACTCGTTGCCGCGGTCGTCGGAAGCGGCCTCGCCGGTGCACCTGGAGCCGGGCGGAACCGCCCACACCGTCATCACCTGGCTGCCCGGCGGCGACTGGACGCCGACCGGGATCGCGATCACCCCGCCGGACGAGACGCGGTCGAAGACGCTGCCGTGGCCCGGCGCCGCGGTACAGCGCCAGGACGGCGCCACCCGCCCCGGCACCTACATCGGCCCGGTGACCGCCGGGACCGGCTGACCGCCCGACCTGCGACGACGCCCCTGCCAGGGGCGTGCAGAGGACTCTTGACCGGCCGGCCGATCAGGCGTAGACCGGGAAGTACCCCACAGGGTCTTCACAGGAGAAGGTGAATCGCGATGGCAGAGACCACTCAGCGGTCGTGGCAGCGGTGGCAGGACTGGGCCGCCCTGGTGATCGGTGTGCTCACGGCTCTCTCGCCCCTCGTGACGACGACGAACGCCGCCGCCGCGTGGACGATGGTCGTGCTCGGCGTGGTGCTGGCCGCCACCTCGCTCTGGTCGCTCGCGGCCCCCGGTTCGGTGGCCAGCGAATGGGTGCACGGGATCCTCGGCGTCCTGCTGTTCCTGGCGCCGTGGGTGATGGGCTACACCGCCATGACCGGGGCGTCGTGGACGTCCTGGGTGGCGGGAGTGCTGACGGTGGCGGTGGCCGCGTCGGCGCTGCCCGCGGCGACCGCGGTGCACCGCGGCGCGGTCGCGCACTGACGACCGCCCGGGTGCTGCAGGCGGGGCCGTGACCGGACCGGTCGCGGCCCCGTCGTGTGCGGGGGAGGATCTCCCCGTGTCCTCCACCGCGCCGCCGTCCGCCACCCCGCCGTCCACCACGGCGCCGCAGGACGTCCCGACCCGGGAACGGATCCTCGACGCGGCCGAGGGCCTGTTCGCCGAGCACGGCTTCGACGCGACGCCGACCTCCCGGGTCGCCGAGCGCGCCGGTGTGCCCAAGGGGCTGGTGCACTACTACTTCCGCCGTAAACCGGACCTGCTCGAGGCGCTGGTCGACCGGTTGCCGCATCCGGTCCGCGGGGCCGACGTCGCCGTCCCCGGTGATCTCCACGCGGGGCTGTGCGCCCTCGTGCGCGAGCTGGACCGGGCGCTGGACTCGTCGGCGGTGCTGTCGCACCTGCTCTGGCGCGAGGCCGACACCCATCCGGCGGTGCGGGACGCCCTGCAGCGCCGCTCGGGTGAGCTGGAGGAGGCCGTGTCGGAGGTCCTCGCGGTCGCCGGCGCCGACCCGGGACGAACCCGCGGCGCCGCCCGGCTGCTCGCCGCGGCGATCGGGCACCGGCACGCGGTCGCCCGGCACGGCGACGAGGAACGCGACGGCATGGAGGACGAACTCGCGTTCGTCGCCGCCGCGCTCGCCTGAGCCGGCCGGATCAGGGCCAGGGGCGCCAGGGCGCGCCGGACCCGGCGTAACGGGGGACGGTGTGCTTGCGGTCGGCGGCGCGGTGCAGCGACCAGGCCGACCAGGTCCGCCAGCCCAGACCGGCGAGCAGGAGCAGGATCAGTCCGGACGTGACGGGGCCGAGCGGTCCGAACGTGCCGCTGTAGTGGTTCACGGCGACGACCAGCGGGCCGAGCAGCGCGAACGTGGCCCCGGTGACCAGCGGCAGCTTCGCATCGGCCTGGACCTCGATCGCGACGAGCCGGCGCTGCTCCCCGTCCGGCGTCCCGCCGGAACGCAGCACCTTGCGCGCCGCGGCCCGGTCGCGGGGCAGCCCCATGTCCGGTCCGCGTTCCGGTGCCACCCGCGACGGCGAGCGCGAGGCGAACAGCCACAGCAGCAGCACGCCCACCAGGCTCAGGATCCCGCCGACGACGACCCCGGCCAGCAGGTAGTCCGACCGGGACAGGACGTCGGTGGAGACCGAGAAGACCGCGCCGTACCAGACGACGGCGACGACGGCGGCCGCCCGGCCGACGATCGTCGCGCGGGTGGACGGCGGTCGCACGGTCGGCCACGGTCCGGCCGGGGTCACGTGGGTGACGCCCGGAGCGTCGGC
Source organism: Pseudonocardia ammonioxydans (assembly GCF_900115005.1). GTDB lineage: Bacteria > Actinomycetota > Actinomycetes > Mycobacteriales > Pseudonocardiaceae > Pseudonocardia > Pseudonocardia ammonioxydans. The sequence continues at coordinate 9,332 of NZ_FOUY01000029.1, read as the reverse complement.
CGCCGTGCCCGCGCCGTCGCCACCGGTCCCGGCCGGGCCGCCGCCGGCCGAGAACGCCGGGAGGTCCGGATGGTCGGCGGGGGAGCGAGGACCGGAGGGATGGGGAGCCCGGTCACCGGTGTCCGGAGCACGCATGGCGTCGACGTTACCCGCGGGTCGTGTCGGGCCCAGGACGGGCTGGACCCGCACTCCTCGACTCGAACTTTCGTTCGATCTCGGGTACGCTCCGCTGCGTGGACGCCTGCTGGCAGGGATCGCTGTTCGCCGCCGTGGAGGGCGGCGGTCGTGAGCTCACCTCGGCGTTCCGGCACGAGCTGGCACGCGGTGCCTGGGTCGACGTCGTGCCCGGGTGGGTCCCGGACCCGGACGCGTTGTTCGATCTCCTGGTGGCCACGGTCCCGTTCCGCGGCCACCGCCGGCGGATGTACGACCGGATCGTCGACGAGCCGCGACTGACCCACCGCTGGCAGCTCGCCGAGGGGGACGCGCCACCACAGCGCCTGGCGGGCATGGCGGCCGAGCTGGGCCGGCGCTATGACGTCGGCTTCAGCCAGATCGGCGCGAACCTCTACCGCGACGGCGCGGACGGGGTCGCCTGGCACGGCGACCGAGTCGCACGGGAGCGGCCCGAGGCCGTCGTCGCGCTGGTCGCGCTGGGGGCGACCCGGCCGCTGCGGCTGCGTCCCACTGGTGGCGGGGCGTCGGTGTCGTTCCCGCTGGCGTCGGGGGACCTGCTCGTGATGGGCGGGACGTGTCAGCGGACGTGGCAGCACAGCGTCCCGAAGGTCACCGCGGCCGGGCCACGGATCAGTGTGCAGTTCCGCCACCTCTACCCCGGCGCACCGGGGGTGCCCCCGGACGGACGATCCGCATAGTCTGCGGCGATGCACCGCAAGATCGGCGTGATGGGCGGGACGTTCGACCCCATCCACCACGGTCACCTCGTCGCCGCCAGCGAGGTGGCGGACCGCTTCAGCCTGGACGAAGTGATCTTCGTGCCGACCGGGCAGCCGTGGCAGAAGTCCGAGCGCGAGGTCTCCCCGGCCGAGGACCGCTACCTGATGACGGTCGTCGCCACCGCCTCGAACCCCCGCTTCTCGGTGAGCCGGGTCGACATCGACCGCGGCGGACTCACCTACACCGCCGACACCCTCGCCGACCTGCACGCGTCGATCCCCGACGCCGAGCTCTTCTTCATCACCGGCGCCGACGCCCTCCAGCAGATCCTGTCCTGGCGCAAGATCGACGAGCTGTTCCGCTACGCGCACTTCGTCGGCGTGACCCGGCCCGGCTACGAGCTGGCCGACGGGCACCTACCCGAGGGGTCCACCTCGACCGTCGAGGTGCCGGCGATGGCGATCTCGTCGAGCGACTGCCGCGCGCGCGTCGCCGCGGGTCGCCCGGTCTGGTACCTCGTGCCCGACGGGGTGGTCCAGTACATCTCCAAACGCAGTCTCTACATGGATCCGGGTCGCTGACCTGCGGTTTCTCCGGCGAGGACACTCATGGGTGCACATCCGGTGCAAGGTCACCCGACTCGGATGGTCGGCGCGCGGAGATGGGGCGCTCGTAGGCTCACGCTCACAACGACGCCGGCCGGCGTGGGGCGCGGCGCTGATCGTCAGCCGTCGGTTCGTCGGGTTGCGACGCCGTCGGGCCTCGCTGAGCGGCGTCGCATCTTCTCGCGCGGGATCATGGCGGGTCGTGGATCGGCATCGCCTCGGGCGAGTCGGCCAGCGCCGGGACCGGTCCGGCCGTGATGCGGTGGCCCATGAAGACCGGGCGGTTGGCCTGTCCGAACAGCAGCGGGAGGAGTTCGGCGGCGTGCACACGGCCCCACCATCCCGATCTGGCCGGTAGCTCGCCCCATTCCGTCACGTCGTCGGGCCGGACGGTGGGTCCGGCCACCAGCAGGGGGGTCGGTTCTCCGGCGTGCATGACGCCGTGGGTGGAGGGGGTCGCGTGGTCACCGGTCACCGCGACCACGGCGCGCTCGGCGATCTCGCCGAGTCCGGCCAGGCCGCGGTCGATGGCGTGCAGGACGTCGCGTTTGGCGAAGGGCTGTTTGGTGTGGCCGGCGTCGTCGGTGGCCTTCGTGTGGACGTGCACGAACCGGGCCCCGTCGTCGATGAGTCGCTCGGCAGCGTCGAGCCGGGCAGCCATGTCGGTCTCGAGGTCGTCGACCGGGGCGAGGTGGATCGAGGTCATGTCCAGTGCGGTGGCGATGCCCTGGTAGAGGCGGGTGCTGGTGACCGCGGCTCCGGTGACGCCGACCTGGTCGAGGAAGGACGGGATGGTTCCGCGCCGGCCGGACCACTTGGTGGTGAGGACGTCGAGCGCGGGCAGACCGCGGGCGACACGGCGTGTGTTGATGTCGCTGGTGCGCAGCCAAGTGCGAGCCGCGAGCAGCGCGGCGGTCAGGGCATCGGCGAACGCCGCCGCTTCCGGCGCGGTCGGGACCGGGCGCATCCAGGGATGGAAGGTCTCGAACAGCGGGTCGGAGTCGGTGACGGCGCCGCTGTGGTGGGCCGGGGAGCACAGGAGGGCCTCCCCTCGGCCTCCGAGCTGGTGCAGGATCATGCCGTGCTCACGGAGGACCGGGGCGAGCCCGGTGAGCAGGTCGGTGACGTCGTCGAGGTCGTCCGGTCGGGCCCTGCCGGTGAGGGTGAGCGTGTTCCCGTCGACGCGCGAGGTGCGCAGGCTGGCGTGGGTGACGGCGCTGTCGGGGTCGACGTCGAGGCCACCGCCGAGGGCTTCGAGGACGGCGCGGCCGGGGAAGGGCACGTCGGCGTAGCCGAACATGGCCCAGTGGGCGAGCTCGGAGGCCGGCGCCCGGCCCCAGCCGAACGGCAGGTGCCAGCCGCTCGCGCCGCGACGGACCAGGGCGTCGAGGTGCGGGGTGTGGGCGGCTTCGGCCGGGGTGCGGCCGCCGAGCTGGGGGATCGGGCGGTCGCCCAGTCCGTCGAGAATGACCAGCACGACCGGTTGCCGGTCGTCGTCGAGTCGGGGTTGGGTCTCGCCGTAGCCCGCGGGCTTCATGGCGCCTCCTCGGCGTCGGTCCGGTTCCGGTCGGCGAGCAGCTCGGACAGCACCGGCGCGACGGCGGGTGGGACCAGGCGTGCCCATACCGCACGGTCGGCGTCGAGATGTGCGCGGATGTCGGAAGCCGACAGCCGGGTCGCCGGGTCGCCGTCGAGGACCGTGACCTCGTATCCGGCGTCGGCGAGCCGGCCGGCCTTCTGCCGTTCCCACGCGCTGTAGGCACGCACCCACTGCAGTGCGTGGCCCGGGACGTACTCGTGCCAAGTCTCGGGTCGGGTCAGGTCGAAGGGCACGATCGCGGTGCGGTTCGACAGGCCGCGTTCCGCCAGCGCGGCCTCCAGCAGTCGCAGGCGCTCGTAGTAGGTGAACGGATTGGCCTCGGCGAGGTGGCGGTGCTCGGAGGTCGTCTCCTCGTGCCGGGCCCGGGTGTCGGGGTTGGTGACCGCGACCACGAGGTGCTCGGCCTCGCGCAGGGCCAGTTCGAACAGTTCCAGGTGCTGTTCGTGCACCGGTTGGAAGCGGCCGGTCACGCATGCCAGGTGCCTCATCCGCGCCCCCGCCCGTCCTGGCTCGCCGCGACGCGGACACGCCCGGGGATGCCCTCGACCAGCTCGCCCACGACCGTCGCCGCAGTGTCGCCGCCGCGGTGCAGCGTCGCCAGCAGCTCGTCCACCCCGGTCGGAGGGGCGGCGAGCAACAGACCACCGGAGGTTTGTGCGTCGGCGAGCAGCAGCCGGCAGACCGGGTCCGCGTTGCCCGGCACGAACCAGCCCGCGTCCAGGGCACCCTGCAGGGTCCGTCGGCTGCCGTCGGGTGCGCACCCGTTCGCGACGAGCCGGGCGACCCCGGGCAGTAGCGGCACCTCGCCCGCCCAGATCCTGGCCTCGAGGCCGCCGGCCAGTGCCATCTCGTGCAGGTGCCCGATCAGGCCGTATCCGGTGATGTCGGTGCCGCCGACCAGTCCGCAGGCCACCGCCGCACGCGCGGCGGCGGCGTTGAGCCGGGTCATCGACCCGACGGCGCCTGTCGCCTCGGAATCAGCGGCGCGTCCCCGCTTGACCGCGGTGGCGATCACGCCGACGCCGAGGGGCTTGGTCAGCACCAGGCGGTCACCCGGCCGGCCGCCGCCCTTACGCAGGATCGCCTCGTGGGCGACCTCGCCGACGACGGCGAGCCCGTACTTCGGTGCGGGGTCGACGATGCTGTGCCCGCCCGCGAGCAGCGCACCCGCCCTGGTGACCGCTTCCGCCCCGCCGCGCAGAACCTCGGCGACCAGCTCGGTGTCGAGGTCCGATGGCCAGCCGAGCAGGTTCAGCGCCAGCAGCGGACGCCCACCCATGGCGTAGACGTCGGACAGGGCGTTGGTCGCCGCGATCCGGCCCCATTCATAGGGGTCGTCCACGACCGGGGTCAGGAAGTCGCACGTCATGACCAGCGATCGGCCGTGCCACCCGGGCAGGTCGTAGACCGCGGCGTCGTCGGCGGGGTCGAGCCCGACCCGGAGGCGAGCGTCGGTCCCGCCGGGCGCTGCGCTGGTACGCAGCGGCCCCAGTACCTCGTCGAGCAGCTGCTGGGGCAGCTTGCACGCGCAACCTCCGCCCGGCGAGAACTGTGTGAGCGAAACCGGTGCGGTCATCACGCCGCCGTGGCCTTGAGCAGACCGCGGGCGATGGCGTTGCGCTGGATCTCCGAGGTCCCGGCCGGGATCCGCAGGTTGCGCGCCACCCGGAACAGCTTCTCCTCGGGCGAGTCCTGCACCAGACCCACCGCCCCTCGGACCTGGATGGCGGTGTCGGCGACCCGGAAGAACGCCTCGTCGTTGATGACCTTCACCAGGCTGATCAGCCGGGGCGCATCACGGTGCAGCGGTGTGCCGTAGGGGCCGAGGACGTCGAGCTCGGCCTGGGCGACCAGTGAGGTCGAACGGGCCTGGTAGATGTCGGCGTCCATGTCGGCGAGCATGTGCTGCACGGCCTGTTGAGCGGCGATCGGCTTGCCGCCGACCTCACGCTGCCGGGCGTAGTCGACGGCACGCTCGAGCAGCCACGCCCCCCAGCCGGCGCACATGCCACCGCGGCACAGCCGGCGCCAGTTGATCCACGACATGGCCAGACCGAAACCGTCACCGACCTCGCCGACGACGTTCTCGGCCGGCACCCGCACATCGCGGAACTCCAGCGTGCCGGTCAGCCCGTCGGCCATCGTGGTGGGCAGATCGGCCCCCCGGCTCACCCCGGGTGCGTCGGCGTCGATCAGGAACATCGACAGCGACCGCGTGCCGGCGCCCGGGTCGGTGACCGCCACGACCTGCAGGACATCGGCGAAATGCGAGTTGGTGATCCAGCCCTTCGAGCCGTTGATGACCCAGTCGTCACCGTCGCGGGTCGCGTGGGTGGCCATCCGCAGCACGTCCGAGCCGGCTCCGATCTCGGTGTTGCAGAACGCCGCGGTGATCTTCCCGGCCATCAGCGGCGCCAGGTACTGCTCACGCATGGCCGGCGAGCAGTGTTCGATCGCCGGGTTCGGGCCCTCCGTCCAGGCCAACGCCGCCAGGCCCAGTCCCAGGCCGGAGTGCCGGTAGACGAACTCCTCGACGTGGTGCATCTCGACCCGGTCGAACCCGCCACCCCCGGCCGCGGTGCCGGAGTGCGGAGCGTAGAGCCCCAGAGCGGCCGAGCGCCGCTGGACCTCACGACGTGCCTGCCACACCGCGGGATGCATGCGGCCCTGCTCGTCGAACTTCGGGCCACTCGCCGTGCCGGCGCTCTGCCGGGCCAGTTCCGTCTCCAGCTCGGCGACCTCGGTGTCGAGGAACGTGCGGAAGCGCTCGGTATAGGCGCGGACCCGCTCGCTCGGAGCGATGTCGGCGACGGCCATGGTGGATCCCTCCCGGATACGAACGCCGTTCGTTTGGATGAACGCTGTTCGGACTGTAGCGTCGTCGCCATCGGCAGGAAAGGGTGGAACTGATGCCGGGAGGCGCACGCGCTGCACGCGCCGAGGCTGTGGCCGAGACCAAGCGGGCACTGATCCTCGAGGCGGCACTCCGCGTGTTCGCCCGTGACGGGCTGCGCGACGCGAGCATCCGGGCGATCGCCAAGGAGGCCGGCTACGCCACCGGGGCGATCTACGGCTACTTCCCGAGCAAGGAACACCTCTACGCCGCAGCCCTGCGTGAGTCCCTGCAACGGTTGCGCATCGACACCGAGACCGCGGTGGCCGGCATCGACGGAGCGGCTCAGCGCTATATCGCCGCGGGCCTGGCGTTCTTCGACTTCTACGACGCCAACCCCCGCGACCTCGACATGGGGTTCTACCTGTTCGCCGGGGGGATGGCCCCTCGCGGACTGGGCGACGACGAAGCCGACCAGGAACTCAACACCGCGTTGCTGGCCACCCTGGAGCCGAGCCGCAGCGCTGCCGAGGAACTCGCCGGTACCGAGGAGGCGAATCGGCTCACCGCGGAAGCGTTCGCCCACGCCTCCGGTCTGCTCCTGCTGCGTCACACCCGCCGGCTGAATCTTTTCGGCCTCGACGCGCGGCAGCTGATGGAACGCTTTCTCTGCGGGCAGGTCAGCTGACCGGCGGCCTCGTCCGGGAGTGGTACGCCGGGGCGGCGACGAGCCAGGACGCGCGGGCGTTCCGTTCGTGCGTCGTTCGTCTACATGGCGGCGTCAGCTCGGTAGGCCCTGGTGGGGAGCGCTTCGTGCTCTCTACCGTGGGCCGCTTGACGTGGTCGGACAGGCGCTGTCGGACGAGGGGACCAGGGCGTGGCGCGAGACGGGGAGTTCTGGCGAACGGACGACGAGCAGGACGGTGTGGCGGAGCAGTGGCAGGACATGCTCTCGACGACTCATCTGCCCTGGTCGATTGCGATGCCGCGGCACGAGCGCAGCTCCGTGACGTTCGAGGCGGCCGTCCGGCGGTGGTGGATCGACGACCTGGCCCTGGTCGACTGTACGTGCGGCCCGTGCTCGGGGACGCGAACACGTCGGGAGCTCGCCGGGACCGATGGCGAGTTCGTGATCGTGCTGATCACCCTGGCCGGGCGGGAGGCCGTCGCGCAAGGCGACGCCGAGGCCGCGCTCGAGCCTGGTGACGCCGTGGTCTGGGACAGCACCAAGCCTGCCCGCTTCGCGGTAGCGGAGCCCTTGTCCAAGCGGAGTCTGCTGATCCCCCGGGCTGCGCTCGACGAGGTCGGTGGGCGGGCGTGGGTCGCCGGCGGGGCCATGCTCGACGGGACGAAGCCGGCCACCCGCCTGCTGACGTCCTACCTCGACACCCTCAGCGTCGCCCTTCCGGATCTGGGCTCGCAGTCGGTGAGTGCGGCCCGCAACGCGACCCTGGAGCTGTTCATCGGGGCGCTGCGGTCGGGGAGCGACATGCCGACGACGAGCATGGCCCAGCCGGCCCTACGAGACGCGATGGACCGCTACATCGAGCGCCACCTGCTCGACGCCACCGTCACCCCTGCGGCCGTCGCCAGCGCGCACGGCGTCTCGGTCCGGACCGTGAACCGGATCTTCAACGCCACCGGCCAGACCGCCGGCGAGGTGATCCGGGTCCGACGCCTGGCCCGGGCCCGCGAGGAACTCACCGAGGCCGACCTGCCCCTGTCCTCCATCGCTCACCGGTGGGGATTCTCCGATGCCAGCCACTTCAGCCGGGCGTTCAAGGCCCACTACGGCTCCTCCCCGAGCGAGTACCGACTCGTGGCACGGGCCGGGAACCAGGATGGCGCGTCCGTGCAAGGGCCTGGCGCTGGAGTTCATGAGACTCCGTCCCGGAGTCGGGAGACTGGGGTCACAGCGGCCCGGAGCTGAGTCGAGACTCCCTCCGGGGCGACCGTGACGACCCGACGGAGGGTTCAGGATGGCTCGACGCGATATCGAGTTCGACGCCGAAGGCACCACGCTGCGGGGCTGGTTCTACCCGGCCGAGGGCGCGAGCAGTACCGCTCCGGTGATCGTCATGGCGCACGGTCTCTCCGCGGTCAAGGAGATGTTCCTCGACAAGTACGCCGCCGCGTTTTCCGAAGCCGGCCTCAACGCCCTGGTGTTCGACAACCGCAATTTCGGAGCCAGCGACGGCGAGCCCCGCCAGGAGATCGACCCCGTTGCCCAGGTCCGCGACTACCGCCACGCGATCACCTACGCGCTCACCCTTCCCGAGGTCGACCGGAACCAGGTCGGCGTGTGGGGCAGCAGCTACTCCGGCGGCCACGTGCTCACGCTCGGCGCGTTCGACAGCCGCGTGAAGGCCGTCGTGTCGCAGGTCCCGCTGGTGAACGGTTACGAGAACATCCGCTCGCTGGTCCGCTCGGACTTCATCGGTGGCTTCCGCGACATGTTCGACGCCGACCGTGAGGCCCGCTTCCGCGGCGAGGCGCCGGGCATGGTTCCCGCTGTATCCGAGGATCCCCTCGGACCGGCCGCGATGCCGACCCCGGACTCCTACACGTGGTTCACCGAGACCCACGAGGAGCGGGCTCCGGCCTGGCGCAACGAGATCACCCTGCGCTCGGTCGAGATGTTGTCGGAGTACAGCCCGGACAGTGTCGTCGAGCGGATCAGTCCGAAGCCGCTGCTGATGCTCGTCGCCGCGAATGACGTCCTGACGCCGACCGAGTTGGCCCTGGCGACCTATGAGAAGGCCCGCGAGCCCAAGAAGCTCGTGATGCTGCCCGGCGGGCACTTCGACGCCTATGTCAAGGGCTTCGACGCCTCCATGATCCCTGCACGGGACTGGTTCCTGGAGCACCTCACGTCCTGAGTTGGCCCGCCCCCGACCCGGCCCGGTGCCCCGGGCGCCCCACCAGCCGGCCGGAACGCCCATCGCTGATCAACGGAAGATGCCGACGAAGGACCGCTGCATGCGGAGGGGCGAGCACGAATCCGTCCAGCGGACAAGGAGCAACTGCGAACGTCGGATACCGCCCGTTGTAGTGGATCTTGTCTCCGCGGGGTCTGTGAGCTCTAGCGGGACTGTCAACTTTCCGGTGTAACTGAAGCTGGTTGAGCTAACGGCGACCGGCGGACAGGCGCCCGTCGAAGGCCATGTCGAAGGCGTTCAGAGCTGGCTTCCAGCGGATCGACCACCGCCGTTGCCCGGCTCCGGTGGGGTCGAGGCTCATGATCGCCATGTAGACGCATTTGAGCGCGGCGGCCTCGTTGGGGAAGTGCCCGCGGGCCTTGACCGCGCGTCGGATCCGGGCGTTCACGCTCTCGATCGCGTTGGTGGTGCAGATGATCTTGCGGATCTCGACGTCGAAGGCCAGGAAGGGCACGAAC
>NZ_FOUY01000074.1 GCF_900115005.1 Pseudonocardia ammonioxydans | reverse complement strand
CTCGACGAGCTGCTGGAGTTCTACGACTACCCGGCCGAGCACTGGCAGCACCTGCGCACCACCAACCCGATCGAGTCCACCTTCGCCACCGTCCGACACCGCACGAAGATCACCAAGAGTCCCGGATCGCGAGCGGCCGGGCTGGCGATGGCGTTCAAGCTCATCGAGGCTGCCCAGGACCGCTGGCGCGCCGTGAACGGCCCACACCTGGTCGCACTCGTCCGCGCAGGCGCCACCTTCACCAGAGGCCAGCTCGTCGAACGACCCGACGACCACCACCAACCGGAAGCCGCCTAAAGATCTTCATCTACAGGTCTTGACGATTGCTCCGCCTACATGCGCCACCTCGGTGGTGGCTACCAGGTCGACGGCCACCAGGACGCCTACATCGACCATGCTCCGCGCGCGCTGCGCCGATTCACCGAACTCGGCGTACCGTTCCAGCTGGTTCGCGGTCTGCCCGACCATTACCACGGCCACGCTCCCGGCTCGCGCAGCGAAGGCCGGATGGTGGAAACCGCGCTGATCTCCGGCGAGGACCTGGGCGAGTGGCAGCACAAGGTGCTGGTCTCCCCCGAGCTGCCGATGGGTGTGACTTTCGAGGAGGCTATCGCCTGGGGCGGTATCGGTAACGCACGCAACTTCGATCCAGAACTGATGGCCGAGCGGTGCGCGAAGGACCTGCGCGGGTTCGGGTCCGGTTTGGCCGCCAACCTGATCAAGCTCCTCGTGGACCGCAACGTCCCGATCGAGCTGGAAGCCCCGGTGCTCGACCTGGTCCGGGAGGGCGGTCGGGTCAGTGGCGTGGTCCTCGGCGGCCCCGGCGGTGAGCGGCGGGTCCGCGCACGGCGCGGCGTGGTCCTCGCCGGCGGTGGCTACGAGTCGAACCCCGAGTTGGTCGACCGTTTCGAGGACATCACCGGGTGGACCAGCATGTTCCCGGACAGCCTCACGGGTGATCCGCTCCTGATGGCCACCGAGCTGGGTGCCGGACTGCATGTGATTCGCCGACACATGGCAGTATTTCTCGGCTTCCCGGTGCCCGGCGAGGGCGCGGACGCGAAGCCCTTCCTGCGCCTGGCCGGCATCCAGGAGCTGTCCAAGCCACACACCCTCGTGGTCAACCAGCGCGGCGCGCGGTTCGCGGACGAGTCCTACTTCCAGAGCATGCTCGATGCCCTGCGCGACTTCGACGTCTGGGCCCACACCTACCGCAACCAGCCCTGCTTCTTGATCTTTGATGGCAGCTACACCGAGCACTACTCGTTCGGCGGATACGAGATCGGTGTGGTGCCGGAGTGGGTGCAGCGGGCAGATTCGCTGGACGAGCTGGCCGCCGCGTTGGGGTCGACGCGGCCGGCCTGGTCGCCACCGTCGATCGGCTGAACGACTTCGCGGCCGACGGGGTCGACACGGATTTCCACCGCGGTGAGGCCCCGTGGGCGCAGTACTACACAGGCGACCTGACCCGGTCCAACCCGAACCTCGGGCCCGTCGGGAAACCGCCGTTCTACGGTATTGAGCTGCGGCCGAGCGGACTGTCATCGGCCGGGTTGATGACCGACACCGATGCTCGGGTGCTCACCGCCCGCAAGAAGCCGATCGACGGCCTCTACGCCTCGGGCAACTGTGCTGCGTTCGTCGACTACGGCGCCGGCTATCAGGCGGGTTACTCGCTGGCCCGAGCGATGACGTTCAGCCTGCTCGCCGTGGAGCACATGGCTCGGGAAGCCCGGTAGCCGGTTGCTGCATGCTGAGCAGGTGGACATCGAGGAGCTGGTCCGACAGGTCCCGCGCGCGCTCAACCCATTCGCGCGTCTGATCCGGCGCGCGGTTCGAGCCGACCCGCCGTTGCCGCTGGTGCCCTACGCGCAGGTCGAGGTGCTGCGGGTGCTGGAGGACACGCCGGACCTGTCCGTACGTGGCGTGGCCGACATGCTCCAGCTCGCTCCGAACACCGTGTCCACGCTGGTGCGAGCGCTGGTCGAGGTCGGTTATGTGCGTCAGACCCAGGGACACGGGCGGTCGACGCGGCTGCGGTTGACCGCCACGGCCCGGGACGTGATCGACGTGTGGGACGAGCGCCGTGCCGCGGTCCTGCACGGAGTCCTGAGCCGTTTGGACCCGGCTGATCGGGAGGCCATCGCCGCCGCCGTCGGGCCTCTGCTGCGGTTGCAGGAGGCGCTCGAGCGGGCCCGCGAGAGCGCATCCCCAGCGACCCCGTCGGTCCGAGCGACCGGAGCGGAGTCGTAGGGCTCCGCTCGACGACTACCTCCATCACTTACTCTGATCAACAGATACGCTCTCTGCTGATTGAAGGTCAATGCCGGACCACTCACCGCACGAACGGATCGGTCGCAGGCTTGTCGCGCCACTGTGTGTCGGCGCCATGGCCAACCCGATCAACTCGACGATGATCGCTCCGGCGCTGACGTCCATCGGCCGCGAGCTGGGCACCGGCGCCGGCGCGACGCTGTGGCTGGTCGCGGCGATGTACATGGCGAGTGCTCTGGGCCAGCCGCTGGCGGGCAGGCTGTCCGACGTCCTCGGGCCGCGCCGTGTGTTTCGTGCCGGGGCTGTTCTGGTTGCCGTGTCCGGCGTGGTCGGCGCGCTGGGCACCTCACTCGGCGTGCTGATCGCGGCTCGGGTGCTCGTGGGGCTGGGCACGGCCGCGGCGTATCCGTCCGCGCTGACCATGATCCGGGACCGGGCCCGTGTGCTCGGGCTGCCCGAACCCGCGGGGGCGCTGCGCGCGCTCACCGCGACCAGCCTGCTCACTCTCACGCTGGGGCCGGGGCTGGGCGGACTGCTCGTCCCGTGGAGCGGGTGGCGCGCGACGTTCTTGGCCAACGTGGTGCTCGGCCTGCTGACCCTTGCGTTGTCGTTGGGCGCGCTGCCCCGCGACCGGCAGTGGGGCCCGGTGCCGTGGTCGCGGTTGGACCTTCCCGGGGTCGCCTTGTTCGGTGCGGCGATCGGGCTGCTCATGGCTTTCCTGATGAGCCTGCCCACGCCGAACTGGCTGGTGCTGAGCGGGGCGGTCGCCGTCGGGGTGCTGTTGGTCGCGGTCGAGTTCCGGACCCGGTCGGCGTTCCTCGATGTGCGGATGATCGCTCGCAACCGCCCGGTCGCCGCCACCTATCTGCGGTTCGTACTCACCTTCACAGTGATCTATGCGGTGTTGTTCGGCTACACACAATGGTTGGAGCAGGTCCGTGGGCTGTCTGCCGCCGCGAGCGGAGCGGTGATGCTCCTGCTCTCCGGGGTCGGCGCAGTGCTCGCGCTGAGCACCGGCCGCTGCCGCTCCATCCGGGCCCCGATGCTCATCGGCACTGCCGGCATGCTTGCGGGCAGCCTCGCCGTGGTCGTCGTCGACGCCACGGCCCCGTTCGCGGTGCTCATCCTGGTACCCACGCTCTTCGGGTTTCCCCAGGGGCTGAACTCGGTGACCAATCAGCTGGCGGTCTACCGGCAGGCCCCGGCGGGGGAACTGGGCACCGCCACCGGGCTCTCCCGCACCGCGCAGTACCTCGGTGCGATGCTGGCAACCGGCCTGCTCGCTCTGGCCTACGGCGAGCAGGCCACCGACGAGGGGCTCGCCGTCCTCGGCACGGTGAGCGCGGGCATCGCCGGTGTGTTGCTCCTGCTCACTGCGCTGGACCGGTCACTCAAAGCCCACTCGGCAGGATGAAGATCAGCCAGGTGACGAGGGGGGCCGAGACAGCCATCCCGATGCCCCAGGCCAGCATGGTCCGGAAGAGCTTGCGCCGCTCCTCCTCGGGCGCATTGGCAAGCGTCAGGGCGCCAACCGAGGAGAACGGTGTCGAGTCGACGACCGTCGCGGAGATCGTGAGCGCGATGAGCATGGCGGCGGTGCCGATCTGGCCCTGCACAATGAACGGCACGGCGAGCGGGATCAGTACACCGAGCAGGCCCGCACTGGAGGCGAAGGCCGACGTGAACGCCGCGACCAGGCACAGCAGGAAGGCCGTGAGCAGCGGAGCGCCGAGCCCGGCGATACCAGCACCGATGATGTCCACGGTGCCGTAGCGCTCCATCGCCCCGACGAAGGTGACCACGCCGCAGATGAGCAGGACCACACCCCAGACGACCCGCTTGTCCGCGTCCTTGAACCGGGCCGGGAACAGCGCGTGCAACAACACCGCCGCGGTCAGTGCGAGAAAACCGATCTCGATGTCGAACACCAGCGCGCCGACAGCGACCGCGACGATGATCGCGAGGGTGATCATCTGGTCGAAGCGCAGCTGAGCGCGCACGGGAGCATCGACCTCGGCGCTGGTTTTGACTGCGACCCCACTGCCGCCGCCCGGTGTAGTTCCGGCACTCCCGACGGGCAGGTTCGCGCCTCCGGCAAGCGTCGGCGCGGGTGTGTTGCCGCCGGCAGCGGTGCCTGGCAGGTCGTTCCCGGCTCGACGTACCTCGCGGATCAGGCCGAGGCCACCGAAGGCGAAGTAGATCACGACGGCCAGTCCAATATTGTAGGCCATGTTGCCGAAGAACAGCGCGGCGGCCGACACAGACAGGCCGTTCGCGGTGAGTGCCTGCTGGACGATGACCGCGAGTCCGTTGAGCGGCGAGAAGTTGCCCGCGCAGGAGCCGTGCATCACCATCAGGGCGGTCATCCGCCGGTCGATCCCGTACCGCTCGCCTAGGCGCAGGCACAGGGGAGCGAGCATGGCCACGCCTGCCGGCCCCAGGGCGCCCGCGGTGGTCGGGACCGCAGAGAAGATGAAGATCATCATGGGTACGAGGGCCGGCCGATCGCCGAGCAGTCCGACGGCTCTGTCGATGAGCCATTCGATGGTCCCGTTCACTGCGGCGAGCCCGAACAGGTAGGTCACACCGACCAACAGGACGAACAGATCCGGTGGGAAGCCCGCCAGGAGCTCGTCGATCCCTTCCCCCGCGACCAGCGTCCCCACGAGGAACGTCGCGATCAGGGCGAGCGCACCGATGTTGACCGGTCGCAGCGTGCCGATCACAAAGATCAGCACGAGCACTGCTACAGCGATGACATGTATGGACACCGGTCTCCCTCGACTCGGTCCGCAGGGCCCCGCAAGCAGTGACCGCCAAACGGGTTGTCTCTGTTGTGCGGAGAGACTCTCTGTGACGGCCGCACCGCTGTCAACCCCGGACTGTGTTGACCGAACCCGGCGGGACGCATAGTTTCTGTCTGACAGAGTCAACTTCCTGGAAGTGGAGATGCCGATGTCGACGAGGACTGCCGGGGTGAGCACAGCGGTCGCCGACCGGGAGTGGGTGCTGCCGATCGGGGGGAGAATGCGGCCCGCTGAGCAGGGGCGAACCTATGAGGTCGAGTGCCCGGCCACCGAGCTGACTCTGACCACGGCCCCGGACGCGTCGCCCGCCGACGTCGACGAAGCGGTGCAGGTCGCCGCGGACGGGGCCGCAGCCTGGCGGCAGGTGGATGTCCGCGAGCGCGGTCGCCGGCTGCGCGCCCTTGCCGAGGTCATCCGGGCGCACGCCGACGAGCTGGCGATGCTCGACGCCCTGGACTCCGGCAACCCGGTCACCGCGATGCACAACGACGTCGCGTGGGGCGCCGAGGTCCTCGACCTGTTCGCGGACTTCGCTTCGCACCTCGGCGGCGCCACGATCCCTGCGAGTCCGGAGAACCTGCACTACACCCGGCGGGCACCGTTCGGGGTCGTAGCCCGAATCGTGCCGTTCAACCACCCGATCTTCTTCGCCTCGTCGAAGGTGGCCGCCCCGCTGATGGCGGGCAATGCGGTCGTGCTCAAGCCCTCCGACATCACCCCGTTGTCGGCGCTGCGGCTCGGCGAGCTCGCGGCGGACATCCTCCCGCCGGGCGTGTTGTCGGTGGTGACCGGCAACGGTCCGGCCGCCGCCAGCGCGCTCGTCAAACATCCGCTGGTCCGTCGGATCGGGTTCATCGGAAGCGACCGCGTCGGCCGAATCATCCAGCGCGACGCGGCGGAGGTGGGGGTCAAGGAGATCAGTCTCGAACTGGGCGGCAAGAACGCCCTGATCGTCTGCCCGGACGCCGACCTCGACGCTGCGGCCACCGGCATCGTCAACGGCATGAACTTCGCCTGGTCACAGGGCCAGTCCTGCGGCTCTACCTCGCGCGTGCTGCTGCATTCCTCCGTCGCCGACCATGTGCTCAACAGCGTGCTCGACCACGTCTCGACCATCCCGGTCGGCTCCCCGATCGACCCAGCGACCCGGATGGGCCCCCTGGCGTCACGGGCGCAGTACGACAAGGCCCGCTCCTACATCGATATCGCCACCGCCGAGGGGGCCACCGTCGCCTACGGCGGTGGCCGACCCGAGGGCATGGACAAGGGCTACTTCCTCGAGCCGACCGTCCTTACCGACGTGCGGCCAGGTATGCGCATCGAGCAGGAGGAGGTGTTCGGACCGGTCATGTCGGTACTCACCTTCGACGACCTCGACGAGGCCGTTCGTATCGCCAACGGTGTCGACTTCGGGCTCACCGGCAGCGTCTGGACTCGCGACGTCTCCACCGCGGTGAGCCTCGCCGACCGGTTGGAGGCCGGCTACGTGTGGATCAACGGATCCTCGCGGCACTTCTGGGGGATGCCCTTCGGCGGCACCAAGTCCTCCGGCATCGGCCGCGAGGAGAGCATCGAGGAGCTGCTGTCCTACACCGAGCTCAAGGCGGTGAACGTCCTTGTCTGAGAGCCGCAACGGGGCCGACCTGGTCGCCGACTGTCTCGCGGCCGAAGGAGTCACCCACGTCTTCGGTCTACCCGGCACGACCGTCATGGACCTGATCGACAGCATCGCCAGGCACCCGGGTCTGCGGTACCTCTCCACCCGGCACGAACAGGTCGCCGGGTTCATGGCCGACGGTTTCTCCCGGGCCGGCGGCCCACCCGGGGTCTGCCTGGCCTCGCGTGGCCCGGGGGCGGCGAACCTCTCGATCGCCGTCCAGAACGCGCACGACGAGTCCGTTCCGATGGTCGCGCTCGTCGGTCAGGTGCCCGGGACGATCACCGAACGCCGGTCGTTCGAAGAGATGGACGTCGTCGCGGCGTTCCGACCGTTCTGCAAGTGGGTCGTGGAGATCCACCACACCGAGCGGATCCCGGAACTGCTGCAGCGCGCGGTTCGCACGGCGCTCACCGGGCGCCCCGGACCGGTCGTTGTCTCGCTACCGCTCGACATTCTCCAGACCCGGACCGAGGCGGTACCGGGCCGGCGCGCCAGGATCCACCCGCCCGCTGCCGCGCCCGCGGGGGTCACGGAGGCAGCTGGACTACTCGCCGACGCAGAACGCCCGGCGATCATCGCCGGTGGCGGGGCCGGCGACCCGGAGGAACTGCTGCGCCTCGCCGAGGCCGCAGGCGCCCCCCTGGTCACGACCTGGCTACGCAAGGCCGGTGTGCCCAACGCCAACCCGGCCTTCCTCGGCGCACTCGGCTACGGCGCCCACGAAGTGTCCGACCGGCTCGTCCGGGAAGCGGACGTGCTGATCGCCCTGGGATGCCGGTTCTCGGAGTTCACGACCAAACGCTGGACCCTGGTGCCCTCCTCCGCTGCACTCATACACGTGGACATCGACCCCGCGGAGCTCGGCCGGGTGTACCCGCCGAAGGTCGGGATCGTCTCCGACGCCACGGCCGCAGTGCGCGCTCTGACCACCGCCCTGACCTCGCTCGATATAGACCCGATCCGCGATGAGCACCGCCGGGAGCGCCGCACCTCGCTCCGCAAGGAACTCGACGAAGCCGCCGCCCTGCCGACAGCCGAGCCCGGGAACCGGACGGTCTCGTCGACTGCCCTCACCGCCGCCGTACAGCGGTTGGCCGAGCGAGAGGAAGTAGTGCTGATCCAGGACGTCCACACCTTCGGACCGTGGGTGGCACGACACGTCGACTTCGACCGCCCCCGCAGCTACTACGGGTCGGCGGGCGGGGCGATGGCCTGGGGATTCCCCGCGGCGATGGGCATGGCCCTGGCCCGACCGACCGAACGCGTGGTCGCGCTGAGCGGGGACGGCAGCTTCTGGATGGTTGCCCAGGATCTCGAGACCTGCGTGCGCGAGAACATCCCGGTGATCAACGTGATCGTCAACAACTACGCCTACGGCAACACCCGCGACCGGCAACGCACTGCACACGGCGGTCGCTACCACGGCGTCTTCCTGGACAACCCGGATTTCGCCGAGTACGCGCGGATCACCGGAGCCCTCGGTATCCGAGTGACCTCGGATGCTGAACTCCCTGCGGCGTTCGAACGAGCCCTCGGCCACCCCGGACCGGTACTGATCGACGTGGTGCAGGACCGCCTGGAAGGCCTTCCTCCGGGCCTGGTCCCCCCGGCGGCGAAATGAGTGCCGCGGTACCGTTGCCGGTCAGCGTGTTGGTCGCCCGTACCGCCCGCAGCCCCGAGTCTCAGCTCACCGCCTGGGCGAAGAATCTGGGCCGTGAGGCCGCAGCTATGCCCGGCCATCTCGCCACCCACGTGAGCGAAGTACAGGCAGGTGACCGGGTGACAGTACGAGTGGGGGTCACCTTCGCCTCCGCCAAGGACCTGCTGCGCTGGGAACGCAGCGCGGCGCGCCACCACCTGCTAGCCGACGTCGACGAACTCACCGAAGGCCAGCCGCGGACGTTCTCGGTCGACGAACTAGGCTGCTGGGCACCACGCGGACCATCAAAGCTACGGATGACCCTGCTCATCTGGATCGCACTATTCCCGATCGCGCTCCTGATGAACTACCTGGTCATGCCCGCTCTCGGGCACTGGCCGGTGGTAGCACGCACGCTCCTGCTCACCGGCGTACTCGTCCCGACTGTAGTGCTGGTCACTCTCCCACTGCTGAACCGGCTCCTCGCCAGGTGGGCTGGCCGAACCCCCTGACCAGCTGGCAGAAGACAGGAACCCGTTAGCGTCGGGCTACCCAACACAGACGGGGACGGCGGCCCGGGCAACGCTCTGCCATCGTCTCCCCGTCTCCCCGTCTCTACCCGTACCCGGTCGGGTCGACAACAGGCTCAGCCGAGCTGGCGAACCAGATGATTCCAAACCGCGTGGACAGCACTCTCGTGGTAGATGTGCTCGCGCTTGGCCTCGGCCTCCACTGCATTCGACATCCTCGGCCACCCCCCGAACGCGTGCGTGAGCAGTTGCTGGTGACAAGCCCGCTCCAACACCACGGCGCGCACCGTCGCGGTCTCCAGATCCGGCCCGACCGTCACGATTCCATGGTTAGCAAGAAGCAACGCCGAAGCGTCTCCCAGCTCTTCCGCCACCTTCCGTCCAAGCTCAGGGGTCAGAACAAGATCGGCAGTCTCCGTGAACCGCGGCACGGCTGGCGGCACGAACATCGTGGCGGCATGACTGACGGGAATGAGCGGCTGCCCTGTGGCGCCGAGCGCAACTGCGTGCGGTGGGTGGGTATGCACGACAGCACCGACGTCCGGACGCATGGCGAGGACCTCCGTGTGGATTGGGTACTCGCTGTGGCGCGGCCCGTCTCCCTCCACGACGCTCCCGGCTGCATCGACCAGATGTACCCGCTCGGGGGTGACCTCTCCCAGTCCCCACTCAGCCGACTTGATCCAGCACCCCCGCTGGTCCCGCACAGACGCGTGGCCCCAGATCAGATCGTCGTGCCCCTGGGAAGCGAGGATGCGGGAAGCGAGCGAAACCTGCTCGCGAACAGTGTCAGTCATACCTGGTGATCCTCTCAGCACGCCCTTGCGGCAGGACAGAACCCTACCAATAGACAGAGGAAGATTCTGTATATCAGAGTTCGGCGCCGACGGCGACGGGTTCGTCACCGTGATCACCGACCTCACCGATGTCGTCGCAGGCCACGGCCGTGCGCGGCTGCTCGACCTGGTCCCGGGCCGCTCGGCGGCGGCCCTGAAGACCTGGCTCGACGCCCGCGACCCGGCCTTCCGCGACGGGGTCCGGGTCGTGGCGATGGACGGTTTCGGCGGCTACAAGAACGCCGCCACCGACGCGTTGCCCGATGCGGTCACGGTGATGGACCCGTTCCACGTCGTCGCCCTGGCCGGGCACAAGCTCGACCTGTGTCGCCAACGTGTCCAACAGGACACCCTCGGCCACCGAGGCCGCACCGGTGACCCGCTCTACCGGGCACGGCGGACCCTGCGGACCCGCCTCGGACTGCTCACCGACCGCCAACGCACCCGGCTTGAGGCGGTCTTCGCCGCCGACGAGCACGTCGCGGTCGAGGTCACCTGGTGGGCCTACCAGCAGATCATCGCCGCCTACGCCGACCAGGACCACCGACGCGGCAAAGCATTGCTCAGCGGCGTGATCGACCGGCTACGCACCGGGCTACCGCCCGGGCTCGACGAGCTCACCACACTCGGCCGAACCCTGCACCGGCGCCGCGTCGACATCCTGGCCTACTTCTCCCATCGCGCCTCGAACGGCCCCACCGAGGCCATCAACGGCCGACTCGAAGCCCTCCGCCGCAACGCCATGGGCTTCCGCAACCTGATCAATTATCGGATCCGGTCGCTACTGCACTGCGGAGCGCTCGCATTCTAAATCCGGAAGAGTCACAAAGGCTCACTAACGACTCTGATGAAACTCGGGTGGATGGGCCTTTGACACGGGGCTTCGACACCACCCGTTTCCAGACGAAGCCGCCAGTTTGCTCTCAGGCCCTCTGGCGGTTCCTCGGGCCGGGGCTCACACCTGCAAGCGACGACGAGCTGACGACAACAGCTCAACCACCTACATGGTCAACCTCCTGTCTGCCCTCGTCGCTCCGTGATGAGCGTGACTCAAGTCATACGGGCGGGGGACCTGTGTCGTCTCGGCGTTGCGTGCCGCGGCAAGGTGGCGGAACTCTGCTTAACCATCGTCTACCTCACAGAAGAGGAGCCAACGATGGTCCAGCAGTCGACACCAGCCCTCGGATCATCCGACCGGGCGCGACTGCGTCGTCGGTCGATATTCGCAATCGGCGCTGGCAATCTGCTCGAATGGTATGATTTTGCGGTCTACGCATCTGTTGCCAGCCTGCTCGGTTCTCTATTCTTCCCTGCAGCAGACCCCATTGCATCCCTACTTGCGACGTTCTCGGTATTTGCGGTTGGCTATATAGCTCGACCGATTGGAGCGGCAGTATTTGGGCGACTCGCAGACAGACGCGGCCGCAAGACCACATTGGTCGTGGTTATCACCTTAATGGGAATTTCCACACTTCTAATCGGCCTGATGCCTACATATGCAACCGTGGGCGTCCTCGCGCCTGCACTTCTAGTGCTCGCCCGGCTCGCACAGGGTCTCTCGGTAGGTGGCGAGTTCAGCGCATCGACTTCTTATCTCGTAGAGATCGCCCCCCCAGGAAGGCGCGGCCTTTACGGATCGGTTGCCTACCTCACCGCATGCCTCGGTTTCGCGCTTGGCCTCGCTGTGGTCTACGCTCTCAGTAATACCGTAACGCCTGGGGCAATGTCCGGATGGGGATGGCGGGTTCCGTTCCTGCTAAGTTTTCCCCTCTTGCTAATCGGCATGTACCTACGCACTCGAACAACGGAGACCCCGGCCTTCTCAGCATTGATCCAGGAGGGCCGAGTGACCGAGTCGCCGTTCGTGACGACAATGCGCGGTCAGTGGCGCCCCATGGCCCGCCTACTCGGCATGTCAATGGTTTTCTCAGTGAGCAGCTATACGGTCCTTGCCTTTGTGGTCTCCTATCTGCTGGTCGTGCGCGGACAGGCACCGGAGGTCGCGTATCCTTCCGTTCTGGTGGCGATCCTTGTTGGCTCGGCGGCGATCCCGGCATTCGGCGCTCTCTCGGATCGGTTCGGTCGTCGACGAATACTGCTGATTGGCTGCATCGGCCTCATAATCTTCGCCTTCCCGGGCTACCTTCTAATGGCGACCGGCGGGTTCGTCGCATCGACCGCCGGGCAACTTGTACTCTGGATACCTGTGGCGATATTCTGCGGCGTCTTCCCTGCAACGTTCTGCGAGCTATTCCCCACAGGGGCGCGCTCCACCGGCGTCGGCGTGCCATACGCCCTCTCGACCGCGGCATTCAGCGGCACGACACCGCTGCTCTCGACGATGGTGATCGAGTGGACAAACAGTGACATCGCACCGGCCGCATATCTGGTCCTCGGGGCTGTCGTCAGTCTTCCATTCCTGTGGGGACTGCGTGAGACCGCCAACGCGGCACTACGGCAATGACGGCATGAGATGCCCGAGGGTGGGATGTGGGTTGGAGAATGCTCGAGAACAGACCGGCATCGATCAGTGGCAAGAGCCGCTCGTCCACCGATGCCCCCATCACGCTGACTGTGAAAGACGAGCGGCTCACTTCGCTTCCACCAATCTAAACCTACTCAGTACGCACCGATTGATTCCGACCCGATCTAAATTCAGTCCCCGCACGTGGATCCGTTGTTATTCACAGTGCGTGACTCGGGTCAGACCGTGCGCATGTGGGTTCCGATCCGATTCTTCGATGCATGGCGCACCCGCCGATGGCGTACAGTGAAAAGGAGGCTCATCAAGTGCGAGTACTAGTGACCGGCGGGTTGGGCGTAAATGGGTCGTGGGTCGTCCGTAGGCTCGTCGAGCAACGGCATGATGTCGTGATCCTGGAGAATCGCGACGATCGGTCTTTGCTCCCGGATGTGGCTGACGATGTACGAGTCGCCGTCGGCGATGTGGCGAACAGTGGCCAGGTTCGCTCGGTCTTCGACGAGTACCAGCCCGACGTGGTCGTCCACATGGCAGCGATCATCGGAGCCGACCGGGACCCGCTCGCTGCGGTCCGGGTCAACATCGGCGGCACGGCAGCGATCTGCGAGGCTGCCGCGGCGACCGGTGTCGCTCGGGTCGTCTACACCAGTTCCCGTGCCGCCTATGGGGCGTTGACCGGACGTCACGGGCATCCGGACTACGTTCCGGTCACCGAGGATCACCCCCGTCAGCCCGTGGGGTTGTACGACGTCACGAAGCTGTCCTGCGAGGAACTCGGGCGGTGGTACGCCCGAAACCGCGGCATCGAGTTTGTGTCGCTGCGCTTCGCGACGATCTTCGGGCCGGGCAAGCTGCAGCGACACGGCGGGTTCTCCGCTTACAGTTCCATGATCGAGCTTCCTGCCGCGGGCGAACCCGTCCAGCTCGCGCACGGGGGCGATCAACGCGACGACGCGATCTACGTCGTCGACATCGCCGAGGCCGTAGTGGCCGCAACGCTCGCACCCACCCCGCTGCCCCACGACGTCTACAACGTCGGCACGGGCCGGACAGTCTCGCTCCATGAGCTCGCCGAAGCGGTCCGGGATGCGGTCCCGGGCGCGACGATCGACATCGGGCCCGGGCTCGACCCGATGGGCATGGGGATCAGCTACTACGGCGCGCTGGACAGCACTCGAGCCCAGGTAGAGCTGGGTTGGAAGCCACAGTTCACGCTGGGCGCCGCCGTTAAGCACTACCTGACGGCGCTCGACCGCCTCGAGCTGTTGCCCGCCCGATCTCCTTCCCCCGACAGCCAGGAGTACTGATGAGTTTTGTGATCGGCATCGATATCGGCGGCACGTTTACCGATGCCTTCGCCACTGACACGACCGGCCGCGTGTTCTCGGCGAAGTCGCCTTCGACACCGCCCGATTTTGAGCGCGGCATGCTCAACGCCATCGACGAGCTGGCCGGCGCTGTCGGCGTGTCGTCTTCCCAGCTCCTCGGGGAGACCGCCTATATTTGCCACGGCACGACGGCGACGCTGAACGCCCTCGTGACCGGTGACGTCGCCAAGGTTGGCTTCCTCACCACTGTCGGCCACTCCGATTCGATCATGATCATGAATCTTGAGGGCCGGTATGCGGGCCGGGGTTCGGACTACATCAAGGCGATGTCGCGGACCTCCAAGCCGGAGCCTCTTGTCCCGCGCGGCCAGATCCGAGAGATCGTCGAGCGGGTCGATTACAAGGGTGAGGTGATCGTTTCGCTCGACGAGAGCAAGGCCAAGCAGGCGATTCGCGAGCTGCTGGCCGAGGGCGTCGAGGGCTTCGCGGTGTCACTGCTGTGGTCCTTCCGTAATCCGGCTCACGAGCAGCGGCTCCGCGAACTGATCGCAGAGCAGGCGCCCGAGGCCTATGTGGGGCTCTCGAGCGAGCTGAGTCCTCGGATTCGTGAGTACCCGCGCAACGTCACGACGATCATGAGCACTCAGGTCGGCCCCAAGCTGCGTGACTACCTGCGTCCGCTGTCGGCAGAGCTGAGCGATCGGGGCTTCACGGGTTCGCTGCTGGTTATGCAGGGTTCGGGGGGTGCGATCAACGCGGCCGATGCGCCGGACCGCGCCATCACCACGATCGGCTCGGTCCTTACCGGCGGGCTGGTCGGGTGCCGCAACCTGGGCGCACAGCTAGGGCACCGCAACATCATCTCCACCGACATCGGGGGGACGACGTTCCTGGTGGGGATGATCGTCGATGGTGAGCCGGTCAAGTCGACCACCACAGTGCTGAACCAGCACACGATCTCGACGCCCATGGTTAAGGTCAACACGATTGGTGCCGGTGGCGGCGCCATCGCCTGGGTGGACTCCGGAGGCAACCTCAAAGTCGGGCCGCGCAGCGCCGGCGCGCGTCCCGGCCCGGCGTGCTACGGCCAGAACGGGACCGAGCCGACGGTCACCGATGCGGACCTGGTTCTCGGCATCGTTAACCCCGACAACTTCCTCGGTGGCCGCCAGAAACTGGATCGGCAGCTAGTACTGCAACGGCAGTTGATTAGCCCGGTGGTCGCTCACCGCGGCGCCGATAGTGGCAGTCGCGGGCCTGTTGCTGGCGTTCGCGTCGCCATGTCGACCAATGCATGACGTGGTCGACGCAGGTCAGCGGGGTGAAGACGAGAGTGGCGAGGAGGCGGCGGATCTCGTTGCCCGACAGTGGGATCAGTCGACGACGGCCGGTTGAGGATCCCCCTTTTCGGTCTCGCGTTCGTGTTCGGTGGCGCGGGTGGCGGCGAGGTAGGCGGCGGCGAGCATGGCCAGGGTGA
>NZ_FOUY01000167.1 GCF_900115005.1 Pseudonocardia ammonioxydans | reverse complement strand
GTACTCGAGAAAGATCACGCGGTGGCCGTCTCACGTCACGACGCCACGCCGCTCACCAGCGACGAACCCGTACACCACCTCCGCGGACGTAACCCCCGAGGGGCCCGGGTGTCCCCCACCGTCTCCTGACGGGTGTCTCGTGGACGACTGGGTGGAACACACCCGCCCAGTCTGAGGGCGCCTGTGCAGCACCGCGGGGCCTTGCTGCCGGTCAGGCGGGCGCCAGCGCAGCAAGGCCCCGGAGCCAAGGGGGCTGCTGCCGCCTCAGGTGCCCGGTCGCACCGCTGCGAACAGCGCATCCGCGCAGCGTTCCCGCAGCCAAACTCGAGAATCGACAGCACCGTCAAGCAAACTCAGGCCAGCAGTCGCCAAAAATGCAATCCAGCAACGCACAGCCACCACTTGTTCAGAGTCGGGAGACTCGAGCCCAAGCTGTTCAAGGATCTGTTCGGCCTGTCGCTCGTAGGCGTTTTCAACCATCGCTCGCACCTGGGAGTCGACCCCGGTTCCGCCGCGATACAACGCCCGGTACCAGTTCGGGTGAGCGACGATGTAGTCGAAGTAGGCATCGAGCCCGGCGAGGATCCGCTCCGAAGCCGTCCCCGCGGCGGCACTACCTGACGTGTAGGTCAACTCGGCCATACCATCGAGTTGCGAGCGCACAACGGCCGCGAACAAACCCGCCTTATCCGGAAAGTACCGGTACAGCAGGCCTCGCGAGACTCCGGCCCGTGCAGCAATGTCGCTGATCTCGACCTCAGCGTAGTCCCGCTCACCGAACAACTCGACCCCGACCGCCACCAACTGCTCAAGGCGGGAGTCAGGGCTGAGACGGCGACGATTCGACGAAGGTGACATAGCCTTTCGCACACTACTGGAGCTGGCCGTTCGGGCGGCGGAACGAAACCAGGGCCCCGGCAAAGTCGCAGTGAACTCTTTCCACTTGGCGTCAGCCAGCGAGGATGAGGGTTTGGATCGCGTTGACCAGCGCGGTGGTCCGCTGCGGGCAGCACCTGATCTT
>NZ_FOUY01000072.1 GCF_900115005.1 Pseudonocardia ammonioxydans | reverse complement strand
CCAACATCGCCGCCGCGCTGCGTCACCACGCCCGCGACACGCTCCGACCGCTGGCCACCTACAAGATCACCTGACGACTTTGCCGGGACCCTGGGGAGCGGGGGGCTCGGGCCATTCCCAGATGGTCAGGGTGTCCTCGTCCAGCTGTGGCGGGTCGCCGTCGCGTTGCCGGCGGTCGTGGACGCGACGGTGGAGTGCGACGATCGGCCAGAACGTCAGGCCGAACAGGGACACCGCGGGTAGGGCCGTCCCGGGCCAGCGCAGGGCGCGCGCAGCTGGCCGGGTAGCCGTCGGCGGCGGTGCACCGCGCTTCATGCCGCTGGCCGGTCGTACGCGCCGTGTGCGAGATCCTCCATGCGCTTACCGACCTCCAGGGCAGGCATCAGGGCGAGGTCATGGCGAGCTGGCCCGCATGCACGCCACCGGCGACTACACCACACCATCGATGGCAGCCGGTGACACTCTCCTGGCCGACACCCCGGGGATGCCGCGCGCGATCGACCGGGCGCCGCCGGGCGCTGACACCGCTGAGCTCGGCTTCGTCCCTGGGCACACGTCGCCATGCACGGCGAGTTCAAGCTCCACATGAGCCCACGCCTGACGCGCGGGGCGTGTGGGCCTGCAAACGGACCGCGCGTGCCACGTGCGGCCCGCGTGACCGGCTGCGGCACAGCCAGTGTGCGTCACACTACGGGTTGGTTGTAATGCTCTTCACATCGCCGTGATAGGAGATGACACATATGACGGTCGCCGCGTCGGAAGCGTTCGAAGAGGTGCGCAGCGTTCTCGATCGTGCTGGTGACAGCATTGTGATCGGTGGTCGACCGGGGCCTGCAGCGACCAGCGAACTCATTGAGACCACTGATCCAGGGACGGGGTCCACAATCACCTCAGTCGCGGCAGGTACTGCGGAGGACGTGGACCGTGCGGTGGCCGCCGCCACCCGCGCAGTTGTGGACTGGCAGTCCTTCAGCGCTGCTGCGCGCGGTCGGTTCCTTTATGATGTCGCTGCACTCATCGAAGAAAACGCCCAGGAGCTGGCGACACTCGAAACTCTAGATAATGGTAAGCCATTCACTGAGTCTCTTTTTCTAGACGTCAGCATTGCTGCTGAGACGTTTCGATACTACGCAGGATGGTGTTCGAAGCTTGGTGGGCAGACCCCGCCGGTCTCGCCGCCGGTGGGAAACTTCTTCACGTACACACGGCGTGAACCGCTAGGCGTCGTCGGGCTCATCGTGCCCTGGAACTTCCCCCTGCTGATCGCCGCGTGGAAGTTGGCTCCGGCTCTCGCAGCGGGGAACTCCGTCGTGCTTAAGCCATCGGAGATGACCTCTCTCAGCGCCTTCCGGCTTGTAGAACTCATCCATGAAGCTGACTTGCCTGCTGGGCTCGTCAATCTGGTCACCGGGTATGGCCCCACCGCAGGGCAGGCATTGATTGAACATCCCGGCGTCGCGAAGATCTCGTTCACGGGTTCGACCACGACCGGCCGTCGGATCGTCGCGGCGAGTGCGGCGAGCCTCAAGAAGCTCACTCTTGAGCTCGGCGGCAAGTCTGCCAACATCGTATTCCCTGACGCAGACCTCAGTAGCGCTGTTCAGGGAGCTTTGACCGGAATTTTCCTGAACCAAGGGCAGGTCTGCTGTGCGGGATCGCGGTTGTTCGTACACAGGTCCATCCACGACGAGTTCGTCGGTGAACTCGAGTCGGCTGCGAAGGCCATTGCGCTAGGCCATGGTATGGCCGACGACACCGAGATGGGGCCGCTGATCTCCGTGGAACAGCGCGACCGGGTCGAGAGCTACCTCGCAGCAGGCGCTGAGGAGGGTGCGACACTCGTATGCGGCGGTAGCCGGCCGGTTGGCAATCTGGCCGGCGGCAACTTCCTCACGCCTGCGGTATTCACTGATGTCCGCGACGAGATGATGATCGCCAAGGAAGAGATTTTCGGCCCGGTGTTGTCGGTTCTCGCCTTCGAGGACGAGGACGAGGTCGTGCGGCGGGCCAACTCCAGCGACTTCGGCCTGGCCGCGGGTCTGTGGACCTCGGACGTCAAGCGGGCCCATCGGGTCGCGCACCAGCTTCAGGCGGGGACAGTATGGGTGAATCACTACAACATGCTCGACCCCGCGGCACCGTTCGGCGGATACAAGTCCTCCGGCTACGGCCGTGATCTTGGCGAGGAGTCCTTGCTGGGATTCACCCAAACCAAGTCGGTGTGGCTCGGGCTCGACTGACCCAAACCCAACCGACAGAATCACAACACTAGAAGGAGAGTGCAAGTGGGCGTATTCGCGAACGAAGCTGAGGCATACAAGTACCTTGGCGGGATCTTCGAGGTGGCCACGACACAGGAGAGTTTGAGCGACAAGTTCGCGGCCTCCGGCGTTGTGCTGCGGATCCACTACACCGACCCGGATTTGACTATCACGGTTGACATGCCGAACAAGACTGTCGAGACCGGGAGCGAGAGTAGCGCCGAGCCTAACGTCGAGCTGTTCATGACAGCGGACACCGGAAATAAGTTCTGGCTCGGGAAGGTGAACCTTTCAGTAGCAATGGCTCGCGGAACGGTCCGCGCGAAGGGGCCGGTGCCGAAGCTCCTCAAGCTCATCCCGGCGGCGAAGGACCTGTTCCCCGAGTACGAGAAGATGCTGACTGAGGACGGTCGGGGCGACTTGATCCGGGCAGCCTGACGGGTCCCGATACACCGCAGGGCTCCGGCACGCTTGACGTGCCGGAGCCCCTCTACTCAGTTCTACTGCCGTGCGGTAGACGAGGTACGGCGCCGGCCTGCGATGTGACCGGCGAGTCCACCGACCGCGACTGCCGTTCCGGCGGTCGCCACAACCTGGGTCACGTCGACACCACCTGCGGTACTGGATGACCACAGCACCAGGGGCAGTACCAGGAGGTAGCTGCCTAGGGCGGCACACGCCCCGTGGAGAACCGTCGACCGCGCGTTCCCGACGCCTCGGCCGGCCACGACGAACCCAGCGGCGGCGACTATCGCCAGAGCAAATTGGCCTACTACCGGGACAAGACTCACGGCTAGAGGCGCGAGCAGCCCTCCGAGCAGGAGGACAGTGAACCCGGTCGACGCCGCGCGGACAGCCGCCGGTCCGTCGATGGAACCGAAGTTCGAACGGCCATCGCCCCGCCCTCGACCTGGGTTGGTCACGTCAGGGACGCTACCGTGTCGCCACTGTGACCGGATCAGCACCCGACGTTGATGCTTCTGCACCCCATCGGAGGTGGCCTATGGAGTGGCAGCGTCCCACGCGCGTCGGCCGGGTTGAACTGATCCGGATGTTGCTCGCGCTCCCGGACGTCGACGACGTCCTCGACTTGGTAGCTCGGACCGTCTGCGAGACCACAGGATTCACTCGCTCGATGATCATAGACCTCGACGGGCCGAGTGGCCGAGTCCGAGGACGGGCGGGGCACGGCGCTCCCGAGGGCAGCGTGGCATCGGTTCGCGGACTCGTCGACGACTTCCCCCTCTTCGGCCAGCTTGTCAGCTCTGGCGAGACACTGATGGTCGACCCGCAGGAGTTGGCTTCCTTGGTCCCACCCCATTACGTGGACCTGTTCCACGTCCGTGACCTGGTAGTCGCCGAGCCGCTGCGCAGCGAACGGCTCGGGCTTCTCGGCATCGTGTTCTGCGACGGTGGCGGCGTCTCTGGGTTCCAGCCTTCGGCAGCGGACGTGCGAGCTCTGCAGGAGATGGCGGATGTCGCTGCGCTCGCATTCCAGCACGCCTTGCTGCTCAATCGTTCTGCCGTCCTGCAGTCGCTGCGAGAGCGGGCGCAGCTCGCTGCAGACCTCCATGACGGGGTGACGCAACAGATCTACGCCGCCTGCCTCGAAGTCGACGAGCTGCGCAGCAGTCCTGAGCTGACACCCGACGACGCCGTCGTGCTCGACCGATTGGCGCTCCGGCTGGACACCGCCTCCGCGAAGCTTCGGTCGGCCATGCAGCAGATGGTCCGGGGCGACACCTCTGATGACGAGAAGGATGTGTCGGGCAGCGTGATCGATCGCATCCGCGCGCTTATCGACGAATCCTGCCGGTCAGGCGCTCTGACCGGGGACATCGAGGTCAAGGGCGACGGCCCGGAGCCGGACCCGGCCCGTGCCGACGTGATGGTGCGAACGGTCCGCGAGGGCCTCGTAAACGTAGCGAAGCACGCAGGCGCAACGCAGATCGAAGTGCAAGTTCGGCGCGGCAACTCTTGGTGGACCGTCGAGATCAGCGACGATGGCGCAGGATCCGCGACAGCAGTGCGCCGCACGCTCGCCTCCGGCGGCTCGGTCTTCGGTCTGCGTGGACTCAACGAGAACGTGGCCCGACTCGGTGGCCGCCTGTGGGTTTCCGACGCTCCCCGCCTCTTGGGTATACGCCTGGGAGTAGCGGTCCCGGTAGCTGACTAACCCCCCGTTTGAGGGGTCTGGATACCCCCCGGTTCGGAACGCAACCTCGCGTCCGTTCGCCCGTTGACACTAGTAGTGCCCGCGAGCCTTGGCCCCCGCACGCGCCCCGCGTCGACGGAATTGAGGACCGCTGTGCTTGATCAGTGAGTCGACTCGAAGTGGAGGAGACGACGTGAGTTCGCCGTCTACGACTGCCGCCCCCTCGCCGGGGCGGAAAGCCGGGACGCCCCCGCGTCCGAGCCGGGCACCGCAATGGCTGCACGAGCCCCTCAGGCAGACCGGCGAGATTACGCAGCTACTAATGAAGGTCCTCTGGATGGCCGTGCGGCGCCCGTGGGGGTACTGGCGCGAGGTCACTGACCAGATGTTCGACATCCTGAAGCTGTGCTGGATCCCGATGGCCATCTCCTGTACGGCGTTTGGTCTTGGCGCACCCGGATTGCAGGGCGGCAACCTGTTCAACCTCTTCGGTATCCCTGAACGGCTCGGATCTTTCTTCGTCATGGCGAGCATCCGGGAGTTCGCTCCCTGGGTGAACGCCATGGTTGTGGCCGGAGTGGTCGGTACCGCGATCACCGCTGACCTCGGGGCACGCCGCATCCGTGAGGAACTCGACGCGATGGAGGTCCTCGGTGTCGATCCCATCCGGACCCTCGTCCTTCCACGGATCATCGCGCTGTTCCTGATGACCGGTCTCCTCGACCTGGTCGCAGCTCTTTTCGGCGTCCTCGGTGGCTACATCGCAGCGGTGCCGATCCTCGGCGCGAACCCGGCGGCCTTTCTGAACAGCCTGTTCGCGAACCTGTCGACCACCGACGTGTGGGGCAGCGTGGTCAAGACGGCACTGTTTGGTCTGATCATCGGTGTCGTCTGCTGCTACAAGGGCATGAACGCATCCGGCGGGCCGATCGGTGTGGGCCGCGCGGTCAACCAGGCCGTCGTGATCGCGTTCGCCGCAATCTGGATCTTCAACATGGTCTTCACCACGATCTTGCTAGGCCTGAACCCCGAGATCCAGGTCTACCGGTAGGGAGCGAACCTTGAGCAGCACGCTGGACCGCCCAGCCCCCGACCCGGAGCCCTTCGACTCCCCGACACCCAAGACCGTGACGGTGGGGTTCGGCGGGGCAAAGCTTAAGCAGGCCTTCACCACCGGTGGCGAGATCGCAAAGTTCTCCGGCTCGATTGTCCGCAACCTCTCGGACGTGCGTCACTACACGACCGAGATTTTCCACCAGACCGGAATCCTGATCATCTCCAGTGGCTTGATCATCTGGGTCATGCAGTTCGTGATCGGGTACCAGTGCGGGCTGGAGGCGAATTACACCCTCAAGCAGATCGGCGCCCCACTTTATTCCGGGATCTTCACGGCGTGGTGCGCGATCCGCGAGATGGCCCCCTACATGTGGGGGTACATCTTCGCCGCCAAGGTCGGCTGTGGTCTGGTGGCAGAGTTGGGGTCCATGCGCATCGCCGACGAGATCGACGCCATGGAGGTCATGGGAGTTCGTTCGCGGAGCTACCTCGTCGGAACGCGTGTCATCGCCGCCTGG
The DNA here is from genome assembly GCF_900115005.1 of Pseudonocardia ammonioxydans. Taxonomy (GTDB): domain Bacteria; phylum Actinomycetota; class Actinomycetes; order Mycobacteriales; family Pseudonocardiaceae; genus Pseudonocardia; species Pseudonocardia ammonioxydans. The sequence continues at coordinate 10,400 of NZ_FOUY01000072.1, read as the reverse complement.
CTCGCGATGCCCTTCCTGTACACCGTCGGCCTCGGGATCATGTACATCGCCGAGTACCTCACAGTCGTCGTGCAACTCGGCGGGGTGTCGTCCGGCGGATATTCGTTCATCTTCTGGCTGTACCAGAATCCGCTTGACTTCCTCTACTCGATGACGAAAGTCATGGCCATGGGGACAGTAATTATTTTCGTCGGCTGCTATTATGGGTATAACGCGACTGGCGGGCCGGTTGGAGTGGGCCGCAATACCGCCAAGTCGATGATGCTCAACATGGTGTTGATCCATGTCGTCGGCGTCCTCGGCACGCAGCTATTCTGGGGTTTGGCACCCAACGCACCGATTGCCAACTAAGAGAAATTTCGAGGGCTCCCCCGAGCTCTGAACCCGGAGGTACCTGATGTTCCCGCGACCCGAACGCCCCGGCGCTCCCCCGCGCCCCGGGCGGCATGAGTTCCTCGACGGCGGGGATCCGCCCACTGCACCGACGACTGCAGTGCCGTCGAGTTCGATGGTGGTTCGGGACGTCCACAAGGCTTTCGGATCGTTCCAGGTACTCAATGGACTCAATCTGGAGTTTCAGCCCAACGCGATCACGACCATCCTGGGTCCGTCCGGTACGGGCAAGAGTGTGTTGATTAAACATCTGGTCGGGCTGCTCGAGCCGGACCAGGGCGAGGTACTCATTTTCGGCCAGGATATATGGCGGATCGGAGAGCGGCAGCGGTACGAGTTGCGGAAGCGATTCGGTGTCCTCTTTCAGGATGGCGCCCTCTTCGGGTCGATGAACATCTTCGACAACACGGCGTTCCCTCTCCGCAAGCACACGAACAAGAGTGAAGACGAAATCCGCGAAACCGTTATGAACCGACTGATCGAAGTCGGCCTAGAAAAGGCACTGACGAAGTTTCCGAGTGAGGTATCGGGTGGCATGCGGAAGCGCGCGGGATTCGCTCGCGCCCTCATCATGCAACCCGACATCGTGCTTTTCGATGAGCCGGACTCTGGGCTCGATCCGGTGCGAACCAGTCTTCTGAACGACCTGATTCTGGATGTCCATCGGGAACACGGTGGCACCTACATGCTGGTCACTCACGATATCCGGACCGCTAGAAAAGTGAGCGATTACGTTGGGCTGATCTGGAAGGGCGAGGTCGTGCATTACGGGCAGTGTGAGGAGGCATTCGCCTCCGAGGATCCGTTCGTACGCCAATTTCTCGCGGGCGACTCCGCCGGCCCGCTGGGGATGGACTGAGCGATGCGTCGAATCCTCATCGCTGCCACCGCGTTGCTTGTCATGTTGAGCACGTCGGCCGCGGGCATTCTAGCGTTCGGTGGACAGTATCGCGTGAGCGTGGTCCTTGCCAGCGCCGCGAATCTTGTCGAGGGAACGCTGGTCAAGGTGAACGGCTTCGACGCCGGCACGATCGAATCGATCGACGTTGCCGATGGCAAGGCCAAGCTGACACTGGGTTTGGACGACGACTTCGCACCGCTGCACGACGGTGCTCAGGTCGCCATCACCTGGAAGGCAGTGCTGGGAGAGCGCCTTGTTGACGTACACGATGGCCCCGAGGAAAACGCGACCATTCCCTCGGGCGGCATGATTCCTGGGGGACAGCAGACCCCGGTCGAGCTCGACAACGTCCTGGCTGCGCTGGATCAGCCCACCCGCGACAAGGTGAACTCGCTTGTCCGGAATTTGGACGCGACGCTGTCCGGGAGCGAGCCTGACCTCAACGCGACCCTGAAGACCGCCGGGCCGGCTGTGGCCGAGCTCGGCAACGTCCTACGCGGTCTCGGTACCGATGGCGAGTCCATCAAGCAGCTGGTGGCCCAGCTCAACAGGACGATGGAGATCCTGGCGGAGCGTGACGGGGATGTCGCCAAGGTCGTAGATCAGCTCGGTGGTGCAGTGGACCAGGTCGCTGCTCAGCAACAAGCGCTGGGCGAGACCATCCATGGGCTCCCAGGGACTCTGAAGCAGGCCAAGACCACGCTCGGGAACGTGCCGGACACGATCAATGACGCCGTCCCGCTGCTAGATGCGCTTCGTCCTGCTACCGAGAAGCTGCCGTCGGTGACGGCCAACCTCCGACCGCTGCTCGCCGACCTGAGGCCGGCCATCGGCGACCTGCGGCCCACGCTCGAGTCGGCCTCTGAATTGCTTCAGCACACGCCCGGCCTGCTCGACAGCAGCGCCGCAACGTTCCCGCAGATCGAGCAGACCTTTGCCGGTCTCGGGCCCGCGCTTCAGTACCTGCGGCCCTACACCCCGGAGCTCGCCGGCTTCCTCACCAACTGGAACTCGGCCAACGCCAACTACGACCGCAACGGGCACTACGCCCGCATCTACGTCACTGCGGGCCTGGAGAACGTCAACGTCAACCCCGGCGTGCTGCCCCCCGGCACGACCAAGAACCTCAGCCCGCTTCCAGGGGAGTTGGTCGACCAGTCCTGGACGGACGCCTTCGGGGAGGCCATGCGATGAGAATGCCTGGACGTGTCGTGGCGCTGGCGACGGTCGCTGTCATCGGTGCCGCCGGAGCGATGAGCGGCATCGCCGTCGAGAGCCATGCCACGAAGGACATGACGATCGTGGCCGAATTCGAGGACGCCAGTCCAGTGTTGGTAGGCAACGAGGTCAAGGTCGACGGTGTCGCAGTTGGCGAAGTCGCCGACACCCGTGTGGCCGATGGACACGCCGACGTCCTCCTGTCGCTCGAGCCATCGGCGCTGCCGGTCTACCGGGACGCAACCGTGCGGCTCCGGCCGGTCAGTCTCCTAGGGGAGCGCTACATCGACCTCGACCGTGGCACTCCGGGATCGGAGCAGCTCGCGGACGGCGACACCGTGCCTCTGCCCCAGACGTCGGTCAACGTCGACCTCGACGAGATCTTAAACACCGTCGACGACCCCACGGGTGAATCGCTGGCATTCCTGGTCACCACGCTCGGCGAGGGGTTGCGGGACAACGGGGGCAACGTCGACGCCGCGCTGACGGCACTCGCCCCGGCGTTGAGGGATACGCAGTCGTTGACCTCGGTGTTGAAGGACCAGAACGTCCTGCTCGGGAACATGGTCGACAACGTGCAGCCCGTCGCAGGCGCACTCGCGGCGGACGATGGGAAGTCGCTGGACACGCTGGTCGCCTCGGCCGATCGCCTGTTGGCCGCGAGCGCGGCTCAGCAGGAGCAATTCGACAAGACCCTCGAACAGCTTCCGGGAGCTCTGCGGTCGGCACGTTCGGCGCTCGGGGAATTGGCTGGGACGGCGAACGAAGCGACCCCCACCCTGAGGGCGGTCCGGCCGGTTACCGAGGACCTTTCGACGATCTCGGACGAGCTCAACACGTTCGCGGACTCGCTGGACCCTGCGCTGGCCAACGCCCAGCCGGTGCTCGAGAAGGCGCAGAAGCTTCTCGACGAGGCCGCCCCGGTGGCCTCCGACCTGAAGGGGGCCTCCCCCGACCTGCGCGAGGCCTCGGCCTCGGCCCGCCCGATCGCGGATAACCTCACGGGAAACCTGGACAACGTCCTGGACTTCATCCGTTATTGGGCGCTCACGACGAATGGTCACGACGGCCTGTCGCACTACTTCCGGGTCAACCTGCTGGTGAACCCTGACAGCGTGACCGGGCTCGCCCCTGCCGACCTACCGGTACCCGATCTTCTGCCGGGCCCGGCGCCGGTGAACGGGGAGCCGCCGGGTGCCGGCCCGGCTCCCCAGCCGGAGCCGGAGCCGGGCGGCACGCTCTTGCAGCCCCCGACGACCGAGCCTCAACCCGCAGGCCCGGAGGCGACCGGACTCACCCCAGAACAGGAGCACGGCATGGTCGATTACCTCCTCGGGGGTGGCAGATGAGCATCCTGCGCAAGGCATTCGCGTCCAAGAGCTTGGCGGTCGTCATCGGGTTCGTCGTGGTCCTCCTCTTCACGGCGTCACTGGTCTTCGCCTTCCGGGCGCAGTACGGGTTGCCCGGGGCGACGACGACAATGGTCAAGGCCGCGTTCGACGAGGTCGGCTCGCTTCGTGTCGGTGACGACATCCGCATCGCCAGCGCACGCGTCGGGTCGGTAGATGCGATCGACTATGGCGACGACCGTGCCGTTGTCACGATGAAGCTCGAGGGCGAGCGGCCGGTGTATCGCGACTCGACCGCCACTGCGGCGTCTGTCGGCGCCCGTAGTGCACTCGGCCAGAAGTTCGTCGACCTCGACCCCGGCAGCGCCGACGCCGGGTTGCTGGGCCCGAACGACGTCGTCCCACAGCGAGAGACACAGGGCGCGCAGGAGGTCAGCGATCTCTTCAACGTCTTCGACCCGGAAACCCGCACCGCGACCGGCTCCACCCTCCGCGAGGTCGGTGGTGGGCTCGCCGGTCATTCCAACGACCTTCGCGACATCTTCTCGACGGCGCCGCACCTGCTGCCCGACCTCGGCACTGTCTCACAGTCTCTGAGCACCAACGACGGCAATGATCTCGTCGGGCTGCTCCAGTCGGCGGACGCTCTCACCTCGCGCTTCGCGGGCCAGGAGCAGCACATCTCCTCGCTGGTGCAGAACCTCAGTACAACCTTCGACGGGATCGCCGTCGACGGGGCCAAGCCGTTCCAGGACACTCTCCACAAGGCCCCGGACACCCTCGGTGAGGCCCGCGCCGCACTCGACGACCTCACTCCGACCCTCGCCGATACCCGCGTTGCGGTCACCGACGTCCGCCCGGGCGCGGAGTCGTTGGGGCAGGCCACCCCGGATGTGCGCGGCGTGTTGCGGGAGGCCGTGACGCCGCTGGACAAGGTTCCGGGGGTCGCCGACAAGGCGCAACCTGCCGTGGATGACCTCACGGGGCTCATGACGGACGCGCGGCCGCTCACACCGCGGCTGGCACAGACGTTGCGGGACGCGGCGCCGCTGCTCGCCGACGTCGAGCCGTTCTCCCCGGAGATCTCGCAGTTCTTCACGAACGTGACGAGCGCACTGAGCAACGGCGACGAGGCGGGCCATTGGCTTCGGATCCTCCCGATCTTCTCGTCCGAGACGGTCAGCGGCACCCTGCCGATCGAGGACCCGACGGTCGCCCGCAACGCCGACCCGGAGCCGGGCGAACTCGGCCAGGACGTCAAGCCCACCCCGCTACTGGGAGGACATCGGTGAAGGCCACCGCACTGACCGGACGGGGAAAACGGATGTCACCGCTGTTCCTCGGCCTCCTCACCGCCGTCGTCGCACTCGTGTTCGGCGCGGCGTTGTTCACCAAGGACCAGATTCTGACCACGCTCAAGCCCGGTGACTCGATCACCGCCAACTTCGCCGAGCAGTACCGGCTGAAGGAGTACTCCTCCCGCGTGAAGGTCTCGGGCGTTCCGGTCGGAACAGTCACCAGCGTGGAGGAGGCAGACGACGGCACGGCCCATGTCACCATGAAGCTCGACCCGGGAACGGCGAAGAAGCTCGGGTCGGCCCCGTCCGCAGCCATCCGTCCTACCACCCTGCTGGGCGGCAACTACTACATCGACCTGGTGCCGGGGGGTGACCGGTCGGTGATGAAGGGCACGATCCCGGTGGACCGAACCTCGGTCCCGGTCGAGCTCGACAAGGTCGCGGCGGCCCTGCAGCCGGACGCGTTGACGGGGCTGCAGAACAGCACTGGCAACCTCGACGGTGCCCTCGAGCACGGCGGAGACGCGCTGAAGAACCTGGCGAAGACCGCACCGGGAACGCTCGGACCAGCGGCCGGCGTGCTTGCCTCTGCGCAGGGCACGCACCCGGAGACCGATCTCCCTAAACTGGTGCAGGGGCTCGAGTCCGCCGGAGAGGCGCTGTCGAGAACCGACGGTCAACTCGACTCGGTGGTAACTGGTCTGGACTCCCTGTCCGGGGTCCTCGATCGGCGCGGGGGGGACATTGCCACGACGCTGTCGACGATGCCGGAAACACTGCGCACAACCGATGCCGGGCTCAAGGCACTCGACGGGACGTTAGCCCAGGTGCGCGACACCGCCGGGCCGGCCACGCCTGTGGTCAAGGAACTTGACGCGCTCCTCGGTCACGCTGACCCGGTGCTGGCGAAGGCTCGACCGGTCGTCAGCGACCTGCGAGACGTCCTGACCGACGCCCGGCCGCTGGTCGAGGAGCTCACACCTGTCAGCCAGGACCTCACCACCTTCGTCGACAACCTGCATGGCCCGGTCCTGGACCGGGTCAACGGGCCAATCCTCGACACCGTCAACTCGCCGTTCCACGGCAGTGGCCCGTACGAGGGCGGCGGCGGAGACAACCCGCTGTATCAGGAATTGGCGCACATGGTCACGAACCTCGACAACATCTCGGCGACGACCGATGAGAACGGCGCGGTGATCGGCTTCAACCCAGGTGTGAATGCGGGGAGCTTGGCTGGCCTGCCAGGTGTGAGTCTGGAGCAGCTGTTCTCCAACATCGCCAGAAACCAGGAGATCCAGCGATGAGTGGGACCGGGAGCGCCCCCGGACGGCTGTCCAGGGCGTGGCAGCGGACCAGGAACGAGCCTGGCCTCTTGCGCAACGTCGTCGCTATGGGGTTGTTGATGGTCCTTGGCGTGACGGCCGGCGCCATTATCCTGAGCAACCAGCGGTTCAATCCACCGTGGGCCGACGAGCGGATCGTCTACGCCACGTTCGACTCGACGCCCGCGATCAGTCCGGGCAACGGGCAGGAGGTGCGCATCGCCGGCATCTCCGTCGGAGACGTCCGGGCGGCCGAGGTCGACGACAACGGCAAGGCCCTGCTGAAGCTCGCGGTCGACCGCGACTACCCCGTCTTCGACAACGCGCGCGTCGTTCTGCGGCCCAAGAGCCCGCTCAACGAGATGTACGTCGAGCTCAGCCCCGGCGGGCCGCCGGGGAAGGAACTCGCTGAGGAAGCGGTGCTTCCGGTCGGGAACTCGCAACGCCCGGTTCAGGTCAATGAGGTGCTCGGGCACCTCGATGACAACACCCGGTTCGCACTCACGACCATGCTGGCCGAGTCCGACACCGCCCTGGCGAACGCGCCCGCGACGCTGCCGGACAGCCTGCGCAACGCCGACGGTCTCGTGGCCGATCTCAAACCTGTTGTCGATCAGCTGGACGCCAGGCGTGAGAAGATCGCGCAGTTGATCTCTGCCCTCAGCCAAATTTCGACAGCGGTCGGTGGCAACAACGAGCGGATCACCCATCTCGCGACGAACCTCCAGCAGACGCTGGAGGTGCTCAACAAGCAGAATCCCGCGCTGGACGATTCGTTGGGTCAGCTGCCGGACGTGTCGGCCCAGCTACGGGCGGCGATGGACGGGGTGACCCAACTGGCAGGTGAACTCGATCCCGCGCTCACCAACATCCGCGGCGCGAGTGACAAGCTCCCCGGCGCGTTGTCCCGCGTGAGCGACTCGGTCAAGCAGCTGGACAGCACCCTCGACGTGCTGTCACCCGTGCTTGCGAAGGCCCGCCCCGTCGTGGGCGATCTGCGCCCCGCGGTGGGCGACGTCCGTGCCTCGCTGACAGACCTGGTCCCGATCTCTCACCAACTGGACCCCGTCACGTCCGGTCTGGTTCCGTACCTGACCGACCTTCAGGCGTTCGTGTACAACACGAATTCGGTCGCCAGCCTGCGCGATGCGAACCGCGGCATCCTGCGCGGTCTTCTGCAGGTCACTCCGACCTCGCTGCCCCTTCCACTGCAGGGTCTCGCGACCCCGACTCCCCGGTAGGCGACGATGCGCGTTCCTGTCTCCGTGCTGCCACTCACCCGGACGATCGTGGTCTTGGTGTTCACGGCGCTGTGCATGTCCGTGTTCGGCTACCTGTGGACCAGCGCGGGCGGCTCCATCCCGTTGCTGACCAAACCTGGCTATCGCGTGTCGGTAGCCCTGGGCGACGTCGACAACCTGGTACCCGTCAGCGACGTCCGGGAAGCCGGTGTCAAGATCGGTAAGGTGGAGAGCGTCGAGGTCGAGGGCTCCTCCGCGGTTGCCACACTCGACATCGACCCGGAGTCGGCGCCACTGCACGAGGGCGTCATCGTCACGGTCCGCAACAAGACCCTGGTCGAGGAGTCCTATCTCGACATCACTGACGGTACCGGAGCCCCATACGATGACCACGCGATCCTGCCGGCGGAAGCGGCGCGGTCCAGCGTTCAGCTCGACGACGTACTGACCAGTCTCGACGAGCCCACCCGACAGTCGCTCAGCAACTCGCTGCGTGCCGCCGGGGCGACCACCCAGGACACCCGGGACGACATCTCTGCCGCGGTCACGGGGCTGGGGGCACTCGGGCGTGAGGGCGGCACCGCCCTGGACGCGCTGGCTGCCCAGTCTCAGGACCTGGCCGCGATCACAGGCAACACCACAGCCCTGCTGAAGGCGTTGGACACAGGCCGCGGCCGGATCACGGACCTGGTCCAGGACGCCGACCGCGTCACCGACGCCGTGGCACAGAACCGCGGCGACCTGGAGGCGGTCATGCGGGAGCTGCCCGGGGTCCTGGACATCGCGAAGGACGCGAGCGGCAGCCTGAAGACGCTTAACGAGTCGCTCAGCCCCGTGTCGGCCAACCTACGGGCGGCGGCTCCGGACCTGTCCGCGGCGCTGCAGGAGCTGCCAGCGACCTCGGCGGACCTGCGAGCCCTGCTGCCCTCCCTGGACCAGACCTTGGACCGTGCTCCAGACACCCTCGACCGCGTCTCGCCGTTCACAGCTGCGACTCGGGATCTGATCCCGAGCGTGCAGGCGGACCTGTCCGACCTGAACCCGGCCCTGGGCTATTTGCGGCCTTACGGGAAGGACACGGCCCTCTGGTTCGCAGGTCTCAACCAGTCGCTGGGCGTTTCGGGCGACGGCAACGGCACCGCGCTGCGCGTATTCTTGATCTTCAACGAAAAGTCGGTCAACTCGCCACTTAACACCCAGGCCGGGCCGCTGGAGAAGTACAACCCGTACCCCGCTCCGGGTCAGAACGTTGACCCTCAGAGAAGTTTTGACGGCCAGTACCCGCGCGTGGAGCAGCAGCCGCCACCGCGCTGACCCGGCATTCGCGCCGAGACAGCGCCCCGGGGTCCTCGCGAGTGCAGCGGGCCCCCGGGGCGCCAGATTCGATCAGAAGGTCACGGTCACATGACGGACACCCCCTGCACGGCCCACTCCGGGATGACGCCCTACCAAGCCCGCGTGACATGGGGCAGGCCCCCCGTTCCCCGGGGCGCGGTTGAGGGCACCCGGTGAGGGGCGTCCTCCGGCGGTCGTGGGCCTGCTGCCGCAAGGCCGGCTTGTCGCGGCGCCCGACCCGCCGACAACTCGTTGGCCTCCTCATCCTTGCCGGGGTAGTCCTCGCGGTGGTCCCCGGCCTGCTGCGTCTGCATGTCAATGCTGGGACCGACTCATTCGTGGCGCCGAGTGAGCCGGCCGCACAGGCCTTCTCGAAGGTCGGGTCCGCGTTCGGTGGTGATCCGATCGTGGTGCTGGTCGAGTCGGAGCAACCGCGCAGCCTGTTGTCGACGGCCTCGGTGTCGACCTTGCTCGACCTGGAAGGTCGGCTCGCCCGTTCCGCGGACGTCGCAGCCGTTTACGGGCCGGCGAGCGTGCTGAACCAGGTGGCGGGTCGTTCGCAGGACTTGCTGGCCGAACTGAGCGGGTACCGGGATGGTCTGCGTTCGGCAGCCGAGAACAAGGCTAAGGCCGAGGGGGCGGGCCCTACGGCGGCCCAGGCCGCGGGGCGTGCCGCTGAGGCCGAGTTCGACCGACGTTATGGGTCTCTACTGGTACAGGGCCTGCCGTCCGGCTTGCCGACGCTGCATAACGAGCGCTTCGTGAACACGGTGGTGTTTAACGAGGCCGGGGAGCCGCGCCCGCAGTGGCGGTTCGTCGTGCCGAGCCCCGACTCCGTCGCCGTCCTCGTGCGGCCCCGCCAAGACCTGGATCAGACCGGTCTCGAGCGGCTGGTGGAAAGTGTGCAGACCGAGGTGGGCAAGACCGACCTCGGATCCGCGGATGTGACGGTGTCCGGCGTGCCGGCTGTCGCGGCCGCGCTCGGCGATCGGGTCCGCACCGAAGTGCCGCTGCTCGGCGGGATCGCGCTTGTGGCCGTGGGGGCGTGGTTCGCGCTTGTGCGTTGGACCGACAAACGCCGTCGGCTGCTCCCACTCGTCGCTACCGCCATCGGCACTGCCCTCACGTTGGCGGCCTATGGTTGGGCGGGACATCCGTTGTCGCTTGGTGTCATCGCGTTCCTTCCGGTGCTGCTCGGCATCGGTAGCGACTTCATGATCTATCTGACCCGCGGGGCCTCCCCCAGGACTGTGATCACAGCCGGTCTGGCGACATCCGCGAGTTTCGCGGCACTGTCGTTCAGCCCGATCCCCACGGTTCGCGACCTCGGAGCCACGCTTGCG
>NZ_FOUY01000133.1 GCF_900115005.1 Pseudonocardia ammonioxydans | reverse complement strand
CGGCTGCGCCATGATCGGCCAGACGATGATCAACGTGAAGTCCGGTGCCCGCACCCGGGTCTCGACGTTCCTGGCCGGGGTGTTCCTGCTGATCCTGGTGGTGGCCCTGGGCGAGGTCGTCGCGTTGATCCCGATGGCGGCCCTGGTCGCCGTGATGATCATGGTGGCGGTCTCGACGTTCGACTGGCACAGCGTGCAGCCCTCGGTCCTGCGCCGGATGCCCAAGAGCGAGACGACGGTGATGGTCTCGACCGTCGCCGTCACCGTCGGCACGCACAACCTGGCCTACGGCGTCGGGGTCGGAGTGCTGGTGGCGATGGTGCTGTTCGCGCACCGGGTCGCGCATCTGGTCGAGGTCAGCTCGGTGCTCGATCCGGACGGCACCAGCAAGGTCTACCGGGTCAGCGGTCAGCTGTTCTTCGCCAGCAGCAACGACCTCGTGTTCTCCTTCGACTACGCGAACGACCCGCAACACGTGGTCATTGACCTGTCCGCCGCCCACATCTGGGACGCCTCCACCGTTGCCTCCCTGGACGCGATCACGACCAAGTACGCCGCACGCGGCATCGAGGTGACTGTGACCGGCATGAACCACGACAGCAGCACCCGACACCAGCGACTCGCCGGCCACCTCGCCGGCGGCCACTGACTGACCATCGGTCACGGTCACGACGACGGCGCCCGCCGCAAGGGGGGTAGGCGGGCGCCGTCGCGTGCGATCCGGCGACCCCCCGGAGGGCTGGAGCCCCGGGGACGTCGCCCGGACCGGCTCATCTCGCCCGGCTGAAGCCGCGGCCGTGGCGACGGAAGTACGGCACAGCTTCCCGCCATGAGGCCGCCGTCGCGTCCCGGTCGCTGACCAACGACACCGGGACCGGCCAGGGAATCGCCAGCTCGGGGTCGTCGTAGCGGACCGCGATGTCCTCACCGGGGTCGTGCTCGGCGTCGATGCGATAGCAGATGTCAGCGGTCTCGGTCAGCGCCTGGAACCCGTGCAGTACCCCGCGCGGCAGATACAGCGAGGCCAGGTTGTCGTCGTCGAGCCGGAACGTCGCCGACTGCCCGAAGGTCGGTGAGTCCGGACGCGCATCCACGACGACGTCGAACAGGGCCCCGTGCGAGCAGCGCACCAGCTTGGCCTCACCGGCCCCGGTACGCCCGTGCAGGCCGCGCACCACACCCTGTCGACTGCGGGACTGGGAGTCCTGTACGAACCCGGCCGGATCGATCCCGGCCTCGGTCAGTGTGCGCGCCTCGGCGGTACGGCTGAAGAACCCGCGCTCGTCACGGTGCGGCGACGGCGCGAACAGCAGCACCCCCGGCAGCGGCGTGGAACGAACGTGCATCAGACCTCATCGGGAAGGGTGACAACCACGCAGAAATCTACCCTAACGTAACAGGAGTGTTAGCGCCGAGTTCATGCGCATCGTGCTGGCCTACTGGGGGCGTACGTGCACTTGAGCCGAGCTTCCAACGGAGTGTCTAATTGCCCTCACGTCAGGGTTGCTGGGTGGTGGTGCGCAGCGATGGGTGCGTCGTGCACCTGTCGTTCGCGTCGCTGACTATCCTCGACCGACAGCGCCCGTGTCGGGCGGTGACGAAAGGTGGGGCATGTCGATGGGCGAGGAGCTGATGCAGATCGGTCAGGTATCGACGCGCATCGGTTTGTCGCTGCGCACCATCCGCCACTGGGACGAAGTGGGGTTGGTGACCCCGTCGGCACGTTCAGCGGGCGGATTTCGGCTCTACACCGAAACCGATGTCGAACGGCTGGCGTTCATCAAGCGGCTCAAGCCGCTCGACTTCAGCCTCGACCAGATCAAGGAGCTGTTGGCGACCGTGGACGGGCTGGCGCAGCAGGAGGAGCTCAGCTCGGAGCGGCTCGAGGATCTGCTCGGTCGTCTGGCGATGTTCCGGGCGGCCACGGACAGTCGGCTCGATGCCCTGCGCCACCAGGTCGACAGCCTCGAGTCGTTGTCACGTGACCTGAAGAACCTCGACACATCCACCCGGTCGTACAACGCCTCACAGACCCCCTGAGCTGCATCGTCTGCGGCCGTACCGGCCCATGGAAATCGTCCGGCGTATGCCGCGGGCGGCACCGAACGCCGACCTGCTCTACCGGACCGCCCGGCTGACCGAACAGGCCGCGGTCGAGGCACTGTCGTCGCAGTCCGAGTGCGAGGTGCTTCGCCGCGACTCCGACGGCGAGTACCTGGCGCTGTTCAGCAACAAGTGGCGGATGGACATCATCTGCAAGAAGTTCCCGGACCTGCGGTTCGAGGC
>NZ_FOUY01000088.1 GCF_900115005.1 Pseudonocardia ammonioxydans | reverse complement strand
AGAACGAAGCCGGCCTCGACCACTACCAAGTCCGCTCCTACCGAGCCTGGTACGCCCACATCACACTGGCCATGCTCGCCGCCGCCTACCTGTCCGTCACCCGCGCACAGGAGGCCGAAAAGGGGGATCTCCAGCCGAGCGGACCGGCCTGATCCCGCTGAGCGGCAACGAGATACGGCGCCTGCTCGCCACCCTCATCCTCACCCCAGCCGCCTGCCTGACCAGCACACTCGCCTGGTCCACCTGGCGTCGACGACGCCAACATCAGGCCCGGACCTGTCACTACCGCCGCCGCGGCCAACGCCCACCACCCTGACGAAACGCCGTTGCAGTACTAGGCCATGCCCGTCCTCGACGTCTTACTGGCCGGATTCGTCATTGCCGACGCGGTGGTGAACACCGCACGGCGCCGTAGCCGGTCCCGATCCTGAACCGCGAATCATCCGGATCGGCACAGCAGTTCGTGCCGACGATTCCACACCTGTTTCGGGTGTGCTCGGACATGCGCTGTGTCGATTCCGCACCATCCACGACCGGGAGGCGACGTTGCTACGTGTCGGTAGTTCGGATAGGGACCGGGACTGTGCTGCCATCACCGCTGTGCTCAGCACTGCGTCGGCCCGCGGTGGAATGGACCTGGATGCCCTGCGGAACGAGGCCGATCTGGTCGAGGTCCGGGCAGACATCCTGGGAGAGGTGGACCCGTCGTGGTTGCGGTGCCGCTTCGGCGGCCGTCTCGTGTACTGCCTGCGCAGCCGTGACCGCGGTGGCAGGTTCGAAGGCCCGTCGGACGTGCGGCGCGCCCGCCTGCTCGCCGCGGCCGAGCGCTACGACGTGGTCGACCTGGAAGCCGACCACGACCTGGTCCCCGAGCTGCTCACCCGGATCCCGGCGCACCGGCGTCGCGTCTCCTGGCACGGATCCGCCGTCGAGCCCGGCACGTTCCACCGGCGGTTCGGCCGTATGGCCGCCGCGGGAGCCGCGCTCTACCTGCTCACGACCGCCGTGTCGCGGGCCGAGCAGGCGCTGGCGCCGCTGCGGTTCCTCCACGACCTCGGGCGGCCGGACGTCACGGCGTTCGGCACCGGCGCGGCCGGGGTCTGGAGCCGTCTGCTGGCTCCCTGGCTCGGTGCGCCCGTCGTGTTCGGCGGCCTGGGCGGCGAGGACCCCGAGGTGCCCACCGTCGCCCAGCTGGTGGGCGACTACGGCTTCCCCCGGCTGCGCCCGCTGGACACCGTGAACGGCATCGTCGGCCGTTCGGTCCTGGGGTCGAAGTCGCCGCGCGCACACAACGCCGGCTACCGCGCGCTCGGCATACCCGCCGTCTACCTCCCGTTCCAGGTGGAGGACTTCGGGGGTTTCTGGGACGAGGTCGCCGAGTCCGGCCTGGCCGCACTCGGCATCCCGATGCGCGCGGCCACGGTGGTGTCCCCGCACAAGGAGGCGGCCCTGGCCACCGCCGGTACGGCGAGTCCGGCGGCACGTGGTTGCGGGGCCGCGAACTCCCTCGTGCGACGGGGCAGGTCCTGGCGGGCCGACACGTCCAACAGCCCGGCGATCAGCAGGGCACTGGCTGGTGTCGACGAGCCCGTCTCCGGCCGGAGGGCCGCGGTGATCGGATGCGGCGGTGCCGGCCGCGCCGCTGCCCTCGCGCTCGCCGGGTGCGGCGCCGAGCCGGTGCTGGTCAACCGCGACCGCCGCCGCGGCCGGTCGGTCGCCGAGATGCTCGGCCTGGAGTTCGTTCCCCTCGATGAGTTCCGCGCCGACGGATACTCGCTCCTCGTGCACGCGACGCCGATGACCGACCGGGCGCCCTTCCTACCGTCCGAGCTGCCCGACGACGCGGTCGTCGTGGACATGGTCTACGCCCCTGCCGATACCGCGGTCAGCAGCGAGGCCCGCGAGCGCGGACTCGCCGTCGTCGACGGGTGGGACGTGCTGCTCGCCGACGCCGGCTGCCAGTTCCACCTCATGACCGGACGGCACATCCCGACCGAGCAGACCCGCGCGTTGCTGCAGGCCGGGCGGACCCCTCGGGGCGGCGATGTCCGATCTCACTGACAGGCCCGGATCACCTACGGCTGGAGAGGATCACCGAGTGGGCATCGACCGCACTTCGGAGGCGACGTGGCTGGAGACCCTCGCTCCTCGGCACCGGGAACTGCTCGCACGCGTCGGCGACATCGCCGACGCGTGCGCCGAACGAGCGGACGAGTACGACCGCGCGGTGGCGTTCCCGGGCAAGGACTTCGACGACCTGGCGGCCGCCGGGCTGAACGCAGCCACCGTCCCCGTCGAGCACGGTGGTCTGGGGCTCGGCCCGCTCCACGGCGACACGCTCCCGCTGTGGCTGATGACCAAGCAGCTGGCCAAGGCCGACCTGTCTCTCGGCCGGTGCTGGGAGGGGCACACCAACTCGCTCGTGCTCCTCGACGCGCTGGCCTCCGAACGGCAGCGGGCCCGCTGGTTCGAGGGCGTCGTGCACGGCGGCGAGAAGTGGGTCGCCTGGAGCGGTGAGCCGCAGGCGCGCAAGCCGGGCGAGCGCACCGCGTTCGGCACGAGCATCACCGCGGTCGACGGGGGATGGGTCCTGGAGGGCACCAAGGCCTTCGCCACCAGCGCGACCGGCGCGGACCGGGCCGTCCTCCTGGTCAACACCGCGGGGCCGGGCGGCGCCCGGCACGCGGACGGCCCGGCCGAGGGGCTGCTCCTGCTGGCGTGCGATCTCTCCGATCCCTCGGTCACCGTCGACGAGTCGTGGTGGGACCCGATCGGCATGCGTGCCACCGCGAGCCATGTCGTGACGTTCGACCGGACCTTCCTGCCCGCGGCGGACGTGATCGGAGAACCGGGCGCCTACCTGCACCAGGGCTGGCAGAGCGCCTTCACCCCGCACTACGCGGCCAGCTTCCTCGGCGCCGCCGAGGGCGCCTTCGACTACGCGCTCGAGTACCTGCTCCGGCAGGACAGGACCGCGGACCCCTACGTCCAGCAGCGCGTCGGGAGCATGGCGGTCAACATCGACACCGCACACCTCTGGCTGGCCCACGTGGCCCGGCTCTGGGACAGCGGGCACCGGCGCGAGGCCCGGAACGCCGGCAACCGCGCCCGTCACCTCGTCGAACACCTCGCGCTGGAGACCGTGGAGCACTGCGTCCGCGCCTGTGGGGCCCGCAGCCTGGTGCGGCCCAGCCCTGTGGAGCGGATCCTGCGCGATCTGACCTTCTACGCGCGCCACGACAACGACGACCACGTCCTGGCGACGATCGGGCGGGCAGCGCTCGGGCACACCCATGACTCCTCGTTCTTCAAACCCTGACCGGGTCCGTCATGCCCTGACCGACCGCCGCACGTGCCCGGGAGAACGGCCGCATGTCGACTCTGACAGGAGATCTCGTGTCGATCGCCTCCGGCCGGCCCGCCCCGGCAGGCACGGGAGACGGGCCCGGGAACGCCCCCCGTGGCTATCGCAGGCGGGTGATCGGCTCGGCGTCGGTGGCCCTTGCCATGACCGCGCCGGGACAGACCGCGGCCGTCTCGGTGTTCGTCGACCCGCTGATCGCATCCCTCGAGGTGCCCCGATGGTCGGTGGCCACGGCCTATGCGATCGGCTCGCTGGCAGGGGCGCCGGCGATGCCGTGGCTGGGGAGGATGCTCGACCGTTTCGGGCCACGCCGCGTCATGGCCGTCATCGGATGCTGTTTCGGGGCGATCCTGCTGGCTGCCGCCGCCGTCACCGAGATCGTCGGGCTGACGGCGGCCTTCGTCGGCATCCGCATCGGTGGGCAGGGTGCTCTGAGCCTCGTGGCCACCACCGCGGTCGCGGTCTACGTGCAGCGGCGCAGGGGACTCGCGACCGGGGTCGTCACCGCGGTGGGCACGTCCGTGATCTCGCTGGCTCCGCTGGGGCTCGAGCACCTGATCAACGATCTCGGGTGGCGCACGGTGTGGCAGCTGCAGGGGTGGGCCGTCCTCGCCCTGACCGTGCCTGCTGCGCTGTTGGTCCTGCCACGGCGGGTGCGCACCGGCGGCGACCTCGCGGTGGGCACGGGCCCTCCCGGGGACGTGACGCCCAGTGGGCCCGAGCCCGGGACGCCGGCCGGAGCCGGCAGCTCCGCCGCCGACCGGACCCTGCGGCAAGCCGGGCGGACCTCGGTCTTCTGGATCGTCATCGCGGGGACCGGCGTGTGCAGCCTGGTCACCACCGCCCTGACGTTCCACCAGGTGTCACTGCTCGGGGAGCGTGGTCTGAGCGTCGCCGAGGCGGCAGCCAACTTCGTGCCGCAGCTGTTCGCCGGGCTGTCCGTCAGCTTCCTGTTCGGCTGGCTGGCCGACTACGTCGGCGACCGCGCACTGATCGTCGCCGTGATGGTGATGCTCGCCCTCGCCACCGTCGGTGCCGGATGCGTGCGCCCGGGCTGGACCGCCGTCGTCTACGGCCTGGCACTCGGCGCCTGCATCGGCGGGATCCGCACTCTCAAGGGGGTCGTGTTCAACGAGGGCTTCGGTTCCGGCCACCTCGCTACCCTGCGCGGCACGGTGCACGCGGTGATCATCGGCACCTCCGCGCCGGGTCCTCTCGTTCTCGCACTGGGCAGGGCGTGGTCGAGCTCGTACCAGCCGACGCTCCTCGTCCTGTGCCTGCTGCCCGCACTGGTGGTCGCGGCGGTGTACCTGACCAGGCCGGTCCGGCCCGCCTCCCGGCGCCAGACCGCGCCGAGGTCGGCCGGCCCCATGGGCAGCGCGCCGCGGCCCCGCTGGGTGGATACGGCGCGGACGAGTGTGACCGGGCGCGGTCCGTCGACGGCGTCCCAGCGGCATCGAGCGGCCTGGGTGAACCCCGGACGCTCGGTCCGACCCTGTTGGTCGGCCCTGCGGGACCGTTCACCTCCTGAACACCGGATCCGGCGCACTGTGGCCCGGTTCGGCACCAGGCGACAACGTAAACGATCATATCCAGAATGGAGCTTGCTCAACGATGAGTAGTCGAGTCGGAAACCGTGGGAGACGTGGGATCGGAACGGTCTCCTTGCTGGCCGCCGTTCTCTTGTTGGTCACCGCGTGCGCCGGGGGAGGCGGCGGCGACACGGCCGGGGCCACCCGGCCCGTCGCGCACGACATGGGAGAGACCATGGTGCCCGACCGGCCCCAGCGGGTCGTGGCGCTCGAGTTCCCCTACGTGGACATGCTGGCTTCTCTGGACGCGAGCCCGGTCGGCGTGGTCGACGACGGAGATCCGGAGAACCTGATCCCACAGGTGCGGGAGAGGATCGGCGAGTGGCAGTCGGTCGGGACCCGGGCGGAGCCCGACCTGGAGCAGATCGCGAACCTCCAACCCGATCTGATCATCGCCGACAACGATCGGCACGCGGGGATCTACGACGAACTGAGTGCGATCGCACCCACGGTCGTGTTCACGGTCCGGTACTCCGGGTACCAGGAAACCCTGGACGTGACCCGGAAGGTCGCGGAGGCCCTCAACAGGACAGACGCGGCGAACGCAGAGATAGACCGCCTGAACGGAAGACTGGACGCGTTCGCCCGGACGGTTCCCGAAGGCGACAAGCGCCAGACCCTGGCCATCATTCCCCGGGAACGCGGTACCGCACAGATCCAGGGGAAAGGGTCCTACGTGGCCGACGTCCTCGAACGGGTGGGGGTACCGTACGCACCGGAAGCGGCGGCGTTCCCCGCGGACTCGGACTCCTCCTCGGTCGGGTTGGAAGGCCTGGCCGAAATCGACCCCGACGTTCTGTTCGTCATGACCGACGCGGAGACCACGATGGACGACTGGCAGGGGTCGGAGGTCTGGCAGAGTCTGCGCGCTGTGCGAGCCGGCGACGTCTACCCGGTCGACCGCGCATTGTGGACCCGCTCCAGGGGGCTGGTCTCGATGGAACTGATCGCGGACGAGGGCACCGGGATGCTGTACGGCCGAGCTCCGGAGGGAGGCGGTGCGGCGGGCGTCGATCCGGGAACCGGTGGTCCGTCGAACTGACCCGATCTGAACCAGGCAGGCTCATCTCAGTGTTGCGCTCGCGGTACGCGCTGCTTCTCGGGTTGGCGGTCTGCACGGCGGTGCTGGCCGTGGGCCTCGTCGTCAGCATCCACTTCGGGGCGTCGCGGATCGGCGTGATGGATGTGCTGCGGGCATTCGCCGACCACGACGGTTCGCGGGACGACCTCATCGTCCGCACGATCCGGGTTCCGCGTGCACTCGGCGCGGCGCTGGTCGGAGCCTGCCTGGCTGTGGCAGGTGCGATCATGCAGGGGCTCACGCGCAACCCGTTGGCGGATCCGGGCATCCTCGGAATCAACGCCGGAGCGGCCTTCGCCGTGGTGACGGCCGTGTTCGTGTTCGGGACGACGTCGTTGTCGACGTATGCGCTCGTCGCCTTCGTCGGAGCGGCGGTCGCGGCCACGCTGGTGTACGGGATCGGTTCGGTGGGGCGCGGCGAGATGGGCCCGATGCGGCTGGCCATCGTCGGGGCCGCGGTGGCAGCGCTGCTGTCGTCGTTCACGACGGCGATGCTGATACTCAGCGAGCAGACCCTGGACACGATCCGGTTCTGGCTGGCCGGGTCGCTGCTCGGCCGCGACCTGGCGTTGCTGCAGCAGATCTCGCCCTACGTCTGCGCCGGACTCCTGCTCGCGCTGGCGCTGAGCCGTCGGATCACGGCACTGATGCTCGGTGACGACGTGGCCACCGGGCTGGGGCAGAGGACCAGGCTCACGAAGTCCCTCGCCGCGCTCTCGGTGGTGCTGCTGGCAGGCAGCGCCGTCGCAGTGGCAGGGCCGGTGGGCTTCATCGGGCTCGTCGTGCCCCACGCCGTGCGCTTCGTCGTCGGTCTGGACTATCGCTGGATCCTGCCCTACTCCGCAGTCGTCGGAGGGATCGTGCTCCTGGGTGCCGACATCGTCTCGCGTGTGGCACTGCGGCCGCAGGAGATCCCGGTCGGCGTGACGACCGCTCTCGTCGGCGCGCCGTTCTTCATCTATCTGGCGCGATCCAGGGCACGGCAGTAGATGGGTCGCCCGATGTCCGTCGTCTCCCGTCTGACCACCGGTGAGGCCACGCTCCGAGCCGGACCTGTCTCGCTGCGGCTGGACCGGCGCGCGACCCTGATCTTCATCGTGCTGTGTCTGGTCGTGTTCGCCGGCGTGGTGCTGAACGTCGGCTACGGCCCTTATCCGGTGCCGCCGCCGGCGGTCGTGCGCACGGTTCTCGGTCTCGGGGACGACGCCGGTCAGGCCTTCGTCATCAACACCCTCCGGCTGCCACGTGCACTGGTCGCGGTGGCAGTGGGGGCCGCACTGGCCGTGAGCGGGGCGATACTGCAGGGACTCACGCGCAACGGACTCGCCGCGCCCGACATCGTCGGTGTCAACGCCGGGGCGTCGTTGGCGGCGGTGAGCCTGATCGTGGCCGTGCCGTCGGTCTCCGCGGCATACCTGCAGCCGGCGGCCCTGGGCGGTGCCTTCATCGTGGCTGCGTTGCTGTACGTGCTGGCGTGGAGGCGGGACAGCTCGCCGGTCAGGCTGGTGCTGGTCGGTATCGGGCTCGGCGCGATCGCCGGCGCCGGCACCACATTCATGATCACCTTCGGTGAGGTGCAGCAGGTCTCCCTCGCCCTGATCTGGCTCACCGGGAGCGTCTACGGCCGCGGCTGGGACGAGCTGTACTCGTTCCTGCCGTGGTTGCTGCTCTTCCTCCCGCCGGCGTTGTTCCTCGCCCGCCGCCTCAACGCACTGAACCTCGGCGACGACGTCGCACACGTCATAGGCGTGCCGGTCAGGAGGACGCGTGCGCTGCTGCTGCTGACGAGCGTGGCGCTGGCCGGGACCGCGGTGGCCACCGCCGGGACGATCGGGTTCGTCGCGCTGATGGCCCCGCACATCGCCCGCCGGATGGTCGGCACGTCGCACGGCAGCCTCATCCCGGTGGCCGCGGTGACCGGAGCCGCGATCGTCGTCGGCGCGGACCTCGTCGGTCGAGCCGTCCTCCCGCAGGTGGAGATCCCGGCCGGAATCGTCACCGCGATTCTCGGTGCACCCTTTTTCATCTACCTGCTCTACAGGAGCAGGAACACATAGACCTCGAGATCCCTGATCGTCGACAGAACGCCGGAGGACATGTGTGCCTGAAGTGGAGTCGAGAGCCGTGAGCAAGCTCAGGACCGAGCGGATCAGGTTCGCCTACGAGGAGACCACCGTACTGGCCGATCTCTCGGTGGACGTGCCGCAGGGTCGGATCACCTCGATCGTCGGTCCGAACGGCTGCGGGAAGTCCACTCTGCTGCGTGCGATGGCCCGCCTCCTGAAGCCCCGTTCCGGCACCGTCTACCTCGACGGCGAGGCCATAGCCAACCTCGCGACCCGCGAGGTCGCGAAGAGACTGGGTGTGCTGCCCCAGGACCCACGGGCCCCGGAGGGACTCACCGTCCGCGAGCTGGCCTCCCAGGGTCGTTACCCGCACCAGAGTTTCCTCCGGCAGTGGTCGAAGTCCGACGAGCGGGCCGTCGCCCGCTCACTGGAGATCACGGGCGTGGACGAGTTCGCCGACCGGTCGTTGGACACGTTGTCCGGTGGCCAGCGTCAGCGTGCCTGGATTTCCATGGCCCTGGCGCAGGAGACCGACACGCTGTTACTGGACGAGCCCACCACCTACCTGGACATGGGCCATCAGCTCGAGGTACTCGAACTGCTCGCCCGTCTGAACCGCGAGGAGAAACAGACTTCCGTCATGGTGCTGCACGACCTGAACAGCGCCGCGCGCTATTCGCACCACATGATCGCCCTCTGCGAGGGCGCGGTCCACACCGCCGGGCCGCCGCACGAGGTCGTGACCCCGCGCGTGATCAGGGACATCTTCGGCGTCGAGGCCGACATCATCTACGACCGGCGGAACGGCAGCCCGCAGTGTCTTCCCTACCAGCTGCTCAGGGCTGCCGAGGACTGACGTCGTGCGGTGCCGCAGGAACGTCGACGCCGATGACCTGGTGGGGACGGTGAGCGTCGTCGGTGCGTGGCTTCCCGCCGCAGTCCCGGGCCGGCACGTCCCGGCCCGGGTGACGGCCGTGCACCTGCGGCAACGCTCGCCGGCCACCGGCCGAGCAGCGCTGCGCGCGTGGACGCTGCTGCACGCGCCGGCCCTCGACCCGGCAGGGCCTCCCCGGCGTCCGGTTGCACGATCTGCGGCATACCGTCGTCCGGGTGGGAGGCGGGATGAGCCAGGTGTCAGAGGCGTCGTGCGCGCGTCGCGCGGAACCGGAAGCTGTCCTGCTGGGCCGGCTCGTAGTCGAACTCGACCTGGTCGCCCTGCTCGAACACCTTGTAGCCCTCGGCCTCGATGGCGCTGAAGTGGACGAAGGCGTCGAGGCCGTCGGGCAGCTCCGGGCTGCTGATCGCGCCCCAGCCCTTCTCTGCCTTGTAGAACTTCACGACCCCGGTCGCCATGCGTCGATCAGAGACCCCATGGCCGCTACCGCTGGCCGCCTTGAAGGATGAGAATCGGTGCGGGGTCGGCTGAGCTCGTTCTTGCTTGGTGCGCGAGAGCCTGTGTCAGAGACTGATGCCAGGGGCCTTCCCGGCACCTCGAATTGTTGTCTCGTGCACGCCTTACAGCGTCGTTGATCGGTCGGCCCCGCCGGCCCCACCCCTGTCCGGGAGCGGGGCGAGGAGGCCACGGATGGACACGCTGATCGAGCGGTGCGCAGGTATCGACATCGGTAAGGACGAGGTGGTCGCGTGCGTCCGCACACCGAACCCGGACGGCCGTAGGCGGGTCAAACAGACCCGCACGTTCACTACGTTCACTGCC
>NZ_FOUY01000058.1 GCF_900115005.1 Pseudonocardia ammonioxydans | reverse complement strand
GCCACCGCCCGCACGGTGTTCTCCGACGTTCCGACCCGATCCGCGATCACGGCCCGATCGGCCACCGGTCCGGCGTTCTCGTCCGACTCCAGCAGCACCCGCGCCCGCATGATCATCCGTGCCGGATGAATCCCGGAGGTGGTCAGCTTGACCAGGAACTCACGATCGGCAGCCGACAACCCGATCGTGAACACCTTTGCGCGAGGCATCGTGAGGGCATCCTCTCAGCAGCAGGAGTGAACTGCGAGAACTCGTACACCACATAGAGCCTGATTTAGCGGCGACACGCTACTAGCCAGTGCGCGACTTCGGTTCGGGCATCGCGTTCGGCCGAGCCGGGGTCCTCGGCGGAGCCTTCCAGGTCGAGGCGGAACCCCGAGCGCCATCCACCGCTGCGCTGCTTGATCAGCCAACCGGACGGATCCTGATCGAGCTGGGCCAGGTCGTCATCACTCATCGGACACTGCAGAACGCCGACGGTGACGTGAAAGCGACGCATACGGACTCCTCCAGGGTGGTGGCAGCCGGACCGGGAGGGCGGCGACGGGCCGGAGCACTGCCCTGTGGTCGCGGGCGCGGTGCTGGGTCGTTGGTCAGCTCACGGACGCCGACGGAGCTGCGACCGGGTGCGGTTGTGGTCCAGGATCCCCGCCCGAGGTGGTCGGTCCGCCGTGGTCGATCTTGCCGTGCGGTGGGCGAGGCGAGCTTGACTCAGGATGGCTCGGCCCCGGGTCCACGGCTGATGGTGCCCTGATCGGCCGCGTCGTCATCGTGAGCGTCGTCCTGTGTGCCGTCCTCGGAATCGGTGCGGGTCTGATCTTCCCGATGTCCGAGAACCGTTTCCTCGAGTGCGTCCAGAGCTTGCTCGGGGCCGGCGGCCGGGTCGTCTTCGTGTTCGTTGCGGTCGGCGATGCTGCCTCCTGGTTAGGTCATTTCGTGAAGCACCTGCACGCTGCCCGCCGCTTGTCCGCGGCGCGGTCCTGCCAGGGTCCCCCTCGGGGCTGCGACTGCGCTACCTCGACGACGCGGTACGGGCGCGCCGGTGAGCCGGTCGACGGTTGCCGCCCGGCACGACGGGTAGCCGGCGTCGGCAGCCCCCCGCCGCCGACCCGGGAGGAGGTCTGATGGACGACCGGCCGTATGCCGGTGCCGTGGAGACGCACTCGGGGGTCGTATTCGCCGTCGCCGACCACGTCTACAAGGCGAAGAAGCCGGTCGACCTCGGTTTCCTCGACTTCCGCACCCTGGAGCAGCGACGGGAGGTGTGTCATCGGGAGGTCGAGCTCAACCGGCGCTTGGCCCCGGACGTCTACCTCGGGGTGGCCGACGTCGTGGGCACCGACGGCGCGGTCTGTGACCACTTGGTGGTCATGCACCGGCTGCCGCAGGAGCGATCGTTGCAGGCGCTGGTCGATGCCGGGCCGGCCGAGGAGTCGCTGCACGACCGCGTCGGTGAGGTGGCCGACGTGCTCGCCCGGTTCCACTCCGGCGCGCAGCGCTCCCCGGAGATCGATGAGCAGGCCGGGACGGCGGCGCGGCGCGCGCAGTGGCGCGCCAACCTCGACGGTCTCCGGCCGTTCGCCGGCGACCCGCTCGACGCGCAGACGTTGGACGAGGTCCAGCGGCGCGCGTACGGCTTCATCGAGCACCGGGCGCCGCTGTTCGATCGACGGATCGCCGAGCACCGGATCGTCGACGGGCACGGCGACCTGCTGGCCAACGACGTGTTCTGCCTCGCCGACGGGCCGCGCCTGCTCGACTGCGTCGAGTTCGACGACCGGCTGCGCTTCGTCGACGGCCTCGACGACGCCGCCGCCCTGGTGATGGACCTGCACCAGCAGGGGCATCCCGAGCTGGCCCAGACGTTCCTGCGGCGATACTGCGAGCGGGCCGACGACCCGGCGCCCGAACCGCTGCTCGACCTGTTCGTGGCCCACCGGGCCGCGATCCGGGCCAAGGCGGCCTGCCTGCGCCACGAGCAGGGCATCGACACTGATGCCGCCGGACAGGCCCGCGCACTGCTCGACCTCTCCGTGACCCGGCTTCGGCAGGCCACCCCGCGGATGATCCTGGTCGGCGGGCCGCCGGCATCGGGCACGACCACGCTCGCGCGGGCGGTGGCCGAGCGGATCGGGGCGGTGGTGCTGTCCAGCGACCGGGTGCGCAAGGAGATCGCCGGGCTCGATCCCGATGCGCAGGCGCCGGAGGGCGCGGACCTGTACTCCGCCGAGCACACCGAGCGGACCTACGCCCAGCTGTGCCGCCAGGCGGCCCACCAGACCGGGCACGGCGCGTCGGTGGTGCTGGATGCGAGCTGGACCCGCGCCGCAGCGCGCGAGCACGCGGCCCGGGTGGCGCAGGAGGCGGGAGCCGATCTGATCGCGCTGCGGTGTGTGGTCGACCGGGAGACCGCGGCAGCACGAGCGGCCGAGCGGGGTTCCGGACGCTCCGACGCCGGGCCCGAGGTCGCCCGACGTCTGCACGACGCCGCCGATCCGTGGCCTGAGGCGCACCCCATCGACACCGACAGCAGTCCCGCGCACGCCACCGAGCAGGCGCTCGAGGTGCTGCAGCGATGAGAAGGACCCGCGCCGGCAGTGCAGGGACTCCCGCCATCCGGCCTGTCACCCGGCGCGCACAGCGGCGAGCGACCGCGTGATCACAGCCGGCCACGCGTCGGACACCAGCAGACGGGTAAGGGCCGGGCGTGACCAGTTGCCCTCGTGTGCGACGACTCCACCGCGCGAGTCCCCGCCATCGGCGAAGGACCGCGCCGCCGCGGCGACCGCGCTGCCCGCACGAGCTGGTGACGCCGGCGGACGAACGGGACGATGATCGATGTTGAAGCACCTGCTGGATCGGCTCCTCGGCCGCGGCCCCGCCGAGGACGTCGAGCCCGACCCGAACCTGGCCAACACCCGGGCCACCGGCGGGATGCCGTCGCAGGCCGGCGACGCCGCGGCCAGCACCGGGACCGGAGCCACCGGCGAATACGTCGGTCGCATCGCGGGCCAGGATGAGGGATTCGCCGGACACACCGGCGCCGAGGAACGGGCCGACTCCGACCGGACCGAGCCCGGGGCGCGACGGCGCCGGTGAAGACCGTAGCGAGGTCCCAGCCTTTGAGCGACTCGTGCCGGGCGCCTGCTGTTCATTCGGACCGGGCGGCGCGCCGTGACCACGACGGACGGTGCCCAGCACCGCAACGGAGTCGTCACGTGGCCCGCTCGGCCGCCGACGCCCCCGCGGGGCTATCGCCTGCAGCACCGCAGCAGCGCCACAGGCATGCTCGCCGCCCCGGCGGGTAATCGCCGGTCGATGACCAGCGCACCCACCGAGGCCACACCGGCCCCTCGCTCCCGCCCGGAGCCCGACGACCTCGCCGCCGTGGATGCCTGGTGGCGAGCCGCGAACTACCTGTCGGTGGGCCAGATCTATCTGATGGCCAACCCGCTGCTGCGCGAGCCGCTGCGGCCGGAGCACATCAAGCCGCGGCTGCTCGGGCACTGGGGGACCACGCCCGGCCTGAACTTCGTGTGGGCGCATGTGAACCGGGTGATCAGCCGGGACCGGCAGGCGGCCCTGATGATCACCGGGCCCGGCCACGGCGGCCCCGGCGTCGTCGCGGCGGCCTGGCTGGAGGGCAGCTACACCGAGCGTTGGACGCACGTGTCCCGCGACGCCGAGGGGATGGCGGAGCTGTTCCGCCAGTTCTCCTTCCCCGGCGGCATCCCCTCGCACGCCGCGGCGCAGACCCCCGGCTCGATCAACGAGGGCGGTGAACTGGGCTACTCGCTCGCGCATGCTTACGGGGCCGCGTTCGACAACCCGGACCTGCTGGTCACCTGTGTGATCGGTGACGGCGAGGCCGAGACCGGTGCGCTGGCCGGGTCGTGGCAGTCGAACACCTTCGCCCACCCGGTGCACGACGGCACCGTGCTGCCGATCCTGCACCTCAACGGCTACAAGATCGCCAACTCGACGGTGCTGTCCCGAATCCGCGCCGAGGACCTCCAGGCGCTGCTGGAGGGCCACGGCCACCTCCCCTATCTGGTGGAGGGCGGCTTCGACGGGGAAGACCCGGCTGCGGTGCACCGGCGGATGGCAGCGACGCTGGACGAGATCACCGCCGAGATCCGCCGGATCCGCGAGCGGGCCGCCGAGCAACACCGGGCCGGCCGGGACGTGGAGCGGCCCCGCTGGCCGGTGCTCGTGCTGCGCACCCCGAAGGGGTGGACGGGCCCGACCGAGGTCGACGGTCGCCAGGTCGAGGGCACCTGGCGAGCCCACCAGGTCCCGCTGCCCGGCGTGCGCGACGACGACGACCACCGTGCTCAACTGGAGCGCTGGCTGCGCTCCTACCGCCCCGAGGAGCTGTTCGACGACGACGGCCGCCCACGCGAGCACCTGTCTGCTCACGTCCCGTCCGGCGACCTGCGGATGAGCGCGACACCGCACTCCAACGGCGGCGAGCTGCTGCGCGATCTACGGCTACCCACCATTGCCGAGCACGCCGTCGACGTGGCTGCCCCGGGCGCGGTCTCGGTGAGTGCGACCGGGGCGCTGGGCGGCTGGCTGGCCGAGGTCGTCCGCCGCAACCCGGAGACGTTCCGGATCATGGGCCCGGACGAGACCGTGTCGAACAAGCTGCAGGCCGTGTTCGACGTGACCGACCGGCAGTTCCTGGGCCGGCTGGAGGCCGGCGACGAGGACGTGGCCCGGCACGGCCGGGTGCTCGAGGTCCTCAACGAGCAGCTCTGCCAGGGCTGGCTGGAGGGTTACCTGCTGTCGGGCCGCCACGGGCTGTTCAACTGCTACGAGGCGTTCGTCCACATCGTCGACTCGATGTTCAACCAGCACGCCAAGTGGCTCGAGGAGAGCCGAGGAATCCCGTGGCGGCGCCCGGTCGCAGCGCTGAACTACCTGCTGACCAGCCACGTCTGGCGTCAGGACCACAACGGGTTCTCGCATCAGGACCCGGGCTTCCTCGACCACGTGCTGAACAAGCAGCCCGAGATCGTGCGCGCCTACCTCCCGCCGGACGCCAACACGCTGCTCGCCACCATGGAACACTGCCTCGCCTCACGGGATCTGATCAATGTGGTCGTCGCCGGGAAGAACGAGCAACAGCAGTGGCTCGGACCGGACGAGGCGCGGGCCCACTGTGTCCGCGGGATCGGGCTGTGGGACTGGGCCTGCACCGACGCCGGCTCCGAACCCGATGTCGTGCTCGGCTGCGCCGGCGACGTGCCCACGATCGAGGCGCTGGCCGCGGTCGACCTGCTGCGTACCCACCTACCAGGGCTGAAGGTGCGGCTGGTCAACGTGGTCGACCTGATGCGCCTGCAGGACGAACGGGCGCACCCACACGGCCTGTCCGACCGCGACTTCGACGGGCTGTTCACCACCGACAAGCCGGTGATCTTCGCCTACCACGGCTACCCGTGGATGATCCACCGCCTCACCTACCGGAGGACCAACCATCCGAACATCCATGTGCGCGGCTACGTCGAGGAAGGCACCACCACGACCCCGTTCGACATGGTGATGCTCAACGACCTCGACCGCTTCCACCTGGTCATCGACGTGATCGACCGGGTACCGGGACTCAACGTCGCGCACGCGGCGCTGCGCCAGCACATGGTCGACGAGCGGCTGCGCTGCCGCGACCACACCCGCCGGACCGGCGCCGACGCACCGGACATCGTCGACTGGACGTGGCCGGACACATGAGGACGCTCGTGATCAACGCCGGATCGTCGTCGCTCAAGCTCGCGCTGCTCGACCAGGACGACGGCACGGTCCGCACCCTCGACACCGACACCGTCGACCCCGACGGGCTCGCCGAAGCCCTGCCCGGCCTCGCCGGCGACCCCCCGCCGGACGCGGTCGGGCACCGGGTCGTGCACGGTGGTGACGAGTTCACCGGCCCGGTCGCCGTCGACGATGCCGTGCTGGATCGGATCGACGCGCTGCGCGGGCTCGCCCCGCTGCACCAGGGCCCGGCCCTGGACGCGCTGCGCCGGGCCCGCGCGCTGCTGCCCGACGCGGCCCATGTGGCCTGCTTCGACACCGCGTTCCACCGCACGATCCCGGCCGCAGCCGCCACCTACGCCGTGCCGGCCCGCTGGCGCACGGAGTTCGGCGTACGCCGCTACGGCTTCCACGGCATGGCCCACGAGTGGTCGACGCGCCGGACCGGCGAACTGCTCGACCGCGATCCGGCCGACCTGCGGATCGTCAACGCGCACCTCGGCGCCGGCGCATCGCTGTGCGCGATCGACCGGGGCATCTCGGTCGACACCACGATGGGCTTCACCCCCACCTCCGGGCTGGTCATGGGCACCCGCAGCGGCGATCTGGACCCGGCCGTGCCGCCGTGGCTGGCCGGGCGCGGTCTCGACCCCGACGACGTCGCCGACGCGCTGAACCGAGACAGCGGCCTGCTCGCCCTGGCCGGCGAGTCCGACCCGCGACACATCCAGGACGCCGCGGACGACGGTGACGCCCGTTCCGCCGCCGCACTGGACGTGTGGGCCCACCACGCCCGAGCCGGGGTGGCCGCGATGATCGCCGCACTCGGTGGACTGGACGTACTGACCTTCAGCGGCGGCGTCGGCGAACACCAGCCACGCATGCGCGAACGAGCCGTGCGCGGCCTGGAGTTCCTCGGGCTGCGCCTCGACCCCGCCCGGAACGACGAGGCCCACAGCGGCGACGCCGTGCTGTCCCCGGACGGCGCCGCGGTGACCACGGCCGTCGTCACCGCTCGGGAGGACGTGGTGATCGCCGAGCAGGTCGCCGCAGTCCTTGGCTGAGCGCGAACGCCGCCATCAGGCCAGACCGCGGTACCGAGATGCTCCGGCCCCGAACGGTGAGCCGGACCCCCGGTAGGCGTTGAGCCGCATGCAGGTGGCAGTCCGACGCGGCCGAAGCCTGCACGGACCACTCTCCGGCCGAGCGGGGTGGCTACTCCGTGCTCATCCGGTCGACCGAATCCCGACCCTCGGGGCCCGCCGTGTGGTGCAGGGTCGAGGACCCCGTGGGATCGCCCGCACCGGGTCTGTCGGGGCGCTCCGTGCTCTCGGGCCTGGGCTGGTGCAGCGCCCGCGCACCCTTGCGGGTGCGGGCGGGATCGACCTTCCGGTCGGGGTGCCGCCGCACGTACTCGCGTTCGAGCTCGCCGGTGCGACTGGAGTGCTCGGCCAACGCATCCGACGAGCCGTGCAAGAACGTGGTGTGCCGGGTCATGTGCAAGTGTTCAAGCTCGCGCACCAGATCGGCCTCGGCAAGCTCGTCAGGGCGAACACCGGGCATGTCGATCACCTCAACCACTTCGATTCCTCAGGCTTACCGCGCCATGCTCGGGCACTCAACCACTGGAAGCCATTTCGCGCTCGGCTGGGCGCTTTCGGGCAACCGAGGCCGAACGACCGGCGTCGGTGCCGCGGCCCTCGGCGGGGGCGATGACCACCTACACCGCGGTGCTGCTCACCACACCGCCGGCCTGGCACGACGCGCCCGGGAGACGCCGGTCGTCTTCGGCGCCAGCGCGGTATCCGCCGCGGGCGGGCTGTGGCCTGCTCGGAGCATCGGCCGCTCAGGGGCCAAGTTCTGTGCTGGGCCGCCGCGTGAATGGGTGCGAGCCACGCGCGGCCGAAGCCACCGGGCGCGTAGCCCATGTGCTCGGTGGTGGAGCATCTCTCGCAGGGCGCGCCCACCTCCGGTCAACGCCAGCTCACCGGCGTGAACGCGGTCGCTTACCCGTCGAGCATCCTGGAGGAAGCTGGCGCTGATCGAGCTCGCCGGAACGGGTTCCGCCGCCGGTGGAAGTCGGGAACCGAGTCCAAGCCCCCGGTATGCCGCTGTGGCGGCCGGGTACATGGCCGCCGACGCCAGGCAGGACCGCGTACGAGGAGGAGTGCTCGATGGTCATCGATGTGCCGGCTACCGAACAGCCTGACTTCGGCGAGGGGCGATTGTACTTCGTCGGCAACGCCACGACGGTGATCCACTACGGCGGGTTCTCGATCCTCACCGACCCGGCCTTCCTCCACGCCGGCGACCACGTGCACCTGGGCCACGGTGCCTACGCACGCCGGGAGGTCGAGCCGGCGTGCCAGATCTCCGAGCTGCCCCCGCTGGACCTGGTCGTCCTGTCCCACCATCACGGCGACCACTTCGACGACGTCGCAGCCCGCGAGCTCGACAAGAGCCTGCCCATCGTCACCAACGAACATGCGGTCGGCCTGCTGCACGAGCAGGGCTTCACGCAGAGCTACGCCCTCGACACGTGGGAGTCACAGGAGGTGACCAAGGGCGACTCCCGGCTGCGGGTGACCTCGATGCCCGGCAAACACGCACCCGACCACGTCGCCGGGCTGCTGCCGCCCGTGATGGGCAGCATGCTGGACTTCTACGACGGTGACGATCATCGGTTCCGCCTCTACATCAGCGGGGACACGCTGCTGCACGACCGGCTCTACGACATCCCCCGCTGGTACCCCGACATCGACCTGGCGCTGATCCATGCCGGCGGGACCACGCTGCTCGGCACAGTCGTGACCATGACCGGCGAACAAGCGGTGCGCTGCGTGGAGATCATCGAACCGCGCACGGCCGTCCCGATCCACTACAACGACTTCTCGGTGTTCCAGTCCGGCCTCGACGACGTCAAACAGGCGGCCGAGGCCTCCTCGGTGGACACCGAGTTCCACTACGTCTCCCACGGTGACGAGTATCGGTTCCGCCCGTCCTCATGACCCGACCTCGGCGTTCGGGTCGACCATGACGCTGATGTGGGAGATAGCTGCGTGGTACTCGCTGAGGTGTTGCTGGGCGTGGGCCAGCGCCTCACGGGTCTGGACGAGCCGGGTCACGGTCTCGAGCAGCCGCCCCGCCGGGCTGGCCCCCTCGTCGTCGCTGAGGATGCGGGTGTCGCCGTAGTGCGTGACCTGCTCCTCGAGCACGAGCGCGACCTGGTACGTGCGGTCGAGCAGTTCGGACAGTGCCCAGCCCCAGGTGTGGAAGTCGTCGTGGCTCGGGTTCGGATCATCGGCCTGCTGCTGCACGACCGCTGCGAGCTGGTTGCAGATCGTGGTCAGGGTGTCTTGGAGCTCAGTCACGATCACTCCGTTGATGTCGTCGTATCGACGCCGGAGACGGTAGACCGTCGAGCCGCCGGATCGGCGGTACCCCGGCGCATGTTGCCGGTCGTCGTGCGTCGGAAGCGCGAGGTCAGCCGTGAGCACCACTTCTGCATGGCCGCGCGACCGCCGAGCTGGCCGTCCACGGCTTCGGAGACCTGTTCCCAGGCCCTCCCCCCGCCGCCCACTTCAGATGCCGCAGCAGCGCCCGCTCGTGCTCGTCGGCGGGCGCCGCGCAGCTCCTCGACGAGCCGCAACGCCGCGCCCGCCTCACCCTCGTACAGCTCGTACGCCGTCGTCGTTGCTCGGGGGCGGGTGGGCCCCGGAGCACGGTGCACCGGGCGTGCTGCCGACTCGTAACGGGAACAGAGCCAGCGGCCCTCGCGTTCTTCGCCGGTCCTGCGCCAAGCAGCGGTGTTCACCGCGAACCGTCGAATCGAAGGCGCGACTTTGGCATCGGTGCCCCACCGGCCGGGTACCACACCAGATAGCGCACCGTGACAAGTGCAGAGGCGCGGCGCTGTGACTGTGACTAGGGATGTGGAGCCGCCATGACCGATTCGGAATCGGAGCGGATGGCACGTCAGGACCTGCCGCCCGACCTCACCGATCCCGGCGACGCAGCCGCCGCTGCGGAGCTCGCCGAGGCTGAGCGCCAGGTCAGCCAAGGCGGTGGCACTCCCGAACAGGTCGCCGGAGCCGCCGCCGCCCGCAGAGCCCGTACCGAGTCCGATCGCATCCAGGCGTGGCGCCGCACCACCGGCCGATAAGCGCCGTACCGACTGTCCGAGCTGGTCGGCGGCGACAAGCGCGGACCAGAGATCACCCGCGGTCACTCCGGGAGCGGGCAGTGTTCGTCAACGGTGTGTACAAGACTCGGCGTGCTGGCTGGTGGGCGGCATCGTGCTTGCAGCCGGGATCGGATGTGGGCAATCCCGGTACTGGGGCCGAGCCATCCAGCGACCGTCGGCCTCCGGGGCTGTGCTGCCACCCGCTCGCCCGATCGTCCGGCAGCCGGTTCCGGCTCGACGACGCGGCCACGTCCGACGCCGACGGCATTGCGCCCGACCGCGAGAACACCCGCGTCGAGAGCCCGGTCATGCGCCTCGGCGGCCGGCAACCCCACCAGCTCAGGCACCGTAATCCTGTTCTCGATGGCGCGGTCGTCGGCGGCGGTCCTGCGCGACTGGTTCGTATGCATGGTCACCTCCTGCGCCAGACCCCGTCGTGGGGGCGTTTGTACCCGGTTGTCCGCCCGCTCATGCCGCGGCCGGTAGCAGGCGGCGCCGCGTGCCGCCCGGCCGAAGGCGGGGCCCGGACGGGCGGGATCCGAGGCCCGCCTGGTCGCGAAGAGGCGAGTGCGGATCGTGGCACCGGTGGACGCGACTCCCACGAGTACGACACAGCGTCCTGGCATGCCATGACCCGTGGCGACCACATACGCCGACCTGCGGACGATACGTCCAGCGGGCGCGGCGGCCCGCAGACAACAACGGGCCGGTGGGGGTGGGGCAACCGGGACAGTCGTTGATGCCGACACCGGCGCCGTCCTCGCTCGGTCGCCTGCCCCGTACGCACCGGTGTCCTCAGCGGTCCGGCAACCGGCGCCGCGGCCCTCGAACGGGTACTGCGGCCACAAGTACCTGCTCTCGCATCGGCTGCGCTCGGCGCAATCTGCACACCGGCCGTGTCCGGCAGACCCGGCCGGGCGTGCCCCCCGCGGGCACGGGTAGGCGGGCTGGACGCCGACGACCGAGGAGAAACTCATGCCGGATCCGGGCAGCCACGCCTACGACGTCAAGCGGACCCGACTGCGCGCCCAGTACGACGACGAGGGCACCCGTCACACCAATGACGGCAAAGCCGACCGCGCCGCGAACGCCGAACTCGAACGCGACTACCCGCCGAGAACGCTCGGTGACCCGGACCGTGCCGCCGGGCCGCGCGGGGAGCGGGGCGGCTCCGGCGCCGGCGGGGAAGCGCTCACGCTGCGCAGCACCGCGTTCGTCGACCAGGACCTGATCCCGGCCGAGTCGCTCGAGCTGGGCCCGCCGCTGGAGTGGACCGACACGACGGGTGCCACCGCCGAGTACGCCCTGGTCTGCGAGGACCGCGATGCCGACGACGCCGTGTACTGGTTGGCCGTCGGAATCCCGAAGCAGGTCACCGGCATCACCTCGGCCTTGGCGCTACCCGACGGCGCGATAGCCGGGCACGCCGATGACGGCACGGTGGGATGGCGGGCGCCGCAGCCGCCGGTCGGCGACTCGCACCGGCTGGTGTTCCGGTTGCTGGCAGTGGACCGCCCGCTCGGGCTCGGCAAGGGCGTGACGCCGGCACAGCTGCAGGAAGCGGCCGAGGGGCACGTGATCGCGCACGGCACGCTGGTCGGCGTGGTGACCCGGTAAGGGGGCGAGGTGCTCGACCCCTCCGGAAGCGACGAGACCGCCCGGGCGGTGCGCGCGACCGCCCGCCGGCTGCACACCGACGCCGACCTGGACGACCTCGTCGAACGCGCAGGCGACGCCCGCCTGGTGCTGATCGGCGAGGCCTCGCACGGCACCCACGAGTTCTACGCCTGGCGCGACCGCCTGACCCGGCGCCTGGTCGCCGAGCACGGCTTCGGGTTCGTCGCGGTGGAGGGCGACTGGCCGGACTGCCGCCGGGTGCACCGCTTCGTGATCGGCGATCCGGACGTCCCCGCGGACCCGGCGCAGGTGCTGCGCAGCTACGACCGGTGGCCGACCTGGATGTGGGCCAACACCGCGGTGCGCGATGCGGCGTCCTGGCTGCGCGAACACAACGCCGCGGTACCGGCCGCGGAACGCGTCGGTTTCCACGGCCTCGACGTGTACAGCATGTACCGGTCGATGGACGCGGTGCTGGAGTGGCTCACCGAGCACGAGCCGGAGCTGGCCGACGCCGCGCGGGCCGCCTACGCGTGTTTCGAGCCGTTCGGGTCCGACCCGTTCGAGTACGCGCGCGCCACCCGCTGGGTGCCGCAGAACTGCGAGGCGCCGGTCGTCGACGTCCTGACCGCGTTGTGCGAGCAGCACACCCGCCGCGACGACGGCGAGGGCCGGTTCGCCGCGGAGCAGAACGCGGCCGTGGTGGCCGGGGCCGAACGCTACTACCGCACCGCGGTCCGCGGTGGCGCCGCATCCTGGAACGTGCGCGACGAGCACATGGCCGACACCCTCGACCGGTTGCTCGAGCATGCCGGCCCCGGCGCCAAGGGAGTGGTGTGGGCACACAACACCCACATCGGCGACGCCGCGGCGACCGACATGGCCGAGCACGGGATGACCAACCTGGGCCGGCTGGCCCGCGAGCGGCACGCCGACGGCGGGGTCGTGCTGGTCGGCCAGGCCGGACACCGCGGCGAGGTCGTCGCCGGGAACCACTGGGGCGCGCCCGCGCGCCGGCTGACCGTTCCGGCCGGCCGCGCAGGCAGCGCCGAGGACCTCCTGCACCGGGCACTCGGTGACCAGCCCTCGGTGCTGTCGTTCCCGCCGACGGCCGAGCAGCCCGCCTGGCTGCGGACGACGCTGGACCACCGCGCGATCGGCGTGGTCTACCACCCCGAACGCGAACGCGCCGGCAACTACGTGCCCTCCACGCTGGGCGGGCGCTACGACGCGCTGCTGTGGTTCGGCGACACCACCGCACTGGCACCGTTGCGGCCCGAACCGGGCGACGACCCGGAACCGGAGACCCGACCGTCCGGGGTATGACGGCCGGCCCAAGTCGCTCTTCGTGGCGAGCGGGCCGCAGGCTGATCACTACGCCCTCGGTCTGGCCAGTGTCTGGACGACCAGCGCCGATCCGGATCAGGCCGGCCACACCGGGTGAACGGCTCACCGGCAGACGACAGGCACCGCAGCGCCGGACCGGGCGGCTCGTTCTGGTCAGCGCCCTACCGGCTGCGGTAGGACGACGGCGCGGCGGCGACGTTGCCACCCGCACTGACGAGGTCAACTCGGCATGCTGTCCGTCGGCCAGCTACCGAGGACATCGCAGAACCGTGCCGACGCATCAGGTACTCGGCGGAGCTCGATCGGACGGGCCGCGTCCGCTCGCCCGGGTCGGACGTCTTGCGGGTCGTCGTGTCCTTGACCAGCTCGACCTCCCAACGCCACAGACCGAGGCACCCGTCGCCGCACGGTGCCCGACGATCGACAGCTCAAGCAGCATGCGCAGGTGTCCCGAGCTGCGTCAGCGAGCACGTTGTCGTGGAGGAGCTCCGCTCCATGAGCTCGACGGTGGCCGACATACCCCAGGACGGGCCCTCACTGCGGCTCATCGGACTGCGAGCGTCTGCTGCGCCCGCGCAGACCGACCAGCCGGCGCCCGGTCTTCTCCACGCTGCGCTGCAGCCCGAGGTAGGGCATCTGCCGGCGAGCCGGACCGAGCGCGGCGACCACCCCCAGCACGACGAAGACCACGGCGACCGCCACCGACCCGCCGTTGGTGTTGAGCGGCCCGGACGGCAGCACGCCGAACACCCCGGTGAGCAGGCACAGCAGCGCCTCGACCGCACCCACGACCAGCAGCACCCAGCCGTAGGCGCGGGCGGCCGACAGCCGGGTCGCGCACAGCAGCCCAACCACCCCGAGAACCAGGTGGGCCACGTCGCGGAGCGGGTCCACCGCCACCCCGAGCAGCTCCCGGCTGGCCTCAGGCACCCCGGGCAGGCCGCTGTAGCGGAACCCGATCATGCCGTAGAGCAGCAGCGCGAACGCGGTCAGCAGCACCAGCAGCTGCGGCCACGGGAACACAGCGTGGCCGTGCGAGTGGTGTTCGGACTGGACAGGCATCTCGGCCTCCCGGCCTCGCTCGAGCACCACACCATCTGGCGTGGAGTCCGCGCATACCCGGTCCCACGGGATCAATGCACACCGGCGCGGGTGTGCCACGATCCGATCGTGGGTAGAAGCCCACGGTGACCCGCACCCAGCCCCCCGGCAGCGTCCGCCCCCAGGCCGTTCCGTCGGCGTCACTGCCGCCCCGCCCGTCCCGGGGCGGGCGCCTGCTCGCGATGCTGCGCACGACCGACCCGAAAGACGTCGGGCTGCTCTACCTGGTCACCGCGTTCGGGTTCTTCCTGGTCGGCGGCGCGATGGCACTGCTGGTGCGCGCGGAGCTGGCGCGCCCGGAACTGCAGTTCCTGTCCACCGAGCAGTACAACCAGCTGTTCACCATGCACGGCACGATCATGCTGCTGCTGTATGCGACCCCGATCGTGTTCGGGTTCGCGAACTACATCGTGCCGCTGCAGATCGGCGCCCCGGACGTCGCGTTCCCCCGGCTCAACGCGTTTTCCTACTGGCTGTTCCTGTTCGGCGGGCTGATCGTGCTGGGCGGGTTCCTCACCCCGGGCGGGGCCGCGGACTTCGGCTGGTTCGCCTACACCCCGCTGTCGGACGCGACCCACTCCCCCGGCCCGGGCGGAAGCCTGTGGGCAAGCGGGCTGATCGTGTCCGGCCTGGGCACCATCCTCGGCGCGGTCAACATGATCACCTCGATCGCCTGCATGCGGGCGCCGGGGATGACGATGTTCCGGATGCCGATCTTCACCTGGAACATCCTGTTCACCTCGGTGCTGATCCTCATCGCGTTCCCGGTCCTGACCGCCGCACTGTTCGGCCTGCTCGCCGACCGCAACCTCGACGCCAACGTCTTCGACCCGGCCAGCGGCGGAGCGGTGCTGTGGCAGCACCTGTTCTGGTTCTTCGGCCACCCCGAGGTCTACATCGTGGCGCTGCCGTTCTTCGGGATCGTCACCGAGATCATCCCGGTGTTCGCCCGCAAGCCGTTGTTCGGCTACAAGGGCATGGTCTACGCCAGCGTCGCGATCACCGTGCTGTCCGCGGTGGTCTGGGCCCACCACATGTACGCGACCGGGGCGGTGCTGATGGCGTTCTTCTCGCTGACCACGTTCATGATCGCCGTGCCGACCGGGATCAAGTTCGTGAACTGGATCGGCACCATGTGGCGCGGTCGGATCACCTTCGAGACACCGATGCTGTTCTCCCTCGGCTTCCTCGCCACGTTCCTGCTGGGCGGCATGACCGGAGTAATGCTGGCGTCACCGCCGCTGGGGTTCCACATGTCCGACACCTACTTCGTCGTGGCCCACTTCCACTACGTGCTGTTCGGCACGATCGTGTTCTCGGTGTTCGCCGGCGCCTACTTCTGGTTCCCGAAGATGACCGGCCGGATGCTCGACGAGCGGCTCGGGAAGCTGCACTTCTGGACGATGTTCATCGGCTTCCACCTGACGTTTCTGGTCCAGCACTGGCTGGGCAACGAGGGCATGCCACGCCGCTACGCCGACTACCTGCCCACCGATGGGTTCACCCTGCTCAACACCCTGTCCTCGATCGGGGCGTTCCTGCTCGGCGCGTCCACCCTGCCGTTCCTGTACAACGTGTTCCGCAGCTACCGCTACGGCAGGGTGGCCGGTGTGGACGACCCGTGGGGCTTCGGGAACTCGCTGGAGTGGGCGACCACCTGCCCGCCGCCGCGGCACAACTTCACCGAGCTGCCGCGGATCCGGTCCGAGCGACCGGCGTTCGAGCTGCACCACCCGCACACGGTGGAGCGGGCACGCGCCGAAGAAGATCCGAAGGACCCCGGACGACCCCACACGTCGACGCCGTAGTGGTCGGCGCCGGCCACAACGAATCTCCTCCCGCTGACCTGCTCGCCGACGCCGGATGGGACGGCCCGGCATTCGAGACAGCCGCCAGCGCTCCCGAACCCGGCCGCTGGTGCGGGCGAAGGCCGCTCGCGATACCCCGCCGTGGTGCCGGGCCGGCGAGCGCGCACGGTGTGAGCGGGCGGCACCGCGGGTAGCCCGGGCGCATGACCGACCCGCACCGCGACGAGGACTGGCACGACCAGGACGCCGAGCCGGCCGAGCCCACGATGACCGCGCCTCCAGAGGATCGCCCCGACGCAACGCCGTCCGCGATCGACCGCGAAGGCCGCGACGACAGCCCCGACGCGGTCGACACCGACGACGAGCAGTGACGCTGACCTGCCGCCCGCCGGCCCCACCCGGACGGGTGGGGCCGTCTCCGGTTACGGCCGGCTCGGACGGGTAGCACCACTACTGTGTGGCGTCGGAACGACAGGAACCCGGCCTCGTCCCCGCGATCCCGGCGCGCGTGTTGGCGGCGTCTTGCGGTCCTTGTGCTCGGCGCCGGCGGCCTGCTC
Organism: Pseudonocardia ammonioxydans; assembly: GCF_900115005.1. Classification (GTDB taxonomy): domain Bacteria; phylum Actinomycetota; class Actinomycetes; order Mycobacteriales; family Pseudonocardiaceae; genus Pseudonocardia; species Pseudonocardia ammonioxydans. The sequence continues at coordinate 7,268 of NZ_FOUY01000058.1, read as the reverse complement.
GGCTCGCTCGTGTTGAGCATGCTCGCAGTCGCGTACTGGCTGCCGGCGCCGCTGCTGGTCGCTCCGGTGGCCGCTGCGATGGCGACCGTGGTGTATGTGGCCAACCGCAGCCGCAGAGTGCCACCGAGCACGCCCCCCACCACCGATCCCCTGCAGTCGGTTCCCGGGACACGCGTGCCGAAGCCGTCTCCGGCCTCCATCGCACGGTGGCCATGTGGCCGACGGGGCGGCATCGGCGTGTACCTCCCCACGGGTGGGATCGCCCGACGGCGACCGGGCGATCCCTCACCGGGTACGGCGAGTTCGCGGAGACGGGCGCATGCGCAGAGCACGGCCGTGCAGGCCGGCCCCCGGGGGGTGTCTCTATGGGGTTGTCAAGCCGCGAGAGGCGCTGGCGAGGGGCTTGGAGCCCGGTAAGGCTGGCGGTCGCGGAGCATGGCGTAGATGACGTCGAGCCGGCGGCGGGCCAGGCAGATCACCGCGGCGTTGTGCTTCTTCTTCTCGGCTTTCTTGCGGTCGTAGTAGGCCCGGCTGGTCGGGTCGGCCAGCGACGCGAACGCGGAGAGGAACAGCGCAGACTTCAGGGCGTGGTTGCCCCGTTGGGAACGGCTTTCGCCCTTGATCGAGGATCCGGATCGTCGGGTGACCGGAGCTAGGCCGGCGTAGGCGGCCAGGTGGGCGGCGCTGGGGAACGCCGACCCGTCACCAACGATGGTGAGGATCTTGATCGCGGTCCTGACCCCGAGTCCGGGCATCGAGGTCAGGACCGGTCCAAGAGGGTGGGCCTCCAACCGAGCCTCGAGCTCGGTGGCGAGCTGGTCGCGTTCGGTGTGGACCTCGCGCAGCTGACCCGCAACGCCGCTGATGACCCGGGCGAACGCGGCCGTTCCCGGAATGACCACGCTCTGGGCGAGCAGGGCGGTGAGGATCTGGGCGGGCAGGGTGCGCGCCAACCGTGGCGAGCGCGGGGCCATCACCGCGGCCATGCCCTGGGCCCCGAGCTCGGCCAGCGCGGCCGGGGTGGGCGCGGCCGCGAGCAGATCAAGCACCCCGCCGCGGTCCAGCCGTGGCCCGAGCAGGCGTTCCAGTGCGGGGTGGACGTGCAACAGGGCATCGCGCAGCCGGTTGCTCAGCCGGGTGGACTGCCCGGCGAGGTCGTCGTCGTAGCCGGCCAGCACAGTGAGTTCGGCGAGGGTCTCCTCGTCGCCGCGGATGCGCCGCAGCGTGTGGGGCATGGTGCGCGCGGCGTCGGCGATGACGTGGGCGTCGCGGGCATCGGTCTTGGCCTGGCCGGGGTGCAGGTCAGCGATGCGGCGCATCGCCAGCCCGGGCAGGTAGGCCACCTCCACCTCCAGGTCGCGGGCGACCGCGACGGCCAGCGCGCCGATCGAGGCCGGCTGGTCGACGACCACCAGAACTCGTCCGTGCTCGCCCAAGCGCTCGAACACCGTGCGCAGCGCGGTCTCGTCGTTGGGCAGTGCCTTGTCGTGCAGCCGCCGCCCGGCCGCGTCGAGGGCGCACGCGTGGTGTTCGGACTTGCCGACGTCCAGCCCGCAGAACACCGCGAACGGGACCGCCGACGCCGCCTCGGAGTTACTCAACCGCGGCTCCTTCATCGTCGCGGCAGGCCGACCTGGACACCCGCGCCGGCAGCCACGTTACGAGAAGACCACGCAAGCGAGTCAGGTCTCTATCAGCGGTCGTTGGCGCCCTCCGACCACGGTGACAACACCCCCCAGATCATGAACAACAGGGGGACTGAGTCATGCCATGGCCAGCGGCCTGCAAGCCCTGTCCGGGCTTGATCAAGAAGGTAACGGGGGGTGCGATACCGGCCCGCCGCAGTCGGCGCGCAGTCGGCTCGGTGAGCGCATCGGCCGATCCGATTCCGGCCGGAGCCGGCTCCGTGGCGGAACAGAGCAGCTCGTCGCCAGGACCGACGGGTCCGTGCAGGGTTCTGCCCAGGTGCGCTGACCTGCACGATCACGAGCGTGTTCAGGCGCGGGGACCCTGCTGGGTCCCCGGGAGCCGACGTATGTGATCTTCACGCCGGGCCCGCCGCCACCGCACGAAGCCTTCACCATCAGCGGGTAGCCCAGCTCCGCGGCACGGGCGGCAGCGCGGGACCGTCCGGTGCGGGCCAGCAGCTGGGCACCGATGCAAGCCTGAGGACCGCGCCGCCCCACTCGGACGCCGCCGTCCGGACGTGACCCGCCCGGGAAGCACCACCGTCCCAGTCTCCATGTGTGGGACGCCAGAGTGCCCGGTGGTGGTTTGCATCCTGGCGCAGCGGTCATCCCCGCACCATGCGGGTCGTGGTCGTAGGCGCTACAGGCAATGTCGGCACCAGCGTCGTGCAGGCGCTCACCGCGGAGCCGCAGGTCAGCTCGGTGCTCGGGCTGGCGCGGCGGGTGCCGCACTGGCGCCCGGACGGGGTGGAATGGGCCGCCGCGGACATCGCCTCCGACGACCTGGTCCCGCACCTGCGCGGCGCCGACGTCGTGGTGCACCTGGCCTGGCTGTTCCAGCCCACCCACGACCCCGTGCTGACCTGGCGGGTCAACGCACTCGGCGGGATCCGGGTGTTCCGCGCGGCGGTCGAGGCGGGGGTGCCCGCGCTGGTCTACGCCTCCTCGGTGGGGGCGTACTCGCCGGGACCGAAGGACCATCCGGTCGACGAGAGCTGGCCCACCGACGGCTGGCCGACTGCCGGCTACACCCGGGAGAAGGCTTACCTGGAGCGGGTACTGGACAGCTTGGAGGCCGAGCACCCGCAGCTGCGGGTGGTGCGCATGCGACCGGGGTTCATCTTCAAACGCGAAGCGGCAACCGAGCAACGACGCCTGTTCGCCGGCCCGCTACTGCCCCACCCGCTGGCCCGCACGGGCCTGATCCCACTGGTGCCGGACCTGCCCGGACTCCGGTTCCAGGCACTGCACTCCCTCGACGTCGGCGAGGCGTTCCGGTCCGCGGTGGTGCGCCCGGTCCGCGGCGCATTCAACCTGGCCGCCGACCCCGTGCTCGACGCCGCCGAACTCGCCAAGCTGCTGGACGCGCGGGCCCTGCGGCTGCCGACCCCGGTCGTGCGCACCGCCCTGGCCGCGGCCTGGCAGCTGCACCTGCTGCCGGCCTCACCGCACCTGTTCGACGCCGTGCTCCGGTTACCGATCCTGGACACCACCCGCGCCCGCGACGAGCTCGGCTGGCAACCACAGCACAGCTCCCTCGACGCCATGCAGGAGTTCCTCGACGGACTACGCGACGGCGCCGGGATGGACACCCCACCGCTCGCGCGGAGCACCAGCGGCCCCCTGCGCAGCCACGAGATCGCCACCGGGGTCGGTGCCCGGCCGTAACCGAGCCACGTGAGCCGCAGCTTCGCGCTACCGGGCGGATGTGTTGTCCATACGTGAGCGCACAGTGCCGCAACCATAGCGGTGTGTGAACTGAGTTACATTCGGGTAGTGGGCGGCCATGACGGTCACCGATGCCGCACTCGTTGCAGCTGACGATGTCCCAATTTCAACTGTTCTGAGGGCCCCCGGGCGCGGCGCAGAGTCGGCCATGCAGATCTGCTGGCGTTGTATGCGGCCGGTCCAGTTCTGCGCCTGCCCGTAAGTGCCTTGCCACCCGCGCCGGCGCCACGGTCCCGGGCGTAGCAGGAGCGGCGTTCCCGGCCGTACCCGCCAGGCCTCGATCTGTACGCCGCCGGGGTGCCTGCAGCCGGGCGCAGTGGACATGGGGTTGTGCCCCGCGGAAGGTTAGCGCCAGAGGGCAGGTGAGGCCGCAGCTCCCGCCGGTCTCGAGTCGCCGCGGTCGGTTGCGGGCTCGGAGCGAGGATCATCGATCCAGCCGATGAGGCGAGAGTCGCCCGGCGGGGGTGCCCGGGCGGCTGCGGTTTGGCCGGTCCGGGCGTCGGGATGATCGACCGCATGCGGGACCGGCTCACCGGCCGCTCATACAGCTGACCGACGGCGGCGACGCGCTCGGCCCGGATAGTCGGTCGCGTTGTCCACCGGCACTCCGTCCGCCTGACCGTCGACCCCGGGCCGGGCACTGTCTGGGGGTGAGGGCGGAAGGGCTCTCCCTCCACCGCCCGTCCTGGTGGGGCGGGCAGTAGAGGGTGTGGCCGCGCGGCTCAGCTCCGCGACGTCCGGCCCGGCCAGATACGGGACCCCGCCGCGCCGCCGGCCGCGGCGGCCAGCGCAGAGATCCCAAGCGCGAGAACCGCCCAGCCGGCGGTATCCCGGGCCAGCCCGACAGCCTCCGGGGCGCCGATCGTGCCGAACCCGCCAAACACCGTCCCGGCGTAGCCGACCAGCGCGCCGCCGCCGCCGATCGCCAGTGTCATCAGCAGGACTGTGGTGAGCGCCCACGTCACGACGCCGTTGACCAGGCCGTCATCAGGACGGTCCCACAGCGCGCTGGCGCCGGTGGCGAGACCTCCGAGTAGGTAGGCGATGAGGCCGGCGATCGCGGAGACCACCATCGCGGTGGTCGACCCGCCACCGTCCAGATCCAGCCAGCCGAATGTGAAGAACAGCAGCTGCAACACGACGTTGGTCGTCAGCGTGGTCAGGGCTCCGGTCCAGACTGCGCCCCACCGGATGCGGTCCAGGCGGTGCGCGGTATCGGGAGGCCGCGCAGTGGCCCGGGGTTGAGCCGGTGTCGCTCGGTCGGTGGACGTATCAGTCGCGGTCTCGTGGGCGCTGCTCATGGTCGCTCCTCTCTCGTAGGGGCCCTCGCCTACCCGGGAACGTGCGGGCAAACGTTGCGCCCGGGTCTGTTGCGCGGCCATGTCGCGTCGGGCCGTGTCCGTGCTCGCTCGGTAGCTACCGAGTCCCGTCCGATCGCGATACACCGGTGACCCGGCGTTGCTCGGATGTCGTCATCCCGTCATGACGGTGCGCACGATCTCGTCGTAGACGGCCGGGTCGTCGCCGTCGAGGACGGGGTAACCGGCCCCGGGCTGGCCGAACTGGTGGAACCTGATGCCCGGGTTGTGGTGGTCGGACCCGTCGGGCAGGAACAGGTGCGGGCTGCCGGATACGGCGTCGCGGTGGGTGAGGTAGTCGTCGATCATCGGCCCGCGGGCTCGGCCGTCGTCCACGGCCTCGCGCACGTGGTCGGCGTCGACCTGCTCGCACGCCCCGGCCACGTCCAGGATCTCGTGACGCAGGCTGATGCAGCGACTGTCGCGCCAGAACGCCAGCCGCAGCGCCATGTCCAGCTCCTCGGCCGCGGCAGCGGACTGTATCCGGGCTGCGTGCACGGCCTCGTTCGCCGGCGCGGACGTCACCGGATAGGCCGACGGCCTCCCGTGCCACGGCACGATGCCCAGGTCGGGTTCGAGCGGGCCGATCACCGGCTTCTCGGGCTCGATGACGTCGCTGGTCAGCGGCGTGGTGTTGATGTCCTCGAGCAGGAACAACCGCAGCTCGACGGCCAGCCGCTCTTCCATCCCCGCACGCTGCCGGGCACGGTAGAGGCGGTGCAGGGCCAGCGTGGACCAGCCACACATCACATCGGTGTAAACGATCACGGTGTGCTCGACGGGGTCCGGTCGGGTCATGTTGACGCGGCTACCCGGGCTCGTCGGGGCGCTAACGGACCGGTTCCGCCCGGTCCGTTCCGTGGCTCGCATGGCCGGGTAGATGGCGCCATGGCAGATAGGGCAAGGTTCTTGGCGCTGGTGACCGGCGCGTCGTCGGGCATCGGCCGGTACATCGCCCGCGAGCTCGCCGGGCGCGGCTACGACCTGGTGGTGTGCGCCGAGGACGCCGAACTCGACGCGGCCGCCCGGGAGTTCCGCTCGTTCGGGGCGCAGGTGCGCCCGGTGCGGGCCGACCTGCGCGCACCCCGGGAGGTGGAACGGCTGTGGTCGGAGCTCTGCGGGCTGGGCCGGCCACTTGCGGTCGCGGTACTGAACGCGGGCGTGGGGCAGGGCGGTCCGTTCGTCCGGACCGACCTCGACGGCGAGCGCTCGATCATCGACCTCAACATCACCTCGACGGTGCACCTGAGCAAGCTGGTGCTGTCCGGCATGGCCGACCGCGGGGAGGGACGGCTGCTGATCTCGTCCTCGACGGCGGCCACCATGCCGGGCACCTACCAGGCCGTCTACAACGCCTCGAAGTCGTTCCTGCAGTCGTTCAGCCTGGCCGTGCGGGCCGAGCTCGCCGACACCGCCGTGACCGTGACCGCGCTGATGCCCGGCCCCACCGAGACCGAGTTCTTCGACCGGGCCGGCATGTCCGACACCCGGATCGGCGCGGGGAGCAAGGACGACCCGGCCCAGGTCGCACGGCAGGGTGTCGAGGCGATGCTCGACGGGAGGGAGAAGATCCTGGCCGGCTCGCTGCCGAGCCGGGCCCAGGGCGCGGCGAATGCGGTCCTGCCGGAATCGGCGAAGGCCGCCGTGCACGGTCACCTGGCCGAACCCGGCTCCGCGGAGTGACCGTCCTGCGCGGCCACTCCTGCACCCGGGGGGCAGGACGGCGACCTGATGCGCCGGGTTCTGCTGCGCGGTCGACACCGGCGCATGTCCACCACCACGTCGACAACAGCGTGCACGGCGGACTCGACGACTCCGCCGGCACATCGCTGGGTCTTGGCCAGCCGTGGACACGCCGCGCCCGCCTGGCCCGCGAGGACGGACCTTCCACCGACCCCACACCGGGATCCGCGGGGCCACACCAGCCGACCGCGTCACCAACCTCTCCGGATCACACACCTAGACGCAGGCACTCGGGGCATCATGCGAGAAGTCTGCGGGGACGAACACTGACCTGACCGAACTCGGCCAGCTCGCCGCAGGCCAGCTCGCAGGCGTCGACCTTGAGCGCGAGGAGATCACCACGGTGGCGCCAGCCGTCATCAGACCGCGGTGGCCATCGTCGGTACCGGGTGTGGGTTCGCGCAGCCTGGGGGGCGGCGCTGGGCCTCAGCCTTCGCGCGGCCCGAGCCTGTCACGATTCCCGTGTAAGCCACGGGTGACTAATGCCGTTAATGTATCACAGAGGAAGTCGTCCGGGGAAGAGGACGACCAGCGTGTTCAGAGCCGTTTTCCAGCCGTGTGTTCCAGTTCCGGATTCACCTCCCCTTCTGCTCGAGATGTTCCGGAGTCCGAGGTAGAGTAGCTTCATCGCTGCCTCGTCGGAGGGAAAGTGCCCGCGGGTCTTGGTGATTTTCCGGAGCTGGTAGTTGATGGATTCGATGGCGTTGGTGGTGTAAACGATGCGCCGCAGTTCCGGTGGGTAGTCGAGGAA
>NZ_FOUY01000052.1 GCF_900115005.1 Pseudonocardia ammonioxydans | reverse complement strand
CGGCGAACCACTCGGCCGAGGATTGATCGCCGCGCGGGTGGTAGGTCGTGAGCTGGGTGCCGCCGGTGTCGTCGAGGCCTTCGGCCAGCTCGGTCCACAGCTGCTCTTCCCCGTCGGCGGGGTGGTCCCCGCCGAGGGTCCAGGTGACGTTGTCGCGGGCACCGAACCGCTCGCCGAGGAACTCCCCATAGCCACGGGCGGACGACTCCGTGATCGCGGCGCCGGTCTGTTTGTCGCCCCACACCGGGTGGATCGCCAGATACATGCCGCGCTCGGCGGCCGCGTCGATCGCGAACTCCACCCGATCCCAGAACTCGTCGTTCTCGGCCGCGGCGTCCACGGTGTCACCGGGGGACTCGGCCCCGGCCTGGGGGAACATCGCCACCGTCTGGACGACGTTGAACCCCTGCTCAGCACGGGTGCCGAGATACTCGGTGATCTCGTCCTCGCTGAGCTTGCCCAACATTGCCCACGCGGTGTCGGCCAGCCAGAAGAACGGCTCCCCGTCCGCGGTCAGGAACCGGCCATCGACCTGCAGATACGGCGGATCGCTCGTGGAGGACTCGTCGGCAGCCCGCTGCACCGGCCGGTCGGTATCGGCGGTGAGCAGGCTCATCCCGAGACCTGTCACCGCGGCGGCCGCGACCACGGCCCGGGTCAGCCGCCAGCCTCGACGGCCGCGGCCAGCCCGTGCCGGGGACGGCCAGGCGCGAGGAACTGGCTGAGGGGACGGCGTGGTGATGAGGTCGTGGCTGGTCATCGGGCGGTGGCCTCGGCGGTGTGGGGTTGGATGCGGTAGCCGCGGTCGTCGATGGGGATCGCGCGCTGCTCGCGGATGACCTCGACGTCGCGGGTGATCTCGGCGCTGTCCGGTCGGCGGGACACGTCGACGACGTCGGCGATGAAGCAGGGCAGGCCACGGTGCAGGACCAGGACCTTGCCGCGGCCGAGTTTGCGGATGTCGCCGACGCGCATCACCGGGCTGGTCTCGGTGCCGATGCTGTGCCGTTCGGGGCTGAACATCCCGTCGATCTGGACCTGGCGGCGTTGCCGCTCATGGGTCGCGCACAGCTCGGAGACCCACTGCAGGGTGCGGTCGTCCTTGATCCCGCCCCACACGCTGAGGCTGGTGGTGTTGTCGAGGACCTCGCGGTAGCCGACGGGGCCGAAGATGCGCTCGAGCTGCGCGAGGGACTGGGCCGCCCAGTGGATGACCACGCCGCGGCCGGCGGCGTCGCTGATCACCTGGGCGAGGCCGGGGATGGGGGTGCCGTTGGCGAGCTCGTCGAACACGTTGGTCACCGGCGGGTCGACGCGGCGCGCCGGGTAGTCCAGCGCCATCTCTTGTGCGGTGCGCAGCCAGTGCTCGGCCAGCGCGGTCAGCACCGGGACGGCCTCGGCGGCCTGCTGCTGGTCGGCGATCAGAAACAGCGACCCGCCTTGGCCGATGAACCGGCGCACGTCCAGCCCACGACCGTGCGGTGGGCTGAGCAGCTCCCGCAGCCGCGGGTCGGTCCAGGCCCCGACCACGCGGCGCACCGACATCCACACCGCCGAGGCCGTACGCGGATCCAGCCGCATCTCCGCCGACAGGTTCGCGGCCAGCTCCTTGTGCCCGGCGAGCTCGAGGATCTTCACCGGCCGCGGATCCGCGGGCAGCGGCCGGGCCGGGCGGCCGTCCTTGGCGCGGGGCTCGGGCGGTTCGGTGGACCAGGCCCGAATGTCGTCGACGCTCGACCCGGACACCGCGGCCGCGACCAGGTAGGCGGTCATCACCACCACCGCGCGCTCGCGGAACACCCGGTCGTTGCCCGCACCACCCGACCCGCCGGCCTCGACCCGCACCGCCGCGGCCTCGACCAGCGTGAACGCCCGCCGGCTGGCCTCCTGCTGATCCTCACAGCCCTCGATCAACGACCAGCGCAGCGGCGACGGCCACGCCAACCGGCCCGTGGCGTCGTAGACCACCACCGGCCCGGCCGTGCGGCGCCGCGACCGCGCCAGCGCCGCGAACTCGACCAGGTCGAGCTTCGTGGTCGAACACAGCAGCGCACCGGGCGCGTCGAGGACCTTGTGCACCAGATCCATACGCGACTTACCGGACTGGGTCGGGGCCAAGGTGCCGGTCAGGTTCGTGAACGACAGGTACAGCTCGGTTTCGCGGTACCGATAGAACGGGATCCCGACCTCGGTGCCGGGCGCGCTGCGGCACTCGGACGGGCTCAGGCTCGGCCGTGTCCGCTCGGCGCTGCGCCGCGCCGCCGGAAGCGACAGCTCCCCGGCCAGCTCGGCGCGGGTCGCGTGCCCGGACGGGGCCGGGCGCCGCCGGCGCCACCACCACCGCCCGACCAGCGCAGCGGCGACGGCCAGCACCGCCACCACCGCGACCAGGCAGCCCACGAACACCGTGGACTGCTCGGTGAGCAGTGCGGCGACCGACCCGCCCGGGAGCGGGCCACCCAGCCACGAGCGGACCAGCCACACCGCGTCACCAGGCCCGACCACCGTGACCGCGCCGACCGTGAGCAGCCCCGTCAGCACCGCGGACGCCTCGATCACCACGATCGCGGCCACCACCAGTCCCAGAGCCGTCAACGGCAGCGCCAGATCCGCCGAGACCGAGCGGGTATCGCGCGCCCGGGTCACCGGGCACTCCCCGAGTCCCGCGACGACGCTCCACCCGAACTGCGCCGCCGGGTCTGACCCGTACTGCGTGCGGAGCCCCGCGAGGTCGACGACGACCCCCGCCGCTCGGTCGCATCGGCGGTGCCGCCCGAGCTGCGCGACCCCGACTCGCCCGCCGCGCCGCGCTGCTGCCAGGGGCCGGTGATCGCGAACAGGACGCCCGGTTTCTGTATGCCGGCGAAGAGCACCGTCCCATCAGGGGAGAAGGTGGGACCGGTGAACTCCGAGTCCATCTGGCTGCGCGCGATCGGGTAGACCTCCCCGTCGGCGCTCACCCCGGCCAGGTGGTTGTCACCGTCGCCGTCGGTGGACACGATCAGACCGCCGTACGGGGCGGCGACGATGTTGTCCGGGGCCTCGACGGTCTCGCCGTCGACCTCGGTCGCGAACACCGTAGTGAGCCGCAGCGTCGCCGCGGCGGGGTCGTAGAACCAGATCTGGCCGCGGTGGGAGTCGGCGAAGCTGGACACCACCCAGGCGCCGCCCTCGCTCCACCACGCGCCCTCGAGTTTCGCCGCGCGGGTGATGCCCTCGGCCCCGCGCAACGGCCCCTCCTCGGCCGCGCGGTCCTCGATCGGTACCCAGTCGACGGCGTAGACGGTGTCGACCTGAGCAGCCTGGGCGAGGTCCTCGACCAGCGATCCGTCGGCGTCGGTGCAGGCCATCGCGGCCAGCTCACCGTCGCCCGCGTCGAGCGTCTTCAGCTCCCCGCTACGGCCGCGGAACCCCGACGGTGGGGACCACCGGTACACGGTGCCGTTCGGTCCCTCGGCGTCCTCGGTCAGGTAGATGGTCAGCTCGTCGGGGTCGACGCAGAGGGCTTCGTGGCGGAACCGGCCCAGCGTGGTGATCGGCTCCGGGTCCTGGTTGGCGTCCAGATCGTGCGGGTCGACCTCGAACACCCAGCCATGGCCGTCGTCCTCGGTCTCCTCACACGTCAGCCACGTGTCCCACGGGGTCACCCCACCGGCACAGTTGGTGGAGGTCCCGGCCACGCCGACGGTCTCCCAGAGCAGCTCTCCCTCCGGCGTGGTCTTGATGATCGTCACGCCGCCGCCGGTGTCGTCGCGATACACCAGCCCGTCAGCGTGCGGCACGGCGCCGTCGTCGTCGGGGCCACCACGAACCTCGTGGTTGAGCACGACCAGCACGTCACCGTCCTCGGCGGCGAACGCGGCGGCACCGTCATGGATCCCCGGGCTGGGGTCACCCTCGTAGGTGCGGGTCCGCCCGGCCTCGGTCACCACCCGGTAGGCAAAGCCCTCGGGCAGCGCGAGCATCCCGTCCGGGTCATCGACCAGCGGCCCGTACCCGCTGAAATCCTGCCCCACGGCCGCCGCGGCGGCGGTCGGGGCGCCCAGCAGCCCCGACACCGACCCGAACAAGCTCACCCCGAGCCCGAGCTGCCCGGACCGAGCCAGCAACGTCCTGCGGTTGATACCCACAGAAGGTCCCTCCCGAACGATGTGTGTGGTCGACGACGGCTTACCGGCCGGGTCACATGGCCAGCGCCGACTCCGACGGCGCCCCGACATGGGGGCGGTAGGTGGTGACGTGCCAGTCCGCGGCAGCGATCGCGGTATCCGGGTCCGGGTAAGCCCCCGCCTCACGGGTCGCGGACACCACCACCAGCTCGGTCGGCGAGATCCGCCGGTAGGCGAAGACCTGCTCGTGGTAGCCGCCGTGCGGCGGGTAGTGGCGGATCGCGCCCTGGCCGGTGGGGTGACCGATCTCGTCCTGGATGGCGCGGGGCAGGACCTCGACGGCGGCATCGGTCAGCCGGTGTTCCGGGCCGGCGCCGCCCGCGGCGCTGCCCTGTGGCGGTCGGCTCCACCGCTGCCCGGTCGGCGCCGGCCCGGTGAGCTGGTGCGTGGTCAGCTGCACCGTGCCCCCGCCGCGGCGGCGCCGGCGCAGCCGGGGACGCCCGTCGGAGCCGGTGCCGATCTGGGTGAGCGCTTCGCGGGCGCGGACGACGAGCAGCGTGTCCCGGTCGATCCACCACGCATCGGTGTCACGCCAGTAGCGCCCGGCCGGGTCGCGGCGCGTGGTCGGGGCGTAGTAGGTGTAGGCCGCAATCGGTGCGGTGACCGCCCACCCTGCACGGGCCAGGGCCCCGCGGGCGGGCGCAGGGAGCCGTTCCCAGCCGATCGCATCGTTGTGCTGCCACTTGATCCGGGCAGGGGGCACAGCAGCAGGGGGGCCCGCAGCCGGGCCGGTGGGGGCGGGTGGTGCCGGGGTGCGGCGGGCGAGGAATCCCATCAGCGTGTCTCCTTCACAGCACGGCGGGCACGGGTGAGCAGCACGGTCCAGACCAGGCCCCGCACGCCCCAGCAGGCCAGCGCGAGCCCGGCCAGCGCGCCGATCACGCCGGCCTCGAGTGGCATCGCCGCCCGCGAGGCGCCGGCGATATAGGCGACACCGACGGTGGCCAGCACCGTGAGCACCAGACCGACCCGGTTGGCCGGCAGCGGCGCGAGCCGCCACACCTTGAGCAGCAGCCGGCCCCCGAGGCGGCGGTGGTCGATCCGGCTGGCCGGCCACCCGGACGGGAACGGCGCACGCGTGGGCGGGACATACCGGCTGGCCGCCCATGACGGCGCCGGGCCGGTGGGCCGCGGCGCAGGGGCCGTCGGGCCCGGCGGCCACCGTGGCGGCACGGGCTGCGGTGGGGGACCGGGCGCATAGCCGGGGATCGGCGCGTAGTCCTCGAAAGCGACCGGGGTCCCGGCCGGGGCGTAGTCGTCGTAGACCGGCGACCGGCCTGCAGGCGTAGTCCCTGCCGCGGGCGCCGTGGCCTCGCTCGCGGCGGTGGCGTCGGTGCGGGCCTGGTCGTATGCGGCCCGGCGGGCCGGGTCGGCCAGCACCGCGTACGCCGCCGCGACCCGGGCGAACCGGACGCTGGCGTCCGGGGCGGGATTGAGGTCGGGGTGCAGCCGCCGGGCCTGAGCACGATAGGCCCGCCGCACCAGCTCGGTGCTGGCATCGGTGCCGACCCCGAGGTCGGCGTAGAAGTCACGCTCGCAGTCAGCCATGGTCACCGGTTAGCACCTCCCCCTGACAAAATTCCGGTCGAGTACGGGCGCTCATGGCGCCGCCTCGGCCAGAGCGGCATCCGGTGCGGGCTGGCCGGGAGGGCCGGCGATGTGGCGGATATGGGTGATCTCGGCTTCCCAGTCCGACAGCGGCTGCAGGATCACCCCGGTCGAGGAGTCGTAGGCGTTGACGACCATGCCGTGACCGACATACATCCCCACGTGGCGCGGGTTGCCCGGCGAGCCGAGCGAACCCGGGATGAACACCAGATCGCCCGGGGCAATGGTCGCGGCGCTGGCCGGGGAGCCGGCGGATTTCTGACTGACCGTGCCCGCCGGGATCGGTACCCCGGCCTGGGCCCAGGCGGCGAGCATCAGCCCGGAGCAGTCGAACCCGTCGGGGCCCTTGCCGCCCCACACATACGGCTTGCCCAGCTGGGCCAACGCGAAGGTGACCGCGGCCCGCTGCGCCGGATCGGTCGGCGGGGTGAACCCCGGCGGCACCGCCTTCGGGTCGATGTCCGACGGGGCCAGCGGCACCCCGACACCACCCTGGTCCGGGCAGGCATACGCCGCGGAGGCCAGCTGCACGTTAGGCGCCTGCGGCGCGGCCGGGGCCGGGACGGGGTTGTCCGGGCCGGACCAGAACTGCTCGACCAGTGCCGCAGCCGGGGCCTCCTGGGGGGCGTAGCGGTCCGGGAACGCCGAGGCCTGCACCGCCTGGGCCGCCGCGCCGGGCGGCATACTCGCCCAGCCCGACAGGGCCACGAGCCGGTCGAGGAAGATGTTGGTGGCATAGACCGGGTTGGTGACCTCGGCCGGCGAGCCCCAGCCCTGCGAGGGCCGCTGCTGGAAGAGCCCGAGAGAGTCGCGGTCGCCGTGACCGACGTTGACCAGCTGCGACTCGACGATCGTGGTGGAGATCGCGATCACCGCCGCCCGCTTGGGCAGGCCGCGCTGCATGACGATCCCGACGATCGTGGCGGCGTTCTCGGTCTGCTCGGCGTTCCAGTCGCTGCCCCCGATCGACTGTGAACCACCACCGAGGCCGCCGTCGCCGCCACACCCACCTCCGGGCAACGCCCCGGACACGGCGCTGAGCATCGCCATACCGATCGTCAGCGTCGCAGCAAGGAACGTCACGATCACGGCGCCGACGGCCACCGCCACGCCGGCCTTGCCCTGGTTCACCGTCGCGTCACCACCGCGCGGCGGTGCCGTTCACCCGTGCCGGATCAGGCACAGGCTCCGAATTGACAGACGAGTCGCCGGTGCTCGACGGTGCGGGCGGCACGGCGACCAGGCGAGGACGACCCCCGGTGCTCGGCTGGTCGCCAGTGCTCTCACGCAGCCCCGAGTCGGTATCGAAGATGGACCGCTCGGTGGCCGAGAGCACCGTCTGGATCTTCATCCCCGGCGAGTTCTCCAGCTTCCACAGCGCCCGGCCCTGGCCTTCCATCGCCCACCCCGTGAGCACAGCCTGTTCGCGGTCGGACAAACCGAGTTCCTCGGCGAGCTCATCGCCGACGCGGGTGGACTGGCCGAGCAGGATCCGGGTGGAACACAGCGCGAGCAGATCCTTGGCGATCGAGACTTCCTGGGACCCGGCCGCACCGACCGAGAGCAGGTCCGAGGGCTTGTGCATGACCAGCAGCTGGATCTTGCGTTCGGCACGCGACAGACGCAGGTCAGAGTCCACGGCCTGGACCGCGCGCAGCCCCAGCCGCATCTGGCGCCACACCTCGTCGCGCACGACCAGCCGCACGTCGCCGTCATCCTGCAGGTCGGTGATCATCGACGACCACGACCCGAGGCAGGTCAGCGCGACCGCGACCGCCTGATCCCCCCGCGAGCGCAGCAGCGACAGGTCCATCGACTGCACGGGTGCGTCCCAGTCGAGGTCGAAGTTGGTGGGCTCGTCGAACAGCCCGGCCAGCGGGCCGACGACCAGGTTGGACAGCGCGTCGGTGATCTTGCGGGTGTGATCGACGAACTGGCGATACGAGGCGAACCGCGTCTGCTGCCACAGGTCGTCGTCGGGGTCGGCGAGCTGGGCCACCACCTGCGGGATGGTGATCGGGCGCAGCTCGTCGGAGCCGTGTTCAGCGCCGACGAGGCGGTTGAGCACCGTGGACAGCACCAGCTCGTCAGTCACCGTGGGCGGGTAACCCTGGGCTTCGGCCAGCGCGGTCAGCAGCCGAGTCCAGCGGGCCAGAATGCCGGTCAGCTCCTCACGCTGCCGCGCGGGCGACCAGGTGGGCCAGTGGGCGCGGATCGGGCCGAGGTCAAGGGCGTTGAGCCGGTGCGGGCTGCCGCGCCCGAGCGCGATCGGGGTGATGTCGAGGGCGCGCAGCAGCGGCGTGTACTCGCCCTTCACATCGCCACTGATCAGGGTGCGAACCCCGAACAGCGACAGCCGCAGGATCGTGGCCAGCACCGTGGACGACTTCCCCCGGCCGGGTTCACCGAAGATCGCCAGGTTCGGGTTGGTGACCATCTTGCGCAGCACCCACTCGGTGGGGTGAACGTAGAACGCGCCCCCGGACTGGGTGTCATAACCCAGCCGGGCGCCGATCGCCGGGACCCCGTTCGAGGCCAGCAGCGGGAACAACCCACCGACCTCGGCGGTGGTGGCCCGATACACCGGGGCCCGGCGGGCCGCGTCGACCGGGGCCCAGCCCCGGCCGGGCTCGCGGTGGCCCTGCCGGGCGGCGGTGGCCCGGTTGACCCGCTCCCGACGCCCGCGACGGCCGCGCTCATCGTCGTCGCCGTCAGCTTGGTCGAGGGGCGGGGTGGTCAGCGGGATGCCGTCGAGGTCGGTGAACTGGCTCAGCAGCTCCCCGGGCCCGCGCGGGTCGGGGCGGCGGCGCTTTCCGAACAGGCTCATGAGTCGAACGCCCTGGTCAGGCGCGGCAGCCCGATCCCGACCGGGAGCGCGGCGGCCACGAACGCCGAATCCTGGGCCAGCTCGAGGCGCAGCAGCCGGAACCGGCCCGAGGAGTCGTTCTCCAGCCGGGCGGCGTGATCCTCGACGTTCCAGTCCGCGGGCACCGTGAGCGCGGAGGCGACGGTGAACCGGACCAGGGCGTGTCCGGCCGCGACCGCGGCCTCCTGGTCGCGGGCCCCGGACTGGCGCCGCGTGTCCACGGCGGTGGTGTTGAACCCGCGCTGGGCCTTGGCATCGACGAGCACGTTGTTGCGGAACCGGTTGGAGCGCACCTCCCGGGCCGCGGCGGCCTGGGACAGGATCTCGTAGTGGATCTGTAGCGAGCGGCGTTCCCCCGCAGTGCGCACCGCCAGCAGCGGCCCCAGCGACCCGAAGATCGTGCCGGACTCGGGCGGCTGCACCGCATAGGAGACGCTGCAGAATCCGTCGTGGTGATACGCCCGCGCCGCCGGGGCCGGGGCCAGCGCCGGGCCGGCCTGGGAGATCGGCAGCCCGACGGTGCCATCGGCATCGGGGTGGGCCAGGTGCTGGTGCTTGAGCGAGGCCGCGGTCGCCGGGTTGAACCCGGTCTTGATGGCCTCGGCGACCCCAGTGGAGGTCAGCCAGGTCACCGACTGCACGCCGAGGCTCTTGAGCCCATCGGCGACGCCCTCGAGCAGCCGGTAGAGGGCATACGCGCGCCCCGCCACGCCGCCGCCGGCGGCCTTCGCCGGGCGGCGCAGCGACTCCTCGGTGCCGGACACGGTCACGAACAACTCCGTGCGCACGCTGACCGAGGCGACATCGCGGTCGATCTCGGCAGTGACCTGATGGGCCAGGGCCGGGGCGTCGAAGCGCTGGTGGCGTTCGCGCCACACGGCGTACTCGGTGCCGTCGTCAGGCACGGTGCGCACCAGCAGCGAGATCCGGTCGATGACCTCGCGGTGCCCGAGCCCGACCAGCATCGACCCCAGGCGGGCGGCCAGACGCTCGCACTCGTCGTCCGAGAGCATCCCGACCCCCGAATGGGTCAGCTTCGCCGTCGCGCCCCAGCGTCCCTCGGCAGTGTCGTGGATCAGGCAGATCCGCGAACCGTGGAACTCCGGCCCATCGGGAAACTCCAGACGGGCGAGCACCCCGGGCAGATCCGGTTCGGTACGCGGCCCGGCCAGCCCAGCGGCGGCGCGGGATTGCCACGGCGACCAGCGCATCAGCACTCCTGTTTGGAACATGACCAAGTCGGCCAGCCACCGAAACGCCGGCCGGCCGTGGATCGGAACGAGGATCAGAAAGGCCAGCAGCCCGGCGAACACACCCCAGCCCAGCGTCTGCGACCACTGGTTGCGCGACATCGCCAGAATCGCCGGTGCGCACGCGGCGATGACCAGGAACGCCTGGACCGGGGTCATCCCCGCGATCCAGCCCATCCCTTCCTTGTGGTTGAGCCCCCGATACACACGCGGGCCCCGCGCGGCGGACTCGGCGCTCATTCAGGACTCCTCTCCTGCGGGTCAGGGCGGTTCGGCGGCACAGGGCCGGGCGACGGTGAACGGCTGGGACCCGGTGGGGTCGTGGGTGGGGCGGCCCCGTCCGAGCCAGCAGCATCCGACGGGGCCGGGTCAGGGTGTGGCGGGGCATGCTCACCCGCCTCGGGCGGGGTGGGGCCGTCATCCGGGCGGCCCACCTCCGGTGGCCCGGAGGCGTCCGCTGGCGGCGCGGGCGGCTCGCCCCCGTCGGCGCCCGAGGAGCCCGAACCCTGCTCGATACCGACCGAGTACGGGCCGATCGAGGCGTAGCTGCTCGAACTCTGAGCCGACTGCGACGCCGCACCGGCCGAGGAACTGATCTGTCCCGCACTCGACCCTGCCATCGGGGCCGGGCCTGGATTCCCGATCCCGGTCTGGGCCATCTGTTCCGAGGCGAACCCTCCCGCGGCCTGCCCGGCGGCCTTGGTCGCGAGATAGCCACCGACCACCGCGGCCGCGGCCGCGCCGCCGGCTGCACCGAGCGCGCCGCCCGCCGCGGCCCCGCCGCCGGCACCGGCACTAGCTCCCGCCGCACCACCGCTCGCACCGCCGGCCCCGGCCCCGGCCCGGCCGGTCGCGGCCGTAGTCCCGCCGAGCTCACCACCACCAGCGCCCTCGGCGGCCGCGCCGGACTGCCCGCCGCCGCTGCCCATCCGGTAGGCCTGCTCGCTCTGGCGGGCGATGTTCATCGCCTCGCTGCTGCCATTGTCGCTGCCCGGCTCACTCGACGAGCCACGCGAGCCAACGCCCGAGCGCAGCGCCATCCCCGCACCGGTTCCCGGGTCGACGAAGGCCAGCAGCCGGTAGAGCACGAACGGGCAGAACAGCGAGATCAGCAGCACCGCCGCACCGGCAAGCAGCCCGGCCACCCCTTCGGAGCGGGCCATGATGTGCACCCCGATGAGCACAACCAGAGCCAGCGCCGGTTTCAACAGCACCGCCGCGAGGATCCAGCGCACGGTCCGCCAGTAGATCGAGGCCGTGGTGTCGGCGACCAGACAGGCCGCGGTGATCGGCACCGTGGCGATCAGCACCATGATCGCCGCCGCCCGGAAGATCATTTGCAGGGCGAAGCCGATCCCGGCAGGGATGATCCCGAACAGTGCGACCAGCGCCAGCAGCATCGAGCGGGCGCTGTCCTCGACGCTGTCACCGAGGTCGGGGTTCTCCCCGATCCGGTCGGCCACCGTGGGGTTCTCGGCGACCCCGGCGAAGGTGGCCTGCTCGCTGAGGCTGCTCAAGAACAGCTCGGTGAGCCCGTCGGCCGCGGTGAGCAGGATCGCGACCACACCGGTCGTGGCCGCCAGGGCGATCCCGAACTGGGCCGGGCCGGTGACCGCGCGCAGCATCCCGCGCCCGCCGCGCAGCGCGACCGAGGTGAGCTGGAAGAAGAACAACCCGAGCGCGATCAGCGCGGCCAGCCACACCATCGCGCCCCACATCGACGAGACGTCCACCGCGCCCGCGGCGTCCGCGGCTCCGGCCGTCGTGGCCGGGTCGTCACCGGGGTCGCCGGTGATGGTGCTGGGCGCGATCGAGGAAGCGTCGTCGGCCAGGGTGAACCCGCCGTGGAGCAGGAAGATCCCGGCGTCCCAGATCCCCTGTGCCGCATCATCGAGCGCGGACTGCGCCATCGCGGTGGCCTGATCACCGAGCCAGCCGAGCGGCCCCCCACCGCCGCTGTCGTCCCCGCCGCCTCCGTCGGGGGGTGGGGCCGGTTGCGTCGGCCACGCCTGGGGGGTCACTGCTGCAGTTCCCGGTAGCCGGCGGCCACGGCCTCGTCGCTGCCGGGCCAGGGCGACGGGGCCGCTGCGGCGGCCGGGCCGGAAGCGATACGCCACTGATCGCCGACGCGGCGCATCGGCAAGCAGTTGCCGTAGCCGCCGGTGACCACCCGGCCTTCGTGCTCGACCACGAACTCGCCCAGCACACAGCCCACTAGGTAGGTGCCGTCGTCGGTGGTGCCCTTGACCATCGCCGAGGTCGGCGCCCACGAGATGGTGGTACCCGCCCGCGGGCCTGTCGGCGACATGTGCGCCGACCGGCGAAACTCGGCCAGGTCCCGGCTGACCGGGGTCTGCTCCGGCGGGGCGGCGCCCGGCTCGGCCACCGAGGCATACACCTGCGCCCACGTTTGCAGGTCGCCCCCGGACAGTCCCGCCCGGGTCACCGCGAGCACCTTCCCGAGCGCACCCTCCTCAGTGCCCGGGAACCCACCGGGCACCAGCGTGCCCACAACCTGTCCAGGCTGCGGGACCGTGATCGCCGCACCCGCCGATCGAGAGCTCAACGCATGGGGCATCGACGCCGACTCGGGCAGCGCCAGCATCGGCCGCCGGGCCAGCGCCGACTCCGCCTGGGGTCCGTTGCCGGCCGCGGCGCCCGGGTCTGTCGTGGTCACCGACGCGCCGTCGTCACTGGTGGAGGCATCGTCGCTGGTGAACATGCCGGTCACCGACACCACCAGCCCCACCAGCAGCGCCAGCACCAGCAGTGCGACACCGACCAAGACCGCCACAGCACGCCGGCGGGCTGCCCGCCCGCCCGCGCCGCCGCGCGGGGCTCCGCGGCTCGGTGCCGTCGTGGTGTCCCTGCCGCCGAGCATCAGGCGGCTCCGCCCGCGAACTGCGAGACCAGGGTGTAGCCGAGGCCGAACAGCAATGCCAGCGCCAGGCTGCCCACGATCAGCCGCGCGCCCAACCGTCCGGAGCCGTGGTGATCCCACAGTCGCCCAGCGGTGGCGGCGACGATCCCGCCGAAGAACAGCCCCAGCACCGAGACGCCGGCGATCCAGCGCAGATACCCGACGACCCGCTCGATCGCCTCCGACCCGGGTGGTGCCTCCGACCCAGGGTTGGGGATCGTCTGCACGGACCAGGACTGGACCTCGAACAGCAGGTGCGTCAGCAACATGACGTGGCCTTTCAACAAGTGAGCAGACAGCGGGGGTCAGCGGCGGCGCGGGGACGGGATCAGGCCCCAGGAGGCGAGCAGCGGTCGCAGTGCGTCGACCACCCGCGGCGGGGAGGGTTCGTCGGTGACCCCGGACAGCGACCAGGCGGGGTGGTGCGGCACGAACAGCGCCTCGTCGAGCAGCTCGGCCACCCGGGGCCCGGCCGCACCGGCGACCCCGGCGGGCCACTTGCGGGCGCCGTTGACCACGAGTTGGAACACCGGGGTGGCCACGCCGCGCTGCACCCACGGGTCGAGGCGGGCCAGCAGCTGCTCGGCCTGGCGCAGCGCGGGGCGGGTCGCGCGCACCACCATGATCGGGCGCTGGGCGGGCAGGCCGCGGCGTAGCCAGCCCCCGGCGCCGTAGAGCGGCGACGCTCCGGCGCGCCAGCCGCCGTGGCCGAGGTCGACCACGGTGGCGTGCAGCGGGTCCGGTGCCGGGTCGGGCAGCCAATCCGGTGGCGGCGGGACCATGCCGGGGGTGATCGTGGGCAGCGAGGTTTCCAGGCGGGCGACCAGGGCGTAGTCGCGCCAGCTGTAGCGCACGGTGACCCGCTGGTCGACCGGCTTGGTCCATGGGCCCTCGGCGGTGAACGCGCATGCCAGCCCGGAGCGGCTCGGGTCGTCGGCGTCGACGAGCAGCACGCAGCGTTCGTCCTGCTGCAGCGCGTCGGTGAGCGCGGCCGCGATCGACGACGCCCCCGCCCCGGAGGAGCCGGCTAGCACCGGCATCAGCGCCCCGAACGCCGACCACTGCACCGGGCGGGTCACCGGGAACTGTGTGGCGGTGCGTGCCTGGATGTTCTCGGTGGCGGCGCCGAGCTGTTCGGCCAGCTGTGCCGGGTCCCGCTCGCCGGTGCCGTCGGCCGCCGCGGCGCTGGTGACGTCGACGATGGCCTCGTTGTCGAGCAGCCCCAGGTGCGGGGCGTGGGTGCGGGCCGCGGTGCCGAGGGCGTGGTTGAGCTCGTAGGGCGTGCGCGGCCCGGCCGCGAGCCGGTAGTGCTGCGGTGCCGCGGTCATCGGCGGCCACCTCCTCGTCGGGTCGTGTCCGGTGCGGTCATGGCGCGGCCGATTCCGGCGGCGGGGTGAGCGAGGCCGAGTCGGCGGCGGTGTAGATGCGCCACGCGGTGTCGTCGAACACGGGGGAGACCAGGGCGGTGTCATCTCCGCCGGAGACCACCCCGATGACCTGCCCGCGCCCGTCGGCGGCGTCCGGGCCGGTCAGCCAGGGCCCGCCGGAGGCCCCTTCGGTCATGTCGCAGTCCAGGGCGAGCACCTGCCCGGGCGGCTGCTCCGGGTTGTGGGGGAAGTCCTCGACCACGGCCTCGCCGACACAGCCACGCAGGCTTTGGCCGTCATAGCCGCCCAGGGCCGGGTAGCCCAGCGCCGCCACCTCGACCCGTTCGCCGGGGGAGAAGCGGATCCCCTGGGCGCCGAGGACCTGTTCGGGCAAGAGCCCGTCGCGGGGCAGCAGCGACACGAACGCGAAGTCGGTCGCGGCCGCGACGTCCTCGATGGGGGAGTTGGCTTCCTGCCAGGCCGGCGGGGCGTAGGCGGTGTCGACCGCCCACCGCCCGTAGGGTTCCTCGCCCGAGGCCCAGCCGGGGATGAACATGGCCCCGTCGACCCGCCACTGCCCGTCGAGCCACACGCAGTGCGCCGCGGTGGCCAGCAGCCGCCGCGAGCGCGACGCGACCACCGCGGCCGAGCACTGGTGGCGGCCGCCGTCGACGACCAGCACCCCGACCGAGGACGCCGACAACCCGCCCACGACCGGGCCGGCCTGCCCCCGCTGCGGCGGACCGTCCGCGCCAGGGGGTGTCGGGGCGGCCGCCCCCCACGCTGCTGCGGCCGCCCCGCTGACCCGATCCCCGGGTGGGGAGTCGGCGGCCGGGAGCACGCATGCCAGCGCCACGGCCACCACCGCGGCCACTGGTACGGTGCTTTTCCTGCAGGTCGTCATCAGAATGCGTCCTGTGGCCTATCGCAGGCCGAGCTTCTGAGAGCAGGCCGGCCAGGCATTCCAGCCCTGCTCGGCCTGAACCTTCTCGGCGACGGCGATCTGCTCGTCCTTGCTCGCCTCGGCCGCCGAACCCTCCCCACCGAAAGCGCTCCAGGTCGACGGCGAGAACTGGAGCCCGCCCTCGTATCCGTTGCCGGTGTTGATGTTCCAGTCCCCGCCGGACTCGCACTGCGCGAGCGTGTCCCAGGTAGCGGTGTCGGTACCGGCGGTGTCGGCGCCCGCGGCGGCCGGGGTCGCCTGCGCGCCCTCGGGGTCGCGCGGCTGCTCCCCCTCACCGGTCTCGGCCGGTGCCGCGTCGTCCTGCTCCGGACCCGGCTCTTCGCCCGACGAGTCGTCCTCGGACTGGTCACCAGGACCACCCGACTCACCCGCAGGCGACTCCTCCTCGCCACCGGGGCCGCCGCGCTCGCCGGGGTCGGAGTCATCGGCCGAGCCGCGGTCCCGGCTGATCGAGTCGCTGCCCGCACCGCTGTCGCCCGGGCCGTCCTGGTCGGAACCCTCGCCACGCTGCGAGTCCGCACCGTCCTCGACGGAGTCGGCCTCCTGCGACGAGCTGGACTCGTCCGAGGACGAGCCCGAACCGGAGCCCTCCCGGTCGCCGGCCGAGCTGTCGGCGTCGAGGTCGATCGCGTCGAGCTTCTCGGAGAGCTGCTCGGCCACCGGATCGACGTCGGCGGCCTGCTTGACCTGCTCGGCGAGCTTCTCCGCGCCGGACTCCCAGCCCTGTCCCGACCCGGCACCCGACTCGCGGCGGGTCGAGGTGCTGGTCTCGGACCGATCCGTGCTCGACGAGCCCGTGTCGGCGTCGGGGGAATCGTCGCTGCTGCCGGTGTCGCGGCTGGGCGCGCCTGCGCCGCCCGAGCTGGGCGAGTCGCTGCCCGAACCACTGGAGCGGTCCGAGGTCGACGATCCGCTGTCCGACGAGCTGGGCGAGGAACCCGAGCCGCCGGTGGACTCGGTGTCGGCGGAGCCGGCGTCGTCGAGTCCGAGGTCGTCGAGCTTGTCCAGATCCGCAGGGTCGGCGCCGAGCTCCTCGAGCTGGTCACGGTCGATCACCTGCAGGACCGAGTCCCGCACGTTGGCGGCCTCGGCGTCCTGGCTGGCGCCCAGGGTCTGCATGAGCTCACCGACCAGATCCATCGCGGCGCGGGCCTTCTCCAGGTCCTCCGCCGAACCCGACCCACCCGACGACGTGGAGGAGTCCGACGAGGTCGAGGAGGAACTGGAGGAACCCGAATCACTGCCCGAGCTGCTCCCCGAGCCCGAGGAAGACGGCGACGAGCTGCTCCCGGAATCGCGCTCACCCGACCCCGAGCCCGGCCCGGAGCCCGAGTCCGGGCTGTCTGCGTCGGACTCCGAGTCGTCGTCGCCCCCGGGCGAGCTGCTGCCAGAATCACGCGACACCGCCGGGCCGTCCTCGTCATTGGCGGAGTCCTCGCCGCTGGAGGAGGACGGGCCACTGCCCGACTCCCGGTCCGACCCCGACGAGGAGCCGCTACCGGAGTCGGAGTCATCGCCGCCGCCGGAGCGAGACGAGTCCTCGTCCTCACCAGCACCGGGCGAGTCCTCCTCAGACGAGGACTCCCCGCCCGAACCGGAGGACCCCTCGTCCTCCCCGCCGCCGGGGCCGGAGGCCCCCTCGTCCTCCCCGCCCTCGTCGTCGGTCGGTGGTTCCTGCGCGGGCGCGGCCGGGGCATTCACTGCCGGGGCGGCGGTGGCTTCGGCCTGATCCATACAGGTCTGCGGCAGCTCCGGCTCGGCCTGGCGGTCCGGGTTCACCGCGGCCGGGCCGCCCCCGGCCCCGGAGCTGTCCACCGCCGCCGGTGGTGCGACCGCGTTCTGGGCGGCATCCCCGGCGGATTCGACCGCGCCGACCGCGCTGTCCGCGGCACCGCCGAGGGACTGCCCGATCCCCTCCAACGGGCCACCACCACCGTCCGAGGGCGGTGGCGGCTGCTTGGGCAGCAGATCGGCCGGTGTCGGGCCGAGGTTCTGCTTGGCCAGCACCACCGCGATCTCGTGCAGCTGCGGATCGGTGGTGCCGTTGAGCTGGTCGGAGACGTCCACGGCCTTCTGGCGCCACCCCGGCTCGTGGATGGCGGGGGTGAACCCCAACCCGGAGATCTCACGGGCCAGCCCCTGCGCACGCGGATCGGTGCTCACCGCCAGATCGGTCAGCAGCGCCCGGGTCTGGGATCGGGTCTCGCGCGCGGCATCGAGCTGGCGCATCGCCTTGCCGGTGTTACACGACTCCGCGGTCAGCCCCAGCTGCGCAGGCAGCGGGCTGATCGAGAACGCGGTCAGCCCGAGCATCGCCCCCGCGGTGAGCATCGCGATCGTCGAGCGACGCAGCGCGGGGCCGTGCGAGCGGCGGGGGACATGAGCGGCCCAGGACGGGCGAGGCGTTCGTTTACCAGGCATTACAGGACTCCGACGTGATCGGGGGGACTCACTGGAAACCGGACACGGGCAGGCGGATCGAGCCGCCGGGGCGGGTTAGCGGGCAGCGGCCATGCGCCCGCCCTTGCTGTTTTCTTCCTCGGTCAGCGAGGTGCTCGAATCGGAGTCGCTGGACCCCTCACTGGCCTCGGAATCGGTCGAGGCGCTCTCGCCCTCACCGACCGACCACTGCTTGACCCAGTCGTAGTGGACCTCGCCCTCGCCCCCGCCGCCGCCGTTGTCGGGGAACCAGTCCAGCTGCAGGCACAGGTGCATCGGACCCGGCGGCAGGATCGAGGTGTCGGTGGTCTTCCACCACTCCTCGCCATCGAGGAAGGCGGTGATCCCGTCCGGGGTCCACTCGACCGCGTAGTTGTGCCACTCGGTGGCGTCGACCTCGACCTCACCGTGCACCTGGGAGTTGTCCTCGCCGTAGTGCAGGAACAGCTCCACCTTCTGCCGGCTGGAATCCATGATCTCGGCGAAATCGACCTCACCACCGACCGGGAAGTTCTCCGCAGTCGGCCACAACAGCGCCAGCGCGTTGTAGGCCTCATCGCCCTTCGGGGCCTTCATCCGCACTTCCCACCGGCCGTACTGCTGGGAGTTGCCCCAGGCCATCCCCCCGGTGGTGCCATCGGCAGTCCCGTTGATCGTCAAGATGCCGTCGGCCACCGACGCCGCATCCGGCGACCGCACACCGTTACCGGCATGCCCGGGGCCGTCGTAGAGGTTCCAGTCATCGAGCCCGGCGGACTCGAAGTCGTCGACGACATCAGGCTCGCCCCAGCCGAACGCCTCGGCCGCGGTCTCGCCCTGCTCCCCGGAACCCGAGCCCGAACCACCGCCCGAGCCCGAACCGGAACCACCACCTGAACCCGAGCCGCTACCGGAGCCGGCGTTATCGTCCCCGGATCCGGTGTCGGTGCAGGACTCCGGCACGAAGTCCGCCTCATCGGCCCCGACGTCGAGCAAGGCCTCGCGCAGTTCCTCGGCGCGTGGCGAGTCGTCCCCGTCGAGCTCGGCGAGCACGTGGGTAGCGGTGATCCGCCACCCACACTCGACGTCCTCATCCGCCGGCGCGGCCGGGGACAGCGCCGAGGCGGTCAGCGACGCCGACAGCGACACCGCGGTCCCGAACCGTGCCCAAAACGTCGGGCGCATTACCAGGCCACGCCGGGACGGCGTTCACCCGCAGGACGGCCCAGCGAGGTCGGGCAACCGTAGAAGCCCTCGGCCACGGTCGCGGCGATCTCCATGCCCGCGTCCCGGGTCGACGGCTTGAGCGCCTCGAGGTCGATCTGGCCGCCGGCCTGCAGGTGCGGGTCCGCCGGCAGGGTCAGCACCGCGCGGCAGCGTGCCTGGAAGTGCTCCAGGATCTGGGATTCGTCGATGAACGCGCTGCTGCGGTCCTGCGACAGCACCACCACCGCGTTGTCGGCCAGGTGCCGCCAGTGCCGCGCGGCCAGCCAGTCCAGCGTCTTCGCCGCCCGGTTCGCCGCATCCTGGGTCAGCGACCCGACGATCACCAGCGAGTCACAGCGGGCCAGCCCACCCTGCATCGCCGAGTGCGTGATGCCCGTTCCACTGTCGGTCACCAGCACCTGCGCGAACTTGGACAATACGTCCAAAATCGCCTCGTAGTCGCGCTGGGAGAACGCCTCGGACTCCTCCGGCTCCTGCTCGGAGGTCACCACCTGCAGCCGGTCGACCAGATGCACGAACCGCGACAGGTCCGAGAACGAGCGGACCTGGTCGAGATTCTGGAGCAGCTTGCGCACGGTCAGCTGCGAGGCCGCGAGCTCACCGACCAGACGGTCGCCGAGCGTGCCCGCGTCCGGGTTGCCATCCAGGGCCACCACCCGCTCGCCGCGGCCCTCGGCCAGGAACAACCCCAGCAGCGCCGAGACCGTGGTCTTGCCGACCCCGCCCTTCATCGAGCTGACCAGCACCGAATGCGGCCCGTCCATCGGCGTGCGGATCTTGCGCTGCTGCTCGATCAGACGCTGCTCCGCGCCCGACAGCCCGGGATTCCAGCGGCCCCCGGTCATGGCGTAGGCGGCGGCCCGCCACCCCTGCCGGGGCGCCGTGGCACGCGTGCGGACAGCGTTGACAAACGGTGTCGGCACCGCGGCATCACCGTCGGCACGGACGCTAGGCGCCCCATGGGCGGGTGCCTGCGGCGGAGCCGGGGCAGGGGGCGGCGGCGCCGCCCGCTCAGCGGTCCGTGATCCCGCCGCGGGCGCGGGCGCGCCCTGGTCGGGGACCGGGGCGGGCTGGGGAACCGAGGCCGGCGCGGTAGCCGTCCGCTCGGCCGCGGTGGTCGGCTCCGGGGCCGGCGCCGGTTCCTCGCTGCGCGGCGGCGGAGTGCTCGACGACGGGGCGGGAGTGGACATCCACGCGAGGCTGGCGCTGTCCGGGGTCCACGGCGTGTGGTTGTTGGTCTCGTGCCGGGTGTGATTCGTCGACGTCATGAGCAGCTACCTCACGCAGGGTTCAGGCGGACGGGTCGGGCACCAGGTGGGGATCGACGACCAGGCGGCCGTCGTCGTGGTCACGGGTGATCGGCACGGTCATCCGGACCCAGCTCGAACCACCGGCGACCCACCGCGGATCAGCAAGCGGGGGAGCGCTCGACGGGCCGAGCAGCCCCGGCGGATCAGCCGCCTCGACCGGCTCCGGCGGCGACTGGTCAGGCGACGGGCAGGCGCGCGCATACGGCGTGATACGCACAATGACCTCGACGAACACCACAACATCCGACCGCCGGTAGATCCGGTTCGGCTGTGGTGAGTCGGCGCGCTGCCTGCCCTCGCCCGACCACCCCCAGGTGCACGCCTGGGGGTCCGCGAGCAGAGGCCGTAACACCTCTGCCCGCCGCGTGGGCTGGTCCTGGTCGAACGACTGGAAATCCGCCGCGAACCGTCCCGCGAACGCCGCCGCCTCCAGATCCGAGATCGGCTCAAGCGAGCGTACGGAGCGGGAGAATGACTCGTGGAATGAGGCGTACCGGGCTACCGAGCGGGAGTCGCCGGCGAGAGTGCTGCTCGCAGTGCGTGCGTTTGCGCGGGGCACCGGTCGGATTTGCAGTGTGTCAAGGCGTACCTGCGGTGACGCGAGCTCGGGCTCAGCGGGCGTCGAGTCGGTCTCGGCTGAGGCTGGGGCTGGGGCTGGGGCGGTAGGCTCACGCGATCTCCGCGAGACCGCTTCCGCTGCCTGCGGCAGGGGTCGTTGCGGCGTCTCCCGCAGTTCGGTGCGGCCCGGCTCCGTCTCATCGTGCGTGTAGAGACCTCCGGACCCACCGGCGCTTGTCGTTCGATCAGCGCCATGGGCAACCTGTTCGCCACGCGCTGGCTCAGCCGGGTCCTCGGTGATGGCCTCGCCCCCCGCTGCCTGCTCGGCCGCGGTCGGGGAGGTCTCGAGGCCGGGGGCGCGGCGCCATTGTGGTGCGTTGGTGGGAGGCATCGGGCGGGACCTGATCGGCATCAGTTCCACCACCGTGAGTGGGCACGCGGCCGTGCTGCGGTCCTACTTGCCACGCCGCACCTCTCTCGCTTGAGATCTCGTTACCGCCTGCCGATCGCGCATCGATGCAACTCGCAGCCGTCCGTCGGACGCACAGGTTATAGCAGCATCATTAGTGAACAGTAAAGATGCTGGCAGTTGCAGGCGGCTATGTCGTGTCCCGAGAGGACCGGAGCCGGCGGTGTTCGTCGCCCGGGTGGGCCGCCGGGATCTGGGAGGTCGTCGGTGGAGGGTCGCGTCGGTCGGCGGGGGTTGGACGGATCGGCGAGGGCCTGAGCTTAGGATCGTCGGGCATGACACCGTTCGGGTCAGATTCGATACTCGAAGAGAGGGACAATGCCAAAGTCGAGAGTCGAACTGTTCGCTGACCCGGTGTGTCCGTTTGCATGGATCGCGTATCGATGGCTCTCCATGGTAGAGATGCACCGGGATGTTGAGCTTTCACTGCGAATCATGAGCTTGGCTATCCTGAATGACGGAACCCGAGGATACCCTCCCGAAGAGAAGCGGGGTTTGGAAAGTGCATGGCGGCCAGTACGCGTGGCGGCAGCGGTGGAGGAACAGCGTGGCCCGGGCGGGTTTCGCGACTTTTTCGAAGCGTTTGGACAAGTGTTTCACGTGGAGGGGGTTCGACCGCGAGATGCGGCCCTTCGAGAGGCTCTTCGGCGGATCGAGGCTGCGCAGGTGCTCCGATCTGCAGACGTGACCGACTATGACGCCGTCATCCGGGAAAGCCACAGCAGAGGGGTCGAACCAGTGGGGATCCCGGGAGGAACGCCCACCATACATATCGATGGTGCCGCATTCTTCGGGCCCATCTTGAGCGCGGTTCCTGCCAAGAAGGAAGCGCTTGCCATGTTCGACGGGACTCGGCTGATCGCGAGCAATCCACAATTCTCTGAGTTAAAGCGCGGTCGCCCGGAAGAGATTAGAGTCGACTAGGAGCGCGACGCTGTCGCTCTATGGATTGAGAAATGGCGACAAGCGTTTCGATCTCGTCCTCGGCGGCGACGATCACCGGCGCCCGGGTCTCCGCGGACGGTACATCGGCAACTTTCAGGGCCTGGAGGATTTGCGCAGCGGTGGTATCGGGATCGCCGGAGACAGCCGAGTCGGTAACGGTAGCGAGTCGCGGGCTCAGGCAGAGAAGCCCGTCGCGGACCTCGATGAGGCGGCGACGGAACAGCTGTCGTACCCCCGCTACGGGGAGCCGCGCTCGACCGGGCCCGGAACGTGGCTGTGCGACCACCTCCGGATAGGCATCTGTGAGCACGGACCAGAGTGGTGCAAGGTCCTGGTACTGCTGCCGTCGCAGCCGCCACCATCGCCAGGTCGCGATGGCCCGAGAGACACCTGCGAGAGACAACCCGACAGCCACGAGGATGTAGCCGACGTTGTTGAGCCGGAAGGTGACGGCGTTGAGCCACAGTAGCGAGTCCCCAACGATGACCACCTCGACGACACGGAACGCTCGAAACGCGGACGCCACCACCAGGGCAAGGAGACCGACGGAGACGATGCTCAGCGCCGCGGCGAGAGCGCCCTCGCTCTTCGCCCCGTAGCGGCGGGTCCAGTAGCTACCGAGCAGGAAGACGTAGACGAAGAAGATGTTTCCGACGATGTAGAACGCCATGACCGCCGGATGGTTCAGGTGGGGTGAGTTGAGGGAGTGGCTTCGGTACGGCTCGGGGGTGACGAGGATCAGTAGTGCGAGGACCAGGGCAACTACGGCGCCAAGAGCCAGTGTCCGCCGCACAGTGGGGCGGACTCGCGCCGGTGAGCGTCCTACCCCGATGAAGAACGAGAGGAGAGCGCAGAGCCCCATGATCGTGAGGGCGTTGTAGGTCAGCTTGCCCAGCCCAGGGGCAGCCATGTCGACGGACGCCGTCACGACAGGGAAGCTGATCACCTGTCCGAGCGCGAGAGCGAGTAGCCCAGCCGACACGAGGCCGACGAGCAGCCGCGTTGTGCCGATGCTTCTGCGGTAGTCTGCTGCCTTCACGGTCGCCCCGATGCCGAGGAGGGCGACGAGTACAACTTGGAGAGTCACCGCGAATCACCGTCCTGCTAGGTCATGCAACTGGCTTATCGCGGGCTCCACCTGTGGCCTAACGCGTCGGTCAGTCGCTCGAGGATGGGGTCAGCGCCTGCCCCGTCGGCCTCACTGGGCGTGCTAGACAGCCAATTGAGCATAATTGTTGCCAGTATCTCTGCCTCCTCCTCGCACACTCTGGCATAAACTGACGGCGAGAGCGAAGCTGTCGAGCCGCTGGCGTCGGCGGGACGTCGTGACCACCATCGACGTGGCTGGCGCATAGTCACGGGAGCAGACTCTGCGTTGAGTGGCTTTCCGAGGGCCAGCGCCACAGCACTCGCATCGATCTCTGTGAACCCGAACCCCGAGGCACTGTGCAGCACGGTGGACGGAGGGTGCTGTAGCAGCATGTGGGCGAACTCGTGGAGAATGATCAGTTGCTGATGGTCTGCTGTGGTCCGTGCCTCGTAGAGGACGATCTCCACGTGGTCCTGGCTGCCTGTGATTCCGGACGCCGCGCCGATCGGTAGCTCCTCGGTGGCCACCACCTCGATCACGGTGTTCCGTTCGCCGCCCAGGGCGGTGCACAGCGCGCCCACCGTCAGTGGCGGGCGTAGTCCCAGCTCGCACAAGCGGTCCCGCGCCACGGAGACCAAGGTGGCGTAGCTTCTGGCGCGTGCTCCCGTGGCCACCATTCGAACTCCCTTCAGAAGCGCAAGTAGGCGAGCTAGCTGAGCCATTCAGCCTAGAACAGAGGCCAGGGTCAGGGTCCGGGTGACGAGCCTTCCTCGCCTTGCAGAGGGTCGACTCTGGTTGCCAGCTCGCGCAGTAGGTGCGTGTGTACCGCCGCCAGCAAGTCAACGGTGAGGTCAGCGGGGCGGCACGGCCCGTGGAAGCGCGCCGGGGCGTCATCGCGGTTGTGGCGTAGCAACCAGGCGTCGACGGTCTCGGCCATGGTCCGGTCGACGAAGTAGGTCATAGGTACTTGGAGCGCTTGCCCAAGAAGGTCTAGCGCGCGGCGATCGCCGCGGCTCGCATCCTCGCCGAGGGACGCTCGCTCGGCCGCCGCCAGCCACTCGTGGGCTAGGGGACGAGCATCAGCACGGGTGATGCCACCGAGGCAGTCGGTCAGAACACCCGCTGCGCCCTCCTCGCTACCGAGCTGGCTCCGCATGCGCGCGAGATGCAGCACGCTGTCAGACACGGAACGATAAGGAGGGCTCACTTCGGGTATTTCCTCTCCGCAGGATGGGAGCTCCGACGATCCGGTCAGCCGTCGGGTGAGTGGCGACGGCGCGCCGAGAGCTCGCGCTGCACGAGCATCGCCAGGGCGTCGCGGTCGGAATCGCTCAGCGAGGCCATGCGGGTCGCGAGCTCGACGAGCTCGGCGTTGTCTCCCTGACTGTTGATCTGCTCGATACGGTCGAGTTCTTCGGAGACCCGCTCGTAGACCTCGGGGTCGGTGAAGTAGCCGGCAGAGACTCCGAACGCCCTGGCGAGCTGTTGAACATGCTGTAGGCCGGGGTGCTTCTTAATCCCCTTCCTCAGCTCGGCGACGTAGGCAGCTGAGATGGAGCCGCCGGTCTCTCGCACGCGCGAAGCGATGGCCCGGTCGCTCAAGGGCGGTTGGCCCGGCGGGTGCAGGACCGCGATCAGCCGCCGGAGCTGCCCGGCAAAGTCCTGCGGACGCCGGTCCGGTCCGTCCTGGTGATCGCCGGTAGTCATCGTGATGAGTTCCTGTCCCCGTGCTGGTGAGGTCTTGGTCCATTCGGGCCCGCTAACGAGCTGGGTACTGCCCCAGCTCTGCTACAGCGTATCCATCAATCCACGATCGTTCGCTGATGTGGGCGCATAGTGGTCAGGCCGTCCCACGGCTCCAGACTGTAGGGCGCAGTAGTGCCGAGTTCAAACCCCATGTTGACAGGCAGGCGTGGTCGATTACGCTCTGCCCGGTGTTCGCCACAGCAGGCGACCCGGCAGGGTCTGTTCGCTAACACGCGTCCTGCCTCAGCCGGGGGGTCGAAAGACGCGACACGGAAAGGACAGTGCGCATGTCGCTGGACAGCCCAGCCGCCGAGGCCGAGTCGCAGGTGGAAGTGTTACCCCCGGATCGTGGACTGGACGCACTGCTGGCAGACCGCCGGCAGACACGAACGCGAGGGGACTCCACGGCGATTCGCCAGCTGACCGAGCGACTGCAAGCGCAGCCGTCGATGCAGGACTTCCGCAACGACCTCGAGGATGCGCTCGTCGGTATTGCCGCTCAGGTCGTGCAGGCGATGATCCGACTCCGCGAGCAACGTCAGGAGAACGTCGTAGACCCCGATGCAGTGGCCGATAATGTGACAACCGCCGCCGAGGCGCTGTGCGCTGCAGAGTTGACTCTGACGGTCATGCGGTCGGTCGTGCCGGTGCCTCGAAGCTGAGTAGCCCTCAACGCTGATCGAGGAGCCGGAGCTCCTCGATCAGTCGCACGATGACCTGGCGTGCCTGCGGCCCGACTCCGTCGAGCTTCTGGACGAGATCACGAAGCTCAGGGGTGCGGATCGCGTTGAGTAGCTGAAGGTCGTCAGCGGAAATTACCGAATCCCGATCCTCGCCGGAAAAATAGCCGACCGGAACTCCGAACAGGCGCGCCAAGGCCACGACGAGCGGCCAGGACGGCTTGTCTCTACGCCCGCGGCGAAGCTGCTGAACGTAGGCGGTGGACACCGACGGGCCACCGATGCGCCGCAGACCGTCAGAGACTTCCTCGTTGGTCCACGCCTGCCCATCGGGTCGCTGGGTTTCGATCAGCGCGTCGAGCCTCTCAGCAAAGAGGCCGGGCCCCCCTTGTGCCTCGGAGTTCTCGCCGCGCACACGCCACTCCTTCGTCCGCCGGACCGGCCCGGGATGTCCTCGCACCGCCGTTGCCATGTCATGCCCTTCCCGGTCCGTGGGTTCGAACGATCTCCGGCAACCGGTCGTGCTGGCTGGGAGCAAAGCTGCCAGCAGCAGTGCCTAACCCTAACCCCTGCTCGCCCGCACATGCATATGCCGTTTGCGGTCCATCGGTAGCTCGTTTGCGTTCCGGCTGGTCGAGCGAGGCTCGGCGCCTAGTACTAGTGACGAGCGCATGACGCGGACACCTGACCACAGCCCCCCATCACTACAGCAGCACCATCCTCAATGGAAACAACTAGCACTATACATACGGTCCGGAGCTGCTGAAGCTAGTCAGTTGGGAGAACCAGCGACTTTGGGGCTGCGAGCGGTCGGTCCCCTAGATGATCGCGGCCGCCACTCGACCGCGATCGCCCCGGCCGCCGCTGGCCATAGGCACCGACGCGGCCGATCGCAGCCCGATCTCGGCGAACACGTTGTTTAGTCCACTTGTCTGCGGAGCCGATGTAGCCGTGCAGGCGCGGTCAGATTCCCAAGTTGGTCGCAGCGTTCGCTTCCCAGGCGGTCTGGACCCGGACGTAGCCGCCGATGGAGGCCAGGGAGCGGTGCCGGGTCTGGGCGGCGATCTCGCGGTCGGAGGCACCGCGGGTGTGGGCCCAGGTGACAAACCCGGCGCGCAGGGAGTGCGGGCTGTAGCGCGGCGCCGGGGTCAGCTGATCCAGCCCTGCGGCCGCCACGAGAGCGGTGATCCGGCGGTGCACCGAGGCGCGATGCAGGGGCCCGGGGGTGGCGCGGTTGCCGGTGGAGACCCGGCGCAGCACCGGGCCTTCGGTGATGCCGGCCAGCTCGAGCCAGGCCTGTAGGGCCCGGACCGGGCAGGCGTCCGGGTGCGCGGCGTAGGGCAGGATCACCAGCTCGGCCTGCTCGCCGCTCTGGTTGGTCTTGGACCGGGGGATGACCAGCGTGCGGCCTCGCTCGTGGGGCAGGACGTCGGCCACGGTCAGCGCGCACAGCTCCGAGCAGCGCAGCGCCGACCAGAACCCCACCAGCAGCAGCGCCCGATCCCGGGCACCGGCCAGGTCGGGTTCGTCCGGGCGGGTCCGGAAGGAGCGGGTGGTGGCCGTGGCCGCGACCAGGTCGAACAGGTGCGGCGGCATCAACGCATCGGACCCGTCCGGCGGGGCACCGTGGGTCCGGCGGATCCCGTCCCACACCGTGCTCACCCGCGCCGGGCTGGTCGGGTCGGGCAGGTCCTGCAGCGCGTGGAAGAACCGGATCGCGGCCATGCGCCGGCTCATCGTCGACACCTTCGCGCCCGCCCGGGCCAGCGCGGTCAGATACCCCGACACCGCCGCCGGCGGTGCCGGCAACGCCCGGTGGCCCTCCCGGTGGCACCACTCGTCGAACTCCGCCCAGTCCGACCGGTAGGCCGCCACGGTCGCCGGGGCCTTGGACGCCCGCGCGTAGGCCGCCTCCTCCTCCGAGAGCCCCTCGGCCCCCGCATCGAGCCCGAGCAGTACCCCCAACCCCGGCGGGCGCCGCGCCAGCTCGGCCGCACTCGCCCCGCTGGCCGCGTCCTGGGAGTCGCTCACGGTGATCGACCGTAGCCGGACAGGCCACCGCGCTGCGGGAGATCCGACCCGGCGCGGCTACTCAACGGTTGCGCAGCATCCGAAAACGTTCGGCGCTGCAGCCCGCCCCGGCCGCGGGGGCGGGCTTGACACCGATCGCGTCGTTCAGCGAGCGGGTCAGGACGACCTCGACCGATCGCGCAGCGCCTGCTCCACCTCGGCGGCCAGCTGGGCGGCGGCGCTCATCGCGCGGCCTCCTTAGCAACGACCGGGCCGGACAGGCGGACCAGCAACGGATCGTCATCCCAGACCAGTGACGGCGCGAAATCACAGTCGTCCCACTCCACTGCGTATCGGCAGCTCAGGTAGTGGGTGACGGTGCCGTCGCCGTAGTGGCGCGACCGGACGCGGTCGTGGACCCGGACCCTGGCGCTCATCGCTCGGCCTCCCGTTCGCCGGTGGTCGGCGCCGCCGCCCGCCGGGCGCCGTCACGGCCATCGGCGCCCGACAGCAGGTCGCCCACCTCGTCAAACGGGGTCGGCGACTCGCACATCGCACTGTCGTGGGCGCGCAACAGCCCGTCGAGGTCGAGGTCCCAGAACCGCTCGTGGGGCTCCCCCCACTGGGCGGCGCCGGCGCAGCACCAGATGCGCTGGACCGCGTACAGCTCACCCGCCGAGAGCCGATGACGGCGAGCGAACACCGCATCGACCGCCGCGTGCGGATCCACCGGCGGCGCCGAGCCCGGCCGATGGCCGGGGTGGCGCAGTGAGCAGCTGACCGTGTCGTGCCCGGCGTAGAAATCCGCGTCGTCCTCCCAGAACCGGTCCGGGGAGGCCTGCGGCAGCCGGGCCGCGGTGGCGCAGAGCCAGATGTCGGCCAGCGAGCGCAGCACGTCAGCGGGCAGATGGTGGCGGTGCACCCAGAGGTCGGCCAGATCCCCGGCAACCCTGCCTGACGGTGCGTGGGCAGTGTGGTCGTGCGTCGTGGACATGACTGTCCTTTCTGGCCAGCACGGTCGATGCCCAACCGGCTCGCGGTCGGCAGGGACGGCCTCAGTAGCCGCAGTCGGTCAGGGGCCCGTGCTCGTTCCGTTTTCGTCGCATCTCGTGGTCTGCCTTACCGGATGGGTACGACAGTCACGCCGACCTCGAGCGCGGCCCAGGCCGTGTCGGCGGTGACCGCGGGGGCCTCCAAGCGGGCGGCCAGGGCCAGGCAGCACCGATCACCCAGCGACAGCCCGGCGGTGCGGGTGGCCGGCCAGAGCCGGGACGCGGCGAGCGCGTCGGTGGCGTCGAAGGCCCGGACGCCGATGCCGAGGCTGCGGAGCTGGCGGATGGTGCGGTCGGCGTCGACGCCGCGCTGGGCGAGCTTCTGGTGCACCTCGGCCAGGTTTACCGCAGAGATCACCGCGGCGTCGAGGTAGCCGGTGACCACCGCGGCGCCCGGCTCGTCACGCAGCCAGGCCAGCACCGCCGACGCGTCAAGTACCGCCATCGGACGGTCCCCGCCGGCGGCCGGCGCGCTGGGGGCCGGGCGGGTCACGGCTGCGCGTCCTCGACGGCGGCCTCGGCGCGCCGGTCGGCGAGCAGCTCGTCCGCGGCGGAGGTGTCGGCGGGCCCGGTCCAGGACGCGGCAACCTCGCGACGGATCCGAGCCATCAGCTGCTCCCGGCTCTCCATCACCACACGCCCGTCCTCCACCGACAGCACCAGCGTCGACCCCGCCGACAGGTGCAGGTCCCGACGAACCTGCGCCGGTATCAGCACCCGACCGTCGCGGTTGACGACGACCTCCGCGTGCTCCGGTTCGGCAACCTCATCCGACATGACCAGAGACTATCACGCAGCGACGCGCCAAACTGTCAGAGCGACGCCCGATCTGTCGGAGAGTGACACTCGCCAGCACGATCGATCTACGCAACATAATGTTGCTTCTGTTGCGTAGCGCGGAAGTCTCGGTTGGGGCGGGATGCGATGTCTGATCCTGCTAAGGCCAGGCATTTCGTAACGTTGTCTAACAAAACAAAATACAGAACGATTGACACAACGAAACAAAAAACATAACGTCAACAACGTGACTGAGGAGTCGATCCCCCCGCAGACCGGCACCGACGAGGCGGCCGGTGCCGAGACCGGCGGCGAGCCGCCCTCGGCGACCGTCGGCGCGCCGACAGCGGTGCTGTCGGCGGCGGCGCCGGCGGGGCGGGGTGTGGAGCTGGAGGAGTGTCAGTTCCCCGGCGGCTGCCCGAACGCGATCGCCTACGCCGGCACCGGCCGGCGGCCGAAGTACTGCTATCAGGTCGTGGGCGGGGTGATGCACGACCGCGGCAACGCCAAGCGCGTCCTGGACGGCGGGGCCCCCGCCCGGCGCCGCGGCGAACCCGACGATCCCGCTCCGCGGCCGGTCACCCGCGCGCAGCAGACCGTGCAGGCCCAGGTCACCGGCCTGGTCAGCCGGCTCGAGGAGGCCTCCGGGGAGCTGCGCGACGCGCTGGGTAACCTCGCCGACCCCGACGCTGTCGCCGCCGAGATCGCCGCCGCGCGCCGCGCCGCGCGCGCCGAGATCGACCAGGCCCAGGCCGGCACCGACGAGGCCCAGGCCCGCGCCCGCACCGCCGAGGCCGACGCGGCCGCCGCCCGCCGCTCCGCGGCCGCCTCCGATGAGGATGCCGAGACCGCCGGGCAGGCACGCCAGCTTGCCGAGGACGCCCAGGCCCGGGCCGAGACCGAGCGCGACGACCTTGCCGGTCAGCTCAGCGCCGTCCGGGCCGAGCTGGAGACGACCCAGCACGCCCTCGACGAGGTCCGCACCGAACGCGCCCGGCTGCAGCGCGACCTCGACACCACCCAGACCGAGCTCGCGTCCGCAGCCCAGGCCCGCGACGCCGCTGGGGCCGAGCGCGATCGCCTGCACGGCGAGCTGACCGAACTGACCCGCACCCTCGAGCAGGTACAGGCCGACCGCGACACCGCCCTGTCCGGGGGCGAGCGGCTGCGCATCGAACGGGACACCGCACGGGCCGAGACCGCCGCCGCCCGCCGCGACACCGAACGCCTCCGGGCCGAACGCGACCAGGCACTGACCGACCGCGACACCCGAGCCGGGGAACGCGACACCGCCCGCGAGCAGGCCGCGGACGCGCGAACCCAGCTCGCCGTCGCCGAGGCCACCGTGACCGCGCTACGCGACCAACTCGACCGCGACCTCGACCGCGAACGCGCCTACGGCCAGCAACGCCTCGACGACGCCGACACCCGCCACCACGCACGCGAACAAGAACTCCGCGACGAACTCGCCCAGCTCCGCGCACAGCTGTCCGGGAGCGGGACGTCCCAGGACACCAGCGAGGGCGAGTCGCCGGAGCCGGCCGGCGACGCCGGACCCGCCCGGGGCGGCCGGGACCGCAGGCGCGCCACCAACGCCCCACGCCCCGCACGACGACGCCGCGGCGCCGACTCCGCTCCCGGCGACGCCCAGACCGCCGATCCGGAAGGGAAACCGCCATGAGCTGGACCCACCACCACGCAGTGCGTGCCCCGGCAGGACCGGATACCCCGCCCCGATGCGACGGCTGCCAGCGTCGCCCCCGTCACCCCGGCGAACGCGCCGACATCGCGACGGTCTGGATCCTGCCCGGACCCGCCGGCCCGGTCATCGGGCACTTCTGCCGCGACTGCGCCCCGACCGGACCAGTCCTCGACCTCACCTGCACCCGGTGCGGCGACGGACCCCTGCTCGCCGGTGACATCGCCGACCGACCCGAACAGGCCGCTGCGCTCCTGATCGCGGCCGGATGGCAGCTCACCGGACCGCCGACGTGCCCGTCCTGCCCCCGGATCCCCGCCGGACTCCCCCACCAACGCCGCTCTGGAGGAACCCGATGACCAAGCCACGCCCGGGCACTCACGACTCATCTTGAACTGAGCTCGTGGGCGGGACTGTCAACTTTCCGGTGTAACTGAAGCTGGTTGAGCTAACGGCGACCGGCGGACAGGCGCCCGTCGAAGGCCATGTCGAAGGCGTTCAG
>NZ_FOUY01000071.1 GCF_900115005.1 Pseudonocardia ammonioxydans | reverse complement strand
AAGACCGTGACTGTGTACGCGATCACCAGCCTGACCGGTTTCGGCGCCGACCCGGGCCTGCTCGCGCGCTGGATCCGCGGCCACTGGGGCATCGAGAACCGGTTGCACTGGGTCCGCGACGTCACCTACGACGAGGACCGCTCCGCGGTCCGCACCGGGAGCGGTCCTCAGGTCATGGCCGCCTTCCGCAACCTTGCGATCACCGCCCTGCGGCTATCGGGTGCGACCAACATCGCCGCCGCGCTGCGTCACCACGCCCGCGACACGCTCCGACCGCTGGCCACCTACAAGATCACCTGACGACTTTGCCGGGACCCTGCGCCCCGATCAAGACGAAGATCATCAGGGCGTTGGAAACAGTGATCGCCGTCAGCACCTGCGATCGATCATGCCCCAGGGAGGTTGCATACGTCGGAGAGAACAGGACCAAGAGGTTCTGCGTGAAGAGCGGGCCGACGACGGCCACGATGGAACCCAGCACCTGCCGCGGATACCGAGTGACCACGGTCACGAATGGTGCGCGCGTCGTGCCGCCCGGCGTCGCGGCGACACGAGCGACGAACTTGGGCGCCCCCTTCCACCCCGGGACGGCGGTGCTCTCCTGGCCTCATCTCCCCTTTGGCCAGCGCCTGCCGCTTCCCAGCGGCCAGTCCTGCTCACCCGCTACCGCATCCCATCTGCGGGGCTCGACGATGACGAGGCGTCATCGAGGGTTCACTCACGTTCGCCCGCCCGACCTTCCCCTCACCTGTCGTCCTCGGATGGAGCGAGGACCTCTTCGGCTTGAACCCCGGGCTTCACACCCCACGGTTACCCATGACGCACGCCGGGGCGGGGACAGGCCATCGAGCACTGGCCTGGGACTACACCATCGACATCAGCCGACCTCCCTTGGTTGTCCACTTGACTCGTGCGACCTCGTGTCGCACGGGCGAGTTCATCCCGTTCCTGGCGTTCCCACCGGAGATCAGGAAGATCATCTACACCACGAACGCGGTCGAGAGTCTGAACTCCAGCTTGACGACGCCCACGCCGCGAACCAACCTCGGCGGTCCAAGACTGGCCTTACTAGTACATAGGCAGTCAGCCCTCCGGCACGAGCTCCCGGACCGTCGCCGCCCGCAGTGGGGCGAGCGCCGTGCTCCAGGCGACGACCTGCCCGAGCAGGGTGTCCAGGTTCGGGAGGTTGTACTCACCGGGCCGGAAGACCGTGAAGTCCTCGAACTCGGTGACCAGCGACAGCGCCACCTGCTGCCGAACCGACGCCAGCTGCAGCTCACCGGCGACCACCCGCAGCTGGGTCGTCGCCCGGGTGCCGCCGGACATCCCGTAGGAGACGAACCCGACGGCCTTGTCGTGCCACTCGGCGAAGGGGTAGTCGAGGGCGTTCTTGAGGACACCGGAGGTGCCCCCGTTGTACTCGGGTGTGACGATCACGAACCCGTCGAAGGCGGCGATCGTCCGCGCCCACGCCTTCGTGTGCTCGTTCTGGTAGGTCCCGAAGAAGGGCGGAACGGCCTCGTCGAGATGCGGGAGCGGGTGGTCACGGAGGTCGATGAGCTCGAACTCCGCGTCGTCACGCCGCACGGCGTGCCCGTGGACCCAGCGGGCGACCTGCCCACCCACCCGGTTCGGACGGGTGCTGCCGATGATGATGCCGATCCTGGTCATGTGTGTGCGTCTCCGGTCGTCGGGTTCGCGCGAGGCCACAGGCCCCCGCGGCAGGTCAGGATGCGTCCGAGTCGGCGACCCGGGTCGGGTCCTCCCCGACGCGGACCAGCAGCTTGCCGAGGTTGCGCCCGGTGAGCAGGCCGCGGAACGCCTCGGGAGCGGCCTCCAGGCCCTCCACGATGTCCTCGCGGTAGGTCACGGAGCCGTCGCGGATCCAGCCCGTCATGTCCTCGAGGAACGCGTCGTGGTGGGTCGGGACGAACTCCGCCTGCAAGAACCCGCGGATCAGCAGGCTCCGGCTGAGCACGTGGCGCAGGACCGCGTGCAGGACCGGCCCGTCGGGCGGCGTCGTGGAGTTCGCTCCGGCGACCACGCCGCAGACCGGTACCCGGCCGAAGCGGTTGAGCCGCTCGATCACCGCCTGCCCGACGGCACCGCCGACGTTCTCGAAGTAGACGTCGACGCCGTCGGGCAGCGCCCGGTCGAGGTCCGCCTCGAACGCGGGCGACCGGTGATCCACAGCCGCGTCGAACCCGAAGTCCTCGACCAGGGCCCGGCACTTCCGCGGGCCCCCGGCGATGCCGACGACGCGGGCCCCGTCGATGCGGGCGATCTGCCCGACGGCCGACCCGACCGGCCCGGTCGCCGCGGCCACCGCCACCGTCTCGCCCGGCTGCGGTCGGCCGATCACCCGCAGCCCGGTGTAGGCGGTGAAGCCGGGCATGCCGAGCACCCCGAGCGCGGTCGACACGGGGGCCTGCGCAGGGTCGAGCCTGCGCAGGCCCTCGGCGTCGGCGACCGCGTGGGTCTGCCACCCGGTATAGGCCAGGACCAGGTCACCTGGAGCGAGGGCCACCGAGCGGGACTCGAGCACCTCGCACACCGTGCCGCCCTGCAGCACGTCACCGAGCCGCCACGGTTCGGCGTAGGATGCGGCGTCGTTCATCCGGCCGCGCATGTACGGGTCCAACGACAGGTACACGGTACGCAGCAGGACCTGCCCGTCAGCGGGCGGGTCGAGCTCGGCCATCCCGGTCTCGAAGTCGCTCGCCCGCGGCTCGCCGACCGGGCGGGCGGCGAGTCTGATCTGACGGGATTTCATCGGGTCTCCTCACGCGGGATGCCGGTCACCCGGCGTGGTCAGGCGAACTGGGTCGTGGGTGGCAGGCCGAGCCGCACCCGGCCATAGGCCTCGAACAAGCTCGTGAGGTTGAACCCGGCGTGGATGGTCATCCCCTGCATGTCCTGGCAGATCTGCTGGGGGATGCAGTCCGTGCGGATCGACGAGGCACCGCTCGACCGCGACACCAGCTCCACCGCCTGGCGCGCGATCTCGACGGTGTAGCCCTGCCTGGCCTGCACCGCGTGCCGCTCCTCGAAGCTCAGGTCGCCCCCGTCTACCCCGGCCTGCCACACGGTCCGGGCGATGTCGTACGCCAGTACCGGGCGGAGTCCACCCGCACTGCCGCGGCCGCCACGCACCCGCCATCAGCTCGCCGAGATCGATCACGCGGTCGGCCGGGACGGCGATGTCCGCACCGACCGTGGTGCAACTGCCGGTGCCGCGCATGCCAAAGGTGTGCCAGTCGTCCTCGACGGTCAGCTCGCTCATCGGCACCACGCAGAGCTTGAGCTCCGGACCGTTCGGCCCGGCGAGCCGGGCCACCAGGACGTCCCAGTGGGCGTGCAGACATCCGGTGTTGTACGGCCACCGCCCGGACAGCCAGTAGCCGCCGTCGACCGGGATGAGCTCGGCCGAGGGAGTGAAGCTGCCACTGACCCGGACGTCAGGACGGGCGAAGACGGCCTCCTGCACGGAAGCGGGGAAGTGCCCGACCATCCAGGTGGAGACCAGCCCGGTCGCGGCGACCCAGCCGGTGGCGGCGCAGCCCCGGCCGAGCTGGTGCAGGACCTGGCCGAGGAGCGGCAGCGACGCCTCCCGACCGCCGTGGGCGCGGGGGACCGTCAGCCGGTAGAGGCCCAGCTCGGTCAGGTCTTCGAGAATGTCGTCCAGGATCCGCCGCTCCCGGTCGACCCGGGGGCTGCGCTCGCGCAGACGGGGGACGAGGTCAGCGGCCGCCGATACGATCGCGGTGTCATCGGCGGTGATGGTGGCGGTCACGTGCGCTCCCTGGGGATGCTGGATGTGGACGCTGACCGTTTGGGTGAATGCGTAGTGCGAATGGCGCGTCGAATGGTGAGCTCAAATTCTGTCGCCGCGGAGACCGACCGGAACGCCAGGACCGACCGTCAGCCGACCCAAGACGATCGGCGCAGGATGCGCCGGACACCTGGCGCGACCGCCACCACGCGCCCGACGGCCCGTGGCGTCCGCACGGCGACCCGGCTCAGGACTGCTGCGCGCCCTCGCTCGGATGCACGTGGAACGCCGTGGTCTCCGCCAGCCGGGCGATCCGCTGACCTGCCTCGGTGAGCTCAAGGTGCGCGCGGGTCTCGATCAACCACGCGATGTAGCCCTCCGGGACGTCCTCGTCCGGGCCGTGATGGATCAGGCCCTTGGGCACCCACACCGCGCTGCCGGGGACCGTGAGCGCCCCCAGCGGTCCGGGACCCTTGGCGTAGATGCCGATCTCGTCGTAGTCGGCGTTGTGGTGCACCGGTGGCCTGCCGGTGTCGCGGGCGCCGAGGTAGTAGATCATCGTCTCGGTGGTCGGGTCGACGACGAGGCTCGCGGGCGGCGACGATGCGCCCGGGACAGTCAGGGGTCGGACCGCACCCATGCTGAACCGCTGGACCGCGGGAGCGCCGACGGCCTGCAACACGTGCACCGGGTCCTGCTCGTAGAAGTAGCTCGTCGTCTCGTCGCCGTGGCGCACGATCAGCTCGTGCTCGCCGTCCGGGCGGGCGGGTTCGTCGTAGGGCCGGGGGGTGTCGATGGCGCTCGGGTCCAGCACCGCGGCGTTGCTCGGCTTCAGGTGCAGGGTGCTCTCGGTGGCCACGATCAGCGTCTGCAGGGAGCGGACCCGGGTCAGCCGGAAGGAGACCGAGCGCGAGAGCAGGACGGCGTCCAGTGGATCGAGGTCGAGCACGCCGAAGTCGGTCTCCAGCCGGGCGTGCCCGTCCAGCACGTAGATCAGCTGGTCGTGGTGCACGTCGCGGACCGCGAACGGGGTGTCGTGGTCGCGGTTCCACACCTCAATGCGCACCCGCGGGCCGCGCAGGATCGTCACCGGCAGGTCGCGCGGGTCGGGGGCCTCGGTCAGGGAGTTCCATGGCTCGAGTCTGCGCGGCGCGTAGCTGCCGGAGACCTTCCGGTATGTGGGGGTGTACTGCTGCCTGACCAGCAGCGACGCGGGCCCCTCGAACCCATTGCGGGTGAAAAGGTCGGTGGTGGGCTCAGTGTCGGGCAGACGGGCCTCGGTCATGGCGGTACCGCCTTTCAGCAGGATCGGAGAGTGTCCCGACCTCATCCGCCCAGCTCCGGAAGCGTGCCGCACCGTCGCGGGCGAGGGGTAGGCAACAGGGTCGCGGCCCCTCGACCGGGGCGAGGGACGGACGGGACCGAGCACACGAACGGGAGAGGGGCCGATCCGGATCGTGTCGGAACAGCCGACGGCATGCACGAAAGCGACCATGGCACCTCCTCGTACGACAGTTGTGGCTCGGCTGGGCCAGCAAACCACGAAACATTGCATGCTTCAAGGTCCGGGCGGCGTCGAGAGTCAGTCTGTCCCGAGCTCCTCGCGCCAGATGCCCGTCAGGTGGTCACGACTCAAAGCTCGCACCTCGTCGGCATCCCGGCGGCGCAGCGCATCCATGATCGCCTCGTGTTCCTCGAGCACGTGGGCGCCGTCGAGATGACGGATGCCGGCGGTGCCGGTGAGACGGTCCATGCTGCGGGACATGAGCTCCACGATGATGGCCAGGAACCGGTTCCGCGTGGAGTTGACCAGGATCGAGTGGAAGTCGATCAGGTGGTCGACGGCGGACTCTCCCCGCTCCAGCGCAGCCCTGCTCGCCTCCACGTTGGTCTCGAGCGCGGCGATCTGCTCGTCCGAGATGGTCTCGGCGGCGACCGCATTGATGGCCGGCTCGAGGATGCACTTGGCCCATGCGAACTCCGCGACCGAGGACGGGTCGACGGCGAGCGTGTTCTCGAAGGCCGCTAGCGCTGCGGGCATGGTGTCCTGGGCGACGAAGGGACCCCCGCCGACGCCGCTGCGCACCCGGACCAGGCCCTGCTGGTCGAGGATCAGCAGAGCCTGCCTGATCACCGAGCGGCTCACATCGAAGTGCCGGCTCAGCTCCCGCTCGATCGGCAGGCGCTCCCCTGGACGGTAGGTGCCGCGCAGGATCTCCTCGCGCAGGAGGCGGGCCACGGTCTCGTGGCGACGTTCG
The DNA here is from genome assembly GCF_900115005.1 of Pseudonocardia ammonioxydans. Lineage (GTDB taxonomy): Bacteria > Actinomycetota > Actinomycetes > Mycobacteriales > Pseudonocardiaceae > Pseudonocardia > Pseudonocardia ammonioxydans. The sequence goes on along the minus strand of NZ_FOUY01000071.1, from coordinate 10,542 downwards.
GCGGGCCGGACAGGCTGCATGACACGAAGCATAGGCAAACGTCGCAGGGTTCGGTCGTCGAGCCGAGCCACTAATGTCTTGAAACATTCTATCTTTTCTGGTTCGCTCCCTCGAGGGTCCGTCGCGGCGCTCGTGGCCCAGCAGGCCGCGCGGGGCAGGTGACGACGTGACCCACGGTGACCGGTGACATCGACGCACCGGCATGGGCGATGGACGACTGGCGAAGGAGCACACTATGACCACCACCCCACCCCCACTCTGGGACGCCGCGCGCAGGGAGATGGAGGAGTACCAGCTGGCAGCCGGCTTCGAGCTGCAGCCCCGCTGGGACGTTCCGGAGCAGATCGTGCTGCACACCGCGGTCTCGGGCCGTAGCGGCATTGGCGCCACGTCCCTGGAGGAGTACACCGCGGAGGCCGACGCCGTGATCTCCGCGGGCGCGGCGGGGGTGCACCTGGACTACACGTGGGTGCAGGACGCGGCCGGGCGGCGCCTCGACAAGGAGATCACTCCGGTCGACGCCTACCGCAGCGTGCTCGAACCGTTGCGCAAGCGGCACGGCACCGGGTTCGTCAGCGACTGCAACGTGCTCAACGGCTCCACCTTCGACGAGTGCATGGAGCCTGCCCGCGCGGGTCTCGCCGAGCTAGCACCGTGCGCGCCGGGGCACCCCGAGGAGTTCATGATCCCGGCAATCGAGGCCGTGCAGGCCGTCGGAGCGAAGCCGTTCCTGGCCATCCACAGCTCCGGTGAGATCGAGCTGACCAAGCGCAAGCTCGTCGACTCCGGGGTGCTGAAGCTGCCCGCGTACTGGGGAATCCTCTACGGGCTCCCGTTCAACAGCGGCCGCACCCTTGTGTCGGGCACCTACCTGCCGAACGCCAGGGACATGGCCCTGCACCTGTTCATGATGGTCGACCAGATCCGCCGGATCGACCCCGAGGGCCCGATCCTGGTCTGCGCGGCCGGTCGCGCCTCGCTGTACATGACCACGATGGCCACCATGCTGGGGCTGCACATCCGGGTAGGCACCGAGGACACCGTCTGGAAGTACCCGAACAGCGACGAGAGGCTCTCGGGGAACCTGGAAATGCTGGAGATGGCCAAGCAGATCGCCGAGCTCCACGGCAGGCGGCCCGCCACCGCGGACGAGTACCGCAAGCTGCTCGGCATCCCCACCCCCGTCCTGCCGTGACCAGCGCCGGCGTGCACGCGGAGCCCGGGCCGGTCGAGGATTCCGCGATGGGTGCGTTCGCGCGGTGGTGCGCCGGCCGCGGCGCCCCCGTACCCGCCGACGGGACCGACTACCACGCGTTGTGGCGCTGGTCGGTGGACGACCTCGCGGGGTTCTGGTCGGCGGTGCGCGACTTCTACCGCGTCCCGACGGCCGGGACCGCGGCGGCGGTGGTGACCGGTTCCATGCCGCAGGCGCGCTGGTTCGACGGGACCCGGCTGAACTACGTCGAGTCGGTCTTCCGGGACCGCCCACCCGAGGGCGCCGCCCTGATCGGCGTCGGCGAGGATGCCGAGGACCGGGTGCTCTCGTGGGCGGAGCTCGCCGAGCAGGTCGCCGCCGTCGCCGCCACACTGCGCGCGGAGGGGGTCACCCGCGGGGACCGGGTCGTCGGGTACCTGCCCGACGTCGTCGAGGCGGTGGTGGCGTTCCTGGCCTGCGCGGGCATCGGCGCGATCTGGTCGAGCTGCGGGCAGGACTACTCGCCGGACGCGGCGGCGAGCCGGTTCGCCCAGCTGCGACCAACCGTGCTGGTGACCGCGGACGGCTACCGGTTCGCCGGGCGGGACCGGGACCGGCGGGAGGAGGTCGCCCGGCTCGTGGCGCAGCTGCCCACGCTCCGCGCCGTGTACCTGGTGCCACGCCTGGGCAGCGGACCGGTCGAGGGGTGTCTGCCCTGGTCGGCGGCCGTGGCGCCGCGGGCGGAGCCCGCCTGGGAGCGGGTGCCGTTCGACCACCCGCTCTGGGTGCTGTTCTCCTCCGGCACCACCGGCACGCCGAAGGGCATCGTGCACGGGCACGGGGGCGTGCTCCTGGAGCACCTCAAGTCCATCGGCCTGCACGTCGACCTCGGGCCCACGGACCGGTTCGCCTGGTACACCACACCGAGCTGGATGGTGTGGAACTACCGGAACTCGGCGCTACTGCTCGGGACGACCGTGGTCTGCTACGACGGCTCCGCCACCTCCCCCTCGCCGGACCGGCTGTGGGCGCTGGCAGCCCGGCTGGGGATCACCTTCCTGGGTGCGAGCCCGGGGTACCTGGCGGCGTCGGAGTCCGCCGGGCTCCTCCCGGGCACCGACCACGACCTCGGCGCACTGCGGACCGTCGGGTCCTCCGGCGCACCGCTGCCCGCAGGCGCCTACGACTGGGCCGCCGACCACGTCGGGAAGCACGTCGAGGTGCAGTCCTCCAGCGGCGGCACCGACGTGGTGAGCGCCTTCGCGGGCGGTGCACCGCTGCTGCCGGTGGTTCCCGGTGAGCTCTCCGGGCCGTGTCTCGGCGTTGCCCTCGACGCGTGGGACGCCGACGGGCGGCCGGTCCGCGGCGAGACCGGCGAGCTGGTCGTCACCCGGCCGATGCCGTCAATGCCGCTGCACTTCTGGGACGACCACGACGGGAGCCGCTACCGGGAGACCTACTTCTCCACCTACCCGGGGGCGTGGCGACACGGGGACTGGATCACCATCACCGACCACGGCTCAGTCCTGGTCAGCGGCCGCTCGGACTCCACCCTCAACCGGCACGGGGTCCGCATAGGTAGCGCCGAGATCTACCATGCGGTCGAGGCACTTCCCACGGTGGCCGAAGCACTCGTGGTCGGCGCCGAGCAGTCGGGCGGGGAGTACTGGATGCCGCTGTTTGTCCGGCTCGCGGGCGACGCGACGCTGACCGAGGACCTGGCGGAGGAGATCCGCAGCGCGATCAGGGAGAAGGCCTCACCCCGACACGTCCCGGACGACATCGTCGCGGTCGACGCCGTCCCGCACACGATCACCGGCAAGAAGCTGGAAGTCCCGGTGAAGCGAATCCTCCAGGGCGTCGAGGTCGCCCGGGCGGCCGACCCCGGGGCCGTCGACGCCCCCGCTCTCCTGGAGCGCTTCGCCCGCTACCGCACCGAACGGTCCGAACGCGCCGGACGCGTTCGGGAGCACCACGTCAGAACGACGTAGTCAGGGAGTAGCTGTGAGCATCGACATTCCCGCCACCGACGTCGCGGATGTCATCGACCGGATGGTCGCCGGCATCGAGAACGGCGACATGGACGAGCTGCGCGCCTGTTTCGCCCCCGACGCTCTCGTCTGGCATAACGACGACGAGGTCGATCAGAATCTTGACACCGTCGTGAAGATGTTGGGCGGGCTGTGCGCGGCCTCCACCCGCCGCACCTACGAGCAGCGCCGCACGTCCGTGGTGGGCCGGGTGGCCTTCCAACAGCACGTGCTCACCGCCGACCTGCTCTCCGGGAGGACGCTGCGACTGCCCGCGATGATGCGACTCGAGATCGGCGCCGACGGGCTGATCCGGCGCCTCGAGGAGTACTACGACTCGCGCGCGACCGACGTGCTGGCCAGCGCCGCGGGCTGAGGCTCCGGTCCGGCACACGTCGTGGCCATCGGCGCACCCGCGCGTACGTCCGGCCCGGTCCGGGATGGGTGAGCGCGAGCGCGGCGGGACGAGCGTTGCTCCGCCTGGGGTTGGAACATCGAATGTTTACTGCTTTACTTCGTCCGGACGCAGGTGGCCGATGACACGGGGAGGCGCCGATGCGCGACCGATCTTGAGCACGGCGGGTCCACCACGGCCGTCGAGTACTGCGCACAGCCGTGCCCGGCCCGGCACCTGCGAGAACCTCGCGGCCCCTTCCGACCGAGCCGCATCCCTCCCCTCATCGGCGCCGGGTTTCGTCGCCGACACCGCGCCGGCCGGTCCGCGACCGCAGCCCCGAGCCCCGAGCCCCGAGCCCCGAGCCCCGAGCCCCGAGGGGAGCGTGTCACCGCACGACCCCGGGTGCGGCCTCCTCCACCGACCACGGCCGACCTCCCGGTTCGGGAGGCCGGCGACCCTACAACGACTGGAGTGCAGTGTCATCGAACGTCCGTCGCGGAGTCATCCCGCGCTCGCCGACCGGAATCTCCGAGCACGTCGACGAGATCTATACCCAGCAGGGCTTCTTCGGCCAGTGGGTCCACATGTTCCGGTCGCGCAACGTGGGGTTCCCGGCGACCTGGTCGAGCGATGATGTGATGTACAACGGGGTCGACACGAACGAGCTGACCCCGGCGGACCTGACCGACCCAGAGGGATCCTCGACGCCGCTGCTGTACGGCGATGGCATTGCCATCTCGTTCTCACGTCGGGCCCAGCCGATGCCCTTCACCGAGGTGAACGCGGACTTCCACCAGATCCGGTTCTACCATCGCGGGGAGCACCTGCTCGAGACCGAGCTCGGCCGGCTCGAGGTGGAGGCCGGCGACTTCGTCGTCGTCCCCAAGGGCCTGGCCTACCGCGACTCCCCCCGGCGCACCGAGGGGAACGCGGTGCTGATCTTCGAGACCCTGGAGCCGGTCGTCCCCGCCGAAGAGCTGTGGGACGGGGTGGGGTTCACCAGCTTCTTCACCGACTTCTCCGCGATGAAGCTCCCCGAGCCCGTCGGCCAGATCGACAACGTCGAGACCGAGGTGCGGCTCAAGTTCCGGGGTGAGGTCCACCGGCTTACCTACGACTTCGACCCGTGCTCCGACGTCGTCGGCTGGATGGGCGACCCAGTCATGTTCAGCCTCAACGTCTGGGACATCCCGGGGCTCGGCTCCTCGCACGGCTTCCTGCCCCCGCCCGCCGCGGCTGTGCTGATGAGCCAGGACAAGTCGTTCTTCTTCAACGTGATGAGCCCGAAACCGTGGCCCAGCGCACCAGAGCCGAACGGGAGCATCGGGGCGCCCGCACACCTCAACGACTACGACGAGGTCTGGTTCAACCACGTCGCCGACGCGGCACCGCACACGGACGGACACCTCTGGCGACTGCCGCCCTCGATCCCCCACCCGGGCATCAAGCGGCCTCCGTTCACCCCCGACGGGCCGGTCGAGCGCCCGCAAGAGCTTAAGCTCAACTTCGACTGCCGTTCGACGCTCACCTGGACCGAGGCCGGGCGCAAGGCCCTCATGCCCGATCCGCAGATCGGGCTCTACACCAGCCTCGCCGGCACCCACATCGGTGTCGTGCCGGACGAGGCCGTCGGGTATGCGGCAGGACGGTCCCACAGTTGACATCGGCCGCGACAGCACAGCCGATGCGGGGCCGGGCCCTCGACCGCGTGTTCCCGCCGGGACTCGCGACCACCCCGGAGCCGGTGCCCGCTCGTCATCGGATAGTGCCGTGAACGACCCCAGCCCCACGATCCTGGTGATCGGTGCCAGTGGCCGGACCGGCTGGCGCATCTGTCGCGGCCTGCTCGACCGGGGGGTCCCGGTCCGGGGCCTGACCCACTCCGACGACGGCGCGGGCCGCCTGTCCGCGCTGGGGGTGCGTGACGTCGTCCGGGCCGACCTCCTCGATCCGGCGACGCTGCCGCCGGCGTTCGAGGGGGTCGACCACGTCATGCTCGTCACCCGGTCGATCGGCGATCCCACCCCGGAGATCAACGCCGTCGGCGCCGCGGTGGGCGCCGGGGTGCGGCGGGTCGTCAAGCTCTCCAGCGACATCCTCTACCGGACCTGGGACGACGTCGACGAGCACGAACGGGCGCAGCCGCCCAACCCCGTCGCGGCGCTGCACGGTCCCTCCGAGGACCACATCCGGGCCTCCGGTGTGGAGCACGTCCTGCTGCGCTCCACCTGGTTCGCAGGCATCGACGAGAACCCGCTGTTCGGCCCTGGGATCAACGCGGGAGGCCTCGTCTGGCCCCTGGGATCGTCCGGCCTTGCGCTGGTCCATCCCGACGACGTGGCCGAGACCGCCGTGCACCACCTGCTGGTGCCCGAGGTGCAGGAACCGACCCTGCGCCTGACCGGCCCGCGAGAGATCGGTGCGGAGGAGATCGCCGCGGGGTTCGGCGCGCTCCGCGGCAGCCCGGTCGAGGTCCGGCCCGTGTCGTTCGACGCGTACGGGGCGTGGCTGGAGGCGGTCGCCGGGATGCCGAGGAGCGCCGCTCGCATCATCGAGCCGTACGCGGAGCCCCCCAGGGTCCCGCTCTCCGACGCGATCGAGCGGGCTCTCGGTCGACCGGCCAGGACGTTCGCGGACTACCTGAACGAGCAGGGCGGGCACGTCCCGCCACGCTCCTGAGAAAGGACAGTAACCGATCATGACGTGGGACCTGCAGACACTCAGCGACCGGGCCGAGATACTCGAACTGCGTTCCCGCTACGCCCGCGCGCTCGACGAACGGGACTGGGACCTGATGCGCACCGTGTTCGCCAAGGACGCCTCCGCGGACTTCGCGCTGGGGACGCCGTTCGACGGGATCGACGAGATCATCCGAGGCTGTCGCTCGCAGATGGACAGCCTCGACCACACCCAGCACTTCCTGGGCAACCACGAGATCACGGTCGACGGGGACCGGGCCAGCGGGCGGCACAAGCTGATCGGCGGCGCCTTCCTGCAGAAGGCCACGGGTACGCCGTCCGCGGCGCTGCACGGCGACTACGTCGACGAGTACGTCCGCACCGAGGAGGGCTGGAGGATCTCCCGGCGGCAGCTGACGATCACCTGGGGCGAGGGGAACGTCGGGATCCTCAGCCAGCAGCACAGCTGAGATCCGACACGGACGAGCGCAACCGAGAGGACGCCGCAACAATGACGTTGACCCTCCAGACACTCAGTGACCGGACCGAGATACTCGAACTGCGTTCCCGCTACGCCCGCGCCCTCGACGAGCAGGACTGGGACCTGATGCGCACGGTGTTCGCCGAGGACGGCTACGCCGACTTCTCCTTCGGTCGGCCGTGCGAGGGGATCGAGGAGATCCTGCACGGCTGCCGGTCGATCATGGAGCACCTCGACCACACCCAGCACCTGCTCGGCAACCACGAGATCACCGTGGACGGAGACCGGGCGAGCGGGCGGCACAAGCTGATCGGCGGCGCCTACCTCACCACCGCCGCCGGAGCCCCCTCGCTGTGCGAGCACGGTGAGTACGTCGACGAGTACGTTCGGACCGCAGACGGATGGCGCATCTCCCGGCTGGTGTTCTCGATGACCTGGAGCGAGGGGAACATGGGGATCCTCGGCGCCGGGATCGAGGCCTTGAAGGCGACGGTGTCGTGAGCGGCGCGCCCCCGCCGGTCTCGATCGCCGAACTGGACGCGCGCCTGCAGATCGCGACCGCGATGGACAGCTACGCGATCGGGCTGGACGGACGCGACCTCGATCGTTTCCTGGACGCGTGGCACGAGGACGCGGTGTGGGACGTGGACCACCCGCCGGCGCGCTGCGCGGGCCACGCCGAGATCGCGGAGTACGCCCGGGAGTCGTGGACCGGCTTCCGTGTGGTCAACCACATCACGACCAACCACATCGTCGAGTTCGAGAACGGCGACGTCGAGGGCGGCGAGCAAGCCTCCGGTGTCGGCCACGCCGCCGCGATCCTGGTGTCGGCGGACGGCCTGTACATCACCGCCGCGGCCATCTTCCACGACCGGTACCAGCGCCGAGCGGGCCGGTGGCGGATCAGCTACCGCAAGGTCGCCCTGAATCACTGGACCGAGCACCCCCAGGCGAACGTGCGCGTGCACGTCGGCGACGTGACCGGGTGACGTCCGGGTGGTGTGGACCCGCCCCGACGGCGGGCCGCGCCGCCCGGCCGGCCCAACCCCTGCAACACGGTGTGACACTAATCGAGGAGACAAACGCGATGGCGAGACTGAGCGGCAAGCGCGTCCTGATCACCGGGACGTCAAGTGGGCAGGGCGAGGCGGCGCAGCGGCGCTTCGCCGAGGAGGGCGCCCGGGTGGTGGGATGCAGCCTCCAGGAGGGCGCCGCGGAGAAGACCGCCGCGCTCCTGCAGGACGAGGGCTACGACGCGCAGGGCAGCACCGTCGATCTCACCGACCCGGTCGCCGCACGCGCCTGGGTCGAGCGCGCCGCGGAGACCCTCGGCGGGATCGACGTCCTGTACAACAACGCCGCCGGGTTCGCGTTCGCCCCGTTCACCGACATGACGATCGACCTGTTCCGGCAGGTCCTGCGTGACGAGGTCGAGATCGTCTTCAACACGACTAACCCCGTGTGGAAGCTGATGATCGAGGCCGGCGCCGGATCCGTCATCAACACCGCGTCGTACGGGGCGGTGCGCGGGGTGGCCCGGTTCGGGGTCGCCGCCCATTCCGCGGCCAAGGGGGCCGTGCTGGCCCTGACCACCGCCCTCGCCGCCGAGGGCGCGGCCAGCAACGTCCGGGTCAACGCGATCTCGCCGGGCTTCGTCGACACCCCGGCCACCGCGGCGGCGATGAACGCCGAGGCGCGCGACTGGCAGCTCTCCAAGCACCTCATCCAACGCCCGGGGCGACCCGAGGAGATCGCCGCGTTCGCGGTCTACCTCGCGTCCGACGAGTCGGAATGGGTCACCGGCCAGAACTTCTCGATCGACGGGGGCGTGACCGCCGGCTTCCGCTGACCGGCCCGACTACGACGACACCCGAGCACGCAGCCCCAGAGAATCGAGTGGATCTATGTCACAGGATGTGAGTGTTCTCGAATGTCTCCGCGCGGTGGAGGAGATCAAGATCCTCAAGGCGCGCTACTTCCGCTACGCCGACACGAAGCGGATGGACCTCTTCCGCGACCTCTTCGTCCCGGGCGCGACCGCGCTCTTCCACGACATTCACACCGAGGCGAAGCCCATCGACGAGGTTCTCGGCACGCTCGAGAAGGTGGTCGAGCAGTGCACGACCATCCACCGGGGATTCATGCCGGAGATCGAGATCCTCGGCCCCAAGGAGGCCAGGGGCGTCTGGGCGATGGAGGATCAGTTGCACTGGACGACTCCCTCGCCCGACGGGGTGTCGCACATGATCGGCTACGGGCACTACTACGAGACTTACCGTCTCCACCAGGACTCCTGGAGAATCAGCACTCTCGAGCTGACCCGTCTGAGGCTGGAGATCCTCACCGAGCCGAGAGACCTCACCACCAGACCGCCGTTGGAAGCCCACCTGCAGGCCGAGCGAGGGCCATCATCGGTGTGAACCCTGGTGTCGGGCCCGGTCGCCACAGCCGGGCCGCGCTGCTCCCGGTGGGTCGGCGTCGCGACGGTCGCGTCCGGGGTGTGACCACGAGCCGGGTGTGCTCCTTCTCCACGACCACGCCGTCGCCGGGCGAGTCGGCGCCGCGCGGGACGACGAGGATCCGCAGGTCCGGCCGTCGAGACCCGTCCACCCGCGCCGTCGATCAGCCGGGTCCGTAACGCCTCCCGAGTCGTCCCGAAGCGAGCCCGCATTTCCCGGACCCAGACTCCCGGCGCTCTCGAGGCGCCTCCCTGTGCTTCAAGTCGACTCGCCACCCCCTCGAACAGGCGCCGAGGGTCGCCCAGTATCCCGACACGGCCGGGATGTTGACGCCGGAGCGCGAGGGCGTCGGTGCTGACCTGGACGACGACGGCGTCGCCGAAGTCCGGCAGGGGGAGGGTCGCCTCGGTCAGCTCGACCCCGGCGAGGACGACGACGTCGGCGGAATCCAGTGCCCAAGGCGAGGACCCCAGCCTGCCGACGAACCGGGGATGCGTGTTCGGGAACCCGAGGTCGGCCCCTTTGGCCTCGGACATCACGGTGGCGTCGACGAGGTCGGCGACACGTCCCAGGGCCGCGACCGCCCCGTACCTCGGGACCTCGCCCCCTGCGACGAGGACCACGTTCTAGTTGTACTCCAGCTGGACTTCGTGATCTTGCTAGCCGGGACGCCTGGGAACGTGGAACGGCCACCGCGTGATGATCATCAGCTGTGTCGACATCAGAAGATCTCGCGGTGGCCGCGGGTCACAGCGTAGAGGCCGGTGTGTGGCCGGTAGTGGAAGGTCAACTCCTCGATCGGATCGCTGGCCGGTTCCCGCGGGTCGAGACCCGGCAACGCTTCACCCGGTTCCTGCGCGGGATGCTCGCGCAGCTGCCACGCAAGACCTGCTGGAGCATCGCTGAGCACGCCGGCGAACCCAGTCCGGACGGGATGCAGCACCTGCTCCGGGGTCAGGGTCCCGGCAAAGTCGTCAGGTGATCTTGTAGGTGGCCAGCGGTCGGAGCGTGTCGCGGGCGTGGTGACGCAGCGCGGCGGCGATGTTGGTCGCACCCGATAGCCGCAGGGCGGTGATCGCAAGGTTGCGGAAGGCGGCCATGACCTGAGGACCGCTCCCGGTGCGGACCGCGGAGCGGTCCTCGTCGTAGGTGACGTCGCGGACCCAGTGCAACCGGTTCTCGATGCCCCAGTGGCCGCGGATCCAGCGCGCGAGCAGGCCCGGGTCGGCGTCGAAACCGGTCAGGCTGGTGATCGCGTACACAGTCACGGTCTTCCACCGTCCGCCCGGTCGCAGCGGGCGA
>NZ_FOUY01000013.1 GCF_900115005.1 Pseudonocardia ammonioxydans | reverse complement strand
AGCCTCGATCCGCAGAACCGCGTTGGTAGTGATCTTGGCCCGTGAGGTGATCATGGCGACCTGGCTCGAGGCGTGCGGGAGTCGCTGGTCTGTCCAGCTCTTCCACGGTTGTGTGCTCTCGGGCCGGGTGCCGGCGGGGTGGGTCAGGCTGTGGCCGGCGGGCTGTGGCCGATGGTGTGGTCCCAGAGCCGTTGCCATGCCGGCGCCCAGGGCCAGCGGCTGGGTAGGTGCAGCACGGGTGCGCGGGCGGGTCGTGCCAGTCGGGCGGGGACGCCGATCAGCTGTCGGCGCAGGGTCGCGCCGCGGGCGCGTGCGTGGGCGGGGCCGGCGAGGGTGCCGGCGGCGTGGAGCAGGTTGTGCGCGATCGCGGCGCACAGGGCCCAGGCGGAGTTGGCGCCGAAGTGGCCGGACGGGAGGTGGGCCAAGGGGCCGTCGATCAGGTCGGCGAACACGGTCTCGATGATCGCGTGCCGGCGGTGGACGATGTCGGCGTCCACGGTGGACAGGCCCGTGTTAGTGAAGAACGGGTGGTAGCGCCAGGCCGGGAACAGCGCATCGGGGTAGCGGGCGTCTTTGACCCGGCGCACCACCAGCCGTGCGCTGAACTGGTCATGGGTGTGGGCGAACGCGGTGTAGGGCACCTCGGCGACCTCGGCGTCGGAGATCCACGCTCCGGTGTCGGGGTCCTGGACCGCACCCGGGTAGCGCACCGGGGTCCAGGCCGTGTCCGGGATGGAGGCGATGGCGCGTTGGACGGCCCGGTTCCTGGTCACTACCAGGGAGAACTCGGCTTTGCCGCGCCGGCACGCGCGGACCACTGCGCGATTGCCGTAGGCGGAGTCGCCGCGCACGAGGATCTTCCCCGTCGCGCCGGCAGTGCGGGCGGTGGCGATCGCTTGGGCGACCATGCGCCCGGCTCCCTTGCCCGAGCCGGTCTTGCCCGCGCGCAGCCGCATCCCCGCGATCACCGGTGCGGACTGCTCGGTGCTGATCGTGGTGGCCAACGGCGAGAGGCCCTTGCGCAGCACCTGCTTGCCGGCGATCTTGGTGTGTCCGTAGGAGGCGCCCTGCTTGGCGTGCCCGTACACCGGGCGCAGCAGCGAGTCGATGTCGATGAACGCCTGCTTGTCAACCCCGGCCAGCACCCCGGTGCGTGCGGCCAGGGCGCACAGGTGCTCGCGCAGTACCGACTCCAGCTGGCGGGCGTGTCCGAAGCTGAACTCCCGCAACAGCGTGCCCAGGGTGGAGGGCGCGTACACGTCGTCGAACACGATCGGCATCCCGCCCGCGCGCAGCATGTCCAGATCATCGATGCTGTCCGCGCCGGCGCACATCCTGGCGATCACGGTGAGCAGTTTCGGTGCCGGGTTCGCCGAGCCCGACTTGACCCGCGGCGTCTTGATCGACACCTTCCCGGCGATGATCTCTGCCAGGCCGGTCTGCTCGGCCAGCCCGAGCAGCGGCACCAGGCCCGCGTCCGACACGAGATTATCCTCGTCGAAGCGCGCCGAGTCGGCGGTGAACCTGTGACAGACTCGCACTGAAAGTGCCTCTCTCGAGCCGGGTTGATCGGTGCGTCGCAACACCCATCATCCCAGCTCAGGAGGCACTTTCCTTCTTCACGCGCCGCATTACGACGAGGTTCATCTGCGGATCGAGGCTTAGCCGCCGTGCGAGCAGATCGCTTTCGGGACGCCGATCCCGGTCAGCTCGCTCACGTCCGGCCTGGTGAGGGCGGTCCCCGGCGAGAGGGCTACTCGTCGCGAGTGGACCGACGGACGTCAGCAATTCTGACGATCACCGAGCCGGCGTCGATAACAAGATCAGAGCCCCGCCGATGAACCGGGTGCAGCTCGTTCTCGGCTGCTCCTCGTCAACTCCTCCGCACGGAATGGGGTAGCCCTCTCATGCCCGGTATGTCCCGGATCGCTCGCCTGCGGCTCGTGCTCGCCACCACGGTCACCGCCGGTGCGCTGCTGACCGGCTGCGGTCAGCCCGCGACGCCGCCCTTGTCCGACATCGCCTCCGTCGCTCCGGCTCCGCCGCCGACCTCGTCCTCGGCGTCGTCGAGCCCGGTCTCGTCGAGCGCGACACCATCGAGTGCCACGGCCGACGACGACGCCGTCGTCGAGGCCGCGACCGTCGCCGACGGTGACGTGGTCGGCCGACCGTCGGGGACACGGACGGTGACCCGGATCGTCGACGGGGACACGTTCGAAGTGGACGGCGGGGATCGGGTCCGGGTGCTCGGCATCGACTCGTGCGAGGCCGGTACGACCAGGGGCGGGGCCGCGACCGGGGCGGCGTCGCTCGTGCTGTACGGGACCACCGTGACGCTGTCGACCGAGCCGGGGATCGACCGGGACGGCTACGGGCGGATGCTGCGCTACGTCGCGATGAACGACGGCCGCGACTTCGGCCGTTACATGGTCGCCCTCGACCACACCGGCGTGTACGAGGGCCGCAACGACGCGAACGCCGGCTACGTGCGGTCGCTGCGGGCCGCTGACCCCAACGGGCGGATCTGCGGGACGGACACCACCACGACGCCGCGGTCGAGCGAGCAGCCGAAGCCTGCCCCGAAGCCGCAGTCCGCTCCCGCGCCCCGGACCACGCAGGCTCCCGCGCCGGCCTCCTCCGGTGGTGGGGCGGCCTACTACAAGAACTGCAGTGCCGCGCGGGCGGCCGGGGCGGCCCCGCTCCGGGTGGGTGAGGCGGGGTACCGGTCGGCGCTCGACCGGGACAACGACGGCGTCGCCTGCGAGTAGCCGAGCCGACCGGCCCGGAACAGCAGACGACACGCCCCCCGGGGTCCGAATCGCGGACGGTGCTCGAGTCGTGGGGCCGGCTCTCCCCGAACGACCGGGGGAGGGGGAGCCGGCCCACCCGTCACGACGCCGTCGCCCGACCGGCCGTGAACGGCAGCACGAGCCGGGAGTGGTGCAGGGCGTCCCGGTAGATCTTGTGGGTCACCGCCCGCCCGACGGGCAGATGGAACGCGTCCGGTGGCAGGAGCGCGTTGTGCGCGTCGGCGAGCGGCTCGTCGTTCGACAGCTCCGTCACCAGCCGGTGCCCGGGCCGGAACGTCGTCGCGAACGGGTAGAGCCGCAGCACGTACTCCTCGATCGTCCCCGGCTCGACCGGGACCGCCCGGGTGTGCGGGTGGTACGGGTTCCCCTCGGTCGTGCGCTCGTCCAGCTCGCGGTGCGACGCCTTGAGGAACCCGGTGGTCACCAGCTGGCGGCTCCCGTCCGGGGCCGCGTCCCACAGCCGCATGATCAGGTTGGTGTCCGGCTGGTCGATCTCGACGAACAGGTGCGCCGCGCCGGTACCGATCATCTCGGTGTCGGTCCCGAACCGGGGGGGGGCTCCAGCTGAGGATCTGCACGGTGTCGGTCACGGTCAGCGGCGCCTGGTAGAAGCCGTCCGGTGTGGCGTGTTCCGGGCCCATCAGCTCGGGCTCGCCGGCCAGCGCGTGCCGCGGGCGCAGGTACAGCGACCGGTACTCGACCTCGCGCGGCGGCCACTGCTGCCCGGTCACGACCTCGCGCGAGCCCTCGACGAACACCTGCACTTCGCGTCGAAGGCGCAGTTGATGCAGGCCGTGATCCGCGACGTCGACGAGGTCTTCACCAGCGTGGACGACCCGCCGCTGACCACCGTGGTCGAGCGGGGTGAGCGGGCGCTCGTCGAGGCGTGGCTGTCCCGCAAGTTCGATCAGTGGGGCGAGGTCCGGCGGCATCTCACGGCCGCCTACCAGGGCGCGGCGGTCGACCCGGAGATCCAGGCGGGCCTGGACGCGTGGTTCGAGGACGTGGCCGGGTCCATCCAGGAGGGGCTCGACCGCGCCGGGCGCTGCGAGCCGGAGACGCGCCGCGTCCGGGCGGTGCTCGCGTTCGGCCAGCTCGAGTACCTGGCCAAACGGTGGCTACGGGTCGGCTGGGCGGTGGACCGCGAGATCTGTCTGCGCAGCCTCACCGATTCGTGGTGCTACCTGCTCGCGAGCAGCGCGTGAGCGCACCCGGTCACCGGTGGTGGGGAAGCGGCACGGCGGGCTGCCCGGCCGTGCAGTTCCGGATCGGGCTGGGCCCGCGGAACTCCACGTTCACCGCGGCGAGATAGCTCCCGGCGGTGGTGCGGAGCCAGGCGGCGCTGCGCTCGCCCGTCTCGCTCGCGGTCATCCGGCCGACCTCGCCGCACTGGATCCGGACCTCCTCGCCGGGGGCCAGCCGCCCGGCCGGGTCCCCGGTGGTGGACGGCGCGGAGCGCAGCGCGACCCCGGGCGGGGCGACGTCGGCGCGGGGCGTGGCGGTCCACGGATCGACCGCGACGGGCGCGGGTGGCGGCTGCATCCGGACCTGCACCGGAGCGGGCGGGGGGCCCGCCAGGGGCCGGCCGACGGCGCCGAGGGTTCCGAACAGGACGGCCGCCACCGCCGCCGCGGGCAGCACGCCGCGTCGCCACCGACGGGGGCGGGTGTCGACCGGGGCGGCCGGCGGGTCCGCCACCGGCGTCGCGACGGCGGGGGCGTCCGGTGCACGTGCCGTGTCGCGTGCGACGACCGCGGGTGCGCTCGGCCCGGCCACGGGGCCGCGAGCCCGGACGGGGACGGGTTCCATCGCCGGGTCCACGGGCCGGCCGTCCCGGATCGCGGCGGCGAGCGCGTCGGCGCGCTCGGCGTCGGCGCCGAACAGCACGGGGAAGTCCCGGGCGAGAGCGCGGTACAGCCCCGCGGCCTCCTCCGCAGCGGTCAGTGCCTCGTCCCGCCGGCCCTCCGCGTCGTGCGCGACGGCGAGGCAGTGCAGCCGCGCGGCCTCCTCGGCCATGGCCAGGTGATCGACAGCGTCATCGGCCACGGGCCGCTCCTTCCCCCTGGGCCCCTGTGCGCGGGTACTCGCCGTGCGAGCTGTCCCGTTACGCCGTCGAACGGCGCGGATCCCGACACACGTGGCGGAGCGGCGCGCTCCCCAGGGTGGCCGCCGACCGGGCGCCGGCGCCACCGCCGACCGTGCGACCCCCGTCGGTGGGAGCCGGTTGCAGACGGTCGCCGTCGTGGTTCAGGGGCCGGCTGAACAGCTGAGCCCGGCCGTCACCGGCGCCGTGATCGCCCGATCCGGCCCGGCGAGAGCCCGTCACGGAGCCGCTGAACGTCGTCCCGGGCGCTGATCGCCGCGGCCGGGTTCCGGCGGGCCAGCTCAGCGACGAGACAGTCCGAGATCGCCCAGGCGGCGGTGACCTCCGACGCCGCCGACCCCGCTGTGCTGGGCAGCTCCACCATCAACACCCGGTCGCGGACGTGCTTGGGCGGATAGACCTGCGAGACGAGGACGATGCGCGCCACCCGGGACCCGGCCACGTCGATCAGGTTCTCGATGTCGCTGAGCAGGACCCGCGGCGCGAAGACGACCAGCAGGTCGTCCGGGACCAGCCGGTGCACGTCGTCGGCGAGGGCGTGGCCGCTCCCGGACAGCGTCCGCGAGCCGATCCCGGTCCGCTCGAGACCGAGGCTCAGGTAGTCCGCGACCTGGAACCCGGTACCCAGGCCGTAGACCATCGTCCGGGACGACGACTCGATCAACCCGACCACCTCGTCGAACACGCCACGCTCGAGCGTTTCGCTGAGCTGCACGAGGATCCGCGCCGACGCGGCCAGCACCGCTCGGGCCGTCGCGTCGCCGGACAGGACCTCGCGATCCTCGAGCGAGTCCAGGCGGGACCGGATCGATCCGGCGAGTCCCTCGTCCCGGCCCGCCCGGGCGGCACACGCCTGCTTCAGGCCCTTGATCCCGTCGAAGCCCAGCTTCCGGGCCGCCCGGATCACGGTCGCCTCGCTCGTCACCGCCATCCCGGCGATCTCCACGGCGGTGCTGGTCGCGAATCGGAGCGGATCCCGCTCGGCGATCACCACGACGCCTCGCTCCGCGGTCGTCAGCGTCTCCCACCCTTCCAGGTCGCGGAACCCGGTCACCACGACCTCCCAGCTGCAGTTTTTCCAACACATTGACACCACATGTAGCGAATCCTACCGTCCGGCGTGTCGTACAGCACCACCGAAGGGCAGGGCATGGTTGCCGAGTTCGTCATCGTCGGAGGCGGTGGCTACGGATGCGCGGTGGCCTATCACCTCGCACTCCGCGGCCACTCGGTCGTGGTCCTGGAGGCGGAGGAGATCGCCGCCGCGGCATCCGGGGGCGTGGGCAAGAGAGGCGTCCGCGCCAACCGCCGCGACCTCCGCGAGCTGCCGCTGATGCGGGAGGCCTACGCGTTGTGGCCGAACCTCGCCGACGAGCTCGGCGGCGACACCGGGTACGTACGGACCGGATCGCTCTCGGTGATCGAGAAGGACGTCGTCGGCAGCCGGGGCGGCCTGGTCGCGGCCGGGAGCCGCGCGTGGACCCAGTCGCGGTTCGGAGTCCCGACCGAGGTGTGGACGGGCGAGCAGGTGCGCGAGGCCGTCCCGCAGATCTCCGACGACGTCCGCGGCGCGCTCTACGCCCCGCTCGACGGGGTCGCCGCCCAGCACGCCACCACGCTCGCCTACGCCCGCGCCGCGAAGGCCCGGGGCGCGAGCCTGCACGAGGGCGCCCGGGTGGCGGAACTGCACCCGGGACGACCGGGCCGCCGGGCCTGCGTCGTCACCGACGACGGCCGGGCCTACGAGGCCGAGCGGGGCATCCTCCTCGCCGCGAACGCGGGCGTCCCCGGCCTGGTCTCGGCGGGCTTCGGGCTCGAGCTCCCGGCCTGGACGGTGTACCCGCAGGTCGTCCTGCTGCGGCCGGAGCGCCCGGTCGAACTGCCCCACCTGCTCGGGCACGACAGCCGAGTCCTCTCGGTCAAGACTCTTCCGGACGGCGTCGTTCAGCTGAGTGGAGGCTGGCGCGGGCGCCTCGACCCCGCCACCGGCGGCTCGGAGCCCGTCGAGGAGCACGTCACCGGCAACATCGCCCAGCTCGAAGCGGTCCTCCCGCACGCCGGCCGGTTCGAGCGGCTCTCGGTGCACGTGGCGAGCCCCGAGTGCGCGACGGTCGACCAGATCCCGTTCATCGACCCGGTCCCCGGGGCAGACGGCTTCTACTTCGCGACGGGCTGGACGGGCCACGGATGGGCACTGCTTCCGGCGGCATCGCGGGCCATCGCCCGGATGCTGCTCGACGGTGAGCTCCCGCCCGAGCTGACGCCGTTCTCCCTGACGCGCCTACCCTGAAGGACAGACGATGCCCGATATTGTCGAGTTCGACAGCGGCGCCCTCAACTCGCTGATGTTCTCCGTCCTCGGCCTGGGAGTACTCCTGGTTGTCGGCGCACTGCTGCGCATGGCCGTCCCTCTGATCAGGCGCCTCTACCTCCCGGCAGCGCTGCTCGGCGGGGTCGTGGGCCTGCTCTGCGGCCAGTACTTCCTCGGCATCGTCCCCGCCGAGATGTCGGCCACCTGGTCGTCGCTCGCCGGGGTGCTCATCGCGGTCGTCTTCGCGCCGATGCTGCTCGGCACCCGGATCCCGTCCCCCGGCGAGGCCTTCAAGGAGGCGGGGCCGCAGATCTGGATGTCGTGGTTCAGCAGCTTCGTCCAGGTCGCGATCCCCGCGCTCCTGGTCGTGTTCCTGCTGGGGCCGGTGTTCGGCACCGACCCGATGTTCTCGACCATCTTCGAGGCGTCGTGGTCGGGCGGCCACGGAACCGCGGCCGGGATGGACGTGACCTGGACCGGCCTGGGCTGGGCGGACGGGAGCTCGCTGGCGCTGTTCTCCGCCACCATCAGCCTGGTCTACGGCGTGATCATGGGGACGTTCATCCTCAACATCGCGGCCCGGCGGGGCCACCTGTCCACCCCGTCGTCGTCCACGCAGGACGTCGGTTCGGACATCCTCGAGACCCCGGACGGAGGGCAGACAACCACCAGCCGGCTGAACACATCGTCGTTGAGCAACCTCGCCTTCCACTCGTCGCTCATCGCGATCGCGATCCTGCTCGGCTACGGGCTCAAGTACCTCGTCGATCAGGTGATGGCCGGGGTCCCGCTGTTCCCGCTCGCGATGATCGGCGGGGTCGTGGTGCAGCTGGTCATCCGGCGGACCCGCCTCTACGAGCTCGTCGACAAGCCGACCCTCAATTCCATCGCCGGGGTCGCGCTGGACTTCCTCGTCGTGTCGGCGATCGCGTCGCTGTCGGTGCCGGTGATGCTCGCGAACTGGGCACCGCTCACCATCGTGATCGTGGCGCTGGCGGTGACGAGCGTCGTCCTCTACCACGTCGTCGGGCCGCGTGTGTTCCACAAGGACTGGGCGGAGAACTCCATCGCCCAGTTCGGCACCCAGACGGGAGTGGTGGCGATCGGGTTGATGCTGCTGCGGGTCGCGGACCCGCAGATGAGGACGAACGCCTATCGCACGTTCGCGCTGCGCTCGCCGTTCGTCAGTCCGTTCATCGGAGGTGGGCTCGTCACCGCCGCCTTCCCCCTGATCGTCGTCCAGTACGGGAACCTGTGGCTCGGGCTCGGCGCCACTGCGCTGTGCGTGGCGATGATCGGCCTCGCCCGGGTGCTCGGTATCTGGCGCGCACCGGTGCGCCGGGTCGCCGACCGGGTCGAGGTGTCCTCCGGCTGAGCACACTGCTCCCGGTTGCGGATCTGATCAAACTACATCGACCGGGTCAACCGGGCTGGTTCCGTTCGCGATCGGGCTCGCCGCGTTCGGCGAGCTCCACATCGGAGTCATCTGTGATCGTCGCGCTGGGCGCGATGGTAGGCGCGATCGCGTAGGGCGCGTTGAGAACCGTTGGCCCGGGTCGTGATCTCGCCGGCCTCGCCGTCGGCCACGTCCTTCCAGTCGTCATCGCACAGTCGGAGATCGATGCCGTACGCCGGCTTGCCGATCGATCCGAGCAGGTGGTCCGCCCCGTTCGCCGCTCCTCGGAGATCCAGCGGGTCGTGCTCGCGCGTGCTGTGGACGCGAAGTTCGAAGCCCCGGCGCGGACCTGAGCTGTCTCCTGCCCGTCGATGGCGGTTGCCCGGTCGTCCGGAGCTCGATGCGTCCTACCAGTTCGCGGGCGCGTCGCTGGCGGGGAAGGAGTCGTTCCCCCAGATGTCGACGAGGTCCGGGACGGTGGCGAGGTCGGACGTGCCTTCACCGGTTGTCGGACGCTCGTCCTGCGCCGCCGGGAGGTTCCGTGTCTGCTCCGGGGTGGGGATGGGCGTCATCGGTGTCCGTCCTTCCGGTCGAACTAAATTAGTTGATAACTCAACTATAGCACAATGGTCACCGAACAGCCATGCCGACGCGAGGAACGTCGAGTGGGCCCTCTGGGGACGGCGAGCCGCCGGAACGCGTTCGTCGTGCTAGCTTTCGCCCGTGCGGGAGCGCCGAGGCCGACGTCCGCGCCGGCGATGGCTGCTCGCGCTCGGACTGCCCGTCGTGCTGGTGGTCGGCTACGTGGTGTGGGCTTTCCTGCCGGCGCCCCCACAGTCCCCTGTGGCCGGCCACGGCCCGGTGACCACGTCGGACGAACCCTGGGTGGTCGCGATCGACGGCGGTGGCGCCCCGCCCCCTGGGGGCCCGCCGGAGAAGACGTGCGTCGGCACGCTCGTGGCGCCGCGGGCCGTCGTCACGGCCGCGCACTGCATCGGCCGTGAGCCCGCCGAGATCTCGGTCGTGATCGGGCGTACGGACCTTCGCAGTGGGGACGGGCGTTCGATCGCAGCGGTCGACACGTGGATCGCACCGGGGTGGCCCGGCGACGCGCAGGGCCTCCTCGGTGGCCTGTTCGGCCCGGTTCACTCCCCGCCCGATGTCGGCGTGCTGCTGCTCGAGACCGCGGTGCCCGGACCGTCCCTGCCCATGGCGACACTCGACCGGGCGTGGCCGGCACCCGCGTCGAAGGGCCGGGTGACGGGCTGGCGCGTCTCGCCGCACGACGAGCCCGTGCTGTGGCAGACCCCGACCATTACGCTCGACGACGCACGCTGCACCGCGGCGGCCGCCGATGCCTTCAGCCGGATGCCGCCGGTGGTGTGGCACGGCTACCGCTACGACACCGACGCCTACTTGTGCGCGGGCGAGGGGCCGAGCGCGTTCGTGGTGCGCCCGACCGACAGTGGTGCGCCGCTGGTCGTCGACGGCCACCTGGTCGGGGTGGCGAACTGGCGGCCGGGCGCCGACCGGGACGCACCGCAGTTCTACGGGCGGGTCGGTGTCCATGCCGAGCACATCACCCGGCTCGTCGAGTCCGCCGGGACCCACGGGACCTTCACACGCTGATCCACCTGTCCGGGACCCGGGCGCATGCCCGGTCCCGTACACGTCCCTCATCCAGGTGGTGTCGGAGTCGGGGCCGGGCCGGACGTGGTTGGGTGGGTGCCGACCAGACGACCGTGCACTGACCTGTGTGGACAGTGCGCCCGCGTGTCGAGGAGCGGCCCGGTGCGGGTACTCGGAGCGATCGTTGTCGTCGTCGGGTTCCTCCTCGCCGGCCAGTTCCTCTGGCTGGGCGTGGCCGGCCCGCTCGGCCTGCCGGACGGGAGCTGGCAGGAGCTCGCTGCGTCGAACATCGTCGCCTTCGCGCCACCGGCGCTCACCCTGGTGCTGTGGCTGCGGCTACGTACCGGGCGCAGTGTCGCCGACCTCGGGTTCCGTGTCCGGCGGCCGGCGCTGGGCGTGCTCATGGGTGCGGCGACCGCGTTCGTGCTCTTCGTCGTGTCCCAGCTGGTCGTGCCGGCGGGGGAGCCTGCGGCCGGGGAGACCGACGACGCGGCCGGGCCGGTCCTCCCGGGCGTCACCGTCGCCCTGGTCCTGCTGGCGACGGTCGCCGTCCAGGCCTCCACCGAGGAGCTGTTCCTGCGCGGCTACCTCCTGACGACCGTCCGCCGGTACGCGGGTACGGCGGCGGCGGTCGTGCTCAGCTCCGTCGTCTTCGGGCTGCTCCACTCGTTCAACCAGAACGCCTCGCTCGCCTATGTGGCGTCCACGGCCGCCCTCGGTCTGCTGCTGGCGTTCATCGCGCTGTCCGGCGGCGGCCTGTGGGCGTCGTGCGCGTTCCACACGATCTGGAACGCGATCCCGGCCGTCGTCCTGGCCGGGGGCCCACCGGACGGGTCGCGGGACACCGGCGGATCGGTGGCGAGCCTCGCCCACGTCGTCGTCTACCTCGCCGCCGCCGCACTCGCGTTCTGGGTCCACCGTCGCCGGACGCGACACGAGCGGACCGCCCGCGCCGGGTGAGCGGGAGGCCGTCCCGGCGTACGGGGCCGTACGGAGGCGGCACCGTCCGCGGCGCTACCGGCCGTTCCCGTCCCGGCGGCGAACGCCACCGACGTGCCGCACGACGTCCATCGCCGTCACGATCCCGCGGACCCGGCCGGACTCCGTCACCAGCACGGCGTCCCGGCCACGGACGTCCATCACCGCCGCCGCCTCGGAGAGCAGCGCCGTGCCGGGGAGCACCACCGCGTCGCCGTGCACCTCGGCGACCGGCAGCTCGATCGTGCCGAGGGGGCTGCGTTGCGCGGCCATGCCGCGCAGCAGGTCCGCCTCGGTCACGAGCCCGACGCACCGGCCGCCCCGGAACACCGGCAGGTGGTGCACGTCGTGCGCCACCATCAGGGCCAGGGTGACCCGCACCGGGGTCTGCGGGGTCACCGCCACCAGCCGCGGCGACATGATCGTGCGCAGCGGCGGGTCGTGTGGGGAGTCGAGCGTCTCGGGCGGGGCCGAGAGGTGCGTGGGTTGCTCGCGTGGCATCGCGTCCCTCGATCCTGCTCGGTCGGTGCGGACGCCGGCGAGCCTGCTCGCTCCCCGGCGCCGGCGACGCGGGCGGAGGGCCGGGTGTGCCGACGACGAACGCCCCGTGTCCCGCCGGCCCTTCGCCTCCCGGTGACGGGCTGTCGGCCGCCGCGTCGCTCCGTGCGGCCCCGAGCGTGCGGGCCCGAAGCCTCTGCCGCGCCCCGCCGACGGCCGTCACGCTGCGGTGATGACTGTCGAGCAGTACGTCACCAGGGCGAGGACCGGGGTTCGTGCGAGGCGCGGAGGCCCGGTCCTGCGGTTCGACCCGGTCGGCGGCACCCCGGGGGGCCCCGCGGTCGTTCCGGACGCCCCGGTGACCTGCCGGACCGGTCCGGGCGGCGGGGCGGCCCTCGCGTTCGCGGCGGAGGAGGCGCTGCGCCGGAACGTGCCGCTCGTCGTCGTCCCCCGCGGCGGGGAGCGGGACCGTGGTGCTCGGCGGTGGACCGGTTCCGTGGCGCCGGAGCACGGCTTCGGCCCGCCCGTCGAGCTCGACGCACCACCGTCCCGCGGGCTGCTCGTGGTCGACACCGCGCGCGACGTCGATGTCGAGCTGCGGGCCGGACGTCCCGTGGCCCGGATCCCGTCGCCGGTGCGTACCACCGGACCCGTGGTGCTCGCGCTGGTGCCGTGGACACCGGCGGCCGCCGTCTCGACCGCGGTCCAGACGGCGCTGCGCCACGGGGCACCGTTGTCCGTCGTGCGGACCTGGGCCGGAGCGGCCCCGGACCTGGGCCGGGTCGCTCCCGCGGCGCTCGACGAGTGGGACGCGGTGGTGGCCCGCCTGCACCGGGAGATCGAACACGTGCTGGCCCCGCACCGGCGCCGGTCGCCGGGCCTGCGGACGCACGCCCTCGTCGTGCGTGACGAGCTCACCCGGTTCCTGGCCGACCTGGCCGGTGGTGCCCGGCTGATCGTCACCGGCTGCTCCTACGGGCCGGACACGTCCCCGGGCGTCGCGTCGCGCGCTCTGGGGATCATGGCGGCGGTCGAGGCCCCGGTACTGGTCGTGCCGCGCGCCCCGGAACCCGGCCCGGCCGGCGCGTCCTGAGCGGGCTCAGCGCTCCGACCGGCCCGCCCACCGGGGCTCCACCTGCGCCCAGTCCTGCTCCCAGGCCCGGCCGAGACGCCACCAGGTCCACGCCAGCAGCAGGCGGCCGAGCACGGCGATCCCCGCCACGGCCGCCATCATCCCGAACAGCCAGGTCACCGCCGCGGCGATCACGGCGTCCCGGGCGTCCGGCGGCGCGACGACCGGACGCTCGCCGGTGTCCACCCAGATCTCGACGGTCTCGCCGGGAGCGTGCCGTTCGGTCAGCGTGGTGTGTCCGGTGTGCGGCAGCCCGTCCCGGCCGGTCCAGCGGACCTCGGTCTGGTGGGTCGCGTACGACCCGTGGGCGATGATCGGGGCGTCGGTGACGACCAGCGCGGGCGTGAGCCGGCGCTCGGAGACCAGCTCCCGGCCCCGCTCGACGGTGCTCCCGTGCACCGACACGGCGACGGCGGTGAGCACCGCGGCGGCGACGATCACCAGGGCCGTCAGCAGGAGCCAGACGGCGTCCTCCTGCCGTCGCGCGCGGCGGCGCAGGACGGCGGGCGCGTCGTCGCCGTGGGGCATCCCGGAGGTCGTCGCCATGGCCGCTCCCGCCCCCAGCTGGTGATCCGGCCGAGCGTGGCCGGTGACCGCGGGGAGCGCCAGGAGCCGGCGGCCCGTGAATCCCGGGCCGACCGGCCCTTCATGCGTGACGGACGGGACGTCACGGGCCGGCCCGGAGTGCGCGGGGGAGACCTCGGTCCCGCAGAACGCGGGACCTTCGCGCCTGTCTGTCGCAACCAGGTGGTGCCAGCGTGGAGCGGTCAGCCTCCGTCCCGGCCCCAGGAGTCGTCGTGGTGCACGCCCGGATCGTGATCGAGCCGATGTGCGGGGACACCCGCGCCGTCGCTCTGCGCGAGCACGGTGGTGGCGATGCCGATGTCCACGTGGATGCCGATGTCCACGTGGATGTCGGCCGCCGGGGCGGTACGACGACGGCCGCGGCTCGCACGACCGGGGGCCTCCGGTGAGCGGGCGTCCGGTCGTCGTCGGCGTCACCGGATCGCCGGGTTCGGTCGCGGTCACCCGCTGGGCCGCCCGCGAGGCGTCGGCCCGGCGCTGTGGCCTGCGCATCGTGCACGCCGCCGCCTACGACACCGGTGACGTCCCGGCCTGGCGCCGCCACGCCCGCTGGGTGCTCACCCGTGCCGCCGGGATCGCCCGCGCGACCGCGCCCGGGGTCGCCGTCGAGGCCGCGTTGGTGCACGACTCCCCGGTCCGGGTCCTGACCGGCGCTGCGAGCGAGGCCGATCTGCTGGTGCTCGGTGCGATCGGGCACCAGCGCATCGGCGACGGCCCCGCCGACCCGGCCGTCCTCACCGTCCTGCACACGGTCGGCGTCCCGATCGCGGTCGTCCACGCCGACACCGCCGACCGGACCGGTCCGGTCGTGGTGGGCATCGAGCGCCCGGAGGGCGACATCGAGCTGGTGCGCGTCGCGCACGAGTGCGCCCGGCGCCGGGGTACGGACCTGCGGATCGTGCACGCCCTGCGCCCGCGCTCCGGGCCCGGCGACGTCGCCGGGCAGGTCGAGGACCTCGCGCGACGCTGGGACTCCGACGAGGTCGCGGTGCACGCCGACGTGGTCGACGACCGGGCCCTGCCGGCGCTGCTGCGCGCCGCGGGCCACGCCGGGCTCCTCGTCCTCGAGGCCCGCCCCGCCGACCGGCGTCCCTGGCTGCGGTCGACCGTCACCGAACTGGCGCTCGGCGCGGAGTGCCCGGTGCTGGTCGTCCCGCCGCCGGTGGTCGACGCCGGGGTGCGGCGGGAGCCGGACCGGTCGGCGGTCCGGGGCGGGTGAGGGGGCGACGGCCCGACGGTCGGCTCGGCGCCGTACGTCCGGGACCGGGTCCCGCGGAGGGCGCGGGTCCTCACCAGGCCGGTAGCGCCGGAAGGCCGCCCTCGTACTGCAGGCCCTCGTCCACCTCCGCGCGCGCCAGGAACGGCAGCAACGTCTCGTAGTAGCCCTCGATCCGGACCGAGCCGTCGCCGACGGTCCACTCCTCACCCTCGCGGGCGACGACGTGCAGGCCGGGGGCGTCGGGATGGACCTGCAGCCGGTGCACGCAGATGTCGATCGCGTCGACGATCGCGTCCGGTCCGGCCTCGTGCCAGTCCCAGGTGGTGTCGAGGTCGTTGTGGTGGACGACGAGTTCCGTCGTACGCCGGGCCGGCAGCGAGTACGCGCTGATCTCCCCGGAGAACAGGGTCGGCAGCGTCTCGACCTGCACCCCGCCCTGCAGCCGCTGGAACGCGCCGAGCAGGCGTCCGTTGGCCTGGCCGAGGGCGGTGACCAGCTCGGCGGCGGACTTCCCGGCGGCGGTCTCGATGTCGGTGTCGCGCTGTTCGCGCGAGGCGTAGGCCGGGGTCTCCCGGCCGGTGACGGCCCCAGGTGGCCAGGTTCGCCAGGGCATCCGCGTCCTGGGCGAGGTGGGCGAGCACGTGCGCCCGCGTCCACCCCGGGCACCGGGTCGGCTTGCGGATCTCGGTGTCGTCGAGGCTCGCGATGGTGGCCATCGCCATGCCCGACTCGCGCCGCATCACGCCGATGTCGGCGGCCAGGCTCCGGCGAGATCTGGTCACGGTGTCCATGCCACCACTCTGCTCCGCCGGTGGGGGCCTCGCCACCGAGGTGTCCGACGGCGGTGGAGCGCCTACGCGGCGCTCTGGAAGGGGTGGCGGTGCCCGCGCATGGCGGCCTCGCTGCGGTCGGCCGCAGCGGGTGCCCGGACGTCGTCGTCCACGGGGCCGGGGGAGCAGAACTCGACGGGCCGGAGCTCGGCCGGCCGGACGCGAGCGCCGGCTGTGCTGTGCGGGCGGGTGAGCGGGGCGGTGTGCCGACCGGCCGGGCGGTACGTCGAGGACGTGTGCGGGCGGGTGGGCAGAA
The DNA here is from genome assembly GCF_900115005.1 of Pseudonocardia ammonioxydans. Taxonomy (GTDB): domain Bacteria; phylum Actinomycetota; class Actinomycetes; order Mycobacteriales; family Pseudonocardiaceae; genus Pseudonocardia; species Pseudonocardia ammonioxydans. The sequence goes on along the minus strand of NZ_FOUY01000013.1, from coordinate 139,633 downwards.
CGGGTGCGGTGATGGAGCAGTCTCCTCGGATACGGGGCCGGCGTCGGACGACGCCGGCGGGTACACGTCGGACCCCTGTGCGTGGCGCGGGGGAGCGGCGTCGAGCCGGCTGCCGTGCGGGGTCGGCTCTGTACGGGTGTGGTCTGCACGCCTGTCGGGCGTGTGTCACCGCGGTGGTACCGGGCAGGTCTCGCGGGAGCGGGCTCCGGCTGAACCGGCGGGAGGCGACGTCGCTCGCAGCATGACTCGGCGAGCATGTGCTTCGGTGAGCATGTGGAGCAACGGGCGTGTCACACGACGTAGCACTGCGGTGACCTGAGATCGACGCTACACGGGGCGCCGGGCCGCGGCAACCGCCGCCCGCGCCGCCGCGAACGCGCCGACGGCGGCGTAGGTCCCGGTGAGCCCGCCGAGCGCCAGCACCGCGGAGCGCGGCAGGTCCTGGCGCCGCAGGTGGCCGAGGGCGGCGAGGGTGTCGGTGACGTCGACGAACAGCGTGAGCCGCTGCCAACGGCGCCGCTGCTCGAGCGGCTCGGTGAGGTATCCGGCGCCGAGCGCGACCGCGCGTCCGGCGAAGATCCGGGTCAGGTAGATCAGCTCCGGGCGGGGCTCGACACCGAGCGACCGCGCCAGTGCCGCCGGCGCGGCCAGGCTCGCCGCCCCGAGCACGATCCGGCCCACGGCCAGTGCCTCGAGGGCCGGATCGCGCGTCGTGGTGTTCTCGTGGGGTCCCATCCTGCGAGGCTGCAGAGCCCGGAGCGGGCGCTCAATGACCTCGCGGGTAAATGCACGACCTCGCGGGTAATGCACGACCCGGCAGGTAATGCCCGGCCGTGCAGGTGACTCGGCTCAGGCCCGCACCCGGTGCTCCACCCAGCGCAGCGTCGAGTAGAGCAGCTGGGTCGCGCCCGACATGAACGCCGCCCCGTGGTGGAAGCACGGGTCCATGGTGGTCACGAACAGCTCCCCGTCGGTGGAGACGGTGTCGTGGTAGGTCGTCGCCCCGACCGTGATGCCGTCCTCCTCGACGGTCACCAGCGGCACCGCGCCCTGCGGCGGGGTGAAGATCCCGTGGTGGTGCCAGATCATGGACTTCTCCGAGAAGAAGTCCCAGATCGGCGCGTCGGAGGGCTGCAGCCGCATGCCGTGGTCCTCGCCGGTGCGCCACCACCAGAAGTTCGTCGGCCGCGGCTCCCACGAGATCCCGGGCAGCCACTCGTGCGCGGCGTTCTCCCCGAAGACCACGAGCACACCGCCGCGCTCGACGACCTCGTAGAGCGCCGGTCCGTGCTTCCCGAGCAGCGCGGGGTGCTCGCGGTCGGCGACGATCACGGCGTCGGCGCCGGCGACGTCGTCCGGGGTGAAGTCGTAGAGGTAGACCGGCCGCAGCCGGTAGGGCGCCAGCGCGGGGTCCTGCAGCGTCGCCAGGTGCGACGCCGAGCCGCCGTGCACGAACGCGATCTCCGGTGCGCTCACCGCGCGCCCCCCAGCCAGTCGATGATCGTGGTCGCGAACCGTGCCGTGCTGCGGGCCGGGTCCGCGAAGGTCAATAGGTCGAGTCCACCGTGGACGACGATCTCGCCCGCGCCGAGCGTGAACGTGTAGTCGATCGGCGCCTGCAGCGGCCCGATGCCGTTGAGCACGCGGGCGCCCTCGGGCAGGTCGAGGTGGTAGCCGCGGCCGTAGAAGCCGGCCACCCCGATCGCGCGCAGCTCCTCGAAGGTGTGCGTACCGGAGACGCCGGTGCGGAACAGCACGTCGTCGAGGTCGATGCCGTCCCAGATCGGGTGCGGCGCCAACCGGCTGATCACGAGGTCGCGTGGTCCCTTGTAGACCAGCCGCCGCCAGCGGGCGAGGCCCGGGAGGAACGGCTCGACGACGTGGCCGTTGACCAGCAGCCGCCCGCCGGAGCGCACGAACTCCTCGAGCAGCGCGCGGTGCCGGCCGAGGAACAGCTGGTCGCACGAGGCAGAGAGGGTGATCCCGGCGATCGCGCCGAGGTCGAGCTGGGGCAGGTTGTAGCAGTCGTGCAGCTCCAGGCCCTCCGCCGCGACCTGCGGACCCATCCCGCCGGCCGCGGCCGGGGCGAGCGTGAGCCCGACCGTCCGGGTGCGGGTGGGAGCGGTCGCGGTCACCGGGCACCCGCCGTGGTGCCGACCCCGAAGTCGGGGACGACGACGCGCTCGTCGCGGCCGCCGATCGCCACGTCGAGCGTGCTGATCGGCAGCCCGTACAGCTCGCTGAGCGTGTCGCCGGTGAGCAGCGCGGTGGTGTCGCCGACCCGGATGTCGTCGGGATCGACGACGAGCATCGTGCGCCCGGCGACCCGCAGGGCGTGGTCGGGATGGTGGGTGGTCATGACGATGGACATTCCTTCGCTGGCGAGTGAGTCGAGCACGGCGAGCACCCGGCCCTGGTTGCGCAGGTCCAGTGCGGACGCCGGCTCGTCGAGGACGAGGGTCCCGCAGCCGGAGGCGAGGGCCCGGGCGATGAGCACCATCTGCCGTTCGCCGCCGGAGAGCCGGGTGAAGGGCCGTTCGGCCAGGTGGTCGAGGCCGACCCGGCCGAGCGCGTCGGCGGCCAGGTCGCGGTCGGTCCGCGTCGGCGTCGAGAACACCCCGACGTGCCGGGCCCGTCCCATGAGGACCATCTCCAGCACGGGGTAGTTCACCGCGGCGGAGTGGCTCTGCGGGACGTAGCCGACGGTGCCGGTGTGCCGCACGGTGCCGCTGGTCGGGGTCAGCAGCCCGGCCAGGCACTTGATCATGGTGGTCTTCCCGCGGGCGTTCGGCCCGAGGACCGCCAGCACCTCACCGGGCTCGAGCTGCAGGGAGACGTCGCGGAAGATCCACCGGTCGGCGCGGTAGCGGTGCGAGATCGCGGTCGCCTCAATCACCGAGACCCACCTGCTTCCGGAACCGGCTGAGCAGCAGGATGAAGAACGGGGCACCGATGATCGCGGTGAGGATGCCCAGCGGCAGCTCGCTCGAGGTCAGCGAGCGCGACAACGTGTCGATCAACAGCAGGTACCCGGCACCGACCAGCAGCGACGCGGGCAGCAGCACCCGGTGGTCGCTGCCCACGATCAACCGGCAGATGTGCGGCACGACCAGCCCGACCCAGCCGACGACCCCGGACACCGCGACCGCTCCGGCGGCGATCAGGGCGACCGCGACCAGCAGGACGTTGCGGGTCAGCCGCGGCGGCACGCCGAGGGCGGCCGCGTCCTCCTCACCGAGGGAGAGGATGTTGAGCCGCCACCGCAGCGCCAGCGCGATCACGACGCCGAGACCGATCGGCACCGCGGCCACCAGCACCTTGCCGTAGGACGCCGTCGCCAGCGAGCCGAGCAGCCAGAACGTCACCGCGGGCAGCGTCTCGTAGGGGTCCGCGACGAACGAGAGCAGCGAGACCAGCGCGCTGAAGAACGCGCTCACGACGACCCCGCCCAGCACCACCATCAGCAGCGGCGACCCCGAGGCGAGGCGCGCGATCGCCAGCACCAGGACCAGCGCGACCAGGCCGGTCAGGAACGCGCCGCCGACCAGCGCCGCGCTGCCCAGGCTCAGCACCAGCGCGAGCACCCCGCCGAACGAGGCACCGGCCGAGACGCCGATGACCTCCGGGCTGACCAGCGGGTTGCGGAAGACGCCCTGCAGCACCGCGCCGCCGAGCGCGAGCCCGCCGCCGACCAGCAGCGCGAGCAGGACCCGCGGCATCCGCACGTCGAGCACGGCCGAGGCCTCCTGCGGGTACCAGGTCTGCTCGATCGGGAGCACCTGCCCGATCAGCAGCCGCGCGACCTCCACCGGCGGGACCCCGTAGCGGCCGGTGGCCAGCGCGAACACCGCGATCAGCAGCACCACCAGGGCGATCGCGGGGAGCGTGAGCCAGGTGCGCAGGCGCTGCCGGGGAGTCGTGGCGACCGGGGGAGAGGGCTCGACGGCGGTGGACTCAGCGAGCGAGGACACCGTAGCCCGCCGAGTCGCTGTTGGCGTCGAAGCGCAGGAGGTCGTCGATCTGCTCGTCGGTGACGGTGGTGCCGTAGAGGAACTCGTAGTGCTCGGTGATCTCGGCGCGCAGGTCGACGGTGTAGGTGTCCGGGTGCAGCATCGCCGCGGCCCACTTCATCATCAGGTGCGACTCGGCGCTCGGCGGGTCCCACCAGAAACCGCCGGAGGGCACGGCGTAGACCCGCTTGTTCTTGACCGCGTCCAGCCCGGCCAGTGCGGGGTCGGCGTAGACGTCGGCCGGGGTCAGCGCCGTCATCGACGAGGTGAAGATGACCTCGGGGTTCCACTCGAGCAGTTGCTCGACGTTCAGCGCGCTCTGCGTGGAGTACTCGACGTCGGCCGCGACGTTCGTCGCGCCCGGCAGGGTCATCCAGTTGTGCATGTAGGCGTCGCTCGAGCTCATGCCCGCGTTGTAGCCGCCGTCGCCCGCGGTGCGCAGGAAGATCGTCCGCGGCGACGTGGTCCGGGCTGCGGCGAAGCCCCGCAGCTCGTCGATGGTCGCGTGCATCCGGTCGAGGAGTTGCGCGCCGCGCTCGGGCTTGCCGAGCAGCTGCGAGAACATCGTCACCCAGGTCTCGAGGTCCTCCTGGGTGCCGTACTGCAGCCCGATCACCGGGTAGCCGGCCGCCTCGATCGGGCCGATGAACGTCTCGTAGTCACCCTGGTCGGCCCACTGGATGACGACGTCGGGGTCGAGCTCGATGATCGTCTCGACGTTCGGGACGAAGTCCGGCCCGGCGACGACGGTGTTGTCCAGCGCCTGCGGGAACATGTCGGCGAACGTGCTGTCCTTGTCCCGGGTGATGGTCGACTGGTTCACCCCCTTCACCCGGTCGTAGCTCTGGTCGAGCGCCGTGATCATCGACGGGGCCGGGATCACGGTCGTGACGATGGAGTCGATCGGCTCGGTGAACGTGTGGGTCTTCCCGCGCTGGTCGGTGACGACGATCGGCTCGTCGAGGGTCCCGGTGGCGGCCTGGTCCTCGACCGGTGCGCGGCTGGAGCACGCACCGAGGACGAGGACGGCGGCGAGCCCGGTGGTCGCGATGCGGAGGATCCGGCGCGGGGAGCGTCTCGGACGTGAGCGGGTGTGGTGAGCGGCGAGCATGGGCCGGCCCGGTCCCTTCTGGGCTGGAGTGCGTCGCGCCGCAGAGATGCGCGGCGCGGTAGTCACACCATCGTGGTGACTTTGGCTAGCCTAACCACAACACGAGGATGTCGAGGGTAACGATGATCACGGTCCATCGGCCCGTGCCTCCGGAGTGGAGTTGCGGTGTCGCGAGATCGACGGTGCGGTGTACGTCCGGTTCGTGACACGCTGCGCCCCGGGGGGTGACCGTGGCGTTGCGAAGGTGGATGCTTCCGACGACCGGCACCCCGCTGTCCAGTGGCGGCGGGAGTGCGGAGACCCAGGCATGCGCGAGGGAGTGCGGTCGTGAGAGCCCACGACATCGTCGAAGGCGTCCCCACGGTCACCGCCGACGATCCGGTCGCCGCCGCGGTGCGCCTGATGGCGCGGACCCGGCTGCCGGGACTGATCGTCGTCGACACGCGGTCGGTGCCGACCGCGGTCCTGCCCGGCACCCAGGTGCTGCGCATGACGGTGCCCCGCAGCCACCAGGCGCACCCGTCGCTGGCGCGCACGATCGACGAGCCGCACGCCGACCTGTTCTGGTCCGAGCTCGGCGATCGCACGGTCGGGGAGTGCCTGCCCGACCGGCCGGAACGGCTGGCCGTCATCGCCCAGGACGCCACCCTGCTCGAGGCGGCCGCCCTGATGGGGCGGGCACGCAGCCCGTTGCTCGCAGTGGTCGGCGACGACGGCCGGCTCCTCGGGGGTGTCGTGCTGGGGCGGTTGCTCGCCGCGCTGTCCCAGGCCTCACCCGAGGGCTGACCGGCCCGGGACGACGGCACGGGGACCGGCGATGAGTGCGCTGCTCGCCCTGGCGATCTTCGCGGTCGCGTTCTTCTTCATCGCCACCGAGCGGGCCGACAAGGTCCGGACCGTCCTGATCGCGGCCGGGGTGATGACGGCGCTCGGGCTGGCTCCCGGCGCGGCGGTGTTCTTCTCCGAGCAGGAGGGCATCGACTGGAACGTCATCTTCCTGCTGTTCGGGATGATGGTCATCGTCGGCGTGATCAAGCAGACCGGGCTGTTCGACTTCCTGGCCATCTGGGCCGCGAAGCGCTCCCAGGGCCGGCCCTACCGGCTCATGGTCATGCTGATGATCATCACCGCGGTCGCGTCGCCGTTCCTGGACAACGTCACGATCATCATGCTGATCGTGCCGGTGACCGTCGTGGTGTGCGACCGGCTGCAGGTCCGGGCCCAGCCCTACATCATCGCCGAGGTGCTCGCGTCGAACATCGGTGGCGCGGCCACCCTCATCGGCGATCCACCCAACATCATCATCGGTAGCCGGGCGGGGTTGTCGTTCAACGACTTCCTCGTCCACATGGCACCGATCGTGGCGGTGGTGTTCGTGGTGTTCGTGCTGCTGACCCGGGTGCTGTTCCGCAAGGACTTCGAGTACCACCCGGACCGGGTCGCCGAGGTGATGACGCTCAACGAGCGCCGGGCCATCACCGATCCGCGGCTGCTCGTGCGCTCCCTGGTCGTGCTGTTCCTGGTCGTGCTCGGCTTCGGCCTGCACACCGTGCTGCACCTGGAGCCCTCGATCGTCGCCCTGCTCGGGGCGGGGGTGATGGTGCAGGTGACGCGCAGCGACGTGTACGAGACGCTGGCCGAAGTCGAGTGGCCGACGCTGGTGTTCTTCGTGGGACTGTTCGTGATGGTGGCCGGGCTCGGCCACACCGGTGTGATCGAGACGATCGGGGTCTGGGCGGTGCAGGTCGTCGGGAACGACTACTTCGCCGCCGCCACCGCGCTGATCTTCGGTTCGGCCGTGCTGGGCGCGTTCTTCGACAACATCCCCTACGCCGCCACGATGGCCCCGATCGTCGAGGAGCTGGTTGCCGGGGTGCCGGACCCGCAGACCGGCCAGGCGCTGTGGTGGTCGTTCGCACTGGGCGCCGACTTCGGCGGGAACGGCACCGCGGTGGCCGCCAGCGCGAACGTGGTCGCGATCGGGATGGCGGCGCGCACCGGGCACCGGATCTCGTTCTGGCAGTTCACCCGCTACGGCATCGTCGTCACGCTGCTCAGCTCCGTGCTCGCCTGGATCTACGTGGCGCTGCGCTACTTCGTGTGACGCCCGGTGGCCCGGCTCAGCCCCAGGTCACCGGCAGTGCGTGGACGCCGAAGATGAGCATGTCGTTGCGCAGCGGGATCTCCCCGGCGGGGACGGCCAGCCGCAGGTCGGGGATCCGGGTGAGCAGCTCGGTGAACCCGACCTTCATCTCGGCGCGGGCCAGCTGCTGCCCGATGCACTGGTGCACGCCGTGGCCGAACGCCAGGTGCGGGGCGCGGTCGCGACGCACGTCCAGCGAGTCCGGCGTGGACAGCCGTCGGGCGTCCCGGTTGGCCTCGGGGGTGGCGACGACCACGGTGGCGCCGGCCGGGATCTCGACGTCGCCGACCGTCACGGTCTCGGTGGCGATCCGGGAGACGCCGAGCTGGATGATGCTCAGGTAGCGCAGCAGCTCCTCGACGGCGTCGTCGATCAGGGACGGGTCCGCGCGCAGGGCGGCGAGCTGGTCGGGGTTCTGCAGCAGCGCGTAGGTGCCCAGGGCGAGCATGTTCGCGGTCGTCTCGTGCCCGGCGCCGAGCAGGACCAGCGCGATGTCGATGAGCTGGGCGTCGGTCAGCGGCGGGTCGGCGTCGTGGACGAGCCCGGAGAGCAGGTCGTCGGACGGGTGCGCCCGCTTGTCCGCGACCAGCTTCGCGATGAAGGCGTACAGCTCGCCCCCGGCGCGGGCCCGCTCCTCGGCGGTGGAGTCGCTGCTGAGCGCGACGCCGGTGTTGTCCTGGAAGGTGTCCCGGTCGGCGTAGTCGACACCGAGCAGCTCGCAGATCATCAGCGACGGCAGCGGGAGCGCGTAGGCGCGGACCAGGTCGGCGCCGGGCCCGGCGGCCAGCATGGCCTCGATGTGCTCGACGGCGATCTCGGACAACCGAGACTCCAGCGCCCGCATCCGGCGCACGGTGAACTGGCCCTGCAGCAGCCGCCGGATCCGGGTGTGCTCGGGCGGGTCCATGAAGATGAACATGCCGTCGGTGCGCTCGACCTCGGCGGGGCGCACGGGCTCGCCGCGCTCGGCCGCGGCGGCCAGCTCGGCGACCTCGTGCGCCTGCAGCTGGGTGGCGTCCTTGTAGCGGACGCGGTCGTTGCTGAACCGCTGGTCGCCGAGCACCTGCCGGGCCTCGTCGAAGCCGGTGACCAGGAACGAGCGGGCGCCGTTGGCCAGCTCCAGCGGCTGCACCGCGCCCCGGCCGCGACGCTCGGCGAGACCGGGCGCGGGATCGAACGGGCAGCCCGACCGGCGCTCCAGCAGCTCGGTGGGGACGATGCTGCGCAGCTCGGTCGGGGAGTGCTCGGGCGCCGTCGCGTCCGGGGTGCCGCTCGTCTCGGTGGTCATGGCGCTCCTTGCAGTTCCGGGTCGAGCTCCGGGTCGAGTTCGCGAACGGGCGGGGAGGTGCCCGGCCCGACGTTACTGCGGGGGCCGGTCGGGGGCGCTCGGCCGGAGCATCCGCACCGCCAGGTCGCTGTAGAGCCGGGCCGGCCCGTCGGGTGTGTACGGCCCGCCGGGCCGGAACCACCGGGCCACGTCGATGCCCAGCGACAGGATCGGCTGTGCAGAGCACGGGGACTGTGCGAGTGGCATCGAGGGCGCGAGGACCGGCGCATCGACCGGCGGAGTTGTGTCCCACACAACTGTCTGACACAATCAGTCGAGTGGCCGTCATCCGGTTCACCAGGCCTGCACGTCGGCACCGCATCGGACGCGCCATGCCCTGCACGTCATCGACACCGTGACACCTGTGGCGGTCCCGGCCACCGACATCGCCGACGCGCGGCTCGTCCGGATCGGGTTCGACGACCGCGGCATCGAACTGGAGATCGTCGCACTCGATCTGCCCGGCGAGTGGCTCGTCATCCATGTCATGCCGACCGCCCTGAGGAGGAAGCGATGAGCGAGCACGACCGCACCGGTCCGGACATCGACCTTGCCGCCGAGGAGATCCGCGACAGACAGGGCCGGCGGATCACCGAGGAGTACGCCGAGCGGGCCGCCGAGGAGGCACTGCAGATCGCGCGGCCCGGTCGGCCCTCGCTCGGTACCCCCGGCCGCCACTCTCCGCGCGTGTCGTTCCGCATTCCTGAGCAGACACGTCGTCGAGCCGAACAACGCGCTGCTGAGGAGGGCCGATCCGTGTCCGAACTCGCTCGCGAGGCGCTGGAACGCTACCTCCACGACACCGGCTGACCGACGGCCACCGGCCGGGAGGCGACCCGGGCTCGGTCTCAGCCCCAGAAGATCGCCGTCGGGCCGAGCGGGTACCCGAGCTTGCGCAGGGCGGTGCGAGCCTTCGCCTCCCCGGCGGGGTCGAGCATCAGGTGTCGCTCGCCGAGCCGGGTGCACAGCCCCCGCAACGAGCGGTCGCCTGCGAGCAGCGCTGCGACGCTCGCGTCGGCGCACTCGAGCACCCGTCGGCTCCCGAGATCGCGGAGCTGCGACGCGCGCGCCTCGACGTCGTCGAGCAGCCGGCGGACCGTGTCCGGCACCGCGTGTGCCGCACGCTCGTCGAGGAAGGTGCCGAGCTCGTCGGGTGTGCGGCCGGCATCGACGGCGCCGAGCAGGCTCGCGGTGGTGAGCGTCCAGACCCGGTCGGAGGTGCGGGCGGCGAACGTGTCGAGGACGAGCCGGTCGGCCGGCGCGAGGTCGGCGGTGGCGACGACGTCGTGGTTGGCGAGGACCTGCAGGGAACGTTCCGCGACGGCGGGTTCGGCGGGGACGTAGCTCGTGGTCAATCCGATGGCGAAGGCGCCGAGCGCGGTGAGGCGCACCGCGCGGAGCCCGTCGTAGCGGCTGAGGGCGTCGATCTCGTCGGCGCCCCACATGTGCCGGAAGTCGTCGCGAGCGTGCGCCGGGGGCTCGTACTCGACGTCGAGCAGACCGAGCGTCGCGGCGTACTCGAAGAGCACCGCGAGGGTGTAGCGGCCTTCGAGGACCGCCCAGTCGTGGAACCCCGCGTAGCCGAGGCTGCCGTACTCCGGATCGAGGATGTAGAGCTTCCACAGTCCGCGCTCCGACCGGGCGACAGCCGGGTGCGCGCCGGCGCGGCGCATCGCGGTGAACAGCTCGTCCACGCGGACCCACTCGCCAGGAGGGCACAGGGCGAGCGCGGCGGCGACGGCCTGGCGTCGTGGTCCGGCCGCGCTGAGCGCTGCGGCGCTCCTCTGCCCCTTGATCTGCTCCACCCGGCTGAGCTCGTCGATCGGGGCGTGTCGCGGCCAGCGTCCCCAGATCTCCCGGATCGTCTCGTCCCGGGGCCGGTCGAGAGCCTTGCGGCCCTTGGGGGTCAGCGCGAGGCGCGACCCTTCCAACTGCGCGAGTCCACCGGCCTGCATCAACAGCGGCCAGGCGAAGGACGCGATCGCGTCGTCCGGATAGAAGTCGCCACCGACGAGCGTCTCAGCGACCGCCCGGACGGTCGCAGCCGATGGACGTCTCGTCTTCTCGCTGCACCGCAGCGTGCCGGCGGCGCACAGCTGCAGGACGGCGGTCAGGTTGTGCAGCGCTTCGGGTTCGGTGTGCCGAACCGTGGACGGCGCGTCAGCGTCGGAGCCCATCGTGGCACGCTAGCGGCGCCGGGCGGCACGTTCGGATGCGGGCGGCGACCGCGGACCTCGGCCACGGGCTCGACGGCCCGCTGGACGGGCCAGAATTGCCGGTTCGGCGGCGGAGTGCTACCTACTGATCGATCAGTACGCACCGAGCTCGACCGGAAGGAGGGACCGGTGGCCACGCCGTCCCTGCTGCTCTCCCGACCCGACCTGGACTTCCTGCTGTACGACTGGCTCGACATCGGGTCGCTGACCACGCGGGCGCGGTTCGCCGAGCACTCCCGGGAGACCTTCGACGCGGTCCTCGACGTCTGCGCGGAGATCGCCGGCGAGCGGTTCGCCCCGCACAACAAGCGGAGCGACGCCGAGGAACCCCGCTTCGTCGACGGCCGGGTCGAGCTGCACCCGGAGATCGCACCGGCGCTGCAGGCACTGGCCGGTACCGGGCTGCTCGGCGCGACCGCCGACGAGTCGGCCGGCGGGATGGCCCTACCGCACGTCGTGCACGCCGCCTGCTCGGCCTGGTTCGCCGCCGCGAACATCAGCACCTTCGCCTACGCGATGCTCACCACCGCCAACGCGAACCTGCTGCTCGCCCACGGGTCCGAGGAGCAGGTCCGGCGCTGGGTGCAGCCGATGCTCGAGGGCCGCTACCACGGCACGATGTGCCTGTCCGAGACACAGGCGGGGTCCTCGCTCGCCGACATCACCACCCGGGCCGAGCCGCGCGACGACGGCACCTTCCGGATCACCGGGACGAAGATGTGGATCTCCGGCGGGGACCACGGGCTCGGCGAGAACATCGTCCACCTCGTGCTGGCGAAGATCCCCGGCGGTCCGCCCGGGGTGAAGGGGATCTCGCTGTTCGTCGTGCCCAAGTACCTGGTCGACGACGACGGCTCGCGCGGGGAGCGCAACGACGTCGTCCTCGCCGGGCTGAACCACAAGATGGGCTACCGCGGCACCACCAACACGGTGCTGAACTTCGGCGAGGGGGCGCACACGCCCGGCGGTGAACCCGGCGCGGTCGGGTACCTGGTCGGTGCGCCGCACACCGGGCTCGCGCAGATGTTCCACATGATGAACGAGGCGCGCGTCGGGGTCGGGGCGGGCGCCGTCGCGCTGGGCTACACGGGCTACCTCAAGTCCCTCGACTACGCCCGCACTCGCACCCAGGGGCGGCCGCCGTCGTCCAAGGACCCCGCCGCCGCACCGTCGGCGCTGATCGACCACGCCGACATCCGGCGGATGCTGCTCGCCCAGAAGTCCTACGTGGAGGGCGGGCTGGCGCTGGTGCTGTACTGCGGACGGCTGGTCGACGACCTGCGCACGGCGACCGACGGCGAGGAACGGGACCGGCTGGCGCTCCTGCTCGACGTGCTCACCCCGATCGCGAAGAGCTGGCCGTCGCAGTGGTGCCTGCACGCCAACGACCTGGCGATCCAGATCCACGGCGGCTACGGCTACACCCGCGAGTACGACGTCGAGCAGCACTACCGGGACAACCGGCTCAACCCGATCCACGAGGGCACCCACGGCATCCAGGCGATCGACCTGCTCGGCCGCAAGACCGCGCTGCGTGACGGGGCCGGGCTGCGTGCGCTGGAGTCCGTCCTGCGCCGGGGCGTCGACACCGCCCGGCGACGCGGCGGAGAGGCCGCGGACCTGGCGGAGCGGCTCGAGCAGGCGGTGGGCCGGCTGGTCGAGGTCACCACGCTGGTGCACGCCGAACCGGACCCGGACGTCCGCCTCGCCAACGCCTCGGTCCACCTCGAGGCGACGGGACACGTCGTCGTCGCCTGGATCTGGCTCGAGCAGTTCCTCGCGGCCGGTGACGCCGGCGACGCGCTGCGGGCGGGGAAGCGGCAGGCCGCCCGGTACTTCTTCGGCTACGAGCTGCCGCGGGTGTACCCGCAGTTCGACCTGCTCGCCCGGCTCGACCGCACCACCCTCGAGACCGACCCGGCCTGGTTCTAACCGTGCTGTCCGGGCCGGCCGCTACGGCATCGCCGCCCGGCGGAACCCGGCCGGGGTCAGCCCCGTCTCCAGCTTGAACACGTGCCCGAAGTGCGCGGGGCTGGTAAACCCCCAGCGGGCTCCGATCCGGGAGGCCGGGACGCCGGCCAGCGCCGGGTCGGCCAGGTCGCGGCGGCACTGTTCGAGCCGCCGCGCCCGGATCCAACGGGCGACGGTGGTGCCGGTCCGGTCGAACAGCCCGTAGAGGTGCCGCGGCGAGATGTGGTGGGCCGTGGCGATCCGGGCCGGTGACAGGTCGTGCTCGCCGAGGTGGCGGTCGATGAAGTCCTGGATCTGCTCCAGCGGGTCGGCCGGGGCGCGGTCGGCCGCACCGCTCGTGGACCGCAGCAGCAGCCCGACCAGGTCCATCGTTGACCGGACGACGGACGGGCCCTGCGCACCGAGCCCGTCGAGGTTGCGGTTCACGCTGAGCAGCGTGTCCCACGCGGTCGCGGACAGCCCGGGTGCATAGTCGAACGCGGTGGCCGTGATCTCGCCGATCCGTTCCCGCACGGACGGGCCCAGCCGGGCCTTTGCGAACCGCACGCAGGTGGACCGGTAGTCGTCACCGGCGACGAGGACCGCGGGGCGCGACGAGTCGTACACCGCGAACGTGCCGGGGGACAGGACCGCGGTGCGGTCATCCTGGGTGATCCGGATGCTGCCGGAGAGCTGCAGGGTCATCAGCAGGTAGCCGGTGTCGGCGTCGGAGATGACACTGCGGTCCCGGTGGGCGGCATGACGTCCGCTGACCATGTCGATGAAGTCGACCCCGGCCAGCGAACGCTGGCGGATCGCGCCGGTGAACGCGCGGGGGCGGTCGCAGTCGAACTCGAAGCGCATGACGTCGCGCGCCACGGCGCTGCGCCAGGAACCGAACGAGATCCGCGGTCCGGCCGTGGTGAGCGCCGGATCGCCGAGGTGCTCGGGCAGTGACGTCATCGTCGTCTCCCTGGTCCGTCGTCTCCTGGTACCGCCGGTCTCCCGGTACCGCCGTCGAACCCACCGGCGACGATACCCGCACGTCCGCCGGCTGCCGATGCAGCGCGGCGACAGGACCGGGCGCTCTCGCGATACCCCTCCCGGTGCGCGGTTCCTACGCTCGGTCCCGTCGGATCACTCGATGGGGAGGACTGACATGGCCTACATCAAGGGCTCGCACCACGTGACGCTGTCGGTGGGGAACGCGCAGGACGACGTCGACTTCCACGTCAAGGTGCTCGGAATGCGATTCATCAAGCGCACCGTGCTCTTCGACGGCTCGCTGCCGATCTACCACCTCTACTACTCGAACGCGCACGGCGACCCGTCTGCAGTGGTGACCACGTTCCCGTGGGCGCAGGCCGGGCTGTTCGGGACGCCCGGGACCAACCAGTCGCGCGAGGTGCTGCTCGCGATCCCGCACGGGTCCATGAACTACTGGCACGACCGGCTCACCGCACACGACGTCGAGGTCACCGACGTGGAGCGGTTCGGGCAGCGGCGCCTGGCGTTCCGGCACCCCTCGGGGATCGAGTACATGTTCGTCGGCAGCACCGGCGACGGACGGGTCGGCCACACCGGCTACGGCGTCCCCCAGGAACACGCCGTCCACGGGCTGCACGGGATCGGCGTGCACGTGCACACCCCGGACCGGATGGTCGAGTTCGCCGACCGCTCGTTCTTCGGTCAGGGCGACCCGGTCGAGGAGCGGGACGTCGTGGCGCTGCAGGTGGGCGAGGCGAAGGTCGGCAACCACGTGGAGATCACCGTCAACCGCCGCGACGACCAGGGCACCTGGCACTACGGCGCCGGTACCCACCACCACTTCGCCTGGGATCTCGAGACGCTGGAGAACCAGGACGAGGCCAAGTTCGGCATCGAGGGCGCCGGCTACACCGACATCTCCGAGCTGAAGGACCGCAAGTACTTCAAGAGCGTCTACGTGCGGACGCCGGGCGGCGCTCTGTTCGAGCTGGCGGTCACCCACGCCGAGGGCGGCTGGGACTGCGACGAGTCCCCGCACGAGCTGGGAACCCGGTTCCAGCTGCCGGAGCAGTTCGAGCATCGGCGCGAGGAGATCTTCTCCCGGCTCGAGCCGATCGACATCTGAGGGGACCGTCATGGGACAGCTCCACGTCAGCGACGAGCTCGACGCACTGATCGAACGCATCGACGGGATCTCGGCGACGCTGCAGGACAACGCCGAGAAGAGCGAGGACCTCGGCAGGCTCACCGATGAGTCGGCGGACGCGCTGGTCGGCACGGGCGCCTTCCGGATCGGCATCCCGCGCGAGCTCGGCGGCTACGAGTTCTCACCCCGGCAGGTCATCGACACCATCGCGCGCATCACCTACGCCGACGCCTCGGCCGGGTGGACGTTCATGGCCGTACAGATGATCACCGGGACGACCGCCGCCTACCTGGGCGAGGTGGCCGCGCGGGACCTGTTCCCGGACGTGGTGAACGGACGCCACGCCCTGATCGCCGGCCAGGGGACCAAGCTGGGTGATGCCGTGCGTGTTGACGGCGGCTACCGGATCAGCGGCCACTGGCACTTCGCCTCCGGGAGCGCGATGGCCAGCCACATCCACACCGCGGCGCTGTGCGCCGACACCGGCGAGGCACTGGTGCTGACCCTGCCCGCGGAGTCGACGACCCCGGTCGACAACTGGGATGTCATGGGCCTGCGCGCCACCTCCAGCCACGACTACCTGTGTGACGACGTGTTCGTCCCGGACAGCCACGCCTATCCGATCGCCACCACCGACGTCCGGCACGGCGGGGCGATCTACCGGATCGGCCTGGCGAACATGGCCGGCATCTGCCACACCGGCTGGGCGCTCGGGGTCGGCCGGCGGATGCTCGACGAGCTGCGGGAGCTGGCGGTGCGCAAGTCCGGCACCCCGGGCGCGACGGTCGACACCCAGCAGTTCCACGCCGAGTACGCCCGCGCCGAGGCCGGGCTGCGCTCCGCCCACGCGTGGGTGTCGGAGGTGTGGGCCGACAACGAGGCGACGCTCGATGCCGGCGAGAAGCTGAGCACCGAGCAGGAGACGCTGACCCGGCTCATGCTCAACAACACCACCTGGTCGGTCCATGAGGTGGGGCAGGCGGTCTACAGGTGGGCCGGCACTGCGGCGCTGCGCCGTGGTGTCCTGCAGCGGTTCTTCCGGGACCTGCACGCCGGCACCCAGCACGTCACGTCCGGCCCGGTCGTCCTGCAGAACTGCGGGCGGTGGCTGTCCGGGCTGGCCCCGGACGCGCACTGGGCCTTCCTCGACCTGCAGGAGGCGCCCGCGTGATGCACGAGTGGGGTGCCACCGCGGGGACGGCCGGCCTGGCCGTCCTCGCGGTGCACGGCCGCGGCCAGACCCCGCAGTTCATGCAGGAGACCGCCGCCCGGTTCGCCGCCCCCCGCGTGCGCTTCCACGCCCCGCACGCCGCCGGTGACAGCTGGTACCCGGAACCGTTCCTGGTGCCACTGGAGCGCAACCGGCCCGCGCTCGGTGAGTCCCTGGAGATCGTGACCGGGTGCCTGGACGAGCTGGCCGGCCGCGGGTTCCCGCGCGAGCGCGTCGTGCTCTGGGGCTTCTCGCAGGGAGCCTGCCTGCTGGCCCACCACGTCCTGACCGTCGCCCCGCAGCGCTACGCGGGCCTGATCCTCTTCACCGGTGGCTACATCGGGCCGGAACCGATCACCGGCCCGCCCGCGGGATCCCTCGACGGGCTCGCCACGGTCGTGCGCAGCATCGACCGCGATCCCTGGGTGCCGCGGTACCGGGTGGAGGAGACCGCCGCGCTGCTCGAGTGGGCCGGCGCCACGGTCGACCTCCGGATCGACCCGGGTGACGAGCACGTGATCACCGACGGGGCGTGTGCCGCCGCCGGGGAGCTGCTCACGACGGCCGGAGTGCGTGCGGGATGAACGGGACGGCGGCACTCACGCCCCGGCCAGGTCGGCGGCCGTCCAGGCCATGGCGATCGCGCCCTCGACGACGGCCCGGTCCGCGGCCGGGGTGACGCACGCGGCGGTGAACTCGGGCTGGTGGTTGACGGCGGGGAGGCAGTCCAGGCCGAGCATCGGATGGATGGTCGGCACGACGTGCGAGACGTTGCCCATGTCGGTGGCGGCGCCGGTCATCCCGGCCGGCAGCTCGGGGAAGGTGCGCCCGAGCGCCTCGGCGTTGGCCCGGTAGAGCGCCAGCAGGCCGGGGTCGGGGCGCAGATCGGCGTAGTCCGGGCAGGCCGGGGTGAGGCCGAGCTCGCACCCGGTGGCCAGCGCACCGGCCTCGAAGCAGCGCTGCACCCGGTCCGTCAGCGGTGCGAGCGCGACCTGGGAGTCCGCGCGCACGATCCACTGTCCACGGCTGGTGTCCGGGATGATGTTCGCCGCGCTGCCGGCCTCCGTGACGATGCCCTGGATCCGGTCGGTGCCGGCGGTCTGCTGGCGCAGCAGGCCGATCGCGACCTGGGCGACGGTCATCGCGTCGGCGGCGTTGACACCGCGCTCCGGGTAGGCGCCGGCGTGTGCCGGGGTGCCGCGGTAGGACACGTCGAACACCGACACCGCGGTGCCGGGCATCGCGGCCATCTCGACGGCGGCGGGATGCACCATCATCGCCGCGTCGAGCCCGTCGAACGCGCCGCGCTCGAGCATCAGGATCTTCCCGCCGCCGCCCTCCTCCGCGGGCGTCCCCAGCACGGTGATCGTCAGCCCGAGGTCGTCGGCCAGGCCGGCCAGCCCGATCCCGGCGCCCGCCGCCGCGGCGGCGATGATGTTGTGCCCGCAGGCGTGCCCGATGCCGGGCAGCGCGTCGTACTCGGCGCAGATGCCGACGTGGACCGGCCCGGACCCGACGGTGGCGCGCACCGCGGTGTTCAGGCCGTAGCAGCCGTGGTCGACGGTGAACCCGCCCGCGGCCAGCAGCTCGGCCAGCCAGGCGCTGGCGCGGACCTCTTCGAAGGCGAGCTCGGGGTGCGCGTGGATGCGGTGCGACAGCCCGAGCAGCTCCGCCTCGGCCGACCGGATCCGCGTCTCGATCTCCCGCCGGGCCTGCGGGGCGTTCACGACGCCGCCACGTACACGGTGGACGGCCGGGTGGCGGCGTCGTAGGTCGCGTGCCCACCCGTCGCGCCCATGCCGCTGTCACGCGCGGGCTCGCAGACCATGCCCGCTCCGCCGCCCTGCCACTGGTTCACCCAGGTCACCGCGGCCGGGATGGACGCCGCCTCCGCGGCGTGCGCCGGGTCGTGGGTGTAGACGGTGGCCGCCAGCCCGAACGCCGACCGGCTCGCCCGCGCCAGGCCGTCCTCCCAGGACTCGACGACCTGGACCGGGGCGACCGGCCCGAACGTCTCCTCGGTCATCACGAGCATCGCGTCGTCGACGTCGGTGAGCACCGTCGCGGGGTAGAAGCATCCCGGGCCGGATGGCGTGGTGCCGCCGGCCCGGATGGTCGCGCCGCGGGCGACGGCGTCGGCGACCTGCTGTTCGACGAGCTCGCGCTGGCGGCGGTCGACCAGCGGGCCGAGCACGGTCTGCTCGTCGCGGCCGTCGCCGGTGGTGTAGCCGGCCGCGGCCGCGCAGAGTGCGCTCACGAACTCCTCCGCGACGTCGCGGTGCACGTAGATCCGTTCCATCGACGTGCAGATCTGGCCGCTGTTCATGAACGCCCCGAACGCGACGGCGTGTGCGGTGGCGACCGGATCGACGCCGGCGTCGACGACGACCGGGTCCTTGCCGCCCAGCTCGAGCAGCGCCCGGTGCAGGCCGCGGCCGGTGCTCGCGCCGACCTCGCGACCGGCCGCCACGGATCCGGTGAACCGGACCAGCCCGACGTCCGGGTGGCTGCTCAGGGGCGCGCCGGCGCGCCGGTCGCCGTGCACCAGGTTCAGCACGCCGGCCGGGAGATCGAGCAGCTCGACCAGCCGCCCGGTGGAGAGCGGGGACCGCTCGGAGGGCTTGAGCACCACGGTGTTGCCCGCGGCCAGCAGCGGTCCGATCGCGATCAGGACAGTGAGGACCGGGAAGTTCCACGGCGTGATCACGGCCGTGACGCCGAGCGGGTGGCGCAGCACCCGGCTGCTGCTGCCGTCGTCGTGGGCGGTGACGGTGTCGAACGGGTAGCTGCGCGCGTCGGCCAGTGCCCCGCGCAGCATCGCGACGCCGTTCTCGATGAACGTCCGGCCCAGGCCGACCGGCTTGCCCATCTCGCGGCACTGCAGCTCGGCCAGTTCGCCGGCGTGCGTGGCGACGGTGTCGGCGACCCGCTCGAGCCGGCCGATCCGCTCGTCCGACGACACCGCGGCCCACCCCGGTTGCGCCGCCGTGGCCGCCGCGACGGCGCGGTCGACGTCCTCGGCGCAGCCCACCGGCCGGCGCGCGACGAGCTCGCCGGACGCCGGGTCGACGAGGTCGCCGAACGCACCGGCGGCCG
Organism: Pseudonocardia ammonioxydans; assembly: GCF_900115005.1. Lineage (GTDB taxonomy): Bacteria > Actinomycetota > Actinomycetes > Mycobacteriales > Pseudonocardiaceae > Pseudonocardia > Pseudonocardia ammonioxydans. The sequence goes on along the minus strand of NZ_FOUY01000013.1, from coordinate 120,436 downwards.
AGTCCTCCCGGCGCCCGCCGATGTAGTTCTGCAGGGTGGCGACGGGCAGGGTGGCGACGGGCGGAGTCGTCATGGGAGAGGTCGCGCTCCTCGGGGACGGGGTGCTCACGAGCGGCCCAGCCGCTCGGCGATCAGCTCACCGGCCATGATCGCGGTCAGGTTCGTGTTGGCCCGGGGAACCGAGGGGAAGATCGAGGCGTCGACGACGCGCAGACCGTCGACCCCGAGGACCCGGCAGTCCGGGTCGACCACGGTGTCCACACCAGATGGGTCGCCCATCCGGCAGGTGCTCGTCGCGTGCTGGGCGTCCGCGGCCGTGGCCAGCAGGTGGTCGTCGAGCCGGGCGTCGTCGTCCAGGACGGACAGCAGGGTCGTGTTGACCCGGTCGACGGGTCCGTCCGCGATGGCCGCGGCGTCGGCACCGCGGGCCATCTCCATCAGGGCGCGGACGCCCGAGCGCAGCCGCGCCAGGTCGCGCTCGTCGGAGAGCATCGCCTCCCGGACCTCCGGCTGCACCCGCGGGTCGGTCGAGGTCAGCGTCACCGACCCGCGGGAGTACGCCTGGTTGACCCACACCCCGAACCCGCCGGCCCCGAACCGCAGGTCGGCGTGCTCCATGGCCAGCACGTTCTGGTTGAGCGACACGAACATCATGTCCAGCGGCAACGCGCCCGGTGCGTCGCTGGTGTAGCGCACGCAGACGTTGGTGTGCCGGTCGTCCGGGCTCCGCATCGCCGACGCCTCGTTCAGCGGGATCGCCACGCCGACCATCGGGTGGTCCTGCAGCCCGCGTCCCACCGGCAGATCCGCGACGACGTCGATCCCGAGCCCGCGCAGCAGGCCGGCCGGCCCGATCCCGGAGCGCATCAGGACGGTGGGGGAGTGCACCGCACCGGCGCTGAGCACGACGAGATCCGCGTGCTCCTGCACCGGCGCGTCACCGGCCAGGTAGCGCACGCCCACCGCCCGGCCCGCCTCGACGAGCACCCGGTCGACCAGGGCGTCGCCACGGATCGTGAGGTTCCCGGAGTCCCGGGCGGGTTCGAGGTAGCCGTCGTTGACGCTCACCCGCCGCCGGTCCCGGGAGTTGATCGGGTACGGCGAGACCCCGGCGGCGCCGGGCGCGTTGACGTCCTTGGCCCAGCCGTGGCCCGCTGCGAGCGCCGCATCGCACAGCGCGGTGTCCGCCGAGCCCCACTGTGAGCGCGGCATCCGGTGGATCGGGGTCGGGCCGCCGCGGCCGTGGTAGGGCTCGTCGCCGAACTGCTCGTCGTGCTCGGACCGGGCGAAGTGCGGCAACACGTCGTCGGGGGACCAGCCGGTGCAGCCCTGGCGGACCCAGTCGTCGAAGTCCGCCATCGGTGGCCGGATCGCGATCTGACCGTTGATCGACGAGCTGCCCCCGGTGCCGCGGCCGCGCCAGTACAGGGCGGCGTCCTGCTTGTCCGTCCGGGTGGCGAGCAGGTCCGGCCACACCAGCGGTGTGGTCGCCTCCCGGTCGAGCAGTGCCCGTGCCGGGTTCGGTGAGCGCCAGACCTCGGGTATCTCGGCCGACCGCAGGTCCGGTCCGGCCTCGAGCAGCAGGACGCAGCGCCCCGCCCCCGCGAGACGACTCGCGAGCACGGCGCCGGACGAACCCGCGCCCACCACGATGACGTCCCAGCCGTGCTTCGCCATGGGGAACCTCCGCCGAGCGGGGGCGACCTCCCTGATGGGGCCGCCGACGGGCGGTACTATGGCGCCCACCTGAACTCTCAGTCAATGCTGAATTTTCGTACGTGAGTGAAATGAGGGGGACGCGTGGGCGCCTCGGACACCCGCACGGCCGCCGCGGAGCTCCTGATCGAGGACTTCGCGACGGTGCTCGGGCAGACCATGGGCTGGTCGCCGACGACCGGGCGCACTGCGGGGGTGCTCCTGCTGAGCGGGGAGCCGATGACCGCCCGGCAGCTGCAGGCCGAGGTCGGCGCGAGCGCGGGGGCGATGTCCGAGATCACCCGCCTGCTGATCACCAACGGTGTCGTCCACCGGTTCAAACAGGAGGGGGCGCGGCACTACGTCCACCAGTGGCGCGCGGACGCCTGGGTCGGCTGTCTGGAACACCAGCTCGCCCAGGTGCGGAGGCTGCGCGACCTCGCCCACCGCACGGAGGCGTCGAGCGACGGCCTCCCGGCGCTGCAGCAGGAGCGGCTCGGTCAGATGGCCGCCTACTACGACTTCATGGTGGCGCGGCTGACCTCGCTGCTCGAGGACTACCGCGCGCGCCTCTGACCGTGCTCCTCGCCGAGGGGGTACCACGGGCGGCGCTGATCAGCGTCCGGGTGGCGATCGGTGCCGTCCCTGGCACGGATCAGCACCCATTCGACGATCACGAGTGGTGGGCCGGGAGCGCGGGTCACGCCTACGAAGCGACGACGCGCGCCGCCCGGAACGTCTCGCCCGGCATCGCCCGGCGCAGCTTCCAGGTGATCGCGATCGGCTTGCTGCCCTGGTGGCTCACGTACTCGCAGGCCCCGAGGCACAGGAACGGCGCGCCGGCCCCGATGTCGTCTCCCGGGGCGTCGCGCACGAACAGCAGCACGTGGGTGCCTTCCTCGCGGTGGTGCAGGTAGCGCCACCCCATCCCGGTCTCCGGCGAGGCCGCGTTCTGCGACTCCCAGTGGAACGTGTCGGGCTGGAGCGCGAAGTCCCGGTACATCGTGGTGGGGGAGAAGTCGCGCTCGGTCTTGTGCAGGTTGACGAACAGCGCGTCGACACCGGCGTCCTCGGCCCAGACGACGCCGGTCGCATGCCCGCTCGCCTTGCGGGACAGCGACGCCCAGTTCAGTGCGGCCAGCACCTCCTCGCGCCGGTAGCGGGCGTGGCTGAACAGCGGGACGTCCTGCAGACCCTCACCGAGCGACCGCGGGACGTGCCGGGCCTGGTCGAGGCCGTAGGCCACGAGCTCGCGGATCTCGGCGCAGACGGCCTCGTGCCGGCGGAGGTGATCGAATCCGGCCTGGTAGTCGGCGAACCCGCCACGGCCCGGCCAGAGCTGGAAGAACAGCATCCGGGCGAGCCGCTGCTCGCGGTCGGTGAGCTCGGCGTAGGCGGGTCCGGACGGGTCGGCGAGGCGCGCGTACACCTCGGCCCGTTCCCGGTCGTCGACGTGGGTGAGCGTCGCGAGGCGGCGCAGCAGCGCCGCCTCGTCCGGGCCGGGCGCGGGGACCGGGAACCCGGCCTCGCGGCGCAGCGCCGTCCACGACCCCTTGCCGCGGTAGATGTCGGGCAGCTCGCTGCCCGACTCGTGCAGGTAGCGCCCCAGCGCCGACTCGCCGTGGGCCCGGACCTCGGCGACGAGCGCGGTGCGGGACAGGTGCACCCGCCGGCGGACGTTGTCGAGCACGATCTGCCGGGCGACCGGGTCGAGCACCATCGCCGAGCCGGACGGCAGGAACGGGAAACCGTCCTCGACGTCCCGCTCGACCCGGGTCCGGCTGCTGCCGGTCAGGGCCCGGAAGCGCAGGTCGAACCGGAACTCGCGACGGTGCTGGCCGATGAAGTCGAGCACGGTCAGCACGGCCTTGCCCGGTGCCCGGCGCAGCCCGCGGCCGAGTTGCTGCAGGAAGACCGTCGCGCTCTGGGTCGGGCGCAGCAGGAGCACGGTGTCGACTTCCGGCACGTCGAGGCCCTCGTTGAACACGTCGACGGCGAACAGGCAGTTCACCTCGCCGGCGCGCAGCCTGCGGAGCGCACCGTCGCGGTCCTCGCGCGAGGTCTGCCCGGTGACGGTCTCGCTGGGGATGCCGGCGTCGGTGAACACGCGCGCCATGTACTCGGCGTGTGCCACGGACACGCAGAACCCGAGTGCCCGCATGCTGGTGACGTCGGAGACCTTGGACCGGGTCTCCCGGATGATCTTGCGGGCGCGGGCGTCGTTGCCGGTGTAGAGGTTGTCGAGGGTCGTGACGTCGTAGCTGCCGCGCTTCCACTCCACACCGGACAGGTCGACGTCGTCGGCGACGCCGAAGTAGTGGAACGGCACGAGCAGGTCGGCGGACAACGCGTCCCACAGCCGGAGCTCGGCGGCGGCCCGGCCGTCGAAGTACCGCTCGCGCACGTCGATGCCGTCGGACCGTTCGGGGGTGGCGGTCAGGCCGAGCAGTTCCGCCGGCCGAAGATGGTCCAGCAGTCGTCGGTACGTGGCGGCCTCGGCATGGTGGAACTCGTCGATGACGACGACGTCGAAGTGGTCCGGCGGGATGTTCTCCACGCCGTAGGCGGCCAGCGACTGGACGCTCGCGAAGACGTGGTTCCAGCGTTGTGGCCGGTCCCCGCCGACGTAGGTCTCGCCGAACGCCCCCTCGGCCAGGACGTTGCGGTAGGTCCGGAGGGACTGATCGAGGATCTCCTTGCGGTGCGCGACGAACAGCAGCCGGGGGTGCTCGGCGCGGAGACGGCGGTAGTCGAACGCGGCGACGACCGTCTTGCCGGTGCCCGTCGCGGCGATGACCAGGTTGCGGTGCCGGTCGTGCAGCGTCCGTTCGGCGGCGAGCGCCTCGAGGATCTGGTCCTGGTGCGGGTAGGGCCGCAGCTCCCCGCCCGGCACCAGTGCCGGCCCGTCCCGCCGGTGCCGGTGCAGCGCCGTGGCGAGCCGTTCGGAGTCGGCGGGGACGGCCGGGTCGTAGGGGACGAAGTCGGGTGCGGCCCAGTAGGTGTCGAACGTGGATGTGAACTTGCGGATCAGCTCCGGGGTGGCGACCGAGGAGAGCCGCACGTTCCACTCCAGACCGTCGACGAGTGCGGAGCGGGACAGGTTCGAGCTCCCGACGAAGGCGGTGTCGAACCCGGTGTCGCGGCGGAACAACCACGCCTTGGCGTGCAGCCGGGTCGTGGCGCTCGCGTAGCTGACCTTCATCTCGGCTCCGTGCCGGCGTACGAGCTCGTCGACCGCCCGTTGTTCGGTCGCGCCCATGTACGTCGTCGTGATCACGCGGAACGGGACGCCGCGCTCGCGCAGCACGTCGAGCTCCTGCTCCAGCAACCGGATGCCGTGCCAGCGGATGAACGCGCAGAGCAGATCGACCCGGTCGGCGCTGGACAGCTCCGACTGCAGCGCCGTGTGCAGCGTCGGTTCGCCGGCGGCGTTGGTGAACAGGGCCGCGTCCGAGAGCGGCGTGATCGGCGCATGGACCTCCCACGTGCCGGGCCCGATCTCGCGGGTGAGCGCGATGAGGTGCTCGAGCCGGTCCTGCAGTGTCTCGGCGGGGGCCTGCTCGGCGATCTCGATGAGCTGGTTGACCAGCGTGACGCGCTGCTCCGGTGTGCGGTCGGCGAGTGCGCGCTCGACCGCCGAGGCCACGTGCCGGGCCAGCACGCGCGGCTGTTCGGCGGCCTCGACCGGAGCCCAGCGGGGCTGGAGGTCCGCGCCGGTCCGGCCGAGGGCGGCCTTCAGGCCGGCGGTGTGCAGGCTCTCGTGCGCGCCGGCGCGCAGCGGTTCGGACACGCGTCTCCTGCCGTCGTCGGGGACGATCAGGATGCCGGGTCCGGACCGGTCGGACGTGGAACGCGGGATCGCCGCCGGCGGGCCGGCGTGTCGCGCGCTCTGATCCGGAAAGAAGGCTGGTGATGTCGGTCCAGGACTGTTCAGCCGGTGCGCCGAGGTAACGCCACCGAGGATCGTGTGTCCGGGCCGGACAGCACCTCGACGTGGGCGCCGTCGGCGTCCGGCAGCGCCCCGGTGGCCCGGGGGTCGTGCCCGGTCACCGTGATCTGGATCCGGTGCCCGGCCCGGACCAGGTACGAGGTGGGCAGCATCGCGAAGTGCAGCCGGGCGGCCTCGCCGGGCCGGGCGGGTGCGGCGTCGGCGGCGTGCGCCCGGTGCCAGGGCACGCCGTCGGGCAGCGCGTAGGGGGCCGGGTGCTCGGCACGCAGCGAGATCCGCTGCCGGCCCTCGGTGATCACGGTCGTGGTCCCGTCCGGGGCGACGTCGGACAGGTAGGCGAACACGTCGCCGTCGCGCCGGTCGGTGCGCACGTGCAGGTCGGCGACCGGGGTGCCGGTCAGCTCGGTGTCGGTCTCGAGCACCGGGCCGCGCCAGCTGTTGCCGCTGCCCGGGATGTGGCAGGGCTGGATCGTCGAGCCGCTGCCCGGGTCGGTGGGGCACTGCGCCGCGGTGTCCACGGTGAACCCGCGGGCGCCGGGCGCGGCCGACCCGAGGACGCCGTCGGCGCCGAGCGTCGTGGGCTGCGGGGTGGTCCCGGCCGGGGGCCAGCTCTGCGCGGCCTTCCACTCCAGGCCGGTGGCGTCCGCGGCGTCGGAGTCGGGGGTGGCGTAGTGGATCGGCGGCTCGGCGTCGATGCCGGTGTCGATGCCCTTGAGGTGCTGGTCGAAGAACCGGTGCGCTTCCTGCACGAGCCCGAACCCGGCGTTCTCGCAGTGCTTCCACGGCCCGACGAGCAGCCGCGAGCCCGGCACGTTCAGCAGCGTCGCGACGCCCTGGCCGCGCAGCTCGTCCCGCCACCCGCCGATCACGTAGACCGGCACGTCGGCGGCCCGGACCTGGTCGGCGTAGGTCCCGACGCTGCCCTCGGACCAGAACCGGGACTGCACCGACGGGGCCCAGCTGTCCCGGTACGGCATCGAGCGCCACATGTCGGCCAGCGGGGTCGCCTTCTGGTGCTCGACGGCGGCCTCCCGCAGCAGGGTCTTGTCCTCGTCGCCGTCGACGGGGGCGTTGGCGAGGTCCTGCTCGACGGTGCGGGACGGGCCGAAGCCCCACTGGGCGGAGATGCCGCCGACCCGCCACGAGTCGTACTTGTCCCAGGAGAAGCAGCCCGCGAGCACCGCCTTCAGGTGCGGCGGCCGGACGGTGAGGGTGTGCATCGCGGCGTCCCCGGTGTTCGAGCAGCCGTAGACGCCGACGTTGCCGTCGGACCAGGGCTGCGCGGCGAGCCACTCGGTGACCTCGTAGGCGTCGCCGGCCTCGAGCCGGTCGTTGTAGCCGCGCCGCACCCCGAAGGACTGGCCGTTGCCGCGGCGGGCGACCTGGGCGACGACGTAGCCGTGGTCGGTGAGCGTCGGGATCGTCTGGATGCCGCCGGTCTTCGGGCCGGCGCCGTCCTCGGGCTTGCGCTCGGTGGACAGGCTGTGCTGCCACAGCACGGGGAACGGGCCGGGCGCGGGCGCGCCGTCGATCGCGGGCCGGTCGAGCCTCACCGCGAGCCGGGTGCCGTCGCGCATCGGGAGGTAGAAGGACTCGGTGACCCGCTCGGTGAACTGTCTCTCCGGCGTGTAGGACCCGAGCGCGGACGGCGCGGCGGCCGGCGCGGCCGGCCCCGAGCAGGCCGTGACGACGGCGAGGGCGAGCAGGACGACGAGCCCGGTTGCGGTTCGTCGGGCGGGCACGGGCATGGCGAGGCCTCCGCGGGCGCGGTCGATGGTGCAGCGGTCGGACAGGACGGACAGGAGAGACAGCGCGGTGGGTCAGGGGTCCGGAGCGCCCTCGCCGAGTGCGGTCTCGCGGACCAGCAGCACCGCGACCAGGGCGAGCACCGCGACCGGCAGCGTGGCGAGGAAGACGAGCGCGAGCCCGTGCGTGTAGGACGCCCGCACCGCGTCGGCGAGTGGAGCGGGCAGCGCGGCGACCTGGGCGGGTGTGCCCAGCAGGCGCCGGACGTCGTCGTCGGTCGCGGGCAGGCCGGCTGCGGTCAGGGCGGCGGGCAGGTCGGCGCGCAGCCGGGCGGCGATGAGCGCGCCGAACGCGGCCACCCCGACCGCGCCGCCCAGGGTCCGGGCGAAGGTCGCCGACGACCCGGCGACGCCGACGTCGCCGGGCCCGACCGCGTCCTGCGCGGCGAGCACGAGCACCTGCTGGGTCAGCCCGGTCCCGGCGCCGAGCAGCGCCATCCCGGCGGCGACCTGCCAGGCCGGGGTGGCGGGGGTCAGCGGGGCCAGCACCGCCAGGCCGGCGACGAGCAACGCGCACCCGGCCGCGGGGAACCGCTTCCAGCGCCCGGTCCGCACGATCAGCCGGCCCACCACCGCCGAGGCGACGATCATGGTGCCGACCTGCGGGAGCATGAGCAGCCCCGCGGTCATGGCGTCGTGCCCGTGCACCACCTGCAGGAACTGGGGCAGGTAGATGATCCCGCCGAACATCACCGTGCCGACCAGCAGGCTGGTGGCGCAGGCGATGGTGGAGGTCCGGCTGCGGAACAGCCGCGGCGCCAGGATCGGGTCGGCCGCGCGCTGCTCGCGCAGCACCGCGAGCAGTGTGGACACCACCACGGCACCAGCCAGCACCGGCGTCGCCGGTGAGGACCACGGCCACGCCACGCCTCCGGCGGACAGCAGCACCACCAGCCCACCCGCGGCGAGCGCGAGCAGCGCCGCACCGAGGTGGTCCAGCGGGGTGTCGCGGCGGTCCGGGCGGCGGTCCGGGGCGAGCCGGACCAGCGCCGCGGCCACCAGGGTGACCGGCACGACGCCGAGGAAGCACCAGCGCCACCCCGGCCCGGCAGGCGTCACGAGCAGACCGCCGAGCAGCGGCCCGGCCACCGACGCGGTCCCGAACGACAACCCGAACCAGCCGGTGTAGCGCCCGCGCTCGCGGGCCGGGACGAGCACCGCGACCAGCGCGTTCGCGCAGGCGAGGATGCCGCCGGACGCGGCTCCCTGCACCGCCCGGCCCGCGATCAGCCACCCCATGGTCGGTGCGAGGCCGGCGGCCAGCGAGCCGGCCACGAACAGCGCGATCGCCGCGAGCAGCATGGGACGCGACCCGCGGCGGTCGGCGAGTTTGCCCCAGACCGGTGTGGCCGCGGTCATGGTGAGCAGTGCCGCGGCCGCGACCCAGGCGACCCGGTCCTGCCCGCCGAGCTCGCCGGCGATCGTCGGCAGCGCGATCCCGATGATCGTGTTGGTGAGTGAGCCGGTGAACAGGGCGACTAGGGCGCCGGCCAGCACCGCGGGCGTCGAGAAGCCGGTCCCGGCCGGTGCGGCCCGGGTCTCAGTCATCGGCCCGCGGCAACACCTCGGCCTCGAGCCAGCCGCCGACGGTGCGGTCCAGGTGGTCCGGGTCGGAGCGGCGGGCGTCGACATTGTCGGCGTGCAGCTCCAACACCGGGATCCCGGCGGCGCGCAACGCGCGGGTGGTCGCCCAGCTGCCCCGGGCGTCGTCGGAGACCAGGTGGACGACGCCCTGCACACCGTGCGCGCGGGCCTCCTTGACGTACCACTCGGCCGACCAGGGCGGGGTGTAGAGCTGGTCGGAGAACGCGGCGAACCGGGCGGCGAGGGTGCGGAGCGGGTCGTCGCCGTAGCGGACGTAGCCGTCGGCGGCGATCGCCAGGTACATCGACCAGACGAACACGGCGCCGTAACGCTCCTGGAAGCGCTGGTAGAAGCCCAGGTCGAACCACAGGCCGCGACCGACCCACATCAACCGGGCCCGCTCGCCGTCGCACACGGCGGCGCCGGCGGACACCCGGTCGGCGACCTCGTCGTGCAGCCGGTGCGCGGCGTCGCGCGCCCACGTCGTCCCGCGGTGCCACTGCGGGATCATCACCGCCGGGATGGAGTCGGTGACTGCGACCGGGCACGGGCGGGCGGCCGCGACCAGGTCGCGGGTCCGCCGGTTCCACTCCTCCTGCTCGTTGGTCAGCGCGAGCACCTCGGCGAAGCGTTGCTCGGAGAACCGCCGCCCGGTGGTCTGCTCCAGGAACCGGATCAGTCCCTCCAGCTCGCCGACCATCAGGTCGAGCCGGTCGGTGCCGACCGTGGACTCCCAGTCGTGCGGCATCAGCTCCCACCAACGCTCCGGGACGGTGTCGGCGGCCGCGCTCTCCAGTGGGTAGAACGTGACCCCGGGCTGGTCGCCCCACACGTCGAAGATCTTGCGGGAGGCGTCGCCGGTGGTCTCGGCGAGCACGATCGACGGCGTCGGCAGCCCGCCCCACGGGGCGCTCGCCGGGTCCGGGTCGAACGCGCTGCCCAGCGCGGTGGAGCTGTACTGCTCGGTGTAGTCCGGGTAGCCGCGCTCGCGCAGCCGGGCCAGGTGGTCCTGGGTGCGGCGTTTGGCGGCCACGATCGAGGCCCACCACTGGTTCACCACGTACGGGATCCCCATCGCGCGGAAGATCTCCTGCGGGGCGTCCGCGTTGACCAGGGCGAGCGGGGCGCCGGGGACGTGGTCGCGGTGCAGGTCGGCGAACCACTGCCGCTGGTACGCCGTGGCCGCCGCCGCGCCGGGCAGCCGGCCGGTCCGGACGGGGGCGTTCACGCCGCCACCGCCGGGGCCCGCAACGCGCGCACCGCGCGGTCCAGGGCGTCCGGGTCGACGCGGCCGTAGGGCTGGCGCTCCAGCAACGCAGCCGGGACGCCCGCCGCGGCCCGTTGCGCGGCCCAGTCCCACGGCGGCCCGTCGTCGTGCTCGCGGACGTAGCCGAGCAGCCCGGCCGCGTCCCGGGAGCGGACCCGGGCGGCGGTGTGCGCCGCCCGCTCGGCGATCGACGCGCGGGGTGCGGCCGGCCCGTTGTGCTGGTACCGCTCGGCCAGCGCGAGCTCCAGTCCGGCCGGGTCGCCCGGGTCCCCGACGTCGGTGGCCGCGAGCAGGTCGCCGCGGTCGTGATCCTCCCCGACGACGAGCAGCCCGCCCGCCTCCACGGCGGCGTAGACGTCCGGGCAGTCGTGCGCGGACCCGGTCAGGTGCACCGGGAGCCCCGAGCGCGGGTCCCGGTCCGCCAGCTCCGCGACCAGCGCGCCCAGCAGCTCCGCGGCCCGGTCCGGCAGGAGCGCGGTAGCCGCGTCGACGACGCCGAGGAACTCGGTTCCGGTCAGCCTGCGTCGCGGCCGCAGCTCCCCGGTGGCCCGCAGCAGGGCGCGGACCCGGTCGTGCGCGACGACGGCGGCGGCCAGCGCGTCGTCGCCGACCGGGCGACCGGACCGCTCGGCCAGCCAGGCGCGCAGGCCGCGCACCTTCGCCAGCACGTAGCGGGTGGTGGTGCGGTGCGGCAGGTGCAGCACGTCCACCAGGTGCAGCGGCGGCAGCGCGACCGAGGGCTCGACCCGGCGCAGCTCGCGCAGCACGTAGAACAGTCGCAGCGACGCCTCGCAGTCGCGGGACACGACCAGCACGTCGAGCGGGCCGTAGGAGCCGGCCAGCAGCCGGGTCAGCACCGAGCAGGCGACCGGGTCCAGGCCGCCGCCGAGGTAGCGGCGTCCCGCGGACGCGTCCTCGTGCGGCGAGCCGGACAGCCGCCGCGGGTGATACCCGGCTGCCGTCAGCAGCTCCACCGGTACGTCGGCGCCGACGTAACCGGCGACCGGCCGGTCCGGCGTCCGGCCGGGCAGGGCAGGGTCGAGCAACGCAGCGAGGGCTGCGGACATGGTGGTTCCCCCCGGGAGGTGTCGAGCTCAGATGACGCTGTCGGCGGCGAGGTCGGCGATCTCGGCCGCGTCGTAGCCGAGCAGCTCGCGGTAGACGCGGTCGTTGTGCTCGCCGAGCGCCGGCGCGGGTCCGTCGAGGCCGACGTCGGAGCCGGAGAACACGATCGGCATCCCGGTCGCGGACAGGTCGGCGGTCGCGCCGTGCCGCGGGTGGGTGAGCGGGACGACCTCGCGCCGGTCGCGGACCAGCGGGTCGCGCACCGCCTCGTGCGGGTCGCGCACCTCCGCGGCCGGGACGCCCTCGGCGGTGAGCCGGTCGATGATCTCGCCCCGGGGCAGCGTGCGGCACCAGTCGCCGATCAGGGCGTGCAGCTCGTCGGCGCGCTCGACCCGCTGGTCGCGGGTGCGGTAGCGGTCGTCGTCGACGAGGTCGTCGCGTCCCATCGCACGCAACACCCCGCGGGCGAAGGCGTCGGTGGGCGCGCACAGCGCGATGTGCCCGTCGGAGGCCTCCAGGATCCCGAACGGCGCCAGCCGGGGGACCATCGCGCCGGTGCGTTGTTCCAGGCCGACGGCGTCGTAGGCGTCGAACGGCTCGCAGGCGACCAGCGAGGTCAGCGCGCCGAGCATGGACACGTCGACGTGCTGGCCCGCCCCGGTCCGCTCGGCCTGCAGCAGCGCCGACACGGTCCCGACGACGGCGTAGAGCGGCGCGAGCAGGTCACCGACCGGCAGCCCGAACCGGACCGGGTCGCCGCCCGGCTCGCCCGCGGTCATCATCACCCCGGACAGCGCCTGGATGATCGAGTCCATGGCCTTGCCCGAGCCGGGGCCGCCCTGCGCGCCGAACCCGCTGATCGAGGTGTAGACCAGCCGCGGGTTGATCTCCCGGACGGCCGCGTAGTCGATGCCGAGCCGGCCGGTGACGCCGGGGGAGTAGTTCTCCACCAGCACGTCGGCGCCGCGGACCAGGTCGGTGAACACGATCTTCGACCGCGGGTCCTTCAGGTTCAGCGTGACGCTGAGCTTGCCCCGGCCGCGGAGCAGCATGGAGACGGACATGTCGTCGTCGTGCGTGCGGCCCAGCGCCAGACCGTCCCGGCCCAGGTAGGGGGCGTTGTTGCGGGAGGTGTCCCCGCCGGTCGCCGGGTTCTCGACCTTGATCACGGTGGCGCCGAGCCCGGCGAGCAGCAGGGTCGCGTAGGGGCCCGCCAGCGCGGTGGTCAGGTCGATCACGGTGCGGCCGGCGAGTGGCTGGTCGGTCATGCGCTCTCCTCGATCGTGCCCGCCCCGGCGACGAGCCAGTCGTCGCCGCGGCGGACCAGCCGGCCGTTCAGCCGGGCGCGGGTGGTGATGTCGGCGACGTAGCCGACGACGGGGGAGTCCGGGCCCTGTGGGACGGGGCGGCCGGCGTCGTCGATCCGGCAGGGCACGATCCCCGCCACGACCAGGCCCCCGGCGTCGTCGAACCGGCAGGTGGCGACGACGGTGTCCCGGCTCTCCGGGTGGAAGGGGTAGTAGGGCATGTCCGGGTCGGGGGCGAAGCCGTAGAGCTCCCGGCGCTTGGCCGCCCACGCGTCGCGCTCGGCGCTGTCCCCGCCCGAGGCCGGGGTGAGGGCGTGGGTGACGGTGACGAAGTTGCCGAGCCCGTGGAAGATCGGTCGCCCGCGCCAGACCTCGATCCCGCGCAGGATGTGCGCGTGGTGGCCGAACACGGCGTCGGCGCCGGCGTCGATCGCGGCCCGGGCGACCGGCGACTCGTACATCGCCACCGCGGCCGGCGTGTGTCCGACGCCCTTGTGCAGGCCGACCAGCACGACGTCGGCCTCGGCGCGCAGCCGCGCGACGTCGTCGGTCATCGCCTCCAGCGAGTCCGGGTCGGCGAAGGTGTAGATCCGCGGCGGGCCGCCGGGGCTGGCGTGGTCGAGCTCGTAGTGGGTGAGCACGTGCACCGGGGCGCAGCCCGCCTTGCGCGAGGTCGCCCAGGACTCCCGCGGCCCGACGCAGTTGTAGGACAGCACCCCGATCCGCAGCCCGCCCCGCTCGACGACGGCAGCGGCCCGCGCTTCGGCGAGGTCGGCCCCGGCCCCGGCGGTGTGCAGGCCGGCCTTGCGGGCGTGCGCGACCGTGTCGGTGACACCCTGCTCACCGGCGTCGAAGATGTGATTGCCGGCCAGGGTGACGACGTCGAACCCGGCCCCGGCCAGGGCGTCCAGCGCGGCTGGGTCCGCGGGCGGGGCGGGGACGTCGGTGGAGACCTGCACCGTGGTCGTCGAGTGGGGGACCTCGACGTGCCCGACAGTCATGTCCGCGGCGCGCAGCAGCTCTGCGGAGGGGGCCAGGAACGAGGCCGGGTCTGGCTCGTCGAGGATCAGGTCCCCGACCGCGGCGACGGTGACGGTCATGCGGGGACCTCCCGGGTGTGGCGGGACAGGAAGCTGTGCAGCCGCTCGCTGCGCGGGCTCCCGAAGATCTGTGCCGGCGGGCCGGTCTCGACGATCCGGCCGGCCTCCATGAACACGACGCGGTCGGCGACCTCGCGCGCGAAGGCCATCTCGTGGGTGACCACGACCATCGTCAGGCCGTCCCGGGCGAGCCCGCGGAGCACCCCGAGCACCTCCTCGACCAGCTCCGGGTCCAGGGCCGAGGTCGGCTCGTCGAACAGCAGGATCCGGGGCCGGGTGGCCAGCGCGCGGGCGATCGCGACCCGCTGCTGCTGGCCGCCGGAGAGCTGGCGCGGGTAGTGGTGCAGGCGGTCGCCGAGCCCGACCCGGTCCAGCAGGGCGGTGGCCTCGCGCTCGGCCTCGCCGGCGGTGCGGCCGTGCACGCGCCGCGGCGCCTCGCTGACGTTGCGCAACGCGCTGAAGTGCGGGAACAGGTTGAACTGCTGGAACACCATGCCGACCCGGCGGCGTTGGGCGGCGGTCCCCCTCGGCGTGAGCGGGCGCAACGCGCCGCGGTGCTCGGAGTAGCCGAGCAGCTCGCCGTCGAGGTACATCCCGCCGCCGTCGACCGACTCCAGCTGGTGCACGCAGCGGACCAGGGTGGACTTGCCCGAGCCGGAGGGCCCGATCACGACGACGACCTCGCCCTCGGCCACGTCGAGGTCCACGGCGTCGAGCGCGGTGTGGTCGCCGAAGCGCTTGGTCGTGCCGCGCAGGGACAGGACGGGGCTCACGAGGCACCTCCGGTCGGGGCCGTCCGGACGTGACCGCGGGCGAAGCGGCGCTCCAGCCGGCGCTGCCCGATCGTCAGCAGCGTGACGACCGTCAGGTACCAGATGCACGCCACGAGCAGCATCGGGACGATCTCGTAGGTCTGGTTGTAGATCACCTGCACGGAGTGCAGCAGGTCGTTCATCGCGATCACCGAGACGAGCGCGGTGCCCTTGAGGACGCTGATGAACTGGCTGCCCGACGGCGGGATGATCACCCGCATGGCCTGCGGCAGGACGATCCGGAAGAAGGTCTGCAGCGGCGTGAAGCCCATCGCGGACGCGGCCTCGCGCTGCCCCTGGTCCACCCCGAGCACGCCGGCCCGGATGATCTCGGCCAGGTAGGCGGACTCGACCAGCGACAGTCCGATGACGCCCGCGGTCAGCGGGGTGATCAGGTCGTTGGCGTTCCAGCTGACCAGGTCCGGGCCGCCGAACGGGATCCCGATCGAGATCTCCGGCAGCAGGTAGGCCAGGTTGAACCAGAAGATGAGCTGGACCAGCGGCGGGATGCCGCGAAACACGCCGACGTAGGTCGTCGCCGCCCAGCGCAGCGGGCCGAAGCCGGACAGCTGCGCGGCGGCGAGCAGGCCGCCGAGCACCGAGCCGATCAGCATCGCGAGCACGGCGAGCAGCACGGTGGTGCCGAGGCCGGCGAGCACCGACGGCGCGAACAGGTGGGCCGCGACGACGTCCCAGCCGAAGCGCTCGTTGGTCACCAGGAAGGTCAGGATCTGCGCGGCGACCAGCGCCAGGACGGCGGTGGCGACCCAGCGCCACGGCCGGAACCGGGGCCGGGCGTCGGCGACGTCGTGCGTGCCGGGTCCGGTCGTCGTCGGCGGTGCGGTCACGGTCATGCCGGGGTGCCCGCGTTCAGCTGCGGCGCCGGGACCCGCACGTCGCTCAGGCCCCACTTCTGCATGATCTGGTCGTAGGTGCCGTTGCGGAACAGCTCCTCGAAGGCCTGCTGCATCACCGGTCCGAGCTCGCCGGTCTTCGGCATGTACAGGGCCAGCTTGTCGGCCGTCGCGCCCTGCTCCTCGGTCTGGGTGACGTAGGTGTAGGAGCCCTGCTGCTGCGCGGTCACGTCGATCGCGGCGGCCTGGGTCATCCCGGCGGCCTCGGCACGACCGGACTGCGCAGCCAGCAGAGTGGCGTTCGTGTCGGCCAGGCCGATCGGCTCGACGGCGCCGCGACCGCTGTTCGCGCAGTACGCCGAGAGCTGCCGCAGCTGCTCCTCGACCACGCTCGCGGAGACCACGGCGACCCGGCGCCCGCAGAGATCGTCGGTGGACCCGATCGGCGTCGGCGCGTCGGCCGGCACCACGTAGGAGGTGCGGGTGGTCATCCAGGTGACCGTGTCGAACTGGCGCTCCCGCTCGGCGGTGACCTTGACCGGCCCGTTGAAGGCGTCGTAGCGGTTCGCGAGCATGCCCTGCAACGCGGCCGGGAGGCTGTCCACCACCGAGGTCTCGGTGCGGACGCCGAGCACCGTGCCCAGCGCCGCCTGGAAGTCGGCGTCGATGCCGGTCATGGAGCCGTCCGCGCCGACCGTGCGGTACGGCGGGTGCGAGTCACCGGCGAACCGGATGACGCCCGACTCCCGGATCGGGTCCGGCAGCGCGGCGTGCAGTTCGGCGTTCGCGCCGGGTGGTGGCGGCCCGGACCCGGCGTCTCCGGTACTCGCCCCGCAGCCGGTGGCCAGCAGGGCCGACGCAGTGAGCGCGGCGAGCACCCAGCGACGTGGCCGGGGGAGGGGGATGTGGCGCATGGCGGGTTCTCCCTGCGTTGGGTCGTGCCATGTGTGCTGCGTCGGGGGCCGGGGTGCAGCTTCCGGATCATTGCCGACGAAGATGGTGACGAGCGTCGCATGAGATGTCGCCTATGACAACAGCCCGATTCCACTGTGCGGAAGTCGAACCGACGACACGTACGCTCCCGGGCGGGAGGGATGCCGATGCCGGACGACGGGCGGGCGCGCGCCGAGCCGCAGCTGCTGCTCACCTCGCTGCTCGGCGACCACTGGTACTGGCGCGACGAGCACATCCCGTCCGCGGCGCTGGTGCGGTTGCTCGCGGAGTTCGGCATCGGCCGGGAGAACGCGCGGGCCGCGATGCGCAGGCTGGCCGCGAAGGGGCTGCTCACCACCTCCCGCACCGGGCGCACCACCGCCTACGGCATCCCGCCCCGCACCAGCGAGGTGATCGTCGAACGCACGCACCGGATGCTCACCTTCGGTGCCGCGACCCCGGAGTGGGACGGCTACTGGACGGTCGTGGCGTTCTCCGTGCCGGAACAGGAGCGCGAGGTCCGCACCGCGCTGCGTGCCCGGCTGCGGGTGCTCGGCCTTTCCGCTCTCTACGACGGGCTCTGGGTGTCGCCGCGGGATCTCGCCGGGCCGGCCCGCGAGCTGGTCGCCGAGCTGGGTATTGGACGGGCGACGGTGCTGCGTGCGACCGAGGTGCCCGGCGGCCCGGCGGGCGGCGGCCCGGCGTCGGCGTTCGACCTCGACGCGCTGGCCACCGACTACCGGGAGTTCGTGGCGGCCTACGCGCCGGTGCGCGCCGAGCTCGCGGCCGGGCGGATCGGGCCCGCCGACGCCCTGCGGATCCGCACCGAGCTGCGCGTGGCCTGGCGGACGTTCCCCGAGCGCGATCCCGACCTGCCGGCCGAGATGTTGCCGTCGGAATGGCCCCGCGCCGCGGCCCGGCAGGTGTTCCTCGAGGTCTACGACCGGCTCGGTCCGCTGGCCGAGCACCGGTTCCGGCAGGTGCTCGCCGAGGTCGACCCGGACCTGGCTGAGCTCGCGTCGCATCACGACAGCGCCCGTGTCGCGCAGCTGCACGCCGCTCTCGGCGGTCGGCGGGCCCGGGGGGACACGCCGTTCGAGCAGGCGGTCCAGGCACGCCGGCTGGACGAGGTGCAGCGCGGCCGCCCGTCCGTCTGACCGACAGGACATCTTCCGCAGTTCCGGTGACGCAGCCCACTCGGGCTTGCATCGTCGCACGCCGTCGCAGCAGTCTCCTCGTAACGTCATCAGGAAACCTGATGGTTGACCAAGGAGGTTCGGGTGGCATTCCTCGATCCCGGGACGTGGCAGGGCCGGGTCTTCACCGGTGCCTGGACCCCCGGTGGCGACGGCGTCCGCGAGGTCCGCGAGCCGGCCACCGGCGCCGTCATCGGATCGGTCGGGGCGGCAGGTGCCGCCGAGGTCGGTGCCGCCGTCGAGCGCGCCGCCGCGGCGCAGCGGGCCTGGGCCGCCACCCCGCACACCGAGCGGGTTGCGGTCCTGATCCGGGCGGCCGCCCTGTTCGCCGAGCACGCCGCCGAGATCGGCGACTGGCTGGTCCGCGAGGCCGGATCGGTCCGGCTCAAGGCCGGGATCGAGATCGACGGCTCGGCGGGGGAGTGCACCCAGGCCGCCGCGCTGGCCTCGGCGCCCTACGGCGAGCTGCTGCCGGCCGCCGGCCGGGTCAGCCTGGAACGCCGGGTGCCCGTGGGGGTCGTCGGCGTCGTGTCGCCGTTCAACTTCCCGCTGCTGCTGTCGATGCGCTCGGTCGCGCCGGCGCTGGCGCTGGGCAACGCCGTGATCGTCAAGCCGGACCCGCGGACCGCGGTGTGCGGCGGCGTCGTGATCGCGCGGGTGTTCGAGGAGGCGGGACTGCCCGCCGGGGTGTTGCAGGTCCTGCCCGGTGGAGCCGAGGCAGGCGCCGCGCTCGTCGAGCACCCGCGGGTGCCGGTGCTGTCGTTCACCGGCTCCACCCGGGCCGGGCGGGCGATCGGCGCGCGGGCCGGCGAGCTGCTCAAGCGGGCCCACCTGGAGCTGGGCGGCAACAGCGCGCTCGTCGTCTGCGCGGACGCCGACCTGGAGGCCGCCGCCTCCTGCGGCGCGTTCGGCAGCTTCCTGCACCAGGGCCAGATCTGCATGGCCACCGGCAGGCACCTGGTGCACCGCTCGCTCTACGACCGCTACGTCGAGCTGCTCGGGAAGAAGGCCGAGCAGCTCCCGGTCGGGGACCCGTTCACCGCCGAGGTCGCGCTCGGCCCGATCATCGACGAGGGCCAGCTCGCCAAGGTCGCCGATCTCGTCGACCGCAGCGTCGCCGCGGGGGCGCGGCTGGTCCAGGGCGGGACGTCCGACGGCCCCTTCTTCCGGCCCACCGTGCTCGCCGACTGCCACCCTGCCGTCCCTGCCTACGCCGAGGAGGTGTTCGGACCGGTGGCCTGCGTGCGCCCGTTCGACACCCTCGACGAGGCCGCCGAGCTGGCCGCCGAGACCGAGTACGGCCTGTCGCTGGGCGTGCTCACCGCGGACCCGGCCGCCGGGCTCGCGCTGGCCGACCGGATTCCGTCCGGGCTCGTGCACATCAACGACCAGACCGTCAACGACGACCCGTCCGCCCCGTTCGGCGGCGTCGGCGCCTCCGGCGTCGGCCGCGTCGGCGGTACCCGCGCCAACCTCGAGGCCTTCACCGAGACCCAGTGGGTCACCGTCCGCGCCGAGACGGCCCGCTACCCGTTCTGAGAGGAACCACCATGACCGAACCCTGGGGCAACACCGTCCTCGTCGAGTTCGACGAGGGCATCGCCTGGGTCACGCTGAACCGACCGGACAAGCGCAACGCGATGAACCCCACCCTGAACGACGAGATGGTCGCGACCCTCGACGCGCTGGAGGCCGATCCGCGCTGCCAGGCGCTCGTGCTGACCGGCGCGGGCGACTCGTTCTCCGCCGGGATGGACCTCAAGGAGTACTTCCGCGAGGTCGACGAGTCCGGCGACCCCGCCCTGCAGATCCGGGTGCGGCGCGCCTCGGCCGAGTGGCAGTGGAAGCGGCTGGCGAACTGGTCCAAGCCGACCGTCGCGATGGTCAACGGCTGGTGCTTCGGCGGCGCGTTCACCCCGCTCGTCGCCTGCGACCTGGCGATCTCCGACGAGCAGGCGCAGTACGGCCTGTCCGAGATCAACTGGGGGATCCCGCCCGGCGGCGTCGTGTCCCGGGCCCTCGCCGCCACCGTCAGCCAGCGCGACGCGCTCTACTTCATCATGACCGGCGAGCCGTTCGACGGTCGGCGCGCCGCCGAGATGCGGCTGGTCAACGAGGCCGTCCCGGCCGCGCGGCTGCGCGAGCGCACCCGCGAGCTGGCGCTCAAGCTGGCGTCGATGAACCCGGTGGTCATGCGGGCGGCGAAGGTCGGCTACAAGCTCGCCCAGGAGATGCCCTGGGAGCAGGCCGAGGACTACCTCTACGCCAAGCTCGAGCAGTCCCAGTTCCTCGACGCCGAGCGCGGGCGGCAGAAGGGTATGTCCCAGTTCCTGGACGACAAGACCTACCGCCCCGGCCTGTCGGCCTACGCGAACGGCTGACGATGCGGGACGGGGGACTGGGCTCCTGGCCGGCGCGCCGGGCGCGGATGACGCCGGACCGGGTCGCGCTGGTGCACGACGGCCGCCGCGACACCTACGCCGAGCTGGCCCGGCGCACCGCGGCGCTGGCCGCGGGCCTGCGCGGGCTCGGGGTGCGCCGCGGGGACCGGGTCGGCTACCTCGGCCCGAACCACCCGGCGTACCTGGAGACGCTGTTCGCCACCGCGTCGCTCGGGGCGGTGTTCGTGCCGGTCAACACCCGGCTGGCGGCACCGGAACTGGCGTTCGTGCTCGACGACGCCGGTGTGTCGGTCCTCGTGCATACCGCGGCGGCCGGGCCGACGGTGGACGCCGCCACGGGCGGGATGCTGCACACGCGGCTGGTCATCGGTGGCTCCTACGACGACCTGGTCGCGGGCAGCGCTGCACCGGTCGACGAGCCGGTCGGGCCCGACGACCCGTGCCTGATCATGTACACGTCGGGTTCCACCGGCCACCCGAAGGGCGCCGTGCTCTCGCACGCCAACCTCACCTGGAACTGCGTCAACGTCCTGGTCGAGTCCGACCTGTCCGGCGACGAGGTCGCGCTCGTCGCCGCGCCGCTGTTCCACACCGCGGCGCTGGGCATGACCTGCCTGCCCACACTGCTCAAGGGCGGGACCTGCGTGCTCATGGAGTCGTTCGACCCGGCTGCCGCGCTCGGGCTGGTCGAGCGGCACCGGGTCACGCTGCTGTTCGGTGTGCCCGCGATGTACGACGCGATGGCCGCCCGGCCGGACTGGGCCGCGACGGACCTGTCGAGCGTCCGCGCTCTGCTCTGCGGCGGGTCCCCGGTGCCGGACGCGACTGCGCGCCGGTGGCTGGAACGGGACCTGACCTTCGTGCAGGGCTACGGGATGACCGAGACCGCACCCGGCGTGCTGATCCTCGACCCGGCGTCGGCCCGCACGAAGGCGGGCACCGCGGGTGTGCCGTCGTTCTTCACCGACGTCCGGATCGTCGATCCCGCGGGCGACCCGGTCGCGCCGGGGGAGCGGGGCGAGATTCTGGTCAGGGGACCGAACGTGATGCTCGGGTACTGGAACCGGCCCGACGCGACCGACGAGGCGCTGGCCGGGGGCTGGATGCACTCCGGCGACGTCGCGACCGTCGACGACGACGGCTACGTCACCGTCGTCGACCGGATCAAGGACATGATCATCTCGGGCGGGGAGAACGTGTACCCGGCCGAGGTCGAGTCGGCGTTGTACGAGCACCCGGCGGTCGAGCTGTGCGCGGTCGTCGCGGCAGCGGACCCGACCTGGGGCGAGGTGCCGCGGGCGGTCGTCGTGCTGCGGCCCGGCGCCCAGGCCGACGCGGACGGGATCCGGGCCCACCTGCGCGACCGCCTGGCGGGCTACAAGGTGCCCCGCCACGTCGACTTCCTGGACGAGCTGCCCCGGACCGGCTCCGGCAAGGTCATGAAGGCGGCGCTGCGGGAGCGGTTCGGGTGACGGCCCCGACGCCGATGCCGACGCCCGCGGGAGCGGTGCGGGAGGATCCCGCGGTGCCGGACCGACCCCTCACCCTCTATCTCGTCAAGCGCCTCGAACTGGCGATCCGGGCCCGGATGGACGAGGCCCTGCGACCGCACGGACTCACCACGCTCCAGTTCACCGCACTCACGGCGCTGCGTGAACGGGACGGGCTGTCGTCCGCGCAGCTCGCGCGGCGCTCGTTCGTCACCCCGCAGACGATGAACGAGATGGTGCGCTGGCTGGAGAACCGCGGCCACGTCGCGCGCCGGCGCGACCCGGACAACCGCCGCGTCCTGCTGCTGACCCTCACCGGCACCGGCCGGGACCTGCTCGCGCGCTGCGACCCGCTGGTCGGGTCGATCGAGTCCGAGATGCTCGGCGCGGTGCCCGAGGTCCAGCACCCGCTGTTCCGGCAGAGCCTGGAACTGGGTTACACCGCGCTCACCGAGCCCCGGGAGGACTCACCGTGACGATCGATCCCGACCGGCTGGTCGCCGTCGACGTGCACACCCACGTCGAGCAGGACGGCCACGGCTGCCTGTCGCTCGACCAGGAACTGATGGACGCCTCGGCGGCGTACTTCCGCGCCGGCCAGGACCGCACGCCGACCGTCGCCGCGATCGCGGAGCACTACCGCGAGCGGTCGATGGCCGCCGTGGTGTTCACCGTCGACGCGGTGTCCGGCACCGGGCACCCGGCGTTGTCCAGCGAGGAGGTCGTGGACGCCGCGGCAGCGCACCCGGATGTGCTGATCCCGTTCGGCTCGGTCGACCCGCACGGCGGGAAGGCGTCGGTCGCGCGGATCCGCCGGCTGGCCGAGCGCGGGGCGCGCGGGTTCAAGTTCCATCCCTCGCTGCAGGCCTTCGCGCCGAACGACCCGGCCTACTACCCGCTCTACGACGCGGTCGCCGAGGCCGGGGTGCCCGCCCTGTTCCA
Source organism: Pseudonocardia ammonioxydans (assembly GCF_900115005.1). Classification (GTDB taxonomy): domain Bacteria; phylum Actinomycetota; class Actinomycetes; order Mycobacteriales; family Pseudonocardiaceae; genus Pseudonocardia; species Pseudonocardia ammonioxydans. Next base: position 98,035 of record NZ_FOUY01000013.1, on the reverse strand, counting down.
TACCGGGCAGACCGGGATCGGCGCCGGGCTGCCCGGCGGGCGCGGCATCAAGCTGCGGTACTCGGACCCGATGCTGCTCGACGACGTCGCTGCCGACTTCCCGGAGCTGACCGTGGTGCTGGCGCACCCGTCGGTGCCGTGGCAGGACGAAGCGATCTCGATCGCCACCCACAAGGCGAACGTGTTCATCGACCTGTCCGGCTGGCGGCCCAAGTACTTCCCGCCGCAGCTGGTGCGGGCGGCGAACTCGTTCCTGCGGGAGAAGGTCCTCTTCGGCTCGGACTACCCCGTGATCACCCCGGATCGGTGGCTGGCCGACTTCGCCGAGCTCGACCTGCGGGACGAGATCCGGCCGCTGATCCTCAAGGAGAACGCAGCCAGGGTCCTCGGCCTACGGCACTGACGTTGATCAAATCGGTGTGCGCGACTCAGCACGGCGTGGTCGGGGTGGAGCGCGGACCGTCCAGCAGCGCCCCGACCTGCTCCTGCAGCAGGGGTGCCTCGGTCCTGACGTCGAACCCACCGGTCGTGACCCGGGACGCGAAGCCGTCCACCAGCAACATGATCCAGACCGCGAGCCGGTCGGCGGGCAGGTCGTCGCGCACCTGGCCCTGCTGTTGGGCCGCGGCCACGACGTCGCGCAGCCGGGATCGGGTGGTGTCCTCGTCGGCCTGCAGTGCGGCGGCGATCTCCGGGTGCGCGGTCAGCCCGCCGACGACGGTGATGAAACCGGCTGCCCGCGGGTCGGCGAGATCGCCGACCGCGTGCTCGACGTAGTCGGACAGGACCTGCCGCGGCGGGCGCTGCGGGTCGCGCGCGGTGAAGAACGCGATGGTCTCCTCGACGCCGAGCTCCAGGATCGCGACCAGCAGGGAGTTCTTCGTGGGGAAGTGGTGGAAGAACGTGCCCGAGCCGATCCCGGCGATCCGGCAGATCTCCGCGGTGGTGGCACCGGCGTAGCCGTGCTCGGCGAAGGCGGTCAGACCCGCGTCGATGATCTGGAGTCGGCGGGCTCGCCGGAGGGCGGGATCGATCGGGCGCGGCATGGCTCCATCGTAGTTAATGGAGTGGCCGCTCTGTTAATGTGCCGGCATGCTCCCGCTCCGTGCCCGGATCGCTTCACTGGCCGGCATCGCCGTGGGCGCGCCGGTGGCGGCGGAGTACCTGCAGGCGTATCTGACCTCCACCGGCGACGCGCTCGCACTGCTGGCCGGCCTGCTGATCTTCGTGCCGCTCTACGGCGGCGCGGCGTTGCTGATCCGGGAGGTCACCGTCCGCACCGGGCGGGGCTGGACCGGGACGCTGCTGCTGGCCGCCGCGTTCGGGGTCGCGATGCCCGGGGTGATCGACCTCGCGATGTTCGGCGACTCGCGCCCGGACATCCCGTACTGGGCCGAGCTGCGCGAACCGACGCTGATCGAGCCGCTGCAGCTCAGCGCGTCCGCGACGCTGGGCTGGGTGGTCGGCCACGTCGTGATGAGCGTGGGTGCGCCGCTGGCCGTGCACCACGCGCTGGCCCCGTCGCAGCGGGGCCGCCCGCTGCTGGGCCGGTGGGGGATCGGGGTCGTGCTCGTACTGTGGGCGCTCGCCGCCGCGCTCGTGCACGGCGACGGCCGCCGGACCTACGGCTACGCCCCGTCCGTCCCGCAGGCGGCCGGGGTGCTGCTCGTGGTCGCGGCGCTGGTCGCCCTGGCGATGTCCCGGGCGGGCCGGCCGGCCCGGAGCAACCCCGACGGCCGTCCTGTGCGGACCGGCGCGATCCTCGCCGGCGGCGTCGTGGCCGTCCTGGGCTTCAACGTCCTCCCGCCGACCTGGACCGGCGTCGTGACCGGGGTGGCGCTCCTGCTCGCCGTCGCGGTGCTGCTGCGCCGGGTCGCGGTGCACCGGCGGTGGGGAGCCCGCGAGATCGGGCTGCTCGGCGCGGCCGCGATCGTCGGCGGCGCGCTGCTCGGCGGTCTCGCGCCGGTGCCGGAGGGCGTCCCGGTCGCCGCCAAGGCCGCCCAGAACGCGGCGCTGCTCCTGGCCGCACTCGCGCTGGCGGCCGTCGTCCGGCGCCGGACGGCACCGGACGCGCTGCCCCGTACCCCGACACCGGAGGGACGACCATGACGGCACCCACGCGCACCGTGCGGATCTCGCACGCGCTGCTCGGCGCGATCCTGCTCGCCGGGCTGCCGGTCGGTGCCGCGGCGGGCTACCTGGTCGGCCCGCTCACCCGGTGGCTGGTGGACGTGGTCGGCGGAGCCCCCGGCCCGCTGCGCCTGCTCGAACAGATCCCGGAGCCGTGGCTGATCGGGCTCGGCACCGTGGCCGGGCTGGTCGCCGCGGCACTGCTCGTCGCGGTGATCCGGGCGGAGACGATCGCGGTGGAGATCGGTGCCGACGGCGTCACGGTCGCGCGCGACCGGGCGCGCTGCTACGTCGGGCGGGAGCGGATCGCGAGCGTCTTCACCGACCCGCACGACCTGGTGCTGCGCGACGCCGACGGCCGGGAGCTCCTGCGCCGGGAGGCCGACGTCGGTGCCGCACGTCTCGCCGCCGCGTTCGAGGCCGCCGGCTACCCCTGGTCGGGCACCCGCGACCCGGACGAGGACCGCTTCCGTGACTGGGTGGACGGCACCCCGGACCTGCCCGGCGAGGCCCACACGCAGTTGCGCCGCAGGGCGCGTGCCCGACGCGACGACGACACCGACACCGCCTCCGACCTGCGGGAGCAACTTCAGGACGCCGGGGTCGTCGTCCGTGACCGGGGTTCGCGTGGCCAGCAGTGGCGCCCGCTCGGCGGCCACGGGGCGGGCCGGCCTACGGAACCAGCACGATCTTCCCGGTGACGTGCCCGCCCTCGACCGCCGCGAGTGCCGCTCCCGCCTCCTCCAGCGGGCGGACCTCACCCACCATCGGGTCGAGCTCGCCCGCGGCGACCAGCCGCGCGAGCTCGGCCAGCACCGCCGTGCTGCGGTCGCGGGTCACCTCGTCCCCGCCGAGTGCCTTGACCAGCGGCTTGTCGGCGACGGAGTAGAGCCGCCCGGCGGGCACCAGGGCGGCGACGGCACGCAGCGCGTCCCCGCCGACGAGGTCGAGCGCGCCGTCGATCCCGCCCGGCGCGGCCGCCCGGAGCCGGTCGGTCACGCCGTCGCCGTAGGCCACCGCGGTCGCGCCGAGCCGGGCGAGCAGGTCGTGCTTGGCGGGGCTCGCGGTACCGACGACGGTGAGCCCGCGCCGGCGTGCGAGCTGGACCAGCGGCAGGCCGACCCCGCCGCCGGCGCCGTTGACCAGCAGCGTGGACCCCGCTGCGAGCTGCAGGTTCTCCAGCGTGTCGTACGCGGTCCCGGCGGCCACCGGCAGCACCGCCGCCTGCTCCGGGGACACACCGTCCGGCCGGTGCGCGGCGAACGACGCCGTGACCACCGCCGTCGGGGCCCAGCCGCCGAGCATGCCGGGGCAGCCCCCGAACACCTCGTCGCCGGGGGCGAAACCGGTGACGCCCGCGCCGGCGCCGAGCACGGTGCCCGCGACCTCGCGGCCGAGCACCGCCGGGCCCTCGACGCCGTAGGAACCGTCGCGCACCCGCCAGTCGCCGGGGTTCACCCCGGCGGCCCGCACCCGCACCAGGAGCTCACCGGGCCCCGGCACCGGCTCGTCGACCTCCAGGAACGCCTGCTGCTCCGGCCCGCCCGCCCGGAGGAACCCGTAGCCCCGCATGCACCGTCCTCGCCTGTCGCCTGTCGCCTGTCGCCTGTCGCCCGGGCGTCACGCTACGCCGCAGCGATCAGCGGTTGGCCTCGCAGCGCGGCCACGAACGCCACCGTGGTGCCGTGCGGGCGCTCGTGGCCGAACGTGCTGTGCGTACCGCTATGCAACACGGCTGTGGAGGGCACACACCGAGCCACCCGCCACACGCGTCGCGACGAGCCCGGCGCGATCGCGGTCAGGCCACAGCAGCTGCGCCTGTACGCGCGCGGACGAAGGACCCGATTCGCTCGATGGCGTTGGCGGCTTCGGGGATCTTGTCGGCGAACATCTGGAACACGTGGACCATCTCGTACCCGATCTGGAGAACGGCCTCCCCGCCCGAGTTCAGGACGGCATCGGTGATTCGTACCGCGTCGTCCTCCAGGACCTCGCTGCTACCGGCCTGAACAAGGAGTGGCGGAAGGCCGGCGAGGTCGGCCAGCAACGGCGAAGCCCTGTGGTCCGTGGGATCCGCTCCCTGGAGGTAGCCCTCCTGCATGCCGGTCAGGACGGCGCGGCTGACAAGCGGGTCCATGGGCTCCCGCGCGGACATGGAGTCACCGGACAGCGTGAGGTCGGCCCACGGCGACATCAGAACTCCGGCTGCGGGCGCCGGCCTTCCGGCGTCGCGTGCGGCAACCAGTACGGCGAGGGCGAGCCCGCCGCCGGCGGAGTCTCCTGAGATCACGAGTGAGGACGGGTCAACGCCGTCGGCGAGCATGCCGTTGTACGCGCTGACGCCGTCGTCGAAGGCAGCGGGGAACGGGCTCTCGGGTGCCAGGCGGTAATGGGCGAGGAAGACACGAGCCCGGGCGGCGCGTGCCATGCGGGCGGCGAGATCGCGGTGACTCGTCGGGGAGCCGATGAGGTAACCGCCTGCATGGAAGTGCAGGATGATCGTCTCGTCGGACTCGGGAACGCTGACCCACGCACCGGGGATACCGCCCACGACTCCTTCGGCCACCTCGACCTCCGGGCCTGGGGCGGGGCACATGTCGTCGAACCCTGTCCGCATCTCCTCGACCGTCGCACCGTCGCGGAGCCAGCCTGCATAGGCCTCGGACGCGATGGTGTTGACCCGGGATGAGACCACTGTGTCCTCCTGTGCGTTCACGCCGAGCTGCATCGCTCGGTGAAGTAGACGACACCAGACCTGGAGCGCGGCAGAGGTCTCAATACAGAGACCGGCAGCTGAGAGGGGTGTCAGCGCTGCACGGGTCGTCGGATCGAGAGTGCCTTCATCTTCCGGTAGATCGTCGCCCGTGAGATGCCGAGGTGCTCGGCGGCGGACTCGGCGTTCCACCCCGTGCTCTGCAGCGCGTCGACGATGGTCGCGCGTTCTGCCTCCTCGAGGGCGATGAGCTTGCGACCGTCCCGCGTCACCGTGCGGTGGGTGGGGGGAAGGTCGTCCACTCCGATATCGCGTGACGTCGAGGTGGCGAGCGCCGTGGACAGGACGCGGCGAAGCTCGGCGACGTTGCCGGGCAGATCGTGGTGCATGAGCGCGGTGATCGCTCCCGAGGTACAGCGGCGCTCGGAATCCGCGCCGAGATCCCGTAGAAGGGCGCTCACCAGGCCGGGGAGGTCCTGTCGACGCTCGCGAAGTGGCGGGATGGTGACCGCACCGTCCGTGCGGTCCAGCAGCCTGCCGAGCACAGCGGCCTCGACTACGTCGGGGTCGACGGCGAGAAGCACCCGTGCGGCGGCGCGTTCCAGGCGGGCCGCGAGCTCGAGCGCTGCTCGTCGTGGGAGACAGTCCACGTGGTGCAGGAGGAAGGTCGACGAGGGGTCGTGATGGCCGTCGACGAACGAGCTGATGCCGTCGACAGCGAAGTCGATCTCGATGAGGGGAGTCCGCGGCGCTGTGGCATCGTGCAGCGCTCGCGCGAGCGTGGCCTTGCCGGCCCCACCTTCGCCGAGAACGGCAACCCTTCGTCGGGCACGGAACAGCCGGAGCCCGGCCTCGCGCACCTTCCACCACTCCGGTGTCGAGACCTGTCGCTTCGGCGCCTTGTCGGAGGACTGGGTTCCGGGTGTGGAACGCATGGTGAGCAGGACGCCCGCGGCTGTCGGCCCGTCGTGCACGGTGGAGCAGCGGACATCGACGGCGAACCCCCGGCTCAGGGTGACGCGTCCGGTCATGGTCCGTCTGCTGCGCATGGCTTCCTGAGCCCAATCCCAGAGTCTGGCATGGTCGGAGGGGTCGAACAGTTGCGCGGCCTGCGCATTGGTGAACAGGTACTCCTCGTTCATCGAAGCGACGGCAAGCGCGGGGGACCTGGCGGTGCGGACGAAGGCGTCGAACAACGCCCGCTCGCGGGTCGAGGAACCCAGGCGGAGGCGGTCCTCGATCTCCTTGGCCGCTTCGGCGACGAGCGGGAGCAGATGTTCGTTGGTGTCACGGTAGTGGCACGTCAGGGCGACGATGCCTTCGAGACGGCGGGAGAACGGGTCGCGGACCGGGACACCGACGCACGTGAAGTCCTGCATCCCCTCGAGGAAGTGTTCGGGGCCGGCTACGATCACGGGTCCGCGGACCTCGAGCACCGTGCCGAGTCCGTTGGTTCCGGCCACCTCTTCGGCCAGTAGCGATCCCGGCATCGCAGCGACCTGGTCGAGACCGGTCAGGAGTCGCTTGTCGGCCGAGGCGCGCCACAGGATCCACGACGAGCTGTCGGCGAGGGTGATCACGGTGTTGCTGAGGTCGGCGCTGAGCCGTTGGAGGACCGGTTCCGCCGCACGCAGCAGCCGCGGCGCGCCCTCGCGCTCCGGATCGTGGGGGAGGGTGAGCGGGGCGCCGGGATCGATTCCATTGAGTTGTGAGCGTCGCCAAGAGGTGACGATCTCGCTGCGCACGAGGGCGCTCGCCGCCGTCTCCGGTTGCGTGGTCGAGGCCCCCAGCAGGCGCTCGCGCGCCGCCATGGTCTGGCGGCGCGCGGTCTGACCCCAGCGTTCTGCCTGAAGCGGTGGGATCCCACGTTCATCGGACACGGCCACACCTCACGATGCACGACGGTCGATCTCCTGCGCGACGACCGCCGGGAACGACCCGCCCGCCCGGTCAGGGGAGGCCCCGCCGGGCGGGCCGGAACTCAGATCAGCAGCAGTCCGTCGACCGGGTCGGCGAGGCCCAGCAGGGCGGCTCCCGCGGGCACGAAGGCGCCGTCGGGGTGTAGGTAGGAGTGGTTCTTCAGAAAGTTGACGTCACGCTGTTGGCGCTGGAGAGGGTTGTCGAGGTGGAAGATGCTCGACCCCGACCCCTCCACGACGATCTGGATGGCGTCGCGGGCGACCTGACAGATCCGAGGCGAGGCCATTCGAAGCTTCGCCGCCGTCTCGACGTCCGCGGCCTCGCCCCGGTCGGACAAGTCGGTCACGATTCGCAGGGTCTCGTCCCACAGCGTGCGGGCCATCCGAGCCTCGGTGAGGGCCTGGCCGTAGCGGCCCCAGGCCTCCGGGTGCTCGCGCTGTGGCCCGAGCCCGAAGCCGACGATCCGGGTCTGGATCCGCGCATGCATGTCCTCGACGGCAGCCTCGGCGCAGCCGACGGCGACCGCGGAGAGCAGGACGTCGAACATGCGGATGATGGAGAAGCCTTCGAGCGGGCGTACGTCGTTCGGGTCCGCCGGGGTCAGACGTTCCTGGCCGAACGCTGTCCACCGGCGGTCGGCGGGGATGAAGTGGTCGTCCAGCGCGAAGGTGTTCGATCCCGTGGCCTGCATCCCTGCCATGTGCCAGATGTCGATGAGCTCGACGTCCGCGACATCGGCGCACAGACCGAGCACGGCGGGCTCCTCGTCGCCGGGGCGCTCCTCGAGCGTGACGAACAGGACGTGGTCGGCGTTCATGATGCCGCTCGCGAACGGCCACTTGCCGGTGACCCGCCAGCCCCCCTCGACCGGGACGGCGGTGCCGGACGGCGTCGCCTGGAACCCGGCCGAGAGCGCTGCGGTGGCGAAGGGGCGGCCATTGAGCAACTGCTTGAGGTCCTGGGTGATGGAGACGTTGTGCACCACCAGGAACGAGTATACCCAAGCCGTCGAGGCGCAGCCCTTGGCGAGAATGCGAGTGATCGTGCCGAGCTCGCGCATGCTGTGGCCGTAGCCGCCCTCGCTCTGCGGGCTCACGACGTAGAACAGACCTGCGGCCTCGAGGTCGGCGATCGTCTCGTCCGGGATGCGGCGCATGCCCTCGGCGGTACGGGCGCGCTCACGGAGGACTGGAACGAGGGCCTCCGCGCGCGCGTAGAGCTCCTCGGCGGCGGGACGGCCACCGGCCTGCGGGGGCGTGGTCAGGGTGGAGGTCATCGGGTCTCCTTCAGATCTGCATGGAGCCGGCGTCGACGGGGAGTGCGACTCCGGTGATGTAGCGGGCGTCGTCGGAGGCGAGGAACAGCACCGCGGTCGTGATGTCCGAGGTCTCGACCCATGGGATCGGCATGATGTTCAGCGATGCGAACCCGGCCTTGGCGTCCTCGGCTGTCGGCGCCTCGAGATCCGGGCGGAAAAGCTTGTACTGCGCGTCGTGTTGGATCATGTCGGTGTCCACGGTGGTGGGGTGCACCGAGTTGACCCGGATGCCGTGCGGGGCGAACTCGTGGGTCATCGCCTTCATCAGGCCGGTGACACCATGCTTGGCGGCGGTGTAGTGCGCGACGCCGCCGTTGCCTTTGAGGCCGTACACCGAGCTGGTCAGGACGTAAGCCCCACCGCCGGCCGCGATGACGTGTTCGATCGTGGTGCGCGCAGTGTTGAAGACACCGGTGAGGTTGGTGCCGATCATGTCGTCCCACTGCGCGGTCGTCAGATCGCGGATCCCGCCGTAACTACAGACCCCGGCATTCGCCACCACGATGTCGAGCCGGCCCAGCTCGGCCACCGCCGCGTCGACCGCCCCCGCCATGGCGTCGGCGTCGCGGACGTCGACGACGGCCTGGACGGCTCGGCGGTCTTCGGTCTCGACCAGCTTGACCGTCTCAGCGAGGTCGGCCTCGGTCCCGAGCGCGTACGGCACCGACCTGATGTCGTCGCAGAGGTCGACGACGATGACGTCGGCGCCCTCGCGGGCCAGCCCGAGCGCATGATTGCGGCCCTGGCCACGGGCCGCTCCGGTGACAAGGGCGACCTTGCCATCAAACCTACCCACTTCGACTCCTTCGTCTGGGGGGCTTGTCGTGAGCCGGTGAGGACGGCGCATCCCGTACCGGCTTGTACGGATCATCCGCGCGGCACGGTCCCGTGAAGCTCTCAGTACTGAGACTCGATGCAGGTACGGGCCTTCGCGCCGCGTGGGCGAACCCGGCGCGCTCGGCACCGGCCGACGGTGAGGCTCGGCGGGTGCGCCTGCCAGGTGTGGCTGCGGGAGTGCCTACCTGTCGTCAGGGCGGCCGTGACCGGCGGCGTCGCGGGTGCTGCGCAGGCGGTTACGCACGGGGGCGACCAGCATCGCGGCGAACGTGATCGTCCATGCCGCCAGCGCCACCCAGCCCTCGGCGGCGCCGATCGCGGTCACGATCGGCAGCTCGGCCGCCTCGCCGAAGGTGTGGCTGGCCACGCCGTACATGCCGAGCGGGAAGATCACCGTCCACAGGCTCGTCTCGTAGCGCAGCGGGACGCGGTGAACCCGGTGTCGCCACCAGCCGGCGGCGACGAGCACCGGGAACAGCCACGTGCCCAGGGTCCAGAACGCCAGCGCGGCCCCGGCGACGAACCCGCTCGCCGCGAGCGCACTCGGTGCCTCGGCCATCGTCATGATCGTCGCGGCGGCCATCGTGCTGATCGCGGTCGCGCCCATCGTGATCCAGTAGGGCGGCGTCAGCTCCTCCGGGGACGGTGGGTGGAGCAGCAACCGGGCGGTCACCAGGGCCATCGCCACCGCGTAGAGCAGCGAGCCGAGCATCCACGCGAACAGGGCCAGCAGCGCGAACGCGTCCCGCCAGACGGTCGTCGTGGCCTCCAGCGTCGCCGCGAGGACGGCGACCGACTGGGTCGCGACGACCCAGACGAGCCAGGTCCCGTCCACCTGGCCGAGCACCGGGACCGCGGAGCGCCGGAACATCGTGGTGGCCGGGACCAGGTAACCCAGGACCAGCCAGCTGAGCCACCCGACGGCCAGCAGGCCGAGGGCGACCCGCTGCCTGCCGTCGATCGCGAGCCGGGTGCCCAGCACGTTCGTCGCGGCCACGAACGTGAAGAAGCCGAACGCCCGGCCCGGGTCCATCAGGTCGGCTCGCAGCGCCCGCGGGAAGGCCAGCGCCCGGTACGACGTGGCGACCACGAGCACGGCGTACCCGACGAGTGCGATCACCAGCAGCACGGTGGAGAGCAGGCCCAGGTGTAGGTGGGCCATGCCCACCGAGACGATGCCGGTCGCCATCACGAAGGCGAACGACCCCGGGCTGAGCGTGGCCACCGCGTCCCGTACCGGCGTCCGCCGCACCCGTGCCGATCCCCGCCCCACGGTGCGTACGGTAACGGGCCCGTACCGGGTCAGTCCGACAGCGACAGGAGCTCGCGCGGGTTGTCGTGCACGATCCGGCGCAGGTCCTTCTCGCCCAGCCCGAGGTCGAGCAGGGCCCCGGCGACGCGGCGGAACGCGTCCACCGGACGCGGGAAGCCTGCCTGGCCGAGGTCGGACCCGATCAGGGTGTTCTCCGGGCCGAGTGCGGAGATCCACTCCATGAGCTGCTCGACCGGCCACCGCATCGTCGCGCCCGGGTCGTACATGTGCAGCTCGTGCTCGATGAGCGCCCCGCCCTCGATGTAGCTCGCGCACTGCTTCGGGTCGGCCCCGATGACGAAGTCCGGGTGCGAGACGACGAACTTGCGGACCCCGCGTTCGCGTGCGGCGGCGAAGCAGGCGGTGATGTCGTCGGGGTGCAGGTGGCCGCCGTTGAGCACCGCGTCGTGCTCGGCGATCAGGTCGAAGATCGGCAGCAGGTCCGGGACGACCTCCCCGTCGCGGACGACCTCGATGCGTTCGGCGGTGAGCTTCACCGTCGGGGTGGGGAAGCCGAGGTTCTCGGCGTGGCAGTCGATGTGCCGGCCCGACGACACGGTCGGCAGATAGACGATCTTGCCGCCGAGCCCGAGGCAGAGCTGCACCTGCGCGAGGTTGAGGCCGCCGACCGTGGTGTTGAGCGCGACCGCGCCGATCACCTCGGTCGGGATGTCGGCCAGCAGCGGACGCTGCGCGAGCACGTCCATCTGGGTGTTGTGGTGGTGGCACTTGGCGACCATCGCCCGCATGCGCAGGCGCTCCCAGCCGTCGCGGGCGCCGCCCGCGTGGTCGAACTCCCGGGGCATCGGGGACGGCCCGGAGTGGCAGTGCATGTCGACGAGTCCGTCGAGGACGGCGTCGACGGCGGTGCTGGTCATGGTGGTTCCTCCTGGGAGATCGGGGCGGCCTCAGCCGCTGTGCATGTCGACGTCGCGGGTCTCCGGCCCGAGCCAGGCGCCGGCGACGGTGAGCAGGCCGCCGATGACGACCAGCGCGGCCGGGGCCAGCGCCGGGCCGACCAGGGCCTCGAGACCGAGCAGGTAGTAGGCGAAGAAGGCGGGGACGACGAGCGCGAGGCTGTAGCCGACGCCGTAGCCGGTGGCCCGCAGCGACGCCGGGAAGCGCTCGGTCAGGTGCGCGGCGATCGGGCCGAACGCGAGGATCCCGACGGTGAACGCCACGGTCAGCAGGGCGGTGGCCGACCAGTAGCCGAGGTCGGTGGCCCGGCCCAGGACCGCGAGCGTCCCACCGCCGACGACGACCACGACCGCGCCGGTCACGATGTAGAACGGCCGGCGCCCGAACCGCTGGCTGGCCAGACCGGCCGGTGGGTAGGTCACGGTGCAGATCGCGGAGGCGACCACCAGCGCGAGCGTCAGCTGGGTCGACGTCATACCGGCGGCCGCGGAGGTCAGCTCCGGGAGGATCGTGACGGTGACGTTGAGGACCGTCCAGATCCCGGTCATCAGGACGAACACCTGCAGGAGGCTGCGCCGGTGCTCCCCGGCGAACAGCTCCCGCAGCGGCGAGACCCGCCGGGCACCGGTGCCCGCCGGCTGCTGGGCCTCCGGCTCCGACACGTACCGGACGAAGTAGTACAGCACCCCGAACGCCAGCAGCGCCCCGATCACGAACGGGATGCGCCAGCCCCACACCGCGTACGGCGAGTCGGGCGAACCCGCGGGGAAGATCTGCAGCAACAGCAGCGTGAGCAGCGAGATCAGGCACAGCGCCAGCGGGGACGTCATCGTGATCAGCCCGCTGGCGAGCCCGCGCCGGCGTTTCGGCGTCCACTCCATCGCGAGCGGGATCGCCGCGGTGTACTCCCCGCCGAGGAACACACCGTCGAGCAGGCGCAGCGCGATCAGCAGGACCACGGCCCAGATGCCGATGCTCGAGTAGCCGGGCAGCAACGCGATGAGCAGCGTGGTCACCGCGATACCGGTGATGGCGATGATGGTCGCCTTGCGCCGGCCCGTCCGGTCGGCCAGCACCCCGAAGATCATCGCGCCGATCGGGCGCCCCAGCAGCGTCGCGGTGAAGATGAACGCGCCGATGATCGTCCGGGTGCTCGCGTCGAGGCCGGGCGGGACGAAGAAGGCCATCGCCGGCGCCAGCGCGATGACCGGGAGGTAGATGTCGAACTGGTCGACGAAGTAGCCGGTGATGCCACCGGTGAGTGCCCGGCGGCGTTCCGGGGACTGTGCCGCGGCCCCGGCGGGCCGGTCGTCGTGCACGGAGGAGGTCATGGCCGGTCCTTCGCTGTGGCGGCGGCCGGTGCGCTGGCACCGGCCGGTCGCAGGTCGTCGACGGTGCCGCGCGCGGCACCGGCGAGCATCGAGGCGTCGTTGCCGACGAGGACGAAGTCGTAGTGGTCGGGGAGCGCCCGGGCCGCCGCCGGGTTCCCGACCGCGGTGCCGAGCGGGACACCGTGGGTCACCGCGGCCTCCCGCACCCGGGTGAGGAGGCCGTCGAACTCGGCGGAGCCCGCCGGAAGTCCGGTGGCGACCGTGAGGTCGGCCGGGCCGACGAAGAGCGCGCCGAGCCCGGGGACGGCGGCGATGGCGTCGACGGCCGCGACGGCCTGCGGGCTCTCCAGCTGCGGGATCGCCACGGAGCGCTCCGCGGCCTCGAGGTAGCCGGGTACGTCGGTGCCCCACCGGCCCGCCCGCACGGTCGGGCCGTACCCGCGGGTGCCGTGCGGCGGGAACCGGGTGTGCGCGACGGTGGCGAGCGCCTGCTCGACGTCGTCGACGTGCGGGACGAGCACGCCGGCCGCCCCGGAGTCGAGCACCCGGCCGATCGTCGAGGCCGTCCGGTCGGGCACGCGGACCAGCGCCGGGAGGCCGCAGCCGCGGGCCGTGCCGATGAGCCGGTGCACGGTCGGCAGGTCGAGCGGCGCGTGCTCCATGTCGACGGCGACGAAGTCGAACCCGGCCGCGGCCAGCATCTCCACGCTGTCGGCGACCGGGAGCTTCACCCAGGTTCCGAGCGCGGGCCCGCCGGGGGTGAACAGGTCACGGAACGCCGGGATCACGGCCGGGCCCCGGGCGGCAGCGGGTACTCGGCGTCGTTGAGCACCCAGCCCGGGCGCTCGGAGAAGTCGAGGCGCGGTGGGCAGAAGACGTCGATCAGCTGGTTGACGCCCTGGCCGACCGAGCGGCTGGTGTGGACCGCGGGCGGCGGGATGACCGTGACCGAGGGGCTGGCGACCTCCACGTGCTCGTCCGGCCGCCAGTCGGCCAGGTCCCGGGTCCAGGGGGTCCGGATGTGGTGCACCCACCGGCCGGCGACGGTCAGCGAGTACTGCTCGAAGTCGTCGTGATGGTGCGGCGAGAGGTTCGCGGGGTCACGCGGCCCGAAGTCGGCGTCGAACAGGTTCACCATGACGGTGCTGCACCGGAAGATCCGGCCGAAGCGGCCCGGCTCGTACGGATGGTCGGCGACCGGGTAGATCCGCACCCGTGGGCCGTCGACCGGGTCCGGCCAGGGTTCGAACGGCGCGACGTTCGGGTCCGGCTCGGCGTAGGCGGACCGGTTGCGGCAGCGGTCGAGCAGGTCGGCCGAGCGGACGGAGAACAGCCGCACGACCGTCGTGTCCGACCGGACCTCGACATGGCTGTCACCGGCCGGCACGACGACGACGGACCGGTCGGTGACGGTCGCCTTGTCGGTGCCCGTGCCGATCTCTGCCACGGCCCCGGCGTCCGGGAACACCACCATGTACTCGTCGGCCTGCCCGGCGCGCTCGAGCCGTTCCCCGGCACGGGCCTGGGTGTGCGCGACCACCATGTTCTGCCCGCGGACCCACCACGTGCGGCTGCCCAGGGAGCTGATCTCGTCCGGTTCCAGCTCACTGAGGTCCAGGAACTGGGCCGGTGCGTTCGGCCGCGCCGGGGTCTGCCGGCCGGCCGCGATGGCGCTCCGGGGGTCGTTCGCTCCGTACGACATCCTGCTCCTTGATGTTCACATCGTGATATCAATGTTCGTGATGTGAACAGAATGCAGCGTGCCGGGGGCTCGGTCAAGACGCCGAGCGGCCTAGGGTCGACCTCGTCGATCGACGAGGTGGGGAAGGGATCTGCCATGGACGAGCCCGTGCAACGGGGGAGCGACGGGGCCTCGTCGGACATCCAGGCCGTGACCAGGGCGAGCCAGATCCTCGCCCTGTTCCGGTCGGACCGTCCGCAGCTCACCGTCGCCGCCGCGGCCACCGAGCTGGGGCTCAACCGGACCACGACGCACCGCTACTTCGCGTCCCTCGTCTCGAGCGGCCTGCTGGAGCGCGGGCGCGACGGCACGTCGTTCGTCCCCGGCGGCCTGCTGGTGCAGCTCGGTACGTTCGCGCTCGGGCGGCGAGCGGTCGTCGACCTGGCACCGGCACACCTGGCGCGGCTCTCGCGGGCGACCGGCCTGTCGTCGGCCCTGGGGCTCTGGGGGTCCTCCGGTCCCGTCGTCACCCGGGTCGAGGAGGACAGCTCGAACGCCGTGGTGGTGTCGGTGCGGGTCGGGCACCAGCTGCCCGCCGACTCGGCGCAGAGCCAGGTGTTCCTCGCCTTCATGGCCGACCGGTCGCGGGCCGAGCGGCGCCTCGCCGACGACCCCGGGCTGGCCGAGCGCGTGGAGCAGGTCCGGCGGACCGGCATCTCGTCGACCCACATCACCGAGTCCGACATCACGGCGTTCGGGGCACCGGTCTTCGACGAGGCGGGGATCTGCGCGACCGTGGCCGTCATCGGCACCGCGCGCACGCTCCCGGTGCACGAGCCGACCCCGGCCGTCCGCGTCCTCGCGGACACGGCGTTCGCACTCAGCACCGAGCTCGGTGGTGAGCGGTACTACCCGGCGGAGTTCGTCGGCGGGGCCTGATCGGGCGCCGGTGCTCGGCGGGCGTCGCGCAGCTCCCGGCGCAGCAGCTTCCCCGACGCGGTGCGGGGGAGCTCGTCGGTGAACTCGATGGTGCGCGGCACCTTGTAGCCGGCCAGCGCGGTGCGGCAGTGCGCGACGAGCTGGTCGGCCAGGGCGCTCCCGGCCGGTACGCCCGGTTCCGGCTGGACGACGGCGACGGCGCGCTGCCCCCATTCCGGGTCGGGGACGCCGATCACGGCGGCGTCGGCCACGGCCGGATGGGCCGCCAGCACGCCCTCGATCTCCGCGGGGTAGAGGTTCACCCCGCCGGAGATCACCAGGTCGGTGCGCCGGTCGTGCAGGAACAGCCAGCCGTCGTCGTCGAGGTGGCCGATGTCGCCGGCGGTGAACAGCCCGTCGTGCATCGCCGAGGCCGTCTTCGCCGGGGCCTTGAAGTACTCGAACGGCGTGGGCAGCGAGAAGTGGACCGTCCCGGCCTCGCCGGTGGGGACGTCGCGACCGTCGTCGTCGAGCACGCGCACCCGTGTACCGGGCAGCGGGTAGCCGACGCTGCCCGGCTTGGTGAGCCACTCCGCCGAGGTCAGCGCCGTCGCCGAGCCCTCGGTGGCGCCGTAGAACTCGGTGAGTACCGGTCCCAGCAGCTCGATCGCCTGCCGCTTGACCTCCGGCGGGCACGGCGCCCCCGCGTGCACGACGCTGCGCAGCGACGAGGTGTCGTGGCCGCCGCGGACCGCCGCGGGCAGGCGCACCAGGCGCTGCAGCGTCGTCGGCACCGTGAACGTCACCGACACCCGGTGCTGCTCGACCAGGCGCAGCCACTCCTCCGGCGTGGGACGTTCGGCGAGTACCACCGTGTGCCCGAGGGCGAGCGCGACGGCGGAGAAGGTGCCCGGCGCGGCGTGGTAGAGCGGGGCCGCGGCGAGATGGACCTCGCGCCCGGGCCGGATGTCGAGCCGGGCCATGAAGTCCAGCACGTGCTGCGAGAACCGCGGTGGCCCGTCGGGCAGCGGCTTGCGGACCGCCTTCGGACGACCGGTCGTCCCCGATGTGTAGCCCATCACCTCACCGGCCCGCGGTTGCGGGAGCGGACCGTCGGGCTGCCCGGCGAGCAGCTGCTCGTAGTCGGTCCACCCCGGCGCGCCGTCCACCGCGATCCGGCCGCCCGGCCCGAAACCGATCTCGTCCAGCGCGGCACCGACGGTCCCGGTCAGCGTCCGGTCCGCGACGACCAGCCGTGCCTCGCTGTCCGCCACGACGTAGGCGATCTCGGCGGTCGTGAGGTGGTGGCCGATCGGCGTGAAGTACAGCCCCGACTGCCCGGTCGCCAGCCGCACCTCGTAGTACGCGCGCCGGTTCGGCAGCACGGCCGCGACCGTGTCGCCGGGGCCGAGCCCGCGGGCCGCGAACGCGTGCGAGAGCCGGTCGACCCGCCGGGCGAGCTCGCCGTAGCTCGTTGACGTCCCGTCGGCGTCGAGTACGGCGACCCGACTGGGGTCGGTCGCGGCGATCGCCGCGAAGCCGAGCCGGTCGAGCACGTCCGTCACTCCTGCACCCCGGCGTGCCGGCTCGTGGCGGACGCACCCAGCAGGCGGGCCTTGTCCCGTTCCGGGTTCACCGTCAGCAACGCGATCACCGCACCGACCACGGACATCACCCCGAAGATCTGAAAGGCGGAGGCGTAGCCCTCGGCGGGGGTGGCCGCGGCGTCGACGACGAGACCGGTCAGGTACGGCCCGACGAGCCCACCGGTCGCCATCAGCGCGAGGAACACCCCGAGCGTGCCGGCGAGCTGCCGGGCCGGGACCACCTCGGAGATCGCCGAGTTGAACAGCGGGAAGATGCTTGCGCCGAACGAGTACCCGACCGACACCACGACCACGGCCATCCACGGCACGTCGAACCAGGGCAGCGCCGTCAGCGACAGCCCGCACGCGAGCAGACCGGTCGCGGGGAGCACCCCACGCAGCATCCGCGACGTCGAGCCGCGGGAGATCAGGCGGTCGCTGATCCCGGTGAGCACGAACAGCATCAGCAGGCTGGCGATGCTGGGGAAGCCGAACATCACGCCGGCCTGCACCCGGGAGTACCCCAGCCCCTCCTCGAAGTACGACGGCAGCCACGTCAGCACGACCGTCACCACCGCGTACATCGGGAGGATCGCCGCGACGCCGCCGAGGAACGTCGGGGTGCGCAGGATCCGTCCCCATGGCACCGACGCGGTCGGCTGATCGGCCTGCGTCGTCGACTCGGTGGTGCTCCGGGCGGGCGCGGCCCGCTTGCCGTACGGGCCCTCCCGCCAGGTCGGCAGCCACACCAGGCACCACACGACGCCGACGGCGGCCAGCGTGACGAACGCGGCCCGCCAGCCCCACGTGGCCACGATCAGCGTCAGCACCGGGGCGATCGCGATCTTCGCGATGGAGGCGGCCGCGGTGATGCAGGCCGAGGGCACGCCCCGCTTCTCCGGCGGGTGCCAGGAGTAGACGCCGGTGTGGATCATCGCTCCGGACGGGCCCTCGGCGAACCCGAGGACCATCCGGCTCACGAGCAGCACCGCGAACGTCGCCGCGACGACGGCGGGCAGCATCGCCACCGCCCACCCGAGCGCGAGCAGCACCAGCGACCACTTCAGCG
Source organism: Pseudonocardia ammonioxydans (assembly GCF_900115005.1). Taxonomy (GTDB): domain Bacteria; phylum Actinomycetota; class Actinomycetes; order Mycobacteriales; family Pseudonocardiaceae; genus Pseudonocardia; species Pseudonocardia ammonioxydans. The sequence continues at coordinate 80,302 of NZ_FOUY01000013.1, read as the reverse complement.
GCATCCACCGGTCGAGCAGGCCCGCGAAGAACCCGCCGATCGTGAACGTCACGAAGAACGCGCTGCCGACCAGACCGATCTGGGACGCCGACAGGCCCAGCTCGTCGGCCAGGGGCTGCGCCACGATCCCGAGGACGGCCTTGTCCGCCCAGTTGACCACGTACAGCAGCACCAGCAGCCCGGTGAGCCCCCACGCCGTCGTGCGGGACCCGGCGCCGGGGTCCGGGGTGGTCGTCGCGGTGCCGGTCACCGCCGGGGCTGAGCCTGAGGCCATGTCATCGGACCCTTCGGAGCGGGAGGTACTCGTCGGTGAGGACCCACGGGTCGCCCGGTCGCCGGTGCGGCGACGGAGGCCGGGTGGTCCGCGTTCCGGGCCAGTGAAGGTGACGTGGGTCGCACGGGTCAAAGACGGGGCCGCGAACACGGTGTGAGCCGGTGCCTATGTGGCCAGGTCACAGGGCCTGTGACCGGGGTCGGCGGTCGGTAGGGTCGGCCACCGATGGAGCTGCACCAGGTCGAGTACTTCCTCGCGGTCGTCGACCACGACGGCATCAACGCCGCCGCGAGCGCGCTCGGCCTGGCCCGGCCCTCCGTCTCCCGGGCGATCCGGGTCCTGGAGCGCGACCTCGACGTCGAGCTGTTCCACCGGGTCGGGCGGGGCATGGTGCTGACCTCGGCCGGTCACGCGCTGGTGGGCCCGGCGCGCCGGATGCTGCGCACCGTGGTCTCGGCGCAGGGGGCGGTGGTGGACGCGGCCGGGAAGCCGCGCGGACGGCTCGACCTCGTCGCGTTCGCGAGCCTCGCCGCCGAGCCGGTGGCCCGCCTGGTCGGGGCCTTCCGCCGGGAGTACCCGGGGGTGTCCGTGCGCATCGGGGACCTGCGGGTGGAGGCGTCGGCGGCGTCGATGATCCGGGACGGGCACTGCGAGATCGTGTGCTGCCACCTGCCCGCACTGGACAGCGCGGACCTCGAGGTCCGCGAGCTCGGTGCGCAGGAGTGGTGCCTGGTCTTCCCGCCCGGCTCGGACGTCCCACCGGACGACCCGATGCCGCTGTCCGGGCTGCCGGACCTGCCGCAGGTGATCGTGCCGCGGGGCGGTTCGCAGGCCGGGGAGATCGAACGGTCGGTACGCCGGGCCGGTCGCGGGATCCGGCCCGCGGCGGTGCTGCAGAACCGGGAGGCCCGCCTGCCGTTCGTCCTGGCCGGGGTGGGCGCCACGTTCCTCGAACGGTCCCTGGCCGACGACGCGGTCGCCCGCGGGGCCGTCGTGCGCGACATCGAGCCGCGGATCAGCCGGTCGTACGGCCTGGTGTTCGACCCGGCGGCGTTGTCCCCGGCGGGGCAGGCGTTCGTGCGGTCGGCTCTGGCGACCGCCCGTCCCGGATGAGTTCGGCGGCACGCAGGAAGGCCGTCGCGGCGGGAGACAGCGGGCCGGGCCGGTGGACGACGCGGACGGTGTGCCGGATCGAGGGGACCGTGGAGCGCACCACCACGTCGCGGAGCTCGTCCTCCGCGATCCGCCGGGGCAGGAACGCCGCCCCGGCGCCGTGCACGACCAGCTGCCCGATGGCCGGCCGGTGCGCGCACTCGACGCCGACGTCGAGGAGGTCGCCGAGCTCGGCCTCGAGCACCGCGCGGCTGCGGGAGCCGGAGGGCTCCACGATCATCGGGATCCCGGCGAGCGCGGTCAGCGGGACCGGGTCGGGCAGGTCGGCCGCCAGCGCCGGCGGGAGCACGAGCACCGTCTCCTGCTCCCACAGCTCGTGCACGGGCAACGACCCGTCCGGCATGGGGCGGTCGATCAGCCCGAGCTCGGCCCGGCCGCGGCGCACCTCGCCGACCACGCCGTCGGTGGTGCCCGGGTCGAGCACGGTCAGCCGGATGCCCGGGTGGCCGGTCAGCAGCGCGCCGGCCAGGTCCGGGAGCGGGTCCACGGTCAGCGCGGCGACCGCGGCGATCTCGAGGCGCCCGGCGGCGAGGTCGCGGACCGAGCGGACGCGGTCACGGGCGTGCTCGGCGTCGGCGAGGATGCGCCGGGCCGGTCCGGTGAACGCCTCGCCGTCGGGGGTCAGGACGAGGCGGCGCCGGGACCGGTCGAACAGCGTGACGCCGAGCTGCCGTTCGAGGGTGCGGATGGCCTGGGACAGCGACGGCTGGGAGACGTAGAGGGCCTCGGCGGCCCGGGTCGTCCCGCCGTGGTCGACGACGGCGACGAAGTACTCGACCAGCCGCAGGTCCACTCGGTGGACCCTACCCGCGGTGCCGGCACGACGGTGCGTGACGGACGGCGGCGCCGGGCTCGGCGAGCGAACGTCATGATCCGAGTTCGAGGACCGTCCGGATGCCGACGCCGGCTGCCATCCGCGCGAACCCATCGTTGACGTCGGCGAGCCGACCCCGGTGGGTGATCTGGGAGTCGAGATCGAGGTCGCCGTCGAGATAGAGGTCGACGAACCGGCTGAGGCCGGTCCGGCCTCGAACTCCGCCGAAGTAGCTACCCTTGATCGTCTTGCCGTAGCGGACCCCGACCGGCGGGATCGGGAGCTCGGCGCCGGTCGGCTCCACTCCGAGCAGCACGCAGGTGCCCCATCCGGGTCGGGCGGCGTCGACGGCCTGACGCATCACGGGGACGATCCCGGTGCATTCGAACGACGCGTCCGCGCCGCCACCGGTCAGCTCCCGAATCGCTTCGACGACATCGTCGACCTCGCCGGCGTGTACGAAGTCGGTCATCCCGAACCGCTCGGCGAGTTTCCGCTTGGCCGGGACGGTGTCGACCCCGATGATGCGGGCCGCGCCCGCCAGGCGGGCGCCCTGCACCACGTTGGTCCCGATCCCGCCGAGTCCGAGGACGACGACGTCATCGCCGGCCTCCACGTCGGCGAGCGCTGCGCCCACCCCGGTGGTCACCCCGCACCCGAGCAGGCACACCGCGTCCAGCGGCGCGTCCGGCCGGATTCGGCTCAACGCGATCTCCGGCACCACGGTGTAGCGGGACAGGGTCGAGGTGCCCATGAAGTGGTGGACCGGTTGCCCGCCGAGCGAGAACCGGGTGGTGCCGTCCGGGAGCACACCGCGGTCCCGGGTGGCCTTGATCGACCAGCACAGGTTGGTGCGGCCGCTGCGACACATGCTGCAGGTGCCGCACTCGGGCCCGTAGAGGGGGATCACGTGGTCGCCAGGGCGGAGATCCACCTCGGGCCCGGTCTCGACCACCACGCCGGCGCCCTCGTGTCCGAGCACCGCTGGATACACACATGACGGGTTGTCACCGTCCAGCGCGGTGGTGTCGGTGTGGCACAGGCCCGTCGCAGCGATCTCCACCAGGGCCTCACCGGGGCCGGGCGGGTGAACGTCGATCGTCTCGATCGTCAGCGGTTCACCGGGGCGGTGCAGCACGGCCGCCTGCGTGGAGATCATTCGGTAACCGTGTCCGGAGGTGCGTGGGAAGTCGAATACATGTTGTCGAGCAGGGGTATCGACCCCGGCTATACGAGCCGGCCCAGTGCCTCGGAGGCGAGCGCGAAGTCCGGGCTGCCGGGCTCGATCGCGGCCGTGTGCGCACCGGATGCGTGAACGAGCTCGGCGTCGTCGCCTGCGGCTCGTGCCCGCTGCACCCAGGACCAGGACTGTGTGGAGGGGACGCGTTCGTCATGGTCGCTGTGCAGGCAGCGGGCCGGAACGCCGAGCGGAAGCCGCAGCGCCGGGTCGGCCTCGGCGAAGCGGGCCGGGACCTCCTCCGGCTCACCGCCCAAGAACCCGGCGACGGCCCCGTCCCCGACCCCGTCGCGGGCTGCGCTACGCAGGTCCAGCGCCGCGCCCGCGGTGACCAGCCCGGCAATCCGGACCGCGGGGGGCTGTCGGCCCGTGCGCGCGGCGACGGCCTGTCGCCCGGCGCACCACGCTGCGAGCTGGCCCCCGGCTGAATGCCCGAACAGCAGAACCGGGGCCTGATCGAGTCCGTGGTCGTGGGCGAGCTCGGGTAGGTGGTCGACCGCCGCGCCGACGTCGGACAGCGTGTCCACCCAGCTGCCCTGACCCGCCCGCCGGTACTCGACGTTCCACACCGCGAAACCGTGCCGGGTCAGTGCTGCTGCTGCGGCCGAGGTCATGTCGAGGGTGCGGTGAGCCCGCCAGAACCCCCCGTGCACGACGACGACCACGGCGCGTGGGGAACCCGAGCACCGGTGCAGGTCACCGACGTGGTGCGGGCCGGGACCGTAGGCGAGCCGGATGACCGGCGCGTGGGTCATCGGGTGCACCGCGCCGCACGGGCCAGCGCCTTGAGGGTGGTGGCCGGGTCGTCCAGGGAGCCGGGATCGACCCGGGTGCCGGAACGGATCAGATCGGTCGCCGGCCGGACGTCCCGGCCGCGGTTGACCGCGGTGATGCCGGTGACGAGCCCGTCGTCGTGGTACAGGACCGAGAAGCACAGATCGGCGACGTCGCCGCGCACACATCGCTGTGGGCCGCGCCCGGGGGCACCCGCCAGCTGGATGTTGAGATCGAACTGGTCGGACCAGAACCAGGGCACCGTCGGGGGCTCGGGTGGGAGCCCGAGCACGTCGCGGGCGACCCGGACGCCCAGTTGGGTCGCCGCCTTCCAGTGTTCGGTCCGTTGGCGCCCGTTGCCGGGGGCCGGGGTCGCGGCCACGTCGCCCGCCGCCCAGATCCCGGGGGCCGACGTGCGGCCCCGGTCGTCGACGTGGACGCCGTCCCCGACCGCCAGACCGGCGGTCGCTGCCAGCTCGTGGGACGGCGCCATCCCGAGTCCGACAACCACCAGGTCTGCGGCCAGGCGGCTGCCGTCGGCGAGTTCGACCCGTTCCACCCGACCGTTCCCGGCGAACCCGGTGACCGCGACCCCGGTGCGGAGTTCGACGCCACGTTCCCGGTGCACGCCCGCGAGCACGCCGGCGACCTCGGAGCCGAGCACCCGCCCCAGCGGCAGGTCCGCGGACTCGACCAGGACGGTCGGGCAGCCGCGGGTGGCGGCGGCCGCGGCCACCTCCGTCCCGATGAACCCGCCTCCGACGACGACCACCGGCCCACCGCGCTCCAACCCCGCCCGGATGGCGGCGGCGTCCTCGACCGTGCGCAGGGTGTGCACCCCGCCCAGGTCCGCACCCGGCAGGTTCACCGTTCGAGGGCGTCCGCCGGTGCACAGCACCACGGCGCTCGCCGGCACCCGGTCACCGTCGGCGAGATCGACGGCGCCTGCGGCCCGGTCGACGCGGACCGCGGTGCAGCCGAGCCGCAGGGCCACGTCGTACTCGTCGTAGAAGGCCTCGGGACGCAGTGCGAATGTCTCCGGCGCCGCGTCGTCCAACAGGGCTTCCTTCGACAGCGGGGGACGGTCGTAGGGCAGGTGGTCCTCGGCCGACAGGACGGTGATCCCACCGGTGTGCCCGGCCTCCCGTAGGTGCTCGGCGACGGCGATACCGGCCGGGCCGGCGCCGATCACCACAGTATCGGTGGATTCGTGCATCGGATTCCTCTCGTGAGCGGATCGCACAGATTCAACAGGAATGCAGAATGCCGGTTCGGAGGGTTGTCGTCAAAACTCGGTAAGGGGTCTGTGTCGCCCGGAGCAGGAGGTATAGAGGTTTTGAATGGGCTTCTTGCGGTTTTTCGATTCGACCGCGACCGGTCGGTGACTGCAGAATCGGCGTACATCTTCGGACCTACCGCTACAGAAAGAGTCGACGATGGCGCCGATGCTCACACCCGACGACGTGGATCCCTGGGCGCAGCCCCCGAAGCCGCCGCTCCCGCGTAAGGAGCTGAAGGCGTTCCAGAAGCGCCGGGACGCGCCGGCATTGCGCTATGTGCTGGGGCATCTCGCCCTCGCCGGCGTGACCGGTGCGTTGATCGCAGTCTCCTGGGCGAGCTGGTGGATGCTCCCGGCGATGTTCGTGCACGGGATCGTGCTCGTCTTCCTGTTCGCCCCACTGCACGAGTGCACCCACGGCACAGCGTTTCGGACACGGTGGATGAACTCCGCCTTCGCACAGTTCTGCGGCCTGGTGCTGATGCGCCCGGCGCTGTACTTCCGGTACCGGCACGCCGCGCACCACAGCTACACGCAGGACCCGGCTCGTGACCCGGACCAGGTCCCGATGCCCGACGGCCTCGGCGGTTACCTCGGCGAGGTCTTCGGCATGGAGTTCTGGCCGAAGATGATCGGCACCCTGTACCGCGGCGTCACCGGTCGCTTCAACGAGCGGGAGAAGACGTTCCTGCCCGAGTCCGAGCGCGGCCGGATCATCGGCGAGGCCCGACTGATGGTGGGCTTCTACGTGCTGCTCGCCGTCGCCTCGGTGGCGCTGTCGTTCTGGCCGCTGCTCCTGGCGTACTGGATCGTCCCGCGGGTCATCGCCGAGCCGACCCTGCGCCTGGTCCGGATGGCCGAGCACACCGGAATGGAGGAGAATGCCGACTGGCTCGCCAACACGCGTACGACGCTGTCCAACCCGCTGGTCAGGTTCCTGTACTGGCAGATGCCCTACCACGCCGAGCACCACTTGGCGCCGTCCGTGCCCTTCCACAACCTGAAGGCCCTGCACCATGCGCTGCCCGGGCGACCCGAGGAGCGCCAGTACGTGGTGAGCAAGGGCTACGTCCGGGCTCACCGCGACATCGTGTCCAATCTGGGGAACGGGGCTGGCTCGACCGTTCCGACCACCACCGCACTCACGGCGGCCGGCAGGGGCTGAACCCCGCTTGCCACCCCGCCGGCCGGGGCCGACCGGTCCCGGAGCGCGGCAGCGGTGCCCGACCGCTGCCGCGCGCCGTCCCCGATGCAAAGGAGCATCCGTGCCCGGACAGCTGACGCTCGGTGTCGATATCGGCACCACCAATGTCAAGGCCTGCGTCCTCGACACCACCACGGCGACCGTCGTCGCCTCGGCTGCGGCCGAGCATCCCCTGCACCATCCGCATCCCGGCTGGGCCGAACAGCTCGCCGACGAGTACTGGGATGCCGTCTCGGCGTGCATCCGTGGCTGCGTCGCCGAGCTCGGCGGCAGCGGCCGGGAGATCGCCGCGGTTTCGGTCTCCGGCCTGGTCGGCGTGACCCTCGGCGTCGACGTCGACGGACGTCCTGTCCGGCCCGGGATGATCTAGATGGACTCCCGCTCGCACGCCGAGTGCGAGGAGATCCGCGAGCGGGTCGGCGAGGCCCGGATCAACGCCGTCAACGGCAACCGAGTCGCTTCTTGGTTCGTCGAACCCAAGCTGCTGTGGATGCGCACCCACGAGCCGGACGCCTACCAGCGGATCCACAAGCTGCTTTCCCCGACCGGCTACTGCAACCTGCGTCTGACCGGCGAGTTCACCATCAACCCCGGCGACGCAGGCCTCTTCTACCCCTACGAGCACAAGATCGGTGAGTGGAACCACGCACTCACCGCGGACCTGGGGCTCGAGCCGTCGATCTACCCGGACATCAAGGCCTCCCAGCAGATCATCGGCACGGTGACCGAGCAAGCGGCCACCGCCACCGGGCTGGCCCCGGGGACCGCGGTGGTCGCGGGCGGCACCGACATCAGCGCTGCCGCGCTCGGCTGCGGGGTCGCCGAGGCCGGCCGCGCCTACTACTCGATGGGGACCGGATCGAACCTGGGCATCGTCGTCCCCCGGGAGCAGGAGATCCCGGAGTACCGGATCCTCAAGTGGCCGCACGTGCTCGACGGGCTGACCCTCTACGACGCGCCGATGGCGTTCACCGGGGCGTCCCTGAAGTGGTTTCGGGACAAGTTCGCCGACCCCGAGGTCGTCATGGCCGAGCGTATGGGGCGCAACGTCTTCGACCTCGTCACCGAACAGGCCCGCAACGTCGGGGCCGGCGCCGACGGCCTGCTCTACCTGCCCTACCTGGGCAACTCGTTGGCACCCCGCTGGGACCTCAACGCGTGCGGGGTGTTCTTCGGCGTGCAGCCGTTCAGCAGCCGGGCACACTTCATCCGTGCGCTCATCGAGGGCGTCGCCTTCGATGTGCACTCCAACGTGCGGATCGCGGAGGAAGCCGGCGTGGAGTTCGACGAGATCGTGCTCAACGGCGGGCCGACGAAGAGCACGTTCTGGAACCAGATCACCGCTGACGTGACCGGTCGTCGCCTGCTCGTCCCTGATGTCGACGAGGCCGCCCCGCTGGGTGACGCCGTCGTCGCGGCGACCGGGGCCGGGTTTTACCGCGACATGCGCGAGCCGCTGGCGGAACTCGCCCCCATCCGGTCGGTCGTGGAACCGGACCCCGAGCGGCATGCCATGTACGGCGAGTTCTTCGAGCTCTGGCACTCCGTCTACGCCGACCTGGCCGACTGCATGACTCGCCACAAACAACTGGTGACGAAGTACAGCCATCCGGCGCCGAGCGAACTCCTGGGCGCCGGCGGCCACCGCTGACCGACCACATGCGACGAGAAGAGGCAGCACCATGAGTACGACCGACGGCTGGAAGGCTGTCACGCCCGCCGACGAGGTCGAGGAGGACGACGTCGTGTGCGTCACCGCGTGCGGGCGGCGCCTGGCCGTGTTCCATCTGGAGGACGGGGAGTACGTCGTCACCGACGACCGGTGTACCCACGGGGAGGCGTCACTGGCCGACGGCTACCTCGACGGTGACACCATCGAGTGCCCGCGCCACCAGGGCGTGTTCCACGTGCCGACCGGCAAGGCGATGAGCCCGCCGGTCGTGGACGCGCTGCCGGTGTACCCGACGCGGATCGAGGACGGGCAGGTCTGGGTGCAGCTCCCGGACTGAGACAGGGCCGGGGGAGTACGACATGGTCGGCAGGATGCCCACCGGGGGGACCGACGAGCACGGCGACGGGGGACGGCGTGAGACCCCCGGCGGCCTGCCCTACGTCAGCTTCAACCAGCTGCGCTCGTTCCATGCAGTGGCCGTGGCCGGCAGCGTCACCGCAGCGGCGGCGCTGCTGCACGTCAGCCAGCCGACCGTCACCACACAGCTGCGCCAGCTCGAGGCTCACTACGGCATCGAGCTGGTGCGCCGTACCCCGCGCGGGATGGTGTTGTCGCCGCTCGGCGAGCAGCTGTTCGGACTGACGGAACAGGTGTTCGACCTACAGAGCCGGATCGTGGACCTGCTCGGCAGCTCGGCGACCGCCGTACGCGGCGAGCTCCGCGTCGGCGGCGTCGCGCCGCACTACGTCATGCCTGCGCTGGCAGCCTTCACCCGTGCCCACCCGGCCGTCCGGGTCAGCCTGCAGCTCGCGAACTCGGCCGCTGTCGTCGAGGGGCTGGTCGAGCAGTCCCTCGACGTTGGTGTCGTCGGCCAGACCGTCCTGGACTCACGACTTGCTGCCGTGCCGTCCAGCACACAGCAAGTGGTCATCGTCTGCCGCGACGATCATCGCTGGGCAGGCCGGGAGGGGATCGAGTTGGCCGAGCTCGACGGCGAACCGCTCGTGATGCGCGAGCCCGGGTCGACGAGCCGCCTGGTCCTCGAGCAGGCCCTCACCCGGCGCGGAGTCGTCCCGTACGTCTCGCTCGAGGTCAACCGGGAGGGGGTCCGAGAGGCGGTCGTTGCCGGCTTCGGTGTCGGAATCAGCACCGAGGTGGAGTACGTGGCCGAACCCCGGACCCGGAGACTCCCCATCATGGACGCCGACATCTCCACCGAGGCGTTCGCCGTATGCCTGCGCGGCCGCCGACACGGGCCCGCGGTCCGTGCGTTCATGGCAACGGCCGAGCGGCTCTTCGACGAGAATCGCCCTGTGCGAAGCCCGCACTGACGCGCACATCGTGAGACCACCGAGCCGGAGCACGTCGATCAGAGACGAACAGCGGGGCCGCTGACCGGGCTGCGCCGCACAGGTTGTGTGCCCGCCGCACGACTCCGGTCCTGTGCGGCGCCCGCGCAACGTGTGCGGCGGGCGGCGGCTCGGCCGTTCCGGCAGGCCCCGGCCGCGGCGGCCGCCCGGTCGGGAACTCCGGTGTCGGAGACCTGGTGCGGAATCGCGGTGCCGCGATCTCGGTCGGGGCCGGGGCCGCGTGCCGTGGTCGCCGAAGCGCCGCGGGGAGTGCCGGGTGCCCGTGCCGCACAGGTTCGGTGCGCGTCGCACAAGGCCGGACCTGTGCGGCGCCCGCGCAACCTGTGCGGCAGCGCGCAACGTGTGCGGCGCGGGCGCCGGTGCCGGGCGGTGGTCAGGCGCCGGGCGAGGGTTGCTGTGCGCGGGCGGCGGCCAGCTCGGAGGCGGAGGTCTCGTAGAGGTCGCGGCGGAACCGCTCGTTGATCGTCACCACCGAGACGAACGTGAGGACCGCGCCGCCGACGATGTAGAGCGACACCGACCACGAGCCACCGGTCGCGGCGAGCAGCGCGGTCATGATGAACGGCGCGAGCCCGCCCGCCAGCACCGAGGCGACCTGGTAGCCGAGCGAGGCACCGGAGAAGCGCACGTCGGCCGGGAACATCTCGGCGTACAGCGCGGCCTGCGGGCCGTACATCGTGGCGTGGATGGTGAACGCGATCAGCAGGCCGAGGAACACCAGCGGGACCGAGCCGGTGTCGATCAGCCAGAACAGCGGGAACGCGAACAGTCCCATCAGGACGGTGCCGGTCAGGTAGAGCTTCTTGCGCGAGCCCATCCGGTCGGTGAGCGCGCCGAAGAACGGCATGGTGACGACCTGGGTCAGCCCGGCGATCATGACGCACCACAGGATCGAGGTGCGGGACATGCCGACGTTGCTCGTCGCGTAGCTCAGGATGCCGCTGATCAGGATGTAGAACGTGGCGTTGACGACGAAGAACGCGCCGGCGGCCTGGACGATCTCCTTGCCGTTGCGCCGGACCGCCTCGACCAGCGGGGCCTTGCGCAGACCGGCCTCCTGCTGGGACTCGGCCGACTCCTGCTGCATCTGCTTGAAGACCGGGGTGTCCTCGATCTTCATCTGCACGTACGCGCCGATCAGCACGAGGAACAGCCCCGACAGGAACGGGATCCGCCAGCCCCATGAGCCGAACTGTGCGTCGGTGAGCGTCGCGGACAGGATCAGGAAGAACATGTTGCCGGCGACCGCGCCGACGATCGCCCCGGTCTGGACCAGGCTGCCGTAGAACCCGCGCCGCTCGACGGGTGCGTGCTCGGTGAGCAGCAGTGCCGCACCACCCCACTGCGCCCCGACGCCCAGGCCCTGCACGAGCCGGGCGACGACCAGCAGGACCGGCGCCCACACGCCGATCGCGTCGTAGCTCGGCAGCACGCCGATCGCGAACGTCGATCCGCCCATGAGCAGCATCGATGCCACCAGTGGTGGCTTGCGTCCGAAGCGGTCGCCGACGTGTCCGGCGATCACGCCACCGAGCGGGCGGGCCACGAACCCGACGGCGAGCGTCGCGAACGACGCCAGGGTCCCGGCGACCGGGCTGACCGACGGGAAGAACAGCTCGTTGAACACCAGCGCTGCCGCGGTGGCGTAGACGAGGAAGTCGAACCACTCGAGCGCGGTGGCGAACACCGCGGCGGTGGCGAGCTTGCCCATCCTCGCGGGCGGTGCGTGCTGGGTCATGGATCCACCTCCGGGCCGCTGCAGTGCGGCCGAGCCGTGACGGGGACGATCGGTTGCGTGGAAGCACGAACGATCGTTCAGCAAGGTACCCACGGCGTTCCCCCGCGGCAAGGGGCCGGCGTCGATCAGGGGGATGTCACTGGGGGAGCGGGCCCTCCAGCAGGGCCAGTGCGAACCGGGCGTACTGCTCGGCGAGCTGGCCGCGGCTCAGCGGCCCGTCGGCGCGGTACCAGCCGGCGATCGCGCCGACCGCGCTGAGGATCGCCCGCGCCGCGTCGTCGGTGTAGGGGGTGCGGAAGCTGCCCTCGGTCGCGCCCTGGGTGATGATCCGCTCGAAGGTCGCCTCGGTCGCGTCCCGGTCGACGACCAGCGACGTGCGGTCGTCCGGGTCCAGGTAGCGCACCTCGTTGGTGGACACCAGCATCGCGACCTGGTGGTCGACCACGAATCCCACGTAGGCCCGGACCGCCTCGCGCAGCCGCGAGGGCGCGTCGTCGCCGGCCTGCTCGACGCCGGTGTGCACGCGCAGGAGCAGCTCGTCGTTGGCGTGGCGCATGGCCGCGGCCAGCAGCTTCGACTTCGACGGGAAGTAGTTGTAGAGGTTCGACAGGCTGGTTCCGGCGCCCCGTGCGACGTCGCGCATGGAGGCGCCGTTGAAGCCCTTCGTGCCGAACGCATGGATGGCGGCGTTGAGGATCGCCGCCTCGTTCCGGCGACCGGTGTCGGCGACGAGGGCCGCAGAACGGGTGTTCATGTCGCGAAGCGTAACCCATCGCGGACCGCGCGCGGTCGTCTTTGACGGTCGGGTGTCGAGCTGTCTAGCGTGCGAAGTAAGAACGTTCGTTCATGTCGTGCTCGCCGATCGCGGTGGGCCGGCAGCGACGAGAGCGTCGGGGGAGCAGCCACGCGCGCCCACGACCCGAGAGGACGGTCCATGACGGACAGCATCACCGCCGACGCGCCCGTGGCCACGGCGTCACCGCCCGGCCCCGCCCCCTACTTCGAGGACTTCGAGGTCGGCCAGGTCTTCAGCGGGCCGGCGCGGACCTTCTCCGCGGAGGTCGTCGCGGCGTTCGCCGAGCTCAGCGGCGACCGGGCCGCGCTGCACACCGAGCACGGCCGGACCGCCGACGGGCGCCCGCTCGTGCACGGCGCGCTCGGCCTCGCCGGGTTCTTCGGGTGGCACCACGAGCAGGGGCTCTCCGACCACGTCGAAGCCGCACTGGACACGCACTGGGACTACCTCGCCCCGATCCACGTCGGCGACTCCGTCACCTACGAGATGACCGTCGTCCGGACCCGGCGCACCTCCTCGCTGCGCAACGGCGTCGTCGGCCGGCACGTCGTCGTGCGCAACCAGGACGGCGTCGTCGTCCAGCAGGGACGCACCTCCGCGCTGGTCACCGCCCGGTCCGCTGTCGACGACAGCGAGCTCCGGGCGGGTCGCGCGTTCGGCACGCCGGCCTGGGCGTCGGCCCTCGCCGGCCGGCTCGGGAACTCCGCGGCGTTCACCCGCGCCACCGGCACCTGGGACGGCGCGATCGGCCTGCGGTTCGGCGACGACGTCGTGCAGTTCCGCGTGTACCGCGGGCGGGTACTGGAGAGCGGGCGGCGCACCCCGCACGGGCCGACGTTCGTCGTGGGGGCCTCCGACCTCACCTGGGCCCGGCTGCTGACCGGCCCGGCCAACGACTTCACCGTCCGGACCATGCGCGACGAGTTCCACACCGACGGCGACGCCTACGAGTACCTCCGGCTGACCGCAGCGCTCGTCGCCCTGATCGACGAAGCGCGAGCCCTGGTCGACGAAGCGCGGGCGCTGGCCGGGACCGAGCACGAGGACGGTGACCGATGAGGGCCGAGTACATCGAGGTGGGCGGGACGCGATCGTTCGTCCTGGAGGACGGCGACGGGCCGCCCGTGCTGTGCCTGCACACCGCGGGCCAGAACGGCGTCCAGTGGCGGGACGCCCAGTCCGAGCTGGCCGCGCTGGGCTACCGCGTGGTGGTCCCGGACCTGCCGGGGCACGGCCGCTCCGAGCCGGCCGCCGGCGGCCCCGTCCGCGACCTCGGGGTCTACGCGGCCTGGTGCGAGGAGCTGATCGACCGGCTCGGGATGGAGCGTCCGTACGTGGCCGGGTGCTCGATCGGCGGGGCGATCACCCTGCAGCTCGCGGTCCGCTGCGGGGACCGGCTCGCCGGGGCGGTCGCGATGGCCGCGCACGGCGGCACGGACTCGCCCGGGCTGAGCGTGCGCGGGCTGGAACGGGAGCTGGTCGACGCCTCGGCGCCGAGCCGGACCGACCGAACCTACTTCGGCACCCTTGCCGTGGTGGGGAGCCGGGTCCCGGCGGAGCGGGCCGAGCTGATCGCCCGGATGCACCGGCGCGAGGACCCCGAGATCTCCACCAGCGACCTGATCGGCTGGACGACCCACGACGTCCGCGACCGGCTCGACACGGTCGCCTGCCCCACCCATCTGGTGGTCGGCGCCGACGACCTCTGGCTGGACCCGGCCGAGGTGCGGCGCACCGCCGACCGGATCCCGGGCGCGCGCTACACGCTGCTCGAGGGCATCGGGCACTACCCGATGGAGGAGCTCGAGGGCTTCGCCGGGACCCTCGACGGGTGGCTGCGCGAGCTCGCCGGGCAGCGGGACGCGGTGACCCGGTGACAGCCGGCCCGACCCCGAACCCGAACCCCGGTCCGACCCCGAATCCCGGTCCCACCCCGAACGTCGGTCCGACCCTGACCGGGGTGCTGGCCGACACGGTGCGGGCCGCGCCCGGCACGGTGGCGCTGATCGACGGTGGCCCGCAGCCGCGCCGGGTCACCCGCGCCGAGCTGTGGCGGCGCACCGTCGCGCTCCGCGACGACCTGCGTGCGCACGGCGTGGGCGCGGGCGACTGTGTCGGCGTGTGGCTGCCGAACTGGTCCGACGCCGTCGTCGCGCAGTTCGCGGCCGCCGCGCTCGGCGCGCACGTCATCGGCATCAACACCCGCTACGGCGTCGCCGAGGTGGCCCACGTCCTCGGGCACGCGCGGCCGGTCGTCGTGCTGGTCGCGCACGGGTTCCTCCACCTCGACCTGCGCGCCACGCTGCACGCCGCGGTGGCCGAGGCCGGGGTCGCCGCGCCGTCGGTCGCGGTGCTCACCGGGCCGGGCGAGGACCCCGCCACCGCGGACGAGGCCGCCGGCTACGACCTCGGCGCCGGCACCTGGGCCCCGGCCCCGGCGCCGGATGCGGAGCCCGACCTCGCCGCGCTGCACGGTGCCCCCGATGGGCTCGCCGTCGCGTTCACGACGTCCGGGTCGACCGGCATGCCCAAGCTCGCCGCCCACCGCGACGGCGCCGTCGCCGAGCACCTGGGCCACGTCGCCGCGGCCGGGGGCTGGGACCCGAGCTCGGTCAGCCTGGTCGCGCTGCCGCTGTCCGGGGTGTTCGGGTTCGTCCCCGCGTTCACGGCGGTCGCCGCCGGCGGGGCGGCCCTGCTCGAGCCCGTGTTCGACACCGGACTCGTGGTGGCGCACATGGCCGAGTTCGGGGTCACCCACCTCGCCTGCGCCGACGACGTCGCCGGGCGGCTGATGACGCAGTGGCGCGAATGCCCGGCCGACCTCGGCACGTGGCGCCGGATGCTCATCGGCGACTTCTACGGCACCTCGATGCAGGTCGCGGCCTGGACCGAGGACGAGCTGGGCGTCCCCACGCTGGGGATCTACGGCTCGAGCGAGACGTTCGCGCTCGCCGCGTTCTGGCGCACCGACGATCCGGCCCCGGAGCGCAGGCGGGGTGGCGGGCGACCGGTCTCGGACCGGATCGAGGTCCGCGCGGTCGACCCGGCCACCGGCGGGCCCCCGACCGGCGACGAGCCTGGCGAGCTGCAGTTCCGCGGCTACAACGTGGTCGACGCCTACCTCGGCGACGACGACGGGGCGATCCGTGCCCGCTCGTTCACCGATGACGGCTGGTTCCGGTCCGGTGATCTCGGGTTCGTCCGCCCGGACGGCGGGTTCGAGTACCGCGGCCGGATGGGCGAGTCGCTGCGGCTGCGCGGGTTCCTCGTCGAACCCGCGGAGATCGAGGTGCGGCTGGCCGAGCACCCGGCGGTGGCCCGCTGCAAGGTCGTCGGTGTGACGGTGGACGGCGACACCCGGGCGGTCGCGTTCGTCGAGGCCGCCCCCGGGACCGCACCCGACCCGGGCGAGCTGCGCGCGTGGTGCGCGGCGACCCTGGCCCGGTTCAAGGTGCCCGAGTCCGTGCAGGTGATCGAGGAGATGCCGACCACGGTCGGCACCAACGGGTCGAAGATCCGCGCCGCCGCGCTGCGCGAGCTGGCCGAAGAGCTGATCCGGCGTCCCCAGGAGGTCCAGCCGTGAACGCACTGTCCGATGTGGTGATCTGCGACCCGGTGCGCACCCCGGTCGGCGTCGACGGGGGCGTGTTCGCCGGCCTGACCGCCGCCGACCTCGCGACCCAGGCGCTGCGCGGCCTGCGGGAGCGGACCGGCCTCGGCGAGGGCGACGTCGACGACGTCGTGCTCGGCTACTGCTACCCGACCAGCGAGGCCCCGGCGATCGGCCGGGTCGCCGCGCTGAACGCCGGGCTCGGCGTCGGCGTCGGCGGGATGCAGCTCGACCGGCGGTGCGGTTCCGGGCTGCAGGCCGTCCTGCAGGCGGCGCTGACCGTCGGGCAGGGCTGGGCCGACGTCGTCGTCGCCGGCGGGGTGGAGGCCATGAGCCAGGCCGAGTACTACGCCCTCGGCCTCAAGGACGGGGTCCGGGCGGACGAGCTGAGGCTGGTCAACCGGATCGCCCGCGGCCGCACCACGGCCGGCGGCACCGACTTCCCGGTGCCGGGCGGCATGCTGGAGACCGCGGAGAACCTG
The DNA here is from genome assembly GCF_900115005.1 of Pseudonocardia ammonioxydans. Taxonomy (GTDB): domain Bacteria; phylum Actinomycetota; class Actinomycetes; order Mycobacteriales; family Pseudonocardiaceae; genus Pseudonocardia; species Pseudonocardia ammonioxydans. The sequence continues at coordinate 63,879 of NZ_FOUY01000013.1, read as the reverse complement.
CGCGCCGAGTACCGGATCAGCCGCGAGGAGCAGGACGAGTTCGCGCTCGCCTCCCAGGAGAAGGCCGTTGCCGCGGCGAAGGACGGCCGGTTCACCGACGAGATCGTCCCGGTCACCGTGCCCGGCACCCGGCGCACCCCGGAGACCGTGGTGACCCTCGACGAGCACCCCCGCCCCGGGCTCACCCTGGCCGACCTGGCCCGGCTCAAGCCGGTGCGCCGCCGGGAGGACCCGGACGCGACCGTCACCGCGGGCAACGCCTGCGGGCAGAGCGACGGCGCCGCGGCCTGCGTGGTCACCACGGCGGCCCGCGCCGCCGAGCTGGGCCTGACCCCGTACCTGCGGATCGTGTCCTCGGCCGTGGCCGGGGTGCCGCCGCGGACGATGGGCATCGGCCCGGTGCCGGCGGTGGCGAAGGCACTCGACCGGGCCGGCCTGAGCCTCGCCGACATCGACCTGCTCGAGATCAACGAGGCGTTCGCCGCCCAGGTGATCGCCTGCCTGCGGGAGTGGCGGTTCACCCCGGCCGACCACGAGCGGCTCAACGTCAACGGGTCGGGCATCTCGCTCGGCCACCCCGCGGGCGCCACCGGCGGGCGGATCCTCGCCACGCTCGCGCACGAGATGCGCCGCCGCGGCAGCCGCTACGGGATCGAGACGATGTGCATGGGCGGTGGCCAGGGCCTCGCCGCGATCGTGGAGCGGGTCGGATGAACGTCCTGTGGGTCTTCGCGCACCCCGAGCCGCGCTCGCTCAGCGGTGCGCTGCGCGACGACGCGACCCGGGCCCTCGAGCGGGAGGAACACGCGGTCACCCACTCCGACCTGTACGCGATGGGGTGGAACCCGGTCGTCACCGCGGCCGACTACGGGCACGACCCGCAGGAGCGGTTCCGCGTCGGGCCGGTGTCGGCGTCGGCGCTGGAACGGGGCACGCTCAGCGCGGACGTGCTCGCCGAGCAGGACAAGCTCAAGGCGGCCGACGCGCTGGTCGTGCAGTTCCCGCTCTGGTGGTACTCGGTGCCGGCGATCCTCAAGGGCTGGTTCGACCGGGTGTTCCTCAAGGACTTCGCCTACGGCATCGAGGACCCCGCGCACCCGGGACGCACCCTGCGCTACGGCGACGGCAACCTGGCCGGGCGCCGCGCGCTGGTCGTGACCACCGCCGGTGGCCGGGCGCCCGCGCTCGGGCCGCGCGGGATCAACGGCGACGTCTCGGAGCTGCTGTTCCCCCTGCTGCACGGCACGCTGTTCTACGTCGGCATGGAGGTGCTGCCCCCGGTCGTCGTCCCCGGCGCCAACCGCGTCACCGACGACGAGTTCCGGGCCACCTCGGCGATGCTGCGTGAGCGGGTGCTGTCGATCCCGACCGCGGAGCCGCTGGCCTACCGCACCCAGAACGACGGCGGGTACGACGACGACCTCGTCCTGGACGACCGCCACGCCCCCGGCCGGGCCGGGCTGGGCGTGCACCTGCAGCAGGACCCCACCGACCCGAGCTGAGGACACACATGGACACACACCACCCCGGGGTCTTCCTCACCGAGGACCGCCTCGCCATCCGGGAGATGGCGCGCGAGTTCGCGACGACCGAGGTCCTCCCGCTCGCCAACGAGCTCGACCCGGTCCACGGCGAGATCCCGATGGCGCTGCGCGAGAAGATGGCCGAGCTCGGCTTCTTCGGCATCCTCGTGCCCGAGGAGTACGGCGGGCTCGGCCTGGGCCTGTCGGAGTACGCGATCGTCGTCGAGGAGCTGGCCCGGGCCTGGATGAGCGTGGCGAGCCTGATCGCCCGCGGCCAGCAGTTCACCGCCGGGTTCGGCCCGGAGCAGCGTGCGCGCTACCTGCCCGCGATGGCGCGCGGCGAGTTCCTCAGCGCGTTCGCGCTGTCCGAGGCCGAGGCCGGTTCGGACGTGGCGAACCTGAGCTGCCGGGCCGTCCCGGACGGTGACGGGTGGCGGATCACCGGCCAGAAGATGTGGTGCACGTTCGCCGACGGCTCGGACTACCTGCAGGTCTTCGCCCGCACCGCGCCGGTCGACCCGGCCCACCGCTCGCGCGGCGTGACCTGCTTCCTCATGCCCAAGGAACGCGGCACCCTGCCCGAGGGCGTGACCGGCACCCCGGTCCGCAAGATCGGCTACCACGGCTGGACGACCTGGGAGCTCTCGTTCGCCGACGCCTGGGCCGACGAGGTCGTCGGTGAGCTCGGCAAGGGGTTCCGGGTGGCCATGGGCGACCTCGACACCGCCCGCATCCACACCGCCGCCCGCGCGATCGGGCTGGCCCGCGGCGCCCTGGAGGACTCGATCACCTACGCCGGGCAGCGCGTGCAGTTCGGCAGGCCGATCGGGGAGAACCAGGGCATCCGGTTCAAGATCGCCGACATGGCCGCGCAGATCGAGGCGTCCCGGGCGCTGATGTACCAGGTCTGCACCGCCGTCGACACCGGCCGGCCGAGCCCGGTCGAGGCGTCGATGGTCAAGCTCGTCGCCTCCGAGATGGCCGAGCGGGTGACCAGCGAGGGGCTGCAGATCCACGGCGGTGCCGGGTACACCACGGACTTCCCGGTCGAGCGCTACTGGCGGGACGCGCGCCTGACGAAGATCTTCGAGGGCACCTCGGAGATCCAGATGAGGATCATCTCCGACGCGCTGCTGGGGCGGCCGGACGCGCGGACGTGAGCCACCGGCCGGGGGCGCCCGCCCCCGGATATCCTCGTCGGCGACCGCGACGGGGGGAGGAGCCACGATGGCGTCGACTCGACCGGTCGGCGACGCGGCGCAGGTGGAGGACGGCCCGGTCCGGGGTCCGCTGGTGTCCGTGCTCAACGCGGTCGCGCTGCTCGACACGTTCTCGGTCGCGGAGCCGCGGCTGAGCGTCACCGAGATCGCGCGGCGGCTGGACCTGCACAAGAGCACGGTCTCCCGGCTGCTGGGCACGTTGGAGAGCGTCGGTCTCGTCGAGCGCGACGGCGGCAAGGGCCACTTCGGACTCGGCGTCGGCATTCTCGGGCTGGCCGGCCCGCTGCTGGCCCATCTCGACGTCCGCAAGATCGCCTACCCGGAGATCGAGGCGCTGGTGCACGCCACCGGCGAGACGTGTGCGCTGGCGTTGTGGAGCGGGCACGAGTCGATCGTCGTGGAGCAGATCCCGAGCCCTCGCCAGGTCAAGCACACCACCCCGCTGGGCGCCCGCTTCAGCAAGGTCGCCAGTGCCTCGGTGCGGGTGTTCCTGGCCGAGCTGCCCGAGTCGCGGGTGCGCACCCTGCTGCGCGAGGGCCTGGTGACGGCCGACGGCCGCGACGCCGAGGCCGTGCTCGAGGAGCTGGCCGCGGTCCACCGCGACGGTCTCGCGGTGAACGACGGCGACACCGACCCCGAGGAGCTCTCGATCTCCTCGCCGATCCGGGACCATCGCGGCCTGGTGACCGGGGCCGTGCTGCTGTCCGCGCCCCGCGCCCGGGTCACCCCGTTCCTGCGCGACGACTACGGCGAACGCGTCCGCCGGTCCGCCGCCAGCGTGTCGTCCCGGCTGGGCGGTCTCGTTTCCGGCGGCTGAGCCCCGCGCCCTCCCGCGGCCCGGGCCCCCGGGCCCGGGCCGCAGCGGGAGGACGTCAGCCCGTGCGGTGGGCCCGTAGCGCGGTGGTGGCCGCGTCGTCGACGGCCATCCGGTCCGGATCGATCACCACGCCGTAGTCGGACTCCGCCCGCTCGAGCGTGGTCAGGTCGTCGAGCACGTCGGCGAGCACCTTCTGCGGCGCCCGGCGCAGCGGGTCGCCGTAGCCGCCGGAGCTCGGCACGGTGATCTGCAGCGAGTCCCCGGCCTCGATCCGGCGTGCGGTCACCTTCGACGGCCACGGCTCGTCGTCGTGCCCGGGGTTGCGCACCAGTGAGGCGTTGAGCCCGTCGTGACCGCCGAACACGCCCCACGGCGGGTCGGAGTCGTGCCGCTCGCCCTCACACGTGACCACGGTGGGGGTGAGGAAGGTGTTGACCCGCACCATCCCCACGCCGCCGCGCTGCTCCCCGGCCGCGCACGGCTCGGTGCGCAGCTCGTAGCGGTCGGTGCGCATCGGGAAGCGCCACTCGAGCTCCTCGATGGGGTTGTTGCGGGTGTTCGCGACCAGGCAGTCGACGGCGTCGAGCCCGTCGGAGGTCGGGCGGCCGCCGTAGGACCCCTCGTTGACCTCCAGGTACACCCAGTACTCGCCCGCGGTGTCGTCCCACCCGGAGTAGGACATGAAGTGCAGGTGCGCCGAGTTGCCGGCGGTGACCTGCTCGGGCAGCACCGGGGCCAGCGCCCGCAGCGCGAGGTCGACGGCGCGTTGCACCTGGCAGAACCGCGCGAAGCAGGCCGTCGGGTAGGTCGGGTTGAAGATCGACCCCTCCGGCGCGACGACCTTCACCGGGCGGAGCATGCCCTCGTTCTGCGGCACGAACACCGGGTTGCTGACCTCGTCGAGGAAGATCATGCGGGTGATGAAGGCGAACGCCGACATCGTCGTGCCCTCGAACGGGCAGTTGTAGGCCGTGGGGACCTGGGCGCTGGAGCCGGTGAGGTCGTAGGTGATCTCGTCACCGGAGACGATCACCTTCACCGCGACCGGCAGCGGCACGTCGCGGTTGCGGCCGTCGTCGTCGAGGTGGCCGATGTCGGTCTCGTAGACCCCGTCGGGGACCCGCGCGATGGCCTCGCGCAGCATCGTCTCCGAGTAGTCGATCCACGCGGTGCCGGCGTCGAGCACGGGGTCGCGGCCGTAGCGGCCCATCAGGTCCAGGACCCGGCGTCCGGCCAGGTCACACGCGGCCATCATGGCCTCCAGATCACCGGCGTTGTGGGTCGGTGTCCGGGTGTTGGACAGGATGTGGTCGATCAGCCGGTCCTGGCGCACCCCCCGGTCGACGATCTTGAGGGCCCGGAAGATCTGGCCCTCGGCCTTGTTGTCGACCAGGTCGACGGCCAGCCCCGGGAAGGCGCCGCCGATGTCGAGCAGCTGGCCCGACGCACCGGCGAACCCGACGAGCTCGTCCTCGTGGAAGATCGGTGTCACGACGGCGACGTCGGGGGAGTGGGTCGCGCCCAGGTACGGGTCGTTGTGCAGGATGACGTCGCCGGGGTGGATGTCGTCCCCGAGCAGCCCCAGCACCCCCTTGACGATCTTCGGCATCGCGCCCATGAACATCGGGGTCGAGTCCGACTCGGCCAGCACGTTGCCCTCGCGGTCGAAGATGCCCGCGCCGAGGTCCTCGGACTCCCGGATGATCGACGAGTACGCCATCCGGAACAGGACCGAGGCCATCTCCTTCGCCGCCGAGGCGAAGGCACCGCCGATCACCCGCATGAGGATCGGGGTGGCGAGCGCGTGGGAGTCCTGGCCGTCGGACCGGGCAGGGACGTCGATGACCAGGTTGCGGGCGTCGTCGACGCGCACCCCGAACCCGGGCGGCACCACCGTGGTCGAGTCGTACTGCTCGATGACCGCAGGACCGTCGAACGTCGTCCCCGGCCCGAGGCGGTCGCGGTCGTAGAAGCGGGTCGGGCGGGTCTGCAGCGTCCCGCCCACGTCGAAGGTCACGTCGGCGGTCTCGAGCAGCGCGTCCTCGGGCGCCCCGCCCTCGGCGCCGCGCGGCGCGACGAGCTCCTCGACCCGGCCGAGTCCGAGCACGCGGATGTTGACGACCTCGATGCCGCCCTCGGCGAAGCGGTGGCCGAACTCCTCCTCGTGCGCGGCGTGGAACGCCTCGGCCAGGCGCTGCACCCAGTCGTCGTCGATCTCGCCGGCGGGCACCTCGAAGCGGACCTCGTAGCCCTGGCCCGCGTAGCGGCAGTCGGCCAGCCGCCGGATCTCGCGGGCCGGGTCGGGCACCCCGTCGGCGTCGAGCTGCGCGCGTGCCTGCGTGATCAGCTCGCGGTAGCGGGCGTCGAGCCGCGCGTGGTCCAGTTCGGCCAGCGCGTGCCGCTCGGTGGCGACGAACTCGTACTTCTGGTCCGTGGCGAGCAGCCCGTTGGCCGCGATGATCCCCGGGTGTGGCGGCACGAGGACGTGCGGGATGTCCAGCTCGGCCGCGATCTCGCAGGCGAACAACGGGCCGGCGCCGCCGCCCGCGACGATGGTGAAGTCGCGTGGGTCGTAGCCGCGGCGGACCGAGTTCAGCTCGATGGCCTGGCACATGCCGAAGCGCTGGATCTGCAGCGCACCCAGGGCGGCCTCGCGGGCGTCCATGTCCAGCTGCTGCGCGACCGGCCCGAACGCGCGGGCGGCGGCGTCCCGGTCGAGCTCCATGTCGCCGCCGGCGAGTCCGCGGCGCGGGCGCAGGCGGCCCAGCACGACCTGGGCGTCGGTCGAGGTCGGCTCGGTGCCGCCGTGGCCGTAGCAGGCCGGGCCGGGGGTGGCGCCCGCCGACTGCGGGCCGACCCGGAACACCCCGCCCGGGTCGACGTAGGCGATCGACCCGCCGCCGGCACCGATCGTGTCGATGTCGACCATCGGCACCATGGCCTGGTAGTCGCCGACCTTGGTGTCGAGCAGGTGGCGCATGCGCAGCTCGCCGTCGTGCGCGACGCCGATGTCGGCGGAGGTCCCGCCGATGTCGAGCGTCACGACGTTGTCGAAGCCGGCCTGCTCACCGGCCCAGATGCCGCCGATGAGCCCGGCCACCGGCCCGGACATGAGCAGGGCGACCGGCTGGGCGGCGGCCACGTTCAGCGGGATCATGCCCCCGGACGAGTGCATGATCAGGACTTCGCGGGTGTATCCGAGCTCCTTGACCGCCGCGGCGAGCTCGCCCAGGTAGCGGGAGACCTTCGGGCCGACGTAGGCGTTGAGCGCGGTGGTCGAGAACCGCTCGAACTCCCGGTAGAGCGGGACGACCTCGCTCGAGACCGAGAGGAAGCACTCGGGGTACTCCTCGGCGACGATCTCCTTGACCCGTCGCTCGTGCGTCCCGTCGAGGTAGGAGTGCAGCAGGCACACCGCGATGGACTCGACGCCGGCCGCGCGCAGGGTCCGCACGCGGGTGCGCACCTCGTCCTCGTCGAGCCGGACCAGGACCTCGCCGTCGGGCGCGGTGACGCGTTCGCGCACGGTCAGCCGGTGCCGGCGCTTGACCAGCGGGTGCGCCTGCCACGGCAGCTCCTGCTGCAGTGAGAAGTTGTGCGGCTTCTTGTGCCGGGCGATGTGCAGGATGTCGCGGAAGCCCTCGGTGGTGATCAGGCCGACCTCCGCACCGCTGTGGGTCAGCGCGATGTTCGTCGCGACCGTGGTGCCGTGCACGAGCTGGTCGACGTCACCGAGTTCGACGCCGGCCTTGCGGCACAGCAGCTGCAGTCCGTTGAGCACGGCGCGTGCCGGCTCGTCCGGTGTGGACGGCACCTTCTCGATGAGGACCCGGCCGTCGTCGCTGTCGGAGAAGTAGAGGTCGGTGAACGTTCCGCCGACGTCGACACCGATGCGTTTCATCCTGCCTCGCTTCCGTGGATCGTCGCTTTCGCTGCCCGGGGCCGTGTCGCAGCCCCGGGCTCGCCGTCGCCGTGGTCGAGCGGGCGCCCGGCCGTCTCGGGCAGCGACCAGGCGGCCGCCAGCGCGACCACCGCGACGACGGTCATGTAGAACGCCGGGGCGAGCTGCAGGCCGGTCGTCGTCACCAGCCAGGTGGCGACGAACGGTGCGGTCCCGCCGAACAGTGCGTAGGCCACGTTGTAGGTGATCGCCGATGCGGTGAACCGGACCCGGGTGGGGAACAGCTCGGACAGCAGCACCGCGGTGACCACGTTCGCGGTCACCGCGCCCACGGCGATCAGCAGCTGGCCGGCCAGCGCGCCGCCGAAGCCGCCCTGGCCCGCCAGCAGGTAGCCGGGGACCGTGAGGACGATCAGCGCCGCGCAGGCCGTGACCATCGTGGGGCGCCGCCCGATCCGGTCGGATAGCCGCCCGACCAGCGGTGCGGCCAGCATCGCCGCGCCGAGGGCGAGCACGTTGGTCACCAGGACCACGTCCGTGCGCATGCCGACGACGGAACGCAGGAACGTGGTCAGGTAGGTCGAGAAGATGTAGAACGACAGCGCCGTCAGCATGATGAAGCCGCCCAGGCGCAGCATCGTCGAGGCCTGGGTGCGTAGCGTCGCGCGCAACGGCGAGTGCTCGGGCGCGCTCTGCTCCAGCCTGCGGAACGCGGGGCTCTCGTCGAGCCGGCGCCGGATGACGAAGCCGACCAGGCCCAGCGGTGCGGCCAGCAGGAACGGCACGCGCCATCCCCACTCGGCGACCTGCTCGCCGGCGACCGGGGCGCTGAACAGGAACGCCACCAGCGCGGCGGCCGCGAACGCGCCGAACGTCGCGGCCGGCATCAGGGCGGCGTAGGTGGCCCGCTTGTGCGGCGGGCAGTGCTCCACCAGGTAGGTGCAGGCCCCGGCGTACTCACCACCGGCGGAGACACCCTGCACGCACCGGGCGACGGCGAGCAGGATCGGGGCGGCCAGGCCGATCTCGGCGTGCCCCGGCAGCAGCCCGATGACCGCCGTCGACCCGGACATCAGCAGCACGGTCAGCGCCAGCACCCGCTTGCGCCCGATCCGGTCGCCGAGCGTCCCGAAGACGACCCCGCCGAGCGGGCGCATCGCGAACGCGACCGCGAACACGGCGAACGTCTCGAGGAGCCCGGCCGTGGGGTCCTCGGAGGGGAAGAAGGTGGCCGCCAGGGTGGTGGCGAAGAAGCCGTAGACCGCGAAGTCGAACCACTCGACGAAGGTGCCCGCGGCCGCCGCCCCGCTGACCTGTCGCAGCTCGTTCCGGCGGGTACCCGGTGGTTCCACGTCGCTGTCGGCCATGTCGGCCCCCTGTCGCTCGTGATCGGGTCGATGGACACCGGACGCACGCCCGGCCCGGCGGGCGCGCGTCCCGCGCCCGCCGGGGTCGTGTCACGGGGTCGTGGTCTCGGCGAACTTGGGCAGGCCGTCCAGATAGGCCAGCACCGCGTCGAGCGGCTCGACGTCACCGAACTTCGCGTCGATGTCGAACAGGTTCCAGTCGACGACACCGGCGACCCGGTCACCGACGGCCTCGCGGACGACGATCGGCCGGAAGCCCTCGGCGATGGCGTCCTCGACGGTGTGGCGCACGCACCCGGCCGCGGTGACCCCGGTGATGATCACCGTGTCGATCCGGTTGACCGTGAGGAACTGCTGCAGGTTCGTTCCCGGGAAGGCGCTGGCCCGCTTCTTGGTGAGCACCAGCTCACCGGGCTCGGGAGCGATCCGGTCGTCGATCTGCACCTCGGGCGTGCCGACGGCGAGCTTCTCGACCGGGATCTTGTTCACCCACAGGCCCATGTCGGACGGCCGTCCCGGGTCGGTGACCTCGTACGCGGTCGTCGTGTAGGCGACGGGCACCCCCTTCGCCCGGGCCGCCTGGTTCAGCGCCTGGCAGGCGGGAATGATCGTGTCCATGTTCTCGCAGGAGAACGCATGGCCCGGGCGCGTCCACGCGTTGGCCATGTCGATGTGGATGACGGCGGGCCGATTGCCGTAGCCCACGCGCCGCTGGAAGCCGCGCTCGTGGTACTCCGCCGAATCGGTCTCGAAGGTCTTCTGCAGCAGCTCGCGGAGCTCCTGGCTCATGCACCCTCCTGGGTCGTGCCGGTACGGGCCGGGCAGTGGCCGGCGGGTGGCACGCTAGTTGCCGTTGCGCCAACGCGATAGCCCCTGTGGCAACGAAGTTCGATGCGAAGGCTTCGCGTGCGACCGGCAAAGGAGGGCGGGATTCCGGTTCTACCTGCAGCTATAGATGGCGTCTCTCCCGTGTCTGGGGTGAGCGCACACTCGTCCTCCGAGAGGGAGCTGTTCCGATATATGACAACTGTGATGCCGCTATGGCAACAACGAGGTGAACTCGGGAGGAGTGGCTGTCAGGACACCCGCACGAACAGCTCGGGCAACCGGTGGAACCCGAGGTGCGACGGCTGCGTGGCGTCCGTGCCGGCGTGGTCGAGACGCAGGTCCTCGAAGCGGGTGAACAGTGCCCGCAGCGCCACCTCGGTCTCCTGCCGGGCGAGGGCGGCGCCGAGGCAGTAGTGCGCCCCGTGGCCGAACCCGAGGTGCCCGTCGCCGCGGCCGGTGTCGCGCCGGACGTCGAGCTCGTCGGGGGCGTCGTAGGTCCGCGGGTCGAAGTTCGCGGGCAGCAGGCCGGGGAGCACCGCGGCCCCCTGGGGGATCGTGGTGTCGCCGATCTCCACGTCCGTGGCGGCATGACGCGGCAGCCCGGTCGGGATCGGGCCGCAGGTGCGCACCAGCTCGTGCACCGCCCGCGGCCAGAGGCCCGGGTCCGCCCGCAGCGCCGCGAGCTGCTCCGGCCGGGTCAGCAGCGCCAGCGTGGCCTTGGACAGCAGGTGGGCGGTCGTCTCGAACCCGGCCGTGACCAGGTCGAACACCATCGTGACCAGCTCGCGTTCGGTGAGCCGGTCGCCGTCGTCGTCGTGCGCCCGGACCAGGTCGGTGAGGAGGTCGTCGGCCGGGACGGCGCGGCGCGCCTCGATCAGTTCGGTGATCTGGCCGGCCACCGCGCGTGCCACCTCCGGCATGCGTCCGGTGTCCGGGGTGAACAGCAGCGCGCCGAGCTCCTGCCACCGTGCACGCCGGTCCGCGGGTACGCCGACCAGCTCGCAGATCACCGCGACCGGCAGGGGATAGGCGAACCTGCTCACCAGGTCGACCGGGCGGCCGTCGGCTCCCGCCGCGGCAACGTCGTCGAGCAGGCCCTCGGTGATCGTCTCGACGCGGGGCCGCAGCGCGTCGACCCGCCGGACGGTGAACGCCCGTGAGACGAGCCTGCGCAGCCGGCTGTGGTCGGCACCGTCGCGGGTGAGCAGGCCACGACCGAGGTGGGCGAGATCGTCCGGGAAGCCGAGGATCTCGAACAGGCTCGCCACCGTCTGCGAGGCGCCCTCGATCGCGTCCGGGTCGCAGCGGAACCGAGCGTCGGTCAGCACGGCGCGGACGTCGTCGTGCCGCGTGACCATGACGGTGCGCCCGCCGCCGATCCCCGGCAGCTCGACGGTACGAGCCTGCTCGCGCAGCCGGCCGAACTCGGTGACCGGGCACTCCGGGGTCTCCGGCGGTGTCGTCGGGTCCATCGTGTCTCCTCGCTGTCGCCGCTCCTCCCGGAGGGCGGGCCGGTGGGCGGGTCGTGGTTCAGCCGGCGCCGGTGGGCGGGTGCGACTCGGCCTTCCGGGACTCCAGCAGCGTGTGGGCGCGGCGCATCACGTCGATCTGGGCCGGGTTGTAGAGGTCCCGCATCGCGATGCCGACCGTCCGGGCGACGAAGTGCTCGCCGCGCGGTGCGTCGGTGTCCGGCCCGGTGAGCCCGGGGTTCGACTCGAGCAGCGTGTGGATGTAGGGCGCGAGCCGCTCGGCCAGGTCCTGGCGGGTGGCCTCGTCGGCGTCGGCGGGCAGTGCATCGAGCTCGCCGTCGAGCGGGTCGGCCGGGAGATCCTGCAGCATGTCCGCGTAGGCCTGTATGCGCTGCGGGCCCAGCACCCGGCTCAGCACGACGACCAGCGAGCGGTCGGCGTCGGACATCCGGGCGCCGGCCGCGGGCGCGAGCTCGGCCGGGAGATCGGTCGGCACCGACGTGCGAAGGATCAGCCCGAGCTCGACGCGGACGCGCTGCAGACGCTCGATGGTGGCCGCGAGCTCGGCGTCGAGGGTGCGCAATGCCTCTTCGGGATGGTCGTCCTCCTCGCCCATGGCCGCGATCTGGGACAGGGAGAAGCCGAGGTCGACCAGCCGCTTGATGCGCAGTAGCCGCACGAGGTGCGGGACGCCGTACTGCTTGTAGCCGTTGGACCGCCGCTCGGGCTCGGGCAGCAGTCCCACCTCGTGGTAGTGCCGCACCGCCCGCAGGCTCGTGCCGGCGAGCTCGGCGATCTCCCGGGTGCTCCAGGCCACGACGACCCCTCTCTCCTCGACTGCACGTCCAGTGCAGACCGTGCCGTAGCGGCATGGTCAAGTCCCGCCGGAAACAGTGGCATGGGCCACAACCGGGTTGAGTATGCCGTTGCGGCACGCCTTCTCCTGGGGATCGCGCCACACCAGGCCGACGCGCAGCACCCGGGAGGACGGACATGACCATGACGCAGCCGGACCGGCATCGCCGGAACGACCAGCCCGCCGCGCAGCCGCGCACGGCACTCGACCATGCAGGCGGCCCGATGGGGATCGTGTACTCCACCATCCCCGTGATCGTGTTCGTCGCGGCCAACGCATTCCTGTCGCTGACGATGACGATCGGGATCTCCATCGCCGTCGGGCTCGCGCTCACCGGGTTCCGGCTGCTGCGCGGGGAGGCGTTCACCTCGGCCGTCGGGGGGCTGCTCGGCATCGCGGCGGCCGCCGGCCTCGTCGCCTGGACCGGGTCGGCCAAGGACTTCTTCGCGATCGGCATCTGGGCGGCCCTGGCGGGCTTCGTCGTCACCTTCGGGTCGGTGCTCGTCCGGCGACCGCTGAGCGGCGTGATCTGGAACGCCGTGCACGGCGGTGCCCACCGCTGGCGCGAGGACCGCGTCGCGCTGCGAGCGCACGACGTGGCGACGCTGTTCGCGTCCGTCGTGTTCGGTGCGCGGTTCGTGGTCAAGGAGTGGCTCTACCTCGTCGACGCCACCGGCTGGCTGGCGTTCGCGAAGATCGCAATGGGGACGCCGCTGACGGTGCTCGCCGCGCTGGTGGTGGTCTGGGCGTTCCGGCGCACCACCCGGCGCCTCGTCGAGCCGGCCCGCGAGAGCGACTGAGCGCAGTGCGGCCGCAGGTCGACTATCGAACGACCGGTTGACTCATCGACGGCCCTCGTGCCTACCCTGAGTCACCGCGCAAGGGTGCGCGGTGAATCGGGGGTACGGATGCCCGCACGGACGTACCGTCGGCGAGGACGCCGGCGCCCGGCGCCGACCGTCGCGCTCGTCTCGATGGTGGCGGTGTCGGCGGTGATCCTCACCGGCTGTGCGGCCGCACCGACGTCCGGGGCCGAGAACTTCCCGCAGCGGGAGGTCCGATTCGTGCTCCCGTACTCGGCCGGTGGCCCCTCCGACCTCGGCGCTCGGGCCTTGATGGACTGCTTCGAGCAGCGGTTCGGCGAGTCGTGGGTGGTCGAGAACCAGGCCGGGGGAGCAGGCGCACCGGCCATGGTCGACGTCGCTACCGCCGGTCCGAACGGCTACCTGCTCGGCCTCGGCACCCAGTCCACACTGGTCACCACCCCGACGCTCGAGGAATCGGTCGGCTACACCGACGGCGATTTCACCTACCTCGGGCAGCCGATGGCGATCCCCAGCCTGATCATGGTTCGTCCCGACTCCCCGTTCCGGACCATCGACGACCTCCTCGCGGCGGTCCGGGCGACGCCCGAGACGGTCAGCGTCGGCACCAGTGGGGCACAGACATCGTTCTCGATGGCGCTGCGCGAGCTGTCCGGACGCGGGACGGTGTTCAACACGGTCCCGTTCGAGGGCACGTCCGAGGCCAACGCGGCACTGCTCGGCGGCACCGTCGACGCCCGGTGGGACGCGGCGGGCCGCGACACCCTCGCCCTGGTGGACGCCGGGCGCATGCGGCCGCTGGCCACCGGCTCCGAGGAGCGGCTCACCTTCCTGCCGGAGGTGCCGACGCTGGCCGAGCACGGCATCACCGATCTCATCGACACCACCACCTACTACGCGATGATCGGGCCACGGGATCTCGATCCGCGGATCGTGGAACGGCTGCGTGCCGAACTGCCGGGCTGCGTCGCCGATCCCGGCTACCGCAACGCCGTCGGCGCGCCGTACGCGGTGCACACCGCCCCGGACGTGCTGACCGACCGGTTGGAGGCGTTCGGGCGACGGCTCCGGGAGGTGGTCGCCGGTGGCTGAGCCGACGACCACGTCGAACACCCCGGGCGGGGCGGGTGACGCCGAGCCGGTCCCGCGGACGTCCGGCCCCGGGCGCTGGCTGACGTCCGCGGTCGCGACGGTCGTCGGTGCCGCGGCGGTCGTGCACGCGCTGCGGATGGGGGTCGGGTCGGCGGCCGAACCCGGGCCCGGCCTGTGGCCTCTGGTCGCCGGCCTCCTGCTGGTCGGATCCGGCGCGGTGAGCACCCTGATCGACGTTCGGGCGTCCGACGGACCGGCTGTCGGGATCAATGTGCGGGTCCTGCTCGGTATCTCCGCGCTGGTCACCTACATCCTCGCGTTCCGCTCCTACGGGCTGCTGCTGCCGACACCGCTGTTCCTGCTGTTCTGGGTCCGGGTCGTCGCCGGCGACGGATGGCGGGTCGCGATCGCCACCGCCGTGCTCGGTACGGCGGGGTTCTGGCTGGTCTTCGCGGAGGCGTTGCAGGTGCCGCTACCGATCGGACCGTTCGGGCTGTGAGCGGGGTGACCTGATGGGCGTGCTCGACTCGATCGTCTTCGGCTTCTCGGTCGCTCTGACCCCGGCGAACCTGCTCTACGTCTTCGCCGGCGTGCTGCTGGGTACGGTCGTCGGCGTCCTGCCCGGGCTCGGTCCCACGGCCGCGATCGCGCTGCTGCTGCCGCTCACCTACACCGTCGAGCCGACCTCGGCGATCATCCTGCTCGCCGGGATCTACTACGGATCGATGTACGGCGGCACGATCACCTCGGTGTTGCTGCGGCTGCCCGGCGAGGCGGCATCGGTGGTCACCACCTTCGACGGCTACGAGATGGCCCGGCAGGGGCGGGCCGGACCCGCGCTCAGCATCGCCGCGATCGGGTCCTTCGTGGGAGCGACCGTCGCACTCGTCGGCCTGACCCTGCTCGCCCGCCCGCTCGCCGAGTTCGCCGTCGGTTTCGGCCCGGCCGAGTACACCGCGCTCGCCGTGCTCGGCATCCTGCTGGTCGCCTACCTCGGGACCGGCTCGTTCAGCCGGGCGCTGGTCATGGCGGCGGGCGGTCTGCTCCTCGCGACCGTCGGACAGGACCCGATCACCGGGGCGGCCCGGTTCAGCTTCGGGAGTCTCGACCTGCTGGGAGGGCTGGACCTGGTGTCGGTCGCGATGGGACTGTTCGGGGTCGGCGAGCTGCTGCACAACGTCGCGAACCGGCACGGTGCAGCACCGCTGGCCCGCGTCGGTCGGCTGCTGCCGGACCGGGCCGACGCGAAGCGCTCGATCGCGCCGGTCGCCCGAGGGTCCGTGCTCGGGTTCCTCGTCGGTGCGCTGCCCGGCGGCGGCGGGCTGATGGGATCGCTCGCCTCCTACGCGGTCGAGAAGAAGGTCGCCCCCGAGCCCGAGCGGTTCGGTCGGGGCGCGATCGAAGGTGTGGCCGGTCCGGAGACCGCCAACAACGCGTCCTCGACGTCGGCGTTCATCCCGCTGCTGACCCTGGGCCTGCCGTCGAACTCGGTGCTCGCGCTGCTGTTCGGGGCGCTGCTCCTGCAGGGCGTGACGCCGGGGCCGTTGCTCGCCACCGAGAATCCGGAGATCTTCTGGGGTGTCATCGCGTCGATGTACATCGGAAACGTGATGCTGCTGGCGCTGAACCTGCCCCTCGTCGGGGTGTTCATCCGGTTGCTGCGGGTCCGGATCGGGGTGCTGTCCTCGGTCGCGGTGCTGCTCACTCTGATCGGGGTCTACAGCATCGGTAACAGCACGTTCGACATGGGAGCCGTGCTGGCCTTCGGGGTGCTGGGCTTCCTGCTCAAGCAGGCCGGGTTCGAACCGGGGCCGCTGGTGCTGGCCTTCGTGCTGGGGTCGCTGTTGGAGAGCTCGTTCCGGCAGGCGCTGCTGCTGTCCAACGGCAGCTTCGGCATCTTCGTGCTCCGGCCGGTCTCCGCGGTGCTGCTCGGCGTGACGGTGGTGTTGCTCGCCGTCGCCGCTGTCCGGGCGTGGCGCTCTCGGGTGTCGGGGCGCCGGAACCCCGAGAGCACGACAGAGGGCGTCGGCTGAGCTGTAGGCGTCGTCTGCCCTACCAAACGGTTGTCTGGGCGCGTACCGTGTGACCCGGGTCGCAACGCAGTGGGTCGTGGCAGCGGAGGTGGCAGCAGTGGACTTCGAGCTCACCGAGCAGCAGCAGCTCTTCCGGAAGACGGTGCGCGACTGGGTGGAGCGCGAGGCACCCAAGTCCTGGGCGAACGAGCTGGAGAAGGACGAGCGCAACTTCCCGCACGCGCTCTTCGACAAGATCGCGGCCGCGGGGTTCCACGGCATCGGGATCCCCGAGGAGTACGGCGGCCAGGGCGGCGACGTGCTGACCCAGATGATCCTGGCCCGCGAGCTCGCCCGCTCGCTGGCCGGGCTGACCTGGGTCTGGGGCATCACCTCGTTCGCCGGCGGCAAGTCGGTCGGCTTCTACGGCACCGAGGAGCAGAAGGCGAAGCACCTGCCCGCGATCGCGGCCGGACGCGAGAAGTGGGCGATCGGGTTCACCGAGCCCGGCGGGGGGACGGACCTGCTCGGTGGCATGCGCACCCGGGCCCGCAAGGTCGACGGCGGCTGGGTGGTGAACGGGCAGAAGACCTGGAGCTCGGCCTCGCACGTCGCCGACCATGTCCTGCTGCTCGTGCGCACCGCCGACCACGGTGCCAAGCGACACCAGGGTGTCTCGCTGCTGATCCTGCCCACCGCGAGCGAGGGCGTGACGATCCGCGAGATCCCCAAGCTCGGGATGCGCTCGCTCGGGTCGTGCGACATCTTCCTCGACGACGTGTTCGTGCCCGACGAGAACCTGCTCGGCGAGCAGGACCGGGCCTGGTACATGCTGCTGCCCACGCTGAACAACGAACGGATCATGCTGTCGTCGTTCTGCGTGGGGATCATGGACGGCGTCCTGGAGGACGCGTTGCGGTACCTGTCCGAGCGGGAGGCCTTCGGCGGTCCGATCGGCCGGTTCCAGGCCCTGCAGCACCACGTCGCGAACATCGCGATGTGGCGCGACCAGGCCGAGCTGATGGTCTACCGCGCGGCCTGGATGCAGTCGCTGGGCCGGCCCTGTGGCCAGGAGGCGAACATGGCCAAGGTGGTGGCCTCCGAGCTCGCCGGGCAGGCCGCCGACCTCGGGCTGCAGATCCTCGGCGGGATGGGCTACTCGGCCGAGACGGACATGCAGCGCTACTGGCGCGACGTCCGGCTCTTCCGGATCGGGCCGGTCACCAACGAGATGGCGCGCAACGGCATCGCCGAGGGGCTCGGCCTGCCGCGCTCGTTCGGATGACCGGGCCCTGATCGCCGGGCGACACTCGTCAGTGGGAGGCAGGCAGTTGTCGATTGTGGAGGACGGCGTCCTGACGGTGCCCGGTCTCGCCCTGCGGGCGGCCCGCGAGCATCCCGACTCCGACGCGGTCGTGTTCCCGGAGGTCCGCCAGACCTACCGCGAGCTGCTCGACTCGGCGACCGCGGTCGCCCGGGCCCTGCTCGCGCTCGGGGTGCGCCCCGGGGACGCAGTCGGGACCCTGATGCCCAACGGGCTCGCGTTCGTGCACGCGATGCTCGGTGTCTCGATGACCGGCGCGCTGTTCGTACCGATCAACGCCCGGCTGGCGCCGCGGGAGATCGCGCACGTGGTCCCGGACTCGGCGATGTCGGTCCTGCTGACCACGGACGCCGTCGACGAGCACGTCGACTACGTCGCGCGGCTGCACGAGGCCTTCCCGGAGCTGGCCGCGGCGGAGCCCGGTGTCACCCCGGCCGTCGCCGGTGCGCCCGCGCTGCAGGCGGCGGTGGTGCTGGGTACCCGGACGGCGCCGGGGTTCGTCACCGGGGAGGCGTTCCTGGCCGGGGGCGGCCAGGTCGCGGAGGGCGCCGCCCTGGCCGCGGTCGAGGCGGTCACCCCGGAGACGCCCTACATCATGATGTACACGTCGGGGACGACGGCCGAGCCGAATGGCTGCCCGCTGACCCACCGCTCGGTCGTCCGGCTCGGACGTGCGGTGGGCGAGGAGGCCTTCGGGCTGACCGCGGCCGACCGGATGTGGAACCCGCTGCCGATGTTCCACGTCAGCGCCCAGGCGCCGATGGTCGGCGTGCTCAGCGCGGGTGCGGCCTGGCTGTCGATGACCCGGTTCGAGGTCGACGCGGCGCTGGACCAGATAGAACGTGAACGCGCCACGCTGCTGTACCCGGCCTATCCGACGCTGACCGGACCGCTGCTGCACCATCCCCGCTACGGCCCGGACACCTTCCGCCGGGCGCGGGCGATGCTCACCGTCGGCCCGCCGGAGCTGCTGCGGTCGTTCCAGGAACTGTTGCCGCACACCGCGCACGTCAGCTGCTACGGATCCACCGAGACCGGCGGAGTCGCGATCATGGGCCGGCTCGACGACCCGCTCGAGGCCCGCCTCACCTCGGGCAAGCCCTTCACCGGCGTCGAGGCACAGGTGCGGGACCCGCTGACCGGCGCCGAGCTGCCCGCGGGGGAGACCGGTCCGCTGTGGATCCGCGGGTTCAACCTGTTCCAGGGCTATCGCAACGACCCGGAGAAGACCGCGGAGTGCTTCGACGACGACGGCTGGTTCCACACCGGCGACCTCGCCTCGATCGACGCGGCAGGCAACCTGACCTTCCGCGGCCGCACCAAGGACATGCTCAAGGTCGGTGGCGAGAGCGTCGGCTGCCTGGAGGTCGAGGCGTACCTGGGCACCCACCCCGACGTGCAGATGGCGGTGGTGGTGGGTGTGCCCGACGCGAAGTACGGCGAGGTCCCGGCCGCGTTCGTGGAACCGCGGCCCGGCGCCGTACTGACCGAGGAGGCGGTGCTGGCGCACTGCCGGGCGGGGCTGGCGAAGTACAAGGTGCCGCGGCACGTGCGGTTCACCACGGACTGGCCGATGTCCGCGACCAAGATCCAGAAGTTCCGGCTCCGGGACCGGCTGCTGGCGGAGCAGGCCCTCGGCACATGACCGCGCACACCGGCGGGTCCGGGACCGTCACGGTGACGGTCCCGGACCTCGCGGCCGACGCTCGCGGTCCGGCCGGGTGTGCTCCTACGTCTGCGGTGACCCGTCGGGCGCGGACGACTGCTTCCGGAGGGCGATCGGCGCCCCGGCGAGATCCTCCTCGTTGCAGAGCAGCTTCAGCTCGTAGTAGATCGCATCCGGGGCGTCGTCGTAGTCGAGGTGCACGGCGAGCACGTCGACCGGCTCGCCCAGCCACTCCTGTGTCTCACGCAGCCAGCCCGCGGCCCGTTCCAGGGCGGTGGGCAGGTCGTTGTCGCAGAACTGGACCGGGCGGAACGGGACCTCCCCGACCGCGTCGCGGCGGTCGGTCGGGCGAGGCAGCCCCTGAGCCAGTCCAGAGTCGTCGAGATCGAGCGCTACGGGGTCCTTACTCACCCCACCAGGATCGCTCCGGCCGCTCGGCGGTGCAGCACGGGCCCCCGCAACGCCGGCCGGGGCCGGTCGGTACCGCGCCGCGGCAGCAGGCGGACGGACGTCGTCACCAGGTGGTTAGCGTGGGCGCGTGGTGAACAGGAGAAGGGCGGCACGGGCCGACACCGCGCCGCCCTTCCGCTCCGACGACGGCCGCTGGCACGAGCTGCTCGACATCTCGGCCGCGATCTTCGCACGCAAGGGGTACCGCTCGACCACGCTGCAGGACATCGCCGACGAGTTCGGGGTGCTCAAGGGCAGCCTCTACCACTACATCCGCAGCAAGGACGACCTCCTCTTCGAGGTGATCCGCTCGGTGTTCGCCGCCGGGCTGGCCAACCTGCGCACGCTCGCCGAGGCCGACCTCGACCCCGTCGAACGCCTGCGGGCGGTCATCCACGGGCACGTCCTGTACCTGATCGACAACCTGGTCAAGACCACGGTCCTGCTGCACGAGTACGACCAGCTCACCGACGAGCGCCGTGTCGAACTGCCCGTGCGCGAGTACCAGGCCCTCATCGCCGGGCTGATCGGCGACGCGCAGGCCGACCCGCGCGTGAAGTCCGACCTGGACGCCCAGCTGGTCGCCCTGGCCGTGCTCGGCGCCGCGAACTGGGTCTACCGCTGGTACCGGCCGGGTGGGACGCGCAGTCCGGAGCAGATCGCCGACGCCTACGCGGACTTCCTGGTGGACGGGATGCTGGACCGCGCCGAGGCGGGAGGCCACGACTGAGAGGCCTGATCACGGCGGCGGGGCCAGCTCGGCGTCCAGGCTGTCGTTCACCTTCGCCAGGGTGTCGACGTGGTGCGCCAGCCAGACCATGAACTGGGTGTCCGAGGAGCGGATGTCCATCCCGATCGCGCGCGAGATCCGGTCGAGCTTGTACAACGTCGTGTTCCGGTGCAGACCGAGTCGTCGCGCGGCGGCGTTGAGATTGCCCGACTCGCCGATGTAGGCGAGCACGACACTCTCCAGGCTGCGGTTGTGTCCGTCGGCGCGGCGCAACGGCGTGAGGACCTCCTCGGCGAACCGGCGTCCGTTCTCGGAGTCGGCGATCTCGCGCAGCGCCACGAAGATCCGGAGGTCCTCGTAGCCGACCACCGGGGCCGCATCGACGCGTCGGGCCAGCGAGAGGGCCGTGCGCGCTTCGCGGTAGCCGGTCGCGGCACCGCCCGCGCCGGACCGGGCACCGCCGAACGCCACCCGGGCCGTGCCCACCAGCCGCTCCTGCACGGCGCGCGCGACCGCGCCGGCGAGCGTGCGGACCTCCTCGGGGCCGTGGTCGCCGGGGACCGGGGCGACCACGACCAGGTTCCCGCCGACCTGGGTAGCGAGGATCGGCCCGGCTGCGCCGTGATCGATCCGCTCCACCGCCCGGGCCGCGGCCTGGAACCGGCGGACCGCTCGCGCGTCGTCGGAGACGGGCGGGTCCGGCTCGGCGACCAGCACCACGTGCCGGCCGTCGGGAACGAAACCGTGGTGGCGTGCCCGGGCGACCAACTGCTGCCCGTCGGCGAACCGGCCGTGGACGAGGTCGACCACGAAGTCCCCGCGGGTGCGTTCCTCCGCCTCGGTCATCGACCGCATCCGGAGCATCTCCGCACCGATCAGGACGGCGCCCTCCTGCACCACGATGCGACGCTGGGCCCGGTCGTGGGCGTCGCCGTCGACCGGCTCCAGCACCGCGACCAGCCCGCAGGGCTCCCCGCCGATCGAGATCGGCGCGGCCAACGGCACGACGGCCGTACCACCGGCATCGGTGGGGCCGAGCGCGACGGCCTCGTGGGACGGCGGCCCCGCGCCGAGGGTGTCGCCATGGCGGCGGAGGAGGTCGGCGGCGTACTCCGGCGCCGGCCGGGCCTGACCGACGCCCGACTCGTGGGCGAGCACCGCCCCGTCGAGATCGACGACCATCACCGGGGCGCCGGCCATCCGCGACATGCCGTGGGCGAGCGCCGGGATGCCGGTGCCGCGGGCCAGGATCTCGCCGAGCGAACGGTGGACGCGGTCGCTGTACTCCAGCACGTGCGTCGACTGGGCCAGCACCTTCGTGGCCACCAGCTGGCTCACCGCCCGGAAGTCCGCCGTCGCGGGTAGCAGCGCGAGGGGCAGGCCCGCCTCGTCGGCGGCGGCCCGTGCCTCGGGCAGGTAGCCGCGCAGCTGGGCGGGCGGGGCGGCGTCGGCGGGTTCGACGCGCACCAGCAGCGCGACCGCTCCGGCCCCCGCGACGCGGCGGACGACGTCGGCACCCACCGGGCCGCGCAGCCGGGCGACCGGCGCGTGCACGACGAGCCCGGCGTCCGGCTCCGGGGGCGGCGCGCCGTCGATCTCGGACAGCGGGATGCACCAGCGCACGGTCCGGGACGTCCCGTCCGAGCCGGCCAGGAGCGTGTTGCGGAGCAGCGGCTCGGCCAGGAGGTCGGCGATCGAGACCAGGTCGGACGGGTCGACCCGCGCGGTGTGCGCACCGCGGCCGGCATCGGGGGGTGCGGTCTGTGCCATCTGCCTATATCCGATCCGTGGTCGGCTGCACTTCGTCCAGTGCCGGTCATGGTGGACCGCGCCCAGAATCACCGGTAGCCGTCACATTCCACAATCCGCCGGAGGTTCTTCGTGCATCCCGCACCGACTCTCCCGGGCGAGGACGTCCGCGCGACCGAGTCGTGGACGACCGATCCGGCCCGCCCCAGCCGTTCCGTCAGCCGGTTCCGGCCCGCCACCGCCGTCGACGCGCGCGCCGCGGTCGATCGTGCCGCCGCGACCGGATGGGCCGACACCACCCCGGCCCGCCGGGCCGCGGTGCTCGGCGGGATCGCCGAGCAGCTCGAGGCCGACCGCGACGAGCTCGCCGACCTGATCACCCGGGAGGAGGGCAAACCGCTCGGTGCCGCCCGCGGCGAGGTCGGCAAGGCCGCCGAGCAGTTCCGGCTGGCCGCGCAGCTGGCGTTCCTGGTCGAGGGGACGACCTACCCGTCCGAGACCCCCGGCACGTTCGCCTACACCCTGCGCGGACCGCTCGGCGTGGTCGCCGCCGTCACCCCGTGGAACTTCCCGCTGTCGCTGGCCGCCCGCAAGATCGCGCCGGCGCTCGCGGCGGGCAACGCCGTCGTGTTCAAGCCCTCGCCGGTCACGGCCGGGACCGGTGAGCGGCTCGCCGCGGCGGCCACCGCGGCCGGGCTGCCCGACGACGCGATGCCCGTGCTGCACGGCCACGACCCGCAGGCGATGACCACGCTGCTCGCCGACCCGCGCGTCCGGGGGATCAGCTTCACCGGCTCCGACCAGGTGGGTGCGGCGATCCGCGCGCAGGCGCACGGCCAGGCCCGGCTGCAGCTCGAGCTCGGCGGCCGCAACTGCGCCGTGGTGTGCGCCGACGCCGACCTGGAGCGGGCGGCCACGGACATCGTGACCGGTGCGTTCGGGCTCACCGGGCAGGCGTGCACCTCCACCGACCGGGTCCTGGTCGCCCGGCCCGTGGCCGCCGAGCTGATGGGCCTGCTCGCCGAGCGGGTGCGGGCCCTGACCGTCGGCCCCGGCGACGACCCGGCGACGACGACCGGTCCGGTCGCCACCGCGGGACAGTTCCGGCGACTGGAGGCGCTGCGGGCGAGCGCGGTCGAGGCGGGCGCCCGGATCGTCGCCTCCGCGGGGGCCGTCACCGACCGCGATCCGGACGGCTTCTGGGTCCCGCCGACGCTGTTCACCGAGGTCCCCACCGGCCATCCCCTCGTCACCGACGAGGTGTTCGGCCCGTTCTGCACCGTGCTGCCGGTCGCCGGCGTCGACGAGGCCCTGGCCGTCCTCGACGACTCGACCCACGGCCTCGCGACCGCGGTGCACACCACCGACCTCGCCGTCGCCCACCGGTTCGCGGCCACCGCACCCTGCGGGATCGTCAAGATCAACGGCCCGACGACGGGCAACGGGGTCGCGCCGCCGTTCGGGGGCCTGCGGGCCTCGTCCGGTGGTGGCTTCCCGGAGGGCGGGCGCCAGGCCCTCGACTTCGTCACCGACGTCCGGACCGTCTACCTGACCCCCTGACCCTGACCCCCCGATTCCCGAGCACCACCCCGACCGGAGGAGAGACCCGTGCAGACCATCCACCGACTGACCCTCGAGGACGCGCTCGTCGTGCTGCGGGCGGCCGAGGCCGAGGCCGAGCGGATCGGCGTCCGCCAGACCATCTGTGTCGCCGACGACGGCGCCCACCCGATCGCGCTGCACCGCATGACGGGTGCCCGGCTGACCGGCGTCGAGATCGCCATCGCCAAGGCGTTCACCGCGGCCGGCCACCAGCGGGCCACCCACCTGTTCAACGAGGCGCCCAACGGCCCGGCGCTGCCGGGCAACGAGGCGTTCGGGATCCAGCACATGCACACCGGCCGGTTCGCCGTGTTCGTCGGCGGCTTCCCGCTGGTGCACGACGGCCAGGTCGTCGGCGCGGTGGGCATCAGCGGCGGCAACGGGGAGCAGGACAAGGCGGTCGGGGCGGCGGCGCTGAGCGCCTTCGAGGAGCTGGTCGCGGACGCGGTCCCCGCCTGATCGTCTCGGTCAGACGGGCCCCTCGCCGCCGGCGAGGGGCCCGTCGCGGTCCGGTCGAGTGGCCGGGCGCCGCACATGGTGCGGACGTGCCGCACCAGACCGGACCCGTGCGGCGACCACTGACCCGTGCGACGCGCAGGGTCAGCCGCGGACGCGGCCCGCGAAGCTGACACCCAGGGCGACCAGTGCCGACCCGGCACACACGAGCGCGACGACCACGGTCGCGGTCCGGTCGGACGGGCCGTCGCCGACGGCCAGGGCCACCACCACGCCCCCGAGCGCGGCACCGACGAAACGCAGGGAGTTGAACACCCCCAGTCCCGCCCCCGACCCGGCCAGCTGCGCCGACCGTGCGGCGCCGGTGGCCGCCGGGGTCTGGGTCAGGGCCATGCCGCAGCCGATCGCCGCACAGCCGGCGACGAGCGCGGGCAACGCCGAGGCCGTGCCGAGCACGACGGCCAGGGCGGCCTCGGCCGCGGCGAGCACGAGCAGCCCGCAGCGTAGTGCGAGGCGGGGGCTCCACCCCTCGGTCAGCCGGCCGACGACCGGCGCGAGCACGGTCATCACGACCGGCACGGCGACGACCAGCAGGCCGGCGTCCCGGGCCGGGATCCCGAACTCGGCGAGCAGGAACAGCGGGACGGCCAGCAGGGTCGCGGTCAGACACATCATTTGGACCAGCGCCGCCACCGCCGAGCGCGCGAACCGGGCGTCGCCGAACAGACCGAGCGGGACGAACGGGCGGGTGGCCCGCCGCTCGACCAGCACGAACATGACCAGCGAGGCCAGCCCCGCGCCGAAGCCGCCCCACGTCACGGCGGCTGCGGGGCCGACCGCGCCGAGTGCCGCGGCACCGAGGAGCACGCCGACCGTGCCGAGGGTGAGGGTGAGGGCACCGGCCCACTCCAGCCGGACGGCGCGCGGCTCGTCGCGGGGGAGCCCGCGTAGCGCACCGGCGAACGCCACGAGCGCGAAGGGGACGATCACCGCGAAGACCGACCGCCAGCCGGTCGCGTCCGCCAGGAACCCGCCGAGGGTCGGTCCGGCCGCCTGACCGGCGCCGTTGGCCGCCGCCCACCACGACACCGCGCGGCCACGGTGCTCCGGTGTGGCGGCCGCGGTCAGCAGCGCCAGCACCGTCGGCAGCACGAGCGCGCCGGAGAAGCCCTGCACCGCGCGGAACGCGACGAGCAGCGGCAGGCTCGGGGCGAGGGCGGCACCCGTCGCGCCGGCGGCGACCCCGATCATCGAGATCAGGAAGAGCCGCCGCCGGCCGAGCCGGTCACCCAGCCACCCGGCGAACGGGAGCATCGCCGCGCAGGTCAGGTTGAACGCGACCACCACGAGTGTCCCGGCGGTCAGCGGAGCCCCGAGGTCGGTGACGATGGCCGTGAGCGGCACCGTGACCAGGGTGTTCGCGATCGTGCTCGCGAACGTCCCGAGCACCAGGAACCCGGTGGCCGGTCCGAGCCGGCCGCCGGTCCGGACGGCGTCGACCGTGCCGGTCACCGCGGGCCCGCCGGCGCGAGCGCGGCGACGAGCTCGACCTCGACCGGGGCACCGCCGGGCAGCGCGAGCGCGCCGACGGCGGCCCGCACCGGCAGGAGGTCCGGGCCGAAGACCTGAGCGAGCACGGCGGAGGCCCCGTCCGCGACGGTCGACTGTCCGGTGAAACCGGCCGAGCACGCCACCCACACCCTCATCCGCACCGGCCGGGTGAGGACCCGCCCGGCCGCCTCGGCGGCGGCCGTGCACGCCCGCAGCGCGTTGCGCACGGCGATCCCGGCGGCCTCTGCGGCCTCGGCGACCCCGACCGTGTCGCCCACCCGGCCGGTCACCAGCAGCCGGCCGTCCCGGCGGGGAGTCATCCCGGCGCTGTGGACGAGATCGCCGTCGACGACGGCCGCCACGTACCGCCCCTGGGGCACCGGCGGAGCCCCGGCCGCCACCGGCTCCACCGCCTCCTGCTCAGACACCGAGCGCCACCCCTTCCTGGCGGGAGTCCGACCCCGCCACCAGGCAGCCGCTGCGCTGGTCGACCGACACGACCTGGGCGCTCCCGCCCGCCCCGTGCCCGCCGACGTCGACGACCCGGTGCCCCCGCGCGGCCAGGCCGGCGAGGACCGCGGGCCCGAGCCGGTCCTCGCACCGCAGCTCCGCCGGGCTGCCCAGGTCACCGGCGTCGCTGCCCGGGAAGACCGAGAACCGGGGCGCGTCCACCGCGTCCTGCGGGCCCGCGCCGTGGTCGAGCAGGTGGGAGATCAGCTGGGCGTTCCACTGCACCTGGCCGTCGCCGCCGGGGGTGTTGCCGACGTGCTGCAGCCGGCCGCCGTCGTCGGTGACCAGCCAGGTGTTGAGCGTGTGCAGGGGGCGGCGGCGCGGCCGTACCTCGTTCGGATGTCCGGGCACGAGGTAGGCGCCCCGGGCGAGCCGGTTGTTGAGCACGATGCCGGTGCCCGGCACGGTCGTCCCGGCACCGAAGGTGAACGCCAGGGACGCGATCAGCCCGACCGCCCGCCCCTCGGCGTCGACGGCGACCATCGACGTCGTGTCCCCGCCGGCCCGGGCACCGGCCGGACCCGGCAGGTCCCCGGCCCGGATCCGTTCCCGGGCGTGGGCCAGTGCGGCCGGGTCGCCGGCCCGGGCGGGGACGGGGACGTCGGCTCCCGCCCGGTGATAGCGGTCGTCGAACGCGATGCGGGCGGCGCCGGCGAGCCGGTGGACGGCCTCGACGCCGAGCGGCGCCGGGGCGGTACCACCGGTGCGCAGCTCGCCGTCGCACATCGCCAGCTGGTCGAGCACCATCCAGCCCGGGGTCGGCAGCGGGGTCTGGAAGACGCGGTGGCCCGCGTACCGGCCCTCGAGCGGGGCCTGGGCCGGGACGTGCCCACTGGCGGCCCACTCGTCGCCGGTGAAGGGCGCACCGCCCGCGACCAGGGCCTCGACCGCCCGGTCCGCGAGGGAGCCGGTGTAGAGGGCGTCCGGGTCGCGGGCGAGGGTCGCGATCGACTCGGCGAGGCGGGGGTGGGCGAGGCGGGTCCCGACGGCCGGTGCCCGGCCGTCGCGGAGCAGGGCGGCGGCCGTGTCCGGGTCCGCGGCCAGCCGGTCGCGGTGGCGGCCGATGTCGTCGCGGGTCCGCGCCGTGCACGGCAGCCCGGCGGCGGCGATCCGGACCGCGGGCTGCCACAGCTCAGGCAGGGGCCGGGTTGCGCCCGCGACGTGCAGCGCGGCGAGCGCGGCGACCGCTCCCGGTGCGGTGACCGACAACGGTCCGTACCGGGGCAGCGTCGTCGCGGCGCCGTAGCGGTCCGGGGTGCCGCCGTCCGGACCGAAGCCGCTGCCGCAGAACGCACGTACCTCGCCGTCGGCCTCGCGGACCAGCGCGAACGCGTCCCCGCCGACCCCGCACTGCCCCGGCAGCGCCAGCCAGGCGACGGCGGCCATCGCCAGCGCCGCGTCGACGGCGTTGCCGCCCGAGGCCAGTACCTCGGCCCCGGCACGGCTGATCGCCGGATGGCTGGCGGACACCATGCCGTCGGCGCCGAGCGCCGGTACGCGGGCGGACACGGGGAACGGGGACGCGGGTGCGAGGACGGTCATGCGAGGCACGATCCACTCCGGTGCTCTGTGCCGCCTACGTGAAACCTGCACAGAACCGAGCCCTCGACGAGGGCACTGTGTCGGCACGGCGTCGTCACGGCACCTTGCACAATCGGTGACCGCAGGGCTGTGCACTGTTGGCCTGGCCCACCGGTCGGGGGAGTGTGAGTGTGTTCCGCCACACCACCACACACACCGCCGTGTGCTCGGCGGGAAGGAGGCAGCGGTGGCTCTGACTGCTGCGCACTGGGTCTATCTGGGCGGCGTAATCCTGATCCTCGGCACGATGATCGCCCGGAGGAACGTCCTGGTACCGGCCCTGCTGGCGACGGTCGCGACGGCCTGGACCGTGACGGCCGACCCGATCGTCGCCGTCCAGGCCATCTTCAACGCCACGTTGACCGCGGCGGCCGAACTGTTCAACATCTTCCTGATCATCGCGATGGTGACGGCCCTGCTCGGCGCGCTCCGGGCGATGCGCGCCGACCAGCGCATGGTCACCCCGTTCCAGAAGGTGATGCGCGGCGGCTGGTCCGCCTGGACCGTGCTGATCGTGGTCACGTTCGTGGTCAGCCTGTTCTTCTGGCCGACGCCCGCGGTCCCGTTGATCGGCGCGATCCTGGTGCCGGCCGCGATCCGGGCCGGGCTCCCAGCGATGGGGGCCGCCATGGCGATCGCGGTGGCCGGCCAGGGCATGGCGCTGTCCAGCGACTACGTCATGCAGGTGGCACCGGGCCTCTCCGCGACCGCGGCCGGGACCGATCCGGGCCGGGTCGCCGACGTCGCACTCGTCCTCTCGATCGTCACCGGGATCACCGCGCTCGCGATCATGGGGGCGCTGCTGGCCCGGCACATGCGGGCACCCTCGGACGCGCACCTCGAGGAGTGGGAGTCCGGTGTCGTCGTCGGGCCGCGGCCCTCGGCCGGGCTGGTCCGCCGGCTGCGGCTGCGCCTGCTCGGTGCACGAGAGGCCGGCGGCAGCGGGGCCGAGCCGATCGCCGTGACCGAGCAGGTCGAGGAACGGGTCGCGGTCGGCGCGGCGGTGGGTGGCGGGCCCCGGACCGGGGAGAGCGACGCGAACGGTGCGGCGCCACCGCCGTCGGGTGGGTCCGGGGACGTTCCGGACCGCGACGCGGAGCCGGCCGGGCGGGACACCGTGCCCCAGGACCCGCGCACCGAGCGGCTGGCGAGGGTCTTCGCCGTCGCGGTTCCGGTGACGTTCGGATTGATGATCGTCTATCTGGTGCTCGGCGAGCTGTCGCTCGTGCCGCCGGTCGAGAGCGGCTCCGCCGCGGCGCTGGTCGGCGGGCTCGCGGTCGTGCTCGCCGTGCTGGCCTGCATCGCGCTCGACGGCCCCCGGGCCGCGCTGTCCTCGGTCGGGGAGCACGTCACCGACGGGCTGGTCTTCGCGTTCCGGGCGATGGGTGCGGTCCTGCCGATCGCCGGGTTCTTCTTCATGGGGAACTCCGACTTCGCGGGCGAGATCCTGGGGCTGCCCGACGACGCGCAGGCACCGTCGCTGTTGCTCGACCTCGTCGTGTCCGCGCAGCACCTCATCCCGGACAACCCCGTCGTCATGTGTTTCGGAGTGCTGATCGTCGGGCTGCTCGGCGGGCTCGACGGCTCCGGCTTCTCCGGGCTGCCGATGACCGGTTCGCTCGCCGGTGCACTGGGACCGACGGTCGGCGTGGACCCGGCGACGCTGGCCGCCGTCGGGCAGATGGGCTCGATCTGGGCCGGCGGCGGCGTCCTCGTCGCCTGGTCGTCACTGCTGGTCGTCGCCGGGGTGACCCGCGTGCCCGTCATCGAGCTCGCCCGCCGGTGCTTCCTGCCGGTGATGGCCGGGCTGGCGGTCTCGACGCTGGTGGCCGCGACCTTCTTCTGACCCCTCACGGCACGTCCACGGCCCCGGACCCGCAGGCGCCCGCCTGCGGGTCCGGGGCCGTCGTCGTCGCTGTCGTCGTCTCCGTCGTCGCCCCCTGTGCCACCGGGACGCACCGGGTGCGAAGTGCTGCAAGAACGCATCGATCGTTGTGCGCAATGACCGGCGATCCGGCGTGCCGGCCCGCATAACGTCGAGGTCACCGGGTCGGAGGCAGACCCTTCGGCCGGTTCACCCGACACCGAACACCCACTCCTCTGGAGGGTTCGCCATGACCCTGACCGTCGACGAGACCACCGGGACACCCGCCCCGGGGATGCTGTCCCGGGAGGACTTCCGGGCCGCCCTGGAGGACGCGATCAAGGGCCGCGAGGCGAAGAACGCCTCGTTCTCGAAGGCCTGGGCGGACGGCACGCTGACCCGCGAGCACTTCAGCCGCTGGGCCGAGAACCACTACCACTACGTCGGGCCGTTCGCCGACTACCTCGGCTACATCTACGGCAACACCCCCGACCACTGCACCGACGCCAAGGACTTCACCCTCCAGAACATGTACGAGGAGGAGCTCGCCGACATCCGGCACACCGACCTCCTCATCCGGTTCGGCGAGGCGTGCGGGACCAGCCGGGAGCGGATCGAGAACCCGGACAACATGAACGCGGTCACCCGCGGTCTGCAGTCCTGGTGCTACGCGGTCGCGATGCGCGAGCACTTCGTGGTCGCCACCGCCGCGCTGGTCGTCGGCCTCGAGTCGCAGGTGCCGAGCATCTACAAGAAGCAGATCGTGCCGCTGCGCGAGGCCTACGGCTTCACCGAGGACGAGATCGAGTTCTTCGACCTGCACATCACCTCGGACGAGGTGCACGGCGAGCGGGGCTTCCAGATCGTGCTCGACCACGCCGACACCCCGGAACTGCAGCAGCGTTGCCTGCAGTTCGTGCGCTGGGGCGCGGAGATGCGCTTCTCCTACACCCGCGCGCTCTACGACACCTACGTCGCGCCCACCCTCTGACCGCCCCGCCGCGGCGGGTGCCCGACCGCACCCGCCGCGGCCCGACGCCAGGGAGGAGGGCTCGTGACCGACACCGACACCACCCACTGGATCGCCACCGTCCGCTACGCCGACCTCGCGCGCCGGCGCCGGACCCGGGTCGAGCTCGGCGACCGCGCCGTCGCGCTGTTCCTCGTCGGCGACCGGGTCTTCGCCTTCGACGACGTCTGCGTCCACAAGGGACGGTCGTTGGCCCGTGGCGTCGTCTGGCAGGGCCGGGTCGTGTGCCCGGCCCACCAGTGGGCGTTCGATCCCGAGACCGGCCGGGCCGAGGGGCGCGACGAGTGCCAGCCGGTGCACGACGTCCGGATCGTCGACGGCGTGGTGCACGTCGACCCCCGGCCCCGCAGCCACGAGGAGATCTGATGCCCGACCTACCCCGCAGCCTGGTCACCGTGGGTGCCGGCCAGGCCGCCGTCGCTGCGGTGCGGATGTTGCGCCGCCGGGGCTTCGACGGCCCGGTGACCGTCCTGTCCGACGAGCCCCATCTGCCCTACCAGCGTCCGCCGCTGTCGAAGGACTTCCTGACCGGCGAGTCCGGCTCCGCCGACCTGGTGCTGCTCGACGAGGCCTGGGCCGCCGCGAATGACGTCGTGCTGCGGCCCGGCAGTGCGGCGGCGGCCGTCGCCCCGGGCGAGGTGGTGCTCGCCGACGGCTCCCGGATCGACGCGGACGCTGTCCTGCTCGCCACCGGCGTCCGGGCCCGCACCCTGCCGGGCCTCGCCGGCGAGCGCGTCCTGCACCTGCGCACCGTCGCCGACGCCACCCGGCTGCGCGACGCGCTGCCGGCGGTCGAGCGGCTCGCCGTCGTCGGCGGCGGGCTGATCGGCGCCGAGGTGGCGTCCTCGGCCCGTGCGCGGGGGATCGACGTGACCGTCCTGGAGGCCGGGCAGCTGCCGATGCTCGGGCAGCTCGGCCCGGGCATGGCCGGGTTCTGCGCGGACCTGGCCCGCGACCACGGGGTGGACCTGCGGTGCGGGCAGGAGATCGGGTCGATCGAGGAGACCGCGGACGGGGTCGTGATCCGCACGGCGGCCGGGCCCGTGGCGGCCGACCTGGTGGTCGTCGCCGTCGGGTCGGTGCCGAACGACGAACTGGCCCGGGCCGCCGGCATCGCCACCGACCCGGTCCGCGGCGGCATCGTCGTCGACGACGCCTGCCGCACCTCCGCTCCGGGGGTCTTCGCCGCGGGGGACGTCGCGACCCGCGCCGCGGGGGAGGGGTACCTGCGCATCGAACACGTCGACAACGCCACGACCCAGGGCGGGACGGTGGCACGGGCACTGCTCGGCAAGCCGACCCCGCCCGCCGAGGCGCCGTGGTTCTGGTCCGACCAGTACGACCTCAACCTCCAGTTCGTCGGCCACGCCCCCGCCGACGCCGAGATCGTGATCCGCGGCAGCGTCACCGAGCGGGACTTCACCGCCTTCTACCTGGCCGACGGCTGCGTCCGTGCGGCCTTCGCCGTCGAACGCGGGGGCGACGTCCCCGCGGCCCGCCGGCTCCTCGCGCTCGGGACCCCGGTCCCGCGCGAGGCCCTGGCCGACGACGACCAGGACCTCTTCGACCTGCTCGACAGCATCACCGCCTAGGAGTCATCGTGGAGTTCCACAAGATCGCCCGTTCCGGCCAGATCCCCGAGGGGGTCGTGCGCAGGTTCTTCGCCGGTGAGGTCGAGGTCGCGCTCTCGCGTTCCGACGGCGAGGTCCACGCGACCTCCAACTACTGCAGCCATCTGGACTGCCTGCTCTCCAGCGGCAAGGTGACCGACGAGGGTCTGCTGTGCTCCTGTCACGGCAGCGTGTTCGACTACGCCTCCGGTGAGCCGTTGTGCCCGCCGGCGACCCGCCCGATCACCGTGTTCCCGGTGCGGGAGGAGGACGGGCACGTCTACGTCGGCGTCGACGCCGAGCTCGCGGAGGCCGCCATGCGTCGCCGCGCGGTCGGGGCACGGCGGCTCGGGGACACCGCGTCCTGAGCGGTGGAGCGACGCACGTCGGTCGTCGCGGTCCACGTCCTGTCCTGATCGCGGGAACTTGTCCTTGCTCACGACCGGGTGCCGCGGAGCGCGGCGGACGCCAGCATGGACCCGGTGTCCACGACGCATCCCACCCCCACCCGCCGGGCCGTCGCCCCCGCACTGCTGATCACCGCGATCGTCCTGCTGGCGTTGAACCTGCGCGGGCCGATCGTGGCGGTCTCCGCGGTGACCGGCGACATCCAGGCCGACCTGGGGATCGACGCGGCGACCGCCGGCCTGCTGACCAGCCTGCCGGTGCTCTGCTTCGGTCTCGCGACGCCGGCGGCGTCGGCGTTGCTGGCCCGGACCGGGCTCGGGCGGGGTGTGCTGGTCGCGCTGGCGGTGCTCGCCGCGGGCATCGTCCTGAGATCGGTCGGGGGCCTCGGCACGGCGGTCGCGGGGACGCTGCTGATCGGCGCCGCGGTGACCGTCGGGAACGTCGCGGTACCCGTGATCATCGGCCGGGACCTGTCGCGCCGGGCCGGGCCGGTGCTCGGGCTCTACACCGCGACGCTCAACGTCGGCTCGATGGCGACCCTCTCGCTGACCGCGCCGATCGCGGGTGCCACCGACTGGCGGTTCGCGCTGGCGGTGTGGGGCGGGCTGGCCGTGGTGGCCGGGCTGTCGTGGTGGCTCGCGACCCGCCACCTGCCCGACGACGACGGTGACGCGGCCGGCACCCGTCCGGCCGGGGAGACGACCGGGCCGGTCTGGTGGCGGCGACCGGTTGTCTGGGGACTGACGGTCGCGTTCGCCGGCCAGGCCTTCGCCTACTACGGCGTCACGGCCTGGCTACCGGTGCTGCTGACCGACGAGCTCGGCATGACCCCGGAGGGCGCCGGGGTCGCCGCGTCGCTGTTCCAGATCTCGGCGATCGCGGGCGCGTTCGGTGTCCCGGTCCTGCTGCGGGTCTGCCCCGCGCCGTGGATGCCGATGGCGCTCGTGGGCGTCGTCTGGACCGCGCTGCCGCTCGGGCTGCTCCTCGCACCGGGATCGTGGCCGGTGTGGTCGATGCTGGGCGGCGCGGCCCAGGGCGGCGGCATCACGGTGATCTTCGCGCTGGTGGTGCGCCGGGCCCGGGACCTGACCGAGAACCGCCGGATGTCGGCGCTGGTGCAGGGCGGCGGCTACCTGGTGGCCGCCACTGCACCGCTGGTGGTGGGGGCGGCGTACGAGCGCACCGGCGGGTGGGAGGTGCCGCTGCTGGTCGTGCTCGTCGCGCTGCTGGTGCTGCTCGTGGTCGGGACCGTGTCGGCGGTGACTCGCCCCACCGGGCCGGAGGCCGTGCGGGTCTCCGCGGGCTGACCAGGGCCGATGCCCCCGGCCCGGGCTGTTCGCGGGGCGTTGCACCGTTCGATCGGCCCCGGCCTCCTCGGGTGTCACCGGGTGTTCATCCGGCCGGGGAAAGTGGGGTTCGTGAACCTTGTCGTGACCGGTACGGAGCCGCAGCAACGTGTGTCCCGGGGACGGGCCGAGGCGGTGCTGTCGGTGAGCGACCGCCTGGTCGCCGAGTTCGAGGGCCGGGTCACCCGGCCGGTCGTGACCGGGGTGACGGCGCGCTGCGCGCAGCAGCTGCAGGGCCAGGGCCTGCCGGAGGCCGCCCTGCCCGAGCTGCTCGAACGTCTCGCCCGCGCCGACCTGGTGGATCTCCTGGCCGAGGCCTGCTGAGTGCGAGCCGGTCAGCACGGGGACGCGTGGACCCGCACGCGCAGGCTCTCCCCACCGGAGAGGAACGCGGCCAGTTCCCGGCCCTCCTCGGCGACCGCGCCCCGCTCGGCCCGGGTGAACCGGCGCAGCGGTGTGACGACGACCGTGCCGTCGTCGACGGTCCAGGTCGCGGCGACCCGTCCGTCGACGAGCACGACCCGTGCCCCGGCCACCGACAGCCCCCGGTGCTCGGTGTCGATGATGCGGCTGCGGTCGTGGTAGCCGAGGATCGCGTTGTCGAACGCCGGCAGGTACCGCACCGGAGCAGGCGTGTCGGGGTCCGGGCGCGGTGCGTCCGGCAGGTCGAGCAGTTCGCGTCCGCGGTCGTCGCGGAACGTCACGAGCTCGTCGCGCACGGCCGCCACGGCCGCGGGGAGCCCGGCGAGACCGGACCACGCCCGCACGTCGGCCGTCGCGGCCGGCCCGAACGCCGCGAGGTGGCGGCGGACCAGCGCCCGACCGGCCGCGTCGGCTGCGTCGGCTGCGTCGGGATCGTGCTCGCCCGACCAGGTCACCAGCAGCGCGTAGCGCGCCGGGCCGGTACTGCGCCACAGCCCGCGCGGCGGCACCTGCACCATCGGCACCAGCGCCACCGCGGTCTGCCCGAGGACCCGTGGGTCCGGGCCTGGCCACCGGGCCGCCAACGCCCGGCCGATCTCCCCGGCGGTGCGCGTCGTGTCACCGGCGAGCTGCGCGCGCGTGGCCTCCGCGAGCGCGTCGAGGTCGACCCCGGCGAGTTCGCGGCGTGCCGCGCCGAGCATCCGCTGCCGCAGCATCGCCTGGTGCCGTGGGCGCCAGGCCTGCGCGTCCGCGGCGGTCACCAGGTGCACCGTCCCGCGCATCAGATGGATGCGCACCACCTGGCGTGCGGCAAGCAGCTCCGACAACGCGGCCGGGTCGAACCCGCGCAGCCGCGACCACAGGCCGGTGAACGGTTCCTGCGGTTCCTGGGCCTGCAGGCCGCCGAGGTGGGCGACGGTGTCGAGCACGCCGGCCGCGGAGCGCTCGAGCAGGCGCTGGCGGGCGAGGGCGGCGCGGTTGAGTGCCCGGGCGCTCAACCGGGGCGTCGTGGTGCGGGTGGTGGACACGGGGCCACGGTCGCACCCGATGCGGTCGGTTCCTGTCCGCGATCCGGAGGTCGGGCAGGTCAGGGTGCCGGGTCGGGAGCCCGCCGGTACCGCTCGGTGGTGATCCGGACGCCGAGCACGAGCAGCGCGAC
The DNA here is from genome assembly GCF_900115005.1 of Pseudonocardia ammonioxydans. Taxonomy (GTDB): domain Bacteria; phylum Actinomycetota; class Actinomycetes; order Mycobacteriales; family Pseudonocardiaceae; genus Pseudonocardia; species Pseudonocardia ammonioxydans. The sequence continues at coordinate 28,511 of NZ_FOUY01000013.1, read as the reverse complement.
GACGACCCCGATCGAGGTCGACAGCAGCCGGTCGAGCAGCAACGCTCCCGCCGGACCGGGGTGCGTGAGGTGCGAGACCAACAGCGCCAGCGGTGTGATGAACAGCAGTGCGACCGCGTAGTTGCGCAGCACCAGCAGCTCGGCGAGCCCCTGCAGCACGATCACCACCAGCACGACGCCCCACGTCGGCAGGTCGGGGGCGAGCAGGGCGGCGGCGACGGCGAGGCCGGCGACCGTCCCGCCGATCCGCATGACGGCACGTACCACCTGGCCGGTGGTCCCGGCGACGGTCAGCGGGACGACGGCCGCCACCAGCGCCCAGTAGTGGTGCTCGGTGCCGAGCGCGACGGTCAGCGGCACGGTCAGCAGGCAGGCCACGACGATGTCGGTGACCGGCCGCCGTGCCAGGGCCTCCCGGAACCCGGTCACCACCAGCGGCCTGCGCAGCGGGGAGTGCGAGGGCAGGAGCCGGCAGGCGCTGCCGACCAGGACCGCGAACAGCGCGGTCGCCGCCGTCGTCGCGACGGCCTGCACGCCCCAGCCCGCCGGCATCGGGGCCGAGCCGGCGAACGCGCCGGCGGCGAAGACGAAGAACAGCGGGCCGCGGGGCTTCCAGGCGATCATCTCGCCGGCCACGGTCGCCACGGCGGCGACGGCGATGACGACCAGCAGCGCCCCCCACGGCGCGGCCGGGAGGTGCGCGGCCGCCACGCCGAGCGCGACGCTCGCGGTGAGCCCGAGACCGCAGACGGCCTGCACTGCGCTACGGGCCGGCGCGGTCAGGTCGCGCGCGAAGATCGCCGTGAACGCGCCGAACGCCGCCGCGCCGACGAGGTCGATCCGGCCGGCCACGAGCAGCGTCAGCATCGGGACGGCGACCGAGATCGCACACCGCAGCGCGGGGCGGTGCGCCCCGTCGTGCGGCGCGAACCGGACCAGCTCGCGGGTCAGTACCTGCGGCACGCATACTCCTTTCACCAGTGAAGCACTATAGTTCACCGGTGAAAGGAGGTCACGATGAGCGGACGTGATGTCGTCGACACGATCCAGACCGCCTGGGCCGAGCGGTTCCCCGAGCTCGACACCGAGCCGGTCGCGGTCGTCGGGCGGATCTTGCGTGCCGCCCGCTTCCTGCAGGAGGCCGCGGACGAGCGGCTGGCCGGCGCGGGCCTCACCCGGACCGAGTTCGACGTGCTCAGCCAGCTCCGGCGCAGCGATGGCCCGCTACGTCCCGGCGAGCTCACCGCCGGTGTGGTCGGTTCCCCGGCGGCCACCACCAAGCGGCTGCACAAGCTGCTCGACGCCGGCCTGGTGCGGCGCGCGGCCGACCCGCAGGACGGGCGGGCCGCCCGGGTGTCGCTGACGCCGGCGGGGGAGCGGCTGGTCGACGAGCTCCTGCCGCGCCAGCTCGAGGCCGACGCGGCGCTGCTCGAGGTCCTGAGCCCGGACCAGCGCCGCTCGCTCGCGGCCCTGCTGCGGACCGCGCTGCTCCGCTGGGAGTAGACCCGCCCCGGCCGGCTCTGCGCGCTCGCCGACGCATCTGCCGCACAGGATCGGACCCGTGCGGCGGGCACCGGACCTGTGCGGCGGGCACCGGACCTGTGCGGCGCACGGTCGCCGAGCGGATCAGCCGCCGAGGATGTTGTGCTCCGGGCCGAACGGGAAGCCGGTGATGTTGCGCGCGCCGTTCTCCTCGATGACGAGGATGTCGTGCTCGCGGTACCCGCCCGCGCCGGGCCGACCCTCCGGGATCATGATCATCGGCTCCATCGAGACGACCATGCCGGGCTCGAGGACGGTCTCGATGTCCTCGCGCAGCTCGAGGCCGGCCTCGCGGCCGTAGTAGTGCGAGAGCACGCCGAAGGAGTGGCCGTAGCCGAACGTGCGGTTCGGGAGCAGGCCCTCGGCCTCATAGATCTCGTTCAGCTCGGCGGCGATGTCCTTGCACACCGCACCCGGCCGCAGCAGCTCCAGCCCGCGGCGGTGCACCCGGGTGTTGACCTCCCACAGCCGCAGGTGCTCGTCGCTGGGCCGGCCGAGGAACAGCGTGCGCTCCAGCGCGGTGTAGTAGCCCGCGATCATCGGGAAGCAGTTCAGCGACAGGATGTCGCCGCGCTGGACCCGCCGGGAGGTGGCCCAGTTGTGCGCGCCGTCGGTGTTGATCCCGGACTGGAACCAGACCCAGGTGTCGCGCAGCTCGGCGTGCGGGTAGGTGGCGGCGATCTCGCGCACCATGGCCTCGGTGCCGGCCAGGGCGACCTCGTACTCGGCCACCCCCTCGGCCACGGCGGCGGTGACCGCCGCCCCGCCGATGTCCGCGATCCGGGCCCCCCCGGTGATCAACGCGATCTCCTCGGGGGACTTGACCATCCGGTGTCGCATCACGGCCTGCGAGACGTCGACGAACTCGAAGTCCGGCAGGGCGTCGGCGAGCTGCCCGCGGGTGCGCATCGGCACCGTGTCGTCCTCGATGCCGAGCCGGCCGCGGGTCAGCCCGCCGTCGGCCAGCACGGTGCGGACGGCGTGGAAGTAGTTGTCGCGCTGCCAGTCGGTGTAGACGACGTTGTCGTGGGTGCTGCGCCGCCACGGCTGCCCGGCGTCGATGTTCGCCGAGATCGTGGTGTGCGCGTCCTGAGTGACGAGCAGCCCGTAGTTGCGCCCGAACGTCGTGTAGAGGAAGTCGCTGTAGTAGTTGATGTTCTGGTAGCTGGTGAACAGGACGGCGTCGAGCCCGCCGTCGGCCATGTGCTTGCGGAGCCGGCCCAGCCTCCGGTCCATCTCCTCGCGGGAGAACGTCGGGGTGACCTTCTCGCCGTTGTGGATGTCCTTCAGCCGTTCGAGCGTCACGGTGCTTCCCTTCGGATCGTGGATGTGCGTACGGGTGGGTGGGTCAGGGCTGCCCGGGTGCCCGGGTGGGGGCGGGCATCTCCGGGCGCAGGTGGGTGAACGTCGCGGTGCAGGTCGACCAGGCCTGCTCCGCGATCTCGGCCAGCGTCGTGACCCACATGCCCTCCAGGGCGGCGACGCGGCCGATCAGCTCGTCGAGGGCGTGCGCCCGTCCGGGCCGCCCGGAGAGGAACGGGTGGTTGGTCAGCACGAAGCACCCGCCCCAGCGGTGGTGCGCGGCGGCCTCGCGGTACCACATGCCGGTCGCCTTGTCCGGGTCCTCGATCACCCCGCTGCCGGTCCAGCCGGGGAAGAAGGCGTACTGCTCCCAGTCGTCGAGGGCCCAGTCGACCGGGATCTCGATCAGGTCGGCCCCCGCGGCGGCGGTGAACCGGTAGGGCCGGTCGCCGTCGAGCAGGCTGGAGTCGTAGCGGAAGCCGCGCTCGGCGAGCAGCTTCGGGGTGTGCCAGTTCATCTCCCACCAGGGAGCCCGGTACCCGGTCGGGACGACCCCGGCGACGTCGCGCAGCACGTCCAGGCCGCGGTCGAGCACGGCGAGCTCCTCGGCCTCGTCGAGGCCGAGCATGTTCTCGTGCAGGTAGCCGTGGTGGGCGATCTCGTGTCCGCGCTCGGCGATCGCCCGCACGGTGTCCGGGTAGAGCTCGGCGGTGTAGCCGGGGACGAAGAACGTCGCCCGCACGCCGTGGCCGTCGAGGATGTCGAGGATCCGCGGTACCGCGACCCGCGGCCCGTAGGACTGGTGCGACATGACCGACGTGCGGCGCGCCAGCGCCGGGTCGTGGGCCAGCGCGCACGACTCGGCGTCGACGTCGAAGGTGAACGCGGCGGCGGCGCGCACGCCGCTCGGCCAGGTGATCTCGAACTCGCTCATCATCCACTCACTGCTGGGTCGGGGTCGGCTCCGGGCGGGCCGCCCGGGCGGGGACGCCGGTCGTGGCCGGCGTGGTAGGGCGGCCGAGCACCAGGTAGGTCCCGGCCGAGACGAGGCCGCCGGCCAGCCAGGACAGGTCGAGGCCGCCGAGTGCGGTGGAGATCGGGCCCTGCAGCAGCGACGCCTCGCCGTGCAGGAACAGCCAGGTCGCGACGACACCTGCGGCGAAGGACACCAGGCCGGGGGTGTGGAACGCGGGGATGCGCCGCTCGGCGGGTTCGGCGAGCAGCCGGTCGGTGTCGACCGTGCCGCGCTCGAACACGAACCAGTGCACGAGCATCACCCCCGCCCAGGCGGCGATCCAGGCGACGATGCCGACCAGCCAGGTGTCGAGCACCGTCGCGAAGTCCTCGGCGTAGACGAAGAAGATCACCGCGACGAGTGCGACGACGCCGACCGCGAGGCTCAGCGCCCGGCGCGAGACCTTGATGTCCAGCGCCTGCACGGCCACCGAGAACGTGTAGATGTTGAGGATGTTGGTGGCGATCGGCCCGTGCACCACGAGGAGCAGGACCGGGATCGCGAGCGCCCCGAAGTTCTCGACGACGAGCTGGCCGGGGTCGATCGAGCCGTTGCGGGTGGCCAGCGACGCGCCCAGCACCCCGAGCCAGACGACCGGGATGAACTGCCCCAGGACGCTGGCGAGGTAGAGCCGGGAGCGCGGCATCGAGCGGCTGACGAAGCGGGAGTAGTCGGCGGCGTAGGTGAACCACGTGATGCCCCAGCCGATGCCGATCGCCGTCATCACCCCGGACATCGCCACGATCCGGTCGGTCCCGGTCAGGATCTCCCCGGGCGGGCCCTGGTAGCCCCAGTCGACGCCGATGAAGAACCACGCCGCCACCGACATGACGACCAGGACGACGATGGTGGGCGGGACCGTCCAGCGTTCGAAGCCGGCGATGGCGCGGTAGCCGGCCCACGAGATGGCGACCTGGATCGCCATGATCGCGGCGGCGACGCCGATCCGCCAGCCGGCGTTGGCGGCGAGCGGGTCGACCAGGCCGATCTTGCCGAACAGCGCCATCACCAGGTCGAGCACGATCCAGGTGTTGACCGCGCACCAGCCGATGGCCAGGCACGCCTGGATGGTCGCGGGGAGATACGCGCCGCGGCGGCCGAACGGGCCCCGGGACAGCACCATCCCGGTGACGCCGGTCTTCTGTCCGAGCAGGACGAAGACGCCGAAGCCGGCCATCCCGATCAGGTTCCCGGCGATCAGCACGATCAGGGTGTCCGAGAGGGACAGCCCGAGCTTGATCCCGAGGGCGCCCAGGACCCAGTTGATCGGGGCGATGTTGGCGCCGGCCCAGATCCAGAACTGGCCCGAGACGCTCGACGTCCGCTCGGAGTCGGGGACGCGCCGGGTCGCCTGTTCGAAGTCCGGGCCGGCGGCCGATCCGACCGGTGCGTCCATGGAGGTGTCCTTCCGGCTGGGGTTCCGTCGATTGCGTGTCAGAAGTCGATGCGTGTCGAGAAAGGGTGACGGAGGTGGTGGCCGGGCCAGAAGGTTCAGAATGTCCACTGATCATGCGAAGGAGGCGACATATCGTGCCGATCCCGTTGCGGGACGTGCTGGACGAGCCGTTACTGGCCGAGGCGGACCCGTGTGTGGTTGCCGGCGCCGGGAGCGGGGACGCCCTGGAGCGGGCGGTGAGCTGGGTGCACACCAGTGAGGTGCTGCACATCGCGACGTTGCTGCGCGGCGGTGAGCTGCTGCTGGTCGGCGGCGTCGTGCTCCGCGACGCCGACGCCGAGCGCCGGCGCCGCTACGTGCGCAACCTCGCCGCGCGGGCGGTCACGGCGCTGGCCGTCGAGTGCGGCACCGGGCTGGCGGGGATCCCGGCCGAGATGTGTGAGGTCGCCGACGAGGTCGGCCTGCCCCTGATCGAGCTCCGCCGGGTGGTCCGGTTCGTCGACCTGTGCCGGGCGGTGAACGGCCAGCTCGCCAACCGCTCGGTCCGCCGCCTGCAGGCCGGCGACCGCATCTCGCACGCGCTGGTCGAGGCGCTCTCCGGCGGCGCGGACCTCACCGAGCTGCTCGCGGTGCTCGCCGACCAGGTCGCCTCGGACGTCGAGCTGAACGGCCTCGACGGTGCGACCATCGCCTCGGCGGTCGCCCCGCAGGACCGCGACGGGCCCGGTCTCGGGGAGGGCGGGCTGTCCGCGCCGGTGGTCGTCAGCGGCCTGACGATGGCGGTGCTGACGATCAGCCCGCGCCGTGCGGCCGACGTGACGGTGCTCGAGGTGGCGCTGGAGAAGGCCCCGGAGGTGCTGGCCCTGGAGCTGCTGCGCAGCCGCCCGCCATCGGCCCTCGACCACGCGGCCCACGACCTGCTCGGGCTGGCGGTCGCCGGTGACCCGGACCCCGCCCGGTTCGCCGAGCTGGGGCACACGCTCGGGTTCGACCCGGACGCCGGTGTCGTCGCCCTCGTCGCCGACCTGCCCGCCCCGGCGTCGGCCGGCGCGGTCGAGGCGGTGCTCGGTACGCGGGCGCGCACGGTCGTGGCGCAGGTGCGGGACGGCCGGCTCCTCGGTGTCGTGGCGGTGCACGACGAGCCCGGCCGTGCCGCACTGCTCGACGACCTCGGACGGGGCATCCCCGCCGTCGACACGCGCGTCGTGGTCGGCCCGCTCGCGCACCGGCTGGCCGGGGTGCCCCGGTCGCTGCACGAGGCGCTGACGGTGCACGGCATCGACCGGGCCGGGCCGCAGGTCGTCGACAGCGCCGACTACGCCGTCGAGTCCCTGCTGCTCCGCCTCGACGACGACGCGGTCGCCGACTTCATCGCCGACCAGCTCGGCGACCTGCTCGACGACGCCCGGCGCGACCGGGGCCTGGTGTCGACGCTGAGCACCTACGTGCGGCACTGGGGGCGCAAGGTCGACACCGCGCGGGATCTGCATCTGGGCCGCCAAGGGCTCTACCGGAGACTGGACACGATCTTGGGGATCATCGGCCGGATCCGCCCGGGCTCGGCGCGGGTCGGGGCGGTCGTCGTCGCCACCGAGCTGGAGATCGCCCGGCGGCGGCTGGCGGGCTCCGGCGCCGGCCCGGTGCCCTCGCGGCTCAGCGGGCGGAACCGGCTGCCGCCTGCATGAGCATGAGGTGGGTGCCCCACACGTGTGTCGTCGCCGTCCGCCGCGCCTGCTCGGGCGTCCCCTCGGCGACGGCCCGCAGCACGTCACCGAGCTCGGTCAGGTGCGGTCGCACCGCGTCGAGGACGTCGCCGGTCGCCCGTGCCCGGCCCGCCCAGTCCCGGTGGGCGAGGGCGCACAGGTCGGGCAGGTCGGGGTCGGCCGGTCCGCCGCCCGCGATCCGGTAGAGCAGCGCGTGCACCTCGGCGTCGTGCCGGAACAGCCGGTCGGGGTCCGACTCGCCGCAGGCGGCCGTGGCCAGGAAGCTCGCCCGCTCGCGGAGCAGGTCGCGGTCCTCCGGGCCGGCGGCCGCGGCCGCACCGGCCGCCGCGGCCGGTTCCAGGACCAGTCGCGCCGCGGTGATCTGCTCGAGCCCCGCGGCCGTCGCGGTGCCCGCGGTGCGCGGCCACCGCACCGGGAGCCCGGCTTCGTCGAGCCGGTCGGCGGCCTGCTCGAAGGTGATCGCCCCGGACGCGAGGTCGGCGGCCGTCCGGACCCCGACCAGGGCCGCCCCGGACAGTGCGGCCGGGGCGTGGTCGCCGCCCCGCAGGCTCCGGTAGACGGTCTCGGCCGGCATCAGCCGCCGCTCCGGCTGCCGCGTGCTGCTCATGGGGCTCCTCCCGATCAAGATCCGCAGACTGACATATCAGAACTCATGTCAAAGAAATTCGGAAGGGGTACGACGGGGTTTCTCGGCCGGCGACCCGTCGGTTTGGTCACGGCCGGTCCGGGAAGTCCCGGTCGTGACCGATGAGCCGCAGCACGCCGACGAACCCGATCCCCTGCACCTGCGCCCGGAGGGCGTGTCCGACGACGCCGTCGCCGCGGTGGGGAAGATGAACGAGGCCGTCGAGATGATCGAGCGCGCCCGTGGCCACCTCTACGCGTTCCACCAGATGACCGGCTACGCCGACGAGCTGCTCGACGACGTCATCGACGGCCTGCGCCGCACCGGGCACCCGGAGGTGGCCGACCGGATCGACCAGGAGCTGATCGGCCTCAACGTCATCGCGGGCCGTTGGACGTTCCAGGTCGTCGAGGAGTACGACGACGGCTACTACCGCACGTTCTGCGACCTCGACACGGCTGTCCGCGACGCGGTCGTCGGAGGACGCCGGCACGTGATGGAGGCCGAGGCCAAGGAACGCCGCCGGACCCGCGGGCGGCCCGGGCACGCCGCGCGGCCGCGGGAGACCGACGACCCCCGCTGACAGCGTCCGGTCCCCGCGGGACTCCCCATGGGGCGGGCCCGTGCGCGATCCTCGGCGGCACGCAGTCGGTCACCGCGCAGCAGTACCGCCGAGCGAGGAGGCGTCCATGCCGGAACGGTCCGGGGACGGCACGACCGTCGTGTTCCACATCGGGCACGACGAGCTGGTCGTCCGGCAGCGCTACGAGGTCCTCAGTATCGTCAACGACCTGCTGATCGGGCTGTGGTTCGCCGTCGGCAGCGTCCTGTTCTTCTCCGACGCGACGGTGTTCTGGGGGACGTGGCTGTTCCTGGCCGGCAGCGTGCAGATGCTCGTCCGGCCGGCCATCCGGTTCTCCCGGCGCGTGCACCTGCGGCGGATCCACCCCGGTCACGGCTCGGGGGACGGGGCCTACGACTTCTGATCCGCCCCGACGGACGTCGCGCGCATCGGCCCCGTGTTCGTAGCGTCCGGTCGATGACGTCCTCGTGCACCGACGGGCCGGTACCCGGCCCTGCCCCCGACCGCCACCTCGTCCGTTACGCGGGCCGGGGCGGGTTCAGCCCCGGGATCGTCGATCGCGCCGCAGGCGCCTCGGTGTTCACCGAGGACGGCCGCGAGCTGCTCGACTTCACCTCCGGGCAGATGAGCGCGATCCTCGGTCACTCGCACCCGGAGATCGTCGCGTGCGTGCGCGAGCAGGTGGGACGGCTCGACCATCTCTACAGCGGGATGCTGTCGCGGCCGGTGGTGGACCTGGCCCGGCGGCTGGTGGAGACCATCCCGGTGCCGGCGGGGGAGACGCCGCTGGACAAGGTCCTGCTGCTGACCACCGGGGCGGAGTCGAACGAGGCCGCGATCCGGATGGCCAAGCTCGTCACGGGCGGCCACGAGATCGTCTCCTTCGCCCGGTCCTGGCACGGGATGACCCAGGCGGCCGCGAACGCGACCTACGTCGCCGGCCGCGGAGGCTACGGCCCGGCCGCGCCCGGCAACTTCGCCCTGCCGGTGCCGGACCGGTTCCGGCCCGCCCTGCTCGACGCCGACGGGAACCTCGACTGGCGCCGTCAGCTCGACCTCGGCTTCGACCTGATCGACGCCCAGTCCGTGGGCAGCCTCGCCGCCTGCCTGGTCGAGCCGATCCTGAGCTCCGGCGGCGTCGTCGACCTGCCGCCCGGCTACCTCGCCGCGCTGCGCGACAAGTGCCACGAGCGCGGCATGCTGCTGATCGTCGACGAGGCGCAGACCGGGCTGTGCCGCACCGGCGACTGGTACGCCTTCGAGCGGGACGGTGTCGTCCCGGACATCCTGACCCTGTCCAAGACCCTCGGGGCCGGGCTGCCGCTGGCCGCCGTGCTGACCGGCGCCGAGATCGAGCAGGCCGCCCACGAGCGCGGCTACCTGTTCTTCACCACCCACGTCAACGACCCGCTCCCGGCCGCGGTCGGCAACACCGTGCTGGACGTGCTGATCCGCGACCGGCTCGACGAGCGGGCCCGCGAGCTGGGCAGGCTCTTGCAGGACGGGTTGCGGGAGCTGGCCGGGCGGCACCCGGTGATCGGCGACGTCCGCGGGCGGGGCCTGCTGGTCGGGCTGGAGCTGGTCCCCGAACCCGGTGCCCCGGACGCCGACGCGCTCGGTGCCGCCGTCACCGCGCGCTGCGCCGAGCTCGGCCTGCACATGAACATCGTGCAGCTGCCGGGCATGGGCGGCACGTTCCGGATCGCGCCGCCGCTCACCGCCACCGATGCCGAGATCCGCCGTGGTCTGGAGATCCTCGACGAGGCTCTCGTCGCGGTGGCGCCGGGCGTCCCGGCACACTGAAGAACCGGCACACTGAAGAACCGGCACACTGAAGAACCGGCGCACTGAGGTCCCGGCGCAGCGAAGTTCCGGCAGAGCGAAGTTCCGGCTCAGTGCGGGTCGCCGTAGGCGGCCGCGATCTCCTCCGGACCGGCCCAGCGGCTGTAGGTCGGCCCCTGCGGCCACCCCTCGGGGGAGTCCTGCCACACCTCCTGACGGCCGTAGGGCAGCAGGTCGACCAGCCCGAACAGGTAGCTCAGCTGCTCGGTGCCGCGGCCGTCGGTGTGCCAGGTCCGGTAGACGGTGTCGCCGTCGCGCAGGAACACGTTCACGGCGAACCCGGCGTCCGGCGGGGCGCCGACGTCGCTGCCGAACGCGCTGTGCGCGGTGGAGTACCAGGTCATGGTGTTGCCGACCCGGCGCCGGTAGGCGAGCGCCTCGTCGATCGGGCCCTGGGTGACGATCACGAACCGGGCGTCGAACTTCTCCAGGCCGGCGAGGCGGGTGAACTGCGAGGTGAACCCGGTGCAGCCGCCGCACTGCCACTCGGCGCCGTCGTGCCACATGTGGCTGTAGACGATCAGCTGCGGGTGATCGCCGAAGATCTCGGCGAGCCGGACCGGGCCGTCCGCGCCCTCGAGGACGTAGTCGGGCATCCGCACCATCGGCAGCCGGCGGCGCCGGGCGGCGATGGCGTCGAGCTCGCGGGTGGCGGCCTTCTCCCGGACCCGGAGCGCGGCCAGCTCCCGCTCCCAGGTCGCGGCGTCGACGACGGGCGGCAGGGCGGTGCTGAACGGGCTCGTACTGGTCGGGCTCGTGCTGGTCGGGCTCGTGCTGGTCGGGCTCGTGCTGTTCGAGGTCACGATTGCCTCCCACGGTGCGGTGTCGTCCCCCGCAGGTGCCGACCCCGGCGCGCGGCCGGACTCATCGGTGTATCGGGAAGTTCGGCATCCGGAGGTTCGGCACCGGGAAGTTCGGCACCGGGAGCGGGTCAGGACCCGCTGCCCCAGCGCGCACGGACCAGTGCGAAGACGTCCTGCCCGTGGGAGAACTCGACGACGTTGCCGTCCGGATCGGTCAGCGCGCAGATGTAGCCGACCGGGCCCGGCATCTGCCGGGGCTCCCAGTGCAGGCAGCCCGCGGCACGGGCACGGTCCGCGGCGGCGTCGACGTCCTCGCGTCGCGGCACCTCGATGCCGATGTGCGCGAACGGCTGCAACAGCCCCAGGGACTCACCGCGGTCCTGGTCGAAGGAGACGAGGACGAGCACCATCGGCGTCTCGACCTGCTTCTCGTTGGACAGCCAGGCGCTCTCGCCTGCGTCGTCGGAGAACCGTTCGACGACGACCAGCGGGGTCATCGTGGTGTAGAAGTCGATCGCGGCGTCGAGATTCCCGGTGGGCAGCGCGATGTGGGTCCAGCGGGCCTCGGTCAGCTGCCGGTCGTGCGGGACGGCGTCGGACATCACGGCTCCTCTCCCGGTCCGGTGCGGGACCGGACTCGAACGTGACCACCAGCATGACGGCCGCCCGGCGCCTGCGGGAACCGGTGGATCCCGGACACCGGGCCGCCGGTGCGGATCAGCCCGCTACGTCGGCGCCGTCGAGCAGCCGCTGCCGGGCGAGCCGCTCGACCAGCTCGGGGAGGGCCGCGACGGGAGCGGCGTCGAGGTCGCGGCGCGAACCGCGGACGATGCGGTCGACGACGGCGGCGGGCGCACGGCCGGCGAACTCGGCGGAGAGCCGGTCGATGGCCCCGCGGACGCTCGGGTCGGCGGACAGGGGGACGGAGGGGTACACGGTCGGAATCGTTTCGTCGTTTCGTCGAAGGACGCGCGTGCGGACAGCACGCGGCGGGCCGGGCGGACGTGACCGGCCGTCGCGATGGCGACCGGCCGGTGGCCGGGCAGTTCTACTCACGGTAGCCGGACGGCATCCGATCGTCGACCGGATTGGACCGCCCGGGCGGGGTCGGCGTTCCGGTCGCGGGCGGGTGACCGCTCGGCCACCCCACTGCTCGTCGCGGGCCCGGTCGCCGTTACGCGTCCCCAGCGAACTTCCGTCCCCGTGGCTCCGGACGCAACAATTGCGTCCGAACAAGACCACATCTGCGGATTCGTTGCGTGTTTCCGGGGATCGGTCTCGACGATCTTGCTTGCGTCCCGCACCGGAGGTGGACTGCGTCGACGGCCACACCCCGGCCACCCCGATGCCGCCTCACCGTGGAGACCCCATGAGCATCCTGGACGTCCTCGACACCGACGACTTCGAGCAGCTGACCCTCGTCCGGGACCCGGAGAGCGGGATCCGCTCGGCCGTCGCCGTCCACGACACGACGATGGGCCCCTCGCTCGGTGGCGTCCGGATGCGGGCCTACCCCACCCACGACGACGCCGTCCGCGACGCACTGGCCCTCGCCCGCGCGATGACCGTGAAGTCCGCCCTCGCCGGCCTGGACCTCGGCGGCGGGAAGAGCGTCATCGACGCCGAGCCGACCGCGTCGAACAAGGCCCGGTTCCTGCCCGTGCACGCCCGGCACATCGCCTCGCTCGGCGGGCGCTATGTCCCGGGCGCGGACATGGGCACCGACGCCTCCGACATGGAGGTCCTGGCCAAGCACGTGCCCGTGGTGTCGAGCCGGCGCGCCCCGTCGCCGTTCACCGCGCGTGGGGTGTTCCGGGCCGTCGGTGCGACGCTGGAGTGGGCGGGCGAGCGCGATCTCGCCGGCCGCCGGGTCGCGGTCCAGGGCCTGGGCAAGGTGGGACGTGCGCTGGTGACGCTGCTGCGCCGGGCGGGGGCGAGCGTCGTGGTCGCCGACGTCGACGACGCCCGGGTGCGCGAGGCCCGCGACACCGCCGGTGCGGTCCCGGTGGGCGCCGACGAGATCCTCACCGCCGACGTCGACGTGCTCTGCCCGTGCGCGGCGGGGGGTGTGCTCACCGCGGACGTCCTGGCCGGCCTGCGGGCCCGCGCCGTCGTCTCGGGGGCCAACAACCCGCTCGCGACGCCCGGGCAGGCGGCGCTGCTGCGCGAGCGCGGCGTCGTCTACGTGCCCGACTTCGTCGCGAACGCCGGCGGCGTCATCGCCTGCGAGGCCGAGGTGCACGGCAGCGACGACGGCGTCGACACGAAGATCGAGGCCATCGGCGTGACCGCGGTGGAGATCCTCGACGCCGCCGCCGCGCGGGGGACCGACACGCTCACCGTCGCGGAGGAGATCGCGCGGGAGCGGCTGGCGGCCCGGGCCGCGGCACGTCCGGCGTTCCCGGCCGTGCCCTGACCGGTCCTGCGGGCGGCCTCTCGCCTGCTGCCGCTCACTGGACGTCGGAGCCGGGTGGGGGCAGCCGGACCTCCCGGTCCGGCTCCACTGCGCCGACCCCGGCCACCTCGGCCAGCGCGGCGCGCCGCGACTCGTCACAGCTGCCGACGATCACGCCGACGCCGCGCAGCACCTTCTCCACCTGCAGCCCGGCCGCGTCGAGGGCGGTGGCGACGTCGTCGATGCCGTGACCGTCGGCGACGGACACGAGCAGGCGCCGGGTCGCCATCTCAGGCCCCCGGGGCCCGGACGAGACCGGCACCGACGTCGTCCGGGGACAGCGGCAGCCGCTGCGCGGACCGGGTCAGCCCGGTCCACAGCTCCCGGCCGCGGGCCCCGGTGCGCTGTGCCCACAGCGCCGCGATCCCGCTGACGTGCGGCGTGGCCATCGAGGTCCCGGAGATCGTGTTCGTGCCCTGCGGCAGCGGCCAGGACGAGTACACGTCGACGCCGGGACCGGCGATGTCGACCTGCCCGCCGTCCACCGACGAGGCGGCGGCGGAGAAGTCGGCGATCGCGAGCACCGGGTCCACCGCACCGACCGCCATGATCGACGGGCTGTTCGCCGGGACGCCCACGAACCCGGTGTCCCCGGCCGACCGCTCCGCGTTGTTCCCGGCCGCGGCGACGATCAGCACCCCGGCGTCCAGCGCGCGCCGGCCGGCGTTCTCGTAGGCGGTGGAGACCTCGTTCAGGTCGGCGCCCAGCGACATCGACACGATCTGGGCGCCCGCGCCGATCGCCCACTCGATGCCCTCGAGGATGCCGGCGTCGGTGCCGGAGCCGTCGTCGCCGAGGACCTTGCCGACCAGCAGCCGGGCCTCGTGGGCGACGCCGTAGCGGCGGCCCGTGCCGGGCGCGAGCGGCCCGCACGCCGTCCCGGCGCAGTGCGTGCCGTGCCCCGCGACGTCGTGCACCGGCTGCCCGTCGACGAACGAGCGGGACTCGATCTCCCGGCCGGCGAAGTCCGGGTGGGCGAGGTCGAAGCCGCTGTCCAGGACTGCTACGGCGATCCCCGCGCCGGTCTCGGGGCAGACGTCGACGCCGGTGACCTGCAGCCCCCAGGTCAGCTGGTCGGTGTCGGCGATCCGCGGCGCCGGCGGGGCGCCGGCCGGGCCCGGATCACCGCCCGCCCGGCCGGCCAGGAACGTTGCGGCGTCGGCGAACCCGCGCAGGTACTCCGCGGACAGGCCGGGCCCGGTCAGGGCACGCAGCACCCGCTCCGGCTCCACCGAGAGGACGCGCCGGTCCGCCCGCGCCGACCGCACCCGGTCGGGGTCGAGCTCCGCGACCGCGACCCCGAGCCGCGACAGCAGCGTCGGGTGCGTGTCCGCCGCCCGGTCCCGGCTGCTGGTCACCTCCGCCAGCCCGGTCAGCTCACCGACCGCCGCACGCGCCGCCGCGTCGTCGCCGACGAGGTCGTCGCGCAGCACCAGCAGGTGCCGTCCGGTGTGCGTGCCACCGGCACGTGCCGGTTCCGCCGTACGGGGGTCCACCATGTCGTCTCCGTGCCGTCTGCGTGCCGACTCCGCGCCGACTCCGGTCGGCCGACAATGATCGGTGCCGTCCCATCCTGCCGCACCGTGCGGCCCGGTCGCAGCGTCGCGCGCACCCGGCCGGGCCGGCGTCGGTGCGCCTCGCCCGGCGCACCTCGCCCGGCGCCCTTCGCCCGGTGCGGCCCCGTCCGAGGCACCCGTCCCCGTGCCCCGAGGGACACCCTGGGGGCACAGGACGCTACGAGGGTGCCCTTCGGGACTTCGTGGGGAGCGTCGCCCCGGTGTGCGTGTGCTCCCGGGGGCTCCCTCGGGGCGCGTGGCGCTACCAGGGTGCCCCTCGGGGCACGTGCGCGGGAGCCGCGTGCGTGCCGGGAGCCGCGTGTGTGCCGGAGCGGTGCGCGGGCGGGAGCGGTGCCCGGGGGCGCCGGGGCGCCGGGGAGCCGGGGAGCCGGGCGCGGGCGGTGCGCACCGGAGGCGGGTGACCGGCGGGCTCGGGACCTCCGGCCCGGGCGGAACGGTACGGATCACCCGGGCGCGGCCCGGTCGGCGCGGGGATCCTGGGCGGTGTCCGGCGACGTCCGCCGGGGACGGGAGAGCCTCGATGTCGCAGCAGCAGGGCGGTCCGGTGGTCGCCGGGGTCGACGGGTCGGAGTCCGCACTGGACGCCGTGCGGTGTGCCGCAGCGGAGGCGGCGGACCGTCGTCGTGGGCTCCGGCTGGTCGCGGTCTTCACCCCGCTGCCGTCCGGCACCCGGCACGACCTCGGGCTCGCGCCGGTCTACCGGGAGCAGGCGATGGGCGTGCTGCGGGAGCAGCTCGCGGCGGCCGCGGAGGTCGCGACGGCGGCCGCCCCGGGGATAGAGGTCGAGACCGAACTGCGCACCGGGTATCCGGCGCAGGTCCTGGTCGAGGAGTCGCACGGCGCGTCGCTCACCGTCGTCGGCAGCCGTGGGCTCGGCGGGTTCTCCGGCCTGCTGGTCGGGTCGGTCGCGGTCGCGGTGGCCGCGCACGGCGGATCGCCGGTCCTGGTCGTACGCGGTGACGGTGCAGCCCGTGGTGGCAGTGCGGCGGGCGGCGCCGGTGTGGTGGGCGGCGACGGTGCGGCGGGTGGCGCCGGTGTGGTGGACGGCGACGGCGCGTCGCAGGCCGGCCTGCCGGTGGTGCTCGGGGTCGACGGCTCGCCGGCCGGTGAGGCCGCGGTGGGGCTCGCATTCGAGACGGCGGCCCGCCGCGCGGTGCCGCTGCGGGCGGTGCACGCCTGGTCCGACGTCGTCCTCGACCCGGCCGTCGCCGTCCTGATCGACCGGGAGGCCATGGAGACCGAGGAACGCGCGCTGCTCGCCGAGCGGCTCGCCGGCTGGTCGCAGAAGTATCCCGACGTCGAGGTGGAGCACGTCCTCGTACGGGACCGTCCGGCGCACGCGCTGGTCGAGGAGTCCGCCCGGGCCGGGCTGGTCGTCGTCGGGTCCCGCGGGCGGGGCGGTCTCGCGGGGCTGCTGCTCGGGTCGGTCGGGCACGCCCTGCTGCACCACGCGCGGAGCCCGGTGCTCATCGCCCGACCGTGATCCGTCCGGGTGCGCTCCCGAGCGGATCAGCTTCCGGGGCGGGCCGTGTCCTCGAGCAGGGCCTCCGCGACGACGTGCAGCTTGGTGTTCGTCTCGTGCGAGAGCGTGCGCAGCAGGTCGAAGGCCTCGGCGGCCGAGCAGCCCCGCCGGGCCATCAACGCCCCCTTGGCCTGCTCGATGCTCACGTGCCGCTCGAACCGCTCCCGCAGCTGGGCGTTCTCCGCGCCCAGTGCGCGGGCCAGCGCGACCGCGGCGGCGACGGGGTGCTCGTCGGCGCCGGGGGTGAGCAGACCGGTCACGTCCTCGGCGTGGTGCAGCACGCCGGCCACCCGGCCGTCCGGGGCGATGAGCGGCGAGTTGACCGCCACCCACACCCGCTCGACGAAGCCGGGGGTCCCGGTCGGCCCGGGGACGTCGTGTCGCAGCACCGGCAGCCGGTCGCGCCGGCCCAGCCGCAGCACCCGCTCCATCGAGGCCGCGACGGCCGCGGCGGCACTCGCGCCGGGCACGTCCCGGTTCTCCGGGAACGCCGCGGCCGGCGTCCGGCCGAGGAGCTCGGCGGGTGCCCGCAGCGTCGCCATGCAGTAGGCGGGGTTCGCGCCGACGATGCACAGGTCGCGGTCGACGATCAGGTACGGCGAGCGCGTGGCACGGAACGCGGGGTCGTCACGACAGGCGTGCAGGACCTGCGTATCCGGGGACCCGGAAAGCATCTCGACCTCCGCCGCCCCGGACGGCGACAGGTCGTCGGCACCGCTCGACGCGGTGCCGGAGGCCGAGCCCGGCGCGGTCCGGCAGCGCTGACGTGCGTGCGCGGAAACGGACCCCCGGGCGGCCGGCACCGACGCTGCGCTCGGCGTGTCCCGCCGAGGCGAACCTCGCCACCCGCTGACTGTCCGGGGATGCCGGGCCGGTTGCTTGACCCTGCTGAGCACCTGCCGGTCCGCTCGACCCGCGGGTGCGTCCGGAGAACGTTAAAGCAGTGTGCCGCGGGCGCCGACGCCGGGTGGCCGGTGACGCCCGGATGCCGTGCCGGACTTGCGCCGGACGAGCGGAAGGTCCTGTTCTCGCGACCGCGGCACGGTAGGTTGAACAGTGAGCCGGCTCACCCACGGCCGCGACCGTCCCCGCGAGTACGACCACCCAGGAGCAACGATGCTCGGTCTGATGCAGGACCGCCCCCTCACGCTGCCGCACGTGTTCCACCGCGCGGAGCAGTACTTCGGTCACCGGGAGCTGGTCACGGCCACGCCCGCCGGGACCACCGTGACCACGACGATCGCCGAGTGGGCGGTCCGGGTCCGCCGCCTGGCCGGTGTGCTCGACACCCTCGGCGTCTCCGCCGACGGCCGGGTCGGCACGTTCTGCTGGAACACCGCCCGCCACCTGGAGCTCTACATGGCGGTGCCCTGTACCGGGCGGGTGCTGCACACGCTCAACCTGCGGCTGTTCCCCGACCAGCTCGTCTACGTCGCCGACCACGCCGAGGACGAGGTCGTCTTCGTCGAGCGTTCGCTGCTCGGGATGTTCTGGCCGCACGTCGACCGGCTGAGCACGGTCCGGCACGTCGTCGTCATCGACGACGTCGGCGCCGGCGGCCCGGCGCTGCCGGACGACCCGCGGATCCGCGACTACGAGGAGCTGCTCGCCGCGGCCGAGCCGCACGCGGGCCGGTTCGTCGTCGACGACGAGAACACCGCGGCGGCCATGTGCTACACCTCCGGCACCACCGGCAACCCGAAGGGCGTCGTCTACAGCCACCGGTCCACGCTGCTGCACTCGCTGGCCACGCTGTTCGCCGACGGCGTGGGCCTGACCGAGCGCGACGTGGTGCTGCCCGTGGTGCCGATGTTCCACGCCAACGCCTGGGGCCTGCCCTACGGCTGCCTGCTGGCCGGGTCGTCGATGGTGCTGCCGGGGCCGAACATGGCGCCCGACGCGCTCCTGTCGCTGATGTCCACGCACCGCGCGACGGTCGCGGCGGGCGTCCCGACCATCTGGATGGGGCTGCTGCCCAAGCTCGGCGAGTACGACCTGTCGTCGCTGCGCACCGTCCTGTGTGGTGGGTCCGCGGTGCCGAGGTCGCTGTCCGAGGGGTTCCGGGCCGCCATCGGACTGCCGCTGCTGCAGGGCTGGGGGATGACCGAGACGTCCCCGGTCGCCTCCCTCGGGCTGCTGCGGACGGTGCACGACGACCTGTCCGAGGACGAGCAGGCCGACGTGCGGGCGATGCAGGGCCCGCCGGTCCCGCTGGTCGAGCTGCGTATCGCGGATCCGACGACCGGCGAGGAACAGCCGTGGGACGGCGTCAGCACCGGTGAGGTGCAGGCGGCCGGGCCGTGGATCGCCGCGGAGTACTACCGCGGTGAGGGCGGCGGGGCCCAGTTCACCGACGACGGCTGGCTCAAGACCGGCGACGTCGCGGTCGTCGACCGGCACGGCTACACCAAGCTGGTCGACCGGACCAAGGACCTGGTGAAGTCCGGCGGCGAGTGGATCAGCTCGGTGGACCTGGAGAACGAGATCATGGCCCACCCGAAGGTGGCCGAGGCGGCCGTGATCGCGATCGCGCACGAGAAGTGGGTGGAGCGTCCGCTGGCCTGCGTGGTGGTCGAGGACGGCGAGTCGCTCACCGGCGAGGAGCTGATCGAGTTCCTGTCCGGCCGGGTCGCGAAGTGGTGGCTGCCCGACGCGGTGGAGTTCATCGAGGAGGTGCCCAAGACCAGCGTGGGCAAGTTCTCCAAGAAGACGCTGCGCGAGAAGTTCTCCGGGTACGCGCTTCCCTCGTGACCGCGCCGTGCCCCGGGCCGGGCCGGGTCCTGTCGGTGGCCCGGGCTACGGTCCGCCCATGACGTCTGCCGCACGCGGGGCCGCCACCCGCCCGTCCACCGCCGCGGTGGTGGCGCCCTGGCTCGCGCTCGCCGAGATCACGATGACCGCCCCGCTCGTGATCGGCCTGCGCACCGCCCGGCTGGTGACCGGCGGCCTGTTCCCGAGCGCCCGGGACCGGCGCGAGATCCGGCGGATGTGGGTGGAGAAGGCCGACGCCTTCTCCCGGTCCGCGGTCGTCGCGGCGACCTCGGTGCCGGGCCCGGCGACCGCGGCGGCGGTGCTCGCCCCGATCCGGACCCGGGTGCGGGGCAACGCCCGCCGGCTGGCCGGCAGCCGATGAGCGGGGACGGCGCGAGCACCGGGACGGGCGGGACCGTGCACCGGGGACGGGTGGCGGGAAAGGTCGCGCTGGTCACCGGCGCGGCCCGCGGCATGGGGCGGGCGCACTGCGTCCGGCTCGCGCGCGAGGGTGCCGACGTGATCGCCGTCGACGTCGCCGGGCCGCTGCCGAGCGTGCGCTACGAGCACGCCGGCCCCGAGGACCTGGCCGAGACCGTCCGGCTGGTCGAGGAGCAGGGCCGCCGGATCGTGTCGGCGCAGCTCGACGTCCGCGACCTCGACACGCTCCGCGCCGCGGTGGAGGGTGCGGTGGAGCAGCTCGGCCGGCTCGACGTCGTCGTCGCGAACGCCGGGATCTGCGTCCCGGCGCCGTGGGACGAGGTCGACCCGCAGGTGTTCGCCGACACCCTGTCGGTCAACGTCACCGGCGTCTGGAACACCGTCATGGCGGGCGCCCCGCACCTGGTCGCCGCGGGCGGCGGCTCGGTCGTGCTGGTCAGCTCGGCGGCCGGGATGAAGGTCCAGCCGTTCATGGTCCCGTACACGACCAGCAAGTGGGCGGTGCGCGGGATGGCGAAGGCGTTCGCGGTCGAGCTGGGACGCCACCACGTGCGGGTCAACAGCCTGCACCCGACCGGCGTCGAGACCCCGATGGGGACCGGCGACATGAGCACCTCGATCGGTGCGGCGATCGCCCGCGACCAGCGGCTCGCGCCGATGTTCACCAACCTGATCCCGGTCGCGGTGACCCAGCCGGAGGACGTCGCGGACTCGGTGCTGTTCCTCGCCTCCGACGAGTCGCGCTACGTCACCGGGCACGAGATCGCCCCGGACGCCGGGGTCACCGAGTTCTGACCAGCCCGGCATCGGGAGGCGCACAGGTGACCGAGACGGCGCCACCGGCCCGGCGTGGCCGGCGGCCGATGAGCGAGCGGCGCCGCGCGCTGCAGCGGCTCGAGATCTCCCGTGCCGCGATCCGGCTCTTCCGCGCGCACGGGGTGGCCGCGACCAGCGGTGAGGACATCGCGCACGCGGTCGGGCTGTCCGCGCGCACGCTGTGGCGCTGGTTCCGCACCAAGGAGAGCTGTGTCGAGCCGGTGCTGAGCCTGGCCACCGACGCGTTCACGGCCTCGCTGAGCCGGTGGCCGGAGGGCCGCCCGCTCGACGAGCACCTCCTCGCCGACTACCGGGCCCCGGACGGCAGCGGGCCCGACGACGGCGAGCTGGTGTTCGCCGTCCTGCGGCTGTCCCACTCCGAACCGGCGCTGCGAGCGATCTGGCTGGTCGTGCAGGAACGGGCGGAGCCGGTACTCGCCGCCATCCTCGCCGAGCGGCTCGGCCGGACGAGCGACGACGTCGGGGTCCGGGTACAGGCCGCGGCGCTGAACGCGGCCCTGCGGATCGCGACCGAGGACATCGCCGCCGCCACCGCCGACGGCCAGGAACCGCCGGTCGACGACCTGGTGGCCCGGCTGTCGGCGGCGGTGCGCGCCGCGGGCCACGGCATTGCGGACCCCGGGCCGGCACCCCGGTAGCGGCGGCGCCCCGGTAGCGGCGGCGCCCGGTCAGGTCAGCGGCGCAGCCGCAGCAGGCCGCCCTCGCCGGAGAGCCCGACCACGACCCCGTTCGCGTCGGCCGCGACCCCGGCGAACGGCGCCGGACGCCGGGCCGCACCGCTGCGGCAGTCCACCGGCACGTGCGGCGGACGCACGTCGAACGCCGTGCCCGACGCCGCCGTCGACACGACCCGCGTCACCGGGTCGATCCGGACCAGCCGGCCGGCCCCGGCCTCGGCGCACCACAGCGCCTCGCCGTCGGCGGCGATCCCCTCGGGCCGGTGCAGACCCGCCGCGACGACGGCGGTGTGCCCGTCCCCGTTGAGCCGCAGGACCTGCCCGCCACCGGTGACCGTGACGTGGACGTCGCCGCCGGGGCCGGTGGCCACGTCGACCGGCCGGTCCAGCCCGCGGGCGCGTTCGGTGACGGTGCCGTCGTCGGCGATGTGCAGGACCCGCCCGGACCCGGTGTCGGCCACCAGCACCCCGTCGTCGGTACCGGCGACACCGGTCGGTGCGATGAGCCCGTCGGCGATCCGGGTCCAGTCCCCGGCGCCGCCCCGCCACACCCCGCCGGTGTCGGTGGTCAGCACGGTGGCACCACTGCGGCGGCCGATGCCGCGCACCCCTCCACCGACCTCGGTCACCGGATGGGTCAGGACGGTGACCCCACCGCCCCCGGGACCGGCGTGGGCGAGCGTGAAGTAGTCGGCGACCAGCACGCCGTCGGGGGTGGCGACGATCCCGAAGGGTCCGTTGAGCCCCTCCGGCACGACCTGCCGCACGGCACCGCCGGGGTCGACCGCGTGCATACCACCGCGGAACGCGCCGGTGACGTAGGCGGTGCCGTCGGCGGTGAACGCGACGTTGTCGGCGCCGGTGATGCCGGTGTCGATCCCGGAGAGCACGCCGCCGCCGGCGCAGGTCCACAGCGTCCCGCGGTCGCCGTTGGAGAGCACACGCAGCCGTCCGGCCGGGTCGAACCGCACCGCGACCGGCCGGTCCAGCCCGCTCAGCAGCCGCTGTGGGGTGCCGCCGTCCGGGTCGATCGACCACACCTCACCGGAGTAGAGGTGCGGGTAGTGCAGCAGCCCGTCCGGCCCCACCGCCATCGCGTTGCCCAGCGCGAGCCCGGTGGCCAGCACCCGGTGCGGCCCACCGTCGAGATCGATCTCGAGCAGTCGCCCGTCGGGCGCGAGTTCGTTGACGAACAGCCGCCCGCGGTGCCAGGCGATCCCGTCCGGCGCGACGATGCCGTCGGCGACCACCGTCGTCGTCCCGTCCGGGTCCCGGCGCCACACCAGCCCGGCCGGCAGGTCGACCACGAACAGTTCGCCGCCGTCGCCGAAGACGAGGTCGTCCGGGCCGGTGAGCGGGCCGTCCGGGCCGAGCACGGTCTCGATCGCGCCCGTGGTGACGTCCAGTGCGCCGACGGTCCCGCCGAGGAACTGCGCGATCCACAGCCGGCCGTCCGGCCCGAACGCCGCGCCGTTCGACGCCCACAGCGGGTTCGGGCCGCAGAGCCGCTCCGCGCGCAGGTGGGGTGCCGTCCACAGCGGACCGACAGCGGGCCCCGCGTGCGGGCGGGCGCTCACCCGGCCCCGCCGAGCACGTCGTCGAGGGACCCGTCCCGCCACTCACGCAGGATCCGGTGGAACTCCACCGGCCCGCCGCCGAACTGCTCGTTGCGGCGGCGCGGGCGTCCCTCGAAGTTGTAGTAGCCGGGCGTGCACTCGGCGAGGAAGGCGTGACCGTCGACGGCCCGTTCCCGGATCGTGCGCACCCAGTCCCGCTCCGCCTCGGCGGTGGGCTCGACGACGGGCCGGCCACGCCGGCGGGCCGCCGCGACGACCGCGGCGATGTGGGTGGCCTGCTCCTCGAGCACGTGCGCGAAGTTCACCGACGCCGCGTTCTGCAGCGCCCCGACGTGGAACAGGTTCGGGAACCCGCGGCTGACCCAGCCGTGCAGCGTGCTGAGCCCGTCGGCCCAGGCGCTCGCCAGGGTGCGCCCGTCGCGTCCGCGGATGTCCACCCCGGCACGGGTGGCGGGATCGGCACCGAGCTCGAAGCCCGTGGCGAACACGATCGCGTCCACCGGGTACTCGGTCCCGCCGACGACCGGCCCGCGCGGGGTGATCCGTTCCACGCCCTGCCCGCCGGTGTCGAGCAGGGTGACGTCCGGGCGGTTGAACGTCTGCAGGTAGCGGTCGCTGAACGTGGGGCGCTTGCACATCTGCCGGTACCAGGGCTTGAGCGCGGCGGCCGTGGCCGGATCGTCGACGACCGCGTCGACCCGGGCCCGGATCTCGTCCATCTTCTCCGCGTCGGCGATCTCCAAGGCCTCGGAGAGGGTCTCGGTGCCGCGGGTGCGGGCGTAGCGCACGGCACCGCGGACCGGGGCGATGTCGGTCCACCGGTCGGCGACGCCCTGCCCGCCGTGCTCGGGCGGGAGCATGTTCACCAGGTTCAGGAAGTCCTCGCGGCGGCGCCGCTGCCAGCCCGGCTCCAGCGACGCCCACCAGTCCGCGTCGTAGGCCGCGTCGTCGCGCACGTCCACGGTGGACGGTGTCCGCTGCACGACGTAGAGGTGCTTCGCGCCCTCGGCGAGGTGCGGCACGCACTGGATCGCCGTCGCGCCGGTGCCGATCACCGCGATCGTCCGGTCGCCGATCCGGTCCAGGCCGCCGGTGGCG
This sequence comes from Pseudonocardia ammonioxydans, assembly GCF_900115005.1. Taxonomy (GTDB): domain Bacteria; phylum Actinomycetota; class Actinomycetes; order Mycobacteriales; family Pseudonocardiaceae; genus Pseudonocardia; species Pseudonocardia ammonioxydans. The sequence goes on along the minus strand of NZ_FOUY01000013.1, from coordinate 4,744 downwards.
TCGCCGCCGGTGTAGTCGTAGTCCCAGCGGCTGGTGTGGAAGGTGTGCCCGGCGAAGGTCTCGATGCCGGGGATGCCGGGCAGCTTGGGCCGGTTGAACGGGCCGGAGGAGAGCACCACGTACCGGGCGGCGATCTCGTCGCCGTGGTCGGTGCGGGCCTGCCAGCGGTCCGTGTCGCCGTCCCAGTCCAGGCCGGTGACCTCGGTGCCGAACAGCGCGTCGCGGTGCAGGTCGTGGCGCTCGCCGATCGCGCGGGCGTGCGCCCGGATCTCCTCGCCCGGCGGGTAGCGGCGGGTCGGCATGCCGCCGGTCTCCTCCAGCAGCGGCAGGTAGATCGACGACTCGATGTCGCAGGCGATGCCGGGGTAGCGGTTCCAGTACCAGGTACCACCGAAGTCGCCGGCCGTGTCGACGACCCGGATCCGCTCCAGCCCGGCGTCGCGCAGCCGGGCGGCCGCGACCAGGCCGCCGAACCCGCCCCCGACGACGAGGGCGTCGACGGTGTCGCGCACCGGTTCCCGCGCGACCGGCGGGGACCACGGGTCGTCGGCGTAGAAGCCGAACTCCCCGGTGGTCCGCCGGTACTGGGCGGTGCCGTCCGGGCGGATCCGGCGGTCGCGCTCGGCGCGGTAGCGCTCGCGGAGCCGCCCGAGGTCGGCAGCAGTCGGTTCCCCGGAAGTGGGTTCCACAGCAGTCGGTTCCACGGCAGTCGGTTCCACAGCGGCGGGCCCGGCAGTGCCGGGGTCGGGGGCGCTGAGGTCGGTGGTGTTCACGCGGTCGTCCTCCGATGTCCGCGGTGACAAGATCATTACGCCCCGATACTGACAGAGACTGCCAAAAAGTCTGGTGAGACGAGGCTCTCGTGGTCGACGGCCCGCTCGCGTCGTTAGTGTCAGTGAGCGACAACAAGGCAGTGAATGACATCCGGATGACGGGCAGGGGGACGACGTGGTCGCGGTCGACACCGCCGCCCGCGGGCGCGCGCCGATGAGCGAGCGGCGGCGGACCCTGCTGCGGCTCGAGATCTCCCGCGCGGCGGTACGGCTGTTCCGTACCCACGGCGTCGCCGCGACCAGCGGTGAGCGGATCGGAGCCGCGGTCGGGCTGTCCGCCCGCACCGTGTGGCGCTACTTCGGGACCAAGGAGAGCTGCGTCGAGCCCGTGCTCGTGCGGAGCATCGAACCCGCCGTCTCGACGTTGCGGTGCTGGCCGCCGGACCGCACGCTCGCCGAGCACCTGCTCGCCGAGTACCGCCCACCGGCCGGGCCTGAGGAGGCCGCCGACGCCGATGCGGGCCTCGCGGTGATCGCGCTCGCGCGCACCGAACCGGGGCTCCGTGCGGTCTGGCTGGCCGTGCACGAGCGCGCCGAGCAGGTCCTCGCCGAGGCCCTCGCCGGACGGCTCGGCCGCGCCGCCGACGACGTCGAGGTCCGGGTGCACGCCGCGGCGATCGCCGCCGCCCTGCGGATCAGCGGGGAGGACGTCGCCGCGGAGGTCGCCGCCGGAGCAGCCCCGGCCGACCCGGTGTCGCGGCTGTGCACCGCCCTGCGTGCGGCGACCGACGGCGTCGGCGCCGCGGTCGGGGCCCCCGTCGCCACTGCCACCACCTCCGTCGACATCCGCCCAGGAGAGCCCGAGTGAGTACCCAGTCCCGTACCGATCCGGTACCCGCGCGCGGCACCGGAGCGCTGATCGCGGTCCTCGTCGGTGCCGCGTTCGTGATGATCCTCAACGAGACGATCCTCAGCGTCGCGCTGCGCGACCTGAGCGTCGACCTCGGCGTGCCGACGACCACCGTGCAGTGGCTGACCAGCGGCTTCCTGCTCACTATGGCCGTGGTCATCCCGACCACCGGCTACGTACTGGACCGCTTCACCCCGCGCGGTGTCTTCCTGACCTCGGTGGGGACCTTCACCGCCGGCACCGCGATCTCCGGGTTCGCGCCCGGGTTCGAGGTGCTCCTGGTGGGCCGGGTGGTGCAGGCGGCCGGCACCGCGATCATGATCCCGCTGCTGATGACGACGATCCTGCGGCTGGTCCCGCCCGAGCGGCGGGGCGCGACGATGGGCACGATCACGATCGTGATCGCCCTCGCGCCGGCGATCGGGCCGACGATCGGTGGCGCCGTCCTCGGGCTCGGCTGGCGCTGGATGTTCTGGCTGGTGCTGCCGCTGGCCGCGATCGCGCTGGCCGTCGGGGCGAGTCTGCTGCGGCTCGACGGCGGTGGCCGTCCGGTCCCGCTGGACGTCGCGTCGGTGCTGCTGTCCGCGGTCGGTTTCGGCGGGCTGGTCTACGGGCTGTCCGCGATCGGCACGGGATCCGGTGGGGGCGTCCCACCGTGGGTGCCGGCCGTGGTCGGCGTCGTCGCGCTCGTGGTGTTCGTCGCCCGGCAGCTGCGGCTGCAGCGCGACGGGCGGGCGCTGCTGGACCTGCGTCCGTTCCAGCAGCGTTCGTTCGTCGTCGCGCTGGTGCTGACGGCGCTGGTACTGCTCAGCCTGATCGGCGTGGCCGCGGTGCTGCTGCCGCTGTACCTGCAGTCGGTGATCGGTGTGAGCACCGTGGTCTCGGGACTGGCGGTGCTGCCCGGGGGGTTGCTGCTGGGTCTGCTCGGCCGCCCGGTGGGTGCGCTGTTCGACCGGGTCGGTGCGCGGCCGCTGGTGATCCCGGGTGCGGTGCTGATGGCGTGCGGGCTCGGCCTGTTCTCCACGATGGGCCCGGACACCCCGCTCGCCGTCGTGATCGTCTACCACCTGATCCTGATGGGCGGGTTGTCGCTGATGATGACGCCGCTGATGACCGAGGCGCTCGGGTCGCTGCCGGACCGGCTCTACTCGCACGGCAGCGCCATCCTGACGACGCTGCAGCAGGTCGCCGGCGCCCTGGGGACCGCGCTGTTCGTCACGGTCGCCGCGCTCGGCTCGGCCTCCGCCGCCCCGGCGCCGGACGCCGCCGGGCTGCACGCGGCGTTCCTCGTCGCCGGGGGAGTGGGTGTCGTCGCGGTCCTGCTGTCGCTGCTGGTCCGGCCGCGCAGCAGCACGCCCGAGCCGGTCGAGGCGGCCGGGGCGTGAGCTCCGAGCAGTGACGTCCGAGCAGTCAGCTGCGGGCAGTGAGCTGAGGGCAGTGAGTTCCCGAGCAGCCGGCTGCCGGCGATGAGCTCCTGGGGGTGAGCTCCGGATGGTGAGCTCTGGGCAGCGAACTCCGGACAGCGAACTCCGGGCAGCGAACCCCGGGCAATGAGTTCCCGGTGATGAGTCCCGGGCAAGGGGTCCGAACACGGAGCACGGAGCACCGACTACGAAGGACCGAGCACGGGAGCACGCCGAGCACCGAGCACGGGGCACACGGGGCACGGGGCATCGAGCACCGAGCACGGGGCACCGAACACCGAGCACGGGGCACACGGGGCACCGAGCACCGAGCACCGAGCACGGGCATCGAACACCGAGCACCGAGCACTGGGCGTCGAACACCGAGGTCCGGGTGCCGAGCACCGGGTGCCCAGGCTGCTCGAGGCCGCGAACGCCCGGTGGACCCGGACCGCGTCGGACCTGACGAGGAACATCAGCACCCCTCCGAGCACCGGCAGCCGGTGTCGACAGTCGGCCCCGACAGCCGACCGTCACCAGGAACCGGCCTCCGCCCCGTCGCGCGTCCAGCGCGGCGGGGCGGTCGTCGTTCCGGTCGCAGTCCGGGCATCGCCGACCCCTGACCCCTGACTCCTGACCCCTGACTCCCGGCCCCCTGACCCCGGCTCCCGGACCCGGCCTCCGTCCTGGGCCGGTTCGGCTCTGGTCTCAGGGGCACCCTCGGGGCCCAGGACGCCGCGAGGGTGCCCCTCGGGGCAGGACCGGGGCATCCGGCGTGCCGGGACAGGTTCGGCGTGCTGTTCCCGTGCGCCGCGGCCGTGCGCCGCACGCCGGGTCCGGCACAGGGCCAGCGGGTGCACAGCCGCACCGTCACCGGGCGCGCAGCCGCACCGTCGCCGGTGCGTCACTCCTCCGGCTCGGCGGAGCCGGGACCGCGCACCAGGAGCGTGAGTGCACCGGCTGTGGCCGACGAGCTGCCGGCCGGGACACGAGCCCCCGAGGCCCACGAGAAGGCAGGGCGTCACGAGACCGCAGGGGTCACGAGCCCGCAGGGGCACGAGACGGCGGGGAATGGAGACGGCGGGCTGTGGAGACAGGGGGTACGGAGACAGAAAGGTACGGAGACGGCGAGAGGGTGAGAGGGGGCGCGAGCACCGGGGCCGGCGGTGTCGAGCCGCCCGGGCGCTACACCGGCGAGCGCCGCGGTGGACGGTCATCCGGCCGTATCCGGCCGTTCACCTGCGAGAACGCCGATAACCGACCCCCCTGTTCACGGGCCCCGCAGCGTCCTGTAACTTATTCCTTGTCAGCGAGAGAGCCGGACAGAACGAGCCACTGAGGTTCGGTCAACAGGCCCGCTGGCCACAACAGGCCCCCCGGTCGCGTCGGAGAAATCCGGTGTGGTTACAGTGGTGGGGTCAAGGCGATCCGCCTTCTGGATCCGGTCTGGTGGCTGGTGATGGTGGTGCGGGTGTCTTTTGAGAACTCAACAGTGTGTCGAGCTATTTTTTGGTTTGGCGTTTTTGTGCCAGATTGTTTGTTCGGCTGTGATGCGACCCCGTCGTGTTGTGGCCGGTTTTTTTGTCAGGGTTTTTGTTGGAGAGTTTGATCCTGGCTCAGGACGAACGCTGGCGGCGTGCTTAACACATGCAAGTCGA
>NZ_FOUY01000061.1 GCF_900115005.1 Pseudonocardia ammonioxydans | reverse complement strand
GCTGTGGTCGCGCGCCCAGGACGCCATCTCCACCGCCTGGCGGTGATGCACGCTCATGTCCTGGGCGAACCCGACATCCACCGAGCCGGGCTGCGGGCCGTCGGGGCCGAAGACACCGCGGACCGCCAGCCCGGCGACGATGACGGCCCCCAGCGCCAGGATCGCCAGTGCCACCACCAGCGGATCCCGCCACAGCAGCCGCCCGGCCGCGGGGGCGGGGATCGAGGAGCCGGCGACGTCGCTGGTCATGCGCTCACTGCCCCGGCAGGCCCTGGTCGGGCTGCGAACCCAGGTTCCCGCCCTCGTTCTCCGGGAACACCGTCTGCCGGTCGACCGCCGGCTGCGGTGGCGCCGGCCGGAACGGTGGCGGGTTGTCCTGCTCGAAGCCCTGCGGGCCGGTGGCATCGCAGGACGCGCCGACCTCGGGGTGGGTGAACCGGTTGACCCTCAGTGAGCGGAGGAACTGCTCGATGCGCTCGTCGTCGGCGGACCCGACCTTGAGCTGGTGGCCCCAGGACTGCAGCGAGACCGGAGAGTCGAGTCCCGGGTAGGGCGACATCACGGTGTAGGGCTGGCCCTCGACCCGATCGCGCAGCGACGACACCGCCTCGCTCGAGACCTGGTCGGGGTTGTAGGCGATCCACACGGCGCCGTGCTCCAACGAGTGCACGAGGTTCTCGCTGCGCACCGGGTCCGGGTAGACGACACCGTTGCAGGCGGCCCAGACTCCGTCGTGCGCGCCGCCGAAGGGCGGGCTGTGGGTGTAGGCGACCTGCTGGTCGTCCAGCACGTGCTGGCCGCCCGGGTACTCCTGCGTGACGATGCCTGGGATGGCCAGGGACGGGTCGCGGTTGTCCTCGCTCGGTGTCCACTGCGCGTTCTGGCCGCGTTGGATCAGCGGGTAGCCGATGAACACCGCGGCCAGCCCCACGATCACCACGATCGCGGCGATCGTCCCCCAGGGGAGCTGGCGCTGGTTGACCGCTGCCACCGACGGCGGTCGCTTCTTCGAAGGCCTGTTGCCGCGAGCCATCCGCGTATCCTGTTCGTGGGTGTGGTCCGACGCCACGCAAGTCTAGAGACGCCGCCCGGCGGATACTGGCTGGCACCAGTCGAACGCAGGGCTGTCTGACCCGGGTGTGTGTGGTTCGACACGTCGACTTCGACTCAGATGCGGTGCCAGCCCACCCGTAGTCAGCGCCCGGCGAGGGCGTCGTCGAGAGCGCGGCGAAGGTCCTCGAAGGACTGGGGCTTCAGCTGCTCGCCGTTCACGAAGAATGTGGGGGTCCCCTGCACGCCGAGGCTGAGTCCGTCCTGCCGGTCGGCCTCGATCCGATCCATGGTCGCCGGGTCGTTGTAGATCGCGTCGTAGCGCGCCATGTCCAGACCGAGGTCCTGTGCGTAACCGCGGAAGCGGTCATCCATCGGGACCTGCTGCTCGCCCCATTCCCTCTGCGTCTCGTACATCCGCTTGTACATCGGCTCCAGCGCCCCCTGCTGAGCGGCGGCCTCCACCGCCCGCGCGGCGCGCTCGGCGTTGAAGTGGCTCTTCACCGGGAAGTAGCGGATGACGAAGTTGACCCGGTCGCCGTACTCCTGACGGAGCTGCTCGATCACCGGGTAGGCGGCGCCGCAGGCCTCGCACTCGAAGTCCAGGAACTCGACGAAATCCACGGTCGCGCCGGGCGCACTCGACAGGCGCAGACTGTTGTCGCGGACCGCGATCGACGCCGCCGCCTCTGAGTTCTCGGACGGATTGTTCCAGCGGCTGATGCCGAACAACACAGCGACACCGACGACGAACACGACAATGATGATCAGGGAAAATTTCAGGTTGGACATCCTGTTCCGTCCGGGAACAGACGGGACAGAGCGCTTGCGGCTCGCAGGGGGCATGGCTGTCCTTCAGGCTCGGCGGCCTGCGGGGCCGCGGGTGGATCGGAGCGGGACACGTTGAAGCGAGACATCACGGCGACGAGCCGGTGCACGTGTGTCCGCGAGCATGGACGCGAGTGGAATCGGTCCGCCCGACGGAATCAGTTCCGGTCGACGCAGAGCACCGCGACCGGCGCACGCACCGCCGGCGGAGGAACGGGGCGCACAGCCGGCGTCGGTACGGCCGTGGGCGAGCGGGCCATCAGGACGTTCCCGGGCCGCCTCATCCGGGTGACCGATAGGGCGCGTCGGGAGCGGGCTGCACCGCGCCTGGGGCCGAGACCCCGGGCTGCGCGCCGGCCAGCACCGCCTCGATGACCCCGCCGAGCATCGGCGCGGACACCGGCCCGGCGATCTTCGCCGCGATCACCCCGGAACGGTCGAGCACGAAGGTCTCCGGGACTCCGAACAGCCCGAAATCCAGCGCGGCCCGTGACCCCGGATCGGTGACATACCGGTAGTTGTCGCCGCCGCGGCCGAGCTCGTCGAGGAACGCCGATGCCGACGCCGGCGAGTCCTGGTAGTCCACGCCGACGATCACGACACCGCGCTCTCGGTAGGTGCGGGCCGCCTCCACCAGGACCGGGTGTTCGTCCCGGCACGCCACACACCAGGACGCCCAGAAGTTGACCACGACTACGCTGCCGCGCAGGGCCGTGAGCGAGACCTCGCCGTCGCCCTCCAGCTCGGGCAGGACGACCGTCGGAGCAGGCCGCCCGATCAGGGGGCTGTCCACCACGGTGGAATCGCCGACGAGCCGCCATCCGAACACCGCGCCGACCCCGATCGTGAGCACCACGACGATCGCGGCGGCGAGCCGGACCCCGCTCCACCGGGCGGTCCGCGCGGTCACCGGGGACCTCCGGCGGCCGCGCGCGTGGCGGCGAGCAGCTCATCGACCCGGCTACGGAACTCCGGTGGGAGGTCCGAGCGGGTCGCGAGGTCCTCCAGGACGGCGATGCCGCCGCGTAGGTCGTCCGTGCCGTCGATCAGGACGTTCGCCCGCACCCAGGCCGCGTCGGCGGAGTCTGGCTGCAGGGCCAGCGCGCGGTCGGCGTTTTCCAGCGCGGGGCCGGTCTGGCCGATCTGTAGCAGCAGCCAGGCCAGCCGAGTACGGACGTCCGGGTCGTCGGGGCGTCGGTTGAGGGCCTCGACGTAGTGGCGCATCGCGGCGCCGTAGTCACCCGCGGCGACGTAGCGGTCGGCCAGGGCCAGACGCATCCCGATCACCTCCGGGTTGTCCGCGACGACCTGCTCGAGCTGCTCGTCGTCGACAGCGCCCGGATCGATCGGCGGCGGAGCGTCGGGGCCTGCGCCCATCGGCTCGATCCCGGTGGCGGCGCCACCGACCGGCCGGTCGACCACGGCCGCCGGCAACAGCACCACGGCTGCGACCAGGCCGATGGTGGCGGCGAGGACGTAGGCGAGAGTCCAGGCCCGGGGGCTGCGGTCCGTCGGGGACCGGGCCGTCGGTGGGGCTGGTGACTCGGCCGCGGCAAGGGCCTGGGCTGCGAGCGTCTCGTAGCGGCGGCGCAGCTCGCGCGCCCGGTCGGCACCGATCTCGCCGCCGGCCACCTGGGTTTCCAGCTCGACGATGTCGCTGAGCGCCTGGTCGGCGACCTCTTGGTTGCGGCTCGAGCTCATGGGTCGACCTCCCGGCGGCCCGGCATGGCCCGGTGCCGCTCGACTGCGGCCTCCACCCTGTCCCGCTCCTCATCCGACAGCTCTGCGGATGGGCTGACCGCTCGCGGGAGCGACCGCGCCAGCAGGGCGACGCTGCCGGCCACGGCCGCCGCGATCGGGAGCGCCCACAACAGCAGGGTGCTGCCCGAGGCCGGCGGATCGATCACCGTCCAGTCGCCGTAGCGGGCCCGGAAGTAGTTGACGACCTCCTCGTCGCTGCGCCCGGCCGCCACCTGGTCGCTGATCACCTGCCGCATGGCGACGGCGGTGTCCGACGGTGACTCGGCGACCGACACGCTGGTGCAGACCGGGCAGCGCAGCCCCTCGGCGAGATCCTGGACCCGGTCCCGCTCCGGTGCCGGGGCCAGGACCAGCACCACCGCAACGACACCGGATAGAAGCAGGACGGCCACGCCGATCAGCACCGACCCACGGCGGAGGCTGTGCTCACGCATCGCCGCTCACCTGTTCCGCGGTCCGTGCCGTGCCGGGCTGAGGGTTCCGGGCCCCGCGGCGCGGACCACTGAGCGCCCAGAACCCGCCGGCCGCGACCATCCCACCGGCCACCCACATCCACACCATCAGCGGGTAGCGGAACAGGTTCAACGTGATCTGCTCGGGCTCGAGGTTGCCGAGCGCGACGTACACGTCCTGAGCCGGGGTGCTCCACACGTCCGGATTGCCGACGGCCTGCGGCCGGCCCGGGAAGGAATTCAATCGGGGCGCCATCGTGCGCACCACCTCGTCCCCGGCCCGGACGGTGATGTGCGCGTCGGTGACCAGCCGGTCCGGCAGCTCGTGCTCATCGACGTAGTCGAAGGTGAGTGTGTAGCCGGCGAACGCCACCGACTCGCCCCGGTCCAGCCTCACCGTGCTGCGGTCGGCCAGCCCGGAGGAGACAGCGACCACGACCGCGAACAGCGCGACGCCGAGGTGCGCGAGCTGCCCGCCCCAGTAGCCACGACGCCCCCGGACCAGCCGCCAGACACCGGCCGGCGTCCGCGCAGGCGCGGTCACCAGCACCTGGCGCACCGTGGTCGCAGCGATCCCGGTGGCCAGCGCGACGACGGCGACGATCCCGACCGAACGCACCCCGGCGAGCAGCACCGCCACCGCAGCCAGGGCGGCGAGCAACAGCGGCACGCGGGTCCGGCCCCACACGACCGCGACCGACGCGTGCCGGTACGGCGTGACCGGGCCGGCCCACATGGCCAGCAGCAGCCCGAAGCCGATCGGAACCGCCATCCGGTCGAAGAACGGCCGGCCCACCGAGACCTGCTCATCGGTGATCGCTTCGAGCACGACCGGATAGAGGGTCCCGAGCAGGACGATGAACGCGAACAGGCTCAGCAGCAGGTTGTTGAGCAGGAACATGCCTTCGCGGCTGGCCGGTGACTCCGGCCTGCCGTGCGAGGCGATGTGGTCGGCACGCAGAGCGATCAGGACGAATCCGGCGACGACCACGACGACGAAGAACGCCAGCAGCGGCGGCCCGACGTCGGACTGGCTGAAGCTGTGCACCGACTGCACGACCGCGCTGCGGGTCAGAAACGTCCCCAGGATCGTGAGCGCGAAGGCCGCCAGGACCAGAACGAAGTTCCAGGACTGCAGCATTCCGCGCCGGACCTGCACCACGGCCGAGTGCAGGAACGCGGTCGCGACCAGCCACGGGACGAGCGCGGCGTTCTCCACCGGGTCCCAGGCCCAGTAGCCGCCCCAACCCAGGACCTCGTAGGACCACCAGGCTCCCACGACCAGGCCGGCAGTGAGGAAACTCCAGGCCACGAGGTTCGACCGGCGGGTCCGGTGCAGCCACTCGACCCCTGGAACGCGGCCGAGCAGCGCCGACATCGCGAACGCGAACGGCACGGTGAGGCCCACGTAGCCGAGGTAGAGCAGCGGCGGATGTACCGCCATCAGCACGTGGTCGGCCAAAATCGGATTGGGCCCAGGCCCGTCGGCGGGCGCCTCGGCGAGGATCTCGAACGGATTGCCCGCCAGCACGACCAGACCGAAGAAGAACGCGCCCACCGCTCCCAACACGCCGAGCGCACCGGCGCCGAGCCGGTCGCCGGTGTCTCGGACCCCACGCATCACCACGGCGGTGAACCCGGACAGCACCAGCACCCAGAGCACCAGGCTGCCCTCGAGCGCGGCCCACGCGGTGGTGATGCTGAACAACGTCGAGGTGGCGCGGGCATGGTTCTCGGCGACGTAGGCGACGGCGAAGTTGTCGGTCAGCAGCGCCACCTGCAGCGCACCCATCGCCAGCGCGGAGCCGCCGAGCATGAACCCGGCCCCGACCACCAGCTGTTGGCGCCGCACGGCTGCCGGTCGGAATTGCGCCAGGAAGCCGAAGACCGCCAGCACTACCGATCCCGCCAGCCCGAGCATCAGGCCGGTCCATCCGGCCGCGGGGGCCGCGGTCATCATGCCGGACCCCCGTCACCGGGTGGCTGGTAGTTCTCGTCGTGCTTGACCTTCATCGAGTCCGAGGCGAAAGTCGGGCCCTGCCAGGAGCCCTCCAGCACCACCCCGACGCCCGCACCGAAGAGCTGGGCCGGTGCTCCGCGGAACTCCACGGGCACCCGGACACCGTCCGGGCCGGGCGAAGAGGTGACCTCGAAGCGGACCAACCCCGGCTCGGCGACGACGCTATCGGCCGCGACCAGACCGCCGAGCTGGAAACGGGTGCCCTCGGACTGCGCAGCCCGCTGGGCGAGTGCCTCCTCCGGCTCGAGGTAGTAGACGAGGTTGCCGTTGAGGTTGCCGAACAGCAACAGGCCGACCAGGACGGCCAGCACGCCGGTCGTGGCCATCGCCAGCAGCCGGTAGCGACGCACGATCCCGGGCGGTCGCGGGTCGAGGGCGGTCATCGGCGACCCCGTTCCCGGTTGCGCAGCCGCGCGGCTGCCTGCACGAGCACGCCCAGGTAGACAGTGATTGCGGTCGCGGTGACGCCATAGCCCAGCGCCACCCAGACCCAGGCGGTCATCGGGTCGCCTCCCGCCGGGGCGCGGTCACCGCGTCCCCGGCGACGGGCTCGGCTCCGGTCAGCTCCGCGACGTCCAACGCCGCGTTGGCGGCGGTGAGCCGCATCCGAGTGCGCACGATCAGCACGAACAGCGCGGTGAAGGCCAGCACGGACAACAGCAGTGCGGTCAGCATCCCGCCGCCGATCGCGGGCGCGGCGGGGCGCAACAGCGACGGCGGCTGGTGCAGGGTCCGCCACCACAGCACCGAGAAGTGCACGAGCGGAACCATCGCGAAGGCGACCACACCGAAGACAGCCGAGCGGCGAGCCCGCGTGACGGGGTCATCCACCGCCCGACGCAGCGCAAGGTAGCCCAGGTACACGAAGAACAGCAGTGCGGTCGTGACCAGGCGGGCGTCCCAGGTCCACCAGACGCCCCAGGTCGGGCGACCCCACACCGCACCCATCGCGATCGCAAGACCGGTGAAGAACACTCCAGCCTCCGCACTGGCCGCAGCCAGCCGATCCCACACCGCGGCGCGGCGCCACAACCAGACCAGCCCCGCCACGAGGGTCACCCCGTAGGCGAGAAACGCCGTCCACGCCGCGGGCACGTGCACGTACATCAATCGGACCAGCTCGCCCTGCAATCGGTCCGGGGGCGAGGCCAGCGCGGCGGTCAGCGCGACGGCGACCGCGAGCGCGGCGAAGGCCGGGAGCCCGCGGCCGAACACCGCCCGCAGGGTCGCCCGCACCGGCGCAGCCGGGTCGGTGGTGCTCATGACTGATCCTCCAGATGACGGGCACACCACGCGGCCAGCAGCGCGGCGGCGAGATCGACGGTCACGACCAGGACGAGCCACGGCCACGCGGGGCGGCCGTAACGGGCGGCATCGAGCACTCCGGTGGCCCCGAGCAGCAGCGGCACCGTGATCGGGGCGACGAGCAGCGGCCCCAACACGGCGCGCCCCGCGAGACCCTCCGACACCAGGTCGGCGAGCGCGCCGAGCGTCCCGAGCCCGACGGCGACCAGCGGCACCATCGGCAACAGCCACACCCAGCCGGCGGGTTCGGGCGCATAGAGCACCAGCGCGACCGGCGCGATGACGGCCTGGAACCCGAGCAGCAGGACCGTGTTGCCGAACGCGCGGCCGGCGAGCCGGACCCGCGGGGTCACCCCGACGAGACTCAGCACCGCGCGTTGCGCAGGGCCGTCGGTGGCGCTCCCGCGCACGGTGACGAGCACCCCGAACAGCAACACCACTACCCAGAACAGAGCGGGCCCGAGCGTGGCCAGCAGCGGGGTGTCTGCACCGACGGCCAGGGGCACCATGAATAGCGCGACGGCACCGAACGGAGCCACGACCAGGAACGCCTCGCCAGTGCGGCGCTCGAGCCGCAGGTCCTTACCTGCCAGAACGAGTGCCTGAGTCAGCGGCGGCACGACGCTCATGTGGGTTCCTCCACCTCTACCCGGCCCGACCGGACCCGGACCAGCCGGTCGCAGAGGCCGGCGAGCCGGTCGGGCTCGTGCGAGACGAGGACACACGCTGCTCCGTCCCGGCCGGCGACGGTGCGCACGACATCGTCGACCAGGGGGACGGCATCAGGGTCGAGTCCGGCGTGCACCTCGTCGAGGAGCACCAGGCCGGGCCGGGTGAGCAGCACGCGCGCCAGATCGGCGCGCCGTCGCATGCCCTGCGAGCACGCGACCGCGAGGCGGTCGGCTGCCCGTTCCAGGCCGACCTCGGCCAGGACCGCGTCCGCCCGTTCGGCGGGTTGTCCGATCAGACGGGCGACCAGCCGCAGGTTCTCGGCGAGGGTGAGTCGGTCGTAGAGCGCCGCGGTGTGCCCGAGCAGCCCGATCCGCGGCCGGACCGCGCGGCGGCCGGCCGCGTCGAGGCGGCGCCCGAACAGCTCGACCGTGCCGGACGTTGGCCGGATGAGTGTGGCCAGCACCTCGAGCAGGGTCGACTTTCCCGAACCGTTGGCTCCGAGCACGCCGACGACCTCTCCCACGGCGATCGCCAGGCTCAGGTCGCGCAGGATCGTGATCCGGTGCCGGTCGACGCGGACGGCGTCGAGCCGGGCCACCATCGAGGGGTTCACCGCATCCGCCCCAATCCGCGACGACACCAGGCTTCTACGTATCGTAAAAGATGGCATACCGCCCGTTTCGGTCCCGTGTGGCCCCCAGCCGTCTTCGGAGGCGTCGTGGAAGTCCTGGGCCTCGTCGCTCTCGCGCTCGTGGCCGGCGTGGTGTCGTTCAGCTCGCCGTGCGTGCTGCCGCTGCTTCCGGGTTTCGTGTCGTACGCGAGCCGCGCCGCCGGACGCACCGGCGACGGCCGTCGGACGGGGCACGGCCCGGCACTGTTCGTCATCGGATTCAGCACAGTCTTCGTCGCCATGGGGCTCACCGCGTCGGCGGTAGGGCTGCTGCTCCGGCAGAACCTGGACGTTCTCACCCGGGCCGCCGGCGGGGTCGTCGTCGTGCTCGGGCTGGCGATGACCGGGCTCGTGCACATCCCCCTGCTCGGCCGGGAGTTTCGTCCGGGACTGCGACGAGCCGGACCGAGCGGGATCGGGGGGTTCGGGCTGGGTGCGGCATTCGCCCTCGGCTGGACGCCCTGTGTCGGACCGGTGCTGGCCACGATCCTGACGATCGCGGCGTCGACGGGTGAACTCGCGACCGGAGTGCTGCTCCTCGTCGCGTACGCGCTCGGTCTCGGTGTGCCGTTCCTGTTGCTGGCCCGCGCCCTCGCCCGCGGCCGCGACCGCGTCGCCTGGCTGCGACGCAACGCCCGCAGGATCGAGGTCGGTGGTGGACTCGTGCTGGTGCTGACCGGGATCCTGATGATCAGCGGGGTCTGGTCCACCCTGATGGCGGGGGCGCTGGCCGGTTATGCGCGGCTCGGCTGGCCCCCGATCTGAGGATCGCTGCCGTGGTGGCGGGGTCCTCATCCGCTCAGCTCCAGTCCACGCTCGCGCAGCCAGCCGACCGGATCGACCTTGTCCCCGGAGGTCGAGCCCTGCCGGATCTCCAGGTGCAGATGTGGGCCGGTGGACTGCCCGCGGTTGCCGACCTCGGCGATCTGGTCCCCGGCCGAGACCCGGTCGTCGGCGGCGACGAATGCCTGGTTGATGTGGCCGTAGACCGACCGGGACCCGTCGTCATGCCGGATCACCACCCACAACCCGAACCCCGAGGCCGGGCCGGACTTCTCCACGACCCCGTCGGCCACGGCGAAGATCGGCGTCCCGATCTTGTTGGCGATGTCGAGGCCGTAGTGCGTGGCACCCCAGCGTGGTCCCGCCGTGGAGGTGATCCGACCCTGAACCGGCTGCGCTGTGGCCTCGTCGCCGGACACCGCGGCGGCCGGAGCGCCATCGGCGCGCGCGTCGGACAGCAGTGTGGAACGGCGTTGCATCTCCAGCCCGATGCGGGCCCCTTTGGCGAGGGCAGCGAGGTCCTCGGGCCGGGCGGTGTCCGGTAGGTCGGCTTCGCTCACCGACCCGGCTGCCGGAGCGGGTGCCGCGGCGGCCGCAACCGGTTGGAGCGACATCACCGCGACCGGGCGGACCTTCGCATCGATCGGCGGGGGGTCGAGCTGATCGTAAGCGGTCTGGGCACCGGCCACCACAGCTCCGGCGGCGAGGGCGAACAGGGCTCCACCGGCCGCCGCGGGCGGAGCAGGTAGGTTACGGGGTACGGACGGACAGGACGACGGCATGCGGGGATCCCGGATCTGTCGGAGGCTGCGGGCATGCTGGCGCGCAGCAGCGTCTAGATCCGGAAGACCTGCAGCTCAGCAGTGGAGACGCGGGAGTCTGCGGGGGGTACGCGGGCGGGCGCGACGGGGGTCGGCGGGCCCGACACGGCGGGAAGGACGCAGACCGGAAGAGCGGTCGACACGACGTCCTGCGCTCCCGATACCGCGGACCGGCCCGGGGACGCGGCGGAATGCTCGACATCCTGCAAGGGAGCGCCGTGGCACTCGTGGTGGCTCTCGCCCGCGGCGACCGCGACCGCGGTGCCGGCGGCGATGCCCGAGCCGGTGGTGAGCACGCCGGCAGCGAGTACGGAGAGCACGACGACCGCGATCGCGGCCGACCACCGGGCGACTCGCCGCACGTGCACTCCCTCCGACCGCTCAAGGTTAGCCGCCGTCCCAGAGCCGGCGGCCACCGGCCGACCGTCGTCTCAAGAGCGGGCGAATTTCATCGTCGCTCTCACGCGTAGCCACATTCAGTCCCGGAGCGTGACAACCTTCGGCGAGTTCGTGCGTCATACGTTACGGATGAGCCGATCGTCGTTACCCGTGTGGCGGGTGGCGACGACGTAGGAACAGGAGCACGGATGCGGAACCGGACGGCCCGACGTACCCGCCGAGGCAGGAGCATTGTCGCCGCCTTTGTGGCGGTGACGGGTATCGGCTTCGCCGGCACCGCACTCGCCGAAGCCGAACAGAGCGATATCGCGAAGCAGGCGCACGCCGAGGCCGTCGCGCCCGGCACGCCGTGCTCAGTCTCGTCGCGGGCGTGCGTCGATCTCGAGTCGCAGCGGGCCTGGTTGATCCGCGACGGCCAAGTCACCCGCGGCCCGGTCCCGATCGCCTCCGGCGGCGCCGGCCAGGAGACCCCGCTCGGCCACTCATTCCGGGTGTATCGCAAGAACAAGGACCACGTCAGCGGCGAGTTCACCGGCCCCGACGGCAACCCTGCCCCGATGCCGTGGTCGGTGTTCTTCGCCGACGGCGGCGTCGCCTTCCACGGCGGCGACCGCGACCGCGCCTCGGCCGGGTGCGTAAAGCTGGACCTGCCCGAGGCGGAGGTCTTCTTTAACGATCTCGTCGAAGGCGACAAGGTGCAGGTCGTCAACGCCTCGGCCGAGCAGCAGGCCCGCTCGGGAGCCCCGGCCAGCAGCTGACCGACCCAACGGCCCGTTCGTCCCCAGGGGCTGGGGCACCGGGGCCGCGACCACGGTGCCCCAGCCCTTCAGCGCCTGGCCCCCGTGCTGGTGCGAATCCGCGCAGCCTCGGTGGTTCCGGCACCGACCGCGGGCAGCGGCCGGGTGGGTGCGCCGTCGTCGGCGGGGCCGTATCCGTCGATCGCCGATAGCCGCACCGTCGGCGGGTCGTCTGCGGCCGGTGCGTCGGCATCCTTGGCGACGGTCAGCAGACCTCGTCGGTACAGGCTCGCCAGCGCGGCCGCGCACAGTACGCCGAGCACGACGAGGACCGCCCACGGTATCGGGGCCAGCCCGGCCGACCGCGCGAGATCCACCGCCCACCCGGTACCTGCGTTGCCGAGCAGGATCCCGACGCCACACACCGTGTTGTAGAAGCCGTAGTGCGTGGCTACAAGGCGGTCACGAGACAACGCGACGATCGTGTCCATCTCGAACGGCAGCACCACCGCCGTCCCGACCGCCAGCAGCGCCGCCGTCAGCAGCAAGGCCACGATCCCGGCCACGGTGGCCGGGCCGGGCCCGATGTCCGGCCACACCAGTAGTAGGGAATCGGCTGCGAGCATCGGCACGAATGCCGCACCCAGCACGAGCAGGCCGCGGCTGAGCGACCGGGCCGGCCCCCACCGCATGCGGCACCAGGCCGTCACCTTCATCTGGGACGCGATGGTCACCGCACCGGACACGACATAGATGCCGGTCACCAGTGCGGTCGCGGAGTCCCCGCTTCCGAGCAGCGTGCGCGCGTGCAGCGGCAGGGCCAGATAGATCTGATACGACAGGACGTAGGTGCCGATCATCGCGACGGCGAACGGCAGGAACCCACGGGTTGCGGCGACGTCGCGCCACTGACGCAGCAGGGGGCGTCGCTCCTCGCCGGCGTCGCTGTCCCCGCGGCGGGCCGGTAGCGCCCGCACCTGCAGCACCGTCAGCACCGCGAACACGGCTGCGGCGACCAGGCAGGTCAGCGTGAAGTCGATCCCGGTCAGCAGCAGACCCGCAACCGGGCCGATCAGGATCCCGGCCTGGTAGAAGATACTGAAGAGAGCGAACGCCTCGACCCGGCGCTCGCCGGCGTCGCGGGCGATGTAGGCACGCACCGCGGGGTTGAACAGCGCGCCCGCGAACCCGGTCATCGCCGAGGCGATCACTAGCGCCGAGACCGCGTCGACCAGGCCGATCAGGGCGAAGCCGATGGTTCGCAGCGCGCACCCGGCGACGATCATCGGCTTGTAGCCGAATCGGTCGGCCAGGCTCCCCCCGACGAGGAACATGCCCTGCTGGGAGAAGTTCCGCACGCCCAGGATCAGTCCGACCATCAGCACCGACAACCCGAGCCCGGCCGAGAGGTGATCGGCTAGGTAGGGGATGAGCATGTAGAAGCCCAGGTTGATGGTGAGCTGGTTGAGCAACAGAAGTCGAACCGGCCGGTCGAAGGACCGGTAGCGCTCCAGCACCCGCATCAGCGCTCCTCGGAGGCGACGACGGCGGCACAGCGGGTCCAGCGACGCACCTCGGCGGCGTCCGGGTGAATGATCTCGTCCGGGTCGTGCAGCGGCGGTGGGCTCACCTCGATGCCACGGTCGCGGCAGAACTCGTCATTGTAGACGGTGTCGAAGTAGCGCTGCGGACCATCGGGGAAGATCGCGGTGATCCGGGTCCCGCGCGGTCGGGTGCGGGCGATCCAGCCGGCCACGACCCCGACCGCACCCACGCTCCAGCCCCCGCTGGCGTAGCTGGAACTGGCCATCGCCCGACAGGCCGACACCGCCTCGCCCGGGGCCACCCAGTGCACCTCGGAGAAGATGGCATGGTCGACGTTGCGCGGGTGGATGCTCGAGCCGAGACCGCGCATGAGCCGCGGCCGGGCCGGTTGCCCGAAGATCGTCGACCCGACGGTGTCGACGCCAACGACCTCCAGGTCTGGCTGGTGACGGCGCAGCGCGCGCGAGATCCCGGCCGAGTGCCCCCCGGTGCCGACCGAACAGACGAGGACATCGGTGCGGCCAAGCTGATGCCACAGCTCCGCGGCGAGCGGTGCGTAGGCCGCGACATTGTCCGGGTTGTTGTACTGGTCCGGGCACCACGAACCGGGATGTTCGGACAGCAGTTGCATGACGCGGTCGCGGCGGGCCTGCTGCCAGCCACCTTCGGCCGCCGGAGCCTCGACGGTCTCGATCTCCGCGCCGTAGGCGCGCAGCAGGCGATACATCAGCGGTTCCATCCCCGGATCCGAGACCAGGGTGACCGGATGACCGAAGGCGATACCGGCCAGGGCGAGACCGAGGCCGAGGGTGCCGCTGGTGGACTCGATGATCCGACCACCGGGGCGCAGGTCACCGCGTTCACGGGCGCGGCGGACCATGTGCAGAGCTGGCCGGTCCTTGATCCCGCCGGGGTTGGCGCCCTCGAGCTTGGCCCAGAAGCCACGGCCATCGGGGGTGAAAGGAGCGTCGATCCAGACGACAGGGGTGTTGCCGACGACGTGGGTCAGCCGCGCCTCCTCGGAGGTGGGCAGACCGGAATCGAGCAATGCAGGCATAGGAAGACCTCGTTTGGACGCGCGGCGTCGCCGCGCAGGGAGCGATCACGGACCTACGACACCGGAGACGGAACGCACCGCCTCCGGCAAGCCATCTAGGTCCGTGCGATTTGCGCGAGAACGAGGTGGGAACGCCCACCTGTCGGGACCAGCCGGCCATGCATTGAGGTGGGGCCGACAGACTGATGTGCTGCCGCTGATGCGACGGCGGGCAGGACCACCGGCGGCCCGTCGACGTCCGGGACGGCCCGGTCCGTCCTCGACGACACGCTCGCGACGTCGTGCGGCCCGGCCTCGTGACAGGACGGGCCGTGATCGTGCGACGTCGAGACCGACTTGGCGGAGTCAGTGATGTGCAGATCGGGGGCGTGCGAGGCGCAGGCCACGGCCAGGAGCACGGCGACCAGCCCGGTCAGCAACAGCCCACAACGCACGGCGCGCCCCCGCCACACGTTCCCGAACACCCGGCTCCTGTCGCTCACAGCGACCGCACCGTATCAACGAGTAACGATCCATCGGATCTTGGGCTCCGAGCCAACCACGCGAGACGAACGCCTCGCGCTCCCGGGTCGTGGGTGACTTGTCACCGTGGCAGTAACGCATTTCCCAGTCGACGATCAGACGCGTCGGACGCCCGACATTGCCGTCTCAGATCCGTCCAGGGTGCGCGCACGTCAACGGGCTTCGACCAACGTCTCCCGCTCGATACAGTGCGCGCCGTCGTCCCCCGCTATCTTGATCAAGCCCGGTTAGGGCTTGATCAAGAAGATAACGGGGCGGGGCGCGCCGCGGCCGAAGCTTCTTGCTGGGCCGCGCTGCTGGCCCGGTCGTGCACCATCCAGGATCGGGCCACGCTCAGCGCTGCAGCCACCATCGCGAGATCCGACACGACCCAGGCGACGACCGCGCCTTGACGCTGGTCGGCGAGCAGGTCGGGAACGAACGGCATCGCGACCGCCGCGTAGAACCACCCGGCCAGCGGCTCGGCCTGCACAAGCAGCCAGATCCCGAACGCGGCGTGCAGCATCATCACCGCGAACAGCAACCCGAGCCGGACGAACGGGGGCGGCTGCGGCTCACGGGAGCCCAGCACCGCGCGGAACAGCACCACACCGCTGCCGAGCGCCAGTGCGTCCATAGCCGGGTGCGACCAGTGCTCGAGGACAACAGCATCGAACAGGCCGGTGGCGTAGACACCGAACACCGCCACGGTGGCTACACACCACGCGACGGCGGGCCGGTGCAGCGCTCGCATCGGTGCCGCATCGAGCAGCGCGGCGACGCGCTCCACTGTCCTGGTCGATCCAACGCACCGAACCAGAGTCAGGGGATGGCCCAGGATCAGCAGCAGCGGGGCGACGGTCGCCAGCAAGGCGTGCCCGAGCAGGTGGACCCCGAACACCGCGGTGGCGTAGGCGCCGATCCCGGACGAGGTCGCCACCAGCACGGTCAGACACCCCGCGGTCCAGGTCGCCGTACGTGATACCGGCCATGTGCCACCGCGCCGCCGAAGTTTCCGGACCGCGTGCAGATAGGCCGCGGCGGCGACCAGCGCCGCGGGAGCGAACAGCAGGTCGATGCGCCACCACCCGGCGAGCTCGACCAGCCCCATCCGAGCGGGCAGGTCGTAGCCGAGCAAATACACTAACCGCTCGGACTCGCGGTACGGGGTCGTCTCCGCGGCGCCAGGAGGGACGAGCCGAGACATCGCTGTCCCGGCCGCGGCGGCCGCCATGAGGATGGTGAGCTCGGCGGCCCACAGCCGCGGTGCCCGACGCGGACGCCACAGTCGGCGGACCGCGACCAGGCCGGCGACCAGCAACGCGGCGCTGGCGACGACCAGCAGCCCGTAGCCGCTCGCGAGGCCGTCCACCCCGACGTCCAGGGCGGTGGGCACCAGCCCGGACAGCAGCAGTACGACCGAGCAGCCGAGCGCGATCCGGGAGTGACGGCCAAGCACGGCTCGGTCGACCAAACTGCGTCGCCACAGCGTCGTCACCGCGATCGTGCTGGCCAGCCACAGCACGCCGGCGACGGTGTGCAAGACGAGGGCGTCGCCGTACCAGTCGTGCGCGCGCTCGGAGTTCGCGACCGATGTGGCCGGCGGCACCGCGAATCCGGCCACGAGCAACATCAGCAGGCCGCTCGCTCCCCGCCAGGTCAGTACCATACTCGCCAGGCCCCCGACGAGTAGCGCGATCACAGCGGTGATCACCCACCCGGCGGCCGGCTCGACAGTGGCCATCGCGACCAGCAGGGTGGGCGGGTCGACGACCAGGGCAGCCGGCCGGATGCCGATCGTCTCCGACACCGTCAACAGCGCGACGACCAGCGCGGCCGCGCACAACACCGGGCACGCCCGGCGCACCACGGCCAGGGCCCCGTACCCGACGGGCGACAGTGCGCCGCGTGGCGCCCCCGGGACGTACACGACGGCCACCAGCAGCCCGGCGACCGCGACCGTCCCGGCACCGATCGCCAGCGTGCGGGCGAAAGGATGCGCGACCGCCGCCACAGGCCCGAGAGAGCGGTACCCGAACAGCACCGCCAGGTCGGGGCCGGCCACCCCGACAGCCAGCCCGGTCACCGCCGCCACCGGCAACCACCAGCCCAGCCACGACCAGCCCGACCGGCGAGGTGTCGGCGCGGCCTCGCATGCGGTCGTCATCCTCGCTGCTGCCCAGCTCGCGGCGGGCCGGAGGCGGGGGTGAATCCGCGCAGCCGCAGGCTCTGCGATACGACGAACACCGACGACAGCACCATCGCCAGACCGGCGACCAGCGGGCTGAGCAGCCCCGCGACCGCCAGTGGCAGCGCCGCGGTGTTGTAGCCGAACGCCCAGCGCAGGTTGCTGACAATCGTCCGGTGGGTTCGCCGAGCCAGCTCGATCGCGTCGGCCACGGCCAGCAGGTCGTCTCGCCCCAGGACGACGTCGGCGGCCTCGATCGCGACGTCGGTGCCGCTGCCGACCGCGATCCCCAGGTCCGCGGCCGCCAGCGCGGCGGCATCGTTGATCCCATCTCCGACCACGGCGACCGAGCGCCCCTGGGCCTGCAGCCTGCGGACATGGTCGACCTTGTCCTCGGGCATCGCGTCTGCGACGACGTGGTCCGGATCGATCCCGACCACGGTAGCCACGGCTGCTGCGGTGCGCCGGTTGTCGCCGGAGAGCATCACCGTTTCGATGCCGAGCCCGCGCAGGGCCGCGACCGCGGCCGGGGCCGTGTCCCGGATCCGGTCGGTGACCGTGCACAGCCCGCGGACCCGGCCGCCCCAGGCGACGCCGACCACCGTCGCCCCGACCTCCTCGGCACGGACCCGCTCGGCCTCCAGAGCCGCGGGCAGAGCGAGACCGCGCTCGGCGAGCATGCGCGGGCTCCCCACCAGGACCTCGTCGCCGTCGACCGTTCCTACCGCCCCGAGCCCGGCGAGCGCGGTGAACCCCGTCACCGGCAGCATCGACGCCGGATCGGCCCCGGCGACGAGAGCCGCAGCGATCGGATGCTCGGAAGCGCGCTCGACCGAGGCCGCACGGCTCAGCATGGTCGCGGCGCTCTCACTGTCGGCCGCCACGACGTCGCGCAGCTCCATCTGCCCTTCGGTCAGGGTGCCGGTCTTGTCGGCGACGACCGTGTCGATCCGCCGGGTGGACTCCAAAGCCTGGGGCCCCTTGAGGAACACACCGAGCTGCGCGCCGCGGCCGGTACCGACCAGGACGGCGGTCGGAGTCGCCAGGCCCAGCGCGCACGGGCACGCCACGACGAGCACAGCCAACGCCGCGGTCACCGCGGCCGCAGTCGAGGGACCGAGTAACAACCAGCCGATCATCGTCGCCGCGGCCAGCAGCAACACCACCGGTACGAACACCGCCGAAACCCGGTCCGCGAGCCGCTGGGCACCGGCCTTGCTCTCCTGCGCCTGCTCCACCAGCTGCGCCATCCGGGCGAGCCGGGTGTCGGCGCCCACCCGGGACGCGACCAGAACCAGATGGCCTGCAGTGTTCACCGTCCCCCCGACGACAGGGTCGCCCGGACCGACCTCACGGGGCACCGACTCGCCGGTGATCACACTGGTGTCGAGCGCGGACCCCCCCTGCTCGACGACGGCGTCGGTGGCGATCTTCTCCCCCGGGCGGGCGGTGAACCGGTCCCCCACCCGCAGCGAGTCCACCGAGAGCCGGACCGCGGTCCCGTCACGGAGCACCTCGACATCCTTGGCACCCCAGCCGAGCAACGCCCGCAGCGCCGCGCCAGCGGAGCGCTTGGCCCGCGCCTCGAAATACCGTCCGGCGAGCAGGAAGGTGATCACGACCGCCGCGACATCGAGATACAGCGCATCGTCGGTGCGGGTCAGCGCAGCCCACCCGGTGCCGAACCCCGGCGCGGCATCCCCGCCTCGCAGCATGATCCAAAGCGACCAGGCGGTCGCGGCCAGTGTCCCGACCGACACCAACGTATCCATGGTCGCCGTGCCATGCCGCAGCGCGGACCACGCTGCACGGTGAAACGGCAGACCACACCACAACACCATCGGCAACGCCAGCCCGAGGAACACCCACTCCCAGCCGGCAAACCGCAACTCCGGAAACAGCGACAACGCCAGCGACAGATCAGCCAGCGGCATGGCCAGCACCGCAGCCACAGCCAGCCGGCGCCGCAGATCGTCCTCCCGCTCCGGGCCGCCCCGGCGCTGCTGGCCGGTAGTGACCAGGCGGGCGGTATAGCCGGCCCCCTCGACGGCATCGAGCAGCGCGCGTGGGTCGGTGCCCGCCGGGGTGAGTACCCGAGCCCGTTCGGTCGCGAGGTTGACCGTCGCGGTGACGCCGTCGAGCTTGCCGAGCTTGCGCTCGACGCGCCCCACGCAGGCAGCACAGGTCATCCCACCCACGGCGAGGTCGTACACCGCCGGCTCCGCCGTCACCATACGGTCAGTCGTCGTCCTCACCTCGATACCCTTATCCAAACGTCCACACCTATATTCTCATTGCCATACAAGAGACAGCGGGCTCGGGGAGCGGGTCCGGACTCGCTTCGCGCGTCCTCCATCACTGGGAAGCCGAAGGGCTGCTCTTCCCGTCGCGGACAGGCAGTGGGCACCGGCTCTACTCGCGAACCGATCTCTTCCGGGTGACGGCGATGGTGACTGCCAAGCGGGCGGCGCCATCCTTCGACGGCAGTCGGGCCCTTCTTGACGGCGACACCGACGGTCGGCAGGCGCGCCTGCCTCATCACCGGGATGTACTCGCCCGCTGGGTCGTCGAGCAACGTTCGGCCTTGGATATGCATGATCAGGTCGTGGCCTGCCGGCATAGCGATCCGGCCGACTGCTCGCGGTTCCGTGCCCTGCTCGCCGAGCAGGTCGGTGACGGCCTCCTTGGCGGCGCCTGCTGCCCGGGAGGAGCACTGAGGCCGCTTCAGCATGGAAGTAATCACGACCAGCGTCCAGAGACCTGATCTTGCACGCGAGCGATTGCGCTGAGGTGCCCGTGCACGTCGCGTACCCAGCTGCGGCCCTGGGCATTGCTGAAGTACAGGACCGGCATCTCGTCGAATGCGGTTACGGCAATGGAGATGGACGAGCCGGGCCAGAGCGTCCTGTCGACGGTGATCGGGCGCTCGACGGTGAGCGTCGTCCGGGAGAGCCACGCGGTGCGGCGCGAGCGTTCTGTCCGGATACGGATCGGCCGGACCAGCGCCGCGTGGACTGCCTCGTCGCTGTCGTTCGTGACTTCCAGCTGGCCTCGGCCCTGGCCCGGGTCTGTCGGCGAGGCTCGGAGGTGAACCCGGGAGGCCTGCGCGTGGTGTCGCCTGATCGTCTGTCGGCGGCTGAGGTGCCAGGCGAGGAAGAACGCGAGGGCGGCGCCGGCCGAGCCCACAGTCCTGGTCACGTGATGGCGAATCGTCCTCTCACCGGTGTCGTCGGCCGCCTCGGGACTCCCACTGTGCCCCCAGGAACCGCGTGTGATGCCCAGACGGGCCCGAGGGGCCCGCGACGACCGGTGCCTGTCGCGAATGTCGATCATCGTTGATCAGCTCTCCGCCAGTGCGTCGTCGAGCGCACGGGTCAGGTCGTCGTAGGACTTCGGGTTGAGCTGCTCGCCGTTGACGAAGAACGTCGGCGTGCCCCGCACCTCGAGGGCCAGGCCGTCCTCGCGGTCGGCGAGGATGCGTTCGCGGGTGACGGGGTCGTGGTAGACCGCGTCGTAGCGGGCCATGTCGAGGCCGAGCTGCTCGGCGTATCCGCGGAAGCGATCGTCCATCGGGACCTGCTGTTCGCCCCACTCCTCCTG
>NZ_FOUY01000078.1 GCF_900115005.1 Pseudonocardia ammonioxydans | reverse complement strand
CCGGCTTCGGTCCAGTCCCGCATCCGCCGCCAGCACGTCACCCCCGAGACGCCGAACGCGGCGGTCGGGAGCTGGCTCCAGCTGATCCCGTTGCGCAGCACGTACATGATCCCGCGCAGCGCAGTCCGGTCGTCGACCGGCCTGCGCCCGGGGAACCGGTACCGGCGCGGTGGACGAACTGGAAGCAGCGGCTCCACGCGCTCCCACAACGAGTCAGGAACAAGATCGGCAGCCATGTCGAGCGACTCTGCCGCAGCCCAGCGAGTGTCTACAGCAGACACGCCGAGCTCATTCTGAAACTATCTCTTAGTGTCCTTCTCCCAGACCCGCGCACCGACCTGGCCGATCGAGGTCCGGATGTCGACCACGCTGCTCGAAAAGTCGATCCGGTCCCAGCGGAGGGCGCAGAGCTCACCCCGGCGGGCGCCCGTCGTCATCGCCAGCCAGACGAGCATTCCCCAGTCCGGATCCCGCCACGCCTCGTCGGCGATCGCAGCCGCCTGAGTCGACGTCGGCGGCTGCGGGTTCGACGGCGGTTGCGGTGGCGCTTCAGCCTGGCCGATCGGGTTCGTTCCGATCCAGCGCCAGCGAACGGCACGGGTGAACGCCCCGTTGAGGACGTTGTGGATCTGGCGCAGGTAGGACCCGCCGAGCGGCCGGCAGGTGTGCGGAGTGCAGCGGTCGTTGCACACGTGGTCGCCGGTCGTCCGGTGATCGACCCCCGGCCGACGATCGCACCGGACGCGGCACCGACGTAGGTCCGCGAAGAAGACATCGAGAGTCTCGCCGTCGAGCCGGCCGATCCGCAGCTCGCCGAGCACAGGGCGGATGTAGTTGCGGGACATCGACTCGTAGCCGGCTCGGGTCGAGTCCTCGACTTCGAGGACGTCGAGGTACCGGTCGAGCAGCTGGTTCACCGTGGCGTTGGTCCGCGGGTTCCGACGGTCGTCGACCTCGGCGAGGAACCGGGTACGGACCTTCTCCGCCTCCTTGGCCGCGTTCGGGCCGGCGGGGACCGTCGCACGCAGGTAGTGACGCTTCCCCGAGAGGGGGTCGACGCCCGCATAGACGCGTACGCGGAACGAGCCGCTCGGCAGGACCTCGACCTCGCCGCGTTGCCGCTTACGCTTCGCAGACTGCTTCGTCACGGATCTACGGTAGTGCCGAGTCGCGCCATGTCTAGCTCCATGGCGGAGGTGCGGCGTCGCGTTGCAACGCTCTGACCTGGTGCCCCCGGCAGGACTCGAACCTGCGACCTAGAGATTAGAAGTGCGTGACCATGGAACGCAGTGCTCACGGGCTTCTGACCAGGTCGTTTAGGAGCGAATCGGGCCGAGTCTCTATCTGTGGCAACTGGCCCTTATAGAGGCGGCCCCGGCAGGTGCGTGAACACCTGGACCCCGGGGCCTTGACCGGATGGAGGTCCGGCCCGATGACGAGCGTATCCGGCAACGAGAGCGCTGCACAGAACCCCCGCGGGGGTGTCCTGATGACTCGCCAGCCGCACGAGGTGCCGTGCATCCCCGGATGCGACGGCGAGCACGGCTCTGACCTCGCGGAAGGCGTGAAGTACTGCACCGCAACCCTCGGGGTGATCTTCCCCGTGGATCGTGCATCGAACCCGGTCGTGGTTCGTGCGGTCCGGCTTGTCGATCTGCTCGACACCACCGGTGCGGCCGACGAGCCCGAGTGCATCGAGATCGCCGGGAACCGGTTCGACATGGTCGAGGCGCGTGCGCTTGCCCGTCGGATCATGGAGCGTACTGAGCCGCACCGGTTCGGCTGACCCCCCTCGCAGGTGAGCCGAATGGCTCACCTGACCACTTCTCGCCCTCGGTGGGCGGGGGCAGTCAGGAGCAACGATCATGCGTGAGATCCCTGTCGACACAACCAAGGTTCAGTTCATCGGCACCGGTAAGAGCGCGGCTCGTGCGGAGTATGCGCAGCTCTCGGACGGTTCGACTCGTCGAACCGGTGAGCAGGCCACGGACGATCACGGTGTCCCGATCTGGGTGGTCGACGTCCTGGTCGACGATGACGACGCGGACCGCGCCGAGATCGCCGGTGTGCGGGTGGCCTCGTACGACGAGCCGCAGACGCCGAAATGGCAGCCGGTGAAGTTCCGCAACCTGCGGTGTAAGCCCTGGGCCGACAGCTCCGGGAACTTCACCAAGGTCGCGTTCTCGTGGCTCGCCGACGGCATCGACGGCCAGGGCGGCCAGCACAAGCCGCAGGAGAACAAGGGCCAGCCGGCCGCCTGACGGGGATAGCACCCGAACCGTGTTCCGGCCCGGCTGACTTCCCCGCAGCCGGGCCGGACGCGCATCGCGGCCCCGGGAGGCCACTCGTGTCCCTGTTCACTCGCAACCGTCGCCCGTTCCGGGACCGCGAGGGCGAGGCGATGGTCGAGCAACTGCTCATCGCCTGGACCCGAGCGTGCGAAGGTGCCGAGCTCGTCCGCACCGTCGACACCGTCACCGGGCCGACCGTCATCCCGCCGAAGCTCGTCGACATCACACTCGGCCCGCCGACCGTGCTGATCGCCGAACTACAGCCCGGGATGATCCCGGCCGACGTGGTCGCGCTGGGCCCACGGATCGCACCACACATGAACGCCTACGGCATCCGCGTCGAGCCGATCGGCCACCGGCACGTCCGCGTCACCCTGATCGCCGACGACCCGCTCGACACTCTCGTCGAGCTGCGCGCCGGTCGCGGGGTCCTGCTCGGTGCCGACGAGGCCGGCGCCGCGATCCGCACCGAACCGGCCGACCTGCCGCACGCAATCGTCCAAGGCACCACGAGGTCCGGAAAGAGCGTGTGGACGTACAGCCTGCTCGCGCAGCTCGTGGCCCGCGACGATGTTCTGATCGCCGGCTGCGACCCAACCGGGCTGTTGTTCCGGCCGTTCGCGGCGACCCGCCACAACGAGTGGCAGTCGTCCGGGCTCGCCGACGTGGACGCACACGAGAAGGCGCTACGCCGAGTCGTCGAGGCGATGGACGACCGCATCCGCGAACTACCCGACGACCGGGACACCCTGGACGTCACACCGGCCCGGCCGCTGCTCGTGGTCGTGCTCGAGGAGTACCCCGGCCTGCTCCGAGTCCTGGATGCCGGCAAGAGCCGCGGAGATGATCCCGGCGCCCGTGTCCGTGCACTCGTGTCGCGCCTGCTCGCCGAGGGCCACAAGGCCGGCATCCGCGTCGTGATCCTCGCGCAGCGTGCCGAGGCCAGCGTCGTCGGCGCTCTGGAACGGGCACAGTGCTCGCTGCGGATCAGCTTCCGCGTCGACTCCCGCACCTCGTGCGAACTACTCCACCCCGGCACCGATCCGGCTATCGCCGATGCGCACACGACCGCGCTCCCGGGTGTGGCGCTCATGTCCCGACCGGGCCACAACCTCACCCGGTTCCGAGCACCGTTCCTCGGCGGGTACCGCGAGTACGTCCACGCGATCCGTGATGCCTCGTGACCGGCCCCGCGCTGCCCCTGCCCTCACCTCGGCGCGCTCGCGCGTGCACGGCCGTGTCAGGGCCCGCAACCGCTACACCAGACCGTGAGCAGACCACCCGAGCTTGCGGGTCCTGGCGCGGTTGTGCATCCCTCCGGGGCCGAGGTGAGGGTTGGGGTAGCGCCACCCCTGCCCGAGCCGAGGTCGCCAGCCGCGCAGGCGGTACGGCATGACGCGCACTCTCCACCCTCACGAGCCAGCCGCCCGGCCGCCCGGCGCCGGAGGCGCAAGGGCGGCAGGGGCGAGCGGAGCGAGCCCCCTTGGTAATACACGCCGTCAACTCTTCCGCCAGGCGGCCGAGCGAGCCCGGGAGCGGCGGGACGGACGCTACCGACTTCGCCGTCGGCTCTGGGAGTTCTCCTCGCTCGCCGGGGTCCGCCGGTGCGGTCGGGTGTCTCGGTCCGAGGGTGGGCCGACGCTGCGGGTCTCGGGTGATGGTGTGCAGCGGTCGGCCGGGTTCGCGGGCCTGGTGAGTTGCGGGATCATGTCGTGCCCGTGCTGTGCGGCGAAGGTCGGCAGCCGGCGCGCGGAGGAGATCCAACACGTCGTCGAGCGAGTGCACGCCGAGGGCGGCAGCGCCGCGCTGGTGACGTTGACGGTGCGCCACCGGGCGGGCCAGCGGTTGGCGCCGCTGTGGGACGGGATCACCTACGCCTGGTCCCGGGTGACGTCCGGGCGTCGCTACGCCTGCGAGATCGCGCAGTTCGGCATCACCGGTTGGGTCGCGGTGGTCGAATCGCCGCACGGTGAGGCCGGTTGGCACCCACACCGGCATGTGCTGGTCTTGTTCGATACCCCGATGAGTCAGGACATGGTGACGGCCCTGGCCGAAGGCTGGTGGGACCGCTGGTCCCGGGCTCTCGGTCGGCGTGGCCTGGACGGGATCGAGCACCGCGGCGGCCTGGACGTGCGGGTAGTGCGTCCGGACGGGTCCGGCGGGTTGGGTGAGTACCTGTCGAAGATCGCGCACGAGGTGTCCGGGTCGCCGACGAAACGCGGCCGGCGAGGGTCGCGGACCCCGTTCGAGATCCTGGCCGATTTCTCGGCGACCGGTAACGCCGACGACTACGACCTATGGGTCGAGTTCGAGCAAGCCGCGCAGCGGCGCCGGACCCTGACGTGGGGCAAGGGCACCCGGGAACGGTACGGGCTGCGGCGGGAACAGTCCGCGCAGGAGATCGCCGAGGAGGACGCCGGCGGGGATGACCTGCTCGGGCTGCCGAACGAGACGTGGCAGGCGGTACGGGACCGAGCCGAGGCGCTGCTCGCTGTGGCCGAGCGCGACGGCCTACTCGGTGCGCAGGCGTGGTTGACCGAACGGGGACTGCCGTTCACACGAGTGAAGGCGAGGGACCGCTATGACCGAGCGGCTGACGCTGCCCGAGCACACCATCAACGCCGTGAGGCACGACGCCGATGGCGAACGCTTCTGGGCACTGACCGAGCAGACTGACCAGCTCGCGTGGCTTGATGCTCGCGGCCTGGACTATGACCTGCTCTCGCACGACGAGACGCCCGAGCAGGCCATCGCGCGACTGTTCGGGCTCGCCGTCGAGACCGAGCAGACCGCTGCGGAGCGGCGCCTCAGGCACCTGTTCGGCCGGTGACGGTAGGCGTGGGGCGGGTGAGTCGGAGAACCTGCCGCGCGGTGATCGGGTCGGCCTGCTCGGCGACCCAGGCTCGGCGGGCGGCAAGCCACTGGCGCCGCGCCGCGTACAGCGGCCACGGATACTCGTTGCCCCCGTCGCTCCACCGGCGAGGTTCCCGTTCGGTCGACCAGTCGTCCGGCGTGAATCGGATGAGCTCGGGCGGTACGGCCGGGGGACCAGCCGCCGGCTGGCGGCGCCTCACTGCTGCTTCCGTCCGGCTCGGCGGGCCGCGATGACCTGCTCAGCCTCTTGCAGGTCGGCCAGGGTCGGGTGTCGGCCGAGTTCCCGGACCACGGATGGTGGCAGCTCGTCACGGGTGGCGTCCCACTTTGTGAGCCGTAGGGCGGTGAGCAGCGTCATCGGTGGCCGCTGCTCGGTCCGGCGCTTCACCGGACCCGCCGGAGCCGTGGCGCCTGCCCGCCGCCCGTGGCGTACGTCCCGCGGACGCCGGCCCGGCGCTGGGGTCGAGCCTCGTCCTCGTCGCCCGAGGGCAGCCGCAGCGCGGCCAGAACGCGGGCCAGCGTCACCCGTAGCTGCCGCGCCTCCACAACGCCGGGATGGACCCGCCCGGACGGGTCGATCGGGCCGCTGTCTGCTCGGACGATGGCGTCGAGCTGGTCGAGTGTGTCGACACAGCGCACGGCCTCGCGTAGTAGCGCGAGTTCGTGCTCTTCCAGCTCGAAGTCACCGAGGACGGCGTCCCACAAGCGCTTTCCGCCCGCTCGCGTCCCCGCTGGTGGGCGTGGTGGTGGCGACTGCTGATCGACCATGATCGTTATCCCGTTCGTTTCAGCTCACACACATGTCGACGAGGCTGGGTGCAGGGTCCCAATGACTGGCTGCCTAAAAACGCAGGTCAGAGGCTTACGACGTGATCTTGCGCTGCATTTCCGCAGGTCAGAGCATGATCGCAATGTGGGGGTGAGCGGGCGGGCGGCAGGTCGTGCTCACGGGAACCGTCCCGGTCGTGGCTACGCCTTCGCTCCGTCCGTGGGCTGATTCCGGGGCTGCGCGCCGGTGGAGATCCCACGTGTGGTGACGTTGACCGCCGCCCACTCGGTGCGCACCTGCGGGCCGTGGCCGAGGTAGTGGTCGGCCCGCAGGTGCACGTCTATCAGGCGCTGCCGCCCTCGAACACCTTGACTGCGCCGGTCGTGTCGACGAGCGCGCCGTCGAGGCGGGCGAGGGCTCGGAAGGTCACGACGTCACGATCGAACGCGAAGTCGTCCGAGCGCTCGAACCTCAGGCCCTCGACCTGTCGGACCCAGTAGCGCGACCAGTCCCCGAACGCGATGCACTTGGCACCGACCCCCACGTCGGGCATGGTCGGGTCGAGGTATACGGGGCGCCCGAGCAACGTGCCAGCGGCCCCGGTACCGGCCGGTACGTCGTTGGCGAACAGGTAGTCGCCGGTGCCGGATGCCTTGAGCTTCCGGATGGCGCCGAGGGTGCTGGTGTTCATCAGCCAGCCTGCGGCCGCGGATCGGGCGTATGGCTCGGCGAGCGAGTAGTACAGATCGATCAGCTCGTCGGCGGTGAAGGTGCCGCCGGTGGTGTCGTCGCCGGTCTTGCCGGCGGTGGCGTCGGTGAGTACGCCGCGGGGCTGGCCGGTCCCGGTCCCGGTGATGGCGTGGGCGCCGAACGCGTTCCCGATCGCGATGCCGGCCTGTTCGCCGAGGTAGGCGAGTAGGTCGAATGTGGCGTCGGTTGCCAGCTCGTGTGTGATCTGGACGAGGAAGCCGTACTTGTAGGCGCCGAGTGTGACGCTGCCCAGGGTCGGGTCGTCCTCGGTGATGGTGCCGCCCTCGGTGACGATCGCGGCAGCGCTGTGAGCGGTCGAGCGCGGGATCTTGATCGGCTCACCGGTGCGCGAGTTCAACATCGTCGCCCCGGCGGCGAGGATCGCCGAGGATTCGACCATGTGCCGCTGGATGCGGTCGAAGAAGCTCGTCGGGAGCAGCCCGCCACCGCTGGTGGTCGCGAGGTCGCGGCGCTCGACACCGGGCCGGTAGCCGGACCGTTCGCACGGGTTCGCGACCACGATCGGCCGGCGGTCGTTCTCCAGGATCGCGGCCCGGAACCGGGCGTCGAGGTCGGTGTCGGCCGCACTGCGGGTCTGGACGGCCCCGCCGAGCAGGTTCGCGAACGCAGCCTCGGATTGGCCGGCGCGCTGGTCCTGCTCGCGGAGGTCGGTGAGCCGCTGGTCGAGCGTGTCGAGCTCGTCGTTGAGTGCAGCCCATCGGGTCTGCTCGTCGTCGGTGAATGCTCGGTTCTCGGCGGCAGCGAGGTCGGCGAGCGACTTGGCGTCGTCGTAGACGCGGCGACGGCGCTCGCGCAGGGTGTTGATCAGTGGGCTAGGCATGGTGGGACTCCGTCACTAGTGGATCTCTGTGACGGCTGCCCCTCGCACTCCCGCACCCGTGGGTGCCGATGGTCCGTGCCGTTCCGCTACGGACGGTGAGCTGGTCGACCTGCCGTGTCACGTGGTCCGGGTGGTGTTCGCCTGCCCGGCCGCGCCTCGTTCACCGATCAGTCTAAAGCGTCGTCGTCGAGCAGGCGACCCGTCTCGATGATCGTGACGCCCGGGGTGAAGTCGAGTGCGTCGAGGTCGGTGACTTCCTGCTCGTTCGCCTCGATCAACGCGACGGTGATGGCGTGGAAGATCGCGCCGAGATGGTGATCGCCTTCGGTGGTGAGCGCGTCGCGCTGCTCGGCGAACGCCACGGCGAGTCGGCGTCGGCGTCCGGTGGGGATCGCGCGGACGGCGTCGGTCAGGTCTGTGTCGGCCACTGGTCATCTCCGATCGGTGGTGGCGCTGGCGGGGGCCTCGCACGCGCGCACGCGCGAGGCGGCCGGGGTCTATGAGTAGGTCTATGAGTAGGTGGGGTGCCACTGGTGTCACATGTTGCGGACACTGGTGTCACATGTTCGGTCACCGGTGTCATATGACACCTATGGCACATGATGGTGATTGCCTACCGTCGTTCCATCCATGGCGCCGTGTTCTCGGGAACCCATCCGAGCGGGATCGCGACCGGTACCGGAATGGTCAGGCAGTAGGCGTTATTGCGTTGCCGGACTCGGCCGCCCTGTTCGGTCTGGTGGAGCCAGCCGAGAGTGGTGAGGGTCGCGAGTGCTCGGATGATCGTGCGTTCCGATGTCAGGAGATCTTCGGCGAGCCGTGTGACTCCGGGGAACGCGTTTTCCCCGGTGTCGTTGTCGGCGTACCGGGCGACGGTGTGACCGACGGCGGCGAGGTGGATCGGCAGGTGCCCGCGGACGACGTCGCGCCATCGATGGGGATCGACCTTCACGCGATTCACGATCGGGTCGCGCATCTCCGGTGGCGGCGTCTGCTGCGGGGTCACCCCGCCCATCGCCGGCGCTTTGCCCCGGCGAGCCGGAGCCGGTACGCCGCACCGCACGAGCCGATCCGGACCTCCTCCTCGGGAGCAGCGGCCGAGCGGTGTAGGTGCATGTGTGAGCAGGCCGGGCAGGTCGGCACGACGATCGCCCACATGTGGCGCCGGCCGGCGGGTGGATGCGCGAAGGCCACCGCGTCGCGGAACCGCGGCCGAGCCGGTTCGGGTCGAAGTTGCCCGACCGGTTCGCTACCGTGGACAGTGTCTAGCTGGGGAGCAGACACCTTGCCGGGACGCCGCCCTGCCGCATCGGGGCGGCGTTCTGCGTTGGTCATCAGGCAGCCTCCGGGTCGTCTCCGGTGGCGGTGCTGTGCTCGGCCTTTCGCCGGGCGCGAGCTTGCGAGCTGCGCAGCGCCAGCGTCTGCATGTGCGCCCGCCATCGGGCGTCTGCTCGTCGTTCTCGCTCGGCGTCCGGTAGGACTCCGTCGGGGTCAACCTCCCGCAGAAACTTGGCGCGAAGGCCGGCGCGGGCTCGCTCCATGGTGGGTGCCGGGTCCTCTTGGGACCATCGGCGATTTGCAGCGATGCGGGCACGCAGACTGCGCTGCTCTGGGGTCAGCGGCATTTGGCATCTCCGGCTCTGTGGAACGACCTGCCGGAAACAAGGCAAGCATACCGCGGAGCCGATTTCTGCCCGTCCCGCGTGGTGCCGTCTCGCGCCTGTCGGGTTTACCCGAACAACTAGTGATCGAATAGAATGGAATGCGCAGGTAGCGCATTCCCTGTCGGGTGCACCAACACTTCCGCATTTCACTCGATCAGGTGACGAGTGGCCTACAGGTCGTCGCCGAGCCCGGCGCGTCGATGCGCCTCCCGGGCCCGCTGATCGGCGGCCGAGGCGGCATAGCGCCCGACCATCTCCCGGGAGCGCCACCCGGTGAGGCGCATCAGATCTTGTTCCTGGTTGCCCGCAGCGAGCCACCGATGCGCGAACGTGTGTCGGAACCGGTGCGGGTGGAGCCCGTCGATACCGGCGTCGGTCCCGCGGCGGCCGATCATCTGCGAGATACCGGACGGGGTCATCGGTCCGCGGACGCCGAGCCAGAGGGCTGACACCGCCGCGTGTGGATGCTGTGCGCGGCTCCGCAGGTACCGCCGTAGCGCGTCGCCGGTCTTCACCCCGAACGGGGCCGCTCGTCCGCGCCGGCCTTTGCCCATCACGCGCACGACGTCAAGCTCGAAGTCGAGATCGTCGAGTTCGATGCCGGCCAGCTCCGAGGCTCGGATGCCGGTGTCCAACAGCACTCGAAGGATCGCGTTGTCGCGCCGTGCCTCGAAGGTGTTGCCCTTGCACGCGTCGAGCAGGCGCCGGAGTTCCGCGTCGGTGATGATCGGTACCGGCTGTTCGGGGATCGCCGGAGGTCGCATCTTCGCGAAGGGGTCGGTGGCGATCTCCTCCTCGTCGACGAGCCACCGGAAGAACTGCTGGACGCTGCGGTACGTGCGCGCCACGGTTGCCGCCGACAGCGTGCCGCCGCGCCGGCTCGGCTTGCTCGCCAAGTAGACGAGCCACTGCTCCAGGTGCGCCCGGGTGATCTCGGCTGCTCGTGTCGGCAGCGACTCGGCATCGAGGAAGTCGGCGAGGATCTCGACATCGACGAGGTAGCGATGCACGGTGCCCGGCGCACGGTTGGTCGCCATGAGGTGCCGCCGGAAATCGGCTAGGAGGCCGCGCACGGTGTCCGGGGCAGGGGTCGTCACTCGTCGACCATAGAGGCCAACTCTCTTGCTGAGCAAGCGGTGTGCTGCTACGCTCAACGTGCGTTGTTGCAGGTAGTGCCCCCGGCTGGACTCGAACCAGCGACCTAGAGATTAGAAGGCTCTTGCTCTATCCATCTGAGCTACGGAGGCGGACGCAGGTCCCACGGTAGCGACACGGGCAACCGATCATCGATCCGACACCGCTCCACCCGGTGGCCGAGCACCATCCGACCGGCTGAAGCGCGGCCCAACAGGGCCTCGCCTGCAAGCCTGGGGGACGGGGGCGTCCATACTGTCCCCATGGTGCTGGGACTGCGCTCCGCGATCAGGTCGGATGTGGGTCGGCGCCGGACGTCGAACCAGGACTCCGGCGCGACGAGCGGCCGCCTGCTGATCGTCGCCGACGGCATGGGCGGGCACGCCCACGGCGAGATCGCGAGTGCGATGACCGTGTCGGCCTTCACCGAGCTGGAGGAACGGCTGCCGCGCGACCTCAGCGACATCGATCTCAACGCCGAGCTCGTCGCCACGCTGGAGGACGCGACCGAGCGGCTCTCCCGCCGGGCCGGGACCGACCCGGAGACCCGGGGGATGGGGACGACGATCGTCTCGCTGTTGCTGACCGGTGAGCAGCTCGCGCTGGCCCACATCGGCGACTCGCGGATCTACCAGCTCCGTAACGGCGAGCTGACGCGGCTCACGCACGACCACACGATGGTCCAGCAGCTGGTCGACCAGGGGCAGATCACGGCGGAGGAGGCCGCGCACCACCCGCGTCGTTCGGTCCTGATGCGTGCGCTGAGCACCGACCACGCGCCGGAGCCGGACGTGGACCGGATCGACATCGTCGAGGGTGACCGGTACCTGTTGTGCTCGGACGGGGTGACCGCCGTCCTCGACGACGACACGCTGCTCCGCGAGCTGAACCGCGACGCCGACCCGGACGAGGTGGTCGGCCGGCTGGTCGAGCTCGCCAACGAGGGCGGCGGGCCGGACAACATCACCGCGATCGTCGCCGACGTGGTGGACCCGCCGGACGAGGCGTCGTCGCCGCTGCGCACGGCAGGCGCGGCCGCCGAGATCACCACCGCGGACTGACAGCGGCCCCGGTACAGCCACGGGCGACGGCGCCGACCGGAGGGCCCGCCCGCGGGATCCGTCAGCGCCGGGCGACGATCCGGCGCAGCCGCACGGTCCTGCCCGCCGACCGGTGCGTGGCCAGGGCCGAGCGCGCGTCGTCCGGGAGATCGGGCGGGTAGGCGCCCGCCGCGCACAGGGCCGCCACGTCCGCGGAACGGTCCCGGTCGCTCCTGTCGAGGGTGAAGCTCAGCCGGTCGTCCGCGAGCACCGCGAAGTCGGCCGAGGAGGCCAGCCACTCCGGGTGCTCGACCGCCGACCGGTGCCGCCACGCCGCCCGGACCGCCCGCCGCAGCTCGCCGCCACGCCAGCCGAACGACGCAGGGGCCGGCAGCAGGAGCGACAGCAACCCGTGCGGGGCGAGAACCCGTCGCAGTTCCCCGAAGAGTCCCTCGAGATCGTCGAGGAGCGGAAGCACCAGTGGTACGGCGATGCGGTCGATCGCCTTCGCCCGCACGGGCAGTGCCACCGCGGACGCCGGCAGATAGCAGCGCGGGCCGCCGCCGACCTCGAGGGCGAGCCCGTGTCGTACGACCGTCGCCCGCACACGGCTGCTGGCTCCCGGCGCCCGGCACCACTGGGCCGCGGTGAGGCCGCCGTCGACGCGGAGCCGGTGCAGTACTGGATCGAGGACGTCTCCGTCGATGGGCACGCGCCGCAGTGTCGCGCAGGACGACCCGACGCGTGCCGCGCGGAGTGTTCGGGAGCCACAGCGCACGCGTGGGGGAGGGCCGGCCCGGCAGCGAGCGTCCCGCACGACGAGCGGCCGGTCCCGGCCGATGATCGACCGGGACCGGCGTGGGACACCGGGCCGGGGCCGGCCCTACCGCTCGTCGCCCGCTCGAGCCACGACGGACGGTCGAAAAAAATCTTGAAAATTCCTGGCGCCCAGGTGGACGCGAGACGAATGACGTGCCGAACGGCCCACACGGGCCTCGATCGGCGTCAGCTCTTGCGTGATCGCGGCTGGTCAACCAGTATCCGAGGGGAGCCCGTCAGTACGACCGCTCGTCGTGCGACAGGGTCGGGTTCGTCCGTGGTCGCGCGCGGCCCTGAGCGAGATTTGCGCAGGTCAGCGCCCATTGGCGACCCCGGTTTGACGCGTCCCGAGCCGTCGCGTAACTTTATCGGTGTCAGCGAGAGAGCCGGACAGAACGAGCCACTGAGGTTCGGTCAGCAGGCCCCGCAGACAGCGAGACCCCCCGGTGGTGTTCCGAGTTTCTCGGTGTGCTTACCTTGGAGGGTCAAGGCGATCCGCCTTCTGGATCCGGTCTGGTGGCTGGTGATGGTGGTGCGGGTGTCTTTTGAGAACTCAACAGTGTGTCGAGCTATTTTTGGTTTGGCGTTTTTGTGCCAGATTGTTTGTTCGGCTGTGATGCGACCCCGTCGGTTGCAGCCGGTTTTTTGTCAGGGTTTTTGTTGGAGAGTTTGATCCTGGCTCAGGACGAACGCTGGCGGCGTGCTTAACACATGCAAGTCGAGCGGTAAGGCCCTTTCGGGGGTACACGAGCGGCGAACGGGTGAGTAACACGTGGGTGACCTGCCCTCCACTCTGGGATAAGCCCGGGAAACTGGGTCTAATACCGGATAGGACCACT
>NZ_FOUY01000019.1 GCF_900115005.1 Pseudonocardia ammonioxydans | reverse complement strand
CCGAGTAGCAGCACCGCGAGCACGTCGTGGCGCACTCCTCGCGCTTTGCGCGGGTCGGGAACCTGCGACAACGCCTCTACCAGCGACAACATCACAGCTGGCGCCGGCTCGGTCGCAGCGGTGGCGATCACCTCATCGAGGTCGACCTCCACCTGATCCAGGGCAGCAACGATCGGGGACACTGACAACGCGGGCACGGGCTTCCTGACGTGATCAAGGACTTCGACACCCTCATGATCACGTCGGGCCCCGTGCCCGCCTTCGTACCTACGCCCGCGTGTCGCCGCAGGTCAGCAGTCGCTCATCCTGACTTTGCCGGGGCCCTGACCGTGTACCGGACCCACCATCCGGTGGTCCGGGTGCACCCGGAGACCGGCGCGCGCGCCCTGCTGCTCGGACACTTCGTGCAACGCTTCCTCGAGCTGTCCGGAGTGGACAGCAAGCCGTTGTTCGACCTGTTCCAGACGCACATCACCCGGTTGGAGAACACGGTCCGCTGGCGGTGGTCGCCGGGGGACATCGCGTTGTGGGACAACCGGTCCACCCAGCACTACGCGGTGGCCGACTACGGCGACACCCCGCGCAGGCTGCACCGGGTCACGGTCGCCGGGGAGGTCCCCGTCGGTCCGGCCGGCGAGCGCAGCGTCGCGGTCACCGGGGACTCCGCGGCCTACGCCGGCGTCGCCTCCGGCGCGGCCTGACTGTGCGTCGGCGTGCCTTCCTCGCCGGTCTGGCGGGCGTGGCGGCCGTGTCGCTGACCGGGTGTGCACGGAGCCCGGGGCCGGAGCCGGGTGTCGTCCGTTACCAGGGCGCCACCGGCGACGTCACCTTCCCCGAGCTCGCCGCGGACATGGGCCTGCTGGAGGGCGTGGCACTGCACTGGATCGGCAACACGACCAGCGGTCCGCAGGACATCCAGGCCGCGGTCACCGGCGACACCGATGTGGGCGGGGCGTTCAACGGGGCGATCCTGCAGCTGGCCGCCGCCGGGGCCCCGATCACCGCGGTGATCGGCTACTACGGCACCGACACCCGCACGTTCGGCGGCTACTACGTGCGCGCGGACAGCCCCGTCCGAACCGTCCGGGACCTGATCGGGCGGACCGTCGCGGTGAACACCCTGGGCGGGCACTACGAGGCCGTGCTGCGGATGCACCTGACCCGGCAGGGGCTCACGCCTGCCGAGGTGGACTCGGTGCAGCTGGTGGTGGTGCCGCCGGTGGCCGCCGAGCAGTCGCTGCGCTCGGGGCAGCTCGACGTCGCGGTGCTCAACGACATGTACCGGGACAGGGCACTGGCGCGCGGCGGGATCCGTGCCGTGTTCACCGACGTCGAGTTCCTCGGCCCGTTCACCGCGGGCAGCTACGTGATGCGCGACGAGTTCCTCGCCCGCGAACCCGACACCGCCCGCGCCTTCGTCGCCGGCACCGCCCGGGCCGTCGCCTGGGCCCAGCAGCAGCCGCGCGAGGAGGTCGTCGCCCGGTTCCGCGACATCATCGCGCGCCGCGACCGCAACGAGGACACGACCGCCATCGAGTACTTCACCAGCACCGGGATCGCCGGGCGCGGCGGTGTGATCCGTCCCGAGGAGTTCGGGACGTGGACGAGCTGGCTCGAGCGCGACGGCCGGCTGGAGCCCGGCCGCGTCGATCCCACCCGGCTCTACACCAACCGGTTCAACCCCTACGCCGCCACGCCTCCGGACGCGGCCGGGGCGGCGCCCGTCGCGGCGCCGCCGGCCGGTCGCGGGGGAGAGGAGCCCTCATGACCAGTTCGATCACCTTCGACCACGTCTCCAAGAGCTTCTCCATACGTACGGGGAACGACCCCGGCGCGGCGCGCGAGGTCACCGCGCTCGACGGCATCGACCTCGAGGTCGCCGCCGGCGAGTTCAGCGTGCTGGTCGGCCCGAGCGGCTGCGGCAAGTCGACCCTGCTCGACCTGCTGGCCGGGCTCAGCGCGCCCAGCTCCGGCACGATCAGCCTGGACGGTGTCCCGATCGGGGGCCCGGGCCTGGACCGGGGCGTCGTGTTCCAGCAGTACGCGTTGCTGCCCTGGCGCAGCGCACGCGGCAATGTCGAGTTCGGACTGGAGGCCGCGGGCCTGTCCCGGCGCGAACGCCGCGCGCGTGCCGAGCACTACCTCGACCTGGTCGGACTGGCCGGATTCGCCGATCGTCATCCGCACGAGCTCTCCGGGGGGATGAAGCAGCGTGTGGCCATCGCCCGCAGCCTCGCGGTCGACCCCGACGTGCTGCTGATGGACGAGCCGTTCGCCGCCCTGGACGCGCAGACCCGCGAGACCCTGCAGGACGAGCTGCTGCGGATCTGGGCGCGCACCGGCAAGACGATCGTGTTCATCACCCACGCCATCGACGAGGCGGTGTTCCTCGGCCGGCAGGTCACCGTGCTGACCTCACGGCCGGCCCGGGTCAAACAGATCATCCCGATCGAGCTGGGGGCCCGGGACGAGGCCGATGACGTGCGCTCCAGCCCCGAGTTCGCGCGGCACCGCCATCAGGTGTGGGCGGCGCTGCGCGACGAGGTGCAGCGCGCCGACCGGCAGGCCCGCGGGCACTCGACGAAGGGCGCCCCGACGGAGCGCGACCCGGCGGCCCTCCGGCCGGCGGCGCCGGCCGAGCACGGGCCCGCGACCACCCGGGCGGTGGCCGACGTTGCCTGACACCGCATCCCGGACCGCCGGCGCCATCCCTCCGGACGCGCCCGCGGTGGTGCCGGACCCCGACCGTCGTCCCGGTGGCGGAACCCGGTGGACCGACTCGATCCCGCCACTCGTGACCGTCGCGCTCCGCCGTGGCTCGGCCGTCGTGCTGTTCCTGGCGCTCTGGGAGCTCGTGCCCCGGTCCGGCCTGGTCGACCGGGTGTTCCTGCCGTCGTTCTCCGAGGTCGTGGCCGCCCTGTGGGGCCTGATCGTCGACGGCGAGCTGGCCGAGCACCTGCAGGCGAGCCTGCTGCGCTCGGTGAGCGGCCTGGCGCTGGCCGTACTGGTCGCGATCCCGCTGGGCCTGCTGATCGGCTGGTACCGCCCGGTCGCCGACGTCCTCGGCCCGCTGCTGGAACTGTTCCGCAACACCTCGGCGCTGGCGCTGCTCCCGGTGTTCGTGCTGCTGCTCGGTCTCGGCGAGACCTCCAAGATCGCGCTGGTGGTGTTCGCCTGCACCTGGCCGATCCTGCTCAACACGATCAGCGCGGTGCGTGGGGTGGACCCGCTCCTGGTGAAGTCGGCGCGCTCGTTCGGGCTGAGCTCGCCGGCGCTGTTCCGGAAGGTGGTGCTGCCCTCGTCGGTGCCGGCGCTGTTCACCGGGGTCAGGCTGGCGGCGGCCTACTCGATCCTGGTGCTGATCGCCGCCGAGCTCACCGGGGCCAAGGCCGGCCTCGGCTACCTGATCACCGCAGCGCAGTACAACTTCCAGATCCCGCAGATGTACGCCGGGATCCTCACCATCTCGCTGCTCGGCCTGGCGCTCAACCAGCTCCTGGTCGCCGTCGAGCACCGCCTCACCCGCTGGCGCACGCCACCGGCCTGAGGCCGCCCACCGCCCGCCCACCCCGGCGACGGCCGGAGAAGGAGACCCCCCTGTGTCGGCAGCACCGCGACAGATGCACCTCAACGCCTTCCTCATGGGCGTCGGCCACCACGAAGCGGCCTGGAGGCTGCCCTGGAGCCGTCCCCACGACATCCTCGACGTCGGCCACTTCCAGCACCTCGCCCGGATCGCCGAACGCGGCCGGCTCGACTCGGTGTTCTTCGCCGACGGGCTCGCGATCGGTCACGCGGCGCGCCACCACGTGCCGAACGCCCTCGACCCGGTGCTGTTGCTGACCGCGATCGCCACCGCCACCGAGCACATCGGACTGATCTCGACCGCGTCCACCGGGTTCTCCGAGCCCTACACCCTCGCCCGCCAGTTCGCCACGCTCGACCACCTCAGCGCCGGACGGGCGGGCTGGAACATCGTCACCTCGGGCGGGGACGCCGAGGCCCGCGACTTCGGTCGCGACGCGGCCGACGAGCACGACCGGCGCTACGCCCGGGCGGCCGAGTTCCTCGACGTCGTCACCGGTCTCTGGGACAGCTGGGACGATGCGGCGTTCGTCGCGGACAAGGCCTCCGGGACCTTCGCCGACACCGACCTGCTGCACACCCTGGACCATCGCGGCGAGTTCTTCGGCGTCCGGGGGCCGCTGAACGTTCCCCGCGGGCCGCAGGGGCACCCGCTGCTGGTCCAGGCCGGGTCGTCACCGGCGGGCCGGGAGTTCGCGGCCCGGCACGCCGAGGCGGTCTTCACCGCCCACCAGACCCTCGACGACGCCCAGGAGTTCTACCGCGACCTGAAGGCCCGCGCGGCCGGGCACGGCCGCGACCCCGGGCAGACAGCGATCCTGCCCGGCATCGTGCCCGTCCTCGGTGCGACCGAGGCCGAGGCGCGTGACCTGGAACGCCGGCTCGACGACCTGCTCGTCACGGACCACGGTGTGGCCCAGGTCTCGACCATGCTCGGCCTCGACCTGTCCGAACACCCGCTCGACCGGCCGCTGCCGCCGCTGCCACCGATCGAGCAGATCAACGGGAACAGGAGCCGGTACGACCTGGTGGCACGGATGGCGGAGCGGGAGGGCCTCACCCTGCCCGAGATCCTCGCCCGGCTCGGTGGCGGCCGTGGCCACCGCGTCGTGACCGGCACGCCGGAACAGGTCGCCGACACCCTCGAGGTGTGGTTCACCGAGTACGCCGCCGACGGGTTCAACATCATGGCCCCGCACCTGCCA
Source organism: Pseudonocardia ammonioxydans (assembly GCF_900115005.1). Taxonomy (GTDB): domain Bacteria; phylum Actinomycetota; class Actinomycetes; order Mycobacteriales; family Pseudonocardiaceae; genus Pseudonocardia; species Pseudonocardia ammonioxydans. The sequence continues at coordinate 135,952 of NZ_FOUY01000019.1, read as the reverse complement.
CGGGGGTTGGAGGACTTCGTCGACCACGTCGTCCCCGAGCTGCGGCGCCGCGGGCTGTTCCGTACCGAGTACTCGGCGACGACCCTGCGCGGCCACTACGGCCTGTCGCGACCACGTCCGGCCCGGCGCCGGGCCGGTGCCGGAAGCGGCCGGTCCGTCACGACCGCAGCCGCTGTGTCCCACCCGGGGTGCTGAGGAACATGCCCCGCAGGACCACGTCGCCGAGACGGCAGGCCTCGTCCAGCACGTCGGCCCAGGCCCGGTCCGCGGAGACCGGGCGGTCGGGCCCGAGGCGTTCCCAGGTGAGGATCACCGACCCAGGGCCGCGGTCGGTGGTCAGCTCCTCCCGCACCCCGCCGAGCACCTGCGCCAGTTTCGCGGCCGTCCCGGGTTCGGGCTCGGAGGGCATGTCGGACACCGGCATCACGACGGGTGACTGCCGGTCGTCGCCGTCGACGAACATCATCCAGAGCTGCCGGTCGGCGGTGGCCCGGCCGACCAGTGCCGAGACGCGGTCGAACACGTCGTCGTCGGTGCGCAGGGGCGGCTGGGCGGTGTGGTGTGCGGTCATGCCGTGGAGGGTGGCGCCGGCAGGCCGGGACCACGGGGTTTTCGACCGAGGTGAGCGGGTTCCGATTCGCGATCGCGATCGCAGTGGCGAGCCGACCTCCGGCGTGACTGGGCCGCGCCGCCGACTGCTCCGCGTGGGGGATCGCCCGGGGCCGGTCCTCGTCCCGCCGAGCTGATGTTCCTGCCGGGCCCGGTCGAGCGGCGAGTCGGTCGTGCCGCTGACGGAACCGGACACAACAAGATCGGCCCCTCACCGGGTTCTCCCTGGTGAGGAGCCGATCTGAATGTTGGCACCGAAGTGCCCCCGGCAGGATTCGAACCTGCGCTCCCGCCTCCGGAGGGCGGTGCTCTATCCCCTGAGCTACGGGGGCCGTGCAACGCGGTGAACACTACAGCACCCCCGCCCCGGCGGACGGGCGGGGGGTGACACGGCGCAGCAGTGGCGGTGGAGAGCGACCGGCGTCGCCGCCGCGCCGGTGCGGTCGCGGGTGACGACGGAGCGTTCCGGTCCGGACGACCTCCGATTCGTTCGCCCGCTGCTCGGTGGCCCACGCGGGCATTGCGCTTCCCGGTGGTGTCGTCGTTTCCGGTTCTGTTCGGTGTGGCAGGTCCCTGGAATCCGGGGCTGCGCCGTTTCCGTGGTCGCGGTTCTCTCGAATTCCGACCGGCGATTCCGAAAGGGGTGTCGTCGCGCCCGATGTTCTCCGGTCGATCCGGTCGGCGAGAAGCGGGGCGGATGTGTCTTGGATGTGAACTGCTGGATCGGGCGACCCGGATGGGGCGAGTCGGATGCGGTGGCTGCCCGAGCGCTGCCGTGATCCGTGGCACGGCGGGCCGTTCCCGTCGCAGAGGTGGGCTGTGGCGTCGAGATCCGGTGCGTCGAGGGGGCGAGGTCCCGGCCGGGGCGCCGTCCGAGGTGCGTTCCGAATGTTGGTGGCGTGCCGGTGCCCGTGGATCGGGTCGTGCATCGGGCAGTGCGCCACAGGTGTCCACGCGAGTGGGTGTCACCGGAAGGCCGCGAGTCCGGGGGAGGCAGATCGTCCGTGCCCGGACTGGACACAGAGGATCTCCGAAGGTTACGGTCTGTTCGTCCTCGGTGACAGCGCTGACCGCTCGCGCTCGTCACCCCGGACGCACCCACGGTGGTGTTCGCGCTCGGATCTCGTGTCCGGTGTGGACGGGCCGCTGCGTGAGGTCTACCGCGGCAGGTCTCGTCGTTCCTGATGTTCCTCATCTTCTGCGGTGTCACGAGCCGGCCGGTCGAAACCGGCCGCACGGTGCCGCGTCCCACGAGTGGAGTGGTCTCGATGCACGGCACGGCTCGGATCGGCAGGTGGTGCGGTCGCACCGTCCTGTCGGTCGTGCTGCGCGCGTGCCTGACGCTCGGGATCGTGGTGGCTGCGGTCACCGCCGCGTGGACGCTCACCCCAGGGACGGACGGGTCGGCCGGGCGCCCGATCGTCCACGTGGCGAGCGCGGACGGTGGTTCCGGCTCGTCCGACGGCGGAGACTCCGGGAAGTCCGATGACTCGGGCGGCGGCCGGGACGGCGATTCGAACTCCGGGGATTCGGGGAACGACCGCTCGGGTGGTGAGGGGAAGTCGGACGAGTCGGCGAAGAAGTCCGAGGGCTCCGGCGGGAAGAGCTCGGAGAAGGACTCCGGAAAGAAGTCGCAGAAGAGTTCCGAGAAGAAGTCCGGCGACTCGGGGGCGAACTCGGAGAAGTCGGCGACGACGGAGAACCGCGGTTCCCGTGACGGGTCACGGGAGTCCGGTGAGCGCACGGACCGGACGTCGGCGAACGCCGGCTCGACGAAGAGTTCCAGTTCGCAGAGGAGCTCCGGTTCGACGAAGAGCTCCGAGTCACGGAAGAGCTCGGAGTCACCGAAGAACACCGGGTCACGGAAGAGCTCCGGTTCCACGAAGGGCTCCGGCTCGCGGAAGAGCTCCGGGCCGACCGAGAACTCTGCACCGGCCGCGAGCCCCGCACCGAAGAAGAACACGGCACCGAAGAGGAACCCGGCACCGAAGAGGAACCCGGCACCGAAGAGGAACCCGGCACCGAAGAAGAACCCGGCACCGAAGGCCGCCGCGCCGAAGGACTCCGGACCGCAGAAGAAGCGCCCCGCCTCGGAGCGGGCCCCGTCGGAGCGGGCGGCGCACCGGACCGGAACCGCGGCGAGCGATGGCCGGCAGGCCGGCTCCACGGTGAGCATGCCCCGGTCCGCGCTGGGCGGCGACAACCCGTCCGCGGCCGTGGCCCGGGAGATCGTGGACGAGGCCGGGGAGCAGGCCGCCCGCGCATCGCGCTCCGCCGACGAGCTCGCCCGGGACGCCCGGGAGGTCGCGCAGCGCGCAGCTGACGAGGCCCGCGGCGCTGCTGACGACCGGGTCCTGCAGGCGGTCGATACGGCCCGCGATGCTGCCGGGACGCGAACGACCGCCGCGCCCGCGCTCGACGATGTCGCCCCCGCGGTCGAGCGGGCGACCCGTGTCGACGCCGACGCGATCCGGGCCCGCGCCGAGCAGGCGGTCGCCGAGCGCACGGACGGCCTGCGGGAGCAGGCGGGCCAGCGGGTCGCCGAGCGCGTGCGGGCCGCGGAGCAGCGGGCGGCGGAACGGGCCACGGACGTGACGCCGCGCGGTACCGGCAACGAACCCGGTGTGGACCAGCGCCTCGACCGGGGCGCGACAGCCGCGGACCGCGGGTCGGAGCCGGCCGGCGCGGTCGAGCCGTTCGCCGACGCGATCGAGAACCTCGTGACACACCGGTCCGAGGCGAACCGGCCGACCGAGGAGTCCCCGCCGGCCGGGACGGCCCGGGTGTCCGAGGGCCTCGGTGACGCCGTTCGGCACGGCGCCGGCCAGTGGGTCGTGGATGCGGCTCGCGGTGGAGTGGCCGGGCAGCCGGGTGAGCAGGTCGTCGAGTGGGCGCTCCGGGCCGGCGACGGTGCCGTCGAGCGGGCCCTCGATCGGCCGGGCGGGACCGCCCCGGGACAGCGTGGCCTCGACCACGCGGTCCCAGGGGATCCGGCGGAGATCCGGACCGCGGTCGAGCACCGGTACGCGGCCGCCGTCGCGCAGGCGCGCGAGCAGGTCGAGCAGGCGCTCCGGCAGCGAGCGGACCGGTCGGGTGAGGCCATCTCGCCGTCGTCCGCGCCGACGGGCACGGCGCACCCCGGTCCGATCGCCGACACCGGTCGGCTCGCCGATGCCGGCAGCGTCCACCGCGCGGGCGGTGTCCAGGACCCGGCCTCGGGCCCGGCACTGCGGGCACTGCCGGAGCTGCCGGAGCGCAGCGCTGCGGACGGCCCGACGGCGACCGAAGCGCGCGGCGCCGTGCGGTCCGCGCTGACCTCGGCACTGCCGTTCACGGCGCCGAGGACCGTCCTCGACGCGGTCGAACCGATGGTGGAACGCGCGCTGCACGACGGCCGGCACGGTGCCGAGCCGGCACGGGAACTCGCCGAGCGCCTGCGGTCGTCCGGGAACGACCGCCCGGCCCAGCTGTGGCAGGAGTACGGCATCGAGCGGTGGCTGCCCGGTGTGGCGGGCCGGCTCACCCGGGACCTCACCGACGTCGGGCAGGCCGCGGTGCAGTCCGGTCGCCTTCCCGAACCGGGGCTCCCGGGCACCGGGGCGAACGGCGCGGACACCGGGTGGGACGTCGCCCGGGGCGGCTGGGACCGGGCCGGTGCCGGCTGGGAACCCCGTACCGCGCCGCCCGCACACGACGGCGGGCCGGAGCCGGGCACCGAGGGGATGCCCGGGGCCGAGGCCGGCCAGGACGGCCGGGAGTCCGGCAGCGGCGCGTGGAGCGTGCACCGCCCGCACGGCTGGGATCCGGTGCGTGCCGCCGGGACGGAGGAACGGGACGGACGGAACCCGGAGCGGTTCCACGACGCCACGGCCGGTGACGCCCCGATCGCGTGGTCCGCGACCCCACGCGATCGGGACGGCACCGCACCGTCGGGCGCCGAGGTCGTCGAGCGAGCCCGCTCGATCGCCGGGGCCGTCGTCGACCGGACCGGGGACCTGGCCGAGGCGGGCGGCATGCCGCACGCCGACGCCGTCGTCCGCCTGGTCGGGGAAGCGGTCGACGCCGGCCTGCGGCTCGCGCAGCAGGCCCTCGAGCACCAGCCGTCGGGCGACCCGGGCCGCGCCGCCCCGACCGCACCCGGTTCCGGCCTGCCGCCCGGAGCACTCCCGGCCCGCTCCGACGAGCGCGCCGCCGCGGAGCACCCGGACACCGGCGACGGTGACGGCTACCAGCCCGGCACCGACCTGCTCGCCGCGCCGCCGCACGGCCGGGCGGGCGTGGACTGCGCCGGTGGGCCCGCCGGGTGCGGGTACCGGGCGGACCCCGACCGGTGGGAGCGGTCGAGCGTGTCCGAGCGCGGTCCTCCAGTGTCCCGTTACGGGATCCACCAGGACGAGGACGGGAACCACCGCTTCCACGACGACTCCCCGGAACGCACCGAGGCGGTGCTCGAGGGTCGGATCGAGGCGGAGCAGGGCCGCGCGGACCTGGCCGAGCTGCGCAGCGACGTGCGCGCCGGCAAGGCGACCCGGGCCGAGTACGCGAAGCGCCGGACCGAGCAGCAGCAGCTGGAGGAGTCCGTCGAGCAGGACGCGTCGGGACTCTCGCCCGAGCGGGTCGAACAGATCGACGACGTGATCGACGGCCACCGCGAGCTGGAGCGCGACTCCGCGCGGCTCGATGCCCAGCGCGCGAAGGCCGAGGCAGGGACCCTCGACGAGGACACCGTCGCCGAGCGCGAGGCCGCCCACGCCGAGCGGGCGCGCGAGGTCTACGACGACACCGACCGGCTGGCCGAGGCGACCGGGCACGACACCGCGGTGCGCGCCGAGGGTGAGACCGCCGCCGGTTGTACGACCAGCGGAGTGTTCGCCGCCTGCGGTGCGCGGGCCCCCGGCGACCGGTCCGACACCACCACCGGGTCGGCCGCGGCCGACCCTGGTACCGACCGTGCGACCGCCGGTACCGAGGACGACCGCCGCCCCGCGTGGGCCGGCGACACCACCACCGAGCAGGACGACTGCCGCGCGCTGAAGGGCGTCTCCTCCTGCGGGGTGTCGGTAGGGTCGGGTGACGACCGCGCCGCCGCCTCCTGCACCCTGACCGGAACCGATCCGCGGTGCGCGACCGACGCCGGCACGAAGTCCGAACGAGACGCCGCCAGCAGCATCAACCCCGGTGGACGGTCCGGTTCGGATGATTCCTCCGCCTCCGCGGCCTGCGACCTTGCTGAGGGTGACTGCCGCCTGAGTTCGGCCACCGACGACGGGGGCGCCCGCGCGGACTGCGCCGGGCCCGGCTGTGACGTGACTGCCGAAACCGGCCGCACCCGCATCGGAGCCGTCCCGGCCGGGGCGAAGGCCGCCGACGCCGACCGGCGGGCCGCCGGGGCCGAGGCCGCCGCGCACTGCGCGGGTCCGGGCTGCGCGACCACCGTCGAGGCGACCCCCGGTCGCGGGGACGAACCGGCCCGGGCCGGCGCGACCGTCGACTGCGGACGGTCAGAGGACTGCACCGGTGACGCCACGGTGGACAGCGACGGTGACACCCGCGCCGGCACGCCCGGATCGGAGTCGGTCCGTGCCGCGGGTGACACCGCCACCGCGGGCGACGCCCCCGAGACCACCGAGGACGCGACCGGGGGAGCTGCGGTCACGGGTGCTGCGGCGCACCGCGCTGTGGCGCGCGGAGCTGACACCGCCGGAACCGCCGCAGACGGACCCGCGACCAGCGGGGCCCCGCAGGCCGCGGCGGCCGCCGCCGGGACCGACCCGGTCGACCGCAGCGCCGTGACCTCTGGCCACGCCGAGTGCACCGTGACCGGCGGGGGGTGCGACGCCGTCACCGCCTCACGGACCTCGGACCCGACCGGCGAGGGCGTCCCGGCCCTGTTCCGCAGCGGCGTCGGGCAGGGTGGCGAGGCCGAGGGCCGGAGCCAGGCCCGCGCCACCGTCGACTGTGCCGGGCGGACCGGCTGCACCGGCACCGGTGAGATCGCCACCCGTGCCTCCGGCTCGGTCGTCAGCGGCGACGAGGAGCCGGTCGAGCGCGCCACCACCGGAGCCGGTGACTGCACCGCCGAGCAGGGCCGCTGCACGAGCACCGGCTCCGCGGACAGCGCGACCCCGCAGACCGGCCCGGACACTCCGTCCGGCGTCGTCGCCGCGACCGGGCGCAGCACCGGTCCGGACACGGTCGGCCGCGCGCTCTCGACCGTCGACTGTGGAGGCGACCCCGACTGCACCGGCACCGGTTCCACCCGTACCGCCGGCAGCGGCTCGGGTGACCCGGTCGCCGACGCCGGGTCGGGCCGGACGACGGCGAGCGAACGGACCCGGTCGACCGGCTCGGCCGGGTGCGACACCACCGGTGGTGACTGCACCAGCCGGTCCGAGTCGAGCACCGCGGCTCCCGCCGCGTCGGACGCCTGGTCCGGTGCGCAGGCCACGCCGACCGGCCCGGTGAGCGACTCGCGGGCGTCCGGCAACGTGGAGTGCGCGCCCGGCTCGCCGGCCTGCGCCGGTTCGGTGCGCAGCGCCGCCTCGGGCGCGGACGACGCCGTCGACGACGGCCGGGCCCGCACCAGCACCGGCAGCGCCGAGTGCCGGGTCACCGACGGCGGCTGCGGGGCGACCACGTCGTCGGCGGCCTCCTCCGGCCCCGGCGCGGTGCTGCCCGGCGAGGAGCCGGCCGCGGCGGGCCCGTCGGCGGTGTCGACGGCCTCGGGCCGGGTCGACTGTGCCGCGGGCACCCGCTGCTCGGGCGCCGCGACCAGCACCGCCACCAGCCACGACCCGGCATCGGGTGCGCCGCGGACCAGCTCCGGCCAGGCCTCCTGCACCGCGGGCGGCGGCTCGTGCAGCCCGCAGACGGTGTCGGTCGCCTCGACCGGCTCCGGCGCGGCACGCAGCCTGTCCGGCGACACCGCCGCCACCGAGCGGGCGGCGGCGACCGGACCGTCCGCCGCGTCGGCGGCCGGGGCCGCCCTCGAGTGCGGGGACGACGGCTGCGACGGTCGCGTCGACAGCACCGCGTCCGGCACCGACCCGTCGGTCTCCGCGGACCCGCGTGGCTCGCACAGCTCGGGCGCGTGCGACGGCGTGAGCGATGCCTGCCGTGCGGTCACCAACTCCGGCGCCTCCGCAGGCCCGGACGCCTCGGTGATCGCCCCGCTGGTCGAGGGCTGGTCCACCGGGAGCGCGTCGGTCCGGTCCGGCACCCACGGCGACACGACCTCCGGCGGCCCGGACAGCGGCGGCGCGGACAGCGGTGACGGGGAGCCCGCCGGCCGGGACGACCCCACCGACCAGCAGCCGGCGCTGCCGCCGGGCGGTTCGCCGGGTGCCGCGGCGAAGGTCGCCCCGACCGTGCCGGGCGCCTCGGCCTGGTCGAACGTCTCGGCCGTGCTGGACTGCGAGGGCGGCCCCGGCGGCTGCTCCGGCGCGGTGGGAACCTCCGCCGAGGGCACCGACGGTCCGGACGTGGTCGGCGAGGCGTTCGGGGCCCGCGGCCCACCGGAGGGTGGTTCCTCCTCGACCTCCCGGTGCCACGGCGAGGACAGCGCCTGCGCCGGAGTCAGCACCTCGAGCGCCGGCAGTGGTCAGGTCGTCGCCGACGTGGTCGCGCTGCAGCGCACGACGCTCGCCGAGCACGCCGAGGACCGGGCCGAGCAGACCGCACGGCGCGCCGGCGAGGCCGAGCGCGCCGCGGAGCAGGCCCGCGCGGCCGTGGACGGCACCACCGACGCCGACCCGCAGGCCCGCGCCGCCGCGACCGAGCGCGCCGCGGCTGCCGACGAGGCGGCCGAGCAGGCCCGCGCCGTCGCCGACCAGGCCTCCGACGACGCCGACACCGCCCGTGCGGCCGCCGACGAGCCGGTCGCCGACGCCCCTGCCGGCTGGAGCACCTCACAGGCGTCCGGCCGGTGCGGTGGCCCCGGCTGCACCGTCGTCACCACCGGCACCTCCCGCGCCGACCTGGACCCGGCCGACGCCCACGACCCCGCCGCGACGTCACGGTCGCTGGCCCGCTCCCGTTGCACCGCCGGACCGGCCGGGTGCGCCACCGAGGCCGGCGCGACCACCACCCTCGAGCTCCCGGCCGCCGACGACGGCGCGGTCGCGCGCTCCGCGAGCACCGCCGCCGACGCGGCCGTGGACTGCCCGGACGCCGCCTGCCGCGGCACGGTCACCACCGGCACCGAGGCCGGTGCGACCGCCGACGCCGGCTCCGGCGACGGTGTGCCGGCCCTGATCGACCACGCCCGCGCCGCCCGTGCCGCCACCGACCGCGCGGACGCTGTGGGCACCGGGGACACGAGCACCGGGGACACGAACACCGGGGACGCCGCGGCCGGCGCGGACGCAGCCGCGGGTTCCCCCGGCTCGGCCCCGTCGAGCGTGTCGCTCGCCGACGGTACGGCCGGCTGCGCGGGCCGTACCGAGGGCTGTCGCGCCGCCGCCGGGGCCGAGGGCGGCATCACCACGGTCACCGGCACCGGCCCGGCCGTCACCACCACGGCAGCCGCCACGGCTGACTGCGCCACCGGCGGAGCGGACTGCCCGTCGCGGTCCCGCAGCGTCACCGTCGCCACCGACGACCTGTCGGGCACCGTCGAAGCCGGGACGCTCGCCGGGGCGCCGGCCGGCGCCCCGGACGAACGGACCGTGCCCGGGCGGGACGGCGTCGCCCACGGGGTCGGGGCCGCCGAGTGCACGACCCCCGGCTGCTCGGCCGGGTCCGGCGGGTTCGCCGGTGCCGACACCGCCGAGGTCAGCGCGCACTGCACCGGCGCGGACTGCACCACCCGGACCGCGGTGCGGGCCGTCCACGGTGCGCACTCCGCCCGGTCGCAGACCGGCTGCACCGCCGGTCCGGACGGGACCTGTGCCGGGGCGAGCCGCGCGGGGGCCTCCGCGGCCGGGGCCGAGGTGTCGGCCTCGTGCGACGGCGACCACTGCACCCACCGCTGGTCCGCGACCAGCAGCGACTCGGCCGCCGCGGCCGGCAACTCGGCCCGGGCCGACGCCCGCTGCGGGGCGTCCGGCGGGTCGGGCAGCGGCTGGTGCGCGACCAGTGCCGTCGCCGAGGCCACCGGTGACGTCGCGACGGCGGCCGCGGCCTGCGAGGGCAGCGCCGGGTCGGGCTGCCGGCACTCGTACTCCGCCTCCAGCTCGGCGGCGTCGGGCGCCGCGTCCGCGTCGGCCGACGGCCACGGGGGCGGCACGACCGGTTCGGGCCAGGTGACGACCACCGCGGCGGCCGAGTCCGGGCCCGGGTACGCGGCCGCCTCGGCGGCCTGCACCGGCAGCAGCGGCACCACCTGCCGGCACTCCTACTCCGCGTCGGCCTCGGCGTCGGCCGCGTACGGGGCCAACTCGGCGTCCGCGTACGCGTCCGGCTCCGGCGGCGGTGGCCACGGCGGTGGTGGCGTGTCGGTGTCGGCGCAGGCGGATGCCGGTCCGGGGTCGGCGTCGGCGTCGGCGTCCTGCTCGGGCGCGGCGAACTGCACGCACTCCTACTCCGCGACGGCGTCGGCCGCAGCCTCCCACGGTGCCAACTCGGCGTCGGCGCACGCGTCCGGCTCCGGCGGCGGTGGCCAGGGCGGTGGCGGTGTGTCGGTGTCGGCGCAGGCGGATGCCGGTCCGGGGTCGGCGTCGGCGTCGGCGTCCTGCTCGGGCGCGGCGAACTGCACGCACTCCTACTCGGCGACGGCCTCGGCGTCGGCGTCGGACGGGGGCAGCTGGGCCGAGGCGCACGCGTCCGGCTCCGGCGGGGGTGGCCAGGGCGGTGGGGGCGTCTCGGTGACCGCGCACGCCGCCGCCGGGCCGGGCTGGGCCGAGGCCGGTGCGTCCTGCTCCGGGGCCGCGAACTGCACCAGCAGCTACACCGCGCACGCCGAGGCGTCGGACAGCGTCGAGACCGCACCGACCTGGGAGGACCCGGGCGGCCGGTGGGACGCACACGGTGAGGGCACCTGCTCGGGAACCGGCAACGGCAGCTGCGGCGTCGCCGCCTACGCCCAGGCCGGCCCGGGCGGTGGCGGAGGGGCCACCTGCTGGGGCGACTGCGCGAACTTCACCCAGAGCGGGTCCAACGACTTCACGGCGACCTCGCCGTCGTTGAGCGAGCTCGCGGCACAGCAGGAGGAGGCCGCCGCCGGCGACGGCGACGAACCGACCCCCGTCGAGGAGATGGGGGAGGAGGACCGCGGGATCGAGGGTCGGCTCGACGAGGACGGCAACCCCGTCCTGTCGGTGAAGTCGAGCGACGAGGACCCGATCTCCGAGACCTGCGCCGACGGCTGCCCCGACGGGCTCGACCTGCGCACCGACGACGGCGAGCGGATCAGCTACGACCCGGGGACGGGCTTCGAGGGTGCGCTGCCGGTGGAGCCGGGCTCCGAGCGGGAGGACCGGGTCCGGGGCACCGACGGTGCGGGGATCTCCCGCGACCGGGAGGGCAACGGTTCGGGCTGGGTGCGGGGCCACGGTGAGTTCACCGACGGCCACAGCGGGGAGACGGTCCGGTTCCGCCCCACCGCGGAGCAGCAGCAGGCACGGCCGACCAGCACCTTCCGGCCGACCGGGCCCGAGGGATCACCGGTGCAGATCTCGTGCGGTGGTGCCTGTGAGTACCACGGCCCGACCCGCGGCGGCGGCGCCGAGGCCGGGGGCGAGCAGGGCCGCGACCGGCTCGTCGCGAACGGGGACTGGGCCGAGATCACCGGCCGGGACGGTGCGGGGAACCCCGCCCGGATCACCTTCCAGGGCGAGGGCACCTTCACCTCCGCCGAGGGCGACGTCGTGCACGCCGACGGCGTGTCCCACCGGCCGGACCTGGCCGTCTCGTCGATCACGACCCGGGGAGCGGACGGCAGCGCGGGGCGGTACGGGACCGGCAGGGGCGACACCGGGTACATCGAGCTGCGCGAGGGATACCGCGTCGAGCAGGACCAGAGGTCCTGGGTGCACACCTTCAGCGACGAGGAGAAGCTCCTCGGCGGTACTCCCGACCACATGGTCGTCGGCGGGGCGAACCAGTTGACCGTCACCACCCCGGACGGAGCCGGGAACGAGGGGTCGGCCGAATGCACCGGCCGTTGCACCCTGACCCGTCCGGACTGGGCCCAGGCACGCGTGCAGGACTGCCCCAACTGCACGTTCACCGAGCCGGTCATCGGCGAGGAGCAGGTCCCGGAGAATCCGGGCACGGTCACCTTCTGGGGTGACCAGGACGAGCTGCAGCACTGGACGGACCCGTGGGGGAACCGGGCCGAGTGCCGTGCCGGGACCACCGGGTGCGACATCGGGATGCGGTACGGGCCCGGCGGCGGAACGGTCTGCGAGGGGCCGGACTGTCGCAGCACCAACGCGGCCGGACAGTCCGTGACCGGCTCGGGCTACCTGCTGCACCCGGACGAGGACGGCGCGAACACCGGTTTCGGCTGCAAGGCCGGTCCCGACGAGTGCACAGCGTCCGGCGGCCTCGACGATCTCGGCTGGGAGGGCGAGCCGACCGCCGCGTGGATGATCGGGATCGACCCGGACTTCACCCGCCCGGCCCAGGACACCGAGATCGACCGCGAACTCGCGGAGCACCTCGGGCTGGAGGAGGGCGACCCGCTTCCGCCGCTCGACGACCAGGCGCTGGCCGACCTGTACGAACAGGACAGGGCGGCCTACGACGCCTACCAGGACGCGCTGCCCGAGCTGACGGCCCGGGACCGGACGAACGCCGTCCTGACGGTCGGCAGCAGCTTGAGCATCCTCCACGACCGGGCCGACCGGATGGAGGAGCAGCTGCCCGGGCTGGAGGACGCCGTGGCGGCGCAGCGTGCGGCGAACGAGGGCGGGCTCACCGCTGCCGAGGAGCGGGAGCTCGCCCCGCACCTGGAGCTGATCGAGGAGGCGGCCGAGACCGATGCCGAGTTCGCCCGCGCTCGGACGGTCGTGGACTCGGTCCGGGGCCAGGGGCACCCGACCGCCGAGCAGCAGGAGGCGTTCGCCGATGTCCCGGGCCTGCCGGGCAGCGCCGAGGGCCTCCGCGAGATGGGGGCGGACGAGAGCGGCGACCCGGCCGGCGCCGGGCTGTCCGCGGCCGACCGCGCGGCACTGCACGGTGCCCGGATCGCCGAGCTGAGCACGGTCCCGCGTGCCGCGGAGGTGGACCGCCGGCACGCCGCCCACGAGCAGCGGGTGGCCGAGCTCGGCCCCGGTGCCACGCCTACCGAGCGGGTCGCCCTCGAACGGGAACGCGGGTGGATCAACGGTGAGATCGAGGCCCTCGAGGGGATCGAGGGGCGGGTGGGCGCCACCCGGAAGGACCTGGCCCCGGCGGGCGACGGCCGGGACCGCCGGGAACGGATGCGCGAGTTCGACATCGCCGCGGCAGAGGGCGTCGGGGACACCGCGCTGGCCGACCGCCTGCGCACCTGGAACGATCTGCAGGTCGACGCCGAGCGGCTGGCCGAGGACATGGAGGGGTCGGGTGACCCGCGCCAGGAACGCCTGTCCGGGACGTACTCGACCCTCGCCGAGGGCATCGGCCTGACCTACGACACCACCGCGAAGGACCGGGCGTGGCGCTCGCCGGACACGGTGCTGCGCGACACCGACGTCCAGCTGCCGTCCACCGGGCGGACGGACGTCTTCCTCGCGGTGAAGTCCGCCGAGGGCAAGCAGGCCGTCGATGCGCTCACCGACGACGAGCGCGACCAGCTCGACCGGCTCGCCGAGAAGGAGGGGTTCGGCGACGACACCGGGGACCGGCTGGCGGCGGCAGCTGCCTACTGGGATCCGCAGGACCGGCTGCGGGAGGAGTTCGCCGAGCGCAAGGTGGACCTCGACAAGGTCGACAGCGCGGACGCCCGGAAACGCATCCGGGAGCTCGGCGGCGACGACGGCGTGGTCGAGGAGCTCGGCGTCGGTTTCTCGGACGAGAACGGATCCGGGAGGATGCCGATCTACCGGATCGAGGACGACGACGGCGAGGTCCGCTACGTCGACCCGAACGGCCACGACTACTCGGGGCTGGGGGACTTCCGGGACAACAACGAGCTCTTCGGCGAGGACACCCGGATCGTCACCGCGGAGGACTGGGGCGACGCCGCCGGGGACTTCGCCCTGACCAGCACCAACGGTCGTCATTACGACTGGTGGGACAGGAACAAGGGTTACGTCTACCTGGCCCCGACGGTCGCCGGCCTCGCCGCCGTGACGTTCACGCCGGGTGGCCAGCCGATCGCGGCGGCGGGCTGGGCCACCCTCGCCGCGACGACGACGGTGGCCGTCGGCGAGGAGATCGGAAACCTGCGCGGCCGGTACGTCCGCGGCCAGAGCCTCGACCCGATCGAGTCCCGGGCGGCGCGGAACAGCTGGGTGACCATCGGCGGCGGCCTCGTGTCGGGCGGTGCGGGCACGGCGTTCCTCCGCTCGTCGGCGCTGGCGAGGTCGGCCCTGACCCCGGCGACCTCGACGACGTCGGCGGCTGCGGCGGCGCAGCAGGCCCGGGCGGCGACGTCCGCGCTGCGCTACCAGACCGCGGGCCGGGCGATGAACGGTACGGCGCTGGCCGGGTTCGGCGCACACACCGTTGATCACGGCGTGCAGCTGTACCGGGACTGGGACTCCCTGAGCAGCGGCCAGCGCGCCCGGGGACTCAACGATCTCGCCCTGTCCACGACCATGCTCGGCCTCCCGGCGGGCATGGCGAAGGTGCACGGCATGACCGAGCGCGGGGCGGCGGCCAACTCCGTCCGGCACCAGCACCAGGCGCAGCTCCGGCACACGGCGCGCCACGGTCCGCTGACGGGCGTCCCACGCTCCCCGGCCGGGCCGCTCGCCCCGGCCCGGGGGCCGCGCCCGGACGGCGAGCTGCGGACCGCACGCGTGGTCGACCGCCGGACCGGCGAGGACTTCGGCACCATCACGGTGCCCGCCTCGCCGCGGGGTGCGCAGCAGCCGCCCGGACCGGGGAACACCGGTCCGGCGCGCACCGGGAACACCGCGGGTGTGCCGGCGCGCGGGTCGCGCACCGCCGGTGCGCCGCCGCGCGTGACGGTGCGCGAGGTGGAGCACCCGACCGCTCCCGCGCTCCGCGAGCGCCTCGGGCAGCTCGAGGTGCGGGCCGGGGAGCTGCGGACCCGTCTCGACGAGTCGGCCCGGCCGGCCCCGAGGCCGGAGGCCGACACCGCTGGGACGAGAGAGAGCCGCAAGGGGCTCGACGCCGCGATCGAGCGCGCGCACCAGGCCCGCAACGACGCCCGCGCCGGTGAGGCACGACAGGAGCTCGCCGGTGTCCGGGCCGAGCAGCGCGCGATCAAGGACGAGCTGGACCTCGTGCAGGGCCCAGCCGGCCTCCGGCACATCGACGGGCTTCCGGTCCCCGGACGCGATCCGGCCACCGGATCGCACGGGCCCACCGCCGCCGCGAACCGTGCACCCTCCGGCGCGATGGCCGGGGCTCGACCCGGTGCCGCCCCGCCGACTGCCACGACGACCGGGCCGAAGAGCGCCCCGGGCCGCCCCGCCTTCTCCCGGGCGCGCCAGGTCGTGGCCGGCGCCGCCGCCGGGCTCATGGTCTCCGGCGGCCTGACCGCCGCGCCGGCCCCGCCGGCCGCATCCGCCCGGGTGGCGCCGAAGAGCACGGCCGTCGACACCGTTGCGGCGCAGACCACCGCCCGGACGACGCCGACGACGGCCGCCGGGCGGCCCGGGACGGCCGGGGCGCCGGCCACCGTCCGGGCGGTGCCGGTCCGCAGCACCACCGGGACCGTTCCGGCGTCGGCCCGCACCCGGGCCGAGGCCGTCCCGGCACCGGGGCCCGGCCGCTCCGCCAGTGCGTGGCCGGACGGGTCCGCGGCCGCCGCCGGGCGCGCGGGACCTGCGCCCGGGCACCGGCACGTGGTCGTCACCCCGGCCGCCTCGGCGGTCCCCGGCCCGGGAGCCCGAGGCCCGGACCCGGAGCCCCGGAGCACGGACCCGGAGGCCCCGCGGCCGGGGCCGGGACAGCTCCCGCCGACGCTGACGGTCCCCTACTTCGACATCCGCGTCGCGTGGGCCTACGGCTGGATGCGCGGGAACGCCTGGCACGCCCCGGTGCCGACGGGCCACCGGGGACTCCACCCGGCCGGGGTGTCCGCGGCCCGGTACGGCCTGATGGAGTCCTTGGCGCAGGTCCGGCATCTCCGCCGGGACGGCGACGGCTTCCGTGTCCCGGTCGTGGGTCCCATGGCGCAGCGTTGGGTCGACGGCCGGTGGGCGGATGCGCGGGAACGGGCCGGGACCTCGATCCTGCTCGCGCGCCAGCGGGTCGCTGCGGAGGCAGCCGAACGCCGGTACCAGGAGCTGGTGGGCCGGGTGGCCGGGCTGCCCGGCGCCTCGGCCCGGCCGGCCGGGACCGTCGGCGAGCGGGCTGCACATCTGGCGGAGTGGGCCGCCGAGCTCGACCGCAGGTTCCGGGAGACGGCAGCGGCGACCGCGGCCGTGCGCCGCCACCACGCCGTGCCGCCGGCGCAGCGCGAGCCCGGTCGCAACCCCCGGATCAGCTCGCGGGCCGCGGCGCTGCAGGCCGAGGCGGAGCTGTCCGAGCTGCGGCACCGGCGCGATCTGGTGCGGGCCGCGGCCGAGGCGGCCCAGGAACGGGCACGGATCCCCGAGCTGCCGCGCCTGGGCTCCGTGACGGCGCGTACTCCCGCGGAGGCGTCCGCCGCCCTGCGGGTGCTGGGGGTGGTGAACAGCCTGTGGCGGTCCGCCGCCGACCCGGCGGTACCGCCGGCGTCGGTCGTCGACCTCCTCCACCGGCTCGACGGAGCCGCGCGAGCACCGGAGCGGCGGTCGATGACGGGGCTGCACCGCGACATCCGCAGGCTGGTGGTGGCCGCCCGCACGGGCCGTGAGCAGCAGGCGATCGAGGCGGTGCGGGAACGGGCCGCCCGGGCCGGGCACGCCTGGGAGCCGGACACCGCCGCGTCCGCGGTGCGCGCGTGGCGGGAGCTGGACCGGGCGACGGTCCGCCGGATGGGTGTGGCCGCGCGGGACGACCATCGCGGGGTCGTCGCCGGCCGGGCCGCACTCGACCGGGCGCGGTCCTGGTGGCGGGCCGGTGACGGCGCCGCCGTCACTCCCGAGACACCACTGCCCGGGGCCGGTCTCGCCGCCGAACAGCAGCGCAGCGGTGCGCCGGCGACCCGGGGCACGATCGCCGGCCGGCCGGCCGGGGCGTCCGCCGCCACGCCGGCCACCGGCGGGGCCCGGGCCCCGCCGGCGGCTCCGGGTACCCGCCGGGGCGTGTCGTCCGCGGCCGCGCAGCGGTTCGGCACGGCGCGGCAGGCGATCGGTCGGGCCCTGCACGCCCACCGTGTCCCCGGTGCGCTCCGGGCAGGCGGTGAGCAGGTCTCGTCCTGGCGGCGGTACGCCGTGCAGGAGTTCGAGCGGCGTGCGGCCGAGCACCTGCTGACCGCCCGGCAGGACGCGCTGGCCGCACGGCTGGCGCCACGCCGTGCGGAGATCGCGCGGTTGACCGGTGGCCTGGCTGCAGGCACCCGGATCGCGGCGCTGGCCCGGGAGACCGGGCTGCGTCCCGGGCAGGTGCGCGCGCTGGGTGCGGGCCGGGCGACGGTGACGTCGGAGGTGCGACCGGCGGCGTTCCGGGTCGAGCTGGGCCGGTTCGTCGAGCGTGCGGTGGCCCGGCTGCCCGAGTACGACGCGCTGCGGGCCGACCGCGCGGCCGCGGCACTCGCCCGCGAGGGCCGGGACGCGGCCGCGGGCGAGCTGCGTGCGCGCCGCGCCGCCGCCTCCGCGCCGGTGCGTGTGCTGCTGCGCGCGGCCGGTGCGACGGCCCACCCGGCCGCGGCCGTGGCGTGGTGGACGAGTGCGGCGGCCGACCGGGTCCGCCGGGGCGGTTCCGCGGAACGCGGTTCCGGGCCGGCGCACCGGGAACGGCAGTTGCGGTGGACCGGTGGGATCGCCGGTGCGGGAGCGGTGCCTGCGGCGGCCATGGTGGGTGCCGGCTGGACGGAGGCCGGCCTCACCGCCGGTACGCTGGTGCTCTCCGGTGCCGCGGTGCGCGTGCGGCACCTGCTGCGCGGCAGCCGTCAGGAACGCGCCCCGCCACGGTGGGTCACCGCACTGTCGACCGGTGCCCTGTTCGGCGCGGCACCCGCGGCGTTCGCCGTGGCCGGCGTCGTGTCCGGTGGGCTCGCCGCGGCCGCGACGGCATTGCCGCGCCTGCTGGCGGTCCCGGCACAGGCACTGGTGGTCTACCGCATCACGCTGCAGTGGCGGTCGATGATGCGTGCCGGGGGCGTGGAGGGATCCGCGTACGGACATGCCCGTCGCTCGGCCGCGCGCGCCGCGCTCGTGTCCGGGCTCGGCGTGTTCGGGCTGAACGTGCTGTTCCCGCCGGGCGCGGCGAACGGGATGTGGTACTACGTCGCGGCGACGCTGGTCCCGACCGCCGTCACGGCGGTGCAGACCCGCTGGGCCGGATGGATCCGGGTCTCCGACATCGTCCTGGCGCCGTTCGTGGTGCTCCCGGCGCTCTGGCTCGCGAACGGCGTCGTGGCCCTGTTCGGCACGGGCGAGAGCGGCAGCGCGACCGCCTGGTTCGCCGGTGCGGCGGTGACGGCCGCGTTCGGGCTGCTGTCGGGCCCGCCGCTGGTCTGGCTGCTCGACCGGGGTACGGAGCGGCTCGGGCCGCTGACCGCGCGGCGGCTGGGCTCGGTACACGACGCGGCCGGGCAGGTCCGGGCGTGGTGGCACCGGCTCGGGATCCGGTCGCTCTACGGCGCCGACGTGGGCAACGAGTTCCGCAAGCTGGACGGGCCGCTGTTCATGGCGGCCGTGTACGCGGCGACCCGGCCGTGGGCGGCGGGCGAGACCTGGGCCGAGCAGCTCCCGCGGGGTGCGGCGGTGATCGCCGTCGTGCTGGGGGTCAACGTGGTGCGGGACGCGCTGAACTACAACTACGGCGACGGCCGCACCCAGCCGGTACGCCGGGTCCGCGCGGACCGGCCGGCCCGGCCGGGGCTCGCCGACCGGTTGCGGGCGGTGACACCGGGGCCGTGGCGCGGGCGCGCCGCGCAGGCCCGGCTCGCCGCGGCGATCACCGAGCACCTGTCCGTGCTCGGTCTCCCGGGCGGCACCCGGGACGAGATGGTGCGGGGGCTCGCCGACGACCTCGCCGCGGGCCTCGCCCCGCTGCCGGCCCGGACGGCCGAGGCACGCCCGACGGCCGCCGAGCGTGCGGACCGTGCCGTGGCGCGGGCATGGCGGACCGAGCGCCGGCTCGCCGAACGCCGGGAACGGCAGCAGGCACGGACCGTGCTGGCGTCGCTGCCGGTGCTGCGCGAGCACCTGTCGCGGATGCGGCCGGGCACCAGCCCGGAGCGGGCCGCGACCGTGGCGATCCTCGTCGAGGCACTACGGGTGGTCGACGCCGGCCGCAACGGGGTCACGCCCGGCCCGGCCGCCGCGGCCCGGTTCCGCGCGGAGCTCGAGCAGCGTGACCGGCTGCGGGCCGAGCACGCCCGTGCCCGGATCCGCGTGCTCGAGGCGCTGCTGGAGCGGCACACGCACGGGCGTGACCCGCGGCGGCGCGGTGAGCTGGAGACGGCGCTGGAGAACGCCCGAGGCCGGGCCGAGCGCGAGCGGGCCCGCACGGTCGACCCGGACCCACTGCACTCGGCGGTGCGGCTGTGGCGCGACCGGGCGCGGGCGATCGGTGACGGGCGGGCCCGGGGGACCGCGGCCGACGACGGGCGGCTCGCCCGGGCCGACGCCGCGATGACGCTGCTGCGCTGGGCCGGTGACGTGGTGCGGGCCCGCCGCCACGACGGGCCGGAGCGCCGGCACGACGCCGGTGTGCTCGCCGCCCGGCTGGCGCCGGTGGCGGACGGGCCGGTGCGCCCGGCAGCCGTCCCGGAGCTGGGCGTCCTGGTGAACCTGGCCGGGGCCCGGCGCGGCGCGACCCCCGCGTCGTACGCGGCGCGGTTCGGCGGGGACGCCGCGGCCGCGGGCCGGCTGCTGACCGACATGGCCGCGCGCGGCCTGCTCGTCGTCGGTTCGGACGGCGGCTACCGGGCCCGGCCCGAGCTGCGGACGTGGTGGCGCAAGGCCCCGCCGGTGCTGCGGGCGGCGCTGCGGACCGACCCGGCGGCGGTGCCCGGTGCGGCCGGCCTGGACCTGCTGGGCGACCCGGCGGTACGGGTGCCGCGTCCGGTCGCGGCGCGCGGCGGCTGGGCCGCCCTCCCGGCGGCCGAGCGCGGCCACCGCGTCCTCGTGGAGCTCGTGCGGGGGGCCGCGCTGACCGGCCGGTTCCCGGTCGACGGGGCACGAAACGTGCTCTGGCAGGCGCCGGTCCGGGCCGGGCGGCTCCCGGCCGGGCTGCGCGGGCCGGGAGCGGTGGACACCCCCGCGGCCACCGGCGGCGTCCCGGCGTCCGTGCGGACCGGGGAGCGGACCGGGGAACCGGCCCCGGCGCCCCCGACGGCGACGGAGCTGGTGGCCGGGCTCCGTGCGGCTGCGGCCACGGCGTCGGCGGCCCAGGGCCGGGCCGACCGGGCACGTGCGCGGGTGCAGGCCGAACGTCGGCGGGCCGGCGCGGGGGGCCCGCGGGCGCCGCCGGCGGACCCGGCCGTGCGGACCCGGATCGACCTGCTGGACCGGCAGGCCGAGCAGGCCGTCGACGCCGCGGTCGAGGCCATGGTCGTGCTGGCCGAGACCCTGGCCGGGGCCCGGGCAGACGCCGCCCGGCTCGCCGGGGCGGGGGAGCGGCGGGCCGAGGTCCGCCTGCACCGCCTGCACCGCGCGGCGGACACCGCCGAGGCCGTGCTCGCCCGCCGGACGGGCGCGCCGCCGGTGCCGGTGGCGATCCGGGACGCGGTACTGAACGCGATACGCGTCGCCGAGCTCGCGGTCGAGGGGCTCACGGCCGGTGTCAGCCGCGACCGGGTGCGTGCGGCGGTGGCTGCCGAGCGGGAGCTGCTCGAGGTCCGACGGCGGGCGCAGGACGCCCGCTACCGCCAGACCCTCGGTGGCGTGCGGCACCTCGTCCGGGCGATCGAGCTGGGGGACCGGTTGGCCGAGCTGCTGCACGACGCCGGTGCGGCGGCCGGCGTGCCGAGCGTGGCACCGCGGGTGCAGGCCGGCCCGCTGCCCGCCGCGACACACGCCACCCCGGCTCCGGCCGGGGCCGGCCAGGTCGTCGCGGAGGTCTCCGGGCAGGGCACCGCGGTGCTCGCGCGGGGCCTGCGCCCCGGACGCCTGCCGGTCCGGTCCGCGGTGTCGGCGGCGTACCGGGCGCTGACCGGCGGCGGGGACACCCGGGCCGCGGTGCGCGCCGCGGCGGGGACGGTGCTCGGCCGCCCCGACTCCCGCGGCGAGGTGCCGGTGGTCCTCGCGGCCGCGCAGGTCCGGCCGCACGCCGGCACCACCCGGGTGACGATCAGCTGGGCCGGTGACGTGTCGGCCCACTGGGTCCCGCAACGGGGTGCGGCGTTCGCACTGCTCGGCGCCGAGCTCCGTTCCGGGGTGCTGACCGGGTGGCTCGGGACGGGGCGCTCCGCCGGCCCGGTCCGGACCGTCACCCATGAGGTGCGCGGGCCGGGCACTCTGGTGCTGTTCACGGGCCCGGCCGCGGCGGGGGCGGACGGGCGGCACCCGGCGGCGTCGGTGGTCCACGGCGACCCGGCCCGCACCGTCGCCGCGCTCACCGCGGCGGCACACGCTGCGGGGCACCGCGGCTCCGGCGCCGCCGCCGTGGCGGTGCCGGCTCCGGGCGGCCCCGCCGCCGTGGCGCCGTCCGGGCATCACGTCAGCGCCGAACGGCCCACGGCATAGACGTCTCTATGACGTAAATGGTGCGAAAAATGATTGATTCGTAAACCGTCCGGGAACAGTGGACATCGGTGCGGGAGTTGTCGTACAAAGTAGATTCGCTGAGCCGCCGACGGCGAGGACCTCGCAGGTCGCACCGACCGCGGAATCGGCGGTCCGGGTCACCGGGAACAGTCGCATCACGATTGTGCCTACGCGCGCCATCTGGGGGGAGACGCCGTCGTGGACACGTTGGTCCGGCGCTGTGCGCTGCCGGGGTGCGCGGCGACGATCGAGCAGCGCGCGGACCGTCCCGCCCGGCTCTACTGCACCCAGGAACACCGCCGGGCCGCCCGCCGGATGCGGGCCGAGCACGCCCGGACCGTTCCGGCGCCGCTCCGCCGCAGCGACGCGGGCCCGCCCCGCGCGCCGGAGGTCGGCGACCGCACCGGGCCCACCGCTCCCGGCGACGTGACCGCGGGTTCTGCACCGGCCCCGATCGACCGCACCTCCGCGGAGATCAACCACGACACGCTGATCCGCCCGGCGCGGGCGGCGTCCGCGCGGGCGGCCCGGCAACGACCGGAGCTGCTCGCCCGGATCCGGGGCCCGCTGTCCGGACCCGCCCGGGTCGCGGTGCTGTCGCTCAAGGGCGGGGTCGGGAAGACGACCGTGGCGGCCGGGCTGGGGCTGGCCCTCGCGGAGCACCGGGGTGACCGGATCGCCGTCCTCGACTCCGCGCCGGACCCGGGCACCCTGGCCGACCGGCTGGTCACCACGGGCTCCGGCGCGGGCCGGCGCGGCCTGGCCGGGCGTGCCCGCGTCGAGTCGCTCGGCGAGCTGCTCGGCTACGCCGGGCTGGCCGGCCGGCTGACGGTGATCGGTGACGACCGGGCCGAGAGCGGCACGACCGACGGTTTCCGGGCCGAGCACCTGGTCCGGGTGGACGAGCACCTGAGTCGCTTCTTCGACGTCACCATCGCCGACTGCGGTCCCGGCCTGCGGCACGGCGCGGTCCGCGCCGCCGTGGCGGCCGCGGACGTGCTGGTCGTCGTCGGGGGTCTGGCGGTGGACGACGCGAGCCGGGCGTCGGCGACGCTGCGCTGGCTGGTGGCGAACGGCGTCGCTGCCCGCGCCCGGGACGCGGTGGTCGTCCTGACCACGGACCGGGCCGCCCCCGACATCCCCGCCGAGCGGATCCGCTCGCACTTCCACCGGCACGCACGCGCGGTCGTGGAGCTGCCCCACGACCCGCACCTGGCCTCCGGTGGCCCGATCGACGTCGACCGGCTGCGCGCCACGACCCGGGAACGGTTCCTCGAGCTCGCCGCGCTCGTCGTGGAGGGTCTGCCCGGCGCGGGGAGCGCCGGGACGGGGGCCGGTCGGTGAGCCCGCGCAACCGGCGTGCGCGACGACGGGCCGACCGCCGGCGCGTCCGGCCCGGACCACCGGTCCGGGCGGCGCGTCCGGCGCGGGCCGGCCCGCCGAGGACAGCACCGGAGCCGGGTCCGGCCCGGTCGCTCCCGGGCGGGAAGCGGCTGCTCGTCCTGTTGCTGCTGGTCCTGCTGGTACTGGCCCTGGTCGCGTCCACCCTCGTGATCTCCGTGCCGGTCGGCGTCCCGCCGGCCTGAGCCTTCCTCCTGCGAACACCCCAGAGAGAACACCCCCGAGAGGACACCGTCGATGACAGAGCGGGACGTGAGCCCGGCCGTGACCGACCGCCCGGGCCCGTCGGCCGACGAGATCACCCACGACCAGCTGATGCGGCGCAGCGCCGAGCGCCCGCGCCGGGGCTGGCGCAAGACGCTCTACGAGGCCACCGGCGGCCGGTACAACCCCGGCATCAGCGAGGCCGAGGCCGAGCGGAACGCGCTGCTGCGCCGGATCCGGCGGCAGCTGCCCGGCGCCTACCGGATCGCGGTGACCTCGATCAAGGGCGGCGTCGGGAAGACGACGGTGACCGCCTGCCTGGGCATGACGCTGGCCGACCACCGTGGGGACCGGGTCGTCGCGCTCGACGCGAACCCCGACGCCGGCACGCTGGCCGACCGGCTCACCGGCGAGACCGGCATCACCGTCCGCCAGATGCTCGAGAAGATCGACGACATCGACTCGCTCACCGAGATGAGCCGCTACACCAGCCTGGCCGGCCGGCTGCAGGTGCTCGCGAGCGACCAGGACCCCGCGATGAGCGAGGCGTTCAACCGCGAGGAGTACACCCGGATCTGCACCGTGCTCTCCCGGTTCTGCAACATCCTGCTCACCGACTCCGGTACCGGGCTGGTGCACTCGGCGATGGAGGGCACCCTCGAGCTGGCCGACACGGTGGTCGTCGTCGGGGCCCCCACCGTCGACGGGGCCAGCCGGGCCGGGAAGACCCTGGACTGGCTGGCCGCGCACGGGCACAGCCGGCACGCGGAGAACGCCGTCGTGGTGCTGTCGCACGACCGCAGCAGCGAGGAGGTCGACGCGCAGCGCATCCACGACCACTTCGCGCAGCGCTGCCGCGCGGTGCACTCGGTTCCGGCCGACCCGCACCTGGCCGCCGGTGGGCGGATCGACCTGGACCTGCTGCGCGAGCCGACCCGGGAGGCGTTCCTGCGGATCGCGGCGACGATCGCCGACGACTTCCCGACCCGCTGAGCCCCGGCACACGCTGGGCCCGCTCTGAACACACTGCCCGGCCGGGCGGCGGGTGCTCAGGTCCAGCGGCCGACGAACTCCACCACCGCCGCGTTCACCTCGGCCGGGTCCGAGGCGCTCAGGAAGTGCTGCCCGCCCTCGACCACCCGCAGCTCGGCGGCCGGTGAACCGGTGAACCGGGCGATCCCGTCCTCGGCGTTGGCCACGGAGTACACGGCGTCGGCGGTGCCGTGCAGCCACAGCACCGGGCAGCGGACGCCGTCGAGCCGGGCGAGCAGGCCGTCGCGGTCGCGCAGGTTGATCGTGCTGGTCCG
Organism: Pseudonocardia ammonioxydans; assembly: GCF_900115005.1. GTDB lineage: Bacteria > Actinomycetota > Actinomycetes > Mycobacteriales > Pseudonocardiaceae > Pseudonocardia > Pseudonocardia ammonioxydans. Next base: position 111,570 of record NZ_FOUY01000019.1, on the reverse strand, counting down.
CAGCCGGTGCCGGCCCGCGTCGCCGGTGTAGTTGCGCCGGTAGGTCGCCAGCCAGAACTCGCGGTCCTCGGCGGTGACCGTGTCGCCCAGGCCGGCGGCGAGGACGCCGTCGACGAACTCGTCGGGCACCACCCAGTCCTCGCCGACCGGCTCGGCGAGGGCGTCGATCGACGGCGAGCAGAACTCGATGGCGTCCCAGCAACCCAGCTCGCGGCTGGTGGGGCTCTCCAGGTCCATCGAGGTCCCGAGCGGGACGATCCCCGAGATCCGGTCGGGGGCGAGCATCGCCATCCGGGCCGCGATCCAGCCGCCCTGTGAGGTCCCCAGCACGAAGGCCCGGTCGATGCCGAGCACGTCGAGGGCCTGCAGGTCGGCGACCGCGCTGTCCCAGTAGGTGAACTGCTCGTACCCGGCCCGGGTCGCGCCGTGCCCGTACGGCTCGAGGGCGAGCAGGTTGACGGCCCCGGCGAGCGCCGGGTCGGCGAACTGCGGCCGGTACAGCTCCACCGAGGTGGTGAACGAGTTGACCAGCACCAGCGTCGGCAGCGCGGGGTCGTACGGCCGGGCGAACCGGTAGCCGATCGCCGAGCTGCCGAGATGGCCGACGGCGAGGGTCTCGGTGGACCCGGGAGCGGGTGATGTCGGATCGGGCACGCCGGCCTCCGGGGCTCGAGGGATGCTGGGGCAGGGGCTGGTGGGGCTGCGCCGATCCTTGCGCACGGCACCCGTCCGGGGGAGTGGATCGTCCGGAATCCGCACAGCCGAGACCTGCGTCAACGTGTGAGCGGTCACCTCCTTAGAATCGCGACGGTGAATCCCGACGTGCTCGCCGACCTGGTCCGTGACGTCGCCCGGGACGTGCTGACCCGACGCGGCCTGGACGTCGCCGCGCTGCCCGCCGACGCCGGCGTCGAGCGCCCCCGCAACCCCGAGCACGGTGACTACGCCACCAACGTCGCGCTGCGCACCGCCAAGAAGGCCGGGGTGAACCCGCGCGAGCTGGCGACCTGGCTGGCCGAGGAGCTGGGTGGCCGGGACGGGATCGACAGCGCCGAGATCGCCGGTCCGGGGTTCATCAACCTGCGCCTGGCCGCGGACGCGCAGGGCGCGATCGTCGGCGAGATCCTCGCGGCGGGCGAGGCCTACGGCACCGGTGACGACTACTCCGGCCGCAACGTCAACCTCGAGTTCGTCTCCGCCAACCCGACCGGCCCGCTGCACCTCGGCGGGACCCGGTGGGCCGCGGTCGGCGACGCGCTCGGCCGGGTGCTGTCCGCGCGCGGCGCGAAGGTCACCCGCGAGTACTACTTCAACGACGCCGGCGCCCAGATCGACCGGTTCGTCGACTCCCTGGTCGCCGCCGCGCAGGGCGAGCCGGCCCCGGAGAACGGCTACGGCGGCGCCTACATCGCCGAGATCGCCCGCCGGGTCGTCGACGCCGAGCCGGGCGTGCTGGAGCTGCCCGCCGGCGAGCGGGACGAGACCTTCCGCCGGGTCGGCGTCGGCTTCATGTTCGCCGAGATCAAGGAGAAGCTCGGCGACTTCCGCACCGAGTTCGACGTCTGGTTCCACGAGCAGTCGCTGCACGACTCGGGCGCGGTCGAGGCCGCGGTCGCCGCGCTGAAGGAGAACGGCTCGCTCTACGAGGCCGACGGTGCCTGGTGGCTGCGGTCCACCGACCACGGCGACGACAAGGACCGGGTGGTCCTCAAGTCCGACGGCCGCCCGGCCTACATCGCCGGCGACATCGCCTACCTGCGCGACAAGCGGGCCCGTGGGTTCGACCTGTGCATCTACATGCTCGGTGCCGACCACCACGGCTACGTCGCCCGGCTCAAGGCGGCCGCGGCCGCCTTCGGCGACGACCCCGCCGTCGTCGAGGTCCTCATCGGACAGCTGGTGAACCTGGTGAAGGACGGCCACCCGGTCCGGATGAGCAAGCGGGCGGGCACCGTCGTGACGATGGACGACCTGGTCGAGACGGTCGGGGTCGACGCGGCGCGGTACTCGCTGGCCCGGTCCTCGGTCGACTCGTCGCTCGACATCGACCTGGACCTGCTGGCCAGCCGGACCAACGAGAACCCGGTCTTCTACGTCCAGTACGCGCACGCCCGGCTGGCCTCGCTGGCCCGCAACGCCGCCGACCTCGGCGTCGAGCCGGGCGACGGCTACGGCCTGCTCACGCACGACCGTGAGGGCGACCTGATCCGCACGCTCGGCGAGTTCCCCGAGGTCGTCCGCGCCGCCGCGGAGCTGCGTGAGCCGCACCGGGTCGCGCGCTACCTCGAGTCGCTGGCCGGCGCCTACCACAAGTTCTACGACTCCTGCCGCGTCCTGCCCCAGGGCGACGAGCAGCCCGGCGACCTGCACCGGGCCCGGCTCGCACTGTGCGTGGCGGCACGCCGCGTGCTGGCCAACGGCCTCGGCCTGCTGGGCGTCGGCGCGCCCGAACGGATGTGAACCGATGAGAGCCCATCCCGCAGGCCCGCTGCACGCCGGCCTCACCCCCGCCCCCGAGTCGGCCGGTCCCCGCCCGGAGTCCGCGGCCGAGCTGGACCATCTCGCCCCGGCGGTGTGGCCGCGCGGCGCCGCCCGCGGCACCGACGGCGTCCTGCGGACCGCCGGTGTCGACGTCCGCGACCTGGCCGGCCGCCACGGCACCCCGCTGTTCGTGCTCGACGAGGACGACTTCCGGTCCCGGTGCGCCGAGTTCGCCGCCGCGTTCGGCGCGTCGTCGGTGCACTACGCGGCCAAGGCGTTCCTGTGCACCGAGGTCGCCCGCTGGGTCGCCGAGGAGGGACTGTCGCTGGACGTCTGCTCCGGCGGTGAACTCGCCGTCGCGCAGCGGGCCGCGTTCCCGCCCGAGCGGATCGCGTTGCACGGCAACAACAAGTCCGTCGAGGAGCTGGCCGCCGCGGTCGACGTCGGGGTCGGCGGGATCGTGCTCGACAGCTTCGACGAGATCGCCCGGCTGGAGGCCGTCGCGGCCGAGCGGGGCGCGACGGCTCCGGTGCTGATCCGGCTCACCGTCGGCGTCGAGGCGCACACCCACGAGTACATCGCCACCGCGCACGAGGACCAGAAGTTCGGCTTCTCGATCGCGGCGGCCGGGGACGCGAAGGACTCGGCGGCGCTGGAGGCCGCGCGCCGGGTGCTCGCCGCGCGGCACCTCGAGCTCGTCGGGCTGCACAGCCACATCGGCAGCCAGATCTTCGACACCGAGGGGTTCGAGGCGGCCGCCCGGCGCGTCGTGAAGGTGCTCGCCGACCTGCACACCGAGCACGGCGCCGACAACCTCGCCGCCCTGCGCACGCTCGACCTGGGCGGCGGCATCGGCATCGCCTACCGGCCCGGCGAGGCCCCGCTGTCGATGCCCGCGCTGGCCGAGGAGCTGCGCGCCATCGTCAAGCGCGAGTGCGCCGCGGCCGGGCTCGACGTCCCCGCGATCGCGGTCGAGCCGGGCCGGGCCATCGCCGGGCCGGGCACCGTGACCCTCTACGAGGTCGGCACGATCAAGGACGTGCCGCTGGGCGGCGGCTACTCCCGGCGCTACGTCAGCGTCGACGGCGGGATGAGCGACAACATCCGCACCTCCCTCTACGACGCCGAGTACGACGTCCGGCTGGTCTCGCGGTCCTCGGAACGCGACGCGGTCCAGGGCGGCGCGGGCGGCGCGCCCGACGGGGCCGAGCCGGTGCTGTCCCGGGTGGTGGGCAAGCACTGCGAGTCCGGTGACATCGTGGTGCGCGACTGCTGGCTGCCGGCCGACCTCGCGCCGGGCGACCTGCTGGCCGTCGCGGCCACCGGGGCCTACTGCTACGCGATGGCCTCCGGCTACAACCGGCTGCCGCGGCCCGCGGTCGTCGCGGTGCGCGAGGGGGCCGACCGGACCCTGCTGCGTCGCGAGACACTGGAGGACCAGTTCCGGTTCGAGGTGTGAGGCCGGCTCGCCGGAACCACCGGCGGCCCCCGGGCCGGTGCCGGGTGACAACAGCCACCCTGCGCTGCCCGAGGGTGGCCTGACCAGGAATGATCGGCGCTCGCTGAAAGCGGGTGCGGTTACGCGAGGAGGGCTTGTGGCGAGCGGCGAGGGCTCCCGGAATTCTGCTGCCGTCCGGGTGGCACTGCTGGGCTGCGGCACCGTCGGCACCGAGGTGGTCCGGCTGATCACCGGACAGGCCGACGACCTGACCGCCCGGGTCGGTGCCCCGGTGGAGCTGGCCGGCGTCGCCGTCCGGCGTCCGCACAAGCATCCGTGGCTGACCGAGAACTTCGGCGACCTGGTCACCACCGACGCCGGTGAGCTGGTGACCCGCGACGACGTCGACGTCGTCGTCGAGGTCATCGGCGGCATCGAGCCGGTCCGTGGCTGGCTGCTGGAGGCGCTGAAATCGGGCAAGTCGGTCGTGACGGCGAACAAGGCGCTGCTGGCCGAGGACGGCCCCACGCTGGCCGAGGCCGCGGACGCCTCCGGTGCCGACCTCTACTACGAGGCCGCGGTGGCCGGGGCGATCCCGCTGCTGCGTCCGCTGCGCGAGTCGCTGGCCGGTGACCGGATCACCCGGGTCGCCGGGATCGTCAACGGCACCTCGAACTTCATCCTCTCGGCGATGAGCGCGGGCGGCACGTCGTACGCCGACGCGCTGGAGGAGGCCACCCGCCTCGGCTACGCCGAAGCCGACCCCAGCGCCGACGTCGACGGCTACGACGCCGCGGCGAAGGCCGCGATCCTGGCCACACTGGCGTTCCACACCCGGATCACCGCCTCCGACGTGCACCGCGAGGGCATGCGCGAGGTCAGCTCCGCCGACGTGGCCGCCGCCCGCCGGCTCGGCTGCACGATCAAGCTGCTCGCCATCTGCGAGCGCGTCGTCGACGCGTCCGGGGCCGAGTCGGTGTCCTCGCGGGTCTACCCGGCGATGGTCCCCGACACCCACCCGCTGGCCGGTGTGGACGGCGCGTTCAACGCGGTCTTCGTCGAGGCGGAGGCCGCCGGCCAGCTGATGTTCTACGGTCAGGGCGCCGGTGGCGCGCCGACCGCGTCCGCGGTGCTCGGCGACCTGGTCGCGGTGGCCCGCAACCGCGTCGGCGGTGGCCGCGGCCCGCGCGAGTCGGCGTACGCGAGCCTGCCGGTGCGCCCGATCGGCGAGGTGCCCACTCGCTACCACGTCGACCTGGAGGTCGCCGACCGCGAGGGGGTGCTCGCCGGGATCGCCGGCGAGTTCGCCCGGCACGGCGTCTCGATCGCCGCCGTCCGGCAGACCGGCGGGGTGAACGGGGCCGTCGACGGCGACTCCGGGCAGGCACGGCTGACCGTCGTCACGCACTCGGCGCCGGAGGCCGCGCTGTCGGCCACGGTGTCGGCGCTGCTCGACCTCGACCACGTCCTGGGCGTGGCGGGCGTGCTGCGGGTGGAGGGCCTGGGCCGTGCGGTCAGTGCGCTCGGCATGGGCGAATGAGATCTCGAGCCAGAGGAGGCGCCCGGCGATGACCGGCAGCGTGCAGAACGTCCGCGGACCGGCAGCCGGGGGTGCGGACCTCGTGGCGCAGACCGCCGGCGCGGTCGCGCCCCCGCCGCCGGGGCACTGGCCTGGGGTGATCGAGGCCTACCGCGACCGGATGCCGGTCCGGCCGGACTGGACGGTGGTCACCCTCGGCGAGGGCGGCACGCCGCTGCTGCCGGCCCCACGACTGTCCGAGCGGACCGGGTGCCAGGTCTACCTCAAGGTCGACGGCGCCAACCCGACCGGCTCCTTCAAGGACCGCGGGATGACGATGGCGGTCACCGCCGCGCTGGCCGAGGGCAAGCAGAGCGTGCTGTGCGCGTCGACCGGCAACACCTCGGCGTCCGCGGCCGCCTACGCCACCCGCGCCGGGATGACCTGCGCGGTCCTCGTCCCGCAGGGCAAGATCGCGCTCGGGAAGCTCGCCCAGGCCGTCGCGCACGGCGCCCGCATCCTGCAGATCGACGGCAACTTCGACGACTGCCTGGAGCTGGCCCGCAAGACGACCGCCGACTACCCGGCGATCGCCCTGGTCAACTCCGTGAACCCGACCCGGATCGCCGGTCAGGCGTCGGCCGCGTACGAGATCTGCGACCAGCTCGGCCGGGCGCCGGACGTGCACTGTCTGCCGGTCGGCAACGCCGGCAACATCACGGCGTACTGGAAGGGCTACCGCAGCTACCACGCCGACGGGCTGATCGCCGGGCTGCCGCGGATGTTCGGCTTCCAGGCCGCCGGGTCCGCGCCGCTGGTGCACGGCGCACCGGTGACCGAGCCCGAGACGATCGCGACCGCGATCCGGATCGGCGCACCGGCCTCCTGGAAGGGCGCCACCGCCGCCCGCGACGAGTCGGACGGCAAGTTCGCCGCGGTCACCGACGACGAGATCCTCGCCGCCTACCGGATGCTCTCGGCGGAGGAGGGCGTGTTCGTCGAGCCGGCGTCGGCCTCCAGCGTCGCCGGGCTGCTCCAGTCGCACGGGGACGGCTCGCTGCCGCAGGGCTCGCTCGTGGTGTGCACCGTGACCGGGCACGGCCTGAAGGACCCGGACACGGCACTGCTCACCGCCCCGGAGCCGGAGGTCGTGCCGATCGACCCGGGCGCCGTCGCCTCGGCCCTCGAGCTGGTCTGATGGGGCGCCCGTCGCGCGTGAAGCTCCGCGTCCCGGGATCCACCGCGAACCTCGGGCCGGGGTTCGACTGTCTGGGGATGGCGCTGGGGCTCTACGACGAGATCGACGTCGAGGCCTTCGACACCCCCGGCCTGTTCGTCGACGTCGCCGGTGAGGGCGCGCGGTTCGTGCCCCGTGACGAGCGCCACCTGGTGATGCGTGCGATGCGGCAGGCCTTCGAGGTGTTCGGCGGCACGGGCAGCTCGCCGTCCGCCCCGCCCGGTCTGCGGCTGCGCTGCACCAACGCCGTGCCGCACTCGCGCGGGCTGGGCAGCTCGGCGGCCGCCGCCGTCGCCGGGGTGGCCGCGGCCGCGGTGCTCTCCGGCCGGGACGTCGAGCTGGAACGCGACGCGTTGCTGCAGCTCTCGGCGGGGATGGAGGGCCACGCGGACAACGCCGCGGCCAGCCTGCTCGGCGGGTTCGTGGTGGCGTGGGAGACCTCCGAGCGCGGCGCGGGCGGGACCAGTGTCTACGCCGGTGGCGGGCGCAGGTTCCACGCCGAGCGGCTCGACGTGCACCCCGACGTGCAGCCCGTCGCGTTCGTGGCGGGGGTGGAGTCGTCGACCAAGACCACCCGTGGGCTGCTGCCCGCCGAGGTCCCGCTGTCCGACGCCGCCTTCACCGGGAGCCGGTGCGCGCTGGCGGTGCTCGCGCTCACCCGGCGCCCCGACCTGCTGCTGGCCGCGACCGAGGACCGGCTGCACCAGCCGTACCGGCGCCCGGCCTACCCGGCCTCGGCACGGCTGGTCGAGAGCCTGCGCGAGCACGGGGTGGCGGCCGCGATCTCCGGCGCCGGTCCCACGGTGCTGGCGCTGACCTGCGACGGCGCCGTGCCGGACGGGGTGGACACCGAGGGCTTCGCGGTGCTGCCGCTGCCGGTGGACCACGAGGGTGTGCGGGTCGAGGTCCTCTGACCGCTCAGGTTGTTACCACGGTGCGGGGCATGCCCTCGTCCGGACGTGACCGACGTGACCACATGCGACGGCGCGCCGAAGGTGGGGTGTTGTTGCTGCCGCGGGGGGATACGTCTAGTCTCGCCCCTGCATGGCGATCCACGCGACATCGGCGTAGTCTTGCGGCCGGGCCCGCTCGCCCGATCCCTCTTTCTGACCGGATTCGGATCTCCGAACGGGCGGCCTGACTCCCGCGACGTCGTCGTGGGGGCTCCATCTGTGAATGCTGCCGGTACGGGCTCTCCGTGCCGGTCGAGCGTGTGACATCCCCTGACCTGGACAGGACAACCGGGTCGGTCAGGAAGGAACTCTGTGAGCGAGACCGATCTCGCCGGTACCGGGACCGCATCGACCGAGGCGGCACCCCGCCGTCGTGGCGGCCTGTCCGGCATGGTGCTGGCCGAGCTGCGACAGCTGGCCACCGAGCTGAACGTCCCGGACATCTCCGGCATGCGTAAGGGCGACCTGATCGCGGCCATCAAGGAGCGGCAGGGCGGAGCCGCCACCCCGGCGCGCAAGCCCCGTGCCAAGGCCGGGTCCGACGGCGCCGACACCCCGACGCTCCCCCTCGAGGAGCCGGCCGCGACCTCGGGCAGCACCAACGGTGCTGGTCGGAGCGCTGCGGACGGCGCCGACCAGGCCCCCGCCGCGGGCGGTGAGCAGGCGGAGGCACCCGCTCCGCGGGCCCGCCGTCGTCGTACGGCCAGCCGCCCGGCCGGTGCCCCCGACACCTCGGCCGAGCCCGCCGCGGCGGAGCCGGCGGCTGCGGCGGCTCCGGTGGAGGCGGCGGCCCCGGCCGACGAGCCGAAGGCCGAGCGCAAGCCGCGCACCACCCGGGCGAAGCAGTCCGCCGAGTCCGCTCCGGCCGTCGAGTCGAGTGCTCCGGCCGAGGCGAGCGCTCCGGCCGCGCAGGCGGCGCCCGCCGAGGCGCCGGCGACGCCGGGGAGCCCGGACGACGCGCCCGGCGGGGACGACCGCAAGGGCGACCGGAACTCCGACGGCGCCGACGGCGGCCGTCGCTCCCGCACCCGTCGCCGGGGCGGTCAGGGCGACGACGGCGGTCAGAAGGACGGCCAGCCGGACACGGGCACCGAGGACGGCCGCAGCGACAGTGGCCGCACCGACGGTGGCCGCACCGACGGTGGCCGCACGGACAGTGGTCGCACCGACGGTGGTCGTGGTGACGGTGGCCGCAACCGCAACGACAGCAACCGCGGCGACAGCAACCGCAACGACAGCAACCGCAGCGACAACGGCGGCGGCGACAACAACGGCGGCGGCCGGGGCGGTCGCAACCGCAACGACGGCAACCGCAGCGACAACGGCGGCGGCGACAACAACGGCGGCGGCCGGGGCGGTCGCAACCGCAACGACCGCAACGACAACGGCGGCGGCGACAACGACGGCGGTGGGCGGAACAACCGCAACAACAACCGCGACAACCGCGTGGACGACGACGGTGACGACGGTGACGGCCGCGGTCGCCGCGGCCGCCGGTTCCGCGACCGCCGCCGCGGCCGGGACCGCGAGCGCGGGGGTGGCGGCGGCAACGTCGACACCGAGATCCGCGACGACGACGTCCTGCTGCCGGTCGCCGGCATCGTCGACATCCTGGACAACTACGCGTTCGTGCGGACCACCGGCTACCTGTCCGGCCCGACCGACGTCTACGTCTCGATGTCGATGGTGCGCAAGAACGGCCTGCGCCGTGGTGACGCCATCACCGGTGCGGTCCGCCAGCCCCGCGAGGGCGAGCAGCAGCGGCAGAAGTTCAACCCGCTGGTCCGGGTGGACACCATCAACGGGCGCGACCCGGAGGCCGCGCGCCAGCGGCCGGAGTTCACCAAGCTGACCCCGCTCTACCCGAACGAGCGGCTGCGCCTGGAGACCGAGCCGACCCAGCTGACCACCCGGGTCATCGACCTGGTGATGCCGGTCGGCAAGGGCCAGCGTGCACTGATCGTGTCCCCGCCGAAGGCGGGCAAGACCACGATCATGCAGAACATCGCCAACGCGATCACGACGAACAACCCCGAGTGCCACCTCATGGTCGTCCTCGTCGACGAGCGGCCGGAGGAGGTCACCGACATGCAGCGGTCGGTGAAGGGCGAGGTCATCGCCTCGACCTTCGACCGCCCGCCGTCGGACCACACCACGGTCGCCGAGCTCTCCATCGAGCGGGCGAAGCGCCTGGTGGAGATGGGGCACGACGTCGTCGTCCTGCTGGACAACATCACCCGCCTGGGCCGGGCCTACAACCTGGCCGCGCCGGCGTCGGGCCGGATCCTGTCCGGTGGTGTCGACTCGACCGCGCTGTACCCGCCGAAGCGTTTCCTGGGTGCCGCGCGCAACATCGAGGACGGCGGCTCGCTGACCATCTTCGCGACCGCGCTCGTCGAGACCGGGTCCACGATGGACACGGTGATCTTCGAGGAGTTCAAGGGCACCGGTAACGCCGAGCTCAAGCTCGACCGGAAGATCGCCGACAAGCGGATCTTCCCGGCGATCGACGTCGGCGACAGCAGCACCCGCAAGGAGGAGCTGCTGATGTCGCCGGACGAGCACGCGGTGATGGTCAAGCTCCGCCGTGTCCTCGCCGCGCTGGACGACCAGCAGGCGATCGACCTGGTGCTCGACCGGCTCAAGAAGACGAAGACCAACATCGAGTTCCTGATGCAGGTCGCGAAGAACACGCCCGGCAAGGACGACGACTGAGCGAGGCTTGCCGAGCGAAACATCGGCACAGCTCGTGCACCGGGGCCCCGGTGGGAATTCCACCGGGGCCCCGGTGGTTCAATGGAGCGTCAGCTTCCCGGCTCCGGTTCACCCGCACGGGCAGTGCTCGCGGGACCCGGCGCCATCGAGAGGAGAATCCCATGCGCGAGGGCATCCACCCTCAGTACGTCGAGACCCAGGTCCTCTGTGGTTGCGGCAACCAGTTCACCACCCGCAGCACCCGGTCGAACGGCTCGATCACCGTCGAGGTCTGCTCCGCCTGCCACCCGTTCTACACCGGCAAGCAGAAGATCCTGGACTCCGGCGGCCGTGTGGCCCGCTTCGAGGCCCGCTACGGGAAGCGCAAGCCCGCAGCCAAGTAGCCACCGATCCGGCGCCCGTCTCCTCGCCCGCACGAGGAGGCGGGCGCCGTTTCGCTTCTCGGCAGCGGTATCCCGGCGAACCCGAAGGAACCCCAGTCATGGCAGCCACCCCGGCATCCACCGCGCAGTCGGTCGGCGCACTGCTCGACGAGCACGCCGAGCTGGAGCAGCGCCTCGCCGATCCCGAGGTGCTCGCCGACCAGACCCAGGCGCGGAAGCTGGGGCGCCGCTACGCCCGGCTCGGACCGGTGGTGGCCTGCGCGAACGAGCTGGCCCGGGCCCGTGACGACCGCGACACGGCCCGCGAGCTCGCTGCGGAGGACAAGGCGTTCGCGAGTGAGGCGGACACCCTCGACGTCCGCGTGGTCGAGCTCGAGACCCGGCTGGCCGAGCTGCTCGTGCCGCGCGACCCGCACGACGCCGACGACATCCTGATGGAGGTCAAGTCCGGTGAGGGCGGCGAGGAGTCCGCGCTGTTCGCCGGGGACCTGGTCCGGATGTACACCCGCTACGCCGAGTCCCGCGGCTGGAAGGTCGAGGTGCTCGGCTCCACGCCGTCCGACCTGGGCGGGTACAAGGACGTGACGATCTCGGTCCGGGCCACGTCGGCGGTGGAGCCCGTTCACGGCGTGTGGGCGTCGCTGAAGTTCGAGGGCGGCGTGCACCGGGTGCAGCGGGTGCCGGTCACCGAGTCACAGGGCCGCATCCACACCTCCGCCGCCGGTGTCCTGGTGTTCCCGGACGCCGACGAGACCCCCGACGTCCGCATCGACGACAAGGACATCCGCGTCGACGTGTTCCGTGCCTCCGGGCACGGCGGGCAGAGCGTCAACACCACCGACTCCGCGGTCCGGGTCACCCACCTGCCCAGCGGCATCGTCGTGAGCTGCCAGAACGAGCGGTCCCAGCTGCAGAACAAGGCGCGCGCGCTGGAGGTCCTGCGGGCCCGGCTGCAGGCGAAGGCGGAGATGGAGGCGGCCGCCGAGGCGTCGGAGCAGCGCCGCTCCCAGGTGCGCACCGTCGACCGGTCCGAGCGGATCCGCACCTACAACTTCCCGGAGAACCGGATCTCCGACCACCGGGTCGGGTTCAAGGCCCACAACCTGTCCACGGTGCTCGACGGCGACCTGGCCGACGTCGTCGCCGCGCTCACCGCGGCCGAGCGCGCCGAGGCGATGGCGGGGGAGAGCGGGGGCGCGTGACCCCCCGGCCGGGTGATCTTCCGGTCACGTCACGTGCGGTCGGGCCGTCCGGTCGCCCGGGGACGGGTGACACTGGGGGCGTGACCAGGAACGCCGCCGGGAGCCGGCTGCCACTGCGGGTGGCGATCGCGGAGGCCGAGCGCGCCCTGGCCGCGGCCGGGGTCGCGTCGCCGCGGGTGGACGCCGAGCTCCTCGCCGCGCACGTGGTCGGGGCGAGCCGGTCGACACTGCCGATGATCCCGCTCGTCGACCCCGACGTCGTCGAGCGCCTGACCGCGCTGGTCGAGCGCCGGGTGACCCGGGAACCGTTGCAGCACATCCTCGGCACCGCCGTCCTCGGGCCGGTCGAGGTGGCCGTGGGCCCGGGTGTGTTCACCCCCCGCCCGGAGACCGAGCTGCTGCTGGAGTGGGGGCTCGAGGCGATCGGCGATGTCCGGCGGCCGGTGGTGCTGGACCTGTGCACCGGCTCGGGCGCGCTGGCGCTCGCGTTCGCCGTCTCCCGGCCGGACGCCGCCGTGCACGCCCTCGAGGCCGACCCGGCCGCGTTGTCCTGGACCCGCCGCAACCTCGCCGCGCACACCGAGCGCGGTGGCCGCCCGGTGACCCTGCACGTCGCCGACGTGCGGTGGCCGGACCTGCTGGTCGAGCTCGAGGCCAAGGTCGACCTGGTCGTCTGCAACCCGCCCTACGTGCCGGACGGCACCGCGGTCCCGCCCGAGGTCGAGCGTTGGGACCCGGCGACCGCGGTGTTCGGCGGACCGGACGGGACCGAGATCATCCAGGCGGTGGTCCGCGGCGCGACCGGCTGGCTGCGGCACGGCGGGTCGCTGGCGATCGAGCACGACGACACGCACGGCGAGACGGTGCCCGCGCTGCTGCGCCGCAGGCGCACCCTCACCGAGGTGACCGAGCACCGGGACCTGACCGGCCGTCCCCGCTTCGTCACCGCTCGGCGGCAGGCCGTGAGTGGATAACGCGGTCAGGGCCCGCTTTTCCGCTCACAGGGCCGACGGCCTACTCTCGCGAGCCGTGAGCGTCCCGAATGCGGCACCGTCGCAGCAGCTGTTCGACTGCAGCAACCCGGCCGAGCGGGAGCGTGGCCTGAGCGCAGCGGCCCGTGCCGTCCGTGGCGGGGAGCTCGTCGTGATGCCGACCGACACCGTCTACGGGCTCGGCTGCGACGCCTTCAACGGCACCGCGGTGCGCGGGCTGCTCGCCGCGAAGCGGCGCGGCCCGGACATGCCGGTCGGTGTCCTCGTCGGGTCCTGGCACACGATCGACGGCCTGGTCACCAGCGTCCCGCAGTCGGCCCGGTCGCTGATCGAGGCGTTCTGGCCGGGCGAGGTGTCGCTGGTCCTCGAGCACGCGCCGTCGCTGGCCTGGGACCTCGGCAGCACCCACGGCACCGTGATGCTGCGGATGCCGCTGCACCCGGTGGCGCTGGAGGTGCTGCGCGAGGTCGGGCCGATGGCCGTGTCCAGCGCGAACACCTCGGGCAACCCGCCCGCGTCGAACGTCAGCGAGGCGATCACCCAGCTCGCCGGCAGCGTCGGGGTGTACCTGGACGGGGGCCCGTCCGGCGACCCGGTGGCGTCCACGATCGTCGACCTGACCGGCGTCCGCCCGCGCCTGCTCCGTGTGGGATCGGTGACCGCCGAACAGGTCGAGGAGGTCACCGGCCAGGAGGTCGACCGGCCCTGATCCGAGGTGTGATCGCTTCGTCAGGGGCACAGTCAGGGACGATCCGGGCGGGTAACCTCTCCGGTCGTGAGTGAGCAGACCTTCTGGGGCCCGGACTTCTCCGCACTGCAGCAGCAGGATCCCGAGATCGCGGGAGTCGTGCTGGACGAGCTGGATCGCCTCCGCGGCGGACTCCAGCTCATCGCGAGCGAGAACCTGACCAGCCCGGCGGTGCTGGCGGCACTCGGGTCGACCCTGTCCAACAAGTACGCCGAGGGCTACCCCGGCCGTCGGTACTACGGCGGCTGCGGCGTGGTCGACCAGGCCGAGAACATCGGCAACGCCCGCGCCAGGGAGCTCTTCGGCGCCGAGCACGTCAACCTGCAGCCGCACTCCGGGGCGAGCGCCAACCTCGCCGCCTACGCCGCGTTCGCCAAGCCGGGCGACACCGTGCTGGCCATGGACCTCAAGCAGGGCGGCCACCTGACGCACGGCAGCAAGGTCAACTTCTCTGGCCTGTGGTTCAACGCGGTCTCCTATCTGGTGCGTGAGGACACCGAGATCATCGACTACGACCAGGTCCGTGACCTGGCCAAGCAGCACCAGCCGAAGATCATCATTGCGGGTGCGACCGCTTACCCGCGGCTGATCGACTTCAAGATCTTCCGCGAGATCGCCGACGAGGTCGGCGCCAAGCTGATGGTCGACGCCGCGCACTTCATCGGCCTCGTCGCCGGGCAGGCGATCCCGTCGCCGGTGCCCTACGCCGATGTCGTCACCGCGACCACGCACAAGGTGCTGCGCGGCCCGCGCGGCGGCATGGTGCTGTGCCGCGAGGAGCACGCCAAGGCCATCGACAAGGCGGTCTTCCCGTTCTCGCAGGGTGGTCCGCTGATGCACGCGGTCGCGGCGAAGGCCGTCGCGATGCGGGAGGCCGCGCAGCCGGAGTACCAGGCCTACGCCCGCCAGGTCGTCGCGAACGCCCAGGCGCTGACCAAGAGCCTGGAGTCCGAGGGCATGCGGGCAGTCTCCGGCGGGACCGACAACCACCTCGCGCTGATGGACCTGCGTCCGATCGGCGTCACCGGTGGCGACGCCGAGACCCGCTGCGACCGGGCCGGGATCAGCCTGAACAAGAACGCCATCCCTTACGACCCGGCTCCGCCGATGAAGCCGTCGGGCATCCGGGTCGGGTCCCCGAGCGTCACCACGCAGGGGATGACCGAGACCGACATGGCCGAGATCGGCTCGCTGCTCGCCCGGGCGGTCAAGGCCGAGCACGACACCACGGCCGGTGACGCCGAGCTGCGCAACGTCGCCGAGGCGGTCACCGCACTCGTGCGGAAGGCACCCGCCTACCCTCGGGGGTGACCTGAGAGCGAGCGGAGTCGGAGAGGCGGCGTACCCGACGTGCCGGTGGACCAGCTGAGCAGCGGACTTCCGATTCGGGAGTTCCTGCTGGTCGGCCTGGTCTCCGGTGGGGTCACGCTGCTGCTGACCGGTCCCGTTCGCATGCTCGCCCTCAAGGCGGGCGCCGTCGCCTGGCCGCGGGGCCGGGACGTGCACGTCACCCCGACCCCGCGGTGGGGCGGCCTCGCGATGTTCGGCGGGGTCCTCGCCGGGCTGGTGCTGGCCCTGCAGCTACCCGCGTTGCGGCTGGCGTACTTCGAGGGCAGCACCGAGGTGATCGGCGTCGTCGTCGCGACGGCCCTGCTCGTCGGGGTGGGGCTGCTCGACGACCGCTACGACCTCGACGCCGTCACCAAGTTCGCCGCCCAGGTGACGGCCGGCGGGCTGCTGGTCCTCTACGGGGTCCAGTGGATGATGATCTGGATCCCGCTGGGCGGCGGCGGGACCGGGATCTCCGGCTCGCTGCTGTCCCTGGGCCAGGGCCAGGGCGTGCTGCTCACCGTGCTGCTGACCGTCGGCCTGGTCAACGCGATGAACTTCGTCGACGGGTTGGACGGCCTGGCCGCCGGCATCGGCCTCATCGCCACCCTCGCGACGGCCGTGTTCTGCATCGGGCTGATCAGCGAGAACGGCAACGACCCGGCCGCGTTCACCCCGGCGCTCATCGCGGTCGTGCTGGCCGGGGCCTGTCTGGGGTTCCTGCCGCACAACTTCAACCCTGCCCGGATCTTCATGGGCGACACCGGCTCGATGCTGGTCGGGGTGATGCTGTCCGCGGCGGTGACGAGCGCCTCGGGGAAGCTGACCTACAGCGACGAGACCTCCGGGACCGACCTGCTCGCGCTGATCGCCCCGATCCTGGTCGTGATCGGGATCGTGTTCATCCCGACGCTGGACCTGCTGCTCGCCATCGTCCGCCGGACACGGGCGGGCACGAGCCCGTTCAGCCCGGACAAGATGCACCTGCACCACCGGCTGCTCCAGGTCGGGCACAGTCACCGGCGCGCGGTGCTGCTGGCCTACCTGTGGGTGGCCGTGATCGCCTTCGGTGCGGTGGCGCTGGCGCTCGTGCCGCAGACCTGGCTGGTGCTGGCCGCGACCGCCGTGGCGCTGATCATCGCGTTCGTGGCCTCCGCGGTCCCGCACCGCTCGCGCCGGCGGGCCGCGGCCGCTGCTGCACCGGTCGCCGCGGCCGATGACGTCCCCGCCTCCGGTGCGTCGGCTCCCGGCACCGCGGCTCCCGGCACCGCGGCTCCCGGTACCCCGGGACCTCGGCGGGAGACGCCGGGCCCTGGCGGGCCGGACCGGTCCGCGCAGCGACCGGCGCCGGACGTCGGGACGCCGCCGCACCATCCTGCGGGAGCACCCGGCCGGGCCGGCGATGCGGCGCCGCAGCGGCCCGGGGGTCCGCCCGGTCCGCCCGGTTCGGGGAACGGTGCGACGCCGCACCGGCCGGGGGGCGCGCCCGTTCCGGGCAGTGCCGGGGCAGCGCACCGTCCGGCGCCGCCGGTTCCGGGGAACGGCGCGATGCCGCACCGGCCGGGAGACTCGCCGGTTCCGGGGAACGGCGCGATGCCGCGCCCGCCCCAGGAAGCACCGGATCCGGGGCTCGCCCGGGCACCGCACCGGCCGGGACCGCCGCCGGGGAACGGCGTGCCACCCCGTCGGCCGGCGGATCCGCCACCCCACCGGCCCGGCGAGACGCCCGTCCCCGGAGGTGCCGAGCCGCCGCGCCGCCCGCCGGGCCGCGTGCCGACGTCGGCCGGTCCGCCCCCGCCCGTTCCCACGCCCGATGCTGTGCTGCCGGGGCACCACGGCGCCCCGGCGGGGTCGGTACGGTCCCGCGACCCCGGATCGATCACGGCGGACGGGACACCCGTCCACCCGGACGCCGGCCTGCACACGCCGCCGGACCCTGCTCCGGACGCTGTCGCGCCCCGGGGCGCCGACGAGCACCCCCGGCGCCGCGGTGCTGAGCAGCCGACCGTCCCGACCGCGCCGCCCCCCGGCCCCCGCGACGACAGCGGTTCCTGACCGCACGCCGCGCCGGCCCCTCGGGAGCGTTCCGCGGAACGCGGCGCGGGGAAGCTCGTCGAACCCGTGGGTGCCGTCCATCGTGGGCACGACGTCCGAGACGGCCCCGCTGGTGCGGGTCCGGCGCCGTTGTGAGGCGTTCCGCGGAACAGATCTCCGGGTGGTTCCCTCGGCCGGGACGGCCGGGGAGGCGTCACCGGGACCCGTATCCGGGGGCAGCGCCGGGACCGCCGAGCTGTGGTTCACCGGCGGCACGGCCGGGATGTCGAGTGGCCGTGCAGGCGGTAGTGCCGGACTCCGGCGTGTCCTGGGGGACTGCGGAGCCGGCACGGCGGAGCGACCGGCAGGTGGCGGTGCCGACTCCCGGGCGTTCCGCGGAACGCGGGCGACCGTGGATCGGGCGGGTGGCCCCGGAAGATGTTCCGCGGAACGTCCCGGAGCTGCGGCGCGCCCACCCGCAACGACGGTACGGGGTGTTCCGCGGAACGCCGGATCGTCCGACCGACATGTACTGCGGGCCGGTCCCCCCGGCGACCGCCGCCCCTGCCGAAGCCGCTGCCGACCCCACGGCCGCCGCCTCCCGCCGAAGCCGCAGCCGATCCCGCGACCGCCGCCCCTGCCGATCCCGCTGCCGATCCCGCGGCCGCCGTCCCCGCCGCCGGCCGCGTTCCGCGGAACGCAGTGGGCCACCGGTTCCGGGTACCGGTACGTGGGCACCGCGTTCCGCGGAACCCGAGACGTCGGCCTTCCAGGTTTCGGCGCGCGCCGCCCCAAGTTCCGCGGAACGCAGCGGAGCCCGTTCTCCCGGATGTCGGCGCGCGTCGCGCTGTGTTCCGGGGACGCAGCGGGGCTCGTTCTCCCGGGTGCCGGTGCACGTCGCGCCGTGTTCCGCGGAACGCAGCGGTAGCGGTCTCCCGCGGCGGCGGGTACCGCACCGTGTTCCGCGGAGCCCGTTCCGCTGTGTTCCGCGGAACGCTCCCGGAGGCGGTGTTTCGTGTGCCGGCGCGGGCTGCGGTTCCGCTGAACGCCGTCGGTGCCGACTTCCCGCGCGCCGGCTTCCCGCGTGCGGCCGGCGCTCGACCGCGTTCCGCGGAACGCGATCGGCCGGACGCCGCGAAGTCAGGGCCGTGAGGACAGCACCGCGAGGGCGGCACCACGAGGGCGCTGACACCGGGCAGTCGTGACCGGGGGAGTGGCGGCGCCGGCGCCGGCCCGTTCCGCGGAACAGGTCGTCGCAGCCCGTCGTCGGACGCCGACCGGAGGCGCCTGGCCGACACGAGCCGGCGTCGCGGCCCGCCGGCCGGACACCGGAGGACGACCCGGCGCGTTCCGCGGAACGCCGATGCGGACGACGTCGGCGAGGCGACGGGACGGCGGGGAGGTGAGGGACGGAGAGTGAGCGGGACGGCGGGCGGAGCGGAACGGTGGGGCAGAGCGGGGCGGTGAGGCTGAGCGGGGCGGCGGGGCGCAGCGGGGCAGCGGGCCAGGGAGGAAGCGGGACAGCGGGCCGGCGCGCCGGCGGGGGCGATGCGACGCCCAGCCGAAGGGCGGCGGGAGGGTCGGGCCACGAGACGCCCAGCCGCGGGCGACAGGACGGCCGGATCCGGCAGCCGCCCCGACCTCACCTTCCGCGCAGGTGTCCGGGGTCACGGATGGCGGTCCCGGACCACCCGCGCCCCGGGTCCCCGCCGCCGGTGTCGGGGCCCGCCGCTACCGTGGACGCACACGTCCCTGCAGGTGGGGCGGGTCTTGATCCGGAGGGACGGCCGAACCGTGTGGCGATGGGACCGCTGGGGGACGGTGGACTACGACGGTCCCGCCGTCGGTCAGGCGCAGGTGATCCGGCGGCTCTCGGGCTCGATGGCCCGTGGCGCCGCCCTGGTCGGCGGGGTCACCTCGCTGATCTGCATCGTCGTCGCGACGGTGGCCGAGGGGCTCCCGGGGCTCTACGGCGCCGGGCTCGGCGGCCTGCTGGCCACCGGGTCCGCGCTGCTCACCCCGGCCCTCATGCTCCGGACGACCCACCTCGAACCCGGCGCTGTGATGCTGGCCTCATTCGGCGGCCTCGCCGCCAAGGCGATCCTCCTGCTGCTCGCGCTGTTCACGCTCGGCGGGGCGCCCGCGCTGCACCGCACGTCACTGGCCGTCACACTGCTCGCCGTGTTCGTCACGACGACTGCGGCGGAGGCATGGGCCGGCAGCAAACTGAAAATCCTGATCGGGGCGGAACCGGATTCCTCGAACGTCTGACCTGGGGATCGACGACCGATTTGCCGGGTTCAGGCCTTCCGGACACGGGTCCCGGCGAGTCCGCCGCGGCCGCCGGGGCGAGGCGACCGGTGAGGCGGATCCGGGTCCGGTGGCACGGTTGCGGCGACCGCCGCACGGGGTCGCTTTCAAGATCGTTTCGTGGCGCGAAGGCGCAGGTGAGCTGCGTGCCAGCCCCCGACATGCTGTAGAAGTACGGCTGATAACATCCGCCCCGTAGGCGATGTGGGTGACTTCCGGTGTTTCGACCCGGGCGCCCGGAAACGCATCGAGCCACGAGGCACCTTGCAGGCGATCCCCCGTTTCGCGTGTATGCGGGACGGGAGCACCGGAAGGACCCCCATTGGGCACGTTGGTACTGGCGGCCGAGGAGTTCACGCCCCCCGGCGCGGGACTGTTCAACTTCCCGCCGATCTTCGGTGATGTCACGAAGCCGATGGTGCTCGCGGTGCTGTCGCTGATCATCGTCGTCGCGGTGTTCACGCTCGGCACCCGCCGGATGGCGATCGTCCCGGGCAAGGGTCAGTTCCTCCTCGAGTCCTTCTACGACATCCCGCGCAACACCATGGCCCGGGACCAGATCGGCTCCGAGGACTTCAAGCGGTTCATCCCGCTGATCCTGGGACTGTTCAGCTTCATCCTGGTCAACAACCTCTTCGCGATCGTCCCGGTGATCCAGTTCCCGACGATGTCGCGGATCGGCTTCCCGCTCGCGCTGGCGATCTTCGTCTACGTCTTCTACCACTACGCCGGGTTCAAGAAGCACGGGTTCGCCGGCTACATCAAGCACGCCGCGCTGCCGCCCGGCGTGCCGGTCTTCATCGCGCCGCTCATCATCATCATCGAGCTGCTGCAGAAGTTCCTCTTCCAGCCGCTCTCGCTGGCACTGCGTGTGTTCGCCGCGATGTTCGCCGGCCACCTGATCATCGCCCTGGCGGCGGTGGGTGCGGAGTTCCTGCTCTTCGCCGGTGGTGCGCTCACGATTCCGGCGCCCCTGGTGTTCGTCGCCGGGATCGGCTTCACGTTCCTGGAGGCGCTGGTCCAGGTCATCCAGGCCTACGTCTTCGCCCTGCTCGCCGCGGTCTACATCGGCGCAGCGATCTCGGAGGACCACTAGACCACCGGCGCGTGAGCGCCGATCCGATCCGCCGGCTCGTCCGGCCCGACCCACCGAACGACCCGCATCACCGCGGACCCGACGGAAGGAAACCGAAGTGAACACGACCACCACCCAGGTGCTGGCCCAGGCCGCCGACATCAACCCCGGCCTCGCGGCCATCGGCTTCGGCGCCAGCGCCATCGGCGCCGGCATCGGCGTCGGCCTGATCTGGTCGGCCGTCATCAGCGGCACCGCCCGCCAGCCGGAGGCGCGCGGCCAGCTCATGGGTATCGGCTGGACCACCTTCGTGCTCGCCGAGCTGGTCATGCTGATCGGCCTGGTGCTGTTCTTCATCGCGCAGTAAGCAGCGGTCGATCATCCCCATGCCGGTCGTCCAACCGGCGGCCCTGTCAGGGAAGGACACACGGTGGAACTGATTCTCGCCGCCGAGGAACCGCTGCCGATCATCCCGCTGCCTGCCGAGCTCATCCTCGGCGTCGTGGCGTTCGCGATCCTGCTGTTCGTGCTGTGGAAGTTCGCGGTCCCGCGTTTCGAGAAGCTCTACGAGGAGCGGACCGACGCGATCGAGGGCGGTCTGAAGCGCGCTCAGGAGACGCAGGAGCAGGCGGACCGGCTGAAGAAGGAGTACGAGGACCAGCTGGCCGGTCTGCGGGCCGAGGCGGCGCGCATCCGCGACGACGCCCGGGCCGAGGGCCAGCAGATCAAGGCGGAGCTCCGCGAGGAGGCCGAGCAGGAGGCAGCCCGCATCAAGGCCCGCGGCGAGGAGCAGGTCACTGCCGCCCGCGATGCCGCGCAGCGCGCGCTGCGTGGCGAGGTCGGCGGCCTGTCGGTGCAGCTGGCCGAGCGCCTGCTGCGTGAGCAGCTCGCCGACGACTCGCGCCGCTCCGCGACGATCGACTCGTTCCTCGGCGAGCTCGACCAGCAGGGCGTGGCGCAGCGGACCGGGGCGAACTGATGGCACAGGTCCTGCAGCCCGCCTCCCGGGACGCGCTGGCCGCGCTGACCGAGCGGCTGGACGCCTACGTCGACGGTGCGTCGGCCCGGGACCTGACCGCGACCGCGGACGAGCTGTTCGCGGTGGCCCGGTTCCTGGACGGCGAGCGCGCGATCCAGCGCCTGCTGGCCGACTCCGCCTCGCCGGAGGAGGTCCGGGCGGACCTGGTCCGGCGGCTGTTCGGCGGGCAGCTGTCCCAGTCGACGGTCGACCTGGTCATCGAGCTGGTGCGCAGCCGCTGGTCCAAGACCCGTGACCTCGTCACGGCGACCGAGGTGCTGGCCCGCCAGGCCGCCATCGCCATCGCGGACAAGAACGGGTCGCTCGATGAGGTCGAGGATCAGCTCTTCCGCTTCGGCCGGATCCTCGGTCGCGAGCCCGAACTCAACACCCTGCTCGCCGACACCGCGCGACCGGTGCAGGGACGCGTCCAGCTGCTGGACAGCGTGCTCGGGGACCGGGTCTACCCGGTCACGGCGACGCTGCTGCGCGAGGCGGTCCGGCTGCCCCGCGGCCGGCACCTGGAGGTCGTCGCGGAGGAGCTCTCCGAGCTCGCCGCGGCCCGCCGGGACCGTTCGGTGGCGAAGGTGCGCACCCCCGTGGCGCTCACTCCCGACCAGGAGTCGAAGCTCGCGGAATCCCTCGGCCGGATCTACGGCCGCACGATCTCCCTGCAGGTCGAGCTCGACCCGGACCTCCTCGGAGGACTGGTCGTGCAGGTCGGCGGCGAGGTCATCGACGGCAGCGTGGCGGGCAGACTCGCCGCCGCGCGCCGGTCCCTGCCCAGCTGACCTGCTGAGACACCGAGGCGCCGATCCGGCGGCACGATCTCAGACCCCGTTCGAGAGAAGGAACGACGCAGCCATGACAGAGCTGACGATCTCCTCCGAGGAGATCCGGAGTGCGATCTCCAGCTACGTCTCGTCGCTGGAGAGCGGCACGTCCCGGCGTGAGGTCGGGACCGTGGCCGACACCGGTGACGGCATCGCCCACGTCGAGGGCCTGCCCTCGGCCATGACCAACGAGCTGCTCGAGTTCGAGGGCGGCGTCCGTGGCGTCGCGCTGAACCTGGAGCAGAACGAGATCGGCGCCGTCATCCTCGGCGACTACACCGGCATCGAGGAGGGCCAGCAGGTCACCCGGACCGGCGAGGTCCTCTCGGTCCCGGTCGGCGAGGGCTACCTGGGCCGGGTCGTCGACCCGCTCGGCAACCCGATCGACGGCCTCGGTGACGTCGAGACCGACTCCCGCCGCGTGCTGGAACTGCAGGCCGCCTCGGTCATGCAGCGCCAGTCGGTGAGCGAGCCGCTGCAGACCGGCATCAAGGCGATCGACGCCATGACGCCGATCGGGCGCGGCCAGCGCCAGCTGGTGATCGGCGACCGCAAGACCGGCAAGACCGCGGTCTGCGTCGACACGATCATCAACCAGAAGGAGAACTGGGACTCCGGCGACCCGACGAAGCAGGTCCGCTGCATCTACGTCGCCATCGGCCAGAAGGGCTCGACGATCGCCGGTGTGCGGCAGTCCCTCGAGGACGCCGGCGCGCTGGACTACACGACGATCGTCGCCGCCCCGGCGTCCGACCCGGCCGGCTACAAGTGGCTCGCCCCCTACACCGGCTCGGCCATCGGCCAGCACTGGATGTACCAGGGCAAGCACGTCCTGATCGTCTTCGACGACCTCTCCAAGCAGGCCGAGGCCTACCGCGCCATCTCGCTGCTGCTGCGCCGCCCGCCGGGCCGCGAGGCCTACCCGGGCGACGTGTTCTATCTGCACTCGCGGCTGCTGGAGCGTTGCGCGAAGCTCTCCGACGACCTCGGCGCGGGGTCGATGACCGGCCTGCCGATCATCGAGACCAAGGCGAACGACGTGTCGGCCTACATCCCGACCAACGTCATCTCGATCACCGACGGCCAGGTCTTCCTCGAGTCCGACCTGTTCAACCAGGGCGTCCGGCCGGCGATCAACGTCGGTATCTCGGTCTCCCGGGTCGGCGGTGACGCCCAGGTCAAGGCCATGAAGACGGTGTCGGGTTCGCTGCGTCTGGACCTGTCCCAGTACCGCGAGCTGGAGGCGTTCGCCGCCTTCGGTTCCGACCTCGACGCCGCGTCGGCCGCCTCGCTGGGCCGCGGTGAGCGCCTGGTGGAGCTGCTCAAGCAGGCTCAGTACTCGCCGGTCGCGGTGCAGGACCAGGTCGTCTCGATCTGGCTGGGCACCACCGGCAAGCTGGACTCGGTGCCGGTCGCGGACGTGCAGCGCTTCGAGGCGGAGTTCCGTGAGTACTCCCGCCGGCACGCCACCGGCCCGCTGAACGAGATCCAGGAGACGGGCAAGCTCTCGGACGACGCGATCGAGACGCTGAACAAGGCCGTCGACCAGTTCAAGCGCAACGAGTTCACCACCTCCGACGGTTCCTCGGTCGTCCCGAACGAGAAGCCCGCCGAGGCCCTCGACGAGGACGACGTCGAGCAGGAGACCGTCACGGTCAACAAGAAGAGCTGAGGCTGATACCCGATGGCGGCACAGATCCGGGTGCTGCGCCGGCGTATCCGGTCGACGCAGTCCATCAAGAAGATCACCCGCTCCCAGGAGCTGATCGCGACCTCGCGGATCGCGAAGGCCCGGGCGCGGGTGGACGAGGCACGTCCCTACGCCGAGCTGATGACGAGCACGCTGTCCGAGCTCGCGACCAACTCGGCGCTGGACCACCCGCTGCTCGTCGAGCGGGAGCAGCCGAAGCGGGCCGCGGTCCTGGTCGTCACCAGTGACCGCGGCCAGTGCGGCGGCTACAACGCCAACGTGCTCAAGGAGGCCGAGCAGCTGCAGTCCCTGCTCCGTGAGCAGGGCAAGGAGCCGGTGCTCTACGTGATCGGCCGCAAGGGCGTCTCCTACTACCGGTTCCGCAACCGGGAGATCGAGCAGTCCTGGACCGGCTTCTCCGAGCAGCCCGGCTACGAGCACGCGGCCGCGGCGGCGAAGACGCTGGTGTCGGCGTTCATGGCGGGCGCCGACGACGCCGAGGGCAATGCCGACGGCGTTCAGGGCGTGGACGAGCTCCACCTCGTCTACACCAGCTTCAAGAACATGATCACCCAGGTTCCGCAGGCGCGCCGGATGGCGCCGCTGGAGGTCGAGTACTCCGGCGGCGTGTCCGCTGCGGCGGACCCCGACGCCGAGACCGGGCCGGAGGCGCAGCCGTCCCGCGGCGAGAGCCAGGGCCCGCAGGCGTTGTACGAGTTCGAGCCGGACGCGGACACGCTGTTCGACGCGCTGCTGCCGAAGTACATCGGGGCCCGGCTCTACGCGGCCCTGCTGGAGTCGGCGGCGTCGGAGTCGGCGAACCGGCAGCGGGCCATGAAGGCCGCGACCGACAACGCCAACGACCTGATCCGTAGTCTGACGTTGGAGGCCAACCAGGCTCGTCAGGCGCAGATCACCCAGGAGATCAGCGAGATCGTCGGTGGGGTCGACGCGCTCGCGAGTTCAGGAAGTGAGAGCTGATGACCGCAACTGCCGATCCCACGGCCAACACCGCCACGGGCGCGATCACCGGGCGCGTCGTCCAGGTGACCGGCCCGGTCGTCGACGTCGAGTTCCCGCGCGACCAGGTCCCGGACCTGCTCAACGCGCTGTCCCTGGAGGTCGACCTCTCCGGCGACCACCGCAAGCTGACCCTGGAGATCGCCCAGCACCTGGGTGACAACCTGGTCCGCGCCATCTCCATGCAGCCGACCGACGGCGTGGTCCGCGGCCAGGAGGTCACCGACCTCGGCCGTCCGATCTCGGTGCCGGTGGGCGACCAGGTCAAGGGGCACGTGTTCAACGCGCTCGGCGACTGCCTGGACGACCCGAACATCCAGTTCACCGGCGACCTGCGCTCGATCCACCAGAAGGCGCCGCGGTTCGACCAGCTCGAGGGCAAGACCGAGATGCTGGAGACCGGCATCAAGGTCCTCGACCTGATGACGCCGTACGTGGTCGGCGGCAAGATCGGCCTGTTCGGCGGTGCCGGCGTCGGCAAGACCGTGCTGATCCAGGAGATGATCCAGCGTGTCGCGCTCAACTTCGGCGGCACCTCGGTCTTCGCCGGTGTCGGTGAGCGGACCCGTGAGGGCAACGACCTCATCACGGAGATGACCGAGTCGGGCGTCATGAAGAACACCGCGCTGGTGTTCGGTCAGATGGACGAGCCGCCGGGCACCCGTATGCGCGTCGCGCTGTCGGCGCTGACGATGGCGGAGTACTTCCGGGACGCGCAGGACCAGGACGTCCTGCTGTTCATCGACAACATCTTCCGGTTCACCCAGGCCGGCCAGGAGGTCTCCACCCTGCTGGGCCGGATGCCGTCCGCGGTGGGGTACCAGCCCACCCTGGCCGACGAGATGGGCGAGCTGCAGGAGCGGATCACCTCGACCCGGGGCCGGTCGATCACCTCGATGCAGGCGATCTACGTCCCCGCGGATGACTACACCGACCCGGCGCCGGCGACCACGTTCGCCCACCTCGACGCCACCACCGAGCTGTCCCGGCCGATCTCCCAGAAGGGGATCTACCCGGCGGTGGACCCGCTGACCTCGACGTCGCGGATCCTGGACCCGCAGTACGTCGGTGACGAGCACTTCCGCGTCGCCAACGAGGTCAAGCGGATCCTGCAGAAGTACAACGACCTGCAGGACATCATCGCCATCCTCGGCATCGATGAGCTGTCCGAGGAGGACAAGCAGCTCGTCGGCCGGGCGCGGCGGATCGAGCGCTTCCTGTCGCAGAACCTGCTGGTCGCCGAGCAGTTCACCCAGCAGCCCGGATCGACGGTCCCGCTCAAGGAGACCATCGAGGCGTTCGACAAGATCGCCAAGGGTGAGTTCGACGACGTGCCCGAGCAGGCGTTCTTCCTCTGTGGTGGTCTGGACGACCTGGAGAAGAACCGCAAGAAGCTCGAGGGCTGAGCGGAGCTTGCGGAGCGAAGGGACAGCGGAGGCTCACGATGCCTGCTGAGATGACTGTGGAACTGGTTTCCGTGGAGCGCCGGCTGTGGTCGGGCGACGCGCGGTTCGTGCTCGCCCGCACCACCGTCGGTGAGGTCGGCATCATGCCCGGCCACCAGCCGATGCTGGCCCAGCTGGAGGAGGCCGGCGTCGTCCGGATCGACTCCACCGACGGCGCGAAGCGCACCATCGCGGTGCACGGCGGCTTCCTGTCGGTGTCCGCGGAGCGGGTGTCGATCCTGGCGGAGTTCGCCGAGCAGGCCGACGAGATCGACACGGCGCGCGCCCAGCGGGCGCTCGAACGTGCCGACGACTCGGACGCGGGCAAGGCGGCGAAGGCCCGGGCCGAGGCCCGCCTGCGGGCGGCCGAGGCCAACTAGGACGGAAGCCGGCACGGTGGTGGGACTCATTGCGGCGATCGTCGGAGTTCTGCTGCTGTGTCTGGTCGCCCCGCTGATCTGGCTCGCCGTACGGCGGGTACGACTCATGCGCAACGGCGGCGTGGACCTGTGTCTGCGCCGCCGTTTCGCTGTCACGGATTGGCACTTCGGGGTCGGCCGCTACGAGGGTGAGCGGTTCGGCTGGTACCGGCTGACCAGCCTGCGCATCGGCGCCACCGTGGTGCTCGACCGCGCGAAGCTGGAGATCGTGGAACGACGCCCGCCGCACCGGTCGGAGGAGTTCGCGATCCCGATGGCGGTCGAGGTGCTCCGCTGCCGGGGCCGTGACGCGTGGGGCCGGGAGATCGACGTCGAGCTCGCGATGTCCCAGGACGTCCGCACCGGCTTCCTGGCGTGGCTGGAGGCCACGCCGCCGGGCCGGCACGGGTACCGCGCAGCGTCCTGACCAGGCGCCCCCCGGGTGACGGGAGGCGCCTGTCGTGTGTCTCAGGCCGTGTCGTCCGCGGCAGCGGTGTCCTCGACACCGCCGGCGTCGGGCGCCCCGTGCGGACCGCCCGGCTGCCACAGCACGTCGCCGTCGGGGTTCGCGAGCCGGCCCAGGATGAACAGCAGGTCCGAGAGCCGGTTGAGGTACTGCGCCGTCAACGGGTTGGTGTGCTCGGCGTCGGCCTCGAGCAGCGCCCACACCGACCGCTCGGCGCGCCGGGTGACCGTGCGGGCGACGTGCAGGTGGGCCGCACCCGGGGTGCCGCCGGGCAGGATGAACGAGCGGAGCTTCGGCAGCTCCGGGTTGAACTCGTCGCACCAGTTCTCGAGCCGCGTCACGTAGCCCTCGGTGACCCGCAGCGGCGGGTACTCCGGGTCGGGCACGATCGGCGTGCAGAGATCGGCGCCGACGTCGAACAGGTCGTTCTGGATCTGCCGGAGCGGGTCGACGATCCGCTCGGCCAGCCCGCCGACCGTCACCGCGACGCCGAGCGCGGCGTTCGCCTCGTCGGTGTCGGCGTAGGCCGCCAGCCGGGCGTCGGTCTTGCGGACCCGGCTGAAGTCACCGAGTGCCGTGGTCCCGTCGTCGCCGGTCTTCGTGTAGATCCGAGTCAGGTGCACCGCCACGCCGACAGGCTATGCGTACGACGGATCCGGCGGCCAGGCCGTGCCGACCCGCCCGGCCCGCGACGGCCGTTCGGTTCGCTGCGCCGGACGGCGTAACCCGCTGCGACATCTCGGGGTGTGGCCGTGCTCAGGTCCCGGCCCCGTTACCGTTCCAGACGTGGTGGAGCATTTCGCGGTCCGCGGCGGGGCCCGCCTGACCGGGTCCGTCGACGTCGTCGGGGCGAAGAACAGCGTGCTCAAGCTGATGGCGGCGGCGCTGCTGGCCGAGGGGCGCACGACGCTGACCAACTGCCCGGAGATCCTGGACGTGCCGCTGATGGCCGACGTCCTGCGCAGCCTGGGCTGTTCGGTGACGATCGAGGGCGCGACCGTGCACATCGACGTCCCGCCGGACCCGGGGGCCGAGGCGGACTACCGGTCGGTGTCGCGGCTGCGGGCCTCGGTCTGCGTGCTGGGGCCGCTGGTGGCGCGCTGCCGCCGGGCGGTCGTCCCGCTGCCGGGTGGTGACGCGATCGGCTCCCGCCCGCTGGACATGCACCAGAACGGTCTGCGCAAGCTGGGGGCGACGACCGACATCGAGCACGGCAGCGTCACCGCGTCGGCGCAGGACCTGCACGGCGCGCAGATCTGGCTCGACTTCCCCAGCGTGGGGGCGACCGAGAACATCCTGATGGCGGCGGTGCTCGCCGAGGGCACCACGGTCATCGACAACGCCGCGCGCGAACCCGAGATCGTCGATCTCTGCGTGATGCTGCAGCAGATGGGCGCGAAGCTGGAGGGCGTCGGCTCGTCCACGCTCACCGTGCACGGCGTCACCGGCCTGCAGCCCACCACCCACCGGGTGATCGGCGACCGGATCGTCGGCGCCACCTGGGCGTTCGCCGCGGTGATGACCCGCGGCGAGGTGACCGTGCGCGGTGTCGATCCGCACCACATCGACCTGGTGCTGGACAAGCTGCGCACCGCCGGGGCCGACATCACCGTGGGCGACGACGAGTTCTCGATCCGGATGGCGGGCCGTCCGCAGGCGGTCGACTTCGTGACGCTGCCCTACCCGGGCTTCGCGACCGACCTGCAGCCGATGGCGATCGCGCTCTCCGCCGTCGCCGAGGGCACCTCGATGATCACCGAGAACGTCTTCGAGGCCCGGTTCCGGTTCGTCGACGAGATGATCCGCCTGGGCGCCGACGCCCGCACCGACGGTCACCACGCCGTCGTCCGGGGGCGCCCGGAGATGTCCAGCGCGCCGGTGTGGGCCAGTGACATCCGGGCCGGCGCCGGGCTCGTGCTGGCCGGGTTGTGCGCGCGCGGCACCACCGAGGTCTGGGACGTCGCCCACATCGACCGCGGCTACCCGCGGTTCGTGGAGAACCTCTCCGCGCTCGGCGCCGACATCCGGCGCGTCGCCGGCGAGCCCGAGCGGTAGCAGCCCGGACCGAACTGCGGGGACCACCCGGCCGTGGAAGGCTTCCCGGCACAGGGATGGTGAGGCCGGTGATGGTGAGCGGTCCGGACGCCGCGGACGTGGCCCGGGCAGGGCACAAGGTCGGCCGGGGCGCGCGCGACGTGGCGCACTCCGCACCGGTGCGGATCGCGGCCCGGATGGGCATCGCCGCGAACGGGGTGCTGCACCTGCTCATCGGCTGGCTCGCGATCCAGGTCGCCCTGGGCTCCGGTGCACAGGCCGACCAGAGCGGTGCGCTGGGCGCGATCGCCGCGGAGCCGGTGGGCCGGGCACTGCTGTGGGTGCTGGTCGTGGGGTTCGCCGCGGTCGTGCTGTGGCGGGCGGTGTCGTCGGTGTGGGGTTTCGGCTACGCCGGCAGCCGCACCGAGCAGCTGGCCAAGCGGGGTGTCTCGGCCGGGCTCGCGGTCGTCTACGCGGTGCTCGCGGTGCTGGCGGCGACGACCGCGCTGCGTGGCCGCGCGTCCTCCGGCGGGGGTGGGCAGGCGACCGCGGGCCTGCTGGGCCTCCCCGGCGGGCAGGTGATCACCGCGCTCGTCGGCGTCGGTGTGGTGGTCGGCAGCGGGGTGATGGTGTGGAACGGTTGGCACAAGCGGTTCCTCGGGGACCAGGACCTGTCCGGGGCGGCCCCGGGGATCCGGCGGCTCGCCGCCCGGACCGGCCAGGTCGGGTTCATCGCCAAGGGGCTCGCGGTCGCCGTGGTGGGCGCGCTGCTCTGCGTGGCGGCGCTGACGTTCCACCCGGAGCGCGCGAACGGCCTGGACTCGGCGCTCAAGACGCTGCGCGAGCAGCCGTACGGGGTCTTTCTGCTGATCGCGGTCGGGCTCGGGATCGCCTGCCACGGGGTGTTCTGCTTCGTCGACGCCCGTTACCACCGGGTCACCTGAGCCGCGCTCACTCCGGCGAGCCGCTGAGCACCACCTTCGCGTCCCCGACGTCGCGCGGGAAGACCAGCACGGCGTACCCGCCGTCGTCGGACCGGGAGACGGTGGCCCGGATCCCCGCCGCCCGCAGCCGGTCGCGGAGCACCCCGGCGGCCTCCGCCCCCGGCGCCCGGGAGACCTCGGTGAGCAGGCCGGTGGCGACCGGGTCGTCCGGGTCGTCGGTGGGCACCGCCAGGTTGCGCTGGTGGCCGAACGTCCACCGCAGCAGCAGGCCGATCACCACGAGTGCGACGATGACGCCGACGACCGTGCCCAGGCGTGGCATGACGCCCTCCAGGTCCATCGGCCGATCGTCGCATCCCGGCCGCGCCGCCGCGCGCGCCGAGCCACAGAACGATGAACCGATCCAGTGCTCGGTTTCCCGCGCGGATCGCGTAGTTTACCGACCACAAGTGTGTGACGAGGGACGACTATCGGCCCGGAAGCGGGCTACTCGCCAGTAGTATCCACCCGACCGAGGACAGTGTCGACGAGGACGCGGAGGTGTCCGGTGCCGTACCCGACCGATCGTGAGCGCGACCGCCCGTGGGTGATCCGCACCTACGCCGGCCACTCGTCGGCGACCCAGACCAACGAGCTGTACCGGCGCAACCTCGCCAAGGGCCAGACCGGGCTGTCGGTCGCCTTCGACCTGCCCACCCAGACCGGCTACGACCCCGACGACGAGCTCGCCAAGGGCGAGGTCGGCAAGGTCGGCGTGCCGGTCAGCCACATCGGCGACATGCGGGCGCTGTTCGACGGCATCCCGGTCGCCGAGGCCAACACCTCGATGACGATCAACGCGCCTGCCATGTGGCTGCTCTCGCTCTACGTCGCCGTCGCCGAGGAACAGGCCGAGGAGCAGGGCCTCGACTACTCCGAGGTCCGGGCGAAGCTCGCCGGCACCACGCAGAACGACATCGTCAAGGAGTACCTGTCGCGGGGCACCTACGTGTTCCCGCCCGGGCCCAGCCTGCGGCTGATCACCGACATGGTCGCCTGGTCGGTCACCGAGATCCCGAAGTGGAACCCGATCAACATCTGCAGCTACCACCTGCAGGAGGCCGGTGCCACGCCGACCCAGGAGCTGGCGTACGCGCTGTCCACCGCGATCGCGGTGCTCGACTCGGTGCGCGACTCCGGCCAGGTGCCGCCGGAGAAGTTCGGCGACGTCGTCGGGCGCATCTCGTTCTTCGTCAACGCGGGTCTGCGCTTCGTCGAGGAGATGTCCAAGATGCGCGCGCTGGCGCGCCTGTGGGACGAGATCACCGCCGAGCGCTACGGCGTCGAGAACCCCAAGCAGCGCCGCCTGCGCTACGGCGTCCAGGTCAACTCGCTGGGACTGACCGAGGCCCAGCCGGAGAACAACGTCCAGCGGATCGTGCTGGAGATGCTCGCGGTCACCCTGTCCCGCGACGCCCGGGCGCGCGCGGTCCAGCTCCCGGCCTGGAACGAGGCCCTCGGCCTGCCCCGGCCGTGGGACCAGCAGTGGGCGCTGCGGATGCAGCAGGTGCTGGCCTACGAGACCGACCTGCTCGAGTACGAGGACATCTTCGAGGGCTCGGTCGTCGTCGAGGCCAAGGTCTCCGAGCTGGTCGAGGGCGCCCGGGCCGAGATCGACCGGGTGCAGGAGATGGGCGGTGCGGTCTCCGCCGTCGAGTCCGGCTACATGAAGGGCGAGCTGGTCAGCTCCCTGGCCGCGTACCGCCGGGAGATGGAGTCCGGCGAGCGCGTCGTCGTCGGGGTCAACAAGTTCGACACCACCGAGCCCAGCCCGCTGCAGGCCGAGGGCGCCGGGGCGATCTTCACGGTGGACCCGGAGACCGAGCG
The DNA here is from genome assembly GCF_900115005.1 of Pseudonocardia ammonioxydans. Taxonomy (GTDB): domain Bacteria; phylum Actinomycetota; class Actinomycetes; order Mycobacteriales; family Pseudonocardiaceae; genus Pseudonocardia; species Pseudonocardia ammonioxydans. The sequence continues at coordinate 79,419 of NZ_FOUY01000019.1, read as the reverse complement.
GTCCGCGATCGAGGCGATCCGGACCTGGCGCGCCGAGCGTGACCAGGCGGCCGTCGAGGAGTCCCTGCGGGCGCTGCGGGACGCGGCCAAGACCGAGCAGAACCTGATGCAGGTCTCGATCGACTGCGCCAAGGCCGGCGTCACGACGGGGGAGTGGGCCGGCGCGTTGCGCGAGGTCTTCGGCGAGTTCCGGGCGCCGACCGGGGTGTCCGCGGCGGCCGCCTCCGGCGAGGGCGCGACCGAGATCGCCGAGGTGCGCGAGCGGGTGCGGGCCACCGGCGACGAGCTGGGCCAGCGGCTGCGCATGCTGGTGGGCAAGCCCGGCCTGGACGGGCACTCCAACGGTGCCGAGCAGGTCGCCGTGCGGGCCCGCGACGTCGGTTTCGAGGTCGTCTACCAGGGCATCCGGCTCACCCCGTCGCAGATCGTCGCGGCCGCGGTCCAGGAGGGCGTGCACGCGGTCGGTCTCTCGGTGCTCTCCGGCTCGCACCTCGAAGTCGTCCCGGCGGTCGTGCGGGGGCTGCAGGACGCGGGCGCCGGTGACATCCCGGTCGTCGTCGGCGGGATCATCCCGCCGGAGGACGAGAAGCTGCTGCGCGACGGTGGGATCGCCGCGGTCTTCACGCCGAAGAACTACCGGCTGACCGAGATGATGGACGAGATGGTCACCCTGATCCGGCAGGCGCAGGGGCTCTCCTGAGCCGGTCGGCCACCGCTGTACGCTGCGGCATCCGCTTATGATCGACCGTTGCGCTCCGGTGCACGGCGTAAGGAGATATGTCGTGTCGCGCAGCAGAATCGGTGTCGTGCTCGCTACCGCGGCGGCGGCCGTCCTGGCCACCCTCGCGGTGCCGGCCGCGGCGTCCGCCGAGATCCCGGTCCGTACGGTCGCCCAGACCGCCCCCGCGGGCGTCCACCGCGGCGGCGGCGAGTGCATCAACTGGTCGTGGGGCGACGGGAACGTCAGCACCACGATCTACTTCCACAACCACTGCACCTCCGCCCGCTGGCTCGAGGTCGGGCGCACCGGTCAGTACTGGCCCAAGTGCATCAAGGTGAACGGCAACACCAAGGGCAGCAAGAAGATCTGGGACTCCACGCCCACCTGGATCCACGAGAAGGCCACCTGCACGCAGCAGAGCGGCTGATCCCGGAGCCGGGCCGTCAGCCCTCGTCCCGGTCCCCGCCGCGGCGGCTGAGCAGCCGGAAGCCAGGGATGCCGACGATCGCCTGCCGGACCTCCTTGAGCACGTCCAGCAGCTCGTGGACGTCCGGGCCGACCCGGTCCAGCGTGGCCAGGATCGGCATGATGTCGCGCTCCATGTGCTCGGTGAACACCGGGAGCTGGTCCACCAGGGCGATCGCGGCGCGGACCTCGGCCTCGGACAGTTCGTCGACGAACATCGTCGCCAGCGGGGCCGCGCGCCGGGCGAGCGGGCCGTAGAGGTCGAGCAGCCGGCCGGCCTGGTCACTGGTGCCCGCCGCCTGCTCGACCACCGTGCCGGCGCGGGCGGCGACCCGGTTCGCGGAGTCGACGACGGCGGTGGCCTCGCCGGTGACCTGCTCGACCTGCGCGATCAGCGTTCCGGTGCGGTCGCTGACCGTGGTGACGGTGCGGACCAGGCCCTCGGCGTCGCCCGCGACGGCGTCCACCCGGGCGACGAGGCCCTCGGCGTTCTCGGCGACCCCGGAGACCCGGGCGACCAGGCGTTCGGCGTTCCCCGCCACGCCGGTGACCCGCTCGACCAGCTCGCCGGCCCGATCGGCCACCGGCCGCACCCGCTCGACCACGTCGGTCGCGTCCGTCACCACGGATCCCACCGACCCGACGAGATCCTCCGCGCGGTCGACCACGCCGTCCACCCGGTCCAGGAGCGACTCGGCGCGGGTCGCGATCGTGCCGATCCGGCCGACCAGTGAGCCGACCTCGTCGAGCAGCTCACCGGTGCGTGACGGCAGCTGCCCCACGGTCCGGGCGAGCTCGCCGGTGCGGTCGACGACGGTGGCCGCGCCGTGGAGCAGCTCCGTGGGGCCGGGGAGGGCGATCCCGGCGATGCGCAGCGCCATGCGCGGGATCCTCGCATCCCGGGCATGGCGGCCCGGTCACGACTCGGGCGTGCGCGCGCAGAGATCGTCGATGGTGAGTTCGCGCGGGGGCAGGTTGTTCTCGGTGAACCCGAACGGCCGGGCGATCTCGAGCCAGCGGCCCGACTCCTGCAGCGCGGTCAGGCCGCGGTCGAACTCGGTCCGGAACTCCGTGTCGGCCGGCCGGAACGCGAACGCGCCGGCCCCGAGCATCGACTGCCCGTTCACCTCGGGCTCGAAGCCGCGGGTGACCTCCAGTCCGATCCCGGCGTTGCGGCGGACCTCGTCCAGCAGCGAGATCCGGGTCAGCGCCCCGACCTGAGCCTCGCCGCCGGCGACCCCGCGGACCAGTGCACCCTGGGACTCGAACGGGACGATCTGGTCGGCTCCGAGGCCCGCGGCGTAGGCGTACTCCTGCTCGGCGGAGCCGGCGAGCACGGCGAGCGTCGCCCCGGCCCGGCGGACACCGGCCAGGGACGCCACGCCGAGTGGGTTGCCGCTCGGGACGAGCAACCCGGTGCGTGAGATGTAGTCCGGCCGGGAGAACGCGACCTGCTGGCAGCGCAGCGGGGTGACGGTGAGCCCGACGGCGATCATGTCGAACCGGCCGTCGAGCAGGTGCGGGACGAGCTGGTCGAACGCCATCTGGACGGCGATCAGCCCGCCGCCGCCGAGGTCCGTCACGACCGCGCGGGCGACCTCGGGGCTCTCCCCGGTCGCGCGACCCGTGCCGTCGGTGTAGCCGAACGGACGCTCGCCGGACAGCCCGACCACGACGTCCCCGCCGGAGCGCAGCCGCTCGAGCGGGTCGCCGGACTCCCGGCCGCACCCGGCCAGCAGCGCCGCGCCGCCCAGCGCCGCGGCGGCGCCGAACAGTCGTCGTCTGCTCAGTCGGCTCGGGAGGTCCATGGTCCGCACGAGCCTAGGTGATCTCGATGCGGCGTCTAGTCGGGCCACTCCGGGGCACGCTTGCCGATGAAGGCGGCCATGCCCTCGCGGGCCCCGTCGGACTGCGACATCGAGGCCATGACCTCGGTGGCGATCGCGTAGGCGTCGGCCTCGGGGCGGTCGAGCTGTGCGTAGAGGGTCTGCTTGCCGACGGCCTTGGACAGCCGGCTGCCCCGGGTGGCCCGGGCCAGCAGCTCGTCGACGCGCGCGTCGAGCTCGTCGTCGGGCACTGCGTAGTTGACCAGGCCCCAGTCGGCGGCGGTGGCGGCGTCGATCGCGTCCCCGGTGAGCGCCAGCTCCATCAGCCGCTTGCGGCCGACGTTGCGGGCGACCGGGACCGCCGGGGTGTGGCAGAACCAGCCACCCTTGCCGCCGGGCAGCGCGAACGTCGCCGACTCGGCCGCCACGGCCAGGTCGCAGGACGCGACGAGCTGGCAGCCCGCCGCCCACGCCGTCGCGTGCACCCGGGCGATGACCACCTGCGGGACCTCCTCCACGGTCCGCATCACCGTGGTGCAGAGCCGGAGCAGGTCGCGGACGCCGGCGAGGTCGCGGTCGGCGACGTCGCCGAAGTCGTGCCCGGAGGAGAACGCCTTGCCGGCACCGGCGAGCACGATCCCGGTCGCGTCGCTGCGGCCCGCCGCCTCGAACGCGTCCAGCAGCTCGCGCAGGTGCTCCTCGGTCAGCGAGTTCCGGCGTTGCGGCCGGTTCATCGTGATCCGGACCGTGTCGCCGTCCTGCTTGACCAGCAGGTGCTCGTAGTCGGACATGCGCCGACGGTATCCCGAAAACGTGGCGGCGCCGAGGGTCGGTCGCTGCTATGGTGACCGAGTGACCGAATTTGCGAATCTGGTCATGGAGTCAGGAGCGCGGCGGACGACAGTCGAGGAGGCACGGTGGCGGCGGAGGAGCCGGACACGGCGGGGATCGACGCCGAGCGGATGGAGCGGGTGCTCGACGCGGCCGCCGAGCTGCTGGTGCGCTGGGGCTACCGGCGGGTGACCGTCGAGGACGTGGCGCGCCGGGCCGGCGTCGGCAAGGGCACCGTCTACCTGCACGTCCGCACCAAGGACGCGCTGTTCCTCACCGTGCTGCTGCGGGCGCAGCGCCGGCAGTTCGCCGACCTGGCCGACCGGATGCTCGCCGAACCGCAGGTCGCGCTGCCGTGGTCGATGTCGCGGCTGCTGTACCAGCGACTGCGTGCCGACGAGGTCTCCCGTGCCCTCTACCTGGGCGACGCCGAGGTGCTCGGACGGCTCGCGCATGAGGCCGCCGGCGCGCTCGGGGAGCTGGCGGCGCGGCGCAACGACGTCGTCCGCGAGCACTTCCGCCTGCTGCGCGAGGCCGGGCTGATCGACGACGCGATCACGCTCGACGAGCAGCTGCACGGCTGGGGCGCGGTGACCTACGGCTACTTCTTCCTCGACGGTGTGGCCGCGCAGTCCCCGTTCGCCCCGGACGGCCCGGAACGCGCCGGGGAACTGATCGAGCACGCCATCCACCGGCTGCTGGCCGGTCCGGCACCGCAGCACCGGGCTGCGGACGTCGTGGGGGAGGTGGCCGCCCTGTACCGGCCACTCGTCGACCACATCGACGCCGAAGCGAGACGTCGCACCCGCTGACGCGGGCGCGGAGCACCACCACCGAGGGGAGACCGCCATGACCGCACCGACCGAGATCCGGGACCTGCTGGCCCCGGAGCTGCTCGCCGACCCGTACACCGGATTCGCGCGGATGCGCGAGGAGGCCCCGGTCGTGAAGGTCTCCCTGATGGGGGCCCCGCCGATGCTGCTGGTCACCCGGCACGACGACGTCCGGGCCGTGCTCACCGACCCGCGCTTCGTCACCGACCCCGAGCTCGCCGGCGGCCCCGGCATGCGCCAGATCATGCTGGAGCAGCTCGGCGTGCCCGACGACCTGGTCGACTACCTGCTCCACAACATCCTCACCACCGACGGTGCCGACCACACCCGGCTGCGCAAGCTCGTGTCGCGCGCGTTCACCGTCAAGCGGGTGCAGGGGCTGCGGCCGCGGGTCGAGGAGATCACCGCCGGGTTGCTCGACGACCTCGCCGACGCCGGTGCCGACGGCCGGCCGGTCGACATCGTCGAGAAGCTCGGCTACCCGCTGCCGATCACTGTGATCTGCGAGCTGGTCGGGGTCCCCGAGCCGGACCGTCCCCAGTGGCACGAGTGGGGACGGGTGCTGACCTCGATGGACCCGGAGCGGATCCCGGCCGTCCTGCGGGCCGCCGTCGACCACGTGCACGCCCTGATCGACGCGCGCCGGGCCGAGCCGGCCGACGACCTGATCACCGCGCTGGTCCAGGCCCAGGACGAGGACGGCGACCGGCTCTCCGACCGCGAGATGGTCACCATGATCTTCGCGCTGGTGATGGCCGGGCACGAGACGACCGCGCACCTGATCTCCAACGCCACCCTGGCGCTGCTGACCCACCCGGACCAGCTCGCGCTGCTGCGCGCCGAGCCGGGCCGCTGGCCGCAGGCGGTCGGCGAGCTCATGCGGCTGCGGGGCCCGGTCCAGTTCACCCAGAACCGCTACCCGACGACCGACGTGGTGATCGGCGGGGTGGACGTCCCGGCCGGCACACCGGTGATCGCCGGGCTGCTCTCGGCGAACACCGATCCGCGTGCCTACTCCGGGCCGGACCGGCTCGACGTCACCCGGGAGGCCGGGCGGGGCGACGGGCATCTCGGCTTCGGGCAGGGTGTGCACTACTGCCTGGGCGCGGCGCTGGCCCGGCAGGAGGCCGAGGTGACGTTGCGGATGCTGTTCGACCGGTTCCCCCGGATCGAGCTCGCGGTACCGCCCGCGGAGATCGTCTGGGACGCCAAGCCCGGGTTCAGCCGGATCGTCGAGCTGCCGGTGCGGGTGGCGTGACCCGGGGTTCCCCCGCGGCGTCCACCCCGCGGGGGAGGGGAACGGGCCGGGCCCCGGCCTAGCGTCGGTGCGCGTCGCCCGGTGACCGCCGGGCACGGACACGGGAGGTGCACCGATGACGACCCGGCCCACCCGGGCTGCTGGGGACGGCGGCCTGCGCGCGACCGCCCGCCGGTTGGTGGCGGGCGGTCGCGGCATCCTGGCCGCCGACGAGAGCGTCCGGACGATGTCGCAACGCCTGGCCGACGCCGGCGTCGCGGCCTCGACGGAGCACCGGCGTGCGTACCGGGAGCTCCTGGTGACCGCCGACGGCCTGGTCGAGGGGGTCAACGGCGTCATCCTCTGCGAGGAGACGCTGCGCCAGAGCCTCACCGACGGTCGCACGTTCCCGGCCGGGATCACCGAGCGCGGGATGCTGCCGGGGATCAAGGTCGACACCGGGACCGCGCCGCTGGCCGGTGCACCCGGCGAGACCGTCACCACCGGGCTGGACGGGCTCGCCGACCGGGCCGGCGAGTACGCCGTGCTCGGTGCCCGGTTCGCCAAGTGGCGTGCCGTGTTCCGGATCGCCGACGACCTGCCGTCGACGTGGGCGGTGCGCGCGGGCGCGCACGCGCTGGCCCGCTACGCCGGGACCTGCCAGGAAGCGGGGCTGGTCCCGATCGTCGAGCCGGAGGTGCTCGCCGAGGGCGGGCACTCCGCGGACCGGGCCGCGGCGGTCACCACCCGGGTGCTCGCCGCGGTGGCGACCGCGATCGCCGACGCCGGCGTCGACCCGGCCGCGATGGTGCTCAAACCCAACATGGTCACCGCGGGGACCGACGCCCCCGGCCAGGCGCCGGCGGACGTCGCGCGGGCCACCGTCGAGGTGCTGCGCGCGACGATGCCGGACGAGCTGGCCGGCGTGGCGTTCCTGTCCGGTGGCCGGCCGTCGGCGACGGCCGCGGCGGACCTGGCCGCGATCCGGGCGGTCCCGACCCCGTGGCCGACGACGTTCTCGTTCGGCCGGGCCCTGGTCAGCCCCGCGCTGCACACCTGGCGGGGTGACCCGGACGCGGTCCGCGCCGCCCAGGACGCGCTGCTCGCCGAGGTCCGCCGCAACACCACGGAGGTGCCGGCGGCGGCCTGACACAGTGGTCGTGCCGGCGCCCTCTCCGACGGTGGCCGCCGGCCGGTCGGCCGTGCCGCCGCGGCATCGCCGTTCATCCAGGCCACGCGCCGGGTCCGAGCTCCACCGGAGCGGGCCGTCGGGGCACCGGTCAGGGGCGGTGCCACGGGCTGGTCGCGAGCACGTGTGCGAGCAGCAGCTCGGTGCTCGCGGTCGCGTCCGGGTGGGTCACCAGGTGCCACGGCCGCTGCAGCGGCGTGCCGGGCACGTCCAGCTCGACCAGCTCGCCCGCGGCGAGCAGCCGGCGCACCGCCTCCCGCGAGACGAGGGTGATCCCCAGCCCGGCCCGAGCGGCCGCGACGGTCGCGCCGTGCGAGCCCAGCAGCAGGCGCGGCGGATCCACCCCGATGTCGCCGAGCAGCGCCTCCTGGGTCGCCCGGGTTCCCGAGCCGGGTTCGCGCAGCAGCCACGTCGCCCGGGCCGGGTCGGCGCTGGTACCCGGGCCCGCCACCACGACCAGGGTGTTGTCCCGTACCGCCCGCACCGGCGGCGGGCCCGCTGTGCCCGGGGCCGCCGCGGTCGCCGGGGGTCGTCCGGCGACGACGACGTCGACCTCGTGGTGCGCGAGCATCGGCCAGACCCGGTCGCTCGGGGCGACGTCCACCTCGAGCACGACGCCCGGGTGGCGCTCCCGGAAACCGGCGAGCAGCTCCGGCAGCAGGTGCTCCCCGGCCGTGGTGACCGCGGCCAGGCGGATGCGCCCGTGCTCGGGGTCGGCCTCGCCCCGGGCGGCGGCCGTCCCCTCCTCGAGCAGGCCCAGCACCCGGCGGGCGTACCCGGCGTAGCGCTGCCCCGCCGGGGTGAGCCGTACCCCGCGGCCGTCCCGTTCGACCAGGGCGACACCGACCTCGTCGGCCAGCGCCCGGACCGCGGCCGAGACCGTCGACTCGGTCACCACCAGCCGGGCCGCCGCGCCGCGGACCGAGCCCTGCTCGGCCAGCGCGACGAACGCACGCAGCCGGGCGGTCGTGGTCACGCCGAGCAGGGTAGGCCGTGCCTGCGTGTTTCCGTGCCTCCGTGCCTCGTGGCTCCTCGCCGTGACCCCGCGTGCTCGACGTGCTCCGTGTGACGCGCGTGGCCCGTCGGTGCGCGGAGCCGCGGGAGGCCGTACCGGTCCGCGTGACCGCACTTGCCGACATCCCGCCGCCGGACCCGAGGCCGGCCCCGAGGCCGCCGCTGCGGACGCCACCCGCCCGAGCCGGGCCGACACCCGGCGCGAACGGTGCGCGCCGCACACGTTGTCGGCACGCCGCACGAGTCCGGAGTAGTGCGGCGGACCCGCAACCCGTGCGGTGGACCCGCAACCCGTGCGGCGTCCGGCCGGGCCGAGCGCCCCGGAGGTCGGGTGGCCGCGGCGGCGGGGTGGCACGCCGTCGCCGCACAGGGTGGCGGCGCGTCGCACGGGTTCGGCCATGTGCGGCGGGCCGTGAACGTGTGCGGTGCGCGGCGAACTCGTGCGGCGGCACGGGAGGCGCCGGGTGAGGAGCGTGTCGTGGCCGCTGTGCTGCCTGCCCCGGCCGAGCTTGTGCGTCAAGCCGTGAGCGTGTCCGGGCGCCGCGGGCCGGGCGCTCGGCCCGAGTGCCCCGTGCCCGCCGCGCCGGCGGCAGCGGTGTGCGCCGCACAAGTTGGTGGCGCGTCGCACGGGTCCGGTCTGGTGCGGCTGCCCGTGAACGTGTGCGGAGCTGGAGCCGGGCTCGGCGCCGGCCAAGCTGAACCGGCGCCGGCCGAGCCGGGCCGGCGCCGGGCGAGCCGGGCCGGCGCGAGCGGGCGAGCCGGCGCGAGCGGGCGAGCGGGCGGTCGGCGTGGCGCGTCAGCGGGCCAGGCCCCCGGCGAACACCCGGCTGGCGCGCAGGTCGGCGGCGGTCAGCGTGCACAGCTCCGGCATACCGACCCGGCCGGTGACCGAGGCGAGGCGCAGCGCCTGGCGCATGCGGGCCCGGTCGAGGGCGTTGCGGACGCTGCGCGCGCCGGCGAACCACGGCTGCTCCACCCGCAGCTCCAGGTAGTCGTGCAGGGCCACCGACGCCTCGGCCGAGAGCGTGAGGCCGAGCCCGTCGACCATCCGCTGCCCGATCTCGGCGAGCTCGGTGACCGTGAAGTCGGGGAAGTCGACGTGGTGCGCGATCCGCGACTGCATCCCCGGGTTCGCGGTGAAGAACGTGTCCATCCGGTCGGCGTAACCGGCGAGGATCACGGCGACGTCCTCGCGGTGGTCCTCCATCGCCTGCAACAGGATCTCGATGGCCTCGCCGCCGTAGTCCCGCTCGTTGCCGGGCCGGTGCAGGTAGTAGGCCTCGTCGACGAACAGCACCCCGCCCAGTGCCTTCTGCACGATCTCCTTGGTCTTCGGGGCGGTGTGCCCGACGTACTGGCCCACGAGGTCGTCCCGGGTCGCGGTGACGACGTGCCCGTGGCGCAGGTAGCCCAGTCCGTGCAGCAGCCCGGCCATCCGCTGCGCGACTGTCGTCTTCCCGGTGCCGGGGTTGCCGGTGAAGCACATGTGCAGGGTCGGCCGGTCGGTCGTCGCACCGAACCGCGCCCGGACCCGGTCGACGACGAGCAGCGCCGCCAGCTCCCGCAGTCGCTGCTTGACCGGGGCGAGCCCGACCAGCTCGCGGTCCAGTGCGTCGAGGACCTCGTCGACGCCGGCCGACCGGCGCACCTCGCCGAGATCGACGGTGTCGGCCGGGCCGAGGTCCGGCCCGGTGTCGTGGCCGGACCGGTCGGGCTCCGCCGGCGCGGGCGGCGCGGCCGCGGACCCGAACGCGATGCGGGTGGGCCCGGCCGCGGGCCGGTCCGGTGTACCCGCCCGGAGCCCGTCCGGTCCCGCCACCGGGTCAGTGCGCGGCACGGCCGTTGCCCTGGTGCCCACCGGGGACCGGGTAGCGGGTCCCCGACGGCCGTTCGGTCGCGTAGGAGTGCACGGTGTAGCCGATCCGCCGGTCGGCGCCCTCGGCCCGGTCCAGCCGGAAGCCCGGCTCCGCCGTCGGGCGCTGCACCAGGAACGACAGCGCCACCGTCTGTCTGCCCAGCGACGCGTCGTAGGCGTTGACCCGGACGTAGTGCTCCGGGTGGGCCTCGCGGCAGGCGTTGACCTCGGCGAGCACCCCGGCGGGGTCGGCCAGGTCGAACATCGGCATGCCCCACATCTCCCAGTAGGTGTTGCGGGGGTGCGGGTCGTCGGTGAACTCCACCGCGCACGGCCAGCCGTGCCCGAGCGCGTAGCCGATCTGCGCGGTGATCTCGTCGTCGGTGAGGTCGGGCAGGAACGAGAACGTGCCCTGGGTGATCCGCATGTGGTGGCTCCTAGGCCGGGGTGGGGGTCGCGACGACGTCCGGGGTGTCGGTCGAGGCGTAGTCGAAGGTGACGTCGCCCCAGGTCGCCAGCGCCGTCTCCAGCGGACGGTTGCGCCGGGCGGCGGCCCGCAGGATCTCCGGGCCCTCGGTGAGGTAGTCCGCCCCCTCGTTCCGCGCCTTGATCATCGCTTCGACGGCGACCCGGTTGGCCTCGGCGCCCGCGGCGATCCCCATCGGGTGCCCGATCGTCCCGCCGCCGAACTGCAGCACGGTGTCCTCGCCGAGGTGGTGCAGCAGCTGGTGCATCTGTCCGGCGTGGATCCCCCCGGAGGCGACCGGCATCGTCGCCGGCATCGACACCCAGTCCTGGTCGAAGTAGAGCCCCTTGGCCGGGTCGGCGCGGTAGCGGCCCTTGCGGAGCACGTCGTAGAACCCGGCGACCGAGTTCGGGTCGCCCTCCAGCTTCCCGACGACCGTGCCCGCGTGGATGTGGTCCACCCCGGCCAGCCGCATCCACTTGGCGATCACCCGGAAGCTCACGCCGTGGTTCTTCTGCCGGGTGTAGGTGCCGTGCCCGGCCCGGTGCAGGTGCAGGATCACGCCGTTGCGCCGGGCCCAGCGCGACAGCGACTGGATCGCGGTGTAGCCCACGGTCAGGTCCACCATGACGATCACGCTGCCGAGCTCGCGGGCGAACTCGGCGCGCTCGTACATGTCCTCCATCGTCGCCGCGGTGACGTTGAGGTAGTGGCCCTTGATCTCGCCGGTCTCGGCCTGTGCCCGGTTCACCGCCTCCATGCAGGACAGGTAGCGGTCCCGCCAGCGCATGAACGGCTGGGAGTTGATGTTCTCGTCGTCCTTGGTGAAGTCGAGGCCACCGCGCAGCGCCTCGTAGACGACCCGGCCGTAGTTCCGCGCGGACAGGCCCAGTTTCGGCTTCGTGGTGGCACCGAGCAGCGGGCGGCCGAACTTGTCGAGGTACTCGCGCTCGGTGACGATCCCGTGCGGCGGGCCGGGGAAGGTCTTCACGTAGTGCGGCGGGATCCGCATGTCCTCCAGGCGCAGCGCCGCCAGCGGCTTGAACCCGAAGACGTTGCCGATGATCGAGCTGGTCAGGTTCGCGATCGAGCCCTCCTCGAACAGGTCGAGGTCGTAGGCGATGTAGGCGATCCACTGGCCGGGCACGTTCGGCACGGGTTCCACCGCGTAGCACTTGGCCTGGTAGTGCTCGTAGGTCGTCAGCCGGTCGGTCCAGACGACGGTCCAGGTCGCGGTGCTCGACTCACCGGCGACGGCGGCCCCCGCCTCCTCCGGGGGCACCCCGTCCTGCGGGGTGACCCGGAACGCGCACAGCAGGTCGGTGTCCTTGGGCTGGTAGTCGGGCTGCCAGTACCCCATCTCCGCGTAGGGGATGACGCCCGCGCTCCATCGGTCGCTCATGCACCTCAGCGTGCGGGCAGACCATCAGTCGGACAATCGAGTGTTTCCAATCGACTCTTCGCCGATCGGCTCAGTATCGAGCGGTTCGGTGTCGACCGGCTCGGTGTCGGCAAGGTCTGTGTCGGAGAGTTCGGTGTCGCGGGGGGCGGTGACGACGACCGTGGTGCCCGACCCCGGGCGCGAGCGCACCTGCAGCGTCCCGCCGATCAGGTCGGCGCGCTCGCGCATCGACGCCATCCCGTAGCCGGACCCGCTCCGCTCGTGCGCACCGCCGTCGGACAGCCCGCCGGACTGTCCGCCGCCGGACGGCTCGCGGTACAGCCCACGGCCGTCGTCGGCGATCTCCAGCCGGACGTTCGGGTCCCCGGCCGCCAGCCGCAGCGCGACCCGCTGGGCGCCGGCGTGCTTGCGCACGTTCTGCAGTGCCTCCTGGGCGATCCGGTACAGCGCCACTTCCACGTGGTCCGGCAGCCGCCGCTCGTCGAGGTCGAGCCGGACGTCGAGGTCCGGCACGTCCCGGACCAGCGCCGCCAGCGCGCCGGCCAGCCCGAGGTCGTCGAGCACCGGCGGGCGCAGCGCCCCGATCGCCGCCCGCGCCTCGTCCAGCGTGGTGCCGACCAGCCCCGAGGCGTGCGCCAGCTGGGCGCGGGCCTCGTCGACGTCGCCGGCGCCGCCGTGCGACAGCAGCGTCGCCGCCGCGTCCAGGTGGAACGACAGCGTGACCAGCCGCTGCGAGATGCCGTCGTGGATGTCGCGGGCGAGCCGGCGCCGCTCGGTCTCCTGGGCCGCGACGGTCTGCTCGGCGAACCGCTCGTGCGCGCGCCCGCGGGCCCGCAGCCGCCGGTGCATCCGGGCCTGGTGCAGGGCCGCGGCGAGCAGCCGCCCGATCGCCAGCAGCAGCCGCACGTCCCGGTCGCCGAACTCGCGCCGGTCCACGGTGTGCACGTTGAGCACGCCGGCCAGGCCGTACGGCTCGGACAGCATCGGCACCGACACCATCGAGGTGTAGTCCGCGCCGCGCAGCTCCGGGATCGGCAGATAGCGCGGGTCGGAGGTCTTGTCGCTGGTGATGACGGCCGGGGTGTGGTGCGCGGCCACCCAGCCGCTGACCCCGTGCCCGAGCGGCAGGTGCACGGTGCCGACCCGCGCGTCGAACGGCGGGGTTGCCCCGGCCAGGGTGAGCGCGGTGTCGGTGTCGTCGAGCACGTGCACGAAGCAGATGTCGGTGGCGGTCGCCTCGGTGATCACCCGGGCGACCGCGGCGGCCAGCGGTTCCACCCCGGGCCCGGACGCCGTGGCCTCGATGATGCCGAGCAGCACGGCGTTCTCCCGCTCCGGATCGCCCAGCCCGAGCCCGCGCCCGGTCCCGTCCGCGGTCACCGGAACACGCCCTCGCGCAGCGCCGCGGCCACCGCGGCCGTGCGGTCGGGGACGTCGAGCTTGCGCAGCACCGCGCGGACGTGCGACTTCACCGTCTCCTCGCCGATCACGAGCTCGGCGGCGATGGCCCGGTTCGAGTGCCCCGCGACCAGCAGCGCGAGCACCTCGCTCTCCCGGTGGGTGAGCCCGAGCCGGGCACCCGGCCAGAACTCGTTGCGCTCCAGCCGGGCCGCCGACGCGGCGGCGCGGCCGGCCATCGTCGCGTCCACCACCGTCACCCCGGACGCGGCCAGCTCCAGCTGGCGCACGAGCTCCTCGCCGCCGATCCGCTTGAGCAGGTATCCGGCTGCCCCGGCGCGCAGCGCCTGGAACAGGTACTGCTCGTCGTCGTAGACGCTGAGCAGCACGACCTTCTGCTCGGGCAGGCGCTCGTGCAGCCGGCGGCACAGGTCGAGCCCGGAGTCGCCGGCCATCCGGACGTCGCACAGCACGATGTCGGGTGCCAGCGACAGCACCGCGTCCATCGCGGCCACCGCGTCGTGTGCGGTGCCGACCACCCGGACCCGGCCGCGGAACGGGGCGAGCATCGCCTTCAGCCCCTGCACCACCATCTCGTGGTCGTCGACCACGACCAGCCGGAGCGGAGTGGCCTGTGTCATACCGGCCACGATAAGTGGCGATCTCCCCCGGTGGCTCCCCCGTGACGGGGGAGAGCGGCCCGGGGTGTCTCCGTAGCGTCGTGTCCTCCCTGACCGGAGAGGAGCGCTGCCGTGCCGGACAAGTCACTGCGCATCCGGCGGGCCCGGCCCGAACGGGCCGGCCGCCGTCCGATCATGCTGGCCATCGCGGGGGACAGCGCCGCGGGCAAGACCACCCTGGCCCGCGGGCTGGAGGAGGCACTCGGGCCCGGGCGCTGCGTGTCGCTGTGCACCGACGACTACCACCGCTACGACCGGGCCGAACGCAAGGACCTGCCGTTCACCGCGCTGCACCCGGACTGCAACCACGTCGGGATCATGGAGCAGCACCTGCAGCTGCTCGCCACCGGCGAGCCGGTGCTCAAGCCGGTCTACGACCACGCGACCGGCGAGCTGGTCCGGCCCGAGCTCGTCGAGCCCGCCGACGTCGTGATCGTCGAGGGCCTGCTGCCGCTGTACTCGAAACCGGCCCGGGCGTGCTTCGACGTCACGGTGTTCCTGGACCCGCCGGAGGAGATCCGGCGCGGGTGGAAGGTGCAGCGCGACTGCGCGAAGCGCGGCTACACACCCGAGCAGGTGCTGGCCGAGCTGGAGCGGCGCGAACCCGAGTCGGCCGCGCACATCCGCCCGCAGCGCCGGCACGCCGACCTCGTCGTGCGGTTCGCGCCGATCGAGAGCCGTGACGACCCGGCGGGCACGCCGCTGTCGGCGACGGTGATGCTGCGCCCGACGATCCCGCACCCCGACCTCTCCGCGGTCCTGCAGCCCGGGCTGACCCGGGCGATGCACCTCAAGCTCGAGCGCGATCCGGACGGGCGCCCGGCCGAGTCCCTGCACGTGCACGGCTACGTGCCGCGGGAGGAGAGCCTGGCGGTGGAGAAGGCGATCTGGGCCGAGCTCGGGGACCCGGGCGGGGGCGCGCCCGAGTCGCTGGGCCGGCTCGGCGACGCGCGCAGCGAACCGCTGGCGATCGCCCAGCTGCTGATCCTGTTCCACCTGATGGAGCTGGACCGGTGAGCGCGCCCCCGGCCGTGCTGTTCGACGTGGACGGCACGCTCGCCGAGACCGAGCGGGACGGCCACCGGCCGGCGTTCAACCGGGCGTTTGCCGAGCACGGCGTGGCCGTGCACTGGACCCCGGAGCACTACGCCCGGCTGCTGCGGGTCACCGGCGGGCGGCAGCGGATCACCGCCGACCTGCGTACCCGGGGTGTGCCGGCGGGGGAGGCCGACCGGATCGCGGCCGCGGTGCACCGGACGAAGACCGCGTTGTTCGCCGAGCACGCCCGCGCGGGCACGATCCCGGCCCGGCCGGGGGTGCGGTCGCTGGTGGCGGACCTGCGCCGGTGCGGGGTCCGGGTCGGGGTGGTCACCACCGGACGACGGGAGTGGGCCGAGCCGCTGGTCCGGCACCTGATCGGCGACGTCGCCGGTGAGCTCGCAGTCGCCGTGTACGGCGACGACGTCACCGCGCTCAAGCCGGACCCGCAGGCCTACCGGCGCGCGCTGCGCGGGCTGGGGATGCCCTCGGCCTGCGTCGTGGCGGTGGAGGACTCCGCACCCGGGCTGCAGGCCGCCCGCGCGGCCGGGCTGGTCACCGTCGTCGTCCGGTCCGAGCCGACCGCCGGGCACGACGTCCGCGGCGCCGCCCTGGTCCGTGACACCTTCGACGGCGACCCGCCGCTCGACACGGCGCTGTTCGGGCGGCTGCTCGCCGCCGCCGACGATCAGCGGCTGGCGGCGCGGCGCGCGTCGTGCAGGCGCAGCAAGGTGTAGGCGGCGAGGGTCTGGGCGTCGGTGAGCTGCCCGTCCCCGGTCATCCGCTCGAACTCGGCGGGGGTGAACCAGGCGGCCCGCATGTCCTGCTCCTGGTGCTCGCGCCGCGGTGTGCCCTGGGTCAGCCCGGTCGCGAGGTAGACGTGGCCGCGCTGGCTGGACATGCCCGGTGCGACGTCGAGCGTGCCGAGCGGGGTCATCGACCCGGCGACGAGCCCGGTCTCCTCGACGAGCTCGCGCACCGCCAGCTCGGCCGGGTCGGCCTCGGCCCGGTCCGGCGCGGTGCCGGCCGGGAACTCCCAGCGGCGCTCGCCGACCGGGTAGCGGAACTGCTCGACCAGGTGCAGCCGGCCCGCGTCGTCGCGGGGGACGACCAGGGCGTAGGTGGGCTTGTCGACGACGCCGTAGATCCCCTCGGAACCGTCGGCGCGGCGGATGCCGTCCTCCCGGACGGTCATCCAGCTGTTCGTGTAGACGCGGCGGGTCGAGGTCTGCTCGATCACCCGCCCAGCGTGCTGCATCCGCCGACGACCCGCCCACCCCGGGCCGCCCCGGCAGCCTTACAGTCGGCCGGGTGCGTCTCGTCATCGCCCGCTGCCAGGTGGACTACGCCGGGCGGCTGACCGCCCACCTCCCCATGGCGCCCCGGCTGCTGCTCGTGAAGGCGGACGGGTCGGTGAGCGTGCACGCCGACGACCGCGCCTACAAGCCGCTCAACTGGATGTCGCCGCCGTGCCGGCTCACCGAGGAGCCCGGCGTGTGGACCGTGCGCAACAAGGCCGACGAGACCCTGGTCATCACCATCGAGGAGGTGCTGCACGACTCGTCGCACGAGCTCGGGGTCGATCCCGGGCTGGTCAAGGACGGTGTCGAGGCGCACCTGCAGGAGCTCCTGGCCGCACATCCGGACACCTTCGGCGAGGGCTGGACCCTGGTCCGGCGCGAGTACATGACCGCGGTCGGCCCGGTCGACCTGCTCTGCCGCGACGCCGCGGGCGGGCACGTCGCGGTCGAGGTGAAGCGGCGCGGTGAGATCGACGGCGTCGAGCAGCTGACCCGCTACCTCGAGCTGATGAACCGGGACCCGCTGCTGGCGCCGGTGCAGGGGGTCTTCGCCGCGCAGCAGATCAAGCCGCAGGCGCGCACGCTGGCGACCGACCGGGGCATCCGGTGTGTCACCGTCGACTACGACGCGCTGCGCGGGATGCAACGCGACGACCTGTTGCTGTTCTGATCGTGCGGCCCGACCTGCGGCTCCCGGGCCCCGCGGGCCAGGCCGGGCCCGTCCGGACCCTCGCGTCGCCCTTAGGCTGACCACGTGAGTGCCACCGCCGCTGACTCCACCGCCGCCGACTCCACCGCGAGCACGACCGCCGTACCGGCGGAGTTCGCCTCGCTCTCCCCGCGCACCGGCGCCGAGCTGGCCCGCTACCCCGTGCACGACGGCGAGCACGTCCGCGGCGCCGTCCGGGACGCCGCCGCGGCCGCCGAGTGGTGGGACGGGTTGGGCTTCGCCGGGCGCCGCACCCGCCTCGCGGCCTGGAAGAAGGTGCTGGTCCGGCAGCTGGACCGGGTCGCGCGGGTGGTGGCCGACGAGACCGGCAAGCCCTTCGACGACGCCCGGCTCGAGGTCATCCTCGCCATCGACCACCTGGGGTGGGCGGCCGGCAACGCGCAGAAGGTGCTCGACACCCGGTCGGTCCCGCCGGGCCTGCTGATGGCGAACCAGGCCGCGTCGATCACCTACCGGCCCTACGGCGTCATCGGCGTGATCGGGCCGTGGAACTACCCGATCTTCACCCCGATGGGCTCGATCGCCTACGCACTCGCCGCAGGCAACACCGTCGTCTTCAAGCCCTCCGAGCTGACCCCGGGGGTCGGGCACGAGCTCGCCCGGACCCTCGCCGAAGCGGTCCCCGAGGTCGGCCGGTACCCGCTGCTCACCGTCGTCACCGGCTTCGGCGCGACCGGCGCCGAGCTGTGCCGCGCCCCGGGTGTGGGCAAGGTCGCGTTCACCGGCTCGGCGGCCACCGGCCGCCGGGTGATGGCCTCGTGCGCGGAGAACCTGGTGCCGGTGCTGATGGAGTGCGGCGGCAAGGACGCCCTGATCGTCGACGCCGATGCCGACCTGGACGCCGCCGCCGATGCCGCGGTCTGGGGCGGCATGTCCAACGCCGGCCAGACCTGCGTGGGCGTCGAGCGCGTCTACGTCGTCGAGTCGGTCGCCGGGCGGTTCCTGGAGAAGGTGCGGGCGGCGGCGTCGGTGCTGGAGGTCGGGACGGCCACCCACGAGGGCCAGCTCGGGCCGATGACCATGCCGTCGCAGATCGAGGTCGTGCGCCGGCACGTCACCGACGCCCTGGACAAGGGCGCCCGGGCGATCGTCGGCGGCGCGGACTCGGTCGGACAGGCCGGCGACGACGGGGTCTGCTCCGTCCGGCCGGTCGTGCTCGCGGACGTGCCGGAGGACTCGGTCGCCGTCACCGAGGAGACGTTCGGCCCGCTCGTCGTGGTGAACCGGGTGCCCGATGCCGACGAGGCGGTCCGCCGCGCCAACGCCACCGGTTACGGCCTCGGCGCCACCGTGTTCTCCGCGAAGCGCGGCGAGGAGATCGCCCGCCGGCTCCGGACCGGGATGGTGTCGATCAACGGCGTCATCTCGTTCGCCGGGATCCCGGCGCTGCCCTTCGGCGGGGTGGGGGAGTCCGGCTTCGGGCGCATCCACGGTGCCGACGGGCTCCGCGAGTTCGCCCGCACCCAGTCGATCGCCCGGCAGCGCTTCGGCCTGCCGGTCCCGGTGGTCAGCTTCCGGCGGCCCGCGGCGGTCATGCGGGCGATCACGGGTGCCCTCCGGGCCCGTGAGTGGTTTTCGCGGTCCTGACCGCGAAAACCACTCACGGGGCACGGAATGGCAGGATCGCGGAAGTCGTCGAACTGGGAGGTTCCAGCGTGGGACGCGAGATCCGGACGGTCGGAGTGGTCGGCCTCGGCACCATGGGCGCGGGCATCGTGGAGGTGTTCGCCCGCAACGGCCTGGACGTGATCGCCGTCGAGGTCGACGCCGCAGCGGGTGAGCGCGGCCGGGCCCACCTCGACGCCTCCACCGGACGCGCGATCGAGCGAGGCAAGCTCAGCCAGGAGCAGGCCGACGAGCTGCTCGGCCACATCACGATCAGCACCTCGCTGTCCGACCTGGCCCCGGCCCAGCTGGTGGTGGAGGCCATCCCGGAGAGCCTGGAGGCCAAGGCCGAGGTCTTCGCCGCGGTCGACGCCGTCGTGGGCGAGGAGACGATCCTCTGCTCCAACACCTCGTCGCTGTCGGTGACCGAGCTGGCCGTGCGCACCAAGCGTCCCGGCAAGGTCGTCGGGATGCACTTCTTCAACCCGGCGCCGGTGCAGAAGCTGGTCGAGGTCGTGCGCACCGTCGTCACCGAGCCGGACGTGATCTCCGACGTCGAGACGTTCGCGGACTCGCTGGGCAAGGTGCCGGTCGTCATCGGCGACCGCGCGGGCTTCATCGCGAACGCGCTGCTGTTCGGCTACCTCAACCACGCGGCGAAGATGTACGCCGAGCGCTACGCCACCCGCGAGGACCTCGACGCCGCCATGCGCCACGGCGCCGGCTACCCGATGGGCCCGCTGGCGCTGCTCGACCTCATCGGCCTGGACACCGCCTACGAGATCCTCGAGACGATGTACCGGGAGTCGCGCAACCTGATGCACGCGCCGAACCCGGTGTTCAAGCAGATGATCACCGCGGGTCTGCTCGGCCGGAAGACCGGCCGCGGCTTCTACACCTACCAGGCGCCGCACAGCTCCACCGTCGTGCCGGACGGCGAGACGCCGTCGAGCGAGGTCCCCGCCGACGTGACCCTGCGCGACGTCAGCCGGGTCGGCGTCGTCGGGACCGGGACGATGGCCTCGGGCATCGTCGAGGTCTTCGCCAAGGCCGGGTACGACGTCGTCGTCCGCGGCCGCAGCGACTCCAAGGTCGAGGGCTCGATCGGGGGCGTGAAGAAGTCGCTGGACAAGGCGGTCGCCCGCGGCAAGCTGGAGGAGGCCGACCGCGACGCGGCCATCGGCCGGATCACCGGCACCACGCAGCTCGAGGACATGGCCGATGTCGACCTGGTCGTCGAGGCGGTCGCCGAGGAGATCGACGTCAAGCGGGCGATGTTCGGCGCGCTCGACGACATCTGCAAGCCGGGCGCGATCCTGGCGACGACGACGTCGTCGCTGCCGGTCGTGGAGTGCGCCGCCGCCACCCGGCGACCGGCCGACGTCGTCGGCATGCACTTCTTCAACCCGGCGCCGGTGATGAAGCTGGTCGAGATCGTGTCGACCATCGGTACCTCGCGCGACGTGGCCTCCACCGTGCTGCAGGTGACCAAGAACCTGAAGAAGGTGCCGGTCAGCTGCGGGGACCGGGCCGGGTTCATCGTCAACGCGCTGCTGTTCCCGTACCTCAACGATGCGGTGAAGATGCTCGAGGCGCACTACGCCACCGCCGACGACATCGATGCCGCCATGAAGACCGGCTGCGCGCTGCCGATGGGGCCGTTCGAGCTGCTCGACGTCGTCGGCCTGGACGTCTCGCTGGCGATCGAGCGCTCGCTGTACACCGAGTTCCGCCAGTCCGGGTTCGCCCCCGCGCCGCTGCTGGAACACCTGGTGACGGCGGGCCGGCTCGGCCGCAAGACCGGCCACGGGTTCCGGGACTACACCCAGCGGTAGACGCATGGCCCGCGGACGTTCCCGAAGGCCCCGCCCCACGGAGAGGGGGCGGGGCCGTCCCGCCGCGCCGCCGCTCGGCAGCAGCATGATCACGTCGCGGGAGAGCGGTCGCGACGGTGAGTGGAACGTTCGCCGGGTCTCCGGCGGGGCGTCGGTGAAGGCCTACCGGTGCCCGGGCTGCGACCAGGTGCTGCCGTCCGGGACCCCGCACGTGGTCACCTGGCCGGCCGACGAGACCGGCGGCGTCGAGGACCGCAGGCACTGGCACCTGCCGTGCTGGAACGCCCGGGACCGCCGCCGTCCCGGCTTCCGGCGGCACTGACACTCCCGGCGACACTGACACTCGGCGGCACTGACACACCCAGCGGCACTGACACGCCCGGGGCCGCCGGCCCGGTCAGCGGCGGGCGCCCGGCTCGGCGTAGTGCGCGGGCCGCGGGGTCGGCGACGGGCGGCCGTCCCGGTCGGAGGCGGGTTCGGGCTGCTGCTCCGGCACGTCGGCGATCGTGGGGCCGGCCGTCAGGTCGTCGGCCTCGTTCTCGATCAGGGACCGGGTCGACCGCAGCTGCTCGGCCACCTTCTCCCGCAGGCCGGTGAGCTGTTCGACCCGGCGGCGGGCGCGCTCGGTGATCTCCTCGGCGTCGCGGCGGGCGTCGGACCGGATCGTCTCGGCCTCGGTGCGGGCCTCGTCCAGCGACCGGCGGATCTGCTCGTCGGTCTCCCGGTGACGCCGCGCGATCTCCTCGGTCAGCCCGTCCCGCTCGGTGAACAGGGCGCTGAGCGCCTCGGTCCGGCGCTGGTCCATCGCGATCCGGAAGTCGTGCTCGACCTGCTCGCGGTTCTCCCGGGCCTCGGCGTCCAGACGGGTGATCCGGTCGGTGACCGTGCGTTCCTGCTCGGCGAGCTCGCGCAGGGTGTTCTCGCGCTGCTCGGTCAGCGAGCGCTCGGTGCTGGTCCGCTGTTCGGTGAGCTCGGTCTCGGTCCGCTCCCGCAGGTCGGCCAGCTCGCGCTCGATCCGCGCCTGCTTGTCGTCCAGCTCCTGGTCGCGCTGCTCGGCCTTGCGGTCCAGGTCGGCCCGGTGCGCCTCGGCGTCGGCGATGAGCTGGTCGGCGCGGGCCCGGGCGTCGGTCACGACGGTGCGGGCGTGCTCCTCGGCCTGCCGGCGCTGCTCGGCGATCTCCCGGTCGGCCTTGGAGTGCATCTCGGCGACCTCGTCCTCGGCCAGCCGGAGCATCGAGCGCAACCGTTCGCTCATGCCCTGGACGCTCTGCGGCGGCCCGGCGAGGCGGTTGACCTGCTGCTGCATGGCCTCGGTGCGGGTGCGTGCGTCGTCGAGCTCGCGGCTCAGCCGAGTGTTCTGGGCGACTGCGGCGTCCCGGTCGGCGGCCAGCATCCGCACCTCGGCGTCGAGCCGGCGCAGGTGGCTGTCGACCTGCGCCTGGTCGTATCCGCGGCGCGCGATCGAGAAACCGGTCCGGGGTACGGGCACATCGTGGTCACCGGCCATGGGGGTCACCGTACCGTCGCCCGCGTTGCACGGTCGTGAGATCGGTTACGGGTCACGAGGTTCACGTCCCCGAGCGAGCGGGCCCGCCCGTGGGACACGGACGGGCCCTCGTCACCCGGTCGGGTGTCGTGCACTGCTCGGGTCAGACGCCGCGGAAGCGGTTGATCCCCTCGAGGTGCTGCTCGCGCTTCTCCGGGTTCGACACGCCCAGGCCCTCCTCGGGGGCCAGCGCCAGCACACCGACCTTGCCCTGGTGGGTGTTGCGGTGCACGTCGTGCGCGGCCTGCCCGGTCTCGGCGAGCGGGTACACCCGCGACAGCGTCGGGTGGATCATGCCCTTGGACACGAGCCGGTTGGCCTCGAACGCCTCGCGGTAGTTGGCGAAGTGCGAGCCGACGATCCGCTTGAGGTTCATCCACAGGTAGCGGTTGTCGAACTCGTGCATGTAGCCCGAGGTCGAGGCGCAGGTGACGATCTGGCCGCCCTTGCGGGCCACGTAGGTGGAGGCACCGAAGGTCTCCCGGCCGGGGTGCTCGAAGACGATGTCCGGGTCCTCACCACCGGTGAGCTCGCGGATCTTCGCCCCGAAGCGCTTCCACTCCTTCGGGTCCTGGGTCTGCGGATCGGACCAGAACTTGTAGCCCTCGGCGTTGCGGTCGATGACCAGCTCGGCGCCCATGTCCCGGCAGATCTGGGCCTTCTCCTCGGAGGAGACCACGCAGACCGGGGTGGCGCCGCCGTTGAGCGCGAACTGGGTGGCGTAGGAGCCGAGCCCGCCGGAGGCGCCCCAGATCAGCACGACGTCGCCCTGCTTCATGTCGGCGCCGTTGCGCGACACCAGCTGACGGTAGGCGGTGGAGTTGACCAGCCCCGGGGAGGCGGCCTCCTCCCACGTCAGGTGGTCCGGCTTCGGCATCAGCTGGTTGGACTTCACCAGCGCCAGCTCGGCGAGACCGCCGAAGTTGGTCTCGAAGCCCCAGATGCGCTGCTCCGGGTCCATCATCGTGTCGGAGTGCCCGTCGGGGCTCTCCAGCTCGACCGACAGGCAGTGGGCGACCACCTGGTCGCCGGCCTTCCAGGAGTTCACGCCCGGGCCGGTCTTCATGACGACGCCGGCGAGGTCGGAGCCGACCACGTGGTAGGGCAGGTCGTGCCGCGCGGCCAGCGGCGAGAGCTTGCCGTAGCGCTTGAGGAAGCTGAACGTCGAGACCGGTTCGAAGATCGACGTCCAGACGGTGTTGTAGTTGATCGCGCTGGCCATCACGGCCACCAGCGCCTCGCCCGGCCCGAGCTCGGGCACCGGGACGTCCTCGACGCGCAGGCTCTTGCGCGGGTCCTTCTCGCGGGTGGGCAGGCCCTCGAACATGTCGGCGTCCTCGGCCCGGACGGTCACGCCCTGGTAGGTCTCGGGCACCTCCAGGCCGCCGACGTCGGCGAACTGTCCGGCGAGGATGGCGTCGCGGATGTCCTTCACTGCTGGCCTCCGATGGCGACGTTGCTAGGGGAGTGTGCGGGATGCATTGACCCCGATTGCTTGGGATACCGCAAGTTACTGCTTAGTATCCTAACCGCAGCCCCCGGGCGGGCGTGACGCCCCGGAACGGGTTCGTGACCCATGCCACCGGACACACGTACTGCCCGCCGGGGTCGCGATGGGGTCAGTGCGCGTCGGAAGCCGGCTCGACCAGCTCGACCAGCACGCCGCCGGCGTCCTTCGGGTGCACGAAGTTGACCTTCGAGTTCGACGTGCCGCGCCGCGGCTCGTCGTAGAGCAGGCGCAGGCCCTTGGCGCGCAGCGTGTCCGCGGCCGCGGCCACGTCGGTGACGCGGTAGGCGACCTGCTGCAGGCCGGGGCCGTTGCGGTCGATGAACTTCGCGATGGTCGAGCTCTCGTCCAGCGGTGCGAGCAGCTGGACCTTGGTGGCCGAGTCCGGCTCGCCCGGCGCGCCCAGCATCGCCTCGCGCACGCCCTGCTCGGTGTTGGTCTCCTCGTGCACCGAGACCAGGCCCAGGTTCTCGGCGTACCAGCGGATGGCGGCGTCCAGGTCGGGAACCGCGATGCCCACGTGATCCACGGCCACGACCAGCGGGGACAGAGCGTTCTCGGTTGTCGTCATGGGGGCAGAACGTACCGGCTCTACTCGCGAGTAGGGTCATGTGCCGCTGCTCACCCCCACCGTTCGGTCCGCCCGTACCGCCCGACGGCGTGGGTATGGTGACCGCCCACCTGCCATCGAAGTCTGCTGGAGGACCCGTGTCCGGAACCGTGATCGTCGCCGGCGCCCGTACGCCGATGGGCCGTCTCCTCGGCTCGCTGAAGGGATTCTCCGGGGCCCAGCTCGGCGGGGTCGCGATCAAGGCCGCGCTGGAGCGCGCCGGGGTCGCCCCGGAGCAGGTCCAGTACACGATCATGGGCCAGGTGCTGACCGCCGGCGCCGGCCAGATCCCGGCCCGCCAGGCCGCCGTGGCCGCCGGCATCCCGATGGACGTCCCGGCGCTGACCATCAACAAGGTCTGCCTGTCCGGTATCGACTCCATCGCGCTGGCCGACCAGCTCATCCGGGCCGGTGAGTTCGACGTGGTCGTCGCCGGTGGGCAGGAGTCGATGACCCAGGCGCCGCACCTGCTGGCCAAGTCCCGCGAGGGCACCAAGTTCGGGGACACCACCCTCACCGACCACATGTCCTACGACGGCCTGTTCTGTGCGTTCGACCAGGTGGCGATGGGTGCCTCGACCGAGAAGTACAACGCGCGCTACAACCTGACCCGCGAGGAGCAGGACGCGTTCTCCGCGCGCTCGCACCAGAACGCCGCCCGCGCCGCCCAGGACGGCACCTTCGACCAGGAGATCGCCCCGGTCGAGATCCCGCAGCGCAAGGGCGACCCGGTGCTCTTCGCCACCGACGAGGGCGTCCGCGGCGACACCACCGCCGAGGGCCTCGGCAAGCTCAAGCCGGCGTTCTCCGCCGACGGCACGATCACCGCGGGCTCGGCCTCGCAGATCTCCGACGGCGCCGCCGCGGTGGTCGTCATGAGCAAGGCGAAGGCCGAGGAGCTCGGGCTGGAGTGGATCGCCGAGATCGGCGCGCACGGCGTGGTCGCCGGCCCGGACGCCTCGCTGCACGAGCAGCCGGCCAACGCGATCGCCAAGGCCTGCGAGAAGGAGGGCATCCAGCCCGCCGACCTCGACCTCGTCGAGATCAACGAGGCGTTCGCCGCGGTCGGCATCGTCTCGGCCCGCAAGCTGGGCATCGACGACGACAAGGTCAACGTCGACGGCGGCGCCATCGCCCTCGGGCACCCGATCGGCATGTCCGGTGCCCGGATCGCGCTGCACCTGGCGTTGGCCCTGAAGAACCGCGGCGGCGGCGTCGGTGCGGCCGCGCTCTGCGGTGGCGGTGGCCAGGGCGACGCCCTGATCGTCCGCGTGCCGAAGTCCTGATCCCTTCGTGATCGTCGGCCCCCGCCGCGGCGGGGGCCGACCTGCATCCGGACCGCATCCGCCGGGCCTCCCGCCCGGCCCGGCACCGACCAGGAGGACGACGACCGTGGGCGGACCACCGGACCCGCAGGAGCTGGTGGAGCAGGCGCGCGCCGGCAAGCAGCTCGCCGTCGCCCGGCTGATCTCGATGGTGGAGAACGCCGGTCCGCAGCTGCGCGAGGTGTCCGCCGCGTTGACCCCGTACACCGGTCGGGCGCACGTGGTCGGGCTGACCGGCTCACCCGGCGTCGGCAAGTCGACGTCGACCTCGGCGCTGGTCACCGAGCTCCGGGCCCGCGACCGGCGGGTCGGCGTGCTGGCGGTGGACCCGTCGTCGCCGTTCAGCGGGGGAGCGCTGCTCGGCGACCGCGTCCGGATGGGCGAGCACGCCGGTGACGACGGGGTCTTCATCCGCTCGATGGCCACCCGCGGCCACCTCGGCGGCCTGTCCTGGGCGACCCCGCAGGCGCTGCGGGTGCTCGACGCCGCCGGTTGCGACGTCGTCGTGGTCGAGACGGTCGGGGTCGGGCAGTCCGAGGTGGAGATCGTGGGGCTGGCGGACACCACCGTCGTGCTGCTGGCACCTGGCATGGGTGACGGGATCCAGGCCGCGAAGGCCGGGATCCTCGAGATCGGCGACGTCTTCGCGGTCAACAAGGCCGACCGGGACGGCGCCCGGCGGACCGTGCGCGAGCTGCGGAACATGCTGCACCTGCGCGAGGCCGACGGCGCCGACGCCTGGGAGCCACCGGTGCTGTCCACGGTCGCCTCGCGCGCCGAGGGGGTCGACGCGCTCGCCGACGCCCTCGACGCGCACCTCGCCTGGGCCGAGAAGTCCGGGGAGCGGGACCGTCGGCGCCGCGAGCGGACCCGGCGGGAGATCGAGGCGATCGGCATGGAGCAGGTCCGCGCCCGGATGGAACGGGTGCGCGGCGGGGCCGCGCTGGAGGCGCTGACCGAGCGCGTGCTGGCCGGGGACCTGGACCCGTGGGCCGCGGCCGACGAGCTGCTGGAACAGTCGGGCTGACCTCTTGCCCGGTCCGCGTGGGCGGTCATCGGCCGGTCGGGTGAGCGAGCGGTTCGAGCCGGGCGAGCGTGTGCGCCGATCCGGTGCGTAGGGCGAGCCGGCGGGCCCGGGTGGCCGCGGCCGCCGCCTCCTCGGCGCGCCCGGCACCGTGCGCGGCCACCGCCGCGCGCAGTGCCGCCCGCGTCCGGTCCCGCGCGGACGGCTCGCCTCCACCGTCGTGCCCGAGCTCGACCCACAACGCGACCGGCGCCTCGCTCCGGTCGGCCCCGCCCGGTCGAGGCTCCGGCGTGTCCAGGTCCTGCCGGAGCAGCTCACGCCCCCACCCGGCCCGCTGCGACAGGTCCTCGCGGCCGGCGCGCAGCGCCGCGTCCCCGGCGACGGTGTAGGCGCGCCACGCGAGGTCCGGCGCGTCGCGGTCGCGTTCCTGGTCCCCGGCGAGCAGGGCCGCCGCGGCGAGGAGTGCGGCCAGCCGGGCGGTGATCCCCGGGTCGAGGCAGTGCGCCAGCAGCTCGCGCAGCTGGTCGACCTGGGCGGTCAGCGTCGCGTGCGCGGCGGCGGTGCCGAGCCGGTGGTCGAGGGCGGCGGTCGCCCGGAGCTGGTCCCGGAGCAGCGCCACGCCGGCGTCGTCGACCGCTGCGGACCGCCCCAGCGCGGCCCGCAACCGGTCCGCACCGTCGACGCCGCCCCCCGGCGGTCCGGGCGCCGGTTCCAGCCCCAGCTCGGCGGCCGTGCTCCCGTAGAGCTCGGCCAGCAGCGCCCGGTGCTCCGGAGCCGGTGTCGCGTGCCCGTTCTCCCAGCGGGAGAGCTGGGTCTTGACGCTGCCGGGCCGCGCACCCGCGGCGCCGTCGCGCGAGGCGATGGCGGCGAGACGCCGGGCCGCCTCCGACTGCGACCAGCCCCGGTCCAGCCGTGCGGCGCGCAGCAGGGCGCCCGGCCCCGTGGTTCCCGCCGGTTCGGCGCGCTGTCCGTCCACGCCGCCGATTCTGTCGGTGGTCCGTCGTAGTGTCAACGGTGTTGCTGCAACACCCCATCAACAGCCTCGTCAACAGCCGGTCGGCACCCACCACCGCCCGGTCGACACCGCTCGGAGCGTGCTCGATGGACCTGATCGACTATCTCGGTTGCGTCGCCCTGTCCGGGGCCTCCGGCGCCGTCGCCGGCTGGGCGACCGTGCGGCGCCTGCTCCGCGTGCCCGCGCCACCGCGCGGGTCGGTGATGCGCGACTGGCCCGGACACGGGCACGGTGTGCCGCCGGGGCGCAGGCCGAGCCGCCGCCGGCGGGACCGGGAGGACTGAGCGGTGCGGCTACCGGTCGAAGTCGCCGGCCGAGAGGCGGACGGTGCGGAGCAGCGCGGTCAGCTCCTCCTGCCCGGCCTCGTCCAGGCCGGTGAGCCCGAAGTCGATCGCGGTGACGGCCCCGGTCGCCTTGGCGAGCCGGTCGCGGCCCTCGGCGGTGAGCTCGACCAGCGTCGCGCGCCGGTCGGTCGGGTGCGGGAGCCGGCGGACCAGCCCGTCGCCCTGCAACCGGTCGACGATGTTGGTCACGCTGGTCGGGTGCAGCTGCAGGCGCTCGCCCATCACCCGCATCGGCAGGCTGCCGCGCCGGGCGAAGTCGAGCAGCACCAGCGCCTCGTAGCGGGCGAAGGTGAGCCCGAGCGGCTTCAGTGCGCCGTCCACCTGGGACAGCAGTATCTGCTGCACCCGCATCACGCTGGTGACCGCGGCCATCGTGCGCGACGGGCCGATCCGCTCCTCCCACAGATCGGCCGCGCGCTGGATCGGGTCGAAGGGGAGCGACCCGCGTGGTGCCATGGGCACGACGCTAGCAAGTGGACCCGCGCCTGCCGGAGATCGCGCGCCGGGGCGGTCCGGGCTCCCCGTGGCAGGGTGGCGGCATGCTCTTCGCGTTCAGCATCGCCCCCTCGGGCTCCGACGACGGTGACGGCAGCGTCGGCGCCGCGGTCGCCGAGGCGGTCCGGGTGGTCCGGGAGTCCGGCCTGCCCAACGAGACCACCTCGATGTTCACCACGATCGAGTCCGACACGTGGGACGAGGGGATGGCCGTCGTCAAGCGGGCCGTCGAGGCGGTCACCGCCGTCTCGCCGCGGGTCAGCCTGGTGCTCAAGGCCGACATCCGGCCGGGACACCGGGGTCAGCTGCAGGCCAAGGTCGACCGGGTGGAGCAGCACCTGCGGGAGCCGGGCGCGTGAGGGGGTCCGGAGCGGCGCGGGTCGTGCTGGTGCACGGGGCGTGGCACCGCGGGTCGTCCTGGGAGCCGGTGTCGGCGGAGCTGGAGCGGGCCGGCGTCCCGGCCGTGGCGCCGGATCTGCCCGCGGGCGGCCCGGGCGCCGGCCATGCCGAACTCGTCGCCCCGGTGCTGGACGCCGCGCAGGGATCGGTCGTGCTGGTCGGCCACTCGCTGGGCGGGCTGGTCGCGGCGGCCGCGGCCGGCCGGCTCGGTGCCGAACGGGTTCGCGCGCTGGTGCTGGTCGGCGCGCTCGTCCCGGAGCCGGGGCGGGCCTACCTGGACCGGTTGCGCGCGGAGCGGGACCTGATGGTCCCCGGTTACGACACCGGGGTGCGCCGGGGCGAGGGGGCGCTCACCTACTGGCCGGACGCGGGGACGGTGGCGGCCGGGCTCTACCGCGGAGTGGCCGACGAGCTCGTGGACGCCGGCACGGCACGCGACCGTGCGGACGCGCTCGTCGCCGCCGCGGCGGCCCAGATGCGGCCGCAGGACTGGACGGTGCTGAAGGAGGCCTCTCCGCTGGGGGCCTGGCCGGACGTCCGGACGGTCTCGGTGATCTGCGCGGACGACCGCGTGGTCGATCCGGCGGGTGGTCGGCGGGACGCGGCGCGGGTCGGCGCCGAGGTCGTCGAGCTCCCCGGCGGGCACTTCCCGATGCTCACCCGTCCGCGCGAGCTCGCGGATCTGCTCGGCGGGCTCGCCACCGGGGCGGGCGTGCCGGCCGCCGGCTGACCTCGCTGCCCGGTCCGCTCCCGCTCACGGCGACGGCCGGCGACGGAGATCGTCGCCGGCCGTTCGCGCGTCGCGGCACGCCTCCGGGGCTCTCGTTCCGAGGGCCCCGGACCTCGTCCGACTCAGGCGACGAGGCTGGTGAAGTGGTAGACGCCCACGAGGATCGCCACGAAGCCCACGACCATCCCGATCTGGCCGAGCTTGGCCAGACCCGGCTGGCGGAAGGCCAGGAAGCCGGTGATCAGGCCCGCGACGCCCAGGACCCAGGCGAACAGCGGCACCAGGAACCCGGCGATCAGGCCGAGGGCGCCCAGCGCCAGCGACACGTACGCGAGAGTCGGCTTGGCAGCGGACTGAACGTTGCTCATCTTTCGGTTTCCTCTTCTCGCTCACCGGCATCGCGGTCCGGCGTTCTCTCAACTGGTCGGTGTCGCCCCGAGGGGCGCGGCACCTGCCTGGACCGCGGCCCCCCGGTAACGCAGGGTCATCGTCGATGCCCCCGCACGGGGTTCAACGAGTGGCGAGGTCCGGTGATGCTCCGCCGGTCCGGTGATCGTGAACGGTGCCCACCCCGTCGCGCCGGACGGTGCCGGCCGTCGCGGGCCCGATAGGGGCGTGTCACGCCCGTCACGCGCGCGTGCCAGGATGGGCAGCGTGTCTCGCCCAGATCCTCGTCAGGCGGCCCAGCGTGCGGCGATGTCCTCGGCCATGGCCGGAGCGGTCGACCTCTCCGGCCTGAAGGCACGAGCCGATGCGGCCGGCAAGCAGTCGTCCGGCGCAGCGCCGGCCGCGGGCGGTGGGGCCGGCGGTCCCTACGTCATCGACGCCACCGAAGCGGGTTTCCAGAACGAGGTTCTGGAGCCGTCGCTGCAGGTCCCGGTCGTCGTCGAGCTGTGGGCGAGCCGTTACCCGCGCGAGGAGCAGCTGTCCGCCGAGCTCGAGCGGCTCGCCGCCGCCGGCGGTGGCGCCTGGTTGCTCGCCCGGGTCGACATCGACACCGAGCCGCGGATCGCCCAGGCGTTCCGGGTGCAGCAGGTCCCGATGCTGGTCGTGCTCGTCGGCGGGCAGCCGGCCGACGCGGTCAACGGGGCGCTGCCCGATGACCGCGCCGCCGAGTGGGTCCGCTCGCTGCTCGACGCGCTGCGTGACCGCATGCCGGCGATCGCGGAAGGCGAGCGCCGGGCCGCCGAAGCGGGTTCCGACGAGCCGGTGGAGGAGCCCGAGGACCCGCGGTTCACCGCGGCCGAGGACGCCCTCGAGCAGGGCGACTACGCCGCCGCGGAGGCCGCCTACCAGGCGATCCTCGACGCAGAGCCGGCCAACGAGCAGGCCAAGGCGGCGCTGTCGCAGGTGAAGTTCCTCGCCCGCGCCGAGCAGGCCGACCCGTCCGCGATCGAGCGTGCCGACGCCGACCCCGACGACGTCGACGCCCAGCTCGCCGCGGCCGACGCGGAGATGGCCGCCGACCGGGTCGAGGCGGCCTTCACCCGGCTGGTCGACACCGTGAGCCGCACCGCGGGGGAGGACCGGGACCGTGCCCGCGAACACCTCGTGGGACTGTTCGAGCTCTTCCCGGGTGACGACCAGCGGGTCAGCACAGCGCGCCGGGCCCTCGCCCGCGCCCTGTTCTGACCGCGCACCTCCCGACAGTGCTCCCGGCGACGGTTCCGCGGAGGTCCCCGGTCCGGCCCACGCCGTGACCGACCGACTCCTCCCGGCCGGCCCTCCGGAGCGTGCGACCCGCGCGCCCGTCCCGGCGGCTCCGCCGGTGCCCGGGCCGGCGCGCGGGGTCCCGCAGGTTCCCGCTCCGTCGCGGACCGCGGGCGAACGCGTCCACGCCGTGGTCCGGACGGCCGCACCGGTCGTGGCGGCGGTGGCACTCCTGACCGCGGTGCTGTTGTTCGTGTTCGGCGATCCGCCGCTGTTGCGCTGGCTCCCGTCGCCGGACATCGCCGCGATGCACGTCGACTTCGACACCTTCTGGCGCTCGGCGCACGCCCTGGCCGAGCAGGGGGCCGGCAGCGCCGCCGTCTACGACACCGGGGCCCGGCTGCACAACCTGAACCCGCCGCTGCTCTCGGTGCTGCTCGTCCCGTTCGGCCTGCTGGATCCGGTCCTCGCCTACCGGTTGTTCACCGCGTTGTCGGTGGTGCTCGTCGTCGTGGCGGTCGGTGCGGTGTGCCGGGAGACCGGGATCGGGCGGCGGTGGTCGGTGCTCGTTCTCGGCGGCGTGCTGGCGTCGTCGCCGCTGCACGGGACGCTGCTGCTCGGGCAGGTCTATCCGCTGCTGCTGGCGCTCCTGGTCGCGGGCCTGCTCGCCGAGCGCCGTGGGCGCCCGTACCTCGCCGCGACCTGCTACGGGATCATGGTCGCGCTCAAGCCGTCGCTGGCGCCGGTGCTGTTCCTGCCCGCGGTGCAGCGCCGGTGGCGCCCGTTCCTCGCCGGGATCGGGGCCGCCGCCGTCGCGACGGTGATCGGCGTGGTCGTCGCCGGTCTGCCCACGGCGTGGCAGTGGCTGGCGATGGCGCTGGCCGAGCCGGTCGGGCCCACGCCCGACAACGCGTCGCTGCCCGGCCTCGCACTGCGCTGGGGCCTGCCGACCGTCGTCGGCACGGTCGCCGGCGCGGTGCTGCTGATCGGCACCCTCGTCCACTACGCCCGGCGCACCGCGCGGTACGGGCGGAGCGCCGCGGCCGGGACCGACCCGGCCGGGACGGCGCTGTCCGCCGTCCTCGCGACCGGCCTGCTCACCGCACCGATCGCCTGGCACAACTACCTGCTCCTGCTGGTGCCCGGGCTGGTCGTGCTGGCCGCGAGCGGGCGTCCCGGGGACACCCGCAGGCGGGTCGTCGTGGCGATCCTGGCACTGGCCGTCGTGCCGGTGAGCTGGTCGGGGCTCTGGCCGGACGGCGGCCTGCTCACCCCGCTCGCCCACGGCCTCTACACCGCCGTGCTCCTCGCGACCTGGTGGTCGCTGCTCCGTCCGTCGACCGTTCGTCCACCGTTCACCGACGCGAACGGTCGGACCGACCCTGCAGCTTTCCGCTCTGCGGAAGGTGGGTCCCGAACTTTCGGCTAGGTCGGTCACACTCCCGCCACCCGCGAGCGAGGAGGCCAGCGTGACCGACGCATCCCGGAACAGGGTGTCGGCCCGAGGAGCGCCGGACGGGGTGGGGCGCAACGGCTGGGTCGCCCCGCTGTGCTGGTCCGCGGTGGCGCTGGAGGGTTTCGACCTGGTCGTCCTGGGTGTCGTGCTGCCCTCGCTGCTCGACGAGCCGGCCTGGGGGCTCGACCCCGCCACGGCGTCGTTGATCTCCACCGCCGGGCTGCTCGGGGTGCTGGTCGGTGCGCTCTCGGCCGGGCCGCTGGCCGACCGGTTCGGCCGCCGCCGGGCCATGCTCTACACGGTCGTCTCGTTCTCGGTCCTGACGGCCGCGTGCGCGTTCGCGGCCGGCCCCTGGACGTTCGGCGCCCTGCGCTTCCTGGCCGGTCTCGGGCTCGGCGGGGTCCTGCCGGTCGCCATCGCGCTGGTGAACGAGCACGGCCGCCCGGGGCGGGGCGGTACCGCCACGACCATCCTCATGACCGGTTACCACGTGGGCGCGGTGGTGACCTCGCTGCTGGGTATCTGGGTCATCCCGGCCTTCGGCTGGCAGTGGATGTTCGTGCTCGGCGCGGCACCCGCGCTGGTCCTGGCGCCGATGCTGGCGCGGTACCTGCCCGACGACGTCCCGGCCGCGGCGGGCGGCAGCGGGGCGCGGCCGGTGACCCGCAACCCGATCGCCCAGCTGGTCAAGGACGGGTACCTGCCGTCGTCGATCGCGTTCTGGGTCGCGTCGTTCATGGGGCTGCTGCTGGTGTACGGCCTCAACACCTGGCTGCCGGAGATCATGCGTGCCGCCGGGTACGGGCTCGGCGCGGCGCTGTCGCAGCTGCTCGTGCTCAACGTCGGTGCGGTCATCGGCCTGCTCGTCGCGGGCCGGGTCGCCGACCGGATCGGCCTGCGCCCGGCGACGATCGGGTGGTTCTGCGCCGCGACCGTGTTCCTGGCGCTGCTGGCCGTCCGGCTGCCGGGCGGTGGGATCTACGTCAGCGTGCTGCTGGCAGGCGTGTTCGTCTTCAGCTCGCAGGTGCTGGTCTACGCCTACATCAGCCGGCACTACCCGGACCACGCGCGGGCGTCCGCGATCGGGGTCGCCAGCGGGATCGGCCGGCTCGGCGCGATCTCCGGGCCGGTGCTCGGCGGGCTCCTGCTGCAGGCCGGGGTGGCCTACCCGTGGGGCTTCTTCGCCTTCGCCGCGGTCGCCGCACTGGGCGCGCTCGCCGTGCTCGGCGTCCGCCGGGTCGGCACGGCGACCCCGGAGGCCCGATGACACGGCAGGCCCGATGAGACGACGCGTGGAGAGATCGATGAGCCTCCGGCTCCGAGGGGGTCACGGATGAACCGGCGCTGGGCCGACCCGGTCGAGGGGGCCGACCCACCCGACGGGCCGTTGCGCTCCCGTGCCCGCCCGGGGCCGGTGCGATCCACGGCCGAGCCGGGCCCGGTGCGGCCCACGGCCGCACCGGCCCCGGCGGTCCGCCGGGCTGTCCGGTCCCGCCTGGCCGAGGTTCCGCAGAGTTCTGCCACACAGCTTTCCTCCGCACAGCCCTCCTCGGCACAGTCCCGCTCGACGCAGTCCCTCTCGACCCAGCCCCGCTCGACGCAGCCCCGCTCGACGCAGTCCCCCTCGACACAGCCCTCCTCCAAGCCGGGTCCCTCCCCGAGGGCTCCCTCTCCGCGAGCCCTCTCCCCGGTGGCCCGCTCCCCGCATGCCCCCGCTCGGCCGGCCGTGGACCCGCGGACCGCCGCCGAGGACCGGCCCGTACGGGCACGTCCGGCCGAACCCGCCCCGCGGACGGAGTGCTGCCGGGCGGAGCGCCCGCCCTCCGACCGGTAGCGCGACGAGTCGGAGCCGGCGGTGCGGTTCGGGACATCCGGCGTGCCGTCGGCCGCGGGGAAGGCCGGAGCCGTCGACGGCGGGCCCGGGTTTGGGGGCGGTCTCCAGCGGGGGATCGCAGCGCCGACGCGGTGCCGGCCCGGGACCCGAGGACGTGACCGGTGGGCTGGTGCGGGGAGCGCTCGTGCTGTCCGATCCTGCTCAGTCCGGCCGGGTGCCGAACCAGGCCGGCGCGTCCCACCGCGGTCCGGAGTCGCCACCGAGCGCGGCGAGGGTGTCCTCCAGGGCGGCGAGGCGGTCCGCACCGACCGTGTCGGCCCGGCGGCGGCGCAGGTCGTCGAGGACGGCCGCGGAGCGTTCCAGCAGGTCCTGCCCGCGCGTGCTGAGCCGGACGACCTTGCGCCGGGAGTCCGCCGGGTCCGTGGCCCGGACCAGGTAGCCCTGCTCCTCCAGACCGGCGACGGTCCGCCCGGCGGCCTGCTTGGTCACCCCGAGCGCCCGGGCGAGCTCGACCGCCGTCGTGCCCTCCGGGCCGACCGCCTGCAGGACGAAGCCGTGCATCGGCCGGGCGTCGGGGTGACCGGTGTGGGCGAGCTCGGTGTGCAGCTCGTCGATCAGCTCCTGGAACGCGCGCAACAGCAGCAGGGGCAGCGCGTGGCCCGGCCTCGACGAATTCGACAACATGGTTTACCTTTGGTCGAACGGTCAACGTTGTTGTCTATTCTAGGGAGTGCCCGTGAACGTCGTCCGAGCCGGCGACCGCAGGGTCGTCGAGACCCCCAACGCCGTGATGACCACCTGTGCCTCGCCCGCACTCGGCAGTGCAGGCCGATCGCTCTGGCAGGTGCGCATGGCACCCGGATCGTCCGGCCCGTCGCACCGGATGAGCGGAGACCAGATCTGGACCGTGCTCGACGGCGGTGCCACCGTCGAGCTCGACGGTGCCGCGACCGTGCTGGCCGCCGGGGACACCGCGGTGCTGCCGGCCGGGGTGCTGCGGCGGATCCTCGCCGACCCCGGTGCCGGGCTGACCGCGCTGGTCACCGGTGACGGTGACGCCAGGGCCGCGCTCGCCGACGGCACGGATCGCGGCGTCCCGGAGTGGATCGCCTGAACGAGCCGACCTGAACGCTGTGCTTCGGCCCTCGTCCGCCGGATCGCGGTGTGGTGCTTCGGCCTCCGAGTGCTGGGCCGCGGTGTGGTGCTTCGGTCCTCGACCGCCGGGCCTCAGTGCCGTGCTTCGGCCCTCGACCGCCGGGCCTCAGTCCCGCGAGGCGGTCCCGGTGTCGGAGCCCCCGGTCCCGGACGTGCCGGTGACGAACGAGCCGTTGCGGACCGCCCGGGTGCCGACGGTGCCGGGGGCGGGGTTGATGCTCGTCGAGACCCGTCCGGCGTCCGGTTCGTCGTCGCCGGCGGCGGGTCCGGTCCCGTCGGTCCCGGCCGGGGGAACCGGCGCGGGGGACACCGCCCGGAACCCGTCGTCCGGGGTGATCGGGGCCTCGACGTCGGTGTCCTCCGGCTCGTCGGGCAGCTCGCCGACCGGCAGCGGCGGCGGCACCGACCCGGACTCGGCGGCCGGGGCCGCGGCCGAGGTCACCGGCCCGTCGGTCTCCTCGGGCACCAGCCACAGCACTCCCGACGGCGGCAGGCGCAGCACCGCCGACGCCGGCTGGCCGTGCCACATCCGCTGCTCGGCCCGCACCCGCCCCAGGTTCCCGACGCCGGAGCCGCCGTAGCTGCCCGCATCGGTGTTGACCAGCTCGGTCCAGTTCCCGGCGAACGGCAGGCCGACCCGGTAGTCCTCCCGCGGGGCGCCGGAGAAGTTCGCGATGCAGGCCAGCACGGTGGCCCGGCCCTCGGCGTCGACCCCGTGCCGCAGGAACGAGAAGACGTTGCCGGTGGCGTCGTTGGCGTCGATCCAGGCGAAGCCGTCCGGCGTGGTGTCGCGGGACCAGAGCGCCGACTGGTCCCGGTAGGCCCGGTTGAGATCGCCGACCAGCGCTGTGATGCCACCGTGCAGTGGCTCCTCCTGCTGCAGGTGCCAGTCCAACGACCGCTGCTCGGACCACTCCCGGGGCTGGCCGAACTCGCCGCCCATGAACAGCAGCTGCTTGCCCGGGTGTGCCCACATGTAGGCGAGCAGCGCGCGCACCCCGGCGGCCTTGTTCCAGTCGTCGCCGGGCATCCGGGTCCACAGTGACCCCTTGCCGTGCACGACCTCGTCGTGGCTGATCGGGAGCACGTAGTTCTCGCTGAACGCGTACATCAGGGAGAACGTCATCTGGTTGTGGTGGTAGCTGCGGTGGATGGGGTCACGCCCGGTGTAGTCGAGCGTGTCGTGCATCCAGCCCATGTTCCACTTGAAGCCGAAGCCGAGCCCGCCCATGTAGGTGGGCCGGGTGACGCCCGGCCAGGCCGTCGACTCCTCGGCGATGGTGACGACGCCGGGGTGCTCGCGGTAGACGGTCGCGTTCATCTCCTGCAGGAACGCCACCGCGTCCAGGTTCTCCCGGCCGCCGTGCACGTTGGGCAGCCACTGGCCGTCGGCGCGGGAGTAGTCGAGGTAGAGCATCGAGGCGACGGCGTCGACCCGCAGCCCGTCGATGTGGAACGACTCCAGCCAGTAGAGCGCGTTCGCGACGAGGAAGTTGCGCACCTCGTTGCGGCCGAAGTCGAAGACCAGCGTGCCCCAGTCCGGCTGCTCGCCGCGGCGCGGGTCGGCGTGCTCGTAGCAGGCGGTCCCGTCGAACCGGGCCAGCGCCCACTCGTCACGCGGGAAGTGCGCGGGCACCCAGTCGACGAGCACGCCGTAGCCGGCGCGGTGCAGCCGGTCGACGAACCAGCGGAAGTCGTCCGGGGTGCCGAACCGCGAGGTCGGCGCGTAGTACGAGGTGACCTGGTAGCCCCAGGAGCCGCCGAACGGGTGCTCGGCCACCGGCAGCAGCTCGACGTGGGTGAATCCCGTCCCGTCCAGGTAGGACACCAGCCGCTCGGCGATCTCCCGGTAGTCCAGGCCCGGCACCCAGGAGCCGAGGTGCATCTCGTAGACGCTCATCGGGGCCTCGTGCGCCCGGCGGGCGGCGCGCGCGGTCATCCACTCCTGGTCGCCCCACTCGTGGGTGTCGGTGCTGACGACCGACGCCGTCTGCGGCGGGATCTCGGTCGCGAAGGCCATCGGGTCGGCCTTGTCCCGCCAGCGGCCGTCCGGCCCGAGTACGCGGTACTTGTAGCGGGCGCCGACGTCGACCCCGGGCAGGAAGATCTCCCAGATCCCGGACGTGCCGAGCGAGCGCATCGGCAGCGTCCAGCCCGCCCAGCCGTCGAAGTCGCCGGTGACCCGCACACCGCGCGCGTTGGGCGCCCACACGGCGAAGCTGGTCCCGGTGACCGGTCCGGACGCGGTGTCGTAGCGGCGCACGTGCGCCCCGAGCACGTCCCAGAGCCGCTCGTGGCGTCCCTCGCCGATGAGGTGCAGGTCCATCTCGCCGAGTGTCGGCATCCAGCGGTAGGGGTCGTCGACGACCAGTTCCTGCGCGGCGTCCCCCGCAGCCGAGCCGGCAGAACCGGCGGAGCCGACAGAACCGGCGGAGCCGGCAGCGCCGGGGCTGCCACCGCCCTGGCGCACCAGCAGCCGGTAGTCGCCGCCCGAGCCCGGAACGAGGCCGGAGAACAGCCCCGCCTCGTGCACCTTCGTCAGCTCGTGGGCGGCCCCGCGCTCGCCGTCGGGCAGCACCGCCACCGAGGTGGCGTGCGGCCGCAGGACGCGGACGATCGTGCCGTCGGCGTGCGGGTGCGCCCCGAGCACGCCGTGCGGGTCGTGGTGCGCACCGCCCAGGAGCCGGTCGGTCACCGCCGGGTCCGGCGCGTGCGCGGCGGTCTCGGCGGCGCGGGTCGCTCGCAGCCCATCGGAGGTCACGTGCCGAACCGTACTAAGGGTGAGTGGTGCTCGCTGACCGCGGTCGCGGACCGTTGCCGGATCGCATCCGGAGCTCGGCGACCAGCCGCTGCGGCCCTCCCGGCGGCGTCCGGCGCCCGCCTCACTCCGCAGGCCATCGCGGGGTCGCCCCCAGGTCGATCCCGAGCACCGCCTTGCCGATGGTCTCGGCCGCCGTGTCCGGCGACGGCGGGTGGAACTGCCCGGCCCGCACGTCGCGGTAGTGCCGCTCCAGCGGCAGCGTCCGGAAGATGCCGTGCCCGCCGACCATCCGTACGCACCGGTCGACGGCCGAGCTCGCCGCGGCCACCGCCACGTGTTTGAGGGCCTGCAGGTCCTCCGGCGGCAGCACCTCGCCCGCCGCGCGACGGGCGATCGTGTCGCGGAGCATCGCCTCGGCCGGGCGCAGCGCGAGCTCGATCTCGGCGGCCCCGTACACCTGGTCGGGCCGGTGGGCCGTCGGCAGCGCGGCCCCGGTGACCGTGCGGGTGCGGGCCCGCTCGTAGGTGAGCCGGGTGGCCGCGCGGGCGATCCCGAGGTACACGGCCGCCACCGAGACCGCGAACCAGGCGAACGGCCGCTCCCGCTCCGCGTCCCAGACCAGCTCCTCGCCGGGGGCCGTCCCGCGCTGCACCGCCTGCGCGGGGACGAACACGTCGTCGAACAGGACGTCCCACGATCCGGTGCCCCGCATCGACATGGTGTCCCAGGTGTCCACGAACGACAGGCCGGGCGTCTCGCGGGGCAGCCCGAACAGCAGCAGCGCGCCGGTCTCGGTGTCGGCTGCGGTGCCCCAGAAGAACTGCAGGGCAGGCGCCAGCGAGCAGAACGACTTGCGCCCGGAGACGACGTAGCCGCCCTCCACCGGGCGGGCGGGTGTCGACGAGGTCCGGACGTTGAGCCCGGTCGCGGCGTCGGTGAGGCTGCCGCCGACGACGGTGCCGCCCGCGACGGCCTGCAGGATCGGCTCGCCGGCCCGCTCGCCCGCGTGCCAGCCCTCGGCCGCGGCGCCGATCCCGAACAGGTGCATGTTGGTGGCCAGCGCGGTCGAGGCGCACGCCCCGGCGATGATCTGCTGGCAGGCGGCGAAGGTCGCCAGGTCGGCGCCGCCGCCGCCGAGCTCGACGGGCACCACCGACGACAGGTAGCCGGCCTCCTGCATGCGTTCGATGTTCTCGACGGGGAAGCGCCCCTCCCGGTCGACCGCGGCGGCGCGCGGGGCGAACTCCTCGGCCAGCTCGGTGGCGACGGCGGTCCAGTCGGTCATCTGCGGCTCCACGGCGATCGTGCGGTGTAGGAGGTGCAGGCGGCGTCGGCCGGGTCGGCGGGGCCCGGGCAGGCGACCACGACGCCTCCATTTTGGTAACGGTCGTTACCAAACACCGTAGGTTATGGTCGCCCGTGTCGCCAGGCCCCGACGAGACCCGAACCACCCGGTGGGCGGGCGTGCCGCCGTCCGACCGGACCGCGGAGCGCAGGCGCCTGCTGGTCCGGGCCGGGTTCGAACTGCTGGGCGCGGACGGGCTGGCCGGGGTGACGGTGCGCGGGGTCTGTGCCCACGCCCGGCTCAACGCCCGCTACTTCTACGAGAGCTTCCGTGGCCTCGACGAGCTCGTGGTCGCGGTGTTCGACGGGGTCGTGGCGGAGCTGCGGGTGCAGGTCGACGCCGCGGTCGCCGGGGCGGGTGCCGACCCGCTCGCCCGGGTCCGCGCGACCGTCGCCTCGACCGCGGACTTCGTCGACTCCGACCGGCGCCGGGCCCGGGTGCTCTACGAGGAGGGGCGGGGCCACGACGGGCTGCAGCGCAGGCGGGCCGAGGTGGCGATGGGGATCGCCGAGCTGGTGGCCACCGAGTCGGCCCGGGACGACCCCGGGGCCGCGCACCGCGCAGTGGCGACCTTCCTGGTCGGCGGGTTCAGCGAGCTGCTCGTCCGGTGGCTCGACGGCACGGTGCCGGTCGGCCGGGACGAGCTCGTGCGCATCGCCACCGAGCTGTTCGTCGTCGCCGGGCAGGTGGGTGGGCAGGCGTCGCGGCGGTGACCGGCAGCACGCTCGATTGACATCGGTGCCGGTCGCCGGTGATCCTGAATTCCCGAACGGTCGTTAAGTTGGGAGTGCGCGTGATCAGGACGCGGTTCACCGAGGAATTCGGCATCGATCACCCGGTCGTCCAGGGTGGCATGCAGTGGGTCGGCCGGGCCCCGCTCGTGGCGGCGGTCGCGAACGCCGGTGCGCTCGGGTTCATCACGGCACTGACCCAGCCGACCCCGGACGACCTGGCGAAGGAGATCGCGCGCTGCCGCGAGCTCACCGACCGGCCGTTCGGCGTCAACCTGACGATCCTCCCGGCGATCAACCCGCCGCCGTACGCCGAGTACCGGCAGGCGATCATCGACGCCGGGGTGCCGTTCGTGGAGACCGCCGGGTCGAACCCGACCGAGCACCTGGAGCACTTCCACGCGCACGGGATCAAGGTGATCCACAAGTGCACGAGCGTGCGGCACGCGGTCAAGGCGGAGTCGATCGGTGTCGACGCGGTCAGCATCGACGGCTTCGAGTGCGCAGGCCACCCGGGTGAGGACGACATCCCCGGCCTGGTGCTGATCCCGGCCGCCGCGGACAAGCTCTCCATCCCGATGATCGCCTCCGGCGGCTTCGCCGACGCCCGCGGCCTCGTCGCGGCGCTGGCCCTCGGTGCGGACGGCATCAACATGGGCACCCGGTTCATGGCGACCGCCGAGTCCGGCATCCACCAGAACGTCAAGGACCGGCTCGTCGAGGCCGGTGAGCGGGACACCCAGCTGATCTTCCGGCAGCTGCGCAACACCGCCCGGGTGGCCGACAACGAGGTCAGCCGCGAGGTCGTCGCCCGGCTGGAGGACGGCGCGGAGTTCGCCGACATCCAGGAGCTCGTCGCGGGCGCCCGTGGCGTCGGTGTCTACGAGACCGGCGACCTCGACGCGGGCATCTGGTCGGCCGGGATGGTCCAGGGCCTCATCACCGACATCCCCACCTGCGACGAGCTGGTCACGCGGATCGTCGAGGAGGCCGCCGGGCTCATCCGCGGCCGGCTCACCGACGCGCTCGCCCCGGCCGCCGCAGCGGCGGCCGCGGGCTGACCGCCGGCCCGCGACGACCGCCCGCCCGGCTGCCGAGATGACCGTCCGACGGCTCCCCGCCCCGGCGGACGTCTCACTGCTCGAGCTGCTCGACCTCGAGCCCGCCGGGCGGGACGGCTTCCGCGCGCCCACCGTGTTCGACGAGCGGTACCCGCTCTACGGCGGCCAGGTCGCCGCGCAGGCGTTGCTGGCCGCCGGCCGGACCGTGCCGGACGGTCGGCCGCCGCACTCGCTGCACGGCTACTTCCTGCGCAGCGGCGACACCGGACGTCCCATGCTGCTGCGCGTCGAGCGGGACCGGGACGGGCGCTCGTTCTCGTCCCGGCGCGTGGTGGCCGAGCAGGACGACCGGGTCGTGTTCACCCTGTCGGCGTCGTTCCAGACCCCGGAGGACGGCCTGGACCACCAGGTCGATCCCGTCCCGGACGTGCCCGCGCCGGCGGAGTCGGCACCGTTCGACCTGCCCCGGCTGCTCGGGTTCGAGGGACGGCAACCGCCGCAGCCGCACGGGGGCCCCTGGCCGACCCGGTTCTGGTCCCGCTGCACCGAACCGCTGCCCGACGACGACCTGCTGCACGCGGCCGTGCTGACCTACCTGTCGGACATCATGACCGGGCTGCTGCCGCTGACGAGCGAGATCCACGAACCGAGCGCCAGCCTCGACCACGCGCTGTGGTTCCACCGGCCGTCCCGGATGGACCAGTGGATGCTGATGGACCTGGTCGGCCGCACCACCGGCGGCGGGCGCGGCTGGTACACCGGCTCGCTGTCCACCCCGGACGGCGTGCTGCGGGCGAGCATCACCCAGGAGTCGCTGTTCCGCAGGCGGCGGCGCGGATCCACGGGACGGGAGGGGTGAGACCGTGACGGCGACGGTGCGGGTGACGGAGATCGAGCAGGGGATCCGGCTGCTGGAGCTGGACCGCCCGGAGCGGCTCAACGCGATCTCCCCGGAGCTGCTGGAGGACCTGCACGCCGAGCTGGCCCGGCTCGCCGGGGACCGCAGCTGCCGGGTGGTCGTGCTGACCGGCCGGGGGCGGGGTTTCTGCGCCGGGCTGGACCTGGTCGAGCGGCACGGGGACGCCGAGGCGAGCGCCGGACGTTCCGCGCAGGACCGGATGTGGCTGCAGAAGCGGATCGCCGCGCTCGTCACCGCGCTGCGCGGGCTGCCGCAGCCGGTCGTCGCCGCGGTCAACGGGCCCGCCGCGGGCGGCGGCCTGGCCCTGGCGCTGGCCTCGGACGTGCGGATCGCCGGGGCGTCGGCGCGGTTCGGTGACGCGTTCGTCCGGATCGGACTGTCCGGTTGTGACATCGGGGTCAGTTGGCTGCTGCCCCGGCTGATCGGCGCGTCGCGGGCGTTCGAGCTGCTGCTCACCGGGCGGGTGATCGACGCGGCCGAGGCCGACCGGATCGGGCTGGTCTCACGCGTCGTCGGGGACGACGAGCTGCGCGCGTCGGCGCTGGACACGGCCCGGGAGATCCTGGCCAACAGCCCGTTCGGCGTCCGGATGACCAAGGACGTCATGTGGGGCCAGCTCGAGGTCGGCAGCCTGGCCGCCGGGCTCGCGCTGGAGAACAGCACCCAGATCGCCACCACGTTCACGGCCGACCAGGCCGAGGCCGTGGCCGCCTTCCTGGAGAAGCGGCCCGCGGAGTTCGAGGACCGGTAGGCCCCGGCCGGTGGGCGCCGCTGGGCGCCCTCAGTCGCGCAGCCGGAACTTCTGCACCTTCCCCGACGCCGTGCGCGGCAGCGCGTCGACGACCCGCAGCGACGTCGGCTTCTTGTACGACGCGAGCCGGGTGCGGCAGTGCTCCACGATCTCGTCGAGCGTCGGCGGATCGGCCGGGTCGGCCGGGACGACGACCGCGCGCGGCGTCTCCACCCACCGCTCGTGCGGCATGCCCACCACGGCCACCTCGGCGACCTTCGGGTGGGCGTCGATCGCGGCCTCCACCTCGGCGCAGTAGATGTTCTCCCCGCCGGAGACGATCATGTCCTTGAGCCGGTCGACGACGGTGATGAAGCCGTCGGGGTCCATCACGCACAGGTCGCCGGAGTGGAACCAGCCGCCGGCGAACGCGGCCGCGGTGGCGTCGGGGTTGCGCCAGTACTCCCGCATGACCGTCGGCCCCCGGTAGACGATCTCGCCGACCTCGCCGCGCGGGACGTCGCGCATCTGCCCGTCGACGATCCGGGCCTCCACGCTGATGATCGGCGTGCCGACCGAGCCCATCTTGGCGACCGCGTCCTCGCCGCGCAGTACAC
This sequence comes from Pseudonocardia ammonioxydans, assembly GCF_900115005.1. Classification (GTDB taxonomy): domain Bacteria; phylum Actinomycetota; class Actinomycetes; order Mycobacteriales; family Pseudonocardiaceae; genus Pseudonocardia; species Pseudonocardia ammonioxydans. The sequence continues at coordinate 35,739 of NZ_FOUY01000019.1, read as the reverse complement.
AGGTCACCGAGCTCATCTCGGTCTGGCCGAACATGTTGTAGTTCGGCACGCCGGGGAAGGTGTCGGCCATCGCGTGGAGGACCGACGGCGGCGCCACCGACGCACCCCAGGACATCCGCCGCAGCGGGAGGTCCCGCTCGCCGATGCCGGGCAGCTCGCAGATCGCCTTCCACTGGGTCGGCACGAAGTAGCACCCGGTGACGCGTTCGCGCTCCATCAGGTCCACGACCTCGGCCGCGTCGAACCCGCCGGAGCGGGTGATGATCGACCGGCCGCCGACGAGCAGGTGGAACAGGATGCCGTTGAGCCCGCCGATGTGGAACAGCGGCAGGCCCGAGAGCCACACCTCGTCCGGGTCCTTGATGCCCTGGGTGAGCGCGACGTTGATGCTGTTGCTGACCAGGTTCTGGTGGGTCAGCACGGCGCCCTTGGGGCGTCCGGTGGTGCCCGAGGTGTACATGAGGAACGCCGGGTCGTCCTCGGGCACGTCGATGACGAGCGGGGCCGGGTCCGCCGCGCCGAGGGCGTCCTCGTAGGACTCGGCGCCGAGTCCGGGTGTCGCCTCCGCGCCGCCGGTCGCGAGCACCGTGCGCAGGTCCGGTGCCGCGCCGCGGGCCGCCGCGCCGACCGCGGCCAGCTCGGCGTCGACGACCAGCGCGGCGACGTCGGCGTCGGCGAGGATGACGGCGACCTCGTCGGCGACCAGCCGGAAGTTCACCGGCACCGCGATCGCGCCGAGCCGGCAGGCCGCGAAGTACGCCTCCACCAGCTCCAGGCAGTTCTGCATGAGCACCGCGACCCGGTCGCCGCGTCCGACGCCCCGGTCGGCCAGCGCCCGTGCCAGCCGGGTGACCCGCTCGTCCAGCGCGGCGTAGCTGCGCCGCTCGCCCTCGAACTGGAACGCGATCGCGTCCGGGGACAGCCGGGCCCAGCGGGCCAGCTGCTCGCCGTGCGACATCCGGCGGGCCGCGGCGAGCGCGGTGGCCCCGTCTTCCTTCATGACACCTCCTCGAACACCGGCGCCCGCTTCGCGAAGTTGGCCGTGACGGCCTCGACCTGGTTCGGGCTGCCGATCAGGGCGCCGATCTCGGTCTGCTCGGCGGCGAAGCCGGTCGCGAGATCGACCCGTCCGGCCTGGTCCAGCAGCCGCTTGGCCGCGCGCACGGCGTGCGGGTTCCGCCCGGCGATCTCGCGGGCGAGCGTGAGCGCGGCGGCGAGCGGGTCGGCGTCGGTCCGGGTGGCCAGCCCGATCCGGGCCGCCTCGGTGCCGTCGATCGTGCGGCCGGTCAGTGTGAGCTCCTTCGCGACGTCGCGGCCGACGAGCTCGGGCAGCACCTGGGTGCCGGTCATGTCGGGGATCAGCCCCCACGCGACCTCCATCACCGAGAGCCGGGCGTCCGGGGCGACGATGCGGATGTCGGCGCCCAGCGCGATCTGCAGCCCGCCGCCGAGCGCGTTGCCGCGCACCGCGGCGATCACCGGGACCGGTAGCTCGGCCCACACGTGCGCCGCCCGCTGGCCGGTGGCCTGCGCCGGGCCGTCCGAGGGCGGCAGCTGCGCGGTCGCCGACAGCCGTTCCCCGGACTCCATCGCCCGGAACGAGCCGAAGTCCAGCCCCGCGCAGAAGTCCGGCCCCTCCCCGGAGAGCACGACCACGCGCACCGCCGGGTCGGCCCGCAGCCGCTCGCCCGTGGTGACCAGCCCGGCGAACATGGCCGGGTCCAGCGCGTTGCGCTTGTCGGGGCGGGAGAGCCGGACGTCGGCGACGCCGTCGGTGACGGTGACCCGCACCCGGTCGCCGCACTGCGTGTCACTGCCGTTCTGCTCGCTCATGTCGATCCTCTCCGGGGGTTCGGTGCGCTCCGCACTGTCCACCGGCGCTCAACGGCCGGTGAACCGGGCGGGTCGTTTCTCCAAGAACGCGGCCACTCCCTCCGCATGGTCGGCGGAGGTGAAGCACTCGGCCAGGGCGACTTGCGTGGCGCCGACGTGCGACCGCAGGTCCGTGCCCGCCCCGCCCTGCACGAGCGTCTTGGTGCGTGCCAGCGCGAACGGCGACGCCGCCGCGATCGTGCGGGCGAGCCGGTCGGCGGCGGCCGGCAGCTCGTCGGGGGCGACGACCTCGGTGGCGAAGCCGAGCGCGAGCGCCCGGTCGGCGTCGAGGTCCTCGCCGGTGTAGAGCAGCCGCAGTGCCGGGCCGGTGCCGATCTGGCGCGGTAGCAGCCAGGTCCCGGCGCCGGTGTCGGAGACCAGTCCGCGGTGCACGAAGTTCCAGCGGAACCGGGCCCGGGGCGAGATCACGCGCAGGTCGGCCTGGGTGGCGAACTCGGCTCCCATGCCGACCGCCATCCCGTCGACGGCGGCGATCACCGGTTTCGGGCAGCCGACGAGCGACGGCACCTCGGCGGCCCCGTCCCCGCGGCCCCGATGGTCCGGGTCCCGGCTCGCCAGGTCGGCGAGGTCGATGCCGGCGCAGAAGCTGCCCGGCGTGCCGGTGACCAGCAGGACGCGCACCCCGTCGTCGGCACCGGCCTGCCCGACGCGGGCGGTGAACTCGTCGAGCATCGCGTAGGTCATCGCGCCGCGCTTGTCCGGCCGGTCGATGGTCAGGGTGGCGACGCCGTCGGCCACCTCGTAGCGGATCTCGTGCATCGCACCCTCCTGCCACGCTGCGGGACGCCACGATGCTAGGTGAACGATCGTTAAGTTGACTAGAGCCCGGGCGGTGTCGGCTACGGCGTGACGACGACCTTCCCGAGCACACTCCGCTCGCCCAGCCGGGCGACCGCCGCGCCCGCCTCCTCGAGCGGGTAGGTGGCCGTGACCGGTGGCGCGACGGCCCCGGACGCCACGAACGGCAGGAGCCGGTCCCACTCCTGGCGCAGGTATCCCGGGCGGGGCCCGGCGAAGGCGCCCCAGCCGACGCCGCGCACGTCGATGTTGTTCAGCAGCAGGCGGTTCACCCGCACCGTCGGGATGTCGCCCGCGGTGAACCCGAGGACCAGCAGCCGGCCGAGCGGGGCGAGGCAGCGCAGGGAGTCGGTGAGGCGGTCACCGCCGACCGGGTCGACGACCATGTCGACGCCCGCGCCGCCGGTGAGCTCCCGAACCGCATCCTTGAAGCCGTCGGCGAGCACGGCCTCGTGCGAGCCCACCGAGCGCACGAACTCCGCCTTCTCCGGCGTGGAGACCACCGAGACGACCCGGGCTCCGAGGGCGGCGGCGAGCTGGATGGTGGCGGTCCCGATGCCACCCGCGGCGCCGTGGACGAGGACCGTCTCGCCGTCGCGGAGGCCGCCCCGGGTGATCAGGGCGAACGTCATCGTCAGGTAGTTCATCGGGATGCACGCCGCGGCGTCGAACCCGACCGACTCCGGCAGCGGGAACACGCTCGACGCCGGTGCCGTCACGAGTTCCGCGAAGGCTCCGACGGTGCTCGACCCGGCCACCCGGTCGCCGGGGGAGAACTCCGAGCCTGCGGGGGCCTCCCGTACGACGCCGGCGAACTCGCCGCCGAGGACGAACGGGACCTCCGGCTTGTACTGGTAGCGGTCCTGGGTGAGCAGGAGGTCGGGGAAGTTGACGCCGGCGGCTCGTACCTCCACGAGCACGTCGCCCTCGCGCCGGACCGGGTCGGGGACCTCCCCGATCTCGACCGCCTCCGGCCCGTCCGGCCGCTCGACCTGAGCTGCCCGCACGCGTCCCACCCCTTCGTTCCTCTTTCGTCGTCGCCGTCACGATGCCATGCTGGCTGAACGATCGTTAAGGAGGTCACCGTGGACTTCGCACTCCCGGAGGAGCTGACCCGGCGGCTCGCCGAGCTCGACGAGTTCGTCGAGCGGGAGATCCGGCCGTTGCAGGAGCAGGACGACAACCAGCGGTTCTTCGACCACCGCCGCGAGTACGCCCGCACCGACTTCGAGAACGGCGGGGTGCCGCGCCGCGAGTGGGAGGAGCTGCTCGGCGAGATGTTCCGGCGCGCCGACGCCGCGGGCTGGCTGCGCTACGGGCTGCCGAAGGAGGTCGGTGGCTCCGACGGGTCCAACCTGGACATGGCGGTGATCCGCGAGCACCTGGCCCACAAGGGCCTGGGCCTGCACAACGACCTGCAGAACGAGTCGTCGGTCGTCGGCAACTTCCCGTTCGTGCACATGGTCCTGGAGTACGGCACCGCCGAGCAGCGCGAGGAGTTCCTCGAGCCGATGCTCTCGCGCACCAAGCGGATCGGGTTCGGGCTCACCGAGCCCGAGCACGGCAGCGACGCCACCTGGATGGAGACCACCGGCGTCCGCGACGGCGACGACTGGATCCTCAACGGGGCCAAGCGGTTCAACTCCGGCATGCACTCGGCCACGCACGACGTGGTGTTCGCCCGCACCTCGGGTGAGCCGGGCGACGCCCGCGGGATCACGGCGTTCTTCGTCCCGACCGAGAGCCCCGGCTTCTCGGTGGACTTCCACTGGTGGACGTTCAACATGCCCACCGACCACGCCGAGGTCACCATCCGCGACGTCCGGGTGCCGGACTCGGCGATCTTCGGCGAGGAGGGTGAGGGCCTGGCCGTCGCCCAGACCTTCGTGCACGAGAACCGGATCCGCCAAGCCGCCTCCGGCGTCGGGGCAGGCCAGTTCTGCATCGACCGCAGCGTGGCCTACGCCCGCGAACGGGTGACGTTCGGCAAGGCGCTCGCGACGCAGCAGGCGATCCAGTGGCCGCTGGTGGAACTGCAGACCGAGGCCGAGATGCTGCGCGGCCTGGTCCGCAAGACCGCGTGGGAGCTCGACCGGGTGCCGCACATGGAGATCAGCGACCGCGTCTCGATGTGCAACTACCGGGCCAACCGGTTCGTCTGCGACGCGGCCGACCGGGCCATGCAGGTGCACGGCGGTCTCGGTTACTCCCGGCACACGCCGTTCGAGCACATCTACCGCCACCACCGCCGCTACCGCATCACCGAGGGCGCCGAGGAGATCCAGATGCGCAAGGTCGCGGGCTACCTGTTCGGCTTCGCGGGTCCGCGCAAGGTGCGCTGATGGCAGCGGAGGAAGGCGGCACCGACTTCCGGGAGCTGGGCCGGCGGCTGTCGAACTGGGGCCGCTGGGACACCGACGGGCAGCCCGACGAGCGTGGCACCACGAACCTGCTCACGCCGGACCGGATCGTCGCCGCGGCCGGGCTGATCCGGACGGGCGCGGTGTTCGACCTGGGCATCCCGTTCGGCCCGGGCGGCCCGCAGCCGGGCGGCGGCCGGATCAACCCGGTGCTGCTGCTGTCCGAGACGGGCGCGGACCAGGACCACTACCCGGGCGCGTTCCACTACGCCGACGACTACGTGTTCATGCCGCTGCAGAGCGCGACCCAGTGGGACGGGCTGGCCCACGTCTACTACGACGAGCAGCTCTACAACGGGTTCCCCGCCTCGGACATCACCCCGCACGGCGTCAAGCACCTCTCGATCGAGCACCAGGCCAAGGGGATCGCCGGGCGCGGCGTGCTGATCGACGTCGCCCGGCACCGCGGTGTCGACTGGCTCGAGGCCGGCGAGGCGATCACCCCGGACGAGCTGGACGCCGCGCTCGCCGCCCAGGGCACCGAGGTGCGCCCGGGTGACGTCGTCGCGGTCCGCACCGGCTGGCGGCGCAAGTTCCTCGCCGACGGCGACGCGGCATCGTTCATGGCCGGGGAGCCGGGCCTGGGGCTCGACTGCTGCGCGTGGCTGCACGCCCGCGACGTCGCCGCGGTCTGCTCGGACAACTGGGCGATCGAGGTGCTCCCCGGTGAGGTGACGGGCGAGACGCTGCCGGTGCACATGGTCCTGATCCGGGACATGGGCATGACGCTGGGCGAGATGCTCGACCTCGAGGAGCTCGCCGAGGACTGCGCCGCGGACGGGCGCCACGAGTTCTTCCTCGCCGCCCCGCCGATCAAGTTCCGGCGCGCGCTCGGCTCCCCGATCAACCCGCTGGCGATCAAGTGACGGCCGCGCGCCCAGATAATCTGTCCGACCCGTTCCGACCGGATGCCGACAGGAGGTGGCCGCGTGGCGAGTCTGAGCCGACCCCCGCGAACCGCCCCGCGCGGCGAGGGACGCACGGCCCCGCCGGGCGAGGCCGGCCTCCTGGACGCGGCGATCGCGGTGATGGCCGAGCACGGCTACCACGGCACCTCGGTCCGGGAGATCGCCGTGCGGGCGGGGGTGAGCCCGGCCGCGCTCTACCACCACTTCCCCTCCAAGCAGCAGGTCCTCGTCACGATCATGGAGCGGGGGATCGAGGCGCTGCTGGACCGCACCCGGACCGCCCTCGCGGCCGCGGGCCCGGACCCGGTGGACCGGCTGCGGGCCCTGGTCGAGGTCCAGGTGCTGTTCCACCTGGAGGACCAGCGCGGCACGCTGCTGGGTACCAGCGAGCTGCGGGCGCTGGAGGAGCCGGTGCGCGGCCCGCACCGGGCCAAGCGCGCCGAGCAGCAGCGGATGTTCGACGGCGTGATCGCCGACGGGGTGGCGGCCGGGGTGTTCGGCACGCCGCTGCCGGAGGAGGCCGCCCGGGCGATCGTGGTGATGTGTACCGGGGTGGCCGGCTGGTACTCGCCGCGGGGCCGGCTGAGCCGCGCCGAGGTCGTCCGTCGCTACCAGCGGCTCGCGCTGGACATGGTGGGCGCGCAGCGGTAGCAGCCCGGGGGAGGGACAGACGATGACCATGCAGTCCGGCTCGATGCAGTTCGGCCCGGCGCAGCCCGGGCCCGCGCAGCCCGGCCCGGTGCTCGACGATCACCCGGTCGACGCGGCCGACCCCGCCGTGCTGGCCCGCCTGCTGGGCCGGCGGCTCACCGAGGTGCTGGGCACCGAGGTCTCGGTGGCCATGCCCACCCGGCTCACCGGCGGAGCCAGCCGGGAGACCTGGTCGTTCACCGCCCGATCGGCGACCGGACAGGAGCGGCGGCTCGTGCTGCGCCGCGACCCGCCGGGCGCGGGCCGCCCGGACGGGATGGCCCGGGAGGCCGCCGCCATCGCCGGCGCCCACGATGCCGGGGTGCCGGTGCCACGGCTGCTCGACAGCGGCACCGACGCGGCCACGCTCGGCTCGCCGTACCTGATCAGCGAGCACGTCGACGGGGAGACGATCGCTCGGCGGCTGCTGCGCGACCCGCAGTACGCCACGGCCCGCGAGGGCATGGCCGCCGAGCTCGGCCGCACCCTCGCCCGGATCCACGCCGTCCCGGTCGCGACGCTGCCGGAACCGGTCGCCACGGACCCGCTCGAGGAGCTGCGCGCGACGTACGACGCGCTCGGCGAACCGCTGCCGACGATCGAGATCGCGCTGAAGTGGCTCGAGCGGCACCGGCCCGATCCGGTGCCCGAGACGGTCGTGCACGGCGACTTCCGCACCGGCAACCTGATCATCGATCCGGGCGGGCTGCGGGCCGTGCTCGACTGGGAGGTCGTGCACCGCGGCGACCCGCGCGAGGACCTCGGCTGGCTGTGCGTCAAGTGCTGGCGGTTCGGGTCGCCGCTGCCCGCGGGCGGGTTCGGCACCGTGGAGCAGCTGCTCGACGGCTACGCCGAGGTTGCCGGGCACCGCCCCGACCCGGAGGCCGTGCGCTGGTGGCAGGTCTACGGCACCGCCCGCTGGGCGGTCGGCTGCCGGGGCATGGCCGAGCGGCACCTGTCCGGGCAGACGCCGTCGGTGGAGCTCGCCGCGATCGGGCGGCGGGTGTGCGAGCAGGAGCACGACCTGCTGCTCGCACTCGGCGTGCCGGACGCCCCGGTGCGGACCCCGGACCCGGCACCCGGCTCGGACCTGCAGGGGCGGCCCACCGCCGCCGAGCTCGTCGCCGCGGTCGCGATGTTCCTGCGCGAGGACGTCATGGCCGCCACGCAGGGGCGGCTGAACTTCCTCGCCCGCGTCGGGGCCAACACCCTCGACGGCGTCGAACGGGAGCTGCTGCTGGGGCCCGAGCTGGAGCGTCGGCACCGCGAGCGGCTCGCCGCGTTCGCCCGGGACGACCAGGCGGGCCTGGCCGCGGCGATCCGCGCCGGCGTGCTCGACGCGGACGATCCGGCGTTGCTCGCGGCCGTGCGGGCCGCGGTGACCGACCGGCTCACCGTGGCGAACCCCCGGTACCTCTCCCAGCCCGGCACATAGCGCGAGCCGCCGCACCCGAGAGAACCACGGAGGATCGATGAGGATCAGTGACGTGGTGGCGTTCGCCGCGATGCGGGCGCCCGAGACGACCGCCCTCGTGTTCGAGGACCGGACGTGGACCTACCAGCAGCTGTACGCCGACGTCTGCCGGCTCGCGCACGGACTGCGCGGGGTCGCCGAGCCCGGCGACCGGATCGCCGTGCTCACCGAGAACAACCCGGAGTACGTGCTCGCCTACTACGGCGTCCCGCTGGCCGGGATGACGCTCGTGTTCGTCAACTACCGGCTGGCGCCGCGGGAGGTCGTCGATCTGCTCGCGGACGCGACGCCGACGGTGCTGCTCACCGAGCAGCAGTTCCTCGACACCGCCCGCGCCGCAACGGAGATCGTCGGCTCGATCCGCACGGTCGTCACCGTCGACGGCCCGGCCGAGGACGCCGGCGAGTTCGCCGACCTGCTCGACGGATGCCCGGAGACCGAACCGGAACCGCCCGACGAGGACACCCCCGCCTGGCTGCTCTACACCTCGGGCACCACCGGCCGGGCCAAGGGCGCGGTGCTCACCCACCGCTCGGTCACCGCCGCCGTCCTCAACGCGGGCGTGAGCTGGACCCGCCGTGAGGAGGAACAGGTGGTCTCGCTGTGTCCGTGGCCGCTGTGCCACATCGCCGGGTACGCGGTGCCCGTGGCGCACCTGGGCGCGGACACCGTGGTGCTGCTGCGCCGCTACGACCCCGAGTCCTTCCTGGCGGCCGTCGAGCGCCACCGGGTGACCAGCACGACCGTGGCGCCGACGATGCTCGCGCTGCTGCTGCGGCACCCGGCCCTGGAGGCCCACGACACCTCGTCGATCACCCGCATCGGCTACGGCTCCGCGCCGATGCCGGTGACGACGCTGCGCGCGGCGATGCGCCGCTTCCCGAACGCGGGGTTCCAGACCGGGTTCGGGATGACCGAGCTGGCCGGCAACGTGCTCGTGCACGTCCCCGAGGACCTCCTGGCGGCGGCCGAGGGGCGCACCGAGCTGCTGGCGTCGGTGGGGCGGCCGATGGCGCTCTCGGCCGTGCGGGTCCTCGACGAGACCGGTGCGGACTGCGCGGACGACGAGGTGGGCGAGCTGGTGGTCCGCGGCGACCAGGTGTGTGCCGGCTACCGCAACCGGCCGGACGCGACCGCCGAGGCGTTCCGCGACGGCTGGTTCCACACCGGCGACCTCGCCCGCCGCGACGCCGAGGGCTACTTCTACATCGTCGACCGGATGAAGGACATGATCCTCACCGGCGGGGAGAACGTGTACTCGCGCGAGGTCGAGGAGGTGCTGCACCAGCACCCCGCGGTCGCCGCCGCCGCGGTCGTCGGCGCACCCGACGAGGTGTGGGGCGAGCGGGTGGTCGCCGTGGTCGAGCCGGTGTCCGGCCGGGCGCCGACCGAGGCGGAGATCCGGGAGCACTGCGCCGGGCAGCTGGCCGGCTACAAGTGCCCGCGCGAGGTGGTGGTCGTGGACGAGCTGCCGCGCAACACGGTCGGGAAGGTGCTCAAGCGGGATCTGCGGGAACGGCTGCGGGCGGGCGTTGACACCACGGTGCCCCGCTCGTAGCGTCCCTTAACGATCGTTCAGCTATCAGCATCCGACCGTCACCGTCGACGAAGGGCTGGAGCATGGTCGTCTCCGATTCCACCACGGACACCACGACGAGCATCCCGATGCGCACGATCGCCACCGGGCTGCAGTTCCCCGAAGGACCGATCGCGCTGCGCGACGGCAGCGTCCTGCTCGTCGAGATCCGGCGCGGCACGCTGTCCCGCGTGGCGCCGGACGGCCGGGTCGAGGTCGTCGCCGAGCTGGGCGGCGGGCCCAACGGCGCCGCCATCGGCCCGGACGGCGCGGCCTACGTCTGCAACAACGGCGGCTTCGTCTGGCACGACCGGGACGGGATCACCGCGCCCGGCCACCAGCCCCCGGACTACATCGGCGGGCGGATCCAGCGGGTGGTGCTCGACGGCCCGGACGCGGGCACGGTCACCGACCTCTACACCTCCTGCGACGGCCGACCGCTGCGGGGCCCCAACGACATCGTGTTCGACGCCGACGGCGGGTTCTGGTTCACCGACCTGGGCAAGAGCCGCGCCCGCGACGGCGACACCGGTGCCCTGTACTACGCGCGCCCGGACGGCTCGTCGATCACCGAGGTGGTGCACCCGCTCGTGCAGCCCAACGGGGTCGGCCTCTCCCCGGACGGCTCCCGGGTGTACGTCGCCGAGACCGGCCCGGGGCGGGTGTGGTGCTGGGACGTCACCGGTCCGGGTCGGACCGCCTCCGCGGCGGACGGCCTCGGTGCCGGAGGGGCACGGTTGCTGCACGGGTTCGCCGGCTACCAGTTGCTGGACTCGTTGGCCGTCGACGGGGACGGCAACGTCTGCGTCGCCACGCTGGTGACCGGCGCGGTCAGCGTGCTCGCACCGGACGGCACGCTGCTGCGGCAGGTCCCGGTGCCCGAGCCCGACCCGTTCGTCACCAACATCTGCTTCGCCGGCGCCGGGTCGCGCACCGCCTGGGTCACCTCCTCCGGCCGCGGGATCCTGTACGCACTGGACTGGCCCGCGCCCGGCCTCGACCTGGCGTTCGCGGCATGAGCGCGCCCGGGAGTGAAGCCGCGGTGAGCCCGAGGGCGGCGCTGACCGCCCGGTTCACCGCACCGGGGGCGGAGTTCGAGGTCGTCGAGCGGGAGGTCCGCGGCATCCCGATGCGGGTCTACGCCAGGGGCCCGCAGACGCTGCGCGAGATCCTGCTCGACACCGTCGCGTTCGGCGAGCTGCCCTACCTGGTGTACGGCGACGAGCGCTGGACCTACGCCGAGCACCTGCGGCAGGTCGCCGGGCTCGCCCGCTGCCTGACGGGGGAGTACGGGCTGGTCAAGGGTGACCGCGTGGCCGTGACGATGCGCAACCACCCGGAGTGGTCGCCGATCTTCTACGCGGCACAGGTCGTGGGTCTGGTCGTGGTGCCGCTCAACGCGTGGTGGACGGCCGCCGAGCTCGGCTACGCCCTCGCCGACTCCGGGGCGCGGCTGGTGGTGGCCGACGCCGAGCGCGCCGCCCTGATCGCCCCACAGCTCTCCGGGGTCCCGCTCATCGAGGTGCGCGGTGGCGAACGACCGGCGCCGGGCGCCCGCCCCTGGGCCGACCTGCTCGCCGGCCTCGACCCGGACGCAGCCGTGCCCGACGCCGACGTGCACCCCGACGACGACGCCACCATTCTCTACACCTCCGGCACCACCGGGCGGCCCAAGGGCGCGATCGGCAGCCACCGCAACCACTGCACGAACGTCCGCAACACCCGGCTCGGCGCGTACGTGGGCGCCGCGATCGCGAACGGCGGCGAACCCCCGCCGGTCGACCCGGACGCTCCGCAGCCGGGCGGGCTGTGCACGTTCCCGCTGTTCCACATCGCGGGCATCACCAGCCTCTGCTACACCCCGCACACCGGCGGCAGGCTCGTCACGCAGTACCGGTGGGACCGGGCGGAGGCGCTGGAGCTGATCCGCCGCGAGTCGCTGACCGCGGTGTCCGGGGTGCCGACCGTGATGCGCGAGCTCGTCGAGGACGCGAGCGCCGACCCGGGGCAGGTGCCGACGCTGGCCGGGATCAGCATGGGCGGCAGCCCCGTGCCGCCGGAGCTGATCGGGCGCATCGACGCCGGGCTCGCCTCGCTGGTGACCCCGGCGAACGGCTACGGGCTCACCGAGACGACCTCGGCCGTGGTCTCCCACAGCGGCGCGGACTACGTCGCCCGGCCGGACAGCGTCGGGCGCCCGATGCCCGGGACCGACGTCCGCGTCGTCGACCCGGGGAGCGGTGCGGACGTACCCGCGGGCGCGGTCGGGGAGCTGTGGTTCCGAGGCCCGAACATCGTCCGCGGCTACTGGAACGACCCGGAGGCGACGGCGGCGGCGTTCACCGACGGCTGGTTCCACACCGGAGATCTGGGCCGGGTGGACGGCGGACTGGTCGTCGTCGTGGACCGGATGAAGGACGTCGTGATCCGCGGCGGGGAGAACATCTACTGCGCCGAGGTGGAGGCCGCGCTGTTCGAGCACCCGGCCGTCGGTGACGTGGCGATCGTCGGGGTTCCGCACGAGTCGCTGGGGGAGGAGGCCGTCGCCGTGGTGCACCTGCGGTCCGGCACACCCGGTCCGGACGTGGCCGCACGGCTGCGTGCGCACGTCGGCGAGCGGCTAGCGTCGTTCGCGGTGCCCGCGCACGTGGTGTTCCGCACCGAGCCACTGCCGCGGACCCCGAGCGGGAAGGTGCTCAAGCGCGACCTGCGCGGCCCGGTGGCCGCCGAGGTCCGGGGAGGGCGGGCATGACCGAGCAGGACGTCCGGTACGAGGTCGACGGCCACATCGGACTGATCACATTGGACCGGCCCGAGGTGCACAACGCGCTGCGCAGGCGCACCTACGACGAGCTCACCGAGCTGGTGCGCACGACGACCGCCCGGGTGCTCGTGGTGACCGGGGCCGGCCGCTCGTTCTGCTCCGGCGACGACGTGCGGGAGCTCATGGGCGGTGGCGAGGACGCGCCGCCGCGCCCGGCCCCGCGGCTCACCCCGGCCGCCGGCGCGCTGCTGGGGACCGACGTCCCGGTGATCGCCGCGGTGAACGGCCCGGCCGTCGGGTGGGGGATGGAGCTGGCGCTGATGGCCGACCTGCGGGTCGCGGGCCGGCGGGCCCGGTTCGGCGAGCTGTTCGTCGAGCGGGGCCTGTGCAGCGACGTCGCCGGGATCGCCCGGCTGGCCCAGCTGGTCGGCCGGGAACGGGCCGCGGAGCTGCTGTTCACCGGCGAGGTGATCGACGCCGAGCAGGCGGAACGGATCGGCCTGGTCGGGCGGGTCGTCGACGACGACGCCCTGCTGCCCACGGCGCTCGAGCGGGCCCGGACGATCGCGGCCAAGCCGCCGCTCGCCGTCGCCGCCCTCAAGCGCGGGCTGCGCCGCAGCCTCGACCCGGACTGGACCGAGCTGGGCCGCTGGGTGAGCAGCACCCTCGGTGAGCTGTTCGGCACCGAGGACCACCGGGAGGGCGTGCGCGCGTTCCTGGAGAAGCGCGCACCCCGTTACGTCGGCCGCTGAGAACCGGTCCGGGTCACGGACCGGTTCCCGGGCCCGGCTCCGTCAGCCTCGACGGCCGTACATACGGGCGTGGCAGCGGTTGATGTCGTGCACGATGAAACGCATCCGGGAAATGATCCTGGCCATGGCGGGTCCCCTTTACGGGCGGGGTGGGAAAAGGAATCGGTGGTGCGAGGTCCCGCTGCTGGAACTGCGCGGTCACCTGCAGACTACCCGTCATCCCGGGGTGCCCACACCCCCGATCTGCACCGGCTCGTCACACGTTTCGCGAGGGCGGCACCGGGAATCACGTGAGCATTCGCAACCTCGGGGAGTGGCGACCATGACGGCGTACGAGTTCCTGATCGACCTCCGCCGGCGCGGCGGTTTCGCGAACCTCGCCGCGGCCGAGGCGGCCGCGCGGGCCGTTCTCGGGGTGCTCGCCACGCGGCTCGACGCCGACGAGGCGGACGAGCTCGCGGCGCGGCTGCCCGAACCGCTGGGCGAGGCCCTGTACCGGCCGCTCGCCGCGCCCGGGCAGGTGCCGGCGGACCTGGCGCCGGCCGATCTCGCGCAGCGGGTCGCCGCGGTGCTCGGCATCGGCGACGACGTCGCGCGGTCCCGGACCGAGGCCGTGCTGGCGGCGACCGTCGAGGCCGTGCCCGAACCGCGGCTGCGCCGGGTCCTGAGCAGGCGCCCGGCCGGGCACACCGCGCCGGCCGGCCACCCGGAGCCGGCCTGACGGTCGCCTCGTGAGCCGCGCACCCGGCAGCGGCATGATCAGCGAGTCGTGTGAGTCAGATGCCGGATCCGGCACCTGTCCTGCACCACTTTCTGATCATGTGCCCCGGCGCCCGCGCAGAACCGAGGCGCTCATGCCCGGTGGTCGACGATCCGCAGCGCGATCGCGGCGTAGCGCTCGGCCAGCTGCGGCAGCGTGATGTCGCCGCCGGGCTCGTACCACTGGGCGATCGCGTTGCAGGCGGCGACGATCGCCCGCCGGGCGTCGTCGGGGTGCTGGATGTGGAACGCCCCGCGCGCGACGCCGTCGGCGATGATGTCGGCCCACAGCCGGGTGGCCGAGCGGCGCAGCCCCTCGAGCCGCTCCCGGTTCTCCGGTTCGAGGTTGCGCCACTCCAGGGTGGAGATGTTGCTCTCCACCTGGCGCGCCACCCGGTACTCGACGGTCACGCGCACGAGCGCGTCCAGGCGGTCCACCGGGTCGTCACCGGTGCCGCGCAGGGCGTCGTCGCAGCGCTGGAAGTAGTCGTGGGTGCTCTCCTCGATCAGCGCGGCGAGCAGGTGCTGCTTGCTGGGGTGCCAGTAGTAGAGCGCCGAGAGGGACAGCCCGGCCCGGCGGGCGATGTCCCGGATGGAGGTGCCGTGGTAGCCGCGCTCGGCGAAGCTCTCGCGGGCGGCCGCGGTGATGGCGTCCCGGCCACCGCCGCGTGGGGGCGGGCCGGTGCCGTTCCGCTCGGCGGGTGCACTGCTCACCGCGACAGCATGACCGATCCCGGTCCCCGTGACACAGCCGACGGCGCGGCCCCGGGCCGATCGTTGTGCACTTAACGATTGATCGGTAAGTTCGGTCGCCACCGCCCCCGTCGATGTGGAGGGAGCCGCGCATGACCGCGGTCGACGAGACCGAGAACGCTGCGACGCAGGACTATCGCAGCGCGCTCCGTGCCTGGCTCGGTGCGCACGCCCCCGGCCCGGTCGCCGGGCCGACGCCCGAGGAGCACCTGCGCCGGGCCCGTGAGTTCCAGGCCGCGCTCTACGACGCCGGCTACTCCGGCATCACCTGGCCGAAGGAGGTCGGCGGGCAGGGGCTCGGCCAGGCCGAGCAGCAGGTCTTCGCCGACGAGGCCGCCGCGTTCGACCTGCCGCTCTACCCGTTCATGATCGGGATGGGGATGTGCGGGCCGACGATCGTCGACCTCGGCACGACCGAGCAGCGCGAGCGCTACCTGCCACCGCTGCTGCGCGGCGAGGAGATCTGGTGCCAGCTGTTCTCCGAGCCCGGCGCCGGCTCCGACGTCGCCAGCCTGCAGGCCCGCGCGGTCCTCGACGGTGACCGCTGGGTGGTCAACGGCCAGAAGGTGTGGACGACCAACGCCCAGTTCGCCGACTACGGCGCGCTGCTCGCGCGCACCGACCCGGACCGGCCCAAGCACGCCGGCCTGACCATGTTCATCGTCGACATGCACGCTCCCGGGGTCACCGTGCGTCCGCTGAAGGACATGTCCGGGCGCGCGCCGTTCAACGAGGTCTACTTCGACGACGTCGAGATCCCGGCGCAGAACGTGATCGGCGAGGTCGGCCGGGGCTGGCAGGCCGCGGTGACCATGCTCGGCCACGAGCGGGTCTCGATCGGCGGCCGGGGCAAGGCGAAGAGCAACCCGCTGGAGTTCGCCCGGCTCGTCGAGCTGGCCCGGCGCACCGGGGCCGACCGGGACCCGGGCGCCCGCGAGCGGCTCGCCGAGCTCTACGCGCACGAGCGCGCGCTCGAGCTGTTCAACGCCCGCATGCGCCAGGAGGCCACCGCGGGCCGGCCCCCGGGTGCCCGCGGGTCGGTGGCGAAGCTGGCCGGGGCGCTGCAGCTGCGCCGCGCCATCGAGGTCGCCGGCGAGCTTGCCGGCGCCGACGCGGTCGCCTGGGACCCCGACGACGAGCGCGGCACCGAGCTCGCGATCGCGATCAACGCCGCGCCGTCGTCGAGCATCGCCGGCGGCACCAACGAGATCCAGCGCGGCATCATCGGCGAGCGCATCCTCGGCCTGCCGAAGGAGCCGCAGGTCGACCGGGACGTCCCGTTCCGTGAGCTCGCGGTGGGCACCCAGCGACGGGAGGGAGACCGGTGAAGCTCGTCCTCGACGCCGAGCAGGAGGACCTGCGCGCGGCGGTGCGCAAGTTCCTGTCCGACAAGGCGCCCTCCGAGCGGGTGCGGGCCGTCATGGACGGCGGCCCGGAAGAGGGCCCCGGCCACGACCCGGCCGTGTGGTCCGGGCTCGCGGCACAGGGTGTGCTCGGGCTGGTCGTGCCCGAGGAGCTGGGCGGTGCCGGAGCAGGTCACGTGGAGCGGGCGGTGGTCGCCGAGGAGCTGGGCCGCGCGCTCACCCCGGTGCCGTTCCTGGCCTCCGCGGTGCTGGCGACCGACGCGCTGCTGGCCCTCGACGACGACGCCGCCCGCACCGAGCTGCTGCCCCGGCTGGCCGCGGGTGAGCTGGTCGGCACCGTGGCCGTCGCCGAGCGCGGCGGTGCGTGGGACCGCACCGGCGGTGCCACCACGGCCACCGAGCGGGACGGGCGCTGGGAGCTCACCGGGACCAAGACCCCGGTGCTCGCCGGCGACACCGCCGACGTCGTGCTGGTCGTCGCGCGCACCCCGGACGGCCCGGGCTGGTTCGCCGTCGACGCCGGGGCGGACGGGCTCACCCGCACACGCTTGAACGGGCTCGACCCGACCCGCCGCGTCGCACGCCTGGAGTTCGACGCGACCCCCGCCCGCCGGCTCGCGGCCACCGACGCCACCGCCGCCGTGGACCTGGTCGCCGACCTCGCCGCCGTCGCGCTCGCCGCCGAGCAGACCGGCGTGCTGGCACGGGCGATGGAGCTGACCGTGGACTACGCGAAGGTGCGGGTCCAGTTCGGCCGTCCGATCGGCTCCTACCAGGCCGTCAAGCACGGCTGCGCCGACATGTACAGCGCCTGGGAGCACGCGGTGTCGGTGGTGCGCTACGCCGCGTGGACCGCCGACCAGGACCGCGCCGAGCTTCCGGTCGCCGCCTCGCTGGCCCAGACCTACCTCGGCCCGGCGGCGTTCACCACCGCCACCGGGATGGTCCAGTACCACGGCGGCGTCGGCTACACCTGGGAACACGACGCACACCTGTACTACAAGCGCGCCAAGAGTGCCGAGCAGCTGCTGGGGCCGCCGTCGGCGCATCGCGCCCGGCTCGCCGACCGGCTCGGCGTGTAGGAGGCACACTCATGACCGAGGACGTCCTGCTGACCCACCGCGAGGGTGGGGTGCTGACGCTGACCCTGAACCGGCCGCGTCGCAAGAACGCGATCGACGGGCAGCTGTGGGACGCGCTGCGCGAGCAGCTCGCCGTCGCCCGCGACGACACCGACGTGCGTGCGCTCGTGCTCACCGGCGCCGGCGGCGACTTCTGCGCGGGCGCGGACCTCGCGGCCGGGGACCGCGAGGGGCACCCGCTGGACCGGATGCGGCGGATCAACGAGGTCGCGTTGCTGTTGCACGAGCTGCCGATCCCGTCGGTGGCCCGGGTGGACGGCGTCGCCGTGGGCGCCGGCTGGAACCTCGCGCTCGGCTGCGACCTGGTGGTGGCCACGCCGGAGGCGAGGTTCTCCCAGATCTTCGCCAAGCGTGGGCTGTCGCTGGACTTCGGCGGGTCCTGGCTGCTGCCCAAGCTCGTGGGGCTGCAGCAGGCCAAGCGGCTCGCGCTGCTCGCCGAGATGATCGGCGCCGAGGAGGCGCACCGGCTCGGGCTGGTCACCTGGGTGGTCGACGGCGCCGAGATCGATGCCTTCGTCACCGACCTCGGTGCCCGGCTCGCGGCGGCGGCACCGGTGGCCCTGGCCCAGTCCAAGGCCCTGCTGCACGAGGGGGCCGACTCGACGATGCGCGAGGCGCTGGCGAGCGAGGCCCGCACCCAGTCGATCAACTTCGCCACCGCGGACGCCCCGGCGGCGTTCGTGGCCTTCACCGAGAAGCGCGACCCGGTGTTCACCGGTGAGTGGGTGGTCCGGTGAGCAGGTACACCGAGAGCTCCTACACAGAGATTCGGCTCGACGTCGACGCCGGCGTCGCCACGATCACCCTGGACCGGCCGGACAAGCTCAACGCGTTCACGGCCACGATGGCCCGCGAGCTGCTCGCCGCGTTCGACGCCACCGACGCCGACGAGGACGTCCGCGTGGTGGTGCTGACCGGCGCGGGCCGCGGGTTCTGCGCGGGCGCGGACCTCGGCCGGGGCGGGCGGACCTTCGACGCCACCGACGAACAGCGGACGGCCGAGCGCGCCGACTTCGGCACCGTCGGCGGGGTCCCGCGCGACGGCGGCGGGATCGTGTCGCTGCGGATCGCGGCGTCGACCAAGCCGGTGATCGTCGCGGTGAACGGGCCCGCCGTCGGTGTCGGAGCGACGATGACGCTGCCCGCCGACATCCGCATCGCCGCGGACACCGCCCGGTTCGGGTTCGTGTTCGCCCGGCGCGGCCTGGTGCCGGAGGCGGCCTCGAGCTGGTTCCTGCCCCGGGTCGTGGGCATCTCCCAGGCGATGGAGTGGGTGGCGACGGGCCGGGTGTTCGACGCGTCCGAGGCGCTCGCCGGCGGGCTCGTCTCGCGGGTCGTCCCCGGCGCGGAGCTGGACTCGACCGTGCGCGCGATCGCCACCGAGATCGTCGACAACACCTCGGCGGTCTCGGTCGCGCTGAGCCGCCGGATGCTCTGGTCGATGCTCGGTGCCGAGTCGCCGTGGGAGGCGCACCGGGCCGACTCGCGCGCGATCTTCACGCTGGGCCAGGGCGCGGACGCCGCCGAGGGCGTCGCCTCGTTCCTGGAGAAGCGCCCACCGGCGTTCCCGGGCCGGGTGGGCGACCACCTCGACGTCGTGCCCGGCTGGCCGGACCGGCCGGAGGGCATGGCGTGACCGGGCTCTTCGACCTCACCGGGCACGTCGCGCTCGTGACCGGCGGGAACTCCGGGATCGGGCTGGGCATGGCGCACGGGCTCGCGCAGTGCGGCGCCGACGTCTGCCTCTGGGGCACCAACCCCGACCGCAACGCGACGGCCGCGGCGGAGCTCGCCGCGCACGGCACCCGCGTGCACGCGATCCGCTGCGACGTCGGCGACGAGGACGCGGTGACGGCGAGCTTCGCCGAGACGCTGGAGAGGTTCGGCCGGGTCGACTCGTGCTTCGCGAACGCGGGCGTGAGCGGGTCCGGCTCGCGGTTCGTCGAGACCGGACTCGACGAGTTCCGCCGGGTCACCCGGGTCAACCTCGAGGGCGCCTTCCTGACCCTGCGCACGGCGGCCGGTCACATGGTCGAGCGCGGCGGGGGCGGGGTGCTGGTGGGTACCTCGAGCGTGTCGACGGTGCACGGCGCGCCGCGGAACCAGGCCTACGCGGCGAGCAAGGCCGGGCTGACCGCGATCATCAAGGGCTGCGCGGTCGAGCTGGCCCGCTACGGGATCAACGCGCACTCGATCATCGCGGGCTGGACGGAGACCCCGCTGGCCTCGCCGGCGCTGCACAGCGAGGCGTTCGAGCGCAACGTCCTCAAGCGCATGCCGCAGCGGCGCTGGGGCGAGCCCGGCGACTTCGCCCGGCTCGCCGTCTACCTCGCCGCCGGGACCGGAGGTTTCCACACCGGCGACGAGATCGTCGTCGACGGGGCGTACTCGATCTTCTGAGTCCGCCCCCGACCCCCGTTCGCACCTGGTGGACCACGGGGGTCGTGCAGTACACACACATCGCAGTACACACACCGATCGATCGTTCAGCACCGTTCCAGGACCGCAGCGCGAGCACGCCGAGGACGCCGATGACCGCGACACACCCTGCAGCCACGACCGCCGGAACAGCCGGGGCCACGACGACAGCGACCACGCCCGGCCGGGGCATGACGATGAGCGACCTCGTCGCCCGGCACGCGCGGGGCACCCCCGACGAGGTCGCGTTCGTCGACCCGTCGCACCGCCGCACCTACCGGGAGCTCGACGACCGGGTGACCCGCCTCGCCCACGTGCTGCTCGAGCGGGGGACCGGGCCCGGGGACCGGGTCGCCGTCCTGGGGCTCAACAGCATCGAGGTCGTCGAGGCGTGGCTGGCCGTGCTGCGGATCGGCGCGATCGCCGTACCGGTGAACTTCCGGCTCGCGGCGAGCGAGATCGCCTACGCCCTGCGCGACAGCGGGGCCTGCGTGGTGATCTCCGACGAGGCCTTCGCGCCGGTCGTCGAGCAGGCCCGTGCCGACGCGGCCGAGGTCCGCTCCACGATCACCTTCGGGGACGCGTACGAGCAGCTCCTCGCCGGCGCCCCCGGCACCTGGGAGGAGCGGCCGATCCCGGACGAGGCACCGGCCTACATCATGTACACCTCGGGGACCACCGGGTTCCCCAAGGGCGCGGTGCTCACCCACCGCAACCTCTACCTGCACGCGTTCTGCTCGATGGCGACCATGGGCACCACCGGCGACGACCGGGTCTGGATGTCGGCGGCGCCGCTGTTCCACATCGCCGGGCTCTCCGGGATGCTGCCGGTGCTGATCACCGGCGGCAAGGTCGTCATCCCGCCGTCCGGCGGCTTCGACCCCGCGCAGACGGTGCGGACGCTGGCCGACGAGGGCGTCACCTCGTGCTTCATGGTCCCGGCGCAGTGGCAGGCCGTCTGCGCCGTGCCGGACCTGGGCGGCCACGACCTGTCCCGGCTGCGGCGGATCTCCTGGGGCGCGGCCCCGGCGTCCACCACGCTGCTCCGCACGATGATCGACTCGTTCCCGCAGGCCGAGGTCTGCACCGCGTTCGGGCAGACCGAGTGCAGCCCGGTGACCACGAACCTCAAGGGCGAGGACTCGATCCGCAAGATCGGTTCCGTGGGCACCCCGATGGTCGGCGTCGAGGTGCGGGTGGTCGACGACGACATGAACGACGTCCCGCGCGGCGAGATCGGCGAGATCGTCTACCGCAGCCCGATGGTGATGTCCGGCTACTGGAACAAGCCCGAGGAGACCGCCGAGGCGTTCCGCGGCGGCTGGTTCCACTCCGGTGACCTGGTGCGCGAGGACCCCGACGGCTACCTCTACGTCGTCGATCGCAAGAAGGACATGATCATCTCGGGCGGGGAGAACATCTACTGCGCCGAGGTGGAGAACGTCCTGGCCGGGCACCCGAAGATCGCCGAGGTGGCGCTGATCGGCGTGCCGGACCCGAAGTGGGGCGAGACCCCGCTGGCGATCATCGCCCCGCGCGACCCGGCCGACCCGCCCACGGACGACGAGATCGAGGCCTACTCCCGGCAGCACCTGGCCGCCTACAAGCGGCCGCGGAAGGTACAGCTGGTCGACGCGCTGCCGCGCAACCCCAGCGGCAAGGTCGTCAAGCCGGTACTGCGGGAACAATACGGCTCGTGAGTGGTTATCGCGGCTCCCACCGCGAAAACCACTCACGGAGCGATGACGCACCGTCGACCGGCCCGCGGGCCGGGCTGACCCGACTCGAGGCGATGGCCGGCGACGGCCGTCTCGATGCGCTGTGCGAGCGGCACGGGATCGCCGTCCTGACCGTGTTCGGCAGCGCTGCACGGGACGACTCCCACCCGCGGGACCTCGACGTCGCCGTGCTTCCCCGCCCCGGGACGCGTGTCGAGATCATGCCGCTGCTGGCGGAGCTGCAGGACGCAGCCGGAGGAGACATCGACCTCGCCCTGCTGGACACCGCCGGAGCGGTCCTGCGGGAACGTGCCCTGGTCGGGGCGCTCCCGCTCTACGAGCACCGGCCGGGGGAGTGGGCCCGAGCCGCGACGGCGGCGGTCCAGGAACGGATGGACACCGCCTGGATGCGACGCCTCGACCTGGACCTGTTGGCCGGATGACCCCCCGTGAGCTCGACATCGAGACGGTGGTGAACCGCCTCCGGACGATGCGTCGCCTGTTGGAGCAACTCGGGCGGCTTCGCGACGGAGACGTCCCCGGCGACGAGTTCGGCCGCCGGCTCCAGCTCGAACGCATCCTGTCGGCCGTGCGGGCCCGGTCGTCCTGACTCACCCCCGGCGCCGAGCGACGGCCTGCCTCAGCACCGCCAGCAGCGCCTCGGCCGCCCCGTCCCAGGTCTGCGCGGCCGCCCGTGCCCGCACCCGCTCCGAGCGGGCGGTCCACGAGACCCCGGAGTCGAGGGACCGGACGGCCGCGGCGAACCCGGCGGCGTCGTCCGGGTCGGCGAACAGCCCGGCGTCCCCGGCGACCTCGCGGAACGCCGGGATGTCGGAGACGACGACCGGGCACCCCCGGGCCATCGCCTCGAGGACCGGCAGCCCGAAGCCCTCGTCGCGCGACGCCGACACCAGCGCCGTCGCCCCGTCGAGCAGCGCGCGGTAGCCCTCGTCGTCGACGCCGTCGTGGAACACCGGGCGGGCCGGTGCGGCCAGCCGCTCGATCTCGGCCCGCACCCCGTCCGGGACGGGGGAGACCAGGTGCAGCTCGTGGTCGGGCAGCAGCGCCGCGGCCCGGGCCAGGGTGGCGACGTTCTTGTACGGCATGAACGAGCCCGCGTAGACCAGCCGGTTGCCGCCGGGGCGGGACCGCGGCGGGGTGGTCGACGGCAGGTGGAAGTCGGTGGCGTCCGGGACGACCGCGACCGGGCGGCGGGTCAGCCGGTGTGTGTCGACGAGGTCCCCGGTCGCCCGCGAGACCACGGCGACGGCGTCCGCCCCGGCGAGCAGCACCCGCTGCGGCCACCAGGACAGGTGGTAGGCGCGCCAGATCGCCCGCACCGGGGCGGGCAGCCAGGGCGGTGGCGCCGGGTGCCGGTAGTAGATGAGGTCGTGCACGGTGAGCACGACCGCGTAGCGGCGGCCCAGCGTGCCCATCGTCTGCATCGGACTGAAGACGACGGTGTCTTCGGGGGTGGTCTCCGGGGCGGATGCCGGCGCGGTGTCCGAGTCGGACACCAGCCGGTTGACGTGCCGGGCCACCAGCGGCTCCCCGGCCCCGGTCGGCGCGGGCAGGGTGTGCGCGGGCCGGTCCGGGAGACCTTCGCGCTGGCGCGGGTCCGAGACCAGCAGCTCCACCGGGTGCAGCCGGTCCAGCGCCCGCACCAGGCCGGTGGTGTAGCGCCCGATCCCGTCAGGTCTCCCGGGCCGGATGTAGCGGCAGTCGACGAGGATCCTCACCGGGCGAGGAACCCGCTGATCTCGTCGGCGGCCCAGGCCGGTGCCTCGTAGTGCAGCAGGTGGCCGACCTCCGGCAGGACGACGAGCCGGGCGTCCGGGAACGCGGCGGCCAGCGCGTGCTGCCCGGCCGCCGGCGCGACCCGGTCCCGGCCGCCGGCCAGCAGCAGCACCGGTGCGCTCACCTGCGGTGCCCACGGCAGTGCCGAGCCCGCGCCCGCCGCGCGGAAGGTCTCCATCAGCGACGCGGTCGAGGCGAAGGTCCCGAAGTGCGTCCGGTGCTCGGCGGTGATCCACCGACGCAGCTCCGGGTCGGTGGTGGTGGCCATCGACGCGGTCGCGGCGTCGGCGAGCAGCCGGTGCCGCAGCACCCGCTCGAGCCCGAGCCGGGCTGCACCCTCGTGCAACCAGGACGTCACCCGGGTGCCGGCGCCGGTGATCCCACCGGCCGCCGAGGCCGGCTCGGCGATCGGGTTGAGCAGGACCACGGCCCGGGGAGAGGCGGCAGCGCTTGCCGCAGCCGCGACGAGCGAACCGAACGAGTGCCCCAGCAGCGCCGTGCCCGGACCCAGCTCGCGCAGCAGCGCGGCCGCCCAGCGGGCGTAGCCGGCGACGTCGTGCGCGCGGTCGCGGAACGGGGGCGACATCCCGAACCCCGGCAGGTCCGGCACGACGACCCGGAGCCCCGGCAGCCGGGTCGCCAGCGGGGCCAGCCCGTGGTGGCTGCCCCGCAACCCGTGCAGGGCCAGCAGCGTGGGCGCCCCCGCGGGCCCGAAGGTGTGCACGGCGGTGGGCGCGCCGTCGACGACCCACTCGTCACGCACGGCCCCGGTGGCCGGGGTGGGCCAGGCCGCTGTCACCGGCCGGACCCGACCCGCCGCCGCGCCCCTGCGCCCGGCGCCCGGCGGAACGCCCGGACCGGCACGACCGGCCGGACCCGGGTCCGGTACAGCTCCTCGACGGTGTCGAGCGTGGTCGCCATCGAGTGCTCCCCGGCGATGCGCAGGCTGGCGGTGCCGAGCTCGGCGGCCGCCGCCGGGTCGCCGAGCACGCGGGCGAGCCGGTCGGCGAGCGCCGCGACGTCGCCGTGCGGGTAGCGCCAGCCGTTCTCGCCCTGGCGGGCCAGGTGCGGCAGCGCGCCCGCGTCCACGGCGACGACCGGCTTCCCGGTCGCCATCGCCTCCAGCGTCACCAGGCTCTGCAGCTCCGCGGTCCCGGCGTTGGCGAACACGTCCAGTGCGGTGTAGACGTCGGGGATCTCGTCGTCGTCGAGCCGGCCGGTGAAGGTGACGGCGTGCTCGACGCCCGCGGTGCGTGCGGCCGCCTGCAACCGTCCCCGCTGCTCGCCGTCCCCGACGACCACCAGCCGCGCGTCCGGGACGGCGCCTGCCCGGCCCGGCCCGCCGCGGAGCAGCGCCAGCGCGTGCACGATCTCGTCGACGTGCTTCTCCCGGTCGAGGCGCCCGACGAACCCGACGAGCGGGCTCTCCCGCGGGATCCCGTGCCGGTCCCGGAACGCCGGGCCGCGGCCGTCGGTGTCGGGGCGGAACCGGGACAGGTCGAGCCCGTTGGAGACCGGCAGCACCGGCCCGGGGACGCCGTTGCGCTCGGCGAGCGAGGCGGCGAGCGGGGTCGGCGCGGTGACCAGCCCGGCGCGCTCCAGCACCCGCACCGCGTCCCACCAGAACAGCTTCTTGAGCTGTGCCTGCGGCAGGTGCAGGAAGCTGATCGCCGGGATGATGTTCTCCGGGATCATGTGGGTGGTCGCCATCGCCGGGATCCCGAGGTCGGCGGCGGCGGTCAGCAGCATCCGGCCGAGCACCATGTGGCTCTGCACGTGCACGACGTCGGGCCGGACGCGGCGCAGGATCCGCCGTGCCGTCTGCCGCAGCCCGGGTGGTGGGCAGAGCCGGAACCCGGCCGGCTTCGGCACCGGGAACGAGCGGACCCGGTGCTCGGTCACCGGGCCCACCCGGCGTGCGGGCCGGCTGCGGATCCCCCGCGCCGGTGCCACGACGTGCACCTCGTGCCCGCGCTCGGCCAGGCCGGCGGCCAGCCGTCGCGCGGCGTAGCTGGCCCCGTTGACATCCGGCGCCCAGGTGTCGGCCCCGATCAGGACACGCACACGTTCTCCTTCCGCGAGGTCGCGGCGCGCATCCACAGCGCACGCCCGGCCACCAGCACCAGGCCGGTGCCGAGCCCCACCGCGACGATGATCCACGGGCGATCGGCCAGCTCCGCGGCGACGTGCCCGCCCACCGCCCAGCCGATGCCGACGAGCAGCGCGGCCCGGACCGCGGTGGCGGACACCACCCAGGCCAGGAACCGGCCGTAGGGCACCCCCGCCAGGCCGGTGGCCAGGAACGCGGGGATGGCTCCGACATCGACCAGTTTGGCGCCGAGCACCACCTGGGGCAGACGGCCCCCCATGTTCTCCCGCAACGACTCCCGGCGCTCGGCGTGCAGGCCCAGTCTGTCCAGGACCCCGGCGACGAGCGGGTGGCGGCCACCGCGGCCGAGTGCGTAGAAGACGGTGTCGGCGAGGACGTCCGCGGCGACCGCGACCAGCCACACCGTCCACCAGTCGACGAGCCCGGCGCCGGCCAGCGAGCCGGCGATGACGGTGACGACGGGGCCCTCCAGGAGCACGCCGACGGCGAGCACGGCCAGCGTCAGGCCGATCGTGCCCGGCTCGGGCGAGAGCATCAGCCCGAGTACGTCCGTCGTGTCCATGGTGGTCCTCCCCATCGGAGGATTCCACGATCTCGCGGCCGCCCGCCCGGGGCGTCGGGCCTTGCCCGGGCGACGGTCTCGCGAAGGTCCGGTGACTACCTGTTTACGCCGACGGTCCGGACGTGCTACGGGCGATGGCGGCGAGTGGGATCGGCAGCCAGGTCGGACGGCTCCGGGTCTCGTACAGCACCTGGTAGACCGCCTTGTCCAGCTCGTATGCGCGGAGCAACGCCGCCTGCCCGCGGGGGTCGGAACCGGTGCGGGCCGCGTAGCCGGCGCAGAACGCGTCGCGGGCCGCGGCCGACCAGTCGCGTGCGGCCCGCGACCCGGGAGTGTTCGAACCGAGACCTGCGCCGGGCGTGTCGGAGCGGGTCAGCAGGTGGTGGAAGGCCGCGTAGTCGAACGAGAACAGCATCCCGACGACGTCGCGCACCGCCGCGTCCGGGGCGCGGCGCTCGGCCGGTGTGGCCGCCGGCTCCCCCTCGAAGTCGATGATCAGCCAGTCCCCGCCGGGGCGGCGCAGGGTCTGGCCGAGGTGCAGGTCGCCGTGCACGCGCTGCACGGGGACCGGGGCGCCGAGTGCGGCGACGTCGTCGTAGACGGCGCGCACCGCCGGGACGTGTGGGGCGAGCACCGGGACCTGGGCCGCGACGTGGTCGAGCCGGGCGGTCCAGTAGCGGGCCATCCCGGCCGGGTCCGCCTCGGTCGTGCCGAGCTCGTCGCGCAGGGCCAGGTGCACGTCGGCGAGCGCCGTACCGAGCGCGCGGGCGTCGGCGGTGAAATCGGTGCCGTCGCGGACCGCGGCGACCGCACGCTCCCAGCCGTCCTCGGAGCCGGCCGCGAACTCCTGCAGCAGGCCGTAGGTGGCGGGCTCGCCGTCGAGCGTGCCCTCGATGCCGCCCTGCAGCGCGGCGACCGATGTGGAGCCTGCGGCGCGCAGGGCGCGGTGCAGCTCCAGGTCGGGGTTCGGGCCGGGGGAGAGCCGCCGGTAGATCTTGAGGATCGACCGCTGTCCCCACCGGACCGAGGTGTTGGACTGTTCGGCGTCGACGACCCGGCCGGTCTCCTCCAGCGGCAGCACCGAGCCCGGTTCGGGCACGAACGACAGACCGTCCACCGAGGTCCCCTCGGCGATCGCACGCAGGATCCAGGCGGTGACCGCGGGGTCGTGCAGCCCGTCGTGGAGCGTCTCACCGCCGACGGTCCCGATCACCGCCGCGTCCGGCGGTGCGCCGGTCCCGCGTGCCAGGTGCAGCTGGTAGTGGCGGTCCGGGCCGTCGGCGAACGACACGGCCAGGACGACGACGTCGAGCCCGGTCAGGCCGTCGGGCGGGGGCAGCGCGATCCGGGAGGCGATCCGGATCCCCTGGAGCGGGCGGCCCTTCTCGGCGAACCAGCGTCGTCCGGGCAGCCAGCCCCGCAGCAGCTCGGGGAGCTCCGTGAGGTGGTCGGATGCTCCGGTCGGACCCACGCGTCGTCCCCTTTCCGCCGGGCCGGTCGCCGGCTCGGTCCTGCTGGTGACGACCCTAACCGGGACCGCCGTGCCGGGCCCGGTGTGCGGTCCGCCCGCTGGTACCGTCCGGGCCGGATCGCTCCGCCCGCCCGGTCGTGGGCGGTGCCCCCGCTTCCGCCCGGGCGCGTCCGTGGCCGGAAACCCATACTGATCCCGGTGCCCGCGTCTCGGCGACGGTGCCCGCGCGAGGTGCGCGCGGTCGCGGTCGTGGAACGGAACGCGGGCGTCGCGAGCACCGACACCGACCCGGAGGACCGGCGGCGTGACCGAGCGAGACCCGATGGCCGAGATCCCCGAGACGACCGAGCGGGTGCCTGCGGATCCGGTGGCCGGCGTCGCCTCGGTCCCGCCGGAGCCCGAGCAGCTGCCCGACCCGCTCGAGGTCAACTTCGCCGAGTACTTCCACGAGGCCCGGCCGCGCACCCTGCGGCACCGGGCCCGGGTGAAGTCGACCGTGCGGCGCCGCTCGGTCGCCCAGGACGGCCCGGCCACCGGCGACAACCCGGTGTACGTGTCGTGGCTGCTGGCCGGGTCGATGCTGGGCCACGCCGACGAGCTCGCCCGGCAGTTCTCCGGCCAGGGCTCGATGTGGCAGAACCCGTTCGCCAGCCCGGGCCCGCGGCACGCGGTGGAGACCGCGTCGGTGTGGTTCACCGCCTACCCGATCTCGCTGATCACCCGGGAGGGGACCTCGTTCCTCGCCGAGCTCGGGGACGCCGATCTCTGGCAGGCGTTCGAGACGATCGGCATCGAGGCCGTCCACACCGGGCCGGTGAAGCGGGCCGGCGGGCTGTCCGGGTGGCAGCCGACGCCGAGCGTCGACGGGCACTTCGACCGGATCTCCAACGAGATCGACCCGGTGTTCGGCACCGAGGACGAGTTCCGTGCCATGTGCGCCATCGCCACCTGGCACGGCGGCACGATCATCGACGACATCGTGCCCGGGCACACCGGCAAGGGCGCCGACTTCCGGCTCGCCGAGCTCGGGTACGGCGACTACCCGGGCATCTACCACATGGTCGAGATCGAGCCGGCGGACTGGGGCACGCTGCCCGAGGTACCGGTCGGGCGCGACTCGGTGAACCTCGACGCCGCCACCGAGGAGGCGCTGGAGAAGGCCGGCTACATCGTCGGCAGGCTGCAGCGGGTGATCTTCTTCCGGGAGGGGGTGAAGGAGACAAACTGGTCGGTGACCGGCGAGGTGACCGGGGCCGACGGCGTCGTCCGCCGGTGGGTCTACCTGCACTACTTCAAGGACGGGCAGCCGTCGGTGAACTGGCTGGACCCGACGTTCGCCGGGATGCGGATGGTCATCGGCGACGCCCTGCACTCGCTGGCAGACCTCGGCTCGGGCGCGCTGCGGCTCGACGCCAACGGCTTCCTCGGGGTCGAGAAGTCCGCGTCCGGGACGCCCGGCTGGTCGGAGGGACACCCGCTGTCGGAGGCCGCGAACCACCTCATCGCCTCGATGGTCCGCAAGGTCGGCGGGTTCACCTTCCAGGAGCTGAACCTGACTGTCGACGACATCAAGGTCACCTCCGAGGCCGGCGCCGACCTGTCGTACGACTTCATCAACCGGCCCGCCTACCACCACGCACTGGCCACCGCAGACACCGAGTTCCTGCGGCTGACGCTGCGCACCGCGCTCGAGGTCGGCGTCGATCCGGCATCGCTGGTGCACGCGCTGCAGAACCACGACGAGCTCACCTACGAGCTCGTGCACTGGACGGCCGGGCACGCGAACGAGACCTACACCTTCCGCGGGGAGGAGATCACCGGCCTCGACCTGGCCGACACCGTGCGGCGGGACCTGTGCGAGCAGCTCACCGGACCGGACGCGCCCTACAACCTGATCTTCACGACGAACGGGATCGCCTGCACCAGCGCGACGGTGATCGCCGCCGCGCTCGGGATCGGAGCGCTCGACGACATCGGGCCCGACGACGTCGAGCGCATCCGGCGGGTGCACCTGTTGCTGGTCATGTTCAACGCGTTCCAGCCCGGGGTGTTCGCGCTGTCCGGCTGGGACCTGCTGGGGATGCTGACCCTGCCCCCGGAGCGGGTCTCCGACCTGCTCGCCTCCGGTGACACACGGTGGGTGTCGCGCCCCGCGCACGACCTGATGGGGAACCGGCCCGACGCCGAGGGGTCGTCGTCGGGGATGCCGCGCGGGCGCAGCCTGTACGGCACGCTGCCCGACCAGCTCGCCGACGAGACCAGCTTCGCCCGGCAGATGCAGGCGATCCTCGCGGTGCGCAAGCACTGCGGGGTGGCGACGGCGCGGCAGGTCGACGTCCCGGACGTCTCGCACCGCGGCCTGCTGGTGATGGTGCACGCCCTCGACGACGGGCGGACCCAGGTCACGGTGCTCAACTTCGCCGACGAGCAGGTGGACGCCGCGGTGCGGTCCGAGCACCTGGAGCCCGGTGCCACGGTGCGTGACCTGTTCTCCGGCGAGGACCTCGGCACCGTCGACGACCTGCAGGGGTTCCGGCTCGACATGACGCCGTTCCGGGCCACGGCGGTCGTCCTGGAACCGCCGGTGCCGGCCGACGACGCGGCGCCGGCTCCGGCCTGACCGGTGGGAGCCACCGACCGGATCAGGCCGGCCGGGGCAGCGTGGCCGCGACGGCGACCCCGATCGCGGCGGTGCCCGCGAGCACGGCGAACAGCACGGTGTCGGCGGCAGGCGAGGTGAGGGCCAGCGGACCGGCGAGCAGGCTCGTGCCGACGATGCTGCCCAGGTAGCGGCTGGTGAAGAACACCCCCGTCGCCATCCCGGTGTCGCGCTGGTCGACGCCGTGCAGGGCACCCAGCTGGAAGGCCGGCATCGACAGGCCGACCCCGGCACCGACCACACCCAGGGCGACGACCAGCAGCGGGAGCGGGAGCCCGGTCGGGTCGAGCAGCAGTGGTACCAGGCCGAGCAGCAGGAGCGTCAGCCCGGCGACGGCGGGCAACCGCAGCCCGGCCCGGTCCGCGAGCCGCCCGCCGAGCAGGGCCAGTGGCGAGGACGCGAGCGTCAGCGCGCCCAGGACGAGGCCCGCCTGCGCGCCGTCGATCCCGCGGTCGTGCAGCAGCTGCGGTACGGCGAGCAGCGTGACGTAGAAGACGAGGTTGGCCAGCCCGATGCCGGTCGCCGCGGCGATGAAGCTGCGCCGGGCGAACAGGTGCGGCGGGAGCACCGCGTCCGGACGGCGCCGCTGGTGGCGGACGAACGCCCACGTCGCCACGACCAGCACCACCCCGGCGACGACGAGTGCCGCACCGCCGGGGGCGGTGTCCAGGGTGAGGGTCAAGCCGACGAGCAGGGCGCACAACCACCCCGCCCCGACGATGTCGAACCCGCCGGGGTTCTCCGCGCGCGCGGCGCCCGGCACCACCCACCAGCCCAGGACCAGGGCGAACGCGGTCACCGGGAGGTTGACCAGGAAGATCGCCTGCCAGCTGCCGACCTCGACCAGGACGCCGCCGAGCACCGGCCCGACCGCGGCCGCCAGCGGCAGCACGGCGCCGATCACGCCGAAGGCGCGGCCCAGCCGGTCGGGCGGCGCGACCTGACGCAGCAGGGCGAACCCGGTCGGTGTCGTCAGCGCGGCCGCGACGGCCTGGACGACCCGGCACGCGATGAGCAGCGGCAGGCTGTGCACGAGCGGTGCCAGCGCGGAGGCCACGAAGAACAGCCCGTACCCGGTGAGCAGGACCGGCCGTGGCCCGAGCCGGTCGCCGAGCTTGCCGGCGACCGGCTGCAGCGCGGCCATCGCGATCAGGTACGCGGTGACCAGCCAGCTCATCGCGGCGGCGTCGACGCCGAGGTCCAGTGCCATCGGCGGCAGCGCGACCGCGATCATGGTGGAGTTCAGCGGGCCGAGCACGGCGCCGCACAGGACGACGGCGGTGACCGCGCCCGCCCGGGCGGGACGGGTGGCGGTCACCGGAGGGTGCCGGCGAGCTCGACCGTGCCGGCGCCGCCGTCCACGACGACCTGCTGCCCGTCGGAGAGCACCCGGGTGGCGTTCACGGTGCCCATGACCGCGGGGATCCCGTGCTCGCGGGCCACGATCGCGGCGTGCGACGCCGCCCCACCCGTGTCGACGACGACCGCGGCGGCCAGCGCGAACAGCGGTGTCCACGTCGGGTTGGAGTAGGGGCAGACCAGGACCTCGCCGTCCTGCAGGTTCGCGAACTCCGACTCGTCGCGCACGATCCGGACCGGGCCGGTGGCCGTCCCCCGGGCGGCCGGGGTGCCGCGTACCCGTCCCTCGTCGTCGGGCCGGGTCTGCAGGCGCGCCGGAATGATCGTGTATCCGGGCAGCGCGGCCCGGCGGGCGGCCTTGCGGGTGGCGACGACGTCCCGGACGGCGGCGGGTGGCAGTGTCGTGGCCTCGCTGCGCTCCGGGGCCGCCAACTCGCTGCGCTCCAGGTAGGCGATGTCCTCGGCCGCGTCGAGCACGTCGCGCTCGACGAACCGGCGCCCCAGCTCCAGGAGGACCCGGCGGGCGACGGCCAGCGTCATCACCAGCTGGTAGTGGCTGTCCTCCCGGAACCCGGCGGTCCGGCGCTGCACCTCGACGAGCCGCCGGATCACCGGCGTGAGCAGGCGGGCCCGCAGGCCGCGTGCGCGGTGCAGCTCGACGCGGCCGCGCGCGAGCCGGGCCGCACCGTCGCTGTCGGCGGGCGGGCCCTGCGCGAGGCCCTTGATGAGCCCGTGCGCCACCTCCGGGGTCTCTCGCAGCGGCGGTAGCCCGACCGTGAAGATGGACATCTCCCGGAACCCGAACTCACGCAGGTAGGTCTCGACGTCGGCGAGCAGCGCCCGGCCCGGCGCCGACTCCTGCAGCCGTGCGGCCACGTCCGCGGCCGGCTGCTCGCGGTAGATCCGCAGCAGCTCCGGGTCGGCCCGGACGGCCGCGGCGATCCGGTCGATCGTGGCGTTGGCCTCGGTCGTCACGCACGGCACCGCGGACATCAGCCCGGCGTGCAGCCGGTCGGCCCGCTCCCGGCCGACGACGGCGGCGATCAGCCGCCCGACGGCGAGCTCGGCCAGCAACCCGCGGGGCATCGCCCCGAACCGGGACGGCATGAGTGAGCCCAGCGTGCCCATCAGGGCATCGACCTGCTCGAGGAGCTCGGCGTCGGAGGGCGCACCGAGGTCGGCCGCGTCGACCCGCCGGCACAGCGCCACCAGGGTCTCGTCCGACCGGGCGCGCCAGCCGGTGGTCGAGGTGCTCAGCAACCGGATGAGTGCCGGGACGGCTCGTGGTGCGCCGGTGAGCGCGCGGTGGGTGAACCGGATCTGCTGCGGCGGGACGACCTGGACCACCCCGTCGCCGATCTCGACGATGGCCTCGCCGAGCGTCGGAGTGGCCAGGCCCGCCGCCCGGGCGGCGTCGATGATCGCGCGGATCGCCGGGCGGAGGAACAGTGAGACGTCCATCGGGAATGGGGGGAACGGCATGTGGTCGGCGGCCATCCCGTAGTCGCGGCGCGTCCGCGTGCGGTCCTGTGCCGCCGGCTCGGCGGGCTGCTCGGGGGGTAGCGCGGTCAGCGGCCGGGCCTGCACCAGCAGGAGCCGACCCCCCGCCCGGGTCCACTCGAGGTCCTGCGGGCAGCCGAAGGCCTCCTCGACGTCGCGGCCGAGCCGTACCAGCGCGTCGGTGTCCGGTACCGACGCCGATCCGCCGACCCGGCACGCGGTCGCCTTGTCCAGGACGACGTGCTCGCCGCTGACCGTGCCCGACACCAGGTCCTCGCCGAGACCGCGCACCGCCTCGATCACCACGTGGTCGCGTCGCCCGCTCACCGGGTCCACGGTGAACAGGACCCCGGCCCACTCGGCGTCCACCATCTCCTGGACGACGACGGCCAGCGCCAGCCCGCTCTCGTCCCAGCCCTGGTGCGCGCGGTAGGCGACCGCCCGCGGCGTCCAGAGCGAGGCCCAGCAGTCGCGGACGGCGTCGAGCACCGCCAGCTCGCCGTCGACGCCGAGGTAGGTGTCGTGCTGGCCGGCGAACGAGGCGTCGGCCAGGTCCTCCGCGGTGCCGGACGAGCGGACGGCCACCGGCCCGCCGATCCCGGCGTAGGCGGCCAGCACCGCCGCGGCCACCCGCTCGGGTATCGGAGCCTGCGGGATCCGCTCGTGCAGCTCGGCGGCCGGGCGGTCGGCGAGCCCGGTGGCCTCGAGGAAGTCGCGGTAGGCCGCGGTGGTCACGACGAACCCGTCGGGCACCGGGAACCCGGCGCCGATCAGCGCACCGAGGCCGGCGCCCTTGCCGCCGACGAGCGCGATCTCGCGCGGTCCCACGTGCGGCAGCGGAAGTGTGTAGTCGGCCACGGCGGGCTCCTCGCAACGGGGTTCGGCCAATGTTCACCGTCTGATGGAGTTGGACGCTACTGGGCTGTAACCTCATATTCAACAAGCGATGAACAAAGTTGGCGGATGACGGTGGACGAACCGGACGAGATGGCGGAACAGCACGAGCCGGACACGGTCGCCCGGCGCGGCCGGTGGCGCACCGGGGAACGCAGCCGCCGGCGCATCCTCGATGCGGCCCGCGCGTTGTTCGCCGAACGCGGCTACGACCGCGCCACCGTCCGCCGGATCGCGGCCACCGCGCAGGTCGACCCGGCGATGGTCTACTACTTCTTCGAGACCAAGTCGCGGCTGTTCACCGAGGCGCTGGCGCTGCCGGTCAACCCGGCAGAGGAGGTCGCGGCCGAGCTCTCGGGGGGAGTCGACGGGCTGGGGGAGCGCATCGTCCGGCACTTCCTGGACGTCTGGGACCGGGCTCCCACGGTCGAGCCGATGCTCGCGCTGCTGCGCTCCGCGCCGACCGACGAGCGTTCGGCCGCGATGTTCACCGGGTACATCGAGCAGGAGATCATCGCCCGGATCGCCACGGTCGTCCCGGAGCCGGCCCGCCTGCGAGCCGAGCTGGTCGGCTCCCACCTGATGGGCCTGCTGCTCGCCCGCCACGTGCTCCGTATCGAGCCGCTCGCCTCGACCTCGCCGGACACCGTCGC
Organism: Pseudonocardia ammonioxydans; assembly: GCF_900115005.1. Classification (GTDB taxonomy): domain Bacteria; phylum Actinomycetota; class Actinomycetes; order Mycobacteriales; family Pseudonocardiaceae; genus Pseudonocardia; species Pseudonocardia ammonioxydans. The sequence continues at coordinate 1,305 of NZ_FOUY01000019.1, read as the reverse complement.
GACCTGGATGGGCCCGACCCTGCAGCGCTACCTCACCGACCCGGCCCCGGCCCCGGACCCGACGGCCTGACCTCCGGGCGGGACCGCCGCGCGTCGGCCGGGCCCTCCCCGGGGGGACGGACGTGACGGTTCTCGCGGACGGCTGCGCGGCTCGTCGTCGTGCCGCAGGCTGCAGCACGTGACGATCGCACGACTCAACGGGATCCGGCTGTCCTGGACCGACCACGGCGGCGACGGGCCGCCCGCCGTCCTGGTGATGGGCACCGGGAGTCCCGGCCGGGTCTGGGACGTGCACCAGGTCCCGGCCCTGCGCCGGGCAGGGCTGCGCGTGGTGACGGTGGACAACCGCGGGATCCCGCCCACCGATGAGTGCGCGGCCGGGTTCACCGTCGGCGACATGGCCGCCGACGTCGCCGCGCTGATCGAACACCTCGACGCGGGCCCGGCCGCCGTCGTCGGGACCTCGCTGGGGTCGCGGGTGGTGCTCGAGCTGGCGCTGGCCCGCCCGGACCTGGTCGGCCGGGTCGCGGCACTGGCCGCGCACGCCCGGTTGAACCCGGTGCAGGAGGCGTACACCGCCGGGCTGGTCGCCGCCTCCGAGGCCGGCGTCGACCTGCCGGTACAGCTGTGGTCGGCGATGCAGGCGACGCACAACCTGTCACCGTCCACACTCGACGACGATCGGGCGGCCCGGGACTGGCTGGACGTGATCGGCTTCGGCGGGGCGGGTGTCCGGGCAGGACACCGTGCCCAGCTGCGGGTGTCGCTGGAGCTCGACGACCGTCGCGACGCCTACCGGGGCATCGGTGTGCCGGTGCTGGTCGTCGCGTTCGCCGACGACCGGGCCATCCCGGTGCGGCTGTCCCGTGAGGTCGCCGACGCCGTGCCCGGGGCGCGCTACGCCGAGATCGCCGACGCCGGGCACTACGGCTATCTGGAGCGCCCGGCCGAGGTGAACCGGGTGCTGGTGGACTTCCTGACCGGCTGACCGGCCGGCGCCCGTCTCTAGATGTGTGATCCGGAGAGGTTGGTGACGCGGTCGGCTGGTGCGTGGCCTCGGATTCCGGTGTGGGGTCGGTGGAAGTTGTACCAGTCGAGCCAGTCCCCGAACGCGACCTGGCGTTCGGTCTCGGACTGATACGGCTGGTGGTAGGCCCACTCGTCGACCATGGTGCGGTGGAAACGCTCCACTTTCCCGTTCGTCTGCGGGCGCCAGGGCCGGGTGAACCGGCGCCCGATGCCCAAGTCATGACAGGTCTGGCGCCAGGTGGTCTTGCGGTAGGACCAGGCGTTATCGGTGAGCAC
>NZ_FOUY01000070.1 GCF_900115005.1 Pseudonocardia ammonioxydans | reverse complement strand
GGTCGAGTTGCCATTACGAGAATTGCCTGTCCCGTGTCCGGCGGGGTCGTCGCGGTCGTAGCCGAGGTGATGGGTCATCTCGGTCTGCAGCGACCGTTCGAGCACGGCCTTGGTCATCTGGTTGAGCAGTCCGTCGACGCCGTCGATCGGAGTGCCGGCGGCCTTCGCGTCGGCCAACAGCGCGTCGATCGCCGACGGGTCGAGGGCCTCGGCGAGCCGGCGAGCCGCTGCAGTCTCGCCGTCAGGGTCGGGCTGGTTCTCGCTCACGTGGGTGTCCTTCCCGACCGCTGTGTTGATCACTGCGGTCGATCTTGGCCCACCCATGGCTTACACACCTGCCATGACACGCCCCGCGGCCCGGACTCGTCGAACTGAAAGAACGCAGCCTGCACCCGCAGCACGAACCCTTCCGGATGGGTCGCCTCGTAGCGGTCGAGCACCGCCTGAAACCGGCCGGCCTCGTACTGCGCGCACGCAGTCGGGTCGGCGTCCAGGCCGCATGCCAGCGCCAGCTCGGCCCCGGCCTGCAGCGCCGCGCGCCGGCTCGGCTACACCCACACATCCAACCGGCCGCCGCCGCTGTAGCCGCGATGAGCCAGAGTCCACACCGCCGGAGCCCGCTCAGTCTCGACCGACCCGTCCGGCCGGTACAGCCGCGAGGCCTCCAGCGACCGCACGAACCCTGCCCCCGCCCGAGAACCACGGGCGCTGCCACCGGTACCGACCCGGGCGGTCACCGGCCCAGCTCCCGACAACAGTCCGAGCACACCGGCCCGGACAGCTGCCAACCGGCCGCGGACAACCAGCCCTGCACCGCCCTGGGCAGCCGCTCGTCGACGTCGTCGATGAGTTCGCCGGCCAGCAATGGGCCGTCCCCACAGCGCACGCAGACCACGTTGCCCACGCGGCCGATCGGGGCGATCGTGGTCATGCCGCAACCCCCTCGGCCTTCTCCGCCCGTGCGCCAGAGGCGTAGCCACGGCGCTCCTGCGGCACGTGGTAGATCACGATCGTAACGGTCAGCTCGCCCCGGAGGCCTGCAGGTCGTCGGGGAGCAGGTCGGGCCGGAGTCGGCGGTAGCGCACGCCGTGTCGGGCGCGGCCATGCTCCACCGCGGTATCGACGTCGATCTCGACGACCAGGGTGGGACGGACCGGGGTGTGCGTCACGTCGTCGGTCGCGCCGGGCAGGCCGAGTCGCCCGCCGGGGATGACCGCCGGCCACGGGTGCCCGCCGCGCGGCGGCGTGAGCCGGTCGCCGAGCTCGGTGGCCGCGTCGCGGCAGAGCCGTTGGGTGCGGCCGATGATGCGCAGCTGGCCGTGCCGGTCGTGCTGGCCGAGGATCAGGGCGTGGGGCTGGGTGATCGGGCCGATCACTGCGCCGACGACGGCCTCGGTGGTGTGGGTGGCGCGGACCTTGGACCAGGTCACCTGTCGGGGACGGTACGGGGCAGCGAGCGCCTTCACGACCAGGCCTTCGATGCCGAGCTCGGCGTGGCGTTCCATCCAGATTCGGGCCGCCGTGACCTCGTCGACGGCTGGGGCCAGCAGGACCCCGTCGTCGGCGTCTCCGACAAGCGAGGCGAGTCGGTCCCGTCTCGACCACAGGGGCTCGGCGCGCACGTCCTGGCCGCGGTCGGCAAGGACGTCGAAGACGACCAGGAATCGCTGGGCATTGCGGGTGGTCAGAGCGGTGAAGTCGATGCGGCCGTCGCGCAGGGCGACCAGCTCACCATCGACGACGGTCCCCGGTGGCAGCTGCTCGCCGACCGCGTGGGCGATGTCGGGGAACTGGTGGGTGAGGCTGCGCTGCTGGCGGGACTGCAGCTGCACCCGCCGCCCGTGAAACGCGATCATCCCCCTCGTTGACTGAACTTCGCGGCCGCAGCCCCCTCGCGGGCCCGCACCCGGCCGGGCCCCGCGGCCCGGACCAGCGACGCTGGTCGTTCCCACGCGCCGCTGCCGTCGGCCACCTCGGGAGTCCGACCGCGCCTTCATGCGTAAGGCCGCAGGCGATGCGTGGCACGTCGACGCCCTGGACCGGGATCCGCCAGCCGCGCGCAGGCGCTCCTCGCGCCGGTCCGGTGCCAGCAGGGACCGGCGGCGCGGGTGGTGTTCCTGGTGCATCGGTCACTCCCGTGGCGGGACTGGACCGGCGCGGCCTCGGCAACCCTGACCGGCGCGGGGCGAACGGCCCGCACGTGTGTAGTACAGATCATCGGCCGACCCGCTCGTAGACTCGAGCCGGATCGTGCTACCTCGGACTGATTCAGCTGATCCTTTGGTCGCTAGGGGTGTCGGCCGCCTTCTGATGGTGCCTCGATGATCTGGCAGACAACGGCGTTCTGGCCGTGCCGACGCGCGCTGGTGGCAGTGGCGCGGACACGGGACAGTGACTGGCGCAAGCGATTGAGGTCGCGGAGCCGTTGATCGATGTCGGCGAGGTGAGCATCGAGCAACGCCAGCACGCGGCCGCAGGGTTGCTCTCCGCCGCGCTGGAGGTCAAGAATTTCTTTGATCTCATCGAGGTGCAGGCCGAGGGTCTTCGCCTGGCGTACGAAGCGCAGCACGTCGAGATCGTTCTCAGTGAAGACCCGGTATCCGGCCTCGGTCCGCTCGGCGGCAGGCAACAACCCCTTGGCTTCCCACAGGCGGACCGCCTTGGCGCTCACACCGGCGGCTTCGGCGGCGGCGCCGACCGTCATCCGCATCACAGCCCTCCTCGCATGATCGTCCTTGACCTTACCCCTGGGGGAAGGTTCTAGCGTCCGGACGGGCGTCGAGCCGTCCGATCCGATCGAAAGCGAAGTGCGGTGTTCGTTCAGTCAGAGGCTGTGATCGTCAGGGTGCTCGCCATCGCCCGCAGGAGGGTTCCGGCGCATTTCGCGTCGGCCCCTGCAGGCGCCGCGGGCCTTGGCAGCACCCCTCGGGCAGGTGTCGAGTGAGCGCTACGCGCCGCCGCGTCGGGCTGCGCACGGTATTCGCCCACCCCGGCTACCGGCGCTTGTGGTCGGCGCGCACAGCGTCACAGTGCGGGAACATCTTCGCGACGGTGGCCTTGGCCCTGTTGGTATTCGACCTGACCGGCTCGGCGTTGGGCGTGAGCGCGGTGGTGTTCGCCGAGATCCTTCCGGTCCTGTTGCTCGCACCGCTGGCGGGCACCCTGGTCGACCGGCTGCCCCGGATCTGGATCATGCTCGCCGCGGACGTCTGGCGTGCCCTGCTGGCCGGGTCGCTGATCCTGCTCGGCGAGCACGTCGTCGCGGTGTATGTGATCGCGTTCGGGCTCTCTGCCGGGGCGGTTCTGTTCAACCCCGCAGCCAACAGCGCCGTACCCGCGCTAGTCGACGAGAACGAACTCGTCGCTGCCAACGGCGGTATCTGGACCGCCGCAGTGCTGGCCCAGATCGCGCTGGCTCCGCTCGCCGGGCTGCTCTACACCGCACTGGGCCCCGCCCCAGCGTTCGGGATCAACGCGGCCAGCTTCGTGGTCAGCGCACTCCTGCTCACCGGGCTGCGACTACCGGCCACGCCGCGCTCGCCCGCACGGCGCGGGTTCTTTGCCGACGCCGTCGCCGGGGTACGGGTACTGGCCTCGGACCGGCTACTGCGGGCACTCGGCGCGGGCCAGCTCCTCGCGGCCCTGTCGGCCGGCGCGACGAGTGCCTTGCTGGTGGTATTGGCGCGCGAGCACCTGGCCCTGGCGCCGTCGGGCTACGGGCTGCTGCTGGGCGCGATCGGCGTCGGCGCAGTCCTGGGCCCGTTGGTGGTCAGCCGGCTGCTCAGCGACCCGCGCCGACCGGCGTTCGTGTTCGGCCCCTACGTGCTCCGCGGCCTGGTCGACCTCGCACTCGCAACGTTCTCCGCGCTCCCGGTCGCTCTGGTCGCCCTCGCGATCTACGGGCTGGGAACCTCCACCGGCGCGGTCACCTTCAACTCCCTGCTGCAAGCCCACACCCCCGCACACCTGCGCGGACGGATCTTCGCCAGCTTCGACGTGTTCTGGCAGCTGGGCCGGCTCGCGTCGCTGCTCCTGGGCGGTCTGCTCGCCGCCGCGCTCGGCATCCAGGCCGTCTACCTCCTCGGCGGATTCCTACTCCTGGCCGCCGCCGCGATCGGCTGGGCCGGTATCCGAGGTAACGCCCCGAGCTCGCCGACCGGGTAGCTGTGTACGGCCTGAGCGGGCGGTGACGCTCGTTGCATGGAGACATGAGGCTCGTTCCAACACGGACGAGCACCGGGTACAAGACCGCCGCGGCTCCTCGCCGATCTCGTTCCGGGTCCATGCGGCGCCCTCCGGTCGCCGGATGTTGCTGGCGCAGCGGCCCGTGGGAGCACACTGGTGGGATGCGGGTGGAGCTGCTGGTGGTGCCGAATTGCCCCCACGAGAACGTCGCCTCGCAGCGTCTGCGTCAGGCGCTGGACGACGCGGGACATGCCACGACTCCGGTCGAGGTCCGGACCATGACCGCGGAGGCGGTCGCCGGAACGCCTGAGTTCGCGGGATCACCCACGATCTTGCTCGACGGGGTAGACCCGTTCGCCGAGCACGCCACCGGTCCAGGAGCGTTCTCGTGCCGAGTCTATCGCTGCGAGGCCGGACTGTCGGGCGCCCCGTCGACGGAGCAGCTGCGGCAGGTGTTGCGCCGCTGACACACGGTGAGGCCTGGCGCCGCCAACCCGTTCGTAGTTGCTGTGGTCAGCCGCTCGCCGGTGCTCCGGCGCGAGCTTTCTGCTCGACGGAGGCGTTCACGACCTGAACCTTGTCGCCGTCGGTGAGGTCGTTGAAGAATGCTTCCGCCTCGGGCAGGTCGAGCTTCACGCACCCGGCTGAGGCGCGTTCGCGATCTCCGCCGTGGAAGGCGACCCCGCCGTCGGCGAAGAAGACTGCCCACGGCATCGGTGCGGGGTTGCCGTCGGGGCCGGTGAACTCGCCGCTGACGTGGTCCTTGTTCTTGCGGTACACGCGGAACGAGTGCCCGAGCGGGGTTTCCTGGCCCGCTCCGCCCGAGGCGATCGGGACCGGGCCTCGGGTGACTTGGCCGTCGCGGATCAGCCACGCGCGCTGCGATTCGAGATCGACACACGCGCGGGTCGAGATCGAGCACGGAGTACCGGGCGCCGCCGGTTCGGCGTGCGCCTGAGCGGCGATGTCACTGCTCTCGGCGTCGGCGAGCGCCGTACCGGCCAGGCCGATCCCGGCCGCCGCCACCAGGCCCGCCACCCCGAGCCGGCCGAACCGGGTCCGCCGCATCGCCGTGCTCCGCATTCGCACTCCTCGTCGTTGGTCGCGCTACGCCACCGGGCGTACCGAGGCCGGGTGTTCTCCTGTCAGGTACGACGTCCGGAAGCGTCCGAGGTTGTCACGCAGCGGCGCAGTTCCTGTCGCTGTCCGTGACTTCCCCCGGACAAGGCGACGTCCGGGCGCTGATCCGTGTGCACGGTGGCTGCAGCTCGCCTCCGGGCCGGCGATGCTCATCGTCGGTGAGTCCATCCGCTTTCGGCGTCGGCATCGACCGTGGTGCCGTGGTCGGGTGTGCCGGTCGCGTTGGTACGGTCCGGTTACTGTGAGCGACACCGTCGGCGAGCTGAAGGCGCACGAACTCGCCGTCGGCGTCCGCCGGTCCGTCCTTTTTGTCGCTCTGTCCGCGATCGTGCTGATCTGTGGGCTGCACCCGGTCGCGTCGGCGCACGGGCCTGAGCTCGTGGTCGGAGGGCCGCCGGCACAATCGGCAGAGCAGCAGCTGTTCTCGAGCGCCACGGCCGAGCAGCCGCACGACCATCACGACGAAGCCGGGACCGAGGGCTCCGGTGCGCCGCATCCGGATCACGAGGTTCCGGTCTGTCACGACGCCGGCAGCCATGACGAGTCGACGCTGACCGCTCGCGGGGATCGCCCAGTCCTGCCTGACGTCGTCGCCGGGGCGGGTATCGACGTCCGTGTTGCGGCGGCACCTCGTGCACCCCCGTGGATGGTCGGCGCGGTCGAGACCACACCCGCTCGACCGGAAGGCGGACGGCACCACCTGACGCTGGCACAGATCTCTCGGACGTAGAGGCCAGGCGACCTCGGGTCTCACCCCTGGTCGCCGGTTCCTGCGTCCTATCACCGCTCCCTGGTGCGGCGTGTCGCCGCGCCTGAACGAGGTCTGTCATGTCCATGCCTTTCACCACTGTTCCCCTCGATGGCCCGGGCGTCGCGCCCCGGCGTTGCGTGAAGTTGACCGACGTGGTCGGTTCCACCCCGACGGTGTGGATCGACGCACCGTTCGCCTCCGACGGGCGGGGCTTCTGGGCCAAGCTCGAGGGCACCAACCCCGGCGGGATCAAGGACCGCCCCGCCCTGCACATGGTCGAACGAGCACGCGAGCGCGGTGACCTGCAGCCCGGCGGACGGATCGTCGAGTCGACCAGCGGCACGCTGGGGCTCGGGCTGGCCCTGGCCGGGATCGCCTACGGGCACCCGGTGACGCTGGTGTCCGACCCGGGGATGGAACCGCTGATGTATCGCCTGCTGCGCGCCTACGGCGCCGAGGTGGTGACCGTGCAGGCCGCCGCCGCATGCGGTGGCTGGCAGCAGGCGCGCCGCGAGCGCGTCGCCGAGGTGCTCGACCGCCATCCCGGCGCGTGGTGCCCGGACCAGTACAACAACCCCGACAACGTGTCCGCCTACGCCCCGCTGGCTGACGAGCTGCGCAGCCAGCTCGGCCGCATCGACGTGCTGGTCTGCTCGGTCGGCACCGGAGGACACTCGGCGGGCATCTCGAGCGCGCTGCGCCGGCATCTGCCCGACCTCGAGGTCGTCGGCGTCGACACGGTGGGGTCGACGATCTTCGGGCAGCCCGCGCGGCCGCGGCTGATGCGCGGCCTGGGGTCGAGCATCCATCCGCGCAACGTCGACCACAGCATCTTCAGCGAGGTGCACTGGGTCGCCGCCCACGAGGCGGTGTCGGCGTGCCGGGCGATGGCGTGTGCCAGCTACTCCAGCGGCGGCTGGAGCGTCGGTGCGGTCGGCACGGTGGCCGGGTGGCTGGCCCGGACCCGACCGCAGGGCACCCGGATCGCCGCGGTCTTCCCCGACGGGCCGCAGCGCTACTTCGACACCGTGTACAACGACGAGTTCTGCGCAGAGAAGGGGATCATCATCAGCGGCCCACCCGTGCACGACCCGGACGAAATCAACCGCCCGGACGCGGCCGAGGTCCACCGCTGGACCCGCTGCACCGGTGTGCTCGCCCCACCGAGCCGGAGAGCTGATGCGCGTCCTCGACAGGTACCGGTCGTTCGACCGGCCGGTCCAGCTGCTGCTGCTCAACCAGCTGACCATCAACCTCGGCTTCTACATGCTCATCCCGTACCTGGCCGATCACCTGTCGCAAGGCCTGGGGCTCTCGGTGCTGGTCGTCGGGGTGATCCTGGGCGTGCGGAACTTCTCCCAGCAGGGCATGTTCCTGGTGGGAGGCAGCCTGGCCGACCGGTTCGGCTACAAACCGATGATCGTGGCCGGGTGCGCCTTGCGAACCGGAGGGTTCGCGCTGCTCGGTCTGGTCGACAACGTGACGACCCTGGTCGTGGCCTCGGCCGCGACCGGGTTCGCCGGGGCGCTGTTCAACCCGGCCGTACGCGCCTACATCGCCCGTGATGCCGGGGAACGCCGGGTCGAGGCGTTCGCGCTGTTCAGCGTGTTCTACCAGGCGGGCATCGTGGTCGGCCCGGTCGTGGGTCTGCTGCTGACCGGCATCAACTTCGCCGTGACCTGTCTGGTGGCGGCGGCGGTGTTCGCGGTGCTCACGGTGCTGCAGATCCGGGCGCTGCCAGCCCGTGGCGGCGACACCGACGGGGGAACCGAAGCGGATCGGCGGCCGGTCCTGGGCCAGTGGCGCGACGTCGCCGCGACCCGCGGCTTCCTGCCCTTCTCCGTCGCGATGATCGGCACCTACGTCTTGTCCTACCAGGTGTATCTGGCGCTGCCGCTGCACGCCCGGACACTGGCCGGGCAGGGCGACCTGGGCACGGCGCTGGTGACCGCGCTCTACGTCGTCTCCGGCGGTGTCACCATCGCCGCGCAGATGAAGGTGACCGCGTGGTGTCGTGCACGGTGGGGGCCGGCCGGGTCGCTCAGTCGTGGCCTCGTCGTGCTCGGCACGGCGTTCGTACCGCTGCTCGCCGCCGACGGATTGTTGGTCGCGCTGCCCGACGTCAGCGCGGTGACCGCGACGGTGCTGGGGGTGGCGGCATTGCTGATGACGGCGGCGCTGCTCGCGATCGGGACCGCCGTGGTGCTTCCGTTCGAGATGGACACCATCGTCGGCCTCGCCCGCAACCGGCTCGTCGCGACCCACTACGGCTTCTACAACACCGTGTGCGGGGTGGGGATCCTGCTCGGGAACGCGGGGACGGGCTGGGCGATCGATCTCGCCCGCTCCGCCGGGGCCCCGTATGTGCCGTGGCTGGTGCTGCTGGTGATCGGGCTGCTGTGTGGGCTGGCCTTGGCCGTGCTGTATCGGCGTGGCCTACTCACCGCCCCCGACGACGACAGTGGGGCGGCACCCAGCGAGCCGGCCGCCGATCCGGCGACCATCCGGCTGCGGGCGGTCGACCCGCACGACGACCGGCCGACACGCCCGCTACCACGCGTCCGCCCGGGTGAACGCGGAGGGGCTGCAGCGTCGGCGCCGACACGCCCCCTGGCCGGTCTGCCTGGCGCCGTCCGGCATCGATGACCACCTGCGGGGGTGGGGTCCACGACCCCACCCCCGAGGGGCGGCAGGGCGACCACATGCTGTGGCGTCTCGCCGATGCGTGACCGCCGGTCAGGCGAGACGCTGCAGTGTGGCGCCGCCATCGGTGGACTGCTCGACGCCGTCGTCGGTCACGACCGTCAGTCGGCCTCCGGGCTCGGCGGTGATCGCCTGCGGGGGGCTCGCGGTGCCGCCACGACGCTGCCAGGTCGTGCCCTGGTCGCTGCTGGCGTGCACCGTCCCATCCGGTCCGATCCCGTACACGGTGCCGTCGTCCGCCCATGCCAGGTAGGCCAGCAGGGGGCTGTCGGCGACGGTGGTGAAGGTGGTGCCGCCGTCACGGCTGGCCATGACTCCGTCCTCGGTGGTGGCCAGGATCCCGGTGCCGTCCCCGGGGGCCAGGGCGACGTCGAGGGCGGCCAGCGGGGCGCGTTCTTGCCAGGTTCGTCCGCTGTCGCTGCTGGTCATCAGCAGCCCGCGGGTGGCGTCGAGGCCGACGACGGCCGTGCCGTCGACGTCGAGGGCGTGGAAGTCGACCTGGCCGTGCAGGCTGACCGGCTCCCACGTCGCACCGCCGTCGGTGCTGCGGACCAGGCCGAGCGGGTTCGGCGTGCTGGTGTCCTGGGGGGCGGGGTGGCCGCTGGCCAGATACGCCGCCGGCCCGGCGACGGTGAAGCCCATCAGATCCGGCCCACCGGTCTGCGGCGAGTCCTGCCGCGGGGCCAGTGTCCCCTCGCCGGTGAGGCCGAACAGACCGTGGTGGCCTGCGATGACGATGCCGCCGTCGGCGGGGTCGACCCCGACCCCGTGCACGTGACCGACCTGGTCGAACAGGCCGGCGGTGGTGTCGGCAGCGGCGGGGGAGGTGTCCGGCTGAGCCGGTCCGCCACAGCCGGCCAGCAGTACGGCAATGCCGGCGGTGAGCAGGGCATAGGCGGAGCGGGATCGAGTCCTGCGGCGGTGGGGGCTCGGGCGGGGTACGGGTTGTCTGTCGATCATCAGCAGCGGTGGTTCCTCTTCAGCCGGGTCGTGCTCCGGCAGCGCGGTGAGCTCGGCGGGCCGAGCCGTGAACAGGATGGGGAGACCGTCCTGGCTGCGCGGTCATCGACCGTCGCCACAGGCCGCGCGGCGCTCGGCAGCGGGCGTGCGGGCAGACAGCGCTCGCAGCGCACACCCGAGCAGGCAGCGCAGAACCGCACGACCGGGCTCGGACGTGGCAGCCGCGATCACGGCAGACAGCGGACCTCGAACAGCGGGCCGATTCGCGCTCTTCGCCATCGGACAGCCTCCATCGTCGATACGGGCGGGGGGTATGTCACGGCTTACCGTACATACCCCCCACTCGTATCGGCCAGGGATGAGAGCGACCTATCGGTGCCAGCTCACCCTGACCGGGGCTCAGCCGAGGAGCTCGCGCATCTCGGTGATCTCGGTTTCCTGGGCGTCGACGATCTGCTGGGCCAGTGCCGTCGCCTCGGGGTTGGTCCCGTTGGCGAGTTCGGTCTGGGCCATCTGCACCGCACCCTCGTGGTGGGCGATCATCATCTCGAGGAACATGCGGTCGAACTCGGCGCCGTTGGCCTGCTCGAGCCGGCCCATCTGCTCGGGGGTCATCATCCCGGCCATGCCGCCGTGATCCATGCCGCCCTGTCCCATACCGCCTTGGCCCATACCGTTCTGGTCGGGGCCGTGGCCCATCGACTCGTGGTCCATCCCGGGCATGGCGCCGGGTGCGGGGGCGCCCCAGGCGGTGAGGAAGGCCTGCATCTGTGCGATCTCCGGGCCTTGGGCCTGCTCGATCTCGGTGGCGAGGCGGCGGACGTCGTCACTACCGGCGCGGTCGGTGGCCAGCTTCGACATCTCCACGGCCTGCTGGTGGTGCGGGATCATGCCCTGGGCGAAGGCGATGTCGGCCTGGTTGTGCTCGGCCGAGATCGCCGCGCTGGGGGCGGCGGCGCTGGACGGGGTGGGTGCCGGGTTTGCGGGCGCGGCGCTGCCGGCGGGATCCGGACCGCCGCAGGCGGTCAGGACGAGGGCAGCAGTCAGTGTCGCGGCCGCGGCGGCCACGTTGGTGATCTTCATGTGTGGTTCTGGCTCTCCGTGTCGGAACGGGTGATCGGGGGCGGATCCGGCGCTCTGACGCGCCGGGGGCCGATCAGGTCCGCATCACGCAGAGCTGGGCGAGTCGTCGAGGGACCGGCGGTGGCCGCTGGGCCGGCATGTCGCGGGCACGCTGCCGGGCCGGGGTGACCGAGACCGGGAGCGTCAGGCGCCCGAGGAACAGCCACGCCGCGAGCAGCCCAAGCCCGACGGCGGCCAGCACCGCCAGGCACAGGTGCAGCAGGTGGGCGTCGTGCTCGCCGTGGTCGGTCGACATCGGGTGATGGGTGGCCGCGGCCGACACCGGTGCAGACGGCGTGGCCGCTGCGTCGGCTCGGTGGCCGGTGGGTCCGGCCACGGACGCTGCGATCGCAACCTGATGCCCGGTCTCCGGGGCGGGGGCGGCCGGGACGACGAGCGCGTGCATCCCGACGAGTCCGAGCAGGACAGGCAGGACCAGCAGCACCAGCTGCAGTCCGTGTCGCCTGTCGCCCATGTCGGCCACGGTACCGGCGTGGCTACGCGCCTCGTGCGGGCCGTACGCGCCGTTCATGTCGATGTCCCGACCGCGCCGTTCATGTCGGTGTCCCGACCACGGTCAGGACCACCCCGGCGCCCACACCGAGCAGCAACGACAGCGTGGCGGTGCCGAGCGCGGTCCACCGCGCCCACGGGCGCGACCGGGTCCCCGATCCGGCGTGATCCACGGCGCCGGCGTGGTCGTTGTCGCCGGCGGTGAAGGCGGCTGCGATGACGCGCAGGTAGTAGAACAGCGAGGCGACGGTGTTGAGCACGGCGAGCACGACCAGCCAGGCCAGGCCACCGTCGACGGCCGCGGTGAACACGACGAGCTTGCCGAACAACACCGCGGTCGGCGGGGTGCCGACCAGCCCGAGCAGCGCGACGACGAGGGCGGTCGCGAGCAACGGGTCGTGGCGCGCCAGCCCGCGGTGCCCGTCGATGCTGCGCTGGGCGGTGGCGGCGACCACGGCGAAGGCGGCCACGTTGGTGACGGCGTAGCCGGCGAGGTAGAACAGCAGCGCCGGCTCGGCCAGCGGTGCGCGACCGGCGACGGCGACGGCCATCAGCAGGTAGCCGACCTGGGACACGGTCGAGTAGCCGAGCAGCCGCAGTACCGAGGTCTGGGCGAACGCGGCGAGGTTGGCCAGGGTCATGCTCGCTGCGGCGAGGATCGCGACCAGCAGCGGCCAGTCCACGATGTCGGCGGGGATGGCGGTGTCCAGGAGCCGGTAGGTGGCGACCAGGGCGCCGATCTTCGGCAGCGTGGTGATCACGGCGGCGACCGCCGGCGGGGTGCCGTCGGCGACGTCGGGCACCCAGAAGTGGGCCGGAACCGCGCCGGCCTTGAACGCCAGACCGGCGAGCACGGCGACGAGCCCGACCGCCGCGGCACCGCCCGGTCCCCGGGTGAGCCCCTCGGCGACGCCCGCGTAGCCGGTGGCCCCGGCCACGCCGAACAGCAGGGTCACTCCGGCCAGGGTGGTGACGCCGGCGAGCGCGCCGGCGAGGTAGTACTTCAGCGCCGCCTCGGTCGCGGTGCCCTGCTTCGCCCAGCCGGCCAGCGCATACAGCGGGACGCTGGCGAGCAGGAACGCCGCGAACAGCAGGACCAGGTCGGCTGCCCCGCCGAGCAGCATCGAGCCCAGCGCGCCGAGCTGGACGAGCACCACGAACTCGGTCTCGCGGCGGTGCCCGGCGGCGGTGTCGCCACACAGCGCGACCAGGGCCAGCGTCGTGACGAGCACGATCGCCCGGGTCGTGTGCGTAGCGGTGTCGAGGACGTAGGTGCCGAACACCACCTCGGGCGGCCGGGTCGCGGCGACGGCGGTGGCTGCCAACCCGGCAGCGGCGGCGAGGCCCGCCAGTACCCGGATGGTCCACTGGCGCCGGCGCGGGGTCCACGCGCCGAGCAGCAGCCCGGCGACCGCGCCGAGCAGCAGCGCGATCTCGGGGATCAGGGCGGTCGGGTCACTGTCGACCATCATGTCCATGTGCTCACCGGGCGACCAGGTCGTTGACGCTACGAGCGGCCGGCTCGATCACGTCGAGCAGCGCCCGGGGCAGCAGCCCGAGGACGGTGGCGAGCATCAGCAGGGGCGCGATCGCGAGCAGCTCCCGGGCGCCGAGATCGGGGAACGGGCGCGGCGTGCCGGGCGCATCCGGCACGCGGACCTCGCCGGGCAGCATCCGCCCCATCGCCAGCAGGAGCAGCGCCGCGGTGATCAGGACACCGGTCACCGCGATGACCGTCGCGACCGGTACCGCGCCCAGGGCCCCGGCGAAGATCTGGAACTCGGCGATGAACCCGGAGAACCCGGGCAGCCCGAGCGAGGCGAACGCGGCGACGGCGAACAGCCCGGCGAAGCGCGGGATGCGGGTCGCGAGCCCGCCGTAGGCGGTCATGTCGTAGGTGTGGCCGCGCTCGTGCAGCGACCCGGCCAGCAGGAACAACGCCGCGGTGATCAACCCGTGGCTGACCATCTGGTAGGTCGCGCCCGCGGTGGCCAGAGTGCGGGCCTGCTCGCCGCTGCCGGCGACCAGCCCGGCCGCGCCGAGCCCGAGCAGGACGTAGCCCATGTGGTTGACCGAGGTGTAGGCGATCATGCGTTTGAGGTCGGTCTGGGCGAGTGCGACCAGGGCGCCCCAGAGCACCGAGACCACCCCGAGGACCACGGCCATCAGGGCGAACTGGCGCCAGCTCGCGGGCAGCAGGGGCATCGCGATCCGGACGAAGCCGTAGGTGCCCATCTTCAGCAGGATCCCGGCCAGGATCGCCGACCCGGCCGCGGGCGCCTCGGTGTGCGCGGGCGGCAGCCAGGTGTGGAACGGGAACAGTGGGGTCTTGACCGCCAGCCCGATCCCGATCACCAGCAGGGTCAGCC
Source organism: Pseudonocardia ammonioxydans (assembly GCF_900115005.1). Lineage (GTDB taxonomy): Bacteria > Actinomycetota > Actinomycetes > Mycobacteriales > Pseudonocardiaceae > Pseudonocardia > Pseudonocardia ammonioxydans. The sequence continues at coordinate 3,302 of NZ_FOUY01000070.1, read as the reverse complement.
CGGCGTAGGCGCCGCCGTCGGCGAGCGGGTTCTGCGCGGCCAGGGCCGGGATGTCGAAGGTGAACCGCGGCCCGGCCAACGCGAGCAGGATGAACCCGAGCAGCAACGCGAGTGACCCCAGGAAGGTGTAGAGGAAGAACGTCAGCGCCGCCCGCCGCGCCGGGGCGCCGGTGCCCCACCCGGCGATCACGAAGTACATGAACACGATCGACAGGTCGAAGAACAGGAAGAACAGGATCAGGTCGAGCGCGACGAACAGGCCCGCGCTGACCGCCTGCAACGCCAGGAACAGCAGTACGAAGCCCTTCGGGCGGGCGATGCCGCGCAGCGTGTAGACCGCGGTCGCGGTGAACAGCACCGCGGTCAGCGCCAGCAGCGGCAGCGACAGCCCGTCGACACCGAGGTGATACGAGACCCCGGCGCTGGGGATCCACGCGAGCCGCTCCACCGAGCCGTAGCCGGTGGCAGGCAGGCCGGCCCAGACCACGGCGACGAGCCCGAGCTGCACCAGCCCGGTCGCAAACCAGGCACCGGCGAACACCCGGGTCCCGGCCCGGGCCGGCACCACCGACAGCGCGACCGCGACCAGGGCGGGCCAGAACACGATCAGCGACAGCAACGGGTCACCTCACGACGAGGACGAGGACGGCCAGGGCGGCGAGCAGGGCGAAGCCCACCGAGGCCTGCGCGTAGTACTGGTGCAGCTGCCCGGTCTGCGGGCGCCGGGCGGCCCGGCCGAGCGCGCGGGCGCCGTCGGCGATCCCGGCCACGGCGCGGTCGACACCGCGCTCGCCGTGCGCGGTGACCAGTGTGGCCAGCCGGGCGGTGGCGCGGGCCGCGCCGGCGGGGACGCGGGCGAGCCCGTGATCGTCGACCCGGGCCAGCGCCCCGGCCAGGACCAGCACCGGCCGGGCGAGACCGCGCTGGGCGAGCTCCTCCAGGTCGAGCCAGCGCATCAACAGCCCCGGGGCCGGAACCCGTTCGGCGTAGCGCCGGGCCACCAGGACGCCGATGCCGGCGAGCACGGCGGAGACCGCGAGCTCCCAGGTCTGCGGGGCCGGCTGCGGGCGCAGCGGTGCCGGCCCCAGCGCCAGCAGCCCGGCGGCCGCGGCGGCGACAGCGAGCACGACGGTCGTCGCCACCGCCGGGCGAGGCAGCCGGCTCGGCCGGGAGCCGGTGACCGGACCGGCGGCGGGGCGCCAGACCAACCACAGCGCCCGTCCGGCGTAGAACGCCGCGGTCCACCCCGCGACCAACCCGGTCACATACAACACCGGCGAGATCGCCGGGGTCGCGGCCAGCACGGCGTCCTTCCCGACCCACAACCCGAACGGTGGTAGCCCGGCCAACGCGAACGCCCCGACGCTGAACGCGGCGCCGAGCACCCGATGCCGGCGCGCAGCGCCCCGCAGACCACCGGTGAGGCTGTGGCTGCCGAGTGTGGCCAGCCACAGGCCGGCGACCAGGAACAGCAGGCTCTTCACGGCGGCGTGCGCCACGGTCTGCAGCGCCCCAGCTTGGGTCGCGGCGGCCCCTGCGGCCAGCACGATGAACCCGATCTGCGAGCAGGTCGACGCGGCGAGCAACTGTTTGAGGTCGTCCTGCACCGCGGCGACCAGGCCCAGCACCAGCGCTGTGGTCACACCTACCCACGCCACGAGTGGCGCCGCCCAGCCGGCCACGTCCAGCGCCGGGGCGGTGCGCAGCAGCAGGTAGCCACCGGCGGCGACCATCGTCGCCGAGTGCAGCAACGCCGAGGTCGGGCTCGGTCCGTGCATCGCCCCGGACAGCCAGAAACTGAACGGCAGCTGCGCGGACTTCCCCAGCGCCGCCAGCACGACACCCGCCACCGCGAGGTGCAGCCAGCCGCCGTCCAGGCCCGGAAGGTCGGCGAGGGCCATCGTGCCCGCCCCACCGGCCAGCACCGCGCCCGCGGCGATATACAGCCCCAGGTCCGCGGCGCGCGTGGTCAGGAACGCGACCGTCCCGGCGCGGGTGCCCGCCCGGTCGTCGAGCCGGTAGCCGATCAGCGCCCAGCTCATCGCCCCCATGACCTCCCACGCCATCAACAGCACGGGCAGCGTCGTGGCGGTGACGGTGGCCAGCATCGCCCCCGCGAAGATCAGCATCAGGCCGTGGAACCGGCCGGTCCGCAGGTCCGGCTCGGCCGCAGCCACGACGAGCGCGGCGAGCAGCACCGCGGCGACCAGCACGACCAGCACCGCCGACAACCCGTCCACGGCGAACCCGGCCCGCACCCCGGCCAGCAACGCCACCTCCGACGCCGGGCGGGTGACCGCGGCGGCCACCGCGACCGCGAGGGTGGCTGCGGCGGTCGTGACCCCGGCCGCGGTGGCACCGCGGGCCGGGCGCGCCACGAGCAGCGCCGCCCCGGCCACGGTCGGCAGGCCGATGAGCAGGGCGAGCAGCACGGCACCGGGCACGGTGCTGGGCACCGCTCAGCCCTCCAGCTCGGTGGCCGAGTCGGTCATGTCGACGCGCTTGGCCCGGTAGATCGCGGTGACCACGGCAAACCCCATCGCCATCTCGATCGCCATCGCGGTCACCACCGCCACCACGATCACCTGACCGTCGGCGGCCGGGGCGAGGAAGTACCAGAACGCGGCCGCGGCCAGGATGATCCCGTTGATCATCAGCTCCAGGCCCATCATCAGCATCACGATCGACTGCTGGGTCAGCGCACCGAACAACCCGATGCAGAACAGTGCGGCGGCCACCAGCAGGAACGCCTCGAGGATCATCGACCGACACCCCCACCGGCCGGGTCGTCGGCCCGCTCGGCGTCCAGATCGTCGCCGAGCCGGTCGTAGCGGCCACGCCCGGTGGACAGGACCACGGTGGCCACGATGGTGGCGAACAGCGTCACGCCGAGGGTCATCATCGTCAGCATGTGACCGCCCATCAGGGCCTCGCCCAGCGCGACGGTCGGGTCCGGCGCCGGTGCGCCGCGGCGTTGCGGCCAGTCCACGGCGAGGATCCCCGCGGCCAGCCCGGTGAACACCAGGCCGGAGATGACGGCGGCGCCGCGGGTGTTGTGGAACATCGACATCGGCATCAGCCCGGCCGGGTTCATCATGAACATGACCATGAACACCGCCATGATCACCATCTCGATGATCATCATCAGGATGATGACGATGCCGAGGTAGGCCAGCCCGGTCATCAGCACCAGTGCGGCGACCGCGAGGAACGACACCAGCAGGCAGAACGTCGCGCGCGCCATCGAGTCGACGACGAACACGAGTACGCCGGAGGAGAGCGCCAGCAGGCTCAGCACGCAG
>NZ_FOUY01000064.1 GCF_900115005.1 Pseudonocardia ammonioxydans | reverse complement strand
CCGGCCGGCGGGGTAGCGTCGGACACGTCGAGGTCTTTCGGATGGATGGCGTAGGAACCTCCATCGTCGGGAGACCTCGACGTCTATCTGCGGACCGACGCGCCCGGCCGACCTACACCCTCATCTGGGAAGAGCCACGTTGTGTGGGGGATGCTGTTACGACGACAGCGGTTGATCCGAGCGAGCCAGCGTCGCCGCGGCGGGCGCTCGCACGCCGTAGAAGCGCTCGGCGGTGTGGGCCCAGAATGCGTCGACCGCGGCGGGTCCCGCCTCCGTGACGAGCTGGTCGGTGAGTGCGACCACGTCGGTGTAGGCGAGCAGCTGGCTGGAGACCGGCCAGTCGCTGCCGAACATGACACGGTCGGCGCCGAAGGTCTCGAACAGGAAGTCCGCGTAAGGCTGAACTGCGCCGGCGACCAGCCGGGGCCGACTTCGGTGAGCATTCCGGAGAACTTGCACCACGTGTTGGGCCGCTCGGCCAACCGCCGCATCCACTGCCGCCACTGGTCGTCGGCGTCCGGCCGGTAGGCGGGTTTGGATAGGTGGTTGATCACTGCCGGCAGCTCTGGGACCGCCGCCAGCGCGGCATCGAGGGCGGGCAGGTGCTCGGTGTGGGTGAGGGCCTCGAACCGGAGCCCCAGCTCGTGGAGCCGCTCGAGGTTGGCGTGCACCTGTGGGTGGGCGACCCAGTTCGGGTCGGGCAGGTCGTGGATCATGGGTCGTACCGCCCGCAGATACTCGTCGGCGGCGAGCTCGGCCAGCAGCTCGGCGTCCTCGGGCTGGTCGAGGGCCACCCACCCGGTCACCCCGAGTACGAAGTCGGTGGTGTGGGCGAGCTCAAGCAGGAACCGGGTCTCGTCCACCGTCGGTGCGGCCTGCACCACGATCGTCCCGCCGACCCCGGTGGCTTCGAGGGCCGGGGCGAGGTGCTCGGGCAGGTGATCCCCGCGCAGCGGCCCGTCCGTGGGCATCCAGTGGTAGTCGCCGCGCTCGACCCGCGCGGCGCTCCACAGGTGGTGGTGGGCATCCAACCGCCTGCCGCGCAGAACCTCGGGGGATGAGTCATCGGCACTCCTGACGCGCGTTCGGGACGGTCGGCGGGCTCCGGGTTAGAACGCGGCCATGGCCGCCTCGACGACGACCTGGTCCTGCTCGCCGGTGCCTCCGGAGACTCCGACACCGCCGACGACATTGCCGTTGCTCCCGCGCAGTGGCAGACCTCCGGCGAAGATCATCACGCGGCCGTGGTTGGAGTCGCTGATGCCGTAGAACTGCTCGCCGGGCTGGGAGTTCTTCGCGAGGTCACCGGTCGAGGTGTCGAAGGCCCGCGCGGTGAAGGCCTTGTTGATCGAGATGTCGATGCTGCCCATCCAGGCGTCGTCCATCCGGATGTGTGCGACCAGGTTCCCCCGCCCGCGTCGACCACGGCCACGTTGCTCGGAGACCCGATCTCGCGGGCCTTCTGCTCGCCCGCGGCGATGACCCTGCGGGCATCGTCGAGGGTCACTGTCTCGATCTGTCTCATCGTCGCCTCTTCCGAGGTCTGGTCGCCGGGTTCGGCGGTCAGATCGGGTTGATTCAGCTGGGCTGGGTGGGGTTGAGGACGACCTTGGTCCAGCCCTCGTCACGGGCGTCGAAGTGCTGGTAGGCGTCGGGCGCCTGGTCGAGGGTCAGGTTGTGGGACACGATCCAGGACGGGGTGATCTTGTTCTCGGCGATGAGGTTGCGCAGGTGACGGTTGTAGCGTTTGACCGGCGCCTGTCCGCAGCCCATCTGCTGGCCCTTGAACCAGAAGGTGCCGAAGTCGAAGCGGGCCTTGCCCTGTTGGGCGAGCTCGTCGGGGGCACCGGGGTCCTGGGGGATGAACACGCCGACGGTGCCGATGCCGCCGGTGAACTTCACCGAGGCGACCAGGTTGTTGAGGGTCAGCGCGTTGTCCTCGTTGCCCTGGGGGTCGTGGGCCTGGTAGCCGACGCACTCGGCGCCGCGGTCGGCGCCGCGGCCGCCTGTCTGCTCCATGACCTGGTCGACCGGGGAGCCCTTCGAGTCGTCGATCGGGATCGCGCCGATCTGTTCGGCCAGCTTGAGCCGGTCGGGGTGGCGGTCGACGACCATCACCTTCGCCGCGCCCTTCACCGTCGCTGACAGGGCGGCCATCAGACCGACCGGACCGCCGCCGTAGATCACGATGGTCTCGCCCGGTGTCAGCCCGGACATCTCCACTGCGTGCCAGCCGGTGGGCAGGATGTCGGAGAGCATCGTGTAGTCGTTCTGTTTGCCCTTGGCGTCCTCGGGCAGGCGCAGGCACTGGAAATCGCCCCACGGGATGCGCAGGTACTCGGCCTGCCCGCCGGCCCAGCCGCCCATGTCGGCGAAGCCGTAGGCGCCACCTGCTACACCGGGTTCGTTGGCGGTCAGGCAGTAGTTGGTCAGTCCATGTTCGCAGTTGTTGCAGTGCCCGCAGCTGACGTTGAACGGGACGGACACCATGTCCCCGACCCGGATCTTGTCGACGCCGCCGCCGACCTCGATGACCTCGCCGAGGTTCTCGTGGCCGAAGATGCGGCCCTGCTCGAAGTCGGTGCGTCCTTCGTACATGTGCAGGTCCGACCCGCAGATGTTGGTCGAGGTGATCTTCACCAGGACGTCGGTGGGCTTCTCGATCCGGGCGTCGGGGACCTCGTCGACGCTGACCTGGCGGGGACCGTGATAGACGAGTGCCTTCATGAGCACGTTCCTTCGCTTGTTCGGGTGCCGTGGCGGTCGGTGGTGGGTCAGGCCGCAGCCGGGACGGCCGCGAACTGTTCGACGATCGCCGCGCAGAACGCGGGCAGGTCGAACGGTGACCGGCTGGTGATGAACTGGCCGTCGATGCAGACCTCTTCGTCGACGACCTCGGCGCCGGCGTTGCGCAGGTCGGTGCGGATCGAGGCCCACGAGGTGAGTCGCCGACCTCGGATCACGTCGGCCTCGGCGAGGGTCCACGGGCCGTGGCAGATCGAGGCGACCGGCTTGCCGGTGCCCACGAAAGCGCGCACGAACTCCACCGCGGTGGGGTCGGTGCGCAACTGGTCGGGGTTGACCGTGCCGCCGGGCAGCAGCAGCGCGTCGTAGTCGCTCACCGACGCCTCGCCGACCTGCTTGTCGACGGTGATCGTGCCGGCCGGGTCCTTGTCCCACTCCCGTGCCCAGAGAGACCCGGTGTGCAGTGAGAGCACCTCGACGGTGGCGCCGGCTCCGTAGAGGGCGCCGCGGGGCAGATCGAGTTCGACACGCTCGACCCCGTCCGCGGCCAGGATCGCGACCGTGCGGCCGCGCAGTTCGTGGGCCATGACTGTTCCTCCTTGATCATCGGGCGGACCCGGGCTCAACGGGATCGCATTACGCCTACCCCCGTCCGCCGGATGCCACACCATGTGGTGTTCATCAAGAGTCGGATGGTCCGATTCACCGGCGATCGGTGTCCGTGTCGGGGTGGTCGCGGTAGGGCGGTGAAGGGTCAGGGCGGAGTCGAGCCCGGTGAGCTGCAGCAGCCGCCGGGGGTGGCGGCCGAGTGGGTGAGCACCAGCCAGCACGGGTAGGCGCGGAACTGGCGGTTGGCGCCCACAAGGACCCGGAGGCTCCCGGCCGCGCCCAGGAACTCCAGCTCGCGCAGGTCCAGGACCAGGTAGTAGACCCCTGTCTCACACAGCCCGTCGAGCAGCGTGACCAGAGTGGGCGCGGTGGCCAGGTCCAGCTCACCGCGCGCCGGGACCCGGCAGCGGGGCGGACGGCCCCCGTGGGCTCAGCGACCCGTCCACATGGGCAAGATCTTGAACACGACGGCACCGCAGTATGAGACGTCCGAGAAGTCCTCGACCCGGTTAACAGACGCCGTGATCGAGTACGCCGGTTCAATCGCGCATCGCCTCAACACGCCCAGTCGGTCTGGGCTGGGGTGGCTCAGATCGGATGGCGAACCGACGGTCTGTCGTCGCCAGTCGACCCGAGCCACCGCAGACCAAGGACGCATAGTGGCTCAGATCGACTGGCACCGGACACTCGCGTGTCCAACTGTCGGGTCTCACCTGATGCTTGACGTTCCTGTCCCGGGTGATGGTTGACGTTCGGGCTAGGAAACTGTGCGGTCTATCTGGGCCTTGAGGTTACGGATCGCGCCGGTGCTGGTGCGGCTGACGGTGCGTTGAGCGCCGTCGACGAGGTCGACGGTGATCGTGTGTTCGGCGACGTGGGCGGTGACCACGGTGCGGGCCTGGTCGCGGCCGAGCGCGATGAGCTGGCGGGCGATCATGATGGTGCCGGTGGCCGAGACTCGGCGGGTGACGGTGACCGGCTCGGTGCTCGGTCGTGGTGGCGGGCCGGCGGGTCGGGCGCCGCGCAGGTGTCGGGCCTGGTCGTAGGTCAGCGGGTTCGGTCTGGTGCGCAGCAGTTCCCGGGTTTCGGGGTCGAAGATCAGCAGGACGTGGTCGTCGATGCGGATGGTGACCCGGCGCCCGCCGAGGATTTCCGCAGCGGGGTGCCAGTGTCCGGCCAGGGCAATGTTGCCGAGGCGCGAGACGGTGCGGTCGATCTCGATCGCGGTGCCGTCGGGTTCGGCCGGTGGCAGCGGTGGCGGGCCGGCGGGGCGGCCTCCGGTCGCGGCGAGGGTGGCGAGCTGGTCGTCGGTGTAGGGGGAGCGGACGGTCTTGATCCGTGCCCCGCCGGCGGACAGGTGTATGACCTGGGCGTCGGCCCAGAACGTGATGGTGACCCCGGCGCGGAGCGGGCCGAGCCAGAACTGCTTGCCGAGAACGGCGAGGTTCCCCGAGGCGGGGACGACCCGCTCGAACTCCACCGGCCCGCCCCGATAGATCTCGATCTCGGTGCTCGTCTCGTCGTCCGGGGCCGGGCCGGGGTGCTCAGGGCCCTCTGCCGGGACGGGCGCGGCGGTGAGCCGGGCGGGCAGCCGCAGCGGGAGCAGGTCCTCGTCGCCGCGCTGGTGCTGGCTGGGGGCGAAGCGGTCGACCGGGCAGGCCATCTCGATCGCCTGGTGCGGGCGGGTGCAGTTGTAGTCGGCGATCCAGGAGTCCAGCGCCGCCTGCGCCGCGGTCAGGGTGTCGAAGGGTTCGGCGTGGTCGAGCAGCTCGCGGCGCAGGGTCTGGTGGAAGCGTTCGACCTTCCCGGTGGTGGTCGGGGTGGCGGGCTGGGTGAGGCGGTGGGTGATGGCGTTGTCGCGGCAGATCCGGTCGAACAACACCTCGCCGCCGCGGCCGAAGCGGGCGGTGAACTGCTTGCCGTTGTCGCTCAGGACCTCGTCGGGGATGCCGTAGCGGCGCAGCGCGTCGGCGAAGGCGAGGCAGACCGCGCGGCCGGTCGCCCGGACCATGACGGTGGCGATGACGGCGAAGCGGGAGTGGTCATCGACCCCGGTCACGATCTTCGCTTCGGTGACCGTGCCGTCCGGGGCGCGCAGGTGGATGCCGCCGACGATGTCGAGCTGCCAGAGCGCCATGGGCTCCGGGCGTTCCCAGCGCCGGTAGTCCGAGCGCAGCTTGCGGCGGCGACGGGGTTCGACCAGGCCGTTGCGGTGCAGGATCCGCGCCACCGTGCTGCGCGACGGGGCCTGGGCGCCGAAGCGGGGAGCGAGTTCATGGGCGATCCGGCGTGGTCCCCAGCGGGGGTTGCCGCGCCGCATCTCGCAGACCGCCACCTCCACTGTCTCGGATGCCTGGTGCGGGCAGGAGTCCGGGCGGTGTGAGCGTGAGGCCAGCCCGGCCAGTCCGTCGGCGCGGTAGCGGGTGATCCAGGTGTGCAGGGTCTGCCGGGAGACGCCGAACTGGGCCGCGACCTGATAGCGCGGTTCGCCTTGCTCGACGGCCAGCACAGCGCGGTAGCGCTGCTCGACCACGGTCATGTCCACCAGGGCCAATCCCAGCCTCCCCGCCACCCGCTGACCAGCACGGACAGCGGACAGGAAAGCCGATCAGGCCCGAACGTCAAGCATCAGGTGAGACCGGAACGTCAAGCATCAGCCGGGACACGACACGCACAGCCCGCTCGTGTCCGGTGAGGACTTTCTTTACGTCTTCAAGCCGGCCCTGACGGGCCGGACGGGCGGCGTCGCTGCCGTCCGCCTCCTGCCTCCGGCCCGGCGGCCGGCGCGCGCACGCCCGCCCCCGGCAGACGAGCTCGAAACGCGAGAAGACCGCACCCCGGAACGCCCGAAGGTGCGGCAATGAGGCTGAGCCGGCCCGGGTGCATCTCAGGGTTTCGGCCTGAGGTGAGCCGGTCGGAACGGGACGACGATGCGGACATGGCCACCGAGACGCTGTTCGTCGCCATCCTCCTGTCCGAGTCGTCGTCATCTGCGCCGGACTACCGGCCGCTCTACCGCGAGGACATCGTCACGCTGCGGGCCCCGTCACTGCGCGAGGCACGCGATCGGGTAAAGCGACACGGACGAGACGCCCAGATCTCCTACAGCAACCAGGTGGGGGAGGAGATCAGGGATCGACTGTTGGAGGTCGTCGACGTAGCACCCGCCCTGTACGAGAACGACACCTCGCCCGCTGACCTGTACAGCCGCCACTTCCGAGACCTGACCTCCTACCGCACGTTCGAACCCCTCCTCGACGGCGAAGCCCTGTGAAGGGCCGGCCCCGCTCAGCCCAGCCCCGAGGGTCTCGGTGCCCGTCACTCCACCGAGACCCGGAAGATCCCTGATGACCGCCTCGATCCCCGGTGCCAGCATCCGGAACATGGAGAAGAGCGCGTTCCGACCGAACACCGAGCCCAAGGCCTTCTTCGAGATCAAGGTCGGCGTCTACTGCACGGAGGCGCAAGCGAGGAGGCTGGTCGACGAGATCCAACTCCTGCTGTGTCCTGATCCGGAGCACAATGGCCCTTGCCCGGTCCCCTGGACGACAGCGCATTGGGACCTCGACAGGCCGGAGGCCGCCGCGACCTACCCTGCGCTGGTGGAGCAAGTCCGGATCGAGCAGGGCGGAGATCAGAGCTAGCGCGCTGGGGAACGGGCAGTCCACCCCCGATGCCGGAAACGGTCGTACGTGGTCCGCGCGGCATCCAGGGCGAACCTGTGCGGGGCCCCTACCCCACACAGAACCGTCGCTGCGCGAGCGCCTACGGCCCCCTGGACGCCCCACGGACCACGCCCAAGCCGGCCTCTATCGGGGAAGGGCGCAGCATGGCGACTGACCACAACCGTGACCGCAACCCACCGGAGAACGGTGAGACACCACTGGACGGCTACGGATGCCTGGCCAGCCAGTTCGCGCCCACGACCTGGCGCCCCAGTGGCCTTGAAAGCGGGCGTCCGAAAGGACCGCGGGTTCGAATCCCGCCGCTTCCGCCACGGACGGCAGGCCTGGTCGCCGGTGGCGGGATCACCGCCGGCCACCCTGCGCGCCGGTGTGCGTGCCCCGCAGCCAGGCCACCCCGTCGCGCACCGACGGCGACCGGGTCAGCTCCCCGTCCGGCGGCGGCGCGACCGGCCGGGCGGCACGGACCGCGTCGACGATCTGATCGGCCCGGCTCGGGGCGCCCCGGCCCGGCCGGGTCCCGGGGGAGAACGGCAGCCCGGTGGACAGCGCCCGCATTCCCAGGACGAGGCTCTCGCCGAGCAGTCCGACGCCGATGCACAGCTGCAGCGGACGGCCGTCCGGATGTGCACCCGCGGCCGCGGCCAGCATCCCGAACCCCGCGTTGCCCGCGATCGAGAGCGCCCAGACGGCGAGGGTCGCGGGCGTGTACCGGGCGAGGAGGGCACCGTCGCGGCTGCTCAGCCGCACCGTCGCAGCGCGCACGGCGCCCAGGGCCAGGCCCAGCACCAGCGCGCCGGCCAGCCACGCGCCGTCCCCGAGGCCGATCCGATCCAGTCCCACCCCGCTGTGCAGCTGGAACAGCCCGATCGCGGTCAGTACCAGCGGTGCGCCGACGAGGTCGTCGGCGACCAGGCGGGTCCCGCGGAACCGGCGAACCACGACGACCAGGACCAGGGCGATCAGGGCGACGAGCATCCAGAGGGTCATGCCGTCATCTCCTTTGTTAGCAGGTTCGTGCCAAAACAACGTAGCAGGACCGTGCTATAAAAGCAGCATGCCCAAGGTCGTGGACGCCGACGAGCGTCGGCAGGTCATCGCGGAGGCGACGTTGCGGGTGATCGCCCGCGAGGGCGTGGAGAGCGCGACCCTCGGCCGGGTGGCGGCGGAGGCGGGGCTGGCGGTCGGCTCGGTGCGCCACTACGTGCCGACCCACGGCGAGGTCCTCGCGACCGCGATGGAACGGCTGGTCGAGCGGGTGAACGCCCGGGTGCTGGCGGTGGCCTCGGCCGAGAATCCGACCCGCGGCGCGGATGTCCTCGCCGAACTGCTCCCGCTCGACGACCGCCGCCGCGAGGAGGCGGCGGTCTGGCTCGCGCTCGCCGGGGCGAGCCGGTTCCAGGCCGAGCTCGAGCCGTTCTTCGTCCAGCTGCACCGCGGTACGCGCGAGCTGGTGCGGGTGGTCCTGACTCACGCGCAGGAGTCCGGCCGGCTGGGGCCGGGGGAGACGGTGCTGGCGGTCGAGACCGAACGCCTCGCCGCTCTCCTCGACGGGCTGGCCCTCGGGGCCGTCACCCGGCCCGAGAGTCTCTCCCCGGACGTCCTCGCCGCGGTGCTGGCCCGCCACCTCGATCGGCTCGGGCCCTGAGTCCCGCCGTCAGAGGACGCAGGTCAACGCCGTTCCTCGACGACGCTGTCGCCGGTGCCCGGGCGGGACTCCCAGCGCCAGGACTCGTGGGAGCGCAGACGTCCAGGTCAGCAGCATGATCGACGACCAGGACCGGTCGCGCTCGTGAACGTCACGGAGTCATCTCAGTCGAACAGGCCGTGCTGCAGCAGTCGCTGGTTGGCGTGGCTTCGTTCGGCGAGGGTCTCGGGTGCGAAGGGGTCGCTGCCCAGGACGGTGTGCAGGGCCGGTTCGAGCAGGAGTGGCCCGAGGATCAGGAAGAGCGTCTGGTAGGCGGCCCATCGACGCTGCTCCGGCGGTAACGCGCTGGGCTGCGGCAGCAGTCGTTCGAGTTCCCGTTCTGCGCCTGCGACGAGGCGGGCGAGCAGTGCGGCGGCGCGGTCGTCGCCGTCGACCAGTACTCGTCGTACATAGCGTCGCCGCTCCTGGTCCGCGCCGAACAGGAGCGCCGTGGCGCGCCCGACCTCGGCCAGGTCGCCGTGGTCGGTGCCTTCCTCGCGAGCTGATGCCACTGCGTGGGTGAAGGAGCCGAGCACGTCGTCGTCGACCGCGTCGCGCAGGCCGGCCTTGGAGGAGAAGTGGTAGCGGAGCAGCGCATGGGAGACCGCGGCTTCGGCGGCGATCTGGCGGGTCGTGGTGGCGTCGTAGCCCTGTTGTGCGAAGAGCTTGCGTCCGGCGGCGACGAGCGCGACGCGGGCATCGCCGCGGTTCGGCTTGGCGGGCGCTGTCGGCACGGTCGGAGCGTAGTCGTCACAGGATCGCGCGGACGACGGGTGTGCGGCGCAGGATCAGGGCGGCCGCGACGCTGAGAACGAATCCGAGCCCCCCGACGAGCAGGAAGCGGCTGCCGGCGTCGAGGGGGACGTCGCGGGCCAGGTAGTGCAGCCCGACCACGATCGGGAGATGGATCAGGTAGATCGCGAACGTGGCCTTCGCGGCGGCACGCTGCAGTCTGCTGGTGCCGCGCACGTGGTCGCGGAAGAACACCAGCATGCCGAGTGCGAACCCGACGCACAGCACCGTCTCGTAGCCGGCCCACGCGAACTGACCGGCGTTGGCGCCACCCCATGTGAAGAATCCCGTCAGTGGCTCACGGAAGATGACGTAGCCGGCACTCGACACGGCAGTGGCCGCGAACCAGGCGTAGGCGACCCGAGGCCGGATCGTCTCCAGCCAGCCCCTGCGGTAGGCCAGGACACCGGCGATCACGAACGGGAGATGCTGGGCCAGGTCGGCCGGCTCGGTCTGGATGATCTCTGCGACCGGCACCCACTCGTCGACCGGATACCAGATCCGTAGGACGGCGGTGCCGACTGCCACGACCACGGCGAAGTAGAGCACTGCGAGCCCGCTGATGCTCTCGGGCGTGCGACGGACGCCCGGCGCAGCCGGTAGGCCCCGACGGGTGCGGATGCGGTCGGCGATCGCACGCCACGCCAGGTAGATCATCGAGTAGACCAGTAGGTGCTGGATGAACCAGAGATGCCCGAACTGACGATCCGGCCAGATCGGGCCGCTCCAGCCTTCCGGCTCGGTGCCCGCGCCGAGGTAGATGTTCCAGTAGTAGTCGCCGAACCCGATCGGCCCGTGGTCCCGGAAGTTCAGGTAGTAGGCGTACATCAGGACCGGGATCAGCAGGAAGAACCCGACGAGGATCGGACCGCCCAGCTTCCTCAACCGTGGCCCGAGGTAGGGGCGCTCCCTGCGGCGGTCGACAGCGGCGGGCAGGAAGAACGCCGCGACCAGGAAGAAGAGGCTCATCTTGAACGGGGCGTCGAGGACGGCGAAGTCCTCTATCCACTGCGCCGTCGGCTGGTCCTCGACGTACCACCAGTCCTGTGGTCCGTATGCCTGCGCGGCGTGGTGAAGGATCACGAGAGCCGAGAGGGCGATCCGGATCGAGTCCAGGTAGTGCAATCGCGCCGGTCGCTCTGTTGCCGGGCCCGTGCGCTCCGGCAGTGCGGCCCCCGCCGCAGCTCCTGTTCGCATGGACAGGAGGTTAGCGAGGTCGCGACAATCCTGTCCAGTTGGACAGTTCGTCGCCGGGGTCGTAGAGGCTCGCCGGCAAGCCCGGACGAGACGCTGAGGCGAGGTCCTCCCCGGCTGCCGGTCACGCTCCGGACGACGGCTCGGCGCGCTCGTCCTCGTCGTCGGGTCTGCCCCCGGCAGCCGACCCCAACCATCCGCGCATCAGCAGCTCGACCGCGTCGACCACGACCTGGTCGGAGATCTCGTCGGGAAACAGCATGCGCTGGACGAGCAGGCCGTCCTCGAGGGCGTGCACGATCAGCGCCAGGAAGTCCGGGGCGGCGGGCGGGGTGGCATCGCGCCCGGCGAAGGCCGTCTCGACACCACGGGTGTGGGCGTCGCGGGCGATCCGTTCCCGCTCGGCCAGCAGCGGCCGGAACTCGGGGCTGCGCAGGGCGTAGAGGATCAGTTCCATGCGCAGCGACAGCCAGCCGGGCAGGTGCTCGGCGCGGGCGGTGTGCCACTCCCGCAGCGCTCCGAACGGGTCCTCCCCGCTCGTGCGGTCGGTGACCTCCTCGAGTTCCTGGAGCGTGCGCTGCTTCAGCAGGTCGACGGCGAGCTCGTGCTTGTCCGTGAAGTTGCCGTAGAACGCCCCGCGGCTGTATCCCGCGCGTTCGGCGATCTGCTCCACGGAGGCGCCGTTGACCCCCCGCTCCGCGAACAGCTCGGCGGCGGCGGCGAGCAGCCGTTCGCGGGTCTGCTGCCTGCTCTCCGCGCGGGTCATCCGGGGCATGCGACCTCCAAATGCGGTCCCGTATCCAGATACAGCTCTGTATGTTACTGGCCATGTGGAACCTGACAGCGACCGAGATGGCGGCTGCCGTGCGGTCCGGTGAGCACACCGCGGCCGAGGTGGTCGAGACCCACCTGGAGCGGATCGCCGCGGTGAACCCGACGGTCAACGCGGTCACCGCGGTGCTCGGTGACAGTGCCCGGGCGGCGGCCGCCGACATCGACCGGCGCCGGGCGTCGGGGGAACCGGTGGGACCGCTGGCGGGGGTCCCGTTCACGGTGAAGGAGAACATCGACATCGCGGGTGTCGCGACGACGCACGGCATCCCCCACTTCCGCGACGCCGTCGCCGACACCGATTCGCCCACGGTGGCGCGGCTGCGCGCGGCCGACGCGATCCCGATCGGGCACGCCAACATGCCCGACCTGACCATCGGCGGGTTCACCGACAGCCAGCTGTTCGGCGCGACGGTCAACCCGTGGGGCACGATCCGCGATCCGAGCGGCAGCAGCGGCGGTGACGGTGCCGCCGTCGCCTCGGGTATGGCGGCGATCGGGCTGGGCAACGACGCGGGTGGATCGGTGCGCGGACCGGCGCTGCACGGCGGGATCGCCGCGCTGAACCCGACCTACGGCCGGTTCCCGTGCGAACACCGGGTCGGTGGGCGTGAACCGACACTGGCCTCGCAGCTGATCCCCAAGGACGGGCCGCTCGCCCGTTCCGTCACCGACCTGCGCGCCGCCTTCGAGGTGCTCGCCGGCACCGACCCGCGCGACCCCCGGGCCGTACCCGTACCGCTGGACGGCCCGCCGTTGCCCACCCCGCGTGTCGCGGTCGTCGCCGACCCCGGTGGCCTCGGGGTGCACCCGCGGGTGCGGGCGGCGATCGACACGGCCGCCGGGATCCTCACCGATGCCGGCTACGTGGTGGAGACCGTCGCGGACGTCCCGCGGACCGCGGACGGGCTGGCGACCTACGGCACGCTGATCACCAGCGAGTTCGGTCCGGCGTGGCCGGGCATCCGCCCGTTGCTCACCGAGGACAGCGCCCGCCACATGGAGCTGAGCATGCAGCACCAGCCGCCTGCCGATCTCCGGACCTACCTGCAGGCCACCGCGGACCGGCACGCGATCGTCCGGGACTGGCACCGCTTCCTGGCCGAGTACCCGCTCGTCCTCGGGCCGGTCAGCACCGAACCGCCGGGTGATCACGACGGGGCCGAGCTCGACCGGGAGCAGAACCTGCGCCTCGCCCTCGCCCGCAGGCTGTGCACCGTCAGCTCGCTCGTGGGCGTGCCCGCCGTCGCCGTTCCGACCGGGCCGGCCGACGGGGTGCCGATGGGCGTCCAGATCCTCGGCCGTCCCTTCCGGGAGGACCTCTGCCTGGCCGCGGCGGCCGCCGTCGAGAACGCGGTCGGGGTGCTGACCCCGGTGTTCGACGTGGCCCCGGCGGGGCGATGATCCCACTTTCCGGTCGCGAGTGCGCCTTGACTGTGCCGCGACGGCCGGGTGTCTGCTGGGTCCCACAGCACATCGTTCGAAAGGGCACTGGTCATGGCGCTTCCGGAACTCATCACCGTCGAGGAATTCTTCGCCCCGCCCGAGCGCTCCGGTGCGGAGATCTCGCCGGACGGGACCCGGATCGCCTACCTGGCGCCGTGGCGCAACCGGCTCAACGTGTGGGTGCGCGGCATCGACTCCGAGGACGACGCGCGCTGCGTGACCGCCGACGAGACCCGCAGCGTGCTCGGCTTCCACTGGACCGACGACCCGCGCTGGCTGCTCTACCTGCAGGACTCCGGCGGCGACGAGAACTGGCACGTGTACCGGATCGACCTGGACGATCCCGGCTCGCCCGCGGTCGACCTCACGCCGTTCCCCGGAGCGCGCACCTGGGGGCTCGAGCTGCCCGTCGGGCGCCCGGGGAAGGCGATCGTGCAGCTCAACACCCGTCGCGTCGACGAGATCGACCTGCACGAGCTCGACATCGCCACCGGGGAGCTCACGCTGCTGGCGCAGAACCCCGGGCAGGTGATCACTTGGCTGTGTGCCCCGGACGGCGAGCTCTACGGGCAGACGTTGACGACCGAGGGCGACATCGAGCTGGCGCGGTGGGACGCCGAGACCGGGTCGTTGAGCCCGATCGTGGTGTTCGACGGGTCCGACCACCCGTTGAGCATCTCGCCGTTGCGGCTCACGCCGGACGGGACCGGCGTGTGGATCGGCTCCAACCGGGGCACCGACCGGACCCGCCTGGCCCGGGTCGACCTGGCCACCGGGGTGGAGACCGAGGTCGACAGCCATCCGAGCCTCGATCTGGTACCCGCCCCCTACCCGGCACTGATCACCCATCCGCGCACGGGCGAGCTGCGGGCGGTGCGCTATCTCGGGGAGCGGCAGGTCCTCCAGGCGGTGGACCCGCACTTCGCCGAGGTACTGAAGACGCTGGAGACCCTGTCCGACGGCGACGTCGCCGCGGTGTCGTCGGACGACGCGGGGCAGCGGTGGGTCGTCGCCTTCAACCACGACCGCGATCCGGGTGTCACCTGGTACTACGACCACAGCACGGGGGAGTCCCGGCAGCTGTTCCGCCCGCACCCGCATCTCGATCCGGAGATGATGGCGCCGATGGTGCCGGTGACGATCCCGGCGCGGGACGGGCTGAGCCTGCCCGGCTACCTGACGGTGCCGGTCGGGGTGGAGCCGACCGGGCTGCCGCTGGTCCTCGACGTGCACGGCGGCCCGTGGATGCGCGACATCTGGACGTTCGATCCGTTCGTGCAGTTGCTGGCCAACCGCGGGTACGCGGTGCTGCAGGTCAACTTCCGCGGGTCGACGGGCTACGGCAAGGCCCACACGAGGGCCGCGATCGGCGAGTTCGCCGGCGCCATGCACGACGATCTGATCGACGCCGTGAACTGGGCCGTCGAGCAGGGGTACGCCGACCGGGACCGGGTGGGGATCTACGGGGGCTCCTACGGCGGCTATGCCGCGCTGGTCGCCGTCACCTTCACCCCGGACGTGTTCGCGGCGTCCATCGACTACTGCGGCATCTCGGACCTGGCGAACTTCATGCGCACGATGCCGCCCGCGGTGCGGGGGATGATGGCCAACAACTGGTACGCCTACGTCGGCGATCCGGCGGATCCGGCACAGGAGGCCGACATGCTGGCCCGCTCACCGATCAGCCGGGTGGACGACATCCGCACACCGCTGATGGTGGTCCAGGGCGCCAACGACGTGCGGGTGGTGCAGGCCGAGTCCGACAACATCGTCGCGTCGCTGCGTGCCCGCGGTGTCGACGTCGAGTACATGGTCGCCGACGACGAGGGGCACGGGTTCGTGAACCCGGAGAACCAGATCGAGATGTACCGCGCGGCCGAGACGTTCCTCGCCCGTCACCTGGGTGGGCGCGTCGGAGGGAGCCGCTGAGCACCTCCGGTTCGTCCACGACCCCCGGGGAGTCGACGGGGTGGAATCGGCTCATGAGCACGATTCACCCGCCTGAGCACCATTTCCAGGGCCGACCCGCTGACCACGGCGGGCACGGGACGGCAGGTGCGGGGCCGGACGTCGTCGTGGTCGGGGCCGGGGTCATCGGGCTGACCACGGGGGTGTGCCTGGCCGAGAGCGGGTGGCGGGTCCAGCTCCTCACCCGCTCCGCCCCGGCCGGGACGACCTCGGCGGTCGCCTCGGCGATGATCGGCCCCAGCTTCGGCGACCCGTCCGATCCCGAGACGGTCCGCGCACGGGTCGGCATCGCCGAGTTCACCGAGCTGGCCGCCCGCGGCGACACCGGGGTCGTCTTGCGCCGGGGCCGGCTGGCCGCCCGCGGCGACGCCTCGCCGCTGCCCGGGCTGACGGCGTGTGCGCCCGCCGACCTGCCCGACGGGTTCGCCGGAGGCTCGTGGGCGCGGCTCCCGCTGGTGGACATGCCGGTCTACCTCGACCATCTCGTCGGTCGTCTCCACGCCGCCGGCGGGCGGATCGTCGAGACCGAGGTGAGGTCGTTGGCCGAGCTGGCCGAGTACACCCCACGGATCGTCCACTGCGCGGGCCTCGGGGCCCGCGAGCTCGTCGGCGACCCGCAGCTGCGCCCGGTGCGCGGTCAGCAGGTGGTGGTGGAGAACCCCGGTCTCGACGAGTTCTTCATCTCCGCGCCGTTCGAGCCGGACTGGACCGCCTACTGGCCCCATCCCGGTCATGTCGTGCTCGGCGGCAGCCAGGACGACGGCGGGACCACCGAGCCCGACCCCGTACTCGCCGACCGGATCCGGGCCCGCTGCATCGCCGTCGAACCCCGGCTCGCCACCGCGCGGGTGCTGGCCCATCAGGTGGGGCTCCGCCCGGTCCGGTCCGCCGTGCGGCTCGAGGTCGAGATGATCGGCGGGGCCCGATGCGTCCACAACTACGGGCACGGTGGAACCGGGGTCACGACCTCCTGGGGCTCCGCTCGCGAGGCGGTCGCGCTGCTCGTCGACGACCCGGTCGGGCAGCCATCGATATCCCGGTGATCTCTACTCCCGGAGGTCTTTGAAGTACCGGGCGACGGGCCACCGGGCGAAGCCGAACGCCTCGTAGGTGGACCGGGCCGCGGCATGGCCGGGGTCGTCCCCGGTCTCGACCATCACCATCCCCAGGCCGGCGGCCCGGATCCGTTCGGCGGAGCGGGCTGTGAGCGCCGCCGCGACGCCGTGCCGCTGGTGATCGGGATCGACGGCGAGGACGTGGATCTCGCCCATGTCGTCCTCCGGGTGCAGCCGGGTGCAGACCCAGCCCGCCACGCTGCCGTCCACGGTCGCCACGTCCACGTTCTGCGGTTCACCGTCGAGGACGGCGGCCAGGTCGTCGAGCTGCCGGGCCCGCCACCCGTCGGGGTAGAACGCGTCGTAGACGAAGCGCGGCACCGCGTCGTGCAGCTGCGGGAAGACCGGCTCCCAGGCCCGCAGCGAGAGGTCGAGCACCGCCCTGCGGTGCCCGGCCTCATACGGCGTCACGACGGGTGGCACGACCGGACGGTAGCGGGAACGTGCGTCGTCGTCCTCACCCCGCCGGCACGGATGCTGCCCGACGGCCGGAGGTGCGGCGACCGAGGAAGGCGGCCGCGCTGCCGGCGGGGGTCAGGTCGAGCCGGCGCAGGAGCTGGGCGTTGAGTGCGACGACGACGGTCGAGGCCGACATGAGGATCGCCCCGACGCTCATCGGGAGCACGAACCCGATCCCGGCCAGGACGCCGGCCGCCAGCGGCACCGCCGCGAGGTTGTACCCGGCGGCCCACCACAGGTTCTGCGTCATCTTCCGGTAGGTGGCGTGGGAGAGGTCGATGACCGACAGCACCGACCGGGGGTCGGAGGAGGCCAGGATGACCCCGGCCGAGCCGATGGCGACGTCGGTGCCGGCACCGATGGCGATGCCGACGTCGGCCTGGGCCAGCGCGGGCGCGTCGTTGACGCCGTCGCCGACCATCGCGACTTTCCGGCCCTCCCGCTGCAGCTCCGCGACCCTGGCGGCCTTGTCCTCCGGCCGGACCCCGGCGAAGATCCGGTCGATGCCCAGCTCGGCGCCCACGGTCGCGGCCACGGCCCGGGCGTCACCGGTGATCATGACGACCTGGACACCGGCCGCGTGCAGGGCGTCGACGGCGTCGCGGGACTCGGGCCGGATCTCGTCGGCCAGCCGCAACGCGCCGATCACCTCGCCGTCGGCGACGACGTGCAGGATGATCGCGCCCTCCGCCCGCCACCGCTCGGCGACCCCCGACTCGGCCAGTCCGTGCTGGTCCAGCAGGTAGGGGCCGCCGACCTCGATCACTGATCCGCCGACGATGGCGCGCACGCCGATCGCGGGGGACGAGGAGAACTCGCGTGCCGCGGGCACGTCGAGCCCGCGGTCCCGCGCCGCGCCCACGACCGCACCGGCCAGCGGGTGCTCGCTGTCGGACTCGGCCGCGGCGGCCAGGGCCAGCACCTCGTCGCCGTCGCGTCCCTCGACCGGCTCGACACCGGTGACGGCAGGCTCGCCCCGGGTCAGCGTGCCGGTCTTGTCGAACAGGACGGTGTCCACCGTGCGCATCGACTCCAGCGCGAGACGGTCCTTCACCAGGACACCGCCGCGGGCGGCGCGCTCGGTCGCGATCGACACCACCAGCGGGATGGCCAGCCCGAGTGCGTGCGGGCAGGCGATGACCAGCACGGTGATCGTGCGGACGACGGCGCTGTCCGGCAGCCCCACCAGTGACCAGACCAGCGCGGTGACCGCCGCGGAGCCGAGCGCGAACCAGAAGAGCCATCCCGCCGCGGTGTCGGCGATCCGCTGGGCGCGGGAGGAGGACGCCTGCGCGTCGGCGACCAGCTTCCGGATGCCGGCCAGGGCGGTGTCGTCACCGGTCGCGGTGACCTCGACGCGGAGCCCGGAGTCGGTGGCCACGGTGCCGGCGACGACCTGGTCCCCGGTGTTCCGGCGGACCGGGCGGGACTCGCCGGTCACCATCGACTCGTCCACGCTCGCCGAGCCGTCGACGATCGTCCCGTCGGCGGGGACCGAGGCGCCGGGACGTACGACGACGACGTCGCCCACGACCAGCTCCGTGGGCGCGACCGTGACCACGTCGTCGCCGTCGACCTTCTCGGCCTCGTCGGGCAGCAACGCGGCGAGGGAGTCCAGGGCCGAGGTGGTGCGGGCCAGCGAGCGCATCTCGAGCCAGTGCCCCAGCAGCATGATGACGACCAGGAGCGCCAGCTCCCACCAGAAGTTCAGCCCGTGGTCCAGGACGCCGAGGGTCGCGCCCCAGGACGCGAGGAACGCGACCGTGATGGCCAGCCCGATGAGCAGCATCATCCCCGGTGCGCGGGAACGGATCTCGGCGACCGCGCCGGTGAGGAACGGGCGGCCGCCCCAGGCGTAGACGACGGTTCCGAGCACGGGGGAGACCCACCGGACCCACTCCGCGTCGGGCAGCGGGTAGCCGACGAGGTGGGCGAACATCTCGTTGAACCCGACCACCGGCACGGACAGCGGGCCTTGACCCCGGATAGTGGACACGGGGTGGATTACGCGGCGTCCGGAACGGTAGCTGCGAAGTCTGCCTCGTAGGTGTTCGGGGTCTGGTAGCGGCAGTAGGAGTGGCGGCGTCGGGTGTTGTAGCGGGTCAACCATCGGAACAGTTGCCGACGGCAGGTGGCCTGATCGGGCCAGAACGCGTTGTCCTGCAACACTTCCCGCTTCAGGGTGGCGTTGAACGACTCGGCGAGGGCGTTGTCGGCGCTGGACCCGACCGCACCCATCGACTGCTGGACGTCGAGTCGGTCGCAGAGGTTGGCGTAGGCGCGGCTGGTGTAGACCGAGCCGTGGTCGGAGTGGAAGATCGACCCG
>NZ_FOUY01000069.1 GCF_900115005.1 Pseudonocardia ammonioxydans | reverse complement strand
TAGCGGTAGACCGTGGAGGTGCCGACCCCGAACCCGCAGGCCAACTCGGCGTAGGTGTCGTTCTTGCGCAGGTGCGCGACCACCAGCAGCGCCTGGCGGCCGGCGGCGAGCTTGCGCCACCGGGTTCCACGGGCGGCGCGGTGTCCGCGCAGGAGATCGGCGAGCAGGTTGAGCGCGCGGCTGGACACGGTCATCCCAGGCGGGTAGGACAGCACCTTGAAGCTCCTGGTAGGACGTGTTGATCTAGTCAATCGCCCGTCTACCAGGAGCTTCACCCATTCGAGGCCACGACACGCCGCAGCCCGCTGACCTGCTCATCCAGCAGGTTGGCAAAGGCTCACTGTCGTCGACCTTTCGCAAGGATTCGCCGGTCCTTACGCCAGTGCACTGTTGGCGGCCCAAGGTGCCGCTGTGGTGAAGGTGGAGCCACCGAACGGTGATTGGTCGCGGCACATCGGGTCGCGCCGCGACGGCAACACCGCATTCGGAACCGCTGCCAATCTGGGGAAGCGCTCGATCCGTGTCGACGCAACCACCCCAGAGGGTCAGGAGGTGATCGGGCGGCTGATCGGCGGTGCTGACGTCGTCGTGCAGAACTACCGGTCCGACGTCGCCACGCGCCTGGGTCTGGATGCCGCATCGCTCCGCAGGGCCGATCCCCGGCTGGTGGCGGTCCGAGTCACCGGCTTCGGCGCATCCAGTTCGGCCGCCGGCCTGCCGGCCACCGACATGATCTTGCAGGGCTGGACGGGCCTGGCGCGGCTCGGCCGAGCCGCGGATGAGCCGGCCCGACCGTTGTCGTTCACCGTCGTCGACGTCGCGGCAGGGGTCTACACTGCCCAGCGACTCGGTGCCGCTCTCTACGCCCAGGCCCGACACGGCCACGGATGCGAGGTGGAGGTGTCGCTGCTGCAGGCGGCGATGGCTCTGCAGGGGCCACCTCTGCTCGATCAGGCCTTCGTCGACGCCGATGGATCCGAGCATGAGGGGCAGCGCCGGCTCGCGGTGCCGAGCGGGGTCTTCCACCGCCGACGGCGAGATGATGCTCAGCTGCATCAACGACCGGATGTTCACCACCATTTGCGATGCACTCAATTTGCACGAACAGCTCGACGTCACCGTGCTCGGCTCGGCGACGGAACGGATCGCCTACGCCTCTGATATTGACAGTGCGATCGCACGGATTCTAGTGAGGCGTACGACGCAGGAATGGATCGACCGGTTGGCGCCGCAAGGAATCCTGTGCGGCCCGGTGCATTCCTATCGAGATGTGCTGGCCTCGCCGGTCGTGCAGGAGGCGAAGGTGTTGACCGAGCTGGCCGGGCCTACGGGTTCGGTCCCGGTGGTCGCCCTGCCGGGGTCGCGCCCGGACGTCGCCTCGGTGCAAGCCCCGGGCAGTGGCGAGCACTCCGAGACCATTCTGGCCGAGCTCGGCTACACCGACGCCGAGGCCGCCGCGTTGATCGCCGCCCGCGCGGTCTTGCCCGAACGACCGTCCCCGGCCACCAACGGCGTGCCGTCTGGGAGCAGGCAGTGATGCGCGCCCTGGTATGCCGTGAGTACGGGCACTGGCGTGATCTGCAGATGAGTGAGATCGCTACTCCTGCCCCGGAGCGCGGGCAGGTAGGTGTCCGTGTCCATGCGGCCGGCCTGAGTTTCGCCAACACGCTCGCGATCGCCGGGCGGCACCAGAATCGCACTGAGCCCCCGTTCGTGCCGGGTACCGAGGCTGCTGGCGTCATCACGTGGGTCAACACCGCAGAGACCGGGCTGAGCGCCGGTGACCGGGTCGCGGTCAGCCTGAGCCACGGCGCGTTCGCCGAGCACGCGGTGGTCGACTCCGCCCACGCCTTCCCGATACCGGATCAGCTCAGCTTCGCCCAGGCCACACTGCTGCCGACGATCTACACCACGGCGTGGACGGCGCTGCGCAACCAGGCCGCTACCGGCCCCGGAGACACCGTCCTTATCCACGGTGCGGCCGGGGCGAGCGGGCTTGCCGCGATCGAGGTGGCACGAGCCTTGGGTGCCCGAGTGATCGCTTGTGCCAGCACGGCCGCGAAACGCGAGGGCGCCCTGGGAGCGGGCGCCCACCTGGCGGTGGACTCGGTGTCGTTCCGGCAGGCCGTCCTCGACGAGACCGCAGGACGCGGCGCCGATGTCGTCTACGACCCGGTCGGCGGCGCGGTGTTCGAGCAGTCCCTGCGGGCGATCGCCCCGGAAGGACGGATGCTCGTGATCGGGTTCGCCTCCGGCGACATCCCTCAGATCCCGGCGAACATCCTGCTGGTCAAGAACCTGACCGTCCACGGCGTGAACTGGGGTTATCACGCCGGGTGGTCGCCCAAGAAGCCCACCGAGCGGGTCAGCGCCCAGGTCGACGACACCTACAAGCAGCTGTCCGCACTCGTGGCCGGCGGCGAGATCGCCCCCCGCGTCCATCGGGTCCTGCCGATGGAGGACTTCGGCGCCGGCTTCACCGAGATCGAGGGTAGGTCGGTCATAGGCAAGGTCGTTCTGGCGCCACACGGGGTGGGCAACGCCGCCCTCTCCACCACCGAAAGGAACACATCATGACCACCACCGTGTGGGAGCCGTCGATGAGCGCCGAGCCCGAGAAGTGGCTCGCGACCGCCGACCGGCTCTCGGTCGAGCACTTCGCGCCGCTGGCCGCGGAGATCGACGCCGCGCAGCGCTACCCCGAGGAGCACCTGCCCGTGCTGCGCGATGCCGGTCTGTGCGGGATGTTCGTACCGCGGGCCTACGGCGGCTCCGAACTTCCCCTGGAGACGATCACCGCGGTCGCCGAGCGGGTGTCGGTGGCCTGCGCGACGACCTCGGCCATCCTCGCCGCCCTGGCGCTGGGCGCCTACCCGATCGCGCTGGGCGGCACCGAGGAGCAGAAGCAGCGCTACCTCGGCGCGTTGGCCCGCGAGGGACGGGCGGTCTGTTTCGCGCTGAGCGAGCCAGGCGCGGGCTCGGACGCCGCGGCGATCACCGCCACCGCCGAACGGGAGGGTGAGGGCTGGCGCATCCGCGGCGAGAAGTGCTGGCTGGGCAACGGCGGGCATTCCTCGACCTACGTCGTCTTCGCGCGCACCCGCCCAGAGGACCGCCGCTCGATCACCGCGTTCCTGGTCGAGCGCGACGCCGAGGGCGTGGTCGTCGATCATTACGAGGACAAGCTCGGCATCCGCGGCACCACGACGACGAACCTGCGTCTGGACACCGTCGTGTCCGCCGAGGCGATCCTCGGGGAGGAAGGTGGCGGGCTGGGTCTGGCGCTGGGCACGCTGACGCTGGGCCGGGTACTCATCGCGGCCCAGGCCAACGGCATCGCGCGAGCCGCGTTCGACGAGGCGGCCGCGTTCGCGGTGGGCCGGCAGACCTTCGGTAAGGCGATCATCGACCACCAGGGCGTCGGCTTCCAGCTCGCCGACTGCGCCACCGAGCTCTCGGCGGCGCGCATGATGATGTTCGAGGCGGCACGCGCCTACGACGCCGGCCTCGACGTCAAGACCCTCGCCCCGATGGCGAAGCTGTTCGCCAGCGAGGTCTCCCACCGGGTAGTCGATCGCTGCATGCAGGTGCTGGGCGGTCGCGGCTATGTCAAGCCTTCCGCTGTGGAGCGCCTCTACCGTGACCAGCGCATCACCGAGATCTACGAGGGCACCTCGGAGATCCAGCGAGTGGTGATCTCGCAGACGATCAAGACCGAGCAGGAGGCAGCCGCATCGTGACCAACAGGCCCACGCTGAGCGACAAGAACATCCGGATCCTCGACGCCGCCGCCGAGGCGTTCATGACACTGGGGTTCGACGCCGCGTCGATCGATCACATCGCTGACCTGATGGGGGTCACCAAGGGCGGCGTCTACTACTACTACCGGTCCAAGATGGACCTGTTCTTTGCCGTGCACCGTCGGGCGATGGAGGCCAACCTCGACCGGCTCCGGCCGCTGGCCGAGGATGAGACCCGGGCCCCGGATGACCGGCTGTTCGACATGGTCCGCGCCCACGCGCTGCTGATGATGGAGCAGACCTCTTATCAGCGGGTCACGGTGCAGGGCGTCGACCTGTACCAGACCGCGAAGACGAGCCTGGCCGAGCGGCAGCAGCTCGACGAGCTCGTCGCGATGCGCGACGAGTACGAGAGCCTGTTCACCGAGACGGTCAGCGCGGGCTCCAAGGTTGGCGTGCTGCGGGACGTCGACGCACGCTTGGCCACCCGGACACTGCTGGGCTCACTGAACTGGATCACCATGTGGTATCGGCCGCGGCCCGCCGACACCGACACAAGTCGGGAACAGACCGCGCACGAGATCGCCCAGCAGCTGCTGTTCGGACTCACCACCTCGGGCCCCACTGGGGAGGCGAACCCACGATGACCACCATCGACGACACAGACCACACGCCGGCCCCGCCGGCGGCCGTGGCTTCGGAAGCGGCGTGGGACGTCGTGCACGAGTGGTACCACTCCGCCTTCACCGGCTGCGTGCTCTACCTGGTGGCACACAAGGGCACCGACGTCGCCGCCCGCACCGTCTACGAGGTGTTCGCCCGCCAGCGACAGAACCGGTTCCTGCCCGGCCTGCGCCGGCTCGGCATCGACGGACTGCCCGCGGCGGTGGCCGCCGCCCAGTACCACTACCTGTCCAACAACATCGGCGGTGTCTCGGTCGAGTACATGCCCGAGTCCGACCGCAAGGCCTGGATCCGCTACCGGGCACCCCGCTGGATCTGGTCCGGTACGGCTCTGTGCGGAATCCCGACCGAGGTCTCGCGCGCGATGCTGCTGGGCTGGCACGCACAGAACGGGGTCTCGCTGGGCAACCCCCGGCTGGGATTCGTCTGCACCAAACAGACCACCGACGGCCAGAGCAGCCTCGAGGGCTACTACTACGAGTACGACCAGCCCTTGGCCCCCGAGCAGCGCCTGCGGTTCGCCCGCGACGAGCAGGGCCCGGTGTTCGACCCGGCACAGGCTCCGGTGCTGCCCGACGCGGACTGGCCCGCCGAGCGTGTGATGAAGGCCCGCCGCAACTACGCCATGGAGTACGTGCGAACCCTGCTACCGGCCGCGGTCGACGTCCTCGGGCCCGGCGAGGCGGAGGGGCTGCTCACCGTGGCTACCCGCATGGTCGGGCTGCAGCACTACCACCACAGCCACCGGTTGCTGCTCGGCACCGAACCCGACGGCTCCCTCGAGGGGTTCGTGCGCTTCGTACAGAGCCTCGCCACCGCGCAGGGCGACGAGATCAGCACCGCCCCGTCCGCTGCTGCCGGCGGCACCGACGCTCCGGCCGGCACGACCCTCACCCAGCACGGGTGGCGGCTCTACCCGGACGGGCAGGTCCACGACAGCGTCGCCACGATCTGGAACGGCCTGCTCGAAGGCGCCGCGATGGCCCACGACGGCCGCATCCAGCTCGACCTCATCGATCGAGGTCTCGCACCGGATCCGCGGTTCACCTGGCAGGCGCGGCCCGCCGCGCACACCCGCCGCTGACCGAGCCACGACCGGTCGAGCCACTTCCGATCCGAGCCCACCGCACCCCCTTCATCCTTCATCGCCAGAAAGGTCCGGCCATGTCACAACCGCTGTCCGGGACCGTCGTCATCGATGCCTCCCGCGTTCTCGCCGGCCCGCTGTGCGGGCAGATCCTCGGCGATCACGGAGCCGACGTCATCAAGGTCGAGGCGCCCTCCGGCGACGAGTGTCGATCGTTCGGGCCGCCCGTCGACAACGGCAGCGCCGCCTACTTCAACGCGGTCAACCGCAACAAGCGCTCCGTCGTGCTCGACCTGCAGACCGAGACCGACCGCGCAACGTTCGAGCAGCTGCTGGCCCGGGCCGACGTGCTCATCGAGAACTTCAAGGCCTCGACCCTGCGTTCCTGGGGCTACTCCGACCCGAGCGAGATCACCCGCCGCTACCCGCGGCTGGTGCACTGCCGTGTCACCGGGTTCGGTGACGATGGCCCGCTCGGCGGGCTACCGGGCTACGACGCCGCGGTGCAGGCCATCGCCGGGCTCATGAGCGTCAACGGCGAGCCCGACGGGCCGCCGGTCCGGCTCGGCTCACCCATCGTGGACCTGACCACCGGCATGAACGCGGCGATGGCCGTGGTGCTGGCGCTGCAGGAACGGCACCGGTCCGGGAAGGGCCAGATGGCCGACATCGCCCTCTACGACTCGGCCGTGTCGATGGCACATCCCTACCTGGCCAACCACGTCGCGACCGGGGCACCGACCCGCCGGTTCGGCAACGGCCACCCCGACATCGTCCCCTACAACGTGTTCGAGACCGCGACCGTGCCGCTGTTCATCGCGGTGGCCAACAACCGCCAGTTCGCGCACCTGTGTGACCTGCTCGGCCACCCCGAGCTGGCCGAGCAGCCCGAATTCGCCACCAACCCCGGCCGCGTCGCGCACCGCGAGGCGCTCGAGGTGGAGCTGCGGCCGCGGCTCAAGGCGATCGACGGCACCGAGCTCGGCGAGGCGATGCTCGCCCGCGGTGTTCCCTGCGCACCGATCCACAGTGTGGACACCGTCGCCGCGGCCCCGCACACGGCCCACCGCAACATGGTGGTCCGTACCGACGACTACACCGGCCCCGGGATCCCGATCAGCTTCAGCAGGACCCCACCCTCGATCCGCCGCGGCGCACCCCGCCTGGGCGCCGACCAGGCCGAGATCCTCGCCGAGCTCAGCCCAGACTAGCCCACCGGCATGCCCGGCCGCGGCCGGTATCCCGTCGAACACCCACCGGGTCCGGCGGCGATACCTCCTGCCCGCTTCGCCTCTGCACACCCACCTGTACGACATCACGTGAGCCGCCCCACGGGTCGCTCACCCATCCGGGCCCCGGCGGCCCACGACCTGGACCGGTGACGCAATGACGCTGCACCTCACGGCGATCGCCTTACTGATCGTCGCCTTCATCATCGCCACAGTCACACCGCTCAACCTCGGCGCACTGGCCCTGGTCGCCACCTTCTTCGTCGGCGCCGTGTGGATGGGGATGTCCACCGACGACCTCTACGCCGGGTTCCCCGGGAACCTGCTGGTCGTACTCGTCGGTGTGACCTACCTGTTCAACGTCGCCAAGGCCAACGGCACGATCGACTGGCTACTCGGCGGCGCGGTCAAGCTCACCGGCGGCCGCGACTGGATCGTGCCGTGGATCATGTTCGCCGCGGCCGGCCTGTTCAGCGGGATCGGCGCGCTGTTCTCGGTGCCGATCGTGGCACCGATCGCGCTGGCCTTCGCCGCGCGCCACCGGATCTCGCAGTTCTACATGGGCCTGATGGTCATCCACGGCACCTGCGCCGGTTGCCTGGCCCCGATCAGCGTCTACGGCGTGATCGTCAGCGGCATCCTGCAGACCAACGGGTTCACCCCGGACCCGATGAAGATCTTCCTCATCAGCTTGGTCACCAACGTCATCATCGGCGTCATCATTACGGTGCTGTTCGGCCGCAAGAAGGTCGCCGGCGGCCAGTCGGTCGCCACGGAAATGGCCGTGGTCGGCGCGGGACCGACTGGGACAGCGCCGACCGGCGGATCCGCAGGCGCGGCGACCGGCTCCACTGGCGGCACCGATTCGGCCGGGCAGGACGGTCGGCCCGATGTCCGCCTGGGCGTCGAGGGCTGGCTGACCCTGGCCGCGATCGTGTTGCTGATCGTGCTCGGGGTGGCGCTGCGTCTGGACATCGGCCTGCTCGCGATCACGCTGTGCATCGCGATCGGTCTCTACAACCCCAAGCGGCACAAGGAAGCCCTCAGCGCGGTCCCGTGGAGTGTCGTGCTGCTGGTCTGCGGGGTACTCACCTACGTCGGCGTGCTCGAGCACATCGGCACCGTCGGCTTTCTCGGCGACTCGGTCGCCGCCATCGGTATCCCGCTGCTCGCCGCCGCCGCCCTGGCCTACATCGGTGGCATCGTCTCCGCGTTCGCCACCTCCAGCGGCGTCATCGCCGCCCTGGTCCCGCTCGCCGTCCCGCTGCTGCAGGCCGGCGACCTCAACCCGATCAGCCTGGTCGCTGTGATCGCCGTGGCCAGCACCGTCGTCGACGTCAGCCCGTTCTCCACCCACGGCGCGGTCGTCGTCGCCAACACCACTCCCGACCAACGCGACGCGGTCCTGCGCAACCTCCTGCGCTGGGGCATCGCCATCGTCACCCTCGTCCCCGCACTGCTCTGGGCCCTGGTCATCGTGCCGGGCTTCTGATCCCACGCACCACGTACCTGGGGCAGCGCCGGCGCCCCACATCCACCTGCTCCCGTGACCTCCACCCCGACCTCACCCTGAGCTTGACCCCTGACGCCGGACACGTCACCTGAGGTGGACCCGGTCCACCAGGGAGGATGTTGTTCGTGCCTCCACCTCACCCGCCGGAGTTCCGGCGCCGCGCCGTGGACCTCGCTCGTGCCGGCGACAAGCCGGTGTCTGCGATCGCGAAAGAGCGCGGAGCGGTAGAACGCCCCGCAGTACTGCATCCAGGCCCGCATGATGGGATTGATCTCCCCGACGAGGCGGGTGATGGTGTGCCGACTACGCAGGTGCAGCCGCCATCGACGCACCTGCGCTCATCTTGGCCAGGGCGCTCTTGCTGGCCGCGGGCAGGAACGAGGCGAACTTCTTGCCGTTCTTGCCGCGGGCCGCGCGGACGCGGACCGCGAGCCCCCAAGTCAGACGACACGTGCTCGTGCGAGCCGCGTCGCCCTTGCGGGGACGATGTGATGCACGAGTGCCTGGCCCGGTTCGCCGCCGAGGAGGGGGTGCTGGTCATCGGCGGGCGCAGGAAGACGCACCTGTTCCGCCGAACGCCGCCGCGGTGGGCACGGGGCCCGCCCGACTGAACCTGAATGCACCGGCGGGATTCGGTGGTGAAGGTGCGTCGTAACACACGAATGCCCTTCTGAGCTGGGACGATGTGGCTTGTCTAAGGTCACGTCGGTCCGCGCAGAAGGGCATCCGTTGGATGCGACTATCTCATGCCCGCCGCGCCGTGTCGGTGCGGTTCGATGATCCCTATTGCGTTGACCACATACGTTCGCCGGGTTCGATCATGCGGCGGCTCGGGGGCGGCCCCAGCGCTGCTGGCGTTCGCTGCGGACACGGGCGCGTTCTCGGCGTTGCGCGGCCAGGACGTCGGGGTGGCGGGCGTTGGCGTTGCGCCAGCGCAGGTAGGCCTGCAGCCGTCGGGCCAGGACGGGGTGGTTGGGGTGGTTCGAGGCACCCATGACGAAGGTTCGCAGCGGCCCGAACTGGGCCTCGATCGGGTTGGCCCACGAGGCGTAGGTCGGGGTGAAACACAGCTCGACCTTGTTGCGGGCGGCCCATGCCCGAACCGCGGGGGTTTTGTTCGCTGACAGGTTGTCCATGATCACGTAGATGGGTGCGCCGTCCGGTCGGGCGGCCCGAATGGACTTGAGCGCGGCCAGGGTGTGATCGCCGCCCTTGCGCCGGTGGGTCACGCCCCAGAGTTGGTCATCGCCCAGGCTGTAGCAGCCGTGGAAGTAGCGGATCCCGTGCGTGCGGGTGTAGGTCGCTGGTAGCCGGGTCGGCTTCTTCTCCGGTTCCCAGGTGGAGCCGTGACACGGACGGATCGACAGTGGCCCGAACTGGTCGAACGCGAAGCACCGGTCGAGATACCGGCTGGTCACCTCCTCGATCCGATCCAGCTTGACGTCCTTGTCCGGATCCGTGGACTCCTTCCAGGTGCGGGTTCGCTGGAACGACACCCCAGCCTCACGCAGGACCAGCCGCAGCCGTTCACGGCTGATCACGACCCGTCGTTCGTGGCAGCGGCTCAGGTGCGCAGCGAGCTTGCGGATGCTCCAGCGCGTGAAGGGGCACCCGAGCTTGTCTGGTCGGGTGGTGGCCGTCGTGACGATGAACGCGATGTCCTCGTCACTGATCAGGCGGGGACGGCCTCCCGCCCACTGAGGGTCCAGCGCGGCCAGCCCTCGCTCGTTGAACGCGTGGATCACGTCGCGCACGGTGTCCTCGTCGGCAGCGACGAGGCGAGCGATCGCCGGGACCGGCGTCCCGGAGGACGAGGCCATGATGATCGTCGCGCGGCGGACTCGGATCGGGTTTCCTCGCCCGCGGCGCACGATCTGTGTCAGTCGGCGGCCTTCCTCGTCGGTCAACCGTCGTGCTCTGACCGGTTCTGCCATCTCCTACCGCTCCCGCCGCTGACTCGATGTCGGTGCCGAGAGTGGGAGCAGCCGCCCCGCCGGTCGGGGACGCTGCCCGGCGTGTCGCCAACCCGGTGAACGTTCGTGGTCAACGCACTATGTCTTGTCAAGTGCTCGGCGAAGAACGACAGAGCGGGGCTCGCCGGCAGGCACGAGCCGACCTCGGGTGGTCACTTGACGACGTCGTTGCGGTCCGGCGCAGACTTGACGTCAATGAACGCGGTCGAGTCGAGGCCCGAGCTCCGCGGCGCGGTCTATCGCGGCGACGCCGCAGCGATCCTGTCCGTCTTGGGCGGGTTGGACCCGGCGCAGTGCTTGCAGCTGGGGGGCGATGGGCTGCTGATCGCGCTCGCCCAGGACACCTCGGGCGCCACACAGACCGCGCAGACGTGGGTCGCGGGACTTGGGACGAGGCTGGCACGGTGACCTCGAGCTGGCCGACCAGCTTGAGGCGCGGCTCGGGACCGGTCCGATCCCCGTGCTGCGGCCGCTTGCGGTCGATCTCGACCAGCTGGCGGACATCCTGGAAGGCGACCCGATGACTGGTGGGGGGCGGGTCGATCTGCGCAGCGGTGAGGTCTGGCCGCAGCCGGCGATCGAGTACGCGTTGGAGGTCGGCGAGGAGGACGAGGATGACGGCGACGCGCCGTGGTGGCTGCCGGTCGACTCCGAGGGCTCGCGGGCGGGTTACCGCGACATGTGCGAGTTCATCACCACGACGGTGCCCGACGAGGACCGCCGGGATCGGCTGGAGATCGCGATCCAGGGCCGCGGCGCGTTCCGCCGGTTCAAGGACGTCCTGGCCCGTTGGCCGGGCGAGCTCGAGCGCTGGTTCGGCTTCTCCGAGGAACGCCAGCGGGGTCGGGCGCGGGCCTGGCTCGCCGACGCCGGCTACTGCGCCGTGCCACCGGCCGAGCGGGCGGCGCGCTGACCTCGCGTACGGCTCGGTCATCGGGCCGCGGACCCCCCGGGACTGGACCGGCGGGCGCGGCAGGCAGCGGCGGGTCAGGCCGGGGCCATCGCTGGCGTCATGGTGGTGGTCAGGTAGCGGTGCAGCCAGCAGGTGATGTAGCGCTTGAGGCAGCGCCGGATCTCTTTTTCGTTCTTGCCCTCGGCGACTCGACGGGCGACGTAGGCGCGGGTGGTGGGGCAGTCGCGCATGCGGGTGACCGCGATGGTGTGGATCGCCTTGTTCAGGGCGCGGTCGCCGCCGAGGTTGAGCCGATGCCGGGTGCTGCGTCCGCTGCCGGCCTCGAGCGGGCTGGTGCCGCCGAGGGCGGCGAACGCGGCCTCGCTGCGACAGCGCGGCCGGGGTGGGAGAACGACACGATGGCCTGGGCGGCGCAGACCGGGCCGATGCCCTTGTGGCCGGTCAAACCGGGCGCCAGGTCGTGGACGATGGTCTGGAGCTGGGCTCGGTTGCTCTTGAGTTCGCGGCGCTGCTCGCGTAGCGCCACTGCCAGCCGGCGGAGCTCGCCGTGGCGCACGGCCTGGGCACGGGTCGCCTCCCGGGGCTGTTTACCTCGGGCGAGGGTATTCAGGTCGGTGTCGGAGAGTTTGCCGCGGGCCAGGGCCTTGTCGGTGTCGTCGCCGTCGCGCAGCAGCGCCTTGAGGCGGTTGGTCTGCCCGGTGCCGGTGCTGGTCAACTCCTCGTAGTACTTTGTTAGGTGTGTCGATCCCGCTGATTCGACCTCTCGTGTGATCTTGTCCGGGTCGTGACTCCGGAGGAGATGGCGCAGGTCCGACCGCGGCTGGAGGCGTTCGCCGCGGAGATGCTCGGCGGGCTGGCCCGGTCGGATCAGCGAGCCAAGGGCGGCCTGGCCAAGCTCATCGACTCTGCCCCGCCAGCTCCAGCGCATTACGCATTGCTTCGAACGCCTACTAACGCGCTCTCGGGTAACTCACCGAACAAGCCGGACTGCCGCATGACGAACATGCCTCGATCTTCCCGACTTCGTCGACCCAGCTTCGTTAGCCTCGAGAACACTGCTGCCGAGTCGACAGGGCGGCCCGTCACACGGGACCTCAATCAGGCAGAAACGGTGGCCCGTTGCACGACCGGCATCACCTTCTCGCCGAATGCCCTAATGTCCGGTACGAAATTCCGGAAGTTGAGCATCACGCCGTCGACCCCCGGTATGGCTCCTATCTCCCCGATCTGCTGCGCCACGGTTTTATAGCTGCCCGCGATGACCGGAAACCCCATGAAGGCGCTGTTTCCTTCCTGTAACGGCTTCGCCAGGCCTGTCCGCAATGCCTCGCTTGTTCCGGCAGGATTGACGTCGAGCGATGCGCTAGTGATGACGTTGGCAATAGCCGCCTCATCCGCGCTCGCGACAAGGTCAGTGGCGATGTCGATTGCCTCTTCGTCGGTGTCTTCCGCAATGACGGTGAACAGCGCAAACGTTCCAGCGTGACGCCCAAACGCCCCGGCTCGCTGTTCGAGATTTGCGGCGATCTCCCTCAGACGATGTGGGGTGGCCATCACGAAGTTGTGATCCCCGCACTCGGCAGTAAAGGATAGCCCCTTCTGGGACTGCCCGGCGCACACGATCGGAACGTCACGGGAGGGCCGGGGCAGTACCGAGCAGTCCTCTAACTCAAAGAATTGTCCGTGATGCGTGACGGACCCATCCGCCCATGCCTTCTTGAGTATCTGCAGATACTCAGCGGCGAACTCATATCGCTGTTCGTAGTATTCGTCCCCGGGCCACAACCCCATCTGTGTGTACTCGGGCTTGTTCCAGCCTGTCACGATGTTCAGGCCGCACCGTCCACCGCTGATGTCATCGATCGTGGCCACCATTCGCGCGGCCAGGGCGGGGTGCGTGCTCAGTACAGTGATGCTGGGGTAGAGCTCAATCTTCGACGTGGCGGCGGCCAGGCCGGCCATGAGGCTGAAGGAGTCCAGACAGGAGTCCCAGTAGCCTGTGTCACCTCCGAAACCACGGAACTTCATCATTGACAGAACGAAATCCATGCCCGCGTCCTCGGCGGCGCGAGTGATGGCGAGGTTGTGAGCGAACGTGGGCGAGTATTGGGGAGCGGCGGTGGACAGCAGATAGCCGTTACTACCATTGGGCAGAAAGATCCCGAACTTCATGAGCTGGCTCTCCGGCTCTTCAGATAGGTCAGGGCTTCGTCGAGGTCGACCACGTCGCCGTACTTGGCGTCGATGTCGAACAGGCTGGCCGCGTGCGGAAGCGCGGCCCGGTCGCCCACCGCCTGCTCGACCACGATGGAATGGAATCCGTACGAGCAGGCGTCCACGGTGGTGGCGCGCACACACCCGCTTGTCGTGCACCCCACGATGATGACGGTGTCCACCCGGCGGGCTACGAGCCGGGCAGCGAGGTCGGTGCCGAAGAAGCAGGAGGCGTATTTCTTGACCAGAGTGGTCTCGGTCGGGCGTTGGTCGAGCCGCTTGTCCACCTCGATCCACTCGCTACCTTCCACCAGCCAACGGTTGGATGGGATCTTCCGGATCCACAGGCCGGCTTCCTGGAGATCCCGGTCGTAGGCGACCGTCGAGAAAATCACCGGGATGCCTGCCTCACGGGCCGGCTCGAGCAGCTGCCTGATTGCCCCGACCTGAGGCTCCAGATCCCCGGAAAGCGGTGAACGCGAGTCGGTGAACCCAGTGATCATGTCGACGACGACCAGGGCCGGGCGCTCCCCGAACCCGACCCGGCTGCCGAATCCCTTCTCACGGAACTCGGCACGCAGTCGCCGATACTCCTCCAGCGCCCCAGTCATCGGTCAGCCTTCGCGGTTGTTGTGGTGTTGTTCACCGAGCTCTGTGCACGGTAGGCGTCAAGAATATCGTCGCTCGTCGTCATCCAGACACCGTCGTGGTTAGCGATGTACTGCAGTGCTTCGTCGAGATACTTGTGCCTGAACGGCTGATTAACCAGGAACGGGTGAATACACAGGGCCATGACGCGTCCGGACTCGGCAGAGTCTGCGTGGAGCTGGTCAAGCTGATCTCGCACAGCATCCAGGAATTCGCGACCCGTGTAGCTCTTCGTCACAAACATCGTGACATCGTTGAGCTCGATCGAGTATGGCACGCTGTACATCCCCGGAACAGCCAGCTCGTAAGGCTGGTCGTCGTTAGTCCAGTCGAGCGTGTAACTCAGTCCCAGTTCTGCCAGCAGGGACGGCGTTTCAAATGTCTCCGTGAGAGCGGGACCGAGCCAGCCGTTCACCGGCTTATCCGTCGCAGCGCGGATGGTCGCGACAACGTCAGCCAGGTACGTGCGTTCTTCTTCGAGAGTCATGCCGGCTTGGAGGGTCGAGTTGTCTCGTCCGTGCGCCAGCCAAGCCCAATCGCGAGCCAACCCGGCCTCGATGATCTGAGGATACTTCGTGCACACCTCGCTGTTGAGGAGAACGCTGGCGCGGACGTTGTGCCGGTCCAAGCTCTCGAGCAGCCGCCAGAACCCGACACGAGGGCCGTAGTCTCGCCAGCCGTAGTTCAACGGGTCGGGCGCCAGTCCGGCAGTCCCACCGAAGATGCTCGTCGAGGGCCGGTCGACCAGGTAGTGCTCGACGTTCAGCCCGAGGTAGAAGGCGACCCGTGCACCCCCCGGCCACCTGATGGGAGGACGTTCGGTGATGGGCCGGTAAGGGTAAAGCTCGTTGTGCATGGGCATGTCCCGTCGCTCACGTCCCAGGTGAGGAAGGAGCGGCCGATACAGCTCGACTTCCCCACAGCAGAGAGCGCCTCTGCACGGCCTTCCTAGCGCAGCGAGAGCTTGGGTGTCAACACTGGTTCACTCTTGCCCGTTGTGCTCTGCCCGTTGGGAGCCGACGCTCGTGTTCGCAGGCCAGGCAATCAGTGGATCCGCGGTAGCGCTACGTGATCCGGCCAGTGCGAGAGCAGCCATGGCGGGCTCCGTCCGTGCCGACAGGTCTGCCGACCTCTCTGGGCGGGCCGAAGGCCTGCCGTGCCAGGTCGTGAACCGTCGAATCGCAGAGGCGCGCAACAGCACACGTCTCCGATTCGGATGCTGGTGCGGACAGGCTCCGCTGACCGCTTGTGGCTGCTGTCTCGCGGTCGGCGAGGGAAGGGCCGGCCCCGGAGTTCAGGCCGTCGGGGTCGGGCCGGTGAGATAGTGCTGAAGGGTCGGCCCCACCCATGCTGCGAGGGTGTCAGCAGAGGCGGAGGCGAGGGGCTCGAGGCGCGTGATGTAGCGGTGAGCGCGATGCCCATCAGCTGCGCGCCGAGTAGCTCGGCGCGCAGGCGCGCATCAGGTGTGTCGTCCTCGGGGCCGCCGCTGCGATCCGCTCGATGATCTCGCGCTGGACGTACTCGGTGAATATCGCCGCGGATCGCTCGTCGGTCGGTGCGGAGCGCAGGAGCACGAGCAGCGGCTCCATGCTCGCAGCGGAGTCCCAGACCGCGAGGAAGTGCCGGACGATGCGCTTCCCCGCGCCGTCGAGTCCCTGTTCAAGAGCATCTGTGAGCCGCCCTACCGGGTCGGACGGGATCGCCAACGCCTCGGTGAACAACCGCGCCTTCGACTCGAAGAAGTAATATACCATCGCCGGATCCATTTGGGCACGGGCCGCAATCTGGCGGATCGTCGCGCGGTCGTAGCCGCGCTCGGCGAAGCATGACCGGGCGGCCTCGAGGATGTGGATGCACTCCCCGCTCGAGCGTCGGCCACGGCGGTGCGTGCCCACATTCTCCGGCTTGGCGTCCTCCACCGGACAAAATAGTAATTCAACAGATGTTGAGCAGCAGATGGCGGCCGAGTAGCGTTCGTTTCATCAAGTGGTGAACTTTCGGCGAAAGTGGAGTGAGCCGTGGCCGACTACACGCTCCCGCTCGGGCGGGTACAGCCCGGCGGCAGAGCGAGGATTGACACCGCTCTCGTCGGTGGCAAGGGCGCGGGGCTCGGTGCGCTGGTCGAGGCCGGGTTCCCGGTTCCTCCAGGTTTCGTGGTCACGACCGCCGCCTACCGCGACTTCCTCGACGCCACCGGGCTGGGCGGCAGGCCCGCTGCTGAGTTGCGTGAGCGGATCCCGCGGCAAGCGGTGCCCTCACGGATCGCCGACGCGGTGCTCGCTGGGTACACCGGGCTCGGCGCGCCTGCAGTGGCCGTGCGCTCGTCCGGTACCGCCGAAGACCTCGCCGGCACCTCTTTCGCCGGACAGCACGACACCTACCTCGACGTCTCCGGACCGCAGGCGCTGCTGGTCGCGGTGCGGAGCTGCTGGGCCTCGCTGTGGACCGCACGGGCGGTGGCCTACCGAGAGCGTCACGGCTGGGACGAAGACGAGCTCGCGCTCGCCGTCGTGGTGCAGGAGATGGTTCCGGCCCAGTGGGCGGGCGTGCTGTTGACCGCCGACCCGGTCAGCGGGCATCGGGACCGCGTAGTGGTCGAGGCGGTCCGCGGCCTCGGCGAGGCTCTGGTCTCCGGCGCGGTCACCGGGGACCACATCGTCCTGGACAAGGCCACAGCGCGACGGTTGAGCGGGACCAGTTCCGCGCCCCGGTTGGAGGAGCTGGTGCGGCTGGGTCGAGAAGTGGAAGAGACTTTCGGCGAGCCACAGGACATCGAGTGGGCCTTCACCGCGGACGGGTTCGAGCTGGTGCAGGAGCCTGTCACGATTCCCGTGTAAGCCACGGGTGACTAATGCCGTTAATGTATCACAGAGGAAGTCGTCCGGGGAAGAGGACGACCAGCGTGTTCAGAGCCGTTTTCCAGCCGTGTGTTCCAGTTCCGGATTCACCTCCCCTTCTGCTCGAGATGTTCCGGAGTCCGAGGTAGAGTAGCTTCATCGCTGCCTCGTCGGAGGGAAAGTGCCCGCGAGTCTTGGTGATTTTCCGGAGCTGGTAGTTGATGGATTCGATGGCGTTGGTGGTGTAAACGATGCGCCGCAGTTCCGGTGGGTAGTCGAGGAA
>NZ_FOUY01000101.1 GCF_900115005.1 Pseudonocardia ammonioxydans | reverse complement strand
GGGTGCCGCCCGCGAGCACGGGATCATCGACGCCCTCGCCGCTGCCCGGGTGCAGGTGGTTGCCGATAGCGGATACCGCGGCGCCGGCCCGACGTTCGATCTCCCGCAGCGCCGGCGACCGGCCGATCGGGACACCGGTGAGCGCCGGCGGCTCTCCCCGGCGCAGCGGGAGGTCAACGCCGCCCACGCGGCGCAACGCGGGCCTGGGGAACGCGCCAACGCGATGTTCAAGAGCTGGAAGGTCCTGCGGAAGATCAGGTGCTGCCCGCAGCGGACCACCGCGCTGGTCAACGCGATCCAAACCCTCATCCTCGCTGGCTGACCCCAAGTGGAAAGAGTTCACTGCCTCGTTTCCTCGGTGGGGGATGGCTCGGGTGGCTGCCACCGGACGGGCCGATATCCCTCTGCACGTCGACAAGGGCGAGATCCATGCTGCGGCCAGGACACCGCTCACCCACGAGCAGGCCCGTGTGCTTGGTCGCATGCGCAACGCGATTGGCTCGGACACCGTGTGACGCTGCCGCGACTCCTACATCCACCGGACTGCGGCCTGCCCGAGATGTCGGCTGGGTCGGTTGCGGAGCATATGGCCGGCGCCGCCACGAGCGTAGGAGCTGAGGACCGACCGCGTCGCGGCGTCCTGATCCATCGCGGTGTCTGGGCCGAGCATCCCGACGAGCTCCCGATCATCGCCGGCACCCTGCTCCGGCTGCAGGTCGAGTACCTCCCGGGCGAGCACGCCCTGAAACCGGTCTGGGCTGTGGTCCTCGGTCACCGACGCCAGTGCCGCCGAAGTGGATCGGTGGTGGCGGTCGTTCCGGCGCCGTTTCGATCTCGAGCACACGTTCGGGCTGTTCAAGCAGACAGTGGGCTGGACCGCACCGAAGTTTCGGACCCCGGCCGCGGACCGCTGGACCGGGCTGATCGTCACCGCCTACACACCCAGCTACCGCTGGCCCGGCCCCCTCGCCGCTGATCTGCGGCGCCCCTGAACGCCCCGCCGAGCCGGGTCGGCTGACCCCGGCGCGGCCCGTCGCGGGTTTCGCCACCTACGCGCGAAGACCAGCCGTCCGGCCAGAGCACCGAAACCCAGCCGGGCCCCGGCCCGGGCGCGCCCGCCCGGATCCTGCAACCGACACCGCGCCACGACGTCGGGAAACGCACGACTACCGGCGCGCCCGGTCGAACCAGCCGAGGTTAAGGATGCAGGTGAGGGCAGGGCCCGGACCCGGCGGTGCGTCGTGCCGGTCTCGGCCAGCGCGCGCCTCGACCATCTCGAACGGCACGATCCGGGTCAGTTCACCGACATGCCCAGCGGCAAACCGGTCACCAGCGGCGGTCACGACACGTTTGATGACAAAATCCGTGCTCAGCGGAGCTCCTCGTGAGGGGCCGGGATGTCTTGGCGGACGCCCCCATCTCCTCACAGAGCTCCGCTCCCACTTCCTCACGACACGCCGCCACCCCCGGTCCTTGCACCAGCGCGGCTACCGCTAACTGAACGGTCTCGTGACTGGCTAGTTCCCGCTCCTGGCCCCTGCGAGCCCCGGCCGTTTCCGCGGTCGTCAAATCCTGGTGTCGATGCTGAGCTCGCCGAGATTGTCGGTGGCCGTCGACTGGGCCTGGTACCTCCCGGTGGCGTCGATGCTCGCTCAGGTCGGCCCGGCTTCGACTGGTTCCTGGACGACCTGCGGCGTCGTCGGCCCCCACGCGATGCGAGCCTCGTCGAGGTCCCGAAAGATCGACACTGTGCACGAGTTGCCCGTGGCCTGGCTGAGTCGCCGCTGTAGGAGCGCGATGTCTTCGGAGGCGAGTGTCCCCGCACCGAGGAGACCGACCAGCAGCTGGTCCGCGAACGACACGGCCGTCCCCTCGGCCACCGGCCCCGCGACGACCACCCTGAACGCAGGTGAACCCGCCCGGGCAAGCACAGTCTCGGCCACAATCCGCCGCACGGCCTCCTCGACCAACGGCCGAGGGCGGTGCACCCCGGTGAGGGCAGGCCACATGACGTGGTCACGCACGATCCCGACGTCGTCGTCCCCGGAACGCGTGACCAGGCCGAGAAGCGCGAGCCGGGTGACAATCGTCGTGACCTGCCGTGCGCCCACCGCAGAGGCACGCGACAGCGCGGTGATCGTGGTTGCCGCGTCTCCGTCGACGTGACGCAGCACGAGTGTTCCCACGACGCGCCCGGCCGCGCCGGGAAACAGGGTCGGGAGGGGGTCGCTGTAGTTCATGTCGTCTGCCTTCGCCCGTTGACACCAGGCACGAACCGGTGGCGAGCTCTCATGGCCAGCCACCTGTCATGCTAGCCTGACCGACAGCCTGCTGTTTATCAGCAGGCATAGTGTAATGTGTAAGGAGCGTGGGCATGGAGACCACCGGGACTCGCCCGGTCGAACGCCCGGCCGGGCTGGGTGGACTTGGCTACCGACTGGCCTTCGTGGCACGGCAGGCCCGCGCAGGTTTCGAGCAGCGGCTGGTCGATGACACCGGCGTCAGCTTTGCTGCCTGGACGGTGTTGGAGACGCTGACCGCACACGGCCCGATGATCCAACGCGACCTGGCCGAGACGCTCGAGATCACTGGGCAGACCCTGGCCCGCCAGGTTGATCGGATGGTCGCCTCCGGCTGGCTGCGACGCGACGGCGTCGCGCACGATCGGCGGGCCACTCGGATCAGCGTGACCTCGCAGGGCCAGGTCGTGCACCAGCGAGTTGCCACGGTGACCAAGCAGGCCAACGAGCAACTCACGCAGGGAATGTCCGAGTCCGAGATCGCCACACTCGACGCACTGCTCACCCGCGTGCTCGCCAACACCTACACTTCCCGGTAGGCACTTGATCAGGTACGCGCATGGACGAGCTGCCGGCGGCAGCGCCTCCCAGGCCCTCCCACCGTGGTTGCCAGGCGACATGCTGCGTGAGCGGCGGTCTCGGAGCCCAGGCCTGGCTCGACCTGCCGGAGCCGCAAGCGGCTCGGCGCCGGACAGTTCGCCAGTCAAGGGGGTATCCAGCTCGCGGCCTCGCGCCGTGCAGGGCCGACCGTCGAGGGACACGACGATGGTCAACGCGTGACCACGGCCTGCTCCACTGCCGCCTCCTCGCCAGCGCGCGATTGCCTGAGCACGTTCTGCCCCGTTCGGGCGGGCGCCACTTTCGAGCGCGGTGCGGGCCGCCCGATCGTGCGCAGGTCCACGAGCCCGCCGCACGACCGCGTCTTAGCAGGTGAAGAAGCGTCATGGTCCACCCGTCCATACCATCAGACGACTACCCTCGACGGGTGACCGAACGTCGCCTACTGCTGGTGCACGCCCACCCCGACGACGAGTCATCCGGTACCGGCGCCACCATGGCTCGCTACGCGGCCGAGGGCGCGACCGTGGCCCTCGTGACCTGTACCAGCGGCGAGCTCGGCGAGGTGGTGGCCGAAGACCTCGCCGGTCTGCGTAATGACCCGGAGGCGCTCGGAGCGCACCGCCGCCAGGAGATCG
Organism: Pseudonocardia ammonioxydans; assembly: GCF_900115005.1. Lineage (GTDB taxonomy): Bacteria > Actinomycetota > Actinomycetes > Mycobacteriales > Pseudonocardiaceae > Pseudonocardia > Pseudonocardia ammonioxydans. Next base: position 3,471 of record NZ_FOUY01000101.1, on the reverse strand, counting down.
CAGGGGCGCTTGCCGAACTCGGCGTCGCGCGGCATCACTGGCTCGGTGGCGCGGGCAGGTGGCGCGACAGCGGGATGGCCGGCACCGCCGGCAACACCGCGGAATCGGCGTTCGCGGCAGCGGATCCGGACCACGTCCGCCAGGCGATGGTCGGAATCCTGCGCGCTGAACGGCCCCATGTCGTGATCACCTATGACGACTTCGGCGGCTACGGCCATCCCGACCACATCGCTGCCAACCGCGCCGTGATGGGGGCATTGGAACCCGCAGCCGACCGTTTCTGGGCCCCTGAACTCGGGGGGCCGTGGGAAGTGTCGAAGGTCTACTGGCAGGCGATGCCGGAGTCGATCTTGCAGCGGGCGCGGGAGGCGGGTATAGAGGGGTTCGAGCCGTTCACCGTGCCCGACGCCGAGTTGACCGCCGTGCTCGATGGGCGGGAGTACCATCCGAGGAAACTGGCCGCGCTGCGCCATCACCGCAGTCAGATCAACGTCGACGATGTCGGGTTCTTCGCGAAGCTGGTCGGCCAGCCCGAGTTCGCCATCGAGCATTTCGTGCTCGTCCGCGGCGCGCGCGGCCCTGGCCATGGACCGCACAACTGGGAACAGGACCTGTTCGCCGGTCTGCCCTGACCTCCTCAGCGGCGACCAGTGGACATCCGGGCCGGCGAATCTCGCCCGGTCTGCGGTGGGTCACGGCCATGCTCGAACTCACTTACGGCATCCTGGAGCGAGCTCGTCGCAAGCTGCCCCTGCGAGTTGCGAGGAAGGTGCTGCTCATGGAACCCACCGGTGCGGATGAGCTCATCCTGGTCGGCCCACTGGTCATAATCGTCCGCGCTCATTGACGACAAGCCGCAGACGACGCTCCACTAGGCGGAAAAGGGATCACATTGCGCATTGTTCTCACTGCTCAGCCCGGCTATTCGCATCTCGTCCCGATCGTACTCCCGGTCGCAGTTCTCGCGCAGAAGGCCGGGCATCAGGTCGCGGTTGCGACAGCTCCGGACGCCGCCGAGCACGTGGAGCGGGCAGGTGTTCAGCCGCTAGTGCTGCCGAACGCGGTCACGGTGGGTGATATGAAGCACAGCAGGAAGTTGAGGCAAGAGTTCGGCATTTCACAACCGCAGGCCCGACCGGGTGTCACCGCCGGAGTAGATCCGGAGACGTTCGCGCGCGGCTTCGTCAGAGTGCTGGGGAGCCGCTTTGCAGTCGACTTGGTGGAGGCGTTGTCGTGGTGGAAACCGGACGTGGTGTTGCGTGAGTCGACCGAGTACGGCGGTTACCTCGCTGCGGAGTACCTCGGGATTCCGCACGGCGCGTTGGACATCGCGCCGATGGCGCCCTACGGAGCGAGGGCGGTGCTCGACGAGCTGAACGATCAGCGTGCAGTACTCGGTCTACCTGGCGTAGCGGACCCGCTGCACCCGCTGCGCGGTTTCCGGGCGTCTGTAGTGCCCGAAGCTTTCCACCCGGTCGAGTTCCGCATTGCGGAGGGGCGCCACTACCGTCCGCCGGAACCAGTGGCGCCCGAGCCGTTGGATGCTGCCGTGGCCGAGCTGCCGGCGGATCGACCGCTGGTGTTGGCCAGTCTCGGATCGAACGCCGGACACCTCATCGGCGATGGCCCCTCGCCGCTGGACGCGATCATCGAGGCACTCGGACAGCTGCCGGTGACCGCCGTGGTCGCGTTGGGTGTGGGACAGAGACCCGAGCAGTGGCAGGGCCCGCGCGCCGACAATGTCCATTTGACCTCGTTCGTCCAGCAGAAGACGCTGCTCGCAGCGACCGATGTGTTCATCTCCCACTGCGGATTCAACGGCACCTGCGAGGCGTTGACCGCGGGAGTGCCGATGATCGGGATACCACTGTTCGCCGAGCAGCCCGCCAACGCTGCCCGCATCGAACAGCTAGGAGCAGGTGTGAGGCTCAACGTCGAGGACCTGACTGTCGATTCGCTGAGCTCGACACTGCAGACAGTTCTCGCCGACGCTACCTTCTCCGCACGAGCCAAAGGGATCCAACGCCAAACACTGGCGCTACCGCCGACCGAACGCCTCATCTATGATCTTGAAAAGATTGCGAGCTGACAGCCTGCAGCCAGGCCGTGTCGGAATCGACCGTGCGCACCCGCCGATTCGTGATCGACTGCGTTCGCCAGGTCAACCATCGAAGGCGCAGCGCCCGACGGCGGCGCTGTGTTGGTCGTAATGACCACCAACCGCGCCGGATTTTCCACATCGCTACCCGCGGCCCGCAACCGTACCTGCACGATCGCCTGGGCAACGCCGTCCTGGAGACCTGAACATTGCATCCCCGGAGTCGGCACACGTCATCCGGTGTTCGCAGGCGGCGGTGCGCCGCGGACTCGGCGCACTGCCCAGGCCGCCACTAGCACAGCGATGGTCAATGCGCCCGCCAACAGGGGGACTGCAGGGCCCACGCTGCTCGCGGAGACCCCAAGCTTTGTGAATACCGTTGCCCACATCACCGCGCTAATTCCCGCATACCCCATGAATCGGCGGTACGACATGCCGACCGCACCCGCGAGGGCGGGGACCAGCGCGTTGACCACGGGCAGGAACTGCAGCAGCACCAACCCGCGTCCGGAGTCCCCGGCCAGCAGGCGGGCTGCGCTGGCCCATCGCTGTCGTGTGACCATGCGAGCCAGGGCGCTTCGCTGTAGGGCCGGGCCGATGCAGCGGCCGATGGCGAAGCTGACCGACCATCCGGTGAGCGACCCGACCGTCGCGCCCGCGGCGAGGAGCGGCGCAGCCCGGGGGTCGACGGCTGCTGCGGCGGAGATCACGAGGACGTCTGCGGGCACCAGAAGACCGAGGAGCGCGAGGGTGTCGATGACCATGACCAGCCCGAGGCCGAGTGCCACCGCTGGCGCCGGCGCGTGACCAAGCCCGGTGAAGATGCTTTGCAGGACCGCCTCCACGGTGGTCACGTCGTCACCGCTGCTTGCCGGCGGCTGTCAGTGGTCGGTGTGGGGGGTGGTCATGATTTCCATGACGTGGCCGTTGGGGTCGTCGAAGTAGACGGCGCGTCCGTTGCGGGAGGTGTTGATTTCGCCGACGCGGTGGGGGTGGTGGGGTTCGGCGTAGTAGCGCAGGCCGGCTGCGGTGATCCGTTCGAATATTTGGTCGAAGGTGTCGTCGTCAACTTCGAAGGCGTAGTGGTGGGCGGTGATGTCGGTGGTGCCGCGGTCGGCGAAGTCGATGTCGGCGTAGTCGAGTGTCATCGATCCGATGGGTACGGGGATGAAGGGCCCGAAGGGTGTGTGTACGGGCACACCGAGGATGTCGGCGAGGAACTCGGCGGAGGCCTGCTTGTTCCGGGCGGGGACGACGGTGTGGTTCAGCGTGATGCTCATCCGGTGCTTCCTCCAGGCGTGGTCGTGGCCGGGTGTGGTCGGGTCGGTCCTTCTTCTTCACTGTAAACGACAGCGTGCTGTCTATCAGCGAGC
>NZ_FOUY01000163.1 GCF_900115005.1 Pseudonocardia ammonioxydans | reverse complement strand
GACATCCGCGACGAGGTGATCCGCCCGGCGATCCGCCCATCCGGGCGCAGGATCTGGGCGGCCTCGGCGGGCACGACCTGCCCGTCCTCGGGCTGGATCCCGACCAGCACCGGATAGCCGCCGCGTTCGGCCTGCCAGACCAGTTCGGGTTTGCCGATGAAGTCGTCCTTGTCCAGCTTGATCAACCCGCCGAGCCCGGCGGTGTAGCCCTGGGACAGGCCGTCGGTGTCCTGGCCGACGATGAAGTGCCCCTTCTCCAGGCGCAGGATCCGCTGGGCCTCCACCCCGAACGCGGTGATCCCCAGATCCTGCCCGGCCTCCATCACGCGTTCCCAGACGTGCAGGCCGTAGGAGGCCGGCACATGAATCTCATAGGAGAGTTCGCCGGTGAACCCGATCCGCCACAGCACACAGTCGGCGATCCCGGCCACGGTGCCGGTACGGACCCCCATGTAGCCGAACGCGTCCGGATCCAGGTCCACATCGGTCAACCGCGCCAGCAGCTCCCGCGACCGCGGCCCGGCCAGGTTCATGCTCGCGTAGGCGGTGGTGACCGGGGTGACGTGCACCTGCCACTCCGGGTGCGCGGTCTGAAGCTGGTCCTCGACCCACTCCCACACCCCCGCCGCCCCCGACGACGTGGTCGACATCAGGTAGTGCTCCGCACCGAGCCGGCCGGTGACCCCGTCGTCGAACACGACCCCGTCATCGGCACACATCACCCCGTACCGGACCCGACCCACCTCGAGTTTCGACCACTTGTTGACATAGAGGTGGTTGAGCAGCGTCGCCACGTCCGGGCCGCGCAGGTCCAGCTTCCCGATCGGGGTGACGTCGATCAGCCCGACCCCGGTGCGCACCGCACGCACCTCGGCGGCCGGGTCACCGTAGTGCTCCGGGCGGATCCACTGCCCGGCCACCAACGGCACCCCGTGGTGGCGCTCGTGCCAGGACTGCATCGGCGAGTGCCGCACCGGTTCCGGGACCCGCCCGGCCAACGCGCCCAGCGTGAACGGGGCATACATCGGCCGCCACGTCGTCGTCCCGGTCTCGGCGATCGTGCGCCCGGTCGCCTCGGCCAGCACCGCGACCGCATTGACGGTCTCCAACTTGCCCTGGGTGGGGCCCATCGTCACCGTCGTATACCGCTTCACCA
>NZ_FOUY01000060.1 GCF_900115005.1 Pseudonocardia ammonioxydans | reverse complement strand
ACGGTCGAGGTCGTCCGCAAGCCGCCTGAGCAGCGCGGATTCTCCGTCCTGCCCCGCCGGTGGGCGGTGGAGCGGACCCTGGCCTGGCTCACCGCACGAGCACGGCCGGGCCCCGCGCCCTGGCAACGGCAAGGAGATAGGTGTCGATGATGGCGTCGCCGAGGCGCAGGTGGCAGTGGTCCACGGCGGCGGCCGTGGTGGCCGCGCTGGGTGTGGGCGCCAGCGCCGCACTGGCGGGTCCCAGCGGCTCGCCGGAAGCCGCCGGGCCGGCCCGCGCGGGGGACCTGGTCGCCGCGCGCACGGTGACGGTCACGTCGGTGACCGATGGCGACACGTTCGACACCGCCGATGGGCAGACTGTGCGGGTGCTCGGGATCGACTCGTGTGAGAGTTCGACGCCGCGAGGACCCGAGGCCACCGCTGAGGCGCGCCGGCTGTTGGCCGACCAGGTGGTGACCCTGGTCGAAGAGCCGGGGGTGGATACCGACCGGTTCGGCCGGCAGCTGCGGTATGTGCAGTTGCCGGGCGGCGCCGACTACGGGCTCACCGTCGTCGGCGCCCCGCACACCGGGGTCTATCAGGGCAACAACGACGCCGGCCCGGCATACCTCGACCAGTTACGGGCGGCCGATGATGGCCGCAACTGCGGCTGACCCGCACCACACCGGCTGCGCGTGATCTACGGATCAAGCGGTGTCCAGCGCTCCGGTTCGCCCGGATCGACGGACGCGTCCGGCGGTGGCGGGTCAGCACCGGTCAGGTCTGGCTCACCGATCGGGCACGACGGGTCGCAGGCCGTGTCGGTGCAGGTCACGGCGTGGTAGAGACGCGGGGGCCGGCTCACGCCGTGAGCATCGCACGGTCCCCCGACAGATCGTCTGCTACGCGGCCCCGGGTTCGCCCCGCGCGGGGTCTCTCGACCCGCGCGGAATGGCCCGAACGCAGCGCCGAGAACGCACGCGGCGGGTCGCCCGTCGCACGGGTGCTGAGTGGGCAGGGGTGCGCTCAGGACTGGGTCGTCGGGCGTGTGGTGGGCAGGAGTGCGTCGACGTCGGCACGGCGGTGTTGGTAGTCGGCCAGGGCGTCCTCGAGGCCGGCGGCCGAGGTGTCGTCGTCGGCGGTCAGCAGACATTGCAGGACGGCCCCGCTGGTGGCTTCGACGTCGAGGGCGTCGGCCAATGCGGGGTGTGCGGTCTGACGGATCGCCGTGGTGATGCCCTGCAGCCGGACCTGGGAGTCGGCGAGCGGGCCGGGGTGTTCGGCGGCAAGCGCGGCCCGGTGGATGGCCTGGGTGGCGCGGTGAGCGTGGGCGAGTTGCAGCGCTCGGGCCTGCTGTTGCGTGGCCGCGCCACGGTCGGCTTCGGCCGGGGTGGTAGTCGCCATGGTGCTACTCCTGCGGCTGCTCGGGCGGTTTCTGGGATGTGTCGGTGCCCTCCGGTGACCGCCGCGCGCCGCTGCGGCTGGCCCGTGGGCGCCGTGTCGCGGCCGGAGAGGCCTCGCCACGAGGTGCCCGATCGGGTCCGACGCCGAGTTGGGTGCGGAGTTCGGTGATCTGCTGGTCGTAGCGGACGGCCTGGTCATCGAGGCGCTGCTGGGCGTGAGCGCGTTCGGTGGCGATGTCGTGGGCGAGCTGGCGGGTCAGGGCCTCGTTGCGGGCCTCGGCAACGGCCTGGGCGGTGCGGGCCTCGCCCGCCTCCCGGCCTGCCTGTTCGGCGCGTTCACGGGCCTGGTCGCGCTCGGCGCGCAGCTCGTGGGCCGCTGCGGCGGCGGTGTCGCGGTCGTGTTCGGCGGTCTCGGCGCGGCGCTGCTGCTGCTCGGCTTCCTCGCGTGCGGCGGCGAGCTCGACGCGGGTCTGGTCGCGCTCGGCGGTGATCTGCTCGTGTGCGGCGCGCAGCCGGTCCAGCTCGGCGCGGGCCTGGTCGAGGTGTTCGGCCAGCTCGGCGCGGGCGGTTTCGGTGTCGTCGCGGGTGCGCTCGGCCTCGGTTAGCCGGCTGCGGGTTTGGTCGAGCTGCTGTGCGAGCTGCTCGCGCTCGGCGTGGGCCTGGTCCCGCTCGCCGTGGGCCTGATCGCGCTGCTGGTGAGCCTGGTCGCGGTCGGCCGCGGCGTCGTCGGCCTCGGCCAGTGCAGTTTCGGCGGCGGCTTCGGCTTCCCGTTGGGCGACCGCCGCAGCGGTGGCCGCGGTCTCGGCGGCCCGGGCCCGAGCCAGGGCGTCGTCGCGGGCGGCCTCGGCCGCGTCGATACGGGTGCGGGCGTCGCGGTGCGCGGCACTGATCTCGGCCGCGGCGGCGTCGGGGTCGGTGGCGGTGGCCAGCTGCTGCCCGAGGCGAGCGGCGAAGTCGGCGGCCCACGCCTGGTGCGCGGCGAGCTGGTCGCGCAACTCGCCACCGAGGCCCTCGATCGAGGCGCGGGCATACGACACCGGCCGCACCGGGACCGGCTCGTGCTCGGGCCCGGAGCCGGGCGTGGGCAGGGTCAGCTTGCCCTCGCGCACCCGCAGGGCGGTATAGCGGGTGTGCGGCACCCCGTCCACGGTCAGCCCGCAGTACTTGGGCTTGCGCCCGCCGGTGCCGGCGTACTGCTCGATCACGTTCGGGCAGCCGCCCTCGACGCCGGGCATCTGACAGGCGATCCGCTCCAGCCCGGCGCCGGCGACAGCACCGCCGCCCGCGCCGCTGCCGTAGTCGCGCGCCTGCTCGCCCTCGCTCATGCCAGACACGCTACGGCATACGTTTCGATGTGTCAATAACGTTTGTTTACGTTATTGCACAACGCTACGTAATAGATACAGGATAATGCCCCTTATCCTGCTCTGCGCTCAGTGGTGGTTCTGGTGTCGCGGAGTCGTTCACTGACCCCGTACCCGGTGCTAGCTTGTTTCCATGACCACAGTGGCGGCCGCGGCGGCTCCGGCGTTCGCGACGACCCCGCAGGCGCGGCGCGCGCTAGGCCGCAGCGCCTACCAGGTGCGCAAGCTGATCGATGCGAAGGTGCTGCCCGCCGGGGTGCACGGCCGCGGGCGCGGCGGCACGCTGCTGCTCGACCCCGCCGCGCTGGCCGCCCTGGCCGCCCGCCCGCGGCTGCCCCAGAGCCCCGAGGGTCCGGGCAGCGAGCCGGTCGCCCTGGCGGTGGGCCTGCGCCCGGCCGCCCCGGACCCGGATCCGGACAATCAGCGCGCGGTGGCCGGCTGGGATGCCGCTCGCCGGCCGCCGGAGTCGGCATGGGTGGGCTGGTGGCGCACCGGGCCGGTGGTGGCCGACCTGTGCGTCGGGTTGGCGCTGCCGATCCTGGGCGCGGTGTCCGGGTTCGTGGTCGCCGCCCGCACGATCCGGGGCTGGACCCCGCACCCGCGGGTGCCGGGGCTGATCCGGTTCGCCACCGCGGCGCTACCGGCCGAGCTCGAAGCCGCCTACCTGCACCGGCAGTACACCCCGTCGGCCGGTTCGCCGTGGGAACTGCTGCGCGCGCCCCGGGCGGCCGGCGCCCCGGCCCTACCCGCGGCCCCCGCCCCGGTCACCGACACCGAAGGAGCGCCCCACGATGGGTAGGCACTCGCACCTGCGCGTGGTCCCGTCGCTGCCCGCCCCGGCCGTCGAGCAGCGCAGTGCGGCCGCCCGACCGCGTGAGGGTCGCGGGACCGATCCGCGCACGGCGGACCAGCTGCGGGCCCGGACCCGCGCGAGCCTGGACGGGTTCACCGTCGACGACATCGCCACCCTCGCCGCCGCGATCCGCGCGCAACTCCACGGGCACGCCCGCCGGACGGCCGACGGCTCGGCCACCGCCGCCGCCGCGGCCGCCGCGACCGCGCTGCGGACCGCCCTCGCCGCCCACGACGAGGTGCTGGCCTGGCTGGTCGACACCGACACCAGCGTCTACCACGGCCAACTCCGATGAGCCGCCCGCACCCGGCCGACCGGCCCACCCTGCTGCTCGACACCGCGCTGGCTTCGCCCCGAGACCACCGGCATGACGATCCGGCCTGGCGGCTGGCCACGGCGTTCGTGCTCTCCCGGCGCTCCCCGCACACCCGCCGCGCCTACGCCCGCGACATCCGCGACTTCTACGCCTGGTGCGCCCAGGCCGGCCTGGATCCGCTGCGGCTGCGGCGGGTGCACATCGACGCCTACGCCCACGAGCTCGCCCAGCCCCAGCCGCGCACCGGGCGCCCGGCCGCCGAGTCGACGATCGCGCGCAAGCTCTCCACGCTGGCCGGGTTGTATGCCTACGGCGTCGGCGAGGACGTCCTGGACCGGTCCCCGATGACCGGAGTGATCCGCCCCCAGAGCAGGCAGGACTCGGTGTCCACCGGCCTGGACCGCGACGAGGTCACCCGGCTCCTGTCCGCCGCGGCCGCCGACGGAACCCGGTCCCACGCCCTGATCAGCCTGCTCGTGCACAACGGGCTGCGGATCGACGAGGCACTGTCCCGCGACGTCGAACACCTGCAGACCGAACGCGGACACCAGGTGCTGCGGCTGCGCCGCAAGGGCGGCCACACCGCGACCGCGCCGCTGGCCCCACCTGTGATCCACGCCCTGGCCGTCTACCTGGCCGGGCGCACCAGCGGCCCGCTGTTCGCCACCCGCACCGGGCGCAGGGTCGACGAACCCGCCGCCTGGCGGCTCATCCGGCGCCTGGCGCGGCGCGCCGGGCTGCCCCAGGCCGACCGGATCAACCCGCACAGCCTGCGCCATACCTTCGTCACCGCCGCCCTCGACGCCGGGGTATCCCTGCGCGATGTCCAAGATGGAGCCGGACACCGCGATCCGCGAACGACCCGCCGGTACGATTCCTCGCGGCACAACCTGGACCGGCACCCCAGCTACGCCGTATCTACCTTCTACGCCGCCGGCCAGTCCACCGACACGACAGGTCGCGGCGGCAGCTGAGTCCCCCGGATCCTTGGTGGGCGCCCCCCTGCTGCCCCCGACTCATCGCTCTGGTCACAACGTCTTTAGGTAAACCAGCGCCGCCACCAGCTGGCCGGGGGTCGAGGAACAACGGAACGAAGAGTCGCGTCGGCGGCTTGGGCAGACTGAGCCAGTTCGTTGAGCGCGTCGTCGTGTGAGGTTCGGTTCCCCCGGTTTCCCGGAGTCTGCTTACGGTTCTGTCAGTTGCGGGCAGCAGGCAACATAACCATCGATCAATGGCCTTGTTACGGTTGGCTCATTGCTCACAGACGAGGAGCTCGCTATGGATGTCGATCCGCGCAGCTGGCCCGAGGTCACTCGACACCGCAAGAAGCCGCCGGGGCGCGAGGGGTGGGTCTCGTGGCGTCGGTTGGTGCTGGTGCTGACGCCCGCAACCCTGTCGATCGGCGCCATGGCTGTTGGTGCGCTGACCGGTGCGGTGCCGGTCGCTCTGGCTCTCGAGGGCCAGCAGACCTTGAAGATCAGTGCTCAGCGGTTCAACGGGGAGGCGTTCGGTGCGCTTCCTTCGTTCGTGCAGAATCCCGACGGGTCGAGACAGCCCGTCGTGGTGCTTGATCTACGTCGGGTCCGGGTTGCTGGGCTGTGTGCCTCCACTGCGGTCGACACTCCCGCTGGACGCTATGTGTTGAGGGCGACGACCCCGACGGATCGTGACGTGACCGCTGGTCGGTTGCAGCTCGCCATCGAGAGCATCGATGGTCTCGGCGCGGCGGGGCAGCAACTTGGGCTCAACCGTGAGCAGACCGCCCCCGACGGTACCCCGATCGACACCTCTACCGGAGGTGTGCCGGCGACGATCGACGGGCTTGTGCTCGACGTCAGCGCCACGGCTCGCTGGGCCACGGTCAACCAACTCCAGCTCGCTGGCGCCGAGGTACGTGTGGGCAGCGATCAGCCGGAGTGCTTGTGAGCGGGGCGCACACTCGTTCCACGTCGGCCTACAGGCACACCGGCTCCTGGCGGTCATGGGGGCGACGTCGGCCGCTTCTCGGCGGCGTGCTCACCGCGGCAGCCGGGGTAAGCTTGCTGATCTTGCCCGGTGCCTCATTGTCGGTTGTCCTGCTTCCCGGGGTCGCCGGGACCTCAGGTTTCCTTTTCGGGGCCGGACTGTGTGTCCTCGGCCTGTTCCTCGTGTTCCAGCCCCGCAGCCACGCCTTCGCCGGGGTCGGGGCCGTCATCATCGCGGTCGCCTCGGTGGTGACTACCAACCTCGGAGGGTTCGGGTTGGGCCTCGTGCTTGGAGTGCTCGGCGGTGCATTCGGTTTTGCCTGGGTTCCGGACGATCGAGGGGAGGCGACAGCCGGGGCGATACCGTCCGCCGAACAGACCTCCGACCATCGCGAGGACGGCTAGATGTCCGAGTACCGGATCGACGAGCTGGCGCGAGCAGCAAACAGCACCGTACGCAACGTCCGAGCCTACCAGGAGCGTGGCCTGCTCCCGCCGCCTCGACGCGAGGGCCGGGTCGGGATCTACGATGGAACCCACCTGGCGCGACTCCAGCTGATCGGGCGTCTCCTCCACCGCGGATACACCGCCAGCAACATCGCTGAACTCCTTCGCGCTTGGCAGGACGGCCGCGATCTCGCCGATGTCCTCGGCCTCGAACAGGTCGTCACCAGCTTCTTCGCCCAGGAACTTCCGGAAACCATCACTTGCTCGGAACTGCTGTCGCTGCTGTCTCCTTCGGACGGCGAGCCGTCCGAAGCGCAGGTGCGGGAACTGGTCCGAGCCGCCGCGGACGTCGGCCTCATCGAGCTTCCGCCGGGAGGCCACCTCGCCGAGCACTGTGCCGACTTTCGCGTACCGAGCCCGCGGCTGCTCCGGACCACTGCCGACCTTATCGCCGCCGGCGTTCCGACCAGTGAGGTCCTCTCCCTCGGAGCGCAGGTCCGCCGCGCCGTCGACGACACCGCCCGACGGTTCGTCGAGATCATGTCCGATTACCTGTTCAGGAGTCGGGCCCCGGGCTGGATGCCGTCCCCCGGCGAGGTCCCGGCAGTGGCGGCGTTCATCGACCGCATCCGGCCTGCGACGGCCGGAGCGCTTCAGGCGTCGCTCGCCCTTGCGCTCGACCACCACGTTGATGCGGCATTCGGCGAGTACATCGACCGGCTGAGTTCACACCTCTCTGGGAGGAACGAAGACTCGGTCTGAGCGGCGTTGTGGTCACCACGCTTCGGGAAGTGCGGAAGGTGGTCGACATCGGCGAGGGCCCCGGGCGGTCGCTTCTCTCCTGCGCGGCCGCGCGTCATGTGGCACGGTCTGCGAGACTCTGCAGCTCGCCGAGAGCTGCCGCTTCACGGTGGGGTAGCTCGGAAACGAGGTCGCGTGTTGTCCGCCAACGCCGTGAGGCAGTCGATGGCTCTGGGTCGCTGACCGCAGCGGCGGCGACCTGAGTCCAGCGGTCGGCGAGATCGCGGTAGGCGCGAGCGGCTGGCTCGGCGTCGGCGTCAGTGGCGGCGAGCCAGGTGAGGAAGTCAGCTTGCAGGCGTCGGAACAAGCCGCCGCCGGTGCCGGCCTTCTCGATGAAGGCCGCGAGTGTCATCAGAGCGGTATGGAGGTCTGGTCCGTTGGCCGACCCGGTGCCGAAGAGTTCGGGCCAGCGGTCGAGGTCGTCGGCGAAGACGGCGATGCCGTCGAGCCCGGCTGCGGCCACCCCTTCGGTCGCGGACTGGAGTGCAGGCGCGGGGTGGCGCATGGCGTGGACGGCACCCGCGGCGGCGCTGGTCGCGGCGGACGCGCGGTCCGGCAGCGCAGCAGGGAAGCACATGGGGTAACACGTGTGACGAGTCGGTTGGGGGAAGCCGGTCGAGGCGCGGGCGGTGGCGAGCGCGGCGGCGGGAATGAGCTGAGGGTCGGGGCGATCGTTGTCGATGACGCGGACCTGATCGGTTCTGGGATCGTAACCCGTGACGACGATATCGTGACGGCTCATCTGCATGCGGACGCGCAGGTAGGGCAGTTCGCGCATGTCGGCCCAGCACAGAAGCGGCCGGCCGGCGTCGAGTTCTTCGTGGAGCCAGGCGCGTCCCTGCTCGGCGTCGTCCGTGGCGCGGACCTCGAGGCCGATGCCCAGGCGGCGGCAGAGGTTTTCGGTCAGGTCGGGGCCGCGACCGACCAGGTAGAACGGTGAACCCAGGCCAGGACCGCGGGTGTAGCCGAATCCCAGCTCTCCGCTGAGGCCGAAGACGGTTCCTTCGTCGAGAGGGTCTTCGCTCCAGGACAGGCCGGCCCATTCCAAGAGGTCGCGCAGCGAACCGGAGCCACAGTGTCCAGCGGGGCGGTGCGGGTAACCGGCAACGCCGACCATGTCGTCGGTCGAGGTGCCCGCGCGATGATCCCCGGTGCCGATGCGTGTCATGAGGTCGTCTCCTGATCGTTGGCGCTCGTGCCGGAGCTGGTGGGTGGGGCGGGGGGGGCGAAGACGTGCTCGAACCGTGCAGGGCCGTAGCGGGTGAAGTGCTCGATGCCGACCACGATGAACACCGCGCGGGCGTCGAAACAGAGAACGCCATCGGGGTCGGTGCCCTCGGCGACGAGGTGGAGCTTCCGACCCTCCCGGTGCACGAGGCGGGCACGGATGCGGTGGGTGATACCCAGACGGACGGGGCGCCGGTACCCGACCTCGAGGGTGCGGGTGACGGCGGGTTCAGCCACCAGGTAGAGCACGAACCCGAACAGGTCGTCGCAGGCTGCGGCGACCGCGCCGCCGTGGGCAAGTCCGGGCGCGCCGACCTGACGGCTGTCGAAGACGTGGTCGCAGACCACGTCCTCGCCTTCCCGGCGGACCTGCATCGCCAGTCCGGCGGGGTTGGCGAGGCCGCACCCCATGCACTGCTCGCTGTGCGGGGGAAGGACATTGGCGGGGATATCGGCGGGGCCGCCAGGCGGTGAGACCGGGTGTCTGTGGGGTCCGGTCATCCGCTGGCCGACAAGGCGCGGGTCGGACACTCGGCGACCGCCTGGTCGACCTCGCCGCGCCGGTCTGCGTCGGGATCGGCCAGCAGGTGGGCCATGCCGTCGTCACCGACCTCGAAGATGTCCTCCGCCACGGCCTCACACAATCCGTGGCCGGTGCAGCGGGTGGTGTCAATGTGCACCTTCAACAAGAAGTCCTTCCCAGTAGCGGGCCGATCGCCTGGCGGTGCCTGTGGCGGTTCCCTGTCCTGCTGAATCGACGAGGACTACCGAACCAATCAGCTCTGGCGCCAGCAGGACATCCGCTTGACGACGTTCAAGAAGTTGCCGGGGGTCAGTTCCGGTTCACCGGCCTGCAGATCGGGGAGACGCGTCAGGAGCTCGGTGAACAGGGCCTTAAGCTGGAACCTGGCCAGCTGGTTGCCCAGGCAGTGGTGGATGCCCCCGCCGCCGAAGCTGATGTGCGGGTTCGGGTGGCGCGAGAGGTCGAGTTCGTGCGGACGCTCGATGCGGCTCTCGTCGCGGTTGGCCGAGGAGTAGAACATGACGACCTTGTCGCCTTCGGTGATCTGCTGGCCGGCGAGCTGGCAGTCCCGGCCGGCCGTGCGGCGGAAGGTCATGATCGGCGTTGCCCAGCGCACGATCTCCTCGACCGCGTCCGGCATCCGCTCCTCCAAGTCGTCGAGCAGCCAGGCGCGCTGAGCAGGATAGTCGGTCAACGCCCGCAGGCCGTGGGTGGTGGACTGGCGGGTGGTGTCGTTACCGGCGATGGTCAGCAGGACGAAGAACGCACCGATCTCCTCGTCGGTGAGCGTCTCTCCGTCGACCTCGGCGTGGGCGAGCGAGCTGATCAGATCCTCGGTCGGGTTCTCCCGGCGCTCCCCGGCCAGCGACGTAGCCAGCCCGTGGGAGAAGGTCATCGCCTGGAACAGTCTCCCGAGTACTTCCTCTTTGGTCTCACCAACGAACTCAGGGTCATTCCAGCTGGTGCCGACCTTCATCTCATGCGCGGCTTGCTGTCGCTGGCCGTCCGGCACGCCCATGATGTCGTTGATGTTGTGCATCGGCAGCAGCTCGGCGCACTCGGCGACGAAGTCGGTCTGCCCGCCGTCGCGTTCCAGCGCCTTCTCGAGGTCGTCGACCACCATTCGCGCGTTGGCCTGGATACGGTCGTCGATCCGGCGCATCTGCTTGGGTGTGAACGCCGCGGCCACCAGTCGCCGCATCTTGGTGTGCCGCGGCGGGTCCATACCGATGATCGACTGAGCAGCCTCGACCAGCTCCGCGGGCAGGTTCTCCATGAGGATGCCCGGCCCCGAGAGGAAGTCCTCGTGGCGCTTGGTGACCTCCACGAGGTCGTCGTAGCGGGTGACGGCCCAGAACCCGTAGTCGTCGGGATCCTCGAGCAGCTGCTCCTGGAACGGCGGGTGCCAGGTGACCGTGCCCCGTTCGCGCAACAACGAGAACGTCTTCTCCCGGACGTCCGCCGAGGTGGACCAGAACGCCCGCGAGGAGATGTCGAGCTCGTCGTACGGCCGGTCCGGGCTTCCGCTCGCCGAGCGGGTCACATGCTGGGTCATCGTTGACGCTCCAAACTTCGCCGCCCGGCCGGGCGCGACTGCCGAGTCCGTACCTGACATCGTCACCGTGGACACGGTCCCGGTTGTTGTCAAGTTCTGGCGCTGGGGCGAGTGAGTTCGACTGGAGGACGACGGTGCCTTGGTGCCCCGGCGCATCGTCGCCGACCCGGCCATGCGAACGCGATCGCTAGTCTGGGGCGCGTGCGTGCCTCATACGACAGCGGTCGTCAAAGGATCATCCAGGGCGCCCTCGACATCGCGGCCGACGAGGTCGCCACGCACGGCTGGCACGGCCTGCAAGTCCAGACCGTCGCGATCCGCCTCGGGGTGAGCCGCCAGACAATCTACAACACTTTCACCAATAGGCGGGGTCTCGCCCAAGCGCTAGTCCTACAGCTCACCGACCACTTTCTGAACGGCGTCGACCAGGCTCTCGCGGGTAGCGACGATGTGTTCGAGCAATGGCGCGCAGCAGTCTTATACACCCTCGACACCGCCGCCACCAACCCGTTGCTCAAGTCCATTCTCACCGCCGATGGGCGCGACGAACTGCTTCCGCTGCTCACCACCGACGCCGAGCCGGTCATCAGCGCCGCACGGGGGAAACTCGCCGACGCGGTGATCACTGTGCGACCCGACGTCTCACCCGAAGACGCTCGCGACGCCGCCGAGACCGCCACCCGCCTCGCCATCAGCCATGTCGTACTACCTCTGCACCCCAGCGCGCACGTAGCGAACCACATCGCCATGCTCGTCACTCGGTTCCTCGGGGATAAAGCCTCCAGTTGGCACGTCTCCTAATACTCCAGCCGTAGATGGGACTGAAAGAACATGTACTTGCAGTCCCTTGATGTTGCGTCGACCACCTGAATCTGGGCTGCACCCGCACCTTCGGTTCGCTCAAATCTGCATGAGCTTGGCGATGATCTCTTTCATGATTTCGGTGGTGCCGCCGCCGATGGACAGAATGCGGGCGTCGCGGTAGTGGCGCTCGACCTCGGATTCACGCAGGTATCCCATGCCGCCGTGTAGTTGGACGGCGGTGTCGACGGCGAGGTCGCATGCTCCGACGGCGACGTTTTTCGCCATCGAGATCTTGGTGACGTCGGGGTTACCGGCCAGTGCCCGGTCGATCGCGTCGCGGGTGTAGGTGCGGGCGGCGTCGACGGCGGTGGCCACGTCGACGATCTTGTGCCGGATGACTTGGCGGGAAGACAGGGTGCGTCCGAAGGTCTCGCGTTGGCGGGCCCAGGCCGTGGTGAGGTCGAGGCAGCGCGCGGCGGTGGCGTAGGCCTGCACGGCCAGCGAGGCGCGTTCGGTCTGGAACTGGTGCATGATCTGGAGGAATCCGCTGCCTTCGGCGCCGATCAGGTTCGCGACCGGGACCCGGACGTCGTCGAAGTGCAGCTCTGCGGTGTCCGAGCAGAGCCAGCCCATCTTGTCGAGCCGTCGGGATACACCGAGTCCGGGTGTGTCGGTATCGATGACCAGCAGCGACACCCCTTTCGCTCCCGGTTCGCCGGTGCGGACTGCGGTGGTCACGAAGTCGGCGCGGGTGGCCGAGGTGATGAACATCTTGGCGCCGTTGACCACGTAGTGGTCCCCGTCGCGGCGGGCGGTGGTGCGTATGCTGGCCACGTCCGAGCCGGTGTCGGGTTCGGTGATCGCGAGGCTGCCGATCGTGTCTCCGGCCAGGGTGGGGCGGACCCACTGTTGGATGTGGTCGGGGTCGCCGTGCTCGATCATGTGGGGAAGCGCGATGCCGTGGGTGAACAGGCCGGCCATCAGCCCGGTCGAGCCACCGGCCGCCAGGATCGCCTCGGTCATGATGACGGTATCGCGCAGGTCGCCACCGGCGCCGCCAATGTCCTCGCCGAACCCGATCCCGAGCAATCCGGCCTCGGCGGCCTTGCGGTGCAGGCTGCGGGGCAGCTCGCCCGCGGACTCCCACGTCGCCAGGTGGGGCACGATCTCGCGGCGGGTGAAGTCGGTGGCCAGCTCGCGCAGCGCTCGACGTTCGGACGTGTTCCACGGGTCCGGGACCGGACCGTCCTGCGCAGCCCCCTGGGCGGTGTCGGTGGTGTGTTGCTCGAGCTCGGTCATGGCCGCTCCTCTGCTTCGTCCGGAAAGGCTGGGGTGTCGACCGCGCTGGGTCAGCGGTGCGGGCGCGGTGGTGCCCGACGGCGCTGGCCCCGGGTCATGCGGGGTCGTCGGTGACGGGTCGGTTGTCGGTCGGGCGAGCGCGTTCGAGATGGTGGTGGGCGAAGGTCGCCGCCGCGCGCAGCGAGTGCGTCGCTTCGGGCACGAAACCGGGCAGGGCCTGGAAGACGTGGAGCTGTCCGGGCCAGAGCTGCAGCTCGGTCTGGCCATCGGCGGCCTCGATCATCTCGACGAGGTGGCGGGTGTCGGCATAGAGGAACTCGGCATCGCTGACGTGGATCTGCATCGGGGGGAGACCGCGCAGACCCTCGGAGGTGAAACGCAGTCGCGGGGAGGTCATTTCGGCACCGTCGAGATAGACGCGCAGCAGCCGCTCCACCCGGGCCGCGGAGACCAGCGGGTCGCGGCGTCGGCCGCTCTCCCATTCCCGAACCCGGGCCAGCGAGAGGTCGACGAGCGGGGAGAAGAAAAGCAGGGCCGCGACGGCGGGGCTCTGGGTTCGGGCGGTGTACTCGGCGGCCAGCGCGAGACCGAGCTGAACACCCGCGGAGTCGCCGGCGATGACGACCTGGTCGGGCCGTGCGCCGTGGTCAATCAGCCAGGTGAAGGCCGCATCGACGTCGTCGGCGGCGGCGGGGAAACGGTGCACCGGTGCGAGCCGGTAGTCGCATGCGAACACCGGCCGTCCGGTCCAGACCGCCAGGCGGGAGGTGATCGCGCGGTGGGTCCGGGCCGAGGCCACGGTGTAGCCGCTGCCGTGGATGTAGAACACGGCGCCGCCGCGCAGGTCGGGGACACCGCCACCGGGGACACCGTCACCGATGCCGCCGACGGTTTCCGGTGGCGGGGTCCCGGGTGGCAGGACCCATTCGCCGCGGACCTCGATGCCGTCGGGTGCCGGCGCCGCGACCCGCACGATCGTTGCCTCCGGGTGCGGGCGGCAGCACAGATCGGTGAACACGCAGAGCAGTCGGCGCGCCGTGCGGGCGACCGACACCGTGTCGGGGACGAGCTCGACGCCCGGTCGCACCCCCCACCGCACCAGCAGGGTGGACACGCGGGCCTGCCAGGACATCACCGGTCTCCTCTCGGAGCCAGGCGCGCGGCGCCTCGCCGCGCGGTGTGTGCGCCGGCCGACATTTGCAGTCCGGACGGTGGCCGGCGGTGCGGTCGTGGGTGCCCTCCGATCACGGCCGGCTGACCTCGACAGTGTTGTGGCGATCGGCGCGCCGGGCGTGCACCGGCATGCCGATCGGCTCGTCGGCGCTGCTCAGCGCGTCGAGGGTGGTGTCGTCGGCGGCCAGGGCCAGGAACCGGGCGCCGGTGGCCTCGAGGCGGCCGACGACGATGCCGGTCCGGGCCCCGCCTCGGTCGTGTTTGACGGTGTAGGTCTCGATGGTCGCGGGACCCTCGGCGGCGGCGACCTGTGCGGGGGCCGGCAAGGCCAGCACCTGGTCCTGCAGCTCGGCGCTGCGGTCGGCGCGCCAGCCGGTCGGGGTGGTGGAGTACACCCCGGCCGAGTACTTGCTCAGCACGCCGCCGTTGGCGGCGACCAGCCCGTAGGCGCCCGGGCTGCGGCGGAGCCGGTCGACGATTTCGGCGATGGCGTGCATGGAGTAGTTGTTGCCGGCCCCACCGAAGAACGGCAGCCCACCGGTGACGGTGAGCCCGCGGGGGTCGTCGGCGGCCAGGTCGAACGCGTCGGTGATGGTCGAGACCGCGACCGGGAAGCAGCTATAGAGGTCCAGGGTGGCCAGGTCGGCGACGCCGATGTCGGCGAGCGCGAGGGCGTGTCGGGTGGCCATCACCGCGGCCGGGCTCGTGGACAGGTCGGCACGGTCGAGCAGGTCGCGTTCGCACAGGTCGGCGTGGCCGTGCAGGAACACCCAGCGCTCGGTGTCGACGCCGAGCCGGCGGGCGGTGGCCACCGAGGTGATCAGGACGGCGGCGCCCTGGTTGACCTGGTCGCGAGCCACCAGGTACCGCAGGTAGGGGTCGGTGATGGGGCGGTTCGCCGCGGTGGGGGTGGCCAGCTCGGTCGCGCTGCGCTCGGTGGGCGCGGCGGCGTGCGGGTTGGTGGCGGCCACGGTGGTGAACGGCGCGAACAGCTCGCCCATGCCGCGCAGGTAGTCCGCCCGGGACTGGCCGAGGCGGGCCCGGCGGGCGTTGTCGAACAGCGCGTACTGAGTGGGCGCGTCGGTGAGCCCGTGCGTGAGGGTGTACTCGGTGGCCAAGCCCTCCAGGCCGAAGCCACGGTCCTCGAGGCCCCCACCGGCCGACTCGGTGAAATCCGGGCGGTCCGGGGCGTCGGCGAGGTGGCGCACGGTGGAGGTGGCCTCGGACCCGAACACCAGCGCCGCCTCGCCCCGACCGGCGGCGATGTCGGCGGCGAGCTCGGTGACCAGGTGCTGCGGGCCCTGGCCCCCGATGACCTCCAGGACCGCCCGGGCCGGGCGGGTGCCGAGGCGGGCGGCGACCGAGCGGGGGAAGTTGTCCGAGCGGCCCAGCGGCGCCGCGACCCCGGGAAACGAGATCTCGAACTGCCGGATCCCGGCCACCGTGTCGACCGCGGCCGCGACCGCGCCGGGATCGGCGCCGGTATCGGCCAGGGCGTCCCGGGCCGCGGCGGCGGCCAGCTCCACCGGGGACAGCCGCTGGTAGCGGGGGCCGTCGATGGGGTCGCTGACCTGCCCGACCCCGATCAGGACCGGGGTGCGGGGATCCAGCGATGAACTCGGCGATGAACTCGGGGGTCCTGCCACGGTGTGCTCCTGAAGCGCTAGGGGGTGCCGGGTGCCGGGTGCCGGGGTGCGGGTCAGCGAGCCCGCCAGTGCGGGGCACGTTTCTCGGTGAAGGCCTGCATGCCTTCGACGACGTCGGCGCTGCTCATCAGTGCGGTGATGGCGTCGTTGCTGCGCTGCCACGCGTCGGTCTCGGCGGGGACGTCGTCCTCGGTGATTCCGGCGGCGACGCGCTTGCTGGCCTGCACCGCCAGCGGAGCGTTCGACGCGATCCGCTGGGCCAGCGCCACCGCCGCACCCAGCACCTCGGAGTCGTCGACGACCTGGTTGACCAGGCCCCACCGCGCCGCGGTCTCGGTGTCGACAGGGTCGCCGGTCAGGATCATCTGCATCGCGATCTTGCGGGGCAGCTGTTCGGGCAACCGGCTCAGACCGCCGGCCGCGGCGATGAGGCCGCGGGTGACCTCGGGCAGCCCGAACCGCGCTGAGCGGCCCGCGACCACCAGATCCGAGGCCGAGGCCAGGACGAGCTCGGTGCCGCCGCCGAGGGCGAACCCGGCCACCGCGGCCACGGTGGGGGTGCTGATCGGGTGGGTGACGTAGCCGGCGAACCCCCAGTCCTGGTGCCCGGGCGCGGTGATGTCCTCGCCCCGGGCCAGGGCCTTGAGGTCGGCCCCCGCGCAGAACGCCTGATCACCGGCGCCGGTCAGGACCACCGCCCGCACCTCGGGGTCGTGCTCGGCCTGCTCGAGGGCCTCGCCGAGCAGCGCGGATACCTCGGTCGTTGACGGCGTTTTTGGCTTCGGGCCGGTTCAACGTCACGACCTGGACGTGGCCGTCGCGTTCGACCCGCACGGCAGGCGGGGCGCTCGCGACCGGCGCCGCGGATTTGTCGGGCAAGCTCATCGTGGGGTCTCCTCAATCGTGGGTCTCCTCAACAGAGCGGGAGCGGACGGTTCGGGCGGGCGCCGGTGGCGCCACAGACCCGGGGGCGGGGTCGAGCGGGGGCCGTCAGGGCTCGCCCGGGGTCGCGGTGAGCCGGGCGAGCTCGTGGAGCCGGGCCTCGCAGTCGGCGATGATCTCCCGGGTGATCTCGGCGGTGGGACGCAGCCGGCGGAAACCACCGACGACCTGGCCGATGAAGAATGACTCGAGTGCCCGGGCGTCCTCGTTGCCGGCGTCGGCGGCGGCGTCGATGCGGTTCCAGGCGTCCTGGACCAGCATCGGCTGCAGCGGCATCGGCAGCGGCGACGGGGCGCCGAGCGTGTCCCACTCGTCATGCCAGGCCGTGCGTAGCTGCCGGGCCGGTTTGCCCGTGCGCGTGGGCGAGCGCACCGTATCGGCCGAGGTCGCCTCGAGATACTTGCGCTTGACCGCCTCGCCGGTGACCTCCTCGGTGCTCGACAGCCACACCGACCCACACCACACCCCGGCCGCACCCAGCGCGAGCGCCGCAGCCATCTGCGGCCCGGAGGCGATCCCGCCCGCCGCGAGTACCGGCACCGACCCGGCCAGCTCGATCACCTCGGGAGTCAGCACCATCGTCGCGACCGTGCCCGTGTGCCCGCCCGCCTCGGTGCCTTGGGCGATCAGCACGTCGACGCCGGCCTCGAGCTGGTTTGCGACGTGCTTGCCCTGCCCGACCAGCCCGGCCACCGGCACCCCGGCTGCCTTGGCGCGCGAGACCAGCTCCGGTGGCGGCGGACCCAGCGCATTGGCCACCAACGAGATGCGGTGCGAGAACGCCACATCCAGCAACGCCTCCACCCCTCCGCCACCGGTGGCCAGGGCCGAGGCGATCTCGTCGGTCGCCACGGTCGGTGTCCCGGCCGGCAGCTCGGGGATGCCGTAGCGCTCCAGCAGGCCCTCGACGAAGTCCCGGTGGCCCTGCGGGATCTGCGCCCGCAGTGACGCGATCAGGTCCGCAGGATCGCTCTGGGCCGTGTGCCCCGGCACCAGCACGTCGACCCCGTAGGGCCGACCACCGACCTGCTCCTCGATCCAACTCAGGGCCGCGTCCAGCTCGGCAGGGGTGAAGGTCGAGGCGCCCAGCACACCGAACCCACCCGCATTGCTCACCTCGGCGACCACCGCCGGGGACCGGTTGAACCCCACCAGCGGGGCCTCGATCCCGAGCATGTTGGTCAACGCCGTCCTGACCACCAGCACCTCCTCGACGAGTTACGGACGATCTGTGTCCGGAACGGAGACGATATGGTGAACGTGATCCGTTCAGCAAGGAGGGTGCCGATGGCCAGGGCCAGGACGATCACGGGTTCGGGACGTCCGCGGGACCCCGAACTCGAGCGCCGGGTGGCCCGGGCCGCCCTGACCGTGTTCGGCAGGGTCGGGTGGCCGGGGTTCACCCTCGACGCCGTCGCCGTCGAGGCCGGCGCCGGCAAAGCCTCGATCTACCTACGCTGGCCCAACAAACAGGCCGTCCTGGTCGACGCCCTGCACAGCTACATCGGGCAGGTCACCGACGTCGACACCGGCAGCCTGCACGGAGACCTGCTCGAACTCGCCCGCCAGTTCCTCGCGTTCTACCTCGGCGACGTCGGCAAAGCCGTCCTGCGCCTGGGGCCCGAGACACGCGCCGTTCCCGAGCTCGCCGAACACTTCGACACCCTCTGGCGCTCCCAGGTCAGCACCGGACGCGAGATCGTGCGCCGCGGAATCGCTCGCGGAGATGTCGGCCCCGACACCTCCGCCACGCTGCTGCTCGACTGCCTGGTCGGCGGGGTCACCAACCACATCCTCACCACCCCACCCGAACTCGAGGCCGCCGTCGCAGCCAACGCCGACCAGTACGCCGCCGACCTCGTCGAGTTCCTCCTGCGATCACTGAGCGCGCCGAGCCCGCCACATTCGTGAAGCTTCGCGTTCCTGTGACGGGCTCCCCCCGCACCCAGGGTCGGGCACCAACGGCGGGCTGCACTCGGCGGCGTCCCACCCGATCTGTGGGCCCTCCTGGAGCGAGGATGGTGATCAACGTGGCCGAGTGGAACGGGCGCCGCCGACCTCGAAGCCGTGACTGCTGCCCCTCCGGAGTGAGGCTTCACGCGCGCCGCCGGTGTCGGCGACGCCCACGCTGCCAGGCGTTCACCCGCGCAGCCGTCGGCGAACGATTCCGACCGACCGGTGCAGCGCCCCGGGTTCGGTGGAGGCTGAAGCCACGGGAAGGTGGTCTTCGTGCCGGCACCGAGGAAGTACAACGACGAGATGCGTGAGCGGGCCAAGCGCATGGTCGGCCAGGCTCGCCAGCAGGAGCCTGGGCTGTCGGTCAACGCCGCGTGCAAGCGGATCGGACCGCAGCTGGGGATCCTGCCGGACACGCTGCGGGGTTGGTGCAAGCAGGCCGATATCGACGACGGGCTGGCGCCTGAGCCTGAGACCACGAGCGGCGACCACGACGAGTTGACCCGGCTGCGTCGGGAGAACGCCGAGCTGCGGCGGGCGAACGAGCCTCAAGACCGCGTCCGGCCCGCTTGAGGATCTCCACCTCGGTCTCGAATACCCGGTTGCGGCGGCGCAGCTCGCCCAGCTCGGCCTTCTCACAGGTGGTCAGCCCCCTCGGCGGGGCCGGTGTCGACATCGTTATGGCCATCCGTTCCTCTCGTGGGATATCGGCGCTCCGTCTGGTGGGCGGCCTTCTCACAAGGACCGGGCCACGAGTTCCTTCATGATCTCGTTGGAGCCGCCGTAGATCTTCTGCACCCGCGCCGAGGTGAACATGCGCGCGATCGGGTACTCGTTCATGTAGCCGTACCCGCCAAACAGCTGCAGGCAGCGGTCGGCGACCCGGTTCTGCACGTCGGTGCAGAAGAACTTCGCCATCGACGCCGACGCGGCGTCGAGCTCGCCCGCGACGTGGCGGGGGACGAACGCGTCCACCATGCTGCGGGCAGCCGTCACGTCGGCGACGCACTCGGCGAGTACGAAGCGGGTGTTCTGGAAGCTCATGAGGTTCTGGCCGAACGCCTGGCGCTCCTTGACGTAGGCGACCGTCTCGCGGACCGCGGCGGCGGCGGCCGCGGCGGCGGCGACCGCGATGATCAGGCGCTCCTGGGGGAGCTGGTTCATCAGCTGCCCGAACCCGCGGCCCTCCTCGCCCAGCCGGTTGCCCACCGGCACCTGCATGCCGGAGAAGAACAGCTCGCGGGTGTCCTGGCCGTGCTGCCCCATCTTGTCCAGCACGCGCCCCCGTTCGAAGCCTTCCAGGCCCTCGGTCTCCGCGACGATCAGGGACAGGCCCTTGCCGCCGTCCTCCTCGCCGGTGCGGGCGACGATGATCAGCAGGTCGCAGTGGGTGCCGTTGGAGATGAAGGTCTTGGCACCGTCGATGACGTAGTGGTCCCCGTCGCGGCGGGCCCGGGTGCGGATGCTCTGCAGGTCCGACCCGGTGCCGGGCTCGGTCATCGCGATCGCGCCGACGAGGTCGCCGGAGGCCATGCCGGGCAGCCAGCGCTGCTTCTGCTCCTCGGTGCCGAAGGCGGCGACGTAGTGCGCGACGATCGCGCTGTGCACCATGTTGGCCCACGCGTCGTCGCCGACGCGGGACTGCTCCTCGGCGAGGACGGCCTCATGCGCGAAGCTCGCGCCGCCGCCGCCGTACTCCTCCGGGATGCTGATGCACAGCAGGCCGGCGCTCCCGGCGGTCCGCCAGAAGTCGCGGTCGACCTGGTGCTCCGACGCCCAGCGCTCCTGGTGCGGCACGACCTCCTTCGCGACGAACGTGCGGGCGAGCTCGCGCAGGTCGTCCAGCTCCTGGTTGGCCCAGGGGGCGCGGTAGTCGTCGAGGATCATCGGGTGCTTCCTTTCATCTGCCGGTGAAGGCGGGTTGACGACGTTCGGTGAATGCGGACAGTCCCTCGCGGGCGTCGTCGGTGCCCAGGGCGAGCAGGAAGTTGCGGCGTTCGGTCGCCAGCCCCTCCTGCAGCGGCTGGTCGTGGGCCCGGCGGGCGGCGTCCGCGGCGAGGACCACCGCGCGCGGTGCGTTCCGCGCGATCCGGGCGGCCAGCTCGAGCGCGGCCGGGACGACCTGCTCGTCGTCGACCACGTCGGCGACCAGCCCGGCGTCACGGGCCCAGGCGGCGTCGACCGGGTCGCCGGTGAGCAGCATGCGCATCGCCTTCGGCTTGCCGACGGCGTGCACGAGCCGCTGGGTGCCACCGGCGCCGGGGAGGACGCCCAGCTTGACCTCGGGTACGGCGAACCGCGCGGAACGGCCGGCGATCGCGATGTCGCAGGCCAGCGTCAGCTCGCACCCGCCGCCGAACGCGGTGCCGTGCACGGCCGCGACCGTCGGCTTCGGGTAGCCGGCGAGGGTGTCGAAGAGCCGGTCGAACGGCAGCTCGTCGGTCGGCGAGGCGCCGATCATGGCCGGGACCTCGGTGATGTCCGCGCCCGCGCAGAACGCCGGCCCGGCGCCGGCGATCACGACGGCGCGCACCTCGGGGTCGGCGGCCGCGTCGGCGAGCCGGCCGGCCAGCTCGGCGACCAGGCCCCGGCTCAGGGCGTTGTGGGACGCCGCGCGCTGCAGGGTGAGCAGCGCGACCGGGCCGTGGCGCTCGGCGGAGACGAGGGTCTCGGTGAGCTGGTCAGTCATCGGCCCCTCCGTAGTGCCCGGCCCAGGTGGAGCGGATGACCTTCTTGTCGACCTTGCCGACGCTGGTCCGGGGGATCTCGGTGACGGTGGTGAACGACTCCGGCAGCTGCCAGGACGCGAACGCCGACGACAGGTGCGCGTGCAGCTGCTCCAGCGTCACCTCCTGGCCGGGGGCCGGGACGACGAGCACGAACGGCCGCTCCTGCCACTTGGGGTGCGCGAGCCCGACGACCGCCGCCTCCGCGACGGCGGGGTGGCTGGTCAGGAGGTTCTCCATGTCGATGGAGGAGATCCACTCGCCACCGCTCTTGATCACGTCCTTGAGCCGGTCGGTGACCTTGAGGTAGCCGTCGGGGTCGATCGTGCCGACGTCGCCGCTGCGCCACCAGCCGTCGAGGAAGCGGTCCTCGGCGTCGGTCATGTTGTGGTACTCCCGGGTGATCCACGGGCCGCGCACGCAGATCTCGCCCTGGGAGACACCGTCGTGGGGCACGTCCTCGCCGGCGCCGTCGACGAGCCGGACGTCGACCAGCGTGGCCGGGAGCCCCTGCTTGCGCTTCAGTTCGAGCAGGTCGTCCCCGGACAGGCGGGCGCGCACGCTGGGCTTGTACCGGTTCACGGTGACCAGCGGCGTGGTCTCGGTCGCGCCGTAGGCGTGCACGATCTCGGCGCCGGTGAGCTCCGCGAAGCCCTTCATCAGCGACAGCGGCGGCT
>NZ_FOUY01000057.1 GCF_900115005.1 Pseudonocardia ammonioxydans | reverse complement strand
CTACCAGACCCCGAACACCTACGAGGCAGACTTCGCAGCTACCGTTCCGGACGCCGCGTAATCCACCCCGTGTCCACTATCCGGGGTCAAGGCCCCCGCGCCGGGCGCGGGGTTCACTTCTCGGTTCCGTCTACGTGGTGGGAGGTCTCCACCTGGTGGGGTGGGGGGTGCTGATCGTCGCGGTGGTTCCGCAGAACCTCAGCCTCGGATCGGAGGGAGTGTTCGATATCGGGGTGGGACTCACCGCCTACTTGCTCGGCGTTCGACATGCCTTCGACGCCGATCACATCGCGGTGATCGACAACACCACACGCAAACTCGTTGGGGACGGTCGGCGCGCCGAGACCGCCGGGTTCTGGTTCGCGCTGGGCCACTCGAGCGTCGTGTTCGGCTTGAGCGTTGCGCTTGCCTTCGGCCTGCGTGGGATCGGCGGTGCCGTCCAGGACGGCGGCTCCAGTACGATCGCGACCTTCGAGTTCATCGGCACGGTCGCCGCTGCGGTCTTTCTGATTCTCCTCGGCGTGACCAACCTCAGCGCAGCGATCCGCATCGCCCGCATGTACGGGGCTGCGCGCCGGGGCCGGCTCGAAGACAACCGACTGGAGGAGCACCTCCGTCACCGGGGCCTCGTAGCTCCCTTGCTCGGCGGCGTGATCGATCGGATCCGCTCGCCACGGCAGCTTTATCCAGTCGGGCTGCTCATGGGGCTGGGATTCGATACCGCATCCCAGGTTGCGCTCTTGGTGCTCGCCGCTGGCACCGCAGCCTGGACGGTGCCGTGGTACGCGATTCTGGTGCTACCTGTTCTATTCGCCGCTGGTATGACTCTGTGCGACACCGCGGACGGCACATTCATGGCTCGTGCCTACGGCTGGTCGCTCACAGATCCGATGCGGAAACTCGCCTACAATTTGACCGTGACGGTGCTCTCGGTCGTCGTGGCTCTTGTCGTGGGAACCATCGTACTGGCCGGCCTGCTTCGTGACCAGCTTGGCGCTTCCACCGAAACTCTCACCTTCCTGGCTGATATTGATCTACGTGGAGCCGGGATTGCTGTGGTGGTTCTATTCGGAGCAATCTGGTCGGTAGCCGTGTTGATGCGCCGTTCTCGGCGCTCCCGTGCGCACCGTTAACGCAGCCGTCTTTTATCGATTTCTGGACTGAAGTATCATGAGCGCCCGACGATCGCGCAGACGGGATCGCTGACCCGACAATGCGTTGGAACAGGCACGGGCCCGGGGCCCGCGTGACTCCCCTAGAACCGGATAGACCCGGCATGGACCGGTGCTGTCCGGTCAGCACGGTGTCTGACCGGACAGCACTGATCGAGCCGTCATAGCTGACGTAGCACGTGTCGGACGGCTGCGGGGCGTACGGTTTATAGGGTACGCCGTCGGCTGTCCGTTTCGGGCAGCAGTCGACGATTTGTCCGTCCTGCGGACGTGGAAGGCGCTCCCCAGCAATGGTGCGGCTACTCTGGTCAGACTCCTGCGGTTTGGCGCGCCCGTGCACGCTCCTTGTTTTCCTCGGACGCGTTGACCACTTGCACCTTGTCCCCGGTCTGCAACTCATTGAACCAGGCCTCGGCGTCCCCGAGCTCGAGCTTGATGCATCCCGCAGATGACCGGGAACGGTCTCCACCGTGGAAGGCGACGCCGCCGTCTGCGAAGAACACCGAGAACGGCATCGGTGCAGGACGGCCGTCCGGACCGTTGAACTCGCCGCTTACGTGGTCCTTTTCCTTGCGGTACACTCGGAACGAGTGCCCGATTGGGGATTCCTGCCCGGCTCCACCGGAAGCGATGCGTACCGGCCCGCGGATCACCTTCCCGTCACCGATGAGCCAGGCCTGTTGTGATTCGAGATCGACGCAGGCGCGGGTGGAGACCGAACACGGTGTACCAGGAGCGGCAGGCTCTTGATGTGCCTGGGTGGCCACGGTGTTCGAATCGGGCGCCGCATCGGCGCCGGCGCTACCTGCAGTCACGACCACTACGAGTGCAGCCGCGGCAGTGGCGGCGAGTGTCGTCAACTTGGTGCCGTTACGAAAGTAGCGCGTCATGGATCCCTCTTTTCTGAGACCAGGAGTAGGGGCTCAGTTGCTATGACGCTCGGCGACCCATGGTGGTTGCTCGGCGGACCAAGTTTTTTCTTGACGGACGAATGGGCAGGCGCTTGGACTTGCACGTGCCTGCCGAGATACTCACGGTCCAGTCAGGCGACGTAAGAGACGACGGTCATCATGCCCGCTTCTCCATGGTAGATATTATGGCAGTGCGTCAGCCATTGACCGGGATTGTCCGCATCGAAGTCCACCTCGACAGTCTGGTTGGGCAGCACCAACACAGTGTCTTTTCGGGGACCCCGACCGTCGGGGCCGACTACTTGGAAGGTGTGCCCATGTAGATGCATCGGATGGAACATCGTGGTCGTGTTGACCATGCGAAGGCGCACACGTTGACCACTTGAGATTGGCAGGCCGCGAGCCGGATCGTATCGTTCGCCGTTGATCGTCCAGTCGTAGAGGGCCCCGGGGCCGGCCAGCACCAGATCGTGCACCACATCGGGGGGGCGCCGCTGTAGCGTTACCGGCTCGGCGGAAGCGAAGGTCTGTGACAGAACCGCTGACCTGGACGTCAGGGCGGAGGCCGCAGCGCTGGTGTCCACCGGCGAGTTCTGTGGAGTCGACAGTGTCACCGCAGCATGGTCGTTCTTGCCTTCGGCGATCCCGATCAGCGCGGCCGGGGCCTCGGGAATGGTGACGACAGCGTCGATTCGCTCGCCCATTCCGATCACCACTGCCTCGGCGTCGGTGGGGGCGACGGGGAATCCGTCGGTGTGGGTCACCGTCATTGGAGCACCAGGAACTCCGACACGGAAAGCTGTGTCGCCGCCCATATTGATCATCCGGAAGCGCACACGTTGACCGGGACGGACGTCGAGGGTGGTCGGCGCGGAACGTGTGCGGCCGTTGGCGACATAGTGCGGATAGGTGGTGTCGCCGGCATCCCCGCCGAGGACGGACGACGTCGGCATCTGCATCCCACCATGGTCCCCGCCCATACCTGCCATCCCGCCCATGCCGTTGCGGAGCAGGCCGGCCAGAACCTGGTCGGGATTTTGTCCGGTGCCGTCAATCCAATCGTCGAAGATCACGACGTGCTCGAGGTCATAGTCTCCGGGCTCAGCCGGGTCGTCGATGATGAGTGGTGCATACAAGCCACGGTCGAGCTGGGTACCGACGTGCGGGTGGAACATGTAGGTACCCGCATGAGGCAGCGTGAAGAGATACTCGAACGAGCCGCCGGAGGGGATCTGGGGCTGGGTCAACACGGGGACGCCATCCATGTCATTGCGCAGGGCAATACCGTGCCAGTGGACGGTTGTCGGCTGGGGTAGCTGGTTCTCCAGGCGCACCTTCAGCGTATCTCCCACCCGAGCACGGATCTCCGGGCCGGGCAGAGCGCCGTTGTAGGTCCACGTCGACACCGTGCGTCCGCCGATGTCGACCGTGCTGGGTTGTGCCTGCAGAGTGCGTGCCAGAGTTCGGCCAGCGGTGGCTCGCCGCGCCTGCTCGGCAGCCTCGACCTCTGGCCCGCCCGGACCGATGCGATCGGTCAGCGCGACGGTCCGGGGGCTCGCCACCGACTCGCCACAGCCGGTCAGCAGCAGGCCCGCTCCAACACCGCCGGTGGTGCCCAAGAATCGCCGACGACTCCAGGTGGTAGCACTGCGCCGACCGTTGCTCCCGGCGTCGTGGTTCATCGCCGAGCCCCCTGGCCTGGCTGACTCCGTGGACAGTCCGCAGGATCCTTCGACGGCATGTCGGCCGCGTTCATTTGCCGAGTACTCCTCTGTGTGCACTGTGGTCGGTGCCGGCAACACGGGCAGCTCCGCCCCTCGGCAGCGCATCGAAATGATGTGCCCATGCCAGCTCCTCCTACGGAGCGTAGTAGATCGCGTCGCGGCGCCCTGCAGGCGGGTCGGCCCGATCGACGCAGTCTTCGAGCAGGTACTCGGCGCCACGCACTGATCAGCACCCTCGACTTCTCCGCTCTCACGCCCAAGTGCACCTCCAACTACTATGGTGCGTAGGAGGTAGGGCTTGGAGGCATGATCAACATGGGACGTAAACAGAAGCGTCGTGCCGCTCGGCGGGCGAAGCAGCCCGGTCGGGCTGCGGCGACGACGGTCGACCTGGCTGCTGGCTCCCGCTCTCGCAGCGTTGCTCCGTCGTCCGAGCTGATCAACTCGGTCCGGCCGTCGACAGGCGGCCCGCGCCGCCGTCAGGTAGCAGCGCCGAAGGCGACCGACGGCAGTGGTGCCGAGGCCGCCCGCGACTCAGGAGCAGCCGCACTCGACGTCGACGACGGCACTCCGAGCCGCGGGCCCAGCGCGCTCGAGGTCACGAGAGTCGGGTGCGAAGAACTGCGTGACGCAGACCCCCAGGCGTTAGGCCTGAGCTACACCTTCCGCGCCCCGTCCAGCGGTGCGGCCGGACCGGTCACGGTCCAGTTCGACGGCGTTCACCGCTCCTCGACCGCCGGGGCGCCAGACACCTTCACCACACACGACGTCATCGACCCGGTCCTGCCCAACGCCGGGCCCATCACGCTCACCCACCGTGTCGAGAACATCCCTTCCGGCGAATGGGACGTGACAGCCTCCATCGTCGCGGGGCCCGCAGACCTGCGACGGGCCTCGTCTGTCACCGCGTCCGGCCGCACCGGCTACGCCCCGGTCGTCTCGGCGAAGGCGCCCGGGACACGCTTGGGCTCCTGGCCGGGGCTGGTTGGCCTCGGTGCGGTCGTGGCCCTGGGGTTGCAGTCGGCGTTGGTGCTGCGCAGCGGTTTGCCGATGGTGGCGGTGCTGAGCACGTCGTTGCTCGCTTGCCTCGTCGGGCTCGTCGGCGCCAGGGTCTACTACCTGGTCGAACACCGAGATCGGCCACGCACAGGGCCGGCTCGGTGGACGGGCATGTGCCTGCAGGGGTTCGTGCTCGCCGCGATGGCAACGATGATCATCGGTAGCGTCGTCGGCGAGGTGCCGGTCCTCGCTGTCCTCGATCTGAGCGCTCCCGCGCTCGTCATCGGTGCAGGCATCGGCCGGCTCGGATGCTGGTTCGGGGGCTGCTGCGCTGGGCGACCGACAGCGTCGCGCTGGGGTCTGTGGTCCTCTGATCGCCGCCTCGGGATGCGACGAGTCCCTGCGCAGTTGATCGAAGCAAGCGCCGCTGCCGGGATCGGACTGGCGGCCGCAACAGTGGCTTGGTCAGCACGACCGGCGCCGGTCGGCGCCCTGTTCGTCGCCACACTTGCGGCCTACGTACTCGCACGCCAGCTCGTGTTTCCCCTGCGATCACTACCGCGGAACACCCGGTACGGCCGTGCCGCCATTATCGTGGCAAGCGCCGTGGCGGTCGCCGTCGCGGGCGGCCTGCTGGTCGTCTGATCCATGCCGAGCCGTAGGAGCAGGCGACGCAATTCCGTCCCGGCGCCATCGCCCCCGAGCTCACAAATTGTCGAGCGCCGACAGTCCCCGCAGCCACGCTATCGACCGCGGCAGTCGTCAGCACGCAGATGTCGAACGCGCCCGATTCGACGATCCGCGATGGGAGCCACCGCCCGACGTCGGCGACCGGGTGTCGAACCGCTGGATGTGTGCCCCGTCCGTGCAGGCGCTCGTTTGGGTATCCGAGGCGGTATCACATGATTGCGGCCCGCTGAGCCTGTTGTTTCGGAGGTGTCTGTGCTCGAGGATGCGGACTCGTTGCCACGTCGGCCGGGAAATGTACCTGCGGATCTGTGGCATTGGATCGTCGCCGAAGTTGGCATCGACGTAGCACAGCATGTCGATCCGCAGGTCGCGGTCGTCCTCGCCGCGCGCCTGGCCATTCGACGAGGGCCACCCGGAACGGAATCGGCTGAAGCGCTACGCCTGTGGCCGTGGTTCATCGACAGCTCGCGTCGTCTGGCTCAACAGCAGGAGATGATGTTTATCGAGTGTGCACTCGCCGCAGGCTGGACCCATGATCAGGTACGCACTGCCGTGCTGCTCGACACAACGGTTGAGCTGACCGAGCACCTAACAGAGCTGGAGCATCAGATCTTTCGTGAAGCTCGACCGCCCCAGCCCTACCGCTGAGGTGTGTTCGACCCCCTCGCGCCGAACACGCCGACGGCAACCCCACCCGCGCGCATCGAGGCTACGACGGGTCGACGCTCCGACGCTTCAGCCGCTTTGAGTATTCGGTGTCGATGCGGTGTCGACGGCGCCGGTCATGGACACGAACCCGAGCCCTCGGAGCTTGACGAACCATCAGCGCCGTCTATCGGATGGTCAGCCGCGACCGCGGACCACGCGCAACACCGACGGCACGAGCGCCAGCGCGACCACGCACTGCACGGCGAGGTGCGCGACGCCGACGGCCATGATCCCGTAACCCGGAAGGAGTGCCCACGATAGGCCGAGCACCGACCCGGTGATCACGGCCTGCACGGCCAGGATCTGGCCCAGGCGTTGCCGCACCCGATTGAGGCTCATCCACACCACGATCAGGATTCGGGGCAGCGCCGCGAGCACGACCACGCGCAGCAGGTCGGTGGAGTTCGCGACGTACGCGTCCCCGTACAGCGACATGATCATTGGTGCGGTGAGAAGCAGGACCAGCACGAGCGGGACGGCGAGGACGGTCGTCCGTCGCAGCAGCGTCGAGACCATCTCGCCGAGCCGCTCCCGTTGGCGAGCACCCTCGACGGTGAGGGAGGCCGCCACGTTGACCAGCGCGACCTCGAGCACTGTCGCGACACCCCACGCGACGAAGAAGTAGCCGTTGGCCTCGTTGCCCGCCAGCACGGCGACCATCACCGGGAGTACGTAGTTCGCGGCAGTGGACCCCAGCAGCGCGATGTTGTCCAGCGTCATGAATGCGGCGACGTCCCGTCGCGAGACCCGCTCGGATTGGCCCGCCGACTCCCGCGCGTGGCGAGGAAGCAGGCGCGAGAACAGCAGCACGTTCATCGCGACGAGCACCGGGATCATCGCCAGGAACCAGGACCAGAACACGCCGAAGCGGGGCATCGCGGCGGCGAACGTAAACAGCAGTACCAGCTTGGCCACCCCGAACAGGCCATTCTCCACCGGTACCCATACGGCCGCCCGCGCTCCGATCGCCACGCTGTCCGCCAATGCGAACAGCGTCCACACCAGAAGCGCTGCGACGACGAAAGCGACACCGGCCGGACCGTAATGCGCCAGGTCGCGAACCAGCGCAAACTTCTGCAAGAACGGCAGCGCAGCGAGCACGACGAGAGTCCCCGCTCCGGCAACCGTCAGATAGGCGCGGAGCGTATAGCGCCGTGTGTTCGAGCCGGCCGTCGGCAGGAACCGGATCAGTGTGTTGAAGAGGTTGAGCTCGGCGATGCTGGCCATCAACACCATCGCCGAGATCAGCGCCGCCGACTCGCCGACGATCGCCGGGCTGTAGTAGCGCGCGGCGACGACCCAGTACAGGAACCCGAGCACGGACGTGACGCCGGTGTTGGCAGCGAGCGCCACGGCGCTGCGTTGCATCGGATCCCGGGGCAGCAAGCGTTCGCGGACCGTGGCCAACGCCCCCGTCACGTCGGGCTCCTCTCGTGCGCCCCGGTGCGGGTGCTCGCGGATGCCGGGGTGGTCACGGCTGCACCGGGTTGAGGACTAGGCGGTCGTCCTCCCAGCGATAGCGCACCGCAGAACCCGACGACCAGATCTCCTGTAGCTCCTGCAACCGGCTCACCAGTGGCTCGGGTCGGCCGCCGTCCGGCGTCGCGGTGGAGTCCCACAACGCGACCGAGTGGAAGCGAGGATCCGACTCGGGCTGCCAGATGAAGATCGCGTCGCCGCCCGCGTCGCCGATCCGCAGGATGGCATCGAGGGCCACGTCTGCGGCGTAGGTGGAGCGGGCATCCTCGTGGGGCAGCACGTCCGGGTACAGCTCCATCCACCAGACCGGCAGGTCGGTACGTGAGACCAGCCAGCGGGTGGTGGCCGAGAACTTTCCGTTCGAGGCGGCCGGTGAGGTGATCAGTCCCTCGTCCCTGGTGGCGTTGGTACCGTCCACTGCGATGAAGTCGGCCCCGTCCGCGTGCGCCAGCCAGTAGTCGACGGCGTCGAGGACGCGCTGGTCGAGTGTTCCCCAGGGGCCAGATATCGACGATGGGTCGCTCGTTGAAGCGGCGTTGGACCAGCTGTCGATGGACACGTATGGCCCGCCCACGGAGAGGGTGGGGTCGTAGGCCTTCAGCGCCCGGTAGACCGTGTTGTAGAGCTCGGTGTAGGACTCGATGTCCCACCTGTTGTTCGTCGGGTCGAAGAAGCCCTTGAGCTCATTCCACACGACGAAGTCGCGCACCTGCGGGTATCTGCGCGCGACATCCACCGCGAGTTCGGCGAAGTCGGCGTAGTGCGCGCGGTCGGGGGCGACCTCGATCCGGTTCCAGTCGGTCTCGCCGGGCCGGCCGCCCTTCATCCAGTCCGGTGCGCAGCACAACGTGATCACGGGTGTTACGCCGGTCGAGTCCATCAGCCGGACGCGCGCGTCGAGTGACTCCCATGACCGCTCGCCGGGCGCAGGCGCCGGGTTGAGCGCTCCCCAGCCCATGATGTGCTGGTTCGCCGTCTCGGTGACGTTGCGCAGGATGTCCTTAGCACGGTTGGTCGCCGGCTCGGGGTTCCAGGCGTCGACGCTGCGCTCGGTGAGCGCAGTGCCGATCTCGACGGCCTGAGCCGGCCGGGGCGGTGTCTCGTAGAGCGTCACGACGACCACCAGTAGCGCGACGGCGGTGGTGACGGCAGCGCAGGTCCGCCACCGGCGCCGCCGGACCGCGGGACCGACCCGCATTGGCCGTCGATGACGCCCGCGTCCCGCGGCGGATTCCATGATGTCGGCCGTGTGCGCACCGGCCGAGCGATCCGCAACGGCTTGTGAGACGTGAGTCAGACGGGACCCCATGACCTCCTCCCCCGATGTCGACACAACGCGTCAGCCGGCACCGTCGGCCCCGGGAACCCACGACCGGTGGGCCACCAGGCTGCGGTCGTCGAGCATGCCCCAGGAAGGATCGGGTGTACGCCAGTCCCCGTAGCAGGTTCGCAGCCACAGCTCGTGATCTCGCGGCTTCATCCACCTCCGCCCGAGGAACTCGAACGGCTCGAGCTCCTGCTTCGGGAGGTGCCCGGCGAGCTCCACCGGCCCCGAGCGTCCGGGCCCGTACACGTGGAACTCCTGCAGACCTTCACCCACGTTGTCCATCAGGAAGAACTCGAACCGGAACCCGTGCCGGACCACGACACGCTGT
Organism: Pseudonocardia ammonioxydans; assembly: GCF_900115005.1. Taxonomy (GTDB): domain Bacteria; phylum Actinomycetota; class Actinomycetes; order Mycobacteriales; family Pseudonocardiaceae; genus Pseudonocardia; species Pseudonocardia ammonioxydans. The sequence goes on along the minus strand of NZ_FOUY01000057.1, from coordinate 15,819 downwards.
GTCAGCCGGCCCACCCGGTTGCGGAAGCAGAACCAGCGGTGAAAGCCCGCGGCCACGAGGTGCTCCTCCGCCCGGAGCAAGAGGTCGGCGTCCTCGGCTTCTACGCCCAGGTCGGCATCGCCGACGTCGTGGGAGAGAACCCGACCCTCGCGGGCCCAGCCGAGGAGTAAGCCGCTCCAGACCCAGTAACGCCCGGCGAGAGGGCTGCTCGCGAGCACGTCGTTGAGCAGCCGCATGTCCTGCTCGTAGAGGGCGCTGCGCCGGCGCCGATACCTGTCACCGACCAGCGGCAGGGCCTTCGGTGCCTGACTCACCAGCGGGCTCAGCACCGTCCACGTCCCGACAGCGCGGTTATCCGGAATGGACATGAGCGTGCGGTACATCTCGACCTTCCCGCGCAGCGCAGCCAGCGGGCCCGGTTGCAGCGGACCGATCGCTGTCTCGGCGGCAGCCTCCCGACCGACCGGAGGTGAGTTGTCGACATTCATCGGGTGCGTCCTCCTGCGGTCGTGGAAGCGGATGCAGGCACAGCGTGATCGAATTGACGGGGCGCCAGCTGTGAGACGGCGTCGCGGAGCCGGTCGTGGTCGGCCGGTGTCCGTACCGCCACACGCCAGTAGCCGTCGCCGGTGCGGAACTTCTGAGACACGTCCTTGACGTGGATGAGGCGCTTCTCGACCAGCCGTGCAGTCAGCTCGCCCGTCACCTGCGGCGACGTCGTCAGGCGGGCGAGCACGAAGTTCGCCCCGCTCGGGAACACCTGCTCGACGATCGGCAGCCGGGCGAGCATCGCGCTGAGGTCGTCGCGGTCAGCGACGGTGCGCCGGAACGACTGGTGCAGCGCCGGACGGTGCTTGAGCATGATGTCGAGAAAGTTCTCGGCCATCGAGTTCGCGCTCCAGATCGGTGTCTCGTCGGCGATCCGGGCGGTCAGCCCCGGGTCGAGCGTCAGCAGCGCGCCCAGCCGCAGGCCCGGGACCCCCAGGCTCTTGCTCAGGCTCTTGATGATGAGGACATTCATGATGTCCTCGCGGTGAACGATCTCCGCCAACGGCTGCTGGCCTGAGAATTCGATGAACGACTCGTCGACGATTACCACCTTGTCCGGATTCGACCGTGCGAATTCGGCGATACAGTTGCTGTCGAGCGTCGTACCGCTGGGGTTGTTCGGATTGACGAACACCACGACCTCGGCGGCACTGGCTCTGCGCTCCAGCTCCGCCCAGTCGACGCCCGGACCGTCGACGTATCGGTCGGCGTCGGGGAATATCCGGGTGTACTCACCGAACGTGGGCTCCGGCGTGAGAACTTTCTTCCCGGCGAACCAGGTCTTCAGCCACGGATAGCACTGAGACGCTCCGGACAGTAGATGGGTCCGGCCGTCCGGCCAGCGCAGCGCCCACGAGAGCTTCGTGTTCAGCACGGTCTGGGTCGAGCCGTAGTTCTGCAGCAGCTCCGGAAGGTGGAAACGCATCTCCGAGAACATCGCCGGGGTCGGGAAATACATATTCCGGATGAACGCGAAGTCGAGTACTCCTAGATCCCACGAGCCACCCCAGGACGACTCGAGAATCCCGTAGCGGGCCGAGGGTGTGAACTTGAACTCGGCCAGGCGTAGATCGGTCGGATCGTCGACCTCGCTCCAGAGCTCGGACTCGATGACCTCCCCATGAATCTCGGCCTGCTGCATGTAGACCAGCATGCCGAGGACCATCTCGTAGTAGCAGTTGTCGTCGATCAAGCGAGCGTAGGTGGTCAACAGGCGGTGAAGCGTGGTGGCACAGAAGTCCCGCGAGAACTTGTAGATGTTCAGGGTCTTGTACTTGTCACTGAAGTCGAAGTTCGCCGGCTGCTGACTCGGCGGGATCACGTTCGACACCACGTTGTTCGCAGTCAGGGCTACGACCGTGCCGTCCATCCCCGGCCGGTACCGGTCGACCAGCGCCACGTTCTCGTACGAGCACTTCATGATCCGGTCGAGCACTGCCGGCTCGTAGATCAGGTCGGACTCGATGAGCAGGAGATCGGAGTCGAATGTGATCTGCTCGAACGCGAGCGCCATCGAGAAGATGTTGTTCGTCTTATCGAAGCGCTCATTGTGCACGAACGTGAACGCGAAGTCCGGGTGGTTGTCACGGACGTGCTCGACGAGCTCCTCGGCGCGATAGCCGGTCACGATGAACACTTCGGTGATTCCGTGCAGGCGGAGACCGTGCAGGATCCGGTCGATGATCGTGCGTCCACCGATCGTGAGCAGTGTCTTGTGGCGATTTTCCGTGAGCGGGCGCATGCGCTGGCCGTACCCAGCCGCCAGAATGAGAGCTTTCACCGGGGAATTCCTTTCTCCGACTGTACGGGCGGGACACCGTGAGCTGGTTCGTCGTGGGTCATGAGAATCCGTAGAAGCGGAGGGCGAGGATCGCGAAGGCGACGATCGCGGCCCAGATGGTGAGAACAGAACCGGGCGACCTCGATCTAGGGACGGTGACCGGACGCTGCTCCCGCGCGAACTCCTGGGTGACGAGCAAACCGATCACAGCGAGAACGGGAATCGCCCCGGCCGGCCCGGACACGATGTCGATGACGGTGCTCACGAGGGCACCGCCTCGCCCCGCTGGGGCGACCAGTACCGCGCGATCTGCGCCACAACGGTGACGAGCACCAGCGCGAGCACGGTGCCGGTCGGTGACCAGAGCCCGAGGTAGAGCTGCGCGGTCGCGAGAGCGGTGGCGATCGACACACTCGTGGCGACGACCAGGGCGGCCCCGAGCCACCCGCCTGCCAGGTCCCAGCAGTCGAGGACAGCTCGTCCAGGCACGACGAGCACGAACAAGAACACGAACGCCGCGCGTACCGGGGACTGCACGTCGGCGACGACGAGCGTGCCCACGAGCAGGCCGAAAAGGGAGAGCAGCAGCGGCGCCCGATTCCCGACGGTTCGTGCTCGCGGAGCCAGGGGGCGGGCGCTCGCGGAGCCGAGGTGTCCGTTCAGCGATGTGGTCATGCGCGGGCCCCACCCGTCAGCTCGAACACTGTGACGTTGTCGTTGGCATAGATCGTCCGAAACGCCGGCGAGGTTCGCAGCACCGCGAGCAGCCGGTCCTCGGCTCCTGGTGGGAATGGCCCCATCAGGTCCAGCTCGGCGCCCTGGGCGCGGCTGACGAGCAACACAGATCGCTGTCCGGGAGCAGGTGCCATGCGTGAGGCGACCTGCGCGGCGAGCACCGCGCGGTCTGGGATGTCGATATCCACGGTGCCCTCACGCCCGATATCCGGAGTGGACTCGACCGGGTTGCCATCGACCAGCAGCCGGTAGTCGTCGTCGCCATACCGAATCGACCGCCACGGGAGCGCGCCGGTCACCGATGTGATGACCGAGCCGGGGGGTGTGAGGCGGTACATCTCCTGGACACCTACCACCTCGTCCGGCATGAAGAAGTCCATGCGCTCGTTGCCATACCGGGTGAACGGGAACGCCATGACAAGCAGGAGCCCGACAACGAGCGCGGGGACCAGCGCACTCCGACGGGCCGTCGACGGTGACGGCCCGGCCAGGCCGACTGCAGCGAGCAGCGCCATGAACGGCAACGCGAAGAACGCGATCCGCATGAGGGCCTCGCCGCCGTACGATTGGGCGGCAAGGAGCGGGAAGGTCGACAGCGCGAGCACGGCGAGCCCGCGGGCGAGATCCCGGCGTCCACTGCGGACGAGGCGGTAAACACCGACCGCGGCCAGGGCCCACAGAACCGGGGTTGCCAGCAGCCGGAGCTGGACGATCAGCTCATGTCCGGGCGAACCGCTCAGACGCTGCCCGACCGTCTGCTCGAAGATGGCCGAGAGCGCGCCGGCCTGGTTGAACGTCTCGGGATGTCCCGCGGCGTAGGCGGCCGCGGCATACCCGATCCATGCCAGTGTCCCGAGCAGGAGCACGACCGGGAGGGCCCTCAGGCGCGACCACCCCACAAGGAATGCAGCGCCCGTTCCGAGCACCAGCGCGAACGGCGTCAGCTGGTGACCGGCGATCGTCACGGCGGACAGCAGCAGCACCAGCGCGAGCAACGCGGTCCTCCGGCCGGGGGTCGTGACGGGGCTGCCGAGCGCCGGCGCCGCCGACGACCACAACGACCGCCACCACGATCGGTGCTGAACCGGTGGCCTGGAGACACCGAGCACCCGTGCACTGCCGAAAGTCGAGACGTCTGGGGTGAACCACTCCAGCAGCACGGCGAGGACTACTAGGTAGATGAACAGGTACCACCCCTGCGGCGAGAAGTAGTCCTGCCCGATCCAGTTGCTCACGGTGAACAGCCAAGCGGCGAGCCACACGACCGTCCGGTCGCGGAACATCCGGTGACCGATGGCGACCAGCGGCACCAGGTACAGCAGGTTGTATGCGACGGGCGTCCAGGTGAGCGCCGCTGTCGGATCACCGACGCCGGTCGCCTGCCAGAGGAACGCGGTCAGCGCGAAGAACGCCGGCCAGTTCTGGTAGGCATCCAGGTTCGGATCGACCTCGCCCCGGTTCACGATGTAGTCGGCGATACCGATATGGCGCCACGCCACGTGGAACCGCATCTCTGGCTCGGCGACCACGCCCAGACCATGAAGTACCAGCACGGTCGCCATCAGCGACAGAACGATCGCTCCCGTCCGTCCGCTCCGCAGCGCCACCATGAAGGACAGCCCGACCAGGCCGAACCCGATCCAGGCCCCGGGCGGCAGGACGGACGCGAGGCCGACGTCGGTCATGGCCAGGAGCGGAAGATCGGTGATCGACCTCCACCAGACGACGACTCCACACAGAACGAGAAGCGCTACGGCGAGATCGACGCGAGTGATCTGTGGGGTGCACAGCGCGGAGAGCGCATCGCGCCACGTCCGCGCCGGTCGACGCCGGCGCAGCGGCCGGGTGACGGGGACGGCCGGTCGAGCCCGCGTGTCGGCGTCAACCACGGCGCACCCGGCGCATCAATGAGCGGGACCGGCGCACGACGGTCCACCCGTTCGTCAACGCCCGGTCGATCCGAAAGACGCGGTGGAGCTCCTCGCACAAGGCGATCCGGCGGAACAGGGCTGGCGATGTCGAACGCCGCACGGTGAGCCGAGGGACCGCGAACGGGTCGGCGTCCCGCTCGGCGACGGCGTTCACCACTGCTGCGGCCTGCTGGTAGCCCGCTTCCGCTGTGGCGTCCCTGACGCGGCGGCTGGAGTAGCCGAACGGGTACGCCAGACTGGGTACCTCGATACCGAGCCTCTCCTCGAGCAGCGACCGGCCGTGGATCAGCTCGGCACGCAGAGCGCGATCGCTGAGTTGGTCGAGCTCCGGGTGGCTGTGGCTGTGTGCCGCGACCTCCAACCCGGCGTCCGCCAGCTCCCGCACCTGCGTCCACGCCATCATGCGGTCCAGTGGTCGGCCGGCGGCCTCCATCCCGGAGTCCCGGAGCCATCCGGTCGTGACGAACACGGTGGCCGGGAACCCGTGCTCGGCGAGCAGCGGCAGTGCCTCCTCGTGCACGTCGGCGTACCCGTCGTCGAAGGTCAGCACGATCGGCCGCTCGGGCATGTCGCAGGCATCGTGCCGGGCGCGGTTGCACAGGTCGGTGAACGTGAGGCCGGTGAAGCCGTTCTCGCGCAAGAATTGCAGGTGTGAACGCAGCTGCTCTGGCCGGACGGAGAGTTTTCGCGTGGTCGCGGGTGGATCTTCTTTGACGGAGTGGTACATCAGGATGGGGACCACGTTGGTCACGGGGCGGCCCCCCACCACCTCTGCCGGGCACAGCCGACCGCGTACCCGGCGGTCGCATAGGCGACTCCGGTGACGATCGCGCCCGCACGCCGGAACCCGTTCAAGCGCCCGGCGAGTCCCTCGCGGATGCCGCGGACGACACCGCGCCGCAGAACGACGGTCGTGTACGTCCGCTCGGCCGCCAATCCGTCCTGTACACCGACACTCTGCGAGACGAGTGCCTTGGACAGGCCCTCGGCATAGCACCGTGCCCGGAAGTAGGCGAAGCGCTCGCGAATGAGGGGAACACGGTGGTGGATCACTGCGCGCGGTTCGAACACGAAGCGGCCACCCGGCCTACGTTGGCTCGCCCGGATACAGAGCTCGGTCTCCTCGCACCCCAGGGGGCGTCGCTTGTCCGAGGTCCGACCGATGTGCGTCGGGAACCTGCCGACGAGGTCGAACACCTCCCGCCGGAACGACGCATTGCCGCCCAGCAGGTTGCGCACGACGCCGGGGTCCCGTCCGACGAACGTGCATCCGACGACCCAGTCGAACTCAACGGGCCACCACTGTGGACGGTCGGTTGCCCACGCCGGGAGCGTCAGGCCGCCGACACCGAGGACGTCGGGATCGGTGAATGACTGGGCGAGCGCAGCGAGCCAGCCGGGCTCGGCGACCGCGTCGTCGTCGAGGAACACGACGACGTCACCCTGGGCCAGCGCGATACCGGTGTTCTTGCCGCCGGAGAGGCCCCGCGGGCCGAGGTTGTCGACCACGGTCACGTCGAGCTCCGCGGAGAAGCGGTCGCGCAGGTCCGGATTGTGGTCGACAACCAGGATCACCTCGAGGGGGGCCGGAATCTGCGCCTTCACCGATGCCACGGCCGCCAGCGTGTCGTCCCACCGGTTGTCGTCGAACGCACAGATGATCGCCGACATACTCGGTGTGAACGGATCCGGGGAAGCCTCCCCCGCACCGGAGGAAAGCACCGCAGCCGAGAATCGACCGAACGGCTCATCACGAAGCATCCTGCGCAACTCCCCGGTCTCGATGGGCGAGTCTGGACCAGTGGCGCCGGGACCGCAGGCCGACGGAGGGGCCGGACGTGAGGTCGGCGCCGTGGTGAGGCAGCTGAACGGCGCGGCCGAGCAAGGCGTCGGCTGGATGCCGGCCTGGGGCGATGGTGTCGTTCGCTGGAACGCCTGCAGGCAGGGGGAGCTGCCTCGTCCGGCGGCTCCGGGGACCTGCCGTGATGCGTTCGGAGATGATCGTCCTCAGGACGCGCGAGCCGTCCGCGAACGTACGGAGGTTGGTGTCGCCGTTGATGCGCCGACGCTCCAGACTAGGGACCTCAGTGACACGCAGCCTCCTGGCGGCGACCCGGCAGCTCAGCACCGTCTCGATCTCGAAGCCGTCGCCCCAGAGCATCTTGTCGGCTGGGAGGTCGGGGACCTGCACGGGAGGTAGCTTCAGCTGCGGCAGGATCTGGCGCCAGAAGGCGTTGTAGCCGTAGCAGAGGTCGGAGAAGGACGTGGCGAACATCAGGTTCGCCACCGAGTTGAGCCCGGCGTTGCCGGCTTGGCGCAGCAGGCTGATGTCGTCGCTTCCGCACGTGTCGGCACCCGACCTGGCGAAGCGCGTGCCCTTAGCGTAGTCCGCGCCGTCGGTCAACGCTCGGACGAATCGTGGGATCTCGGCTGGGTCTGCGGAGCCGTCGGCATCGAACATGACTACGATGTCACCGGTGGCCGCAGCGAATCCGCAGACCAGGGCGTTGCCTTTACCTCTCCGGGTCTGTTGCAGGACCTTGATGCCGGGATGATGACGCCGTGCGACTTCGACGGTGCTGTCCGTCGATCGCCCGTCGACCAGAATCACCTCATGAACATCGGGAAGCTCGGGAAGGATAATCCGGAGGTTGGTGGCCTCATTCCGAGCAGGTATGACGATGGAGATATCGGGCGGTCTTTCGATCATGGGGGCACCTCTCACCGTGGGAGGGACGCAAGCACGAGGCGCTGTGCCACTCGACCAGTGGGTGCGGGTTCGTTACGGGCGCAACTACAGCGGGGGACGAAAAGGTGAATATTACGCTGTTCGGTCGAACACCGTACGCCCATCTGTCGAACTTGCCAGTCACAAACCGTGTGCGCTCATGCACATGCAGGGAGTCGAGCAGCTCCGTCGGCCGCGCGGATCCCCACGACCTCTTGAACACCAATCCGTCCACGTGAAGTAGATCCGAACGCCAACAACCGGCTCCATGCCGGGGAGCCATCAGCGGGGACCACAAACTGGCCGTTGACAAGCGCTGCGTGCCGCCGAGGCGCCCTGGGCGGGACGCCTGTTGGGCACCTTCCTGACTTCGCGCGGGCGCGATGCGCGCTGGTAGATGGCGGTTGAGCGTGTCATGGGTTCTCTCGACGCGGAGCGGAGAAGTAGTCGGGGTGCCTGGTATCGATCGAGGCTCGCAGGCGCCAGCTGGGTGTCGCTGGAGATCGGGTTCGCCTTCACTATTTCGGCTCGACGTTCAATGCGACCTCTTAACACAAATTGTCCCGCACACCTCCGGGGCGATGCCATCCACGCTGGATCATTCGGGTGAACATGCAGGAGCAGGAGTCGCCTCGCCATGCCGCCCCACCTCCAAGAATGTCGGGGCCGTGATTGTTCGAGATGGCGATCGCCGCGGCGGCGTCTGTAACGCGCAGACCGGGCACTTCGAGTGGATCCGCAGCCTGCCGGCTCGTCCAGCGGGCGCCTACAAGAGGTTACGAGGTATCACGCCGCGAGTTCGTGACACTGGTCGGATCTGACCGTTTTTTTCCAATCCATCGGTCCGATAAAGTAGAACTATCCGGAGAACGACGTGGACTGCGAATCCAGCCCCCGAGCGGGGCCCCTCCATGGCCTCCATGGTCGTGCAGAGATGCTTGCGCGTATACGGCTGGGGCAACCGCGCCCGTCGCCCTACCGGGAGGCGCGCGCGATATGGCGTCTGCCGATCCTCAGGTACCGCTCCGTCCCACATCACAGCCCTGAGACCGCGGCTGCGAGGACGGTGCCCGTGTCACTGCTCGAGGAGCACCTGCACTTTCTCACCACGACCGGATGGAAGCTTGTCGGTGTCACCGAGGCGCGGCAACTCCTCGAGGAGAACCGTTCCCGCCCTGTCATTGCCTTGTCGTTCGACGACGCGCTGCTGGACTTCCTCAACGCTTACGACCTCCTCCGGAGATTTGGCGCTCGCGCTACCCTCTACGTTCCGACCGGTGCAGTCGGGCGTCGAGCCTCGCGTTGGGAACCACGTGAGCGATCGCACCTCGGCTGGGACGAGCTCGCGCACCTGGGGGGAGCGGGCGTGGAGATCGGGAGCCGCGCAGTCAACGCTCGGGCCCAGAACGGCCTGCGTGTCGCGACAGACGAGGTCCAGGCCAGCAAGAACGAACTCGAGGATCGGCTCGGCTTACACGTTGAGTCCTTCTGCTACCCGGCCGGCGTCTCGAGCGCACAGATGCGGAGCGCCATCTCCCGCGCCGGATACGCCAGCGCATGCACGACCGAGTTCCGAGTGGCCAGCTCCGCGGACGACGTGCTCGCGCTACCGCGGCTCCGCATCCGCCCAAACAGCACCGGAGCCGGCATCGAGGAACAGGTACAACGAGACCGGGTCGGTTTCAGCCCGCCGATACGCCGGACCGCCAGCTCGGTGTGGCATATGACCTGCCGCACGGCCTCGCGGATCACCCACGGCACGCCGCAGGGATACCGAGCCCGGCGAGACTAGCGAATTGGGCGCATCGCGTAGATCGCCAGCCAATACTGACATGGCCGCGAGGTCCTCGTCCGACCCTGACGTTCGGCGCCGCCACCGCCCCAGCTCTCGAGCGGGATGTCGGATACGACGACACGGTCACCGGCGACACCGACGCCTGAATCCTGTGTGCGGTGGTGGGTCGATCAGCAGGACCCCGGCCAGACCTCCGAAGAGCTGGTCGGCCACCGTGCCGTGGCAGTGGGGTGGCACCAGCGGGTGGGCGCCAGCAGGGTGATCAGCAGGAATCCGATAGAGGTAGGCGAACGAGGAACGGGCTCGACCCGCACGAAGGGATTACCCCAGTTGGCCTGCGGAGACACACGCAGCCCGTGCGCGTGCAGATCGGTGCGCTGATCGAGATAGTTAATCGCCGTACGGCGAGCTCGTCGCCCGGCCGTAACCGCAGAGTCGAGCCCGGCGACGAGCCGTTGTAGCCCAGCGCTGCGGTGGGTTGTCCACCCAGGGTCGCGGCCAGCCGCGGTAGTCAACTCCACGGCCAGCCTGCCGTCGCGGCTGGCGAGCACACCCGGGTCGCGCCCGGGTCGCCTTGTGGGAAGCTGGGGCCGCCCGGGGGCTGGGGCCCCCGGGTCCAGCCAGCCAGCCAGCCAGCCGCGCCCGCCGTCAGCGCAGCAGCGCCGAACCCGGTCAACGTCAGGGCTCGGCGGCGACTGAGATGCCTGCGTTCATGTCAGCTCATCCCGACGACGCCGATACTCCTCGTCATCGATCTCGCCGCGCGCGTAGCGCTCGTCGAGGATCTGCCGGGCCGTGACCCCAGCCTCGAGGGAAGCACCGGGACCGACCACGGATCCGGAGGAGCCGCGCCCACGAGCCAGCTGTGCCGTTCCATAAACCAGCAGCGACACGCCGAGCAGCAGGAGGATCGGCCAGAACCAGCCCCAGCCCATCATTGATCCACCCATCACAGTCGTGACCTCCTCGTGTTGACCTCACATCGCTGGCAGTTGTGAGCACCGCCGCGCCGACGGCGGGGCTCAGGGCATAACGGCGATACTCCACCGCACGCACGTTGGTATACCCCAAGGGGGTAACGTTACTGTGGTCAGGCGCGACCCCTGGCACGCTCCGGCGCTTCGGCGAGGAGGTCAGGTACCCCATGCAGATCGCTCACACCGTCGCTCTCGACCATCAGCAGGCCATCAGTGCCGTCACCGCCGCGCTGGCTGAGCAGGGGGTCGGCGTCCTGACCACCATCGACATCAAGGCCGACCCGGGCGCTCTGCTCGGGATCGACTCCGGCGACCAGCCGAGCTCGGCGAGACCGCCACAGACGCTGGCGCACGCCCGCGCGGAGCCCTCGGCTCCTTGACCGAGTGAGTTCGCGGTCGTCACTCCGGTCCTGGCCGACCAGGCGGCGGGATTGGCCCGCCTCGCGGAGAGCCCATCCAGCACCGGACGAGGACGTGGCTTGCGGTGCAGCTTGAGGTGTGAATCTTCGCCCGATAGTCGCTCACACTCCTGCATAGGAGTGCAGCCCGGCGACCACCATGTTGATGAAGAACAGGTTGAACACGATCGTGGCGAAGCCCGCGGTGTTGATCCAGGCCGCGCGCGCGGTCCGCCACCCGGCCGTGGCGCGGGCGTGCAGATAGGCGGCGTAGAGCACCCAGGCGACAAAGGACACGACTTCCTTGGGGTCCCAGCCCCAGAACCGACCCCAGGCGGCCTCGGCCCACGCGGCGCCGGCGATGATGGCGAAGGTGTAGAGCGGGAAGGCGAGTACCGTCACCCGGTAGGCGAGCCGGTCGAGCGTCTCGGCCGACGGCAGCTTCGTGGCCAGCACGGCGGGCTTTTCGCTGCGCTTCACTATGAACAGCAGGCTCGCGACGCCGGATACCAGCAGCATGCCGGAGGCCAGCGTGATCGTGGTGACGTGGATGATGATCCAGTACGACTGCAACGCCGGCACCACGGGCGCAGCGTCGAGATAGAGCACCGTCCCCGCGAGGAACATCAGCAGCACGACCGGCGTCAGCACGAACACCCCGGCCGGACGGATCGCGGGATGCCGGTAGACCAGCACCAGCCACGCGGCGACGGCCAACATGCACAGCGCCGAGACGAACTCGTACATGTTGCCGAGCGGCCAGCGGTAGGCCGCGAGGCCGCGCAGTACGATCGACCCGAGGTGCAGCAGCACCGCGAGGATCATCAACGAAACGCCGATGCGGCCGTAGCGGTCGACGCGGGCCCGGCCCGGTTTGCCGCCGTCGGGCGTGAGGCCCGCTGGGGACGGCTCGACGACCGCGACCTCAGTCGCCCCGCCGGCCTCCGCCGCAGAAGCGCCGACCGCCACAGGTGCTTCCGACGTGCGCCTGCTGCGGGCGATCCGGCGCGACGCGTACTCCAGCGATGTGAATACCATCGCCAGTAGCAGCACGACGAGCGTCGCCTGGAACAGGCGGTCACTCCACATCGCGGTGATCGGGTCCACGAGCATGTCAACCGTCCTTGTTCTGCGTCGGTGCGAGCAGCTCGGCCGAGAGCCGGTCGAACTCCTCGCCGTAGCCCGCTCGGTCGGTGCGAGCCAGGCCGCCGAGCTCGACCCGGCTGCCCGTGGCGTCACCGTCGGTGGCCTGCACGCGCACCCAGAAGCGGCGCCGCTTGATCAACAGCGACAGAGACAGACCGCCCACCATCAACATCGAGAACACGAGCACCCAGACCTGCCCCGGGTCGTAGCCGACCTGCAGGTTCACCCACGGGGTGACGCCATCGAACCGGACGACGGTGCCATCCGGCAGCCGCACGGTGTCCCCGATCCCGAGCCGGTCCTGCGCGACCGAGCGCAGCTCACCGTCGTCGATCTTCTGCTGGTCCACGGCGAAGATCGACTGGCCGCGACCGTCGTCGATGCCGAGATCACCGAGCAGCACGTTGACGTCGGCGGTCGGTGCGCGCAGGTCGGGGTGTACCGAGGCCAGGCGGCCCTGCTGGTCGATCGCCCCGGTCGGGGCGAAGGTGCCGGTCACCGCGAGCTGGGTAGTGCGCCGGGCTTCCGGGTCGGTGACGCCGGGGCGCTCGAACTTGGTCGCGCCCTCGGAGAGCTGGGTGCCGCTCAGGTCGACCGGGCGCCACTGGATCTCCCCGGTTCGGCTCTGCCCGTCCGGCCAGGTGACGGTGAATTCCGGCGCGTAGCCGTAGCCGGTGAGGTAGATGCGGTCGCCGTCGGTGCGCAGCGGCTGGTTGATCGAGATGTCGGTCGGGCGCCAGCTGGTTCTGCCGTTGCGGAGGTCTTCTCCGGTCTGGTAGGCGACGTCCGCGCCGAAGGTGGCCGGTTGGCCGTTCGGCAGCCAGCTGCCGTTGAAACGGTCGACCCGCACGCAGAACTGGTTGAGGTCAGTGCCGTCGACGCGCAGCCCGGCCCGGAACGTGTCGTAGCCGAGGACGGAGGAGTTGCAGAACTCGGTGCCGTCCGCGCGGATGATCACGTCGCCCTCGTAGCCGTACATCTTGCCGCCGGCCAGACCGAGCAGGATCCCGATCAGGCTCAGGTGAAAGACCAGGTTGCCGGTCTCACGCAGGTAGCCCTTCTCGGCGGACACCGTCCGGCTACCGTCGGCCTCGCTGCGTTCGACTGTTCGCCAGCCACGCAGGAGTGTGCGGGCGCGCCCGAGCACCGCTTCGGGAGCCTCGACCGAGGCGCCCGAAGCGTGGTGCGGCAGCCGAGACAGGTTCCGCGGTATCGCGACCGGCGGCTGGCGCATCCCGCGCCAGTACTCCCGCGAGCGGGGCAGCACGCACCCCACCAGCGAGATCATCAGCAGCAGGTAGATCGCGGCGAACCACGGGCTGGCGAACACCTCGAATCCGCCCAGTGCCTCGACGATCGGCGCCGCGGCGGGGTAGTCGGCGTAGAAGTCGTCGACGAGGAACGCGTTGAGTGAGCGCTGCGGGAACAGAGCGCCCGGCAGCGCGGCGACGGCGAGCAGGAACAGCAGCACCAGCGCGGTGCGCATGCTCGTCAGGCCGCGCCAGGTGTTGCGCAGCAGGGCCGCCCCGGCCCGGAAGGGCCCGGGGCGCGACGGGGGCTCGCCGCCGGAGCTGGTCTGCGGCGGCGTCGGGGGCGCGGTAGGTGGTGAGCTCATCTAGATGGGCGGGGTGAACCCGGCGATCGAGACCTGCAACTTCACCAGCCACTGTGCCCACAACCCGGACACCAGCAGCACACCGACCGTGACCAGCAGCACACCCCCGACGACCTGGACCGCCCGGGTGTGCCGGCGCAGCCAACCCAGCGCGCCAACGGCGCGGGTGGCACCGAGCGCGATGAGCACGAACGGGATCCCCAGCCCGGCACAGTAAGCGAGGATCAGGACGATCCCGCGCAACGAGCCGCCCCCGGTCCCGGCGGCGACGGCAACGACCCCGGCCAGGGTCGGGCCGATGCAGGGCACCCAGCCGAGCCCGAACACCGCACCAAGCAGCGGCGCACCGGCCAGCCCGGCCCGCGGCGCCCAGTGCGCGCGGTACTCGCGCTGCAGCGCCGGGATCAGCCCGGCGAACGCCAGCCCCATCACGATCATCACGACACCGCCGATGCGCTGCAGCACGGCCTCGTTGTCGATCAGTACATCGGACAGCCAGACCACACCGACCATGACGATGGTGAACACGGTGGTGAAGCCCGCGATGAACAGTGCGACCGCGCCGACAACACGCCAGCGGCCGTCGACCGGTCGTGTTCTAGGTGAGCCCGCCGTGTCCTCCGCCGCCGGCCCGGTCGGGTCGGCAGCGGCGCGGGGAGCGCCCGGGTCGGCGAGCGCCAGTACGGTCTCGGCGTCGGTACCTGTGCGCCGGGCGGCTGCGCGGGCACGAGCCTCGGCCGAGGTCACCGGCGGTGATTGCGCACCCACCAACCCGGCCAGATAGGCGAGATAGCCGGGAACCAGCGGCACGACGCACGGCGACGCGAAGCTCACCAGCCCCGCCGCCACCGAGACCAGGGCCGCGAGCACCAGCGGCCCCGACATCGCGAGAGTTGTGGTCGCACCCATCAGTCACGCGCTCCACCAGCGTGCGGGAGCGGTCGAGACTCAGCGTTCACGGTCTGTCCCCGCTTCGTCGGTCAGCTTGGCGATCAGCGGCAGCAAGTCCGAGCTCGACACCGGGGTCAAGAACACCGCCGCCACCCGAGCCTCGCGGTCCAGCACGATCGTCGAGGGCACCACGTTGCGCGGATACCCGTCGAGCCGTGCCAGGCTGCGGCCCGAGAAGTCATAGATCGAGTCGTAGGTCAGCCCACGGTCGGTTTTGAAGTCCAGCGCAGCCTGCCGGTCGTCGCGAACATCGATGCCGAGCACGACGGCATCGCCACGCGTGGCGTCCTGCACCGCCTGCAGCTCGGGCGCCTCCACCCGGCACGGGCCACACCACGAACCCCAGATGTTGATCACGCGAACCTTGCCGGGGAAGTCCCCGATACCGACTTCGGTCCCCGGGTTCATCAAACTCTCGCCGCGTAGGTCGGTGATCCGCTGACGGCTCTCTGGCGGGTCGTAGGCGATCCTTGTCTGTCCGCCGGGTGCCACGAACTGAAACTCCTGTCCCGGCCCCGACCCGGCCGCGTCCCGGCCAACTCCACAACCGGTCGACAGCAGAACCACCATGACCGCAATCGCTGCAAGAGCGGGGCGCACCTGGCGCCCGTGCGTGCTCACAACACCGCGCTGGTGGGGAAACCTGCGGTACGCCGCCACCCCGGCCTCCTTCCCCTCCGCAGTCCGAACTCCTACGCTCCGTAGAAGCTAGCTCATCGGTCAACACGCCGGGGATCGGGACCCCGGGTCTGCGACGCCCCAGGTCTGCCGAGGACCGCAGACGCTCGCGCCCAACGACGCCAACTCGACCTCCCAGCGACGCCGACTCGACCTACCGATCCCCAGCGCCCCCTTCCTCGACGTCGACACAGGGGACCAGGCGGGCTGTTCGCCGGCACCGAAGCCGGTCAGGCACTTGCGGCTATGTCGAACTCTGCACCCAGCAGCCCTGAGGCTGGACAGCGTGTTTGAGAAGCGTCGAAATGTTTGCGTGAGGGCCGGAGGTCGGCCTGGTCCCCGGTAGGCGGACGGCTCGCCGGAGGCAGCGGTATCCCTCGGACACCTGGCCCGCGGCGACCTCCGCGCCACCGCCGACGCGGTCCGGCTCTCCCGCCGGATCCTGACCACGATCAAGACCAACCTGTTCTGGGCCTTCGCCTACAACACGGCCGCCATCCCGCTGGCCGCCGTCGGCCTGCTCAACCCGATGATCG
>NZ_FOUY01000014.1 GCF_900115005.1 Pseudonocardia ammonioxydans | reverse complement strand
TGCGCCTTCGCGGGCCACCGGCCGCGGACGTACGGCACCGCGGTGCCGTGCGGGGAATGCTCCCCGAACCGAAGGACGGATGCGATGAACAACCGGATGCGACGCTCGTTGGTCGCCGTCGGCGCCCTGGGTGCCGTGGCGTTCCCGCTGGCCGGGATGGCGGCCGCGGAGGAGGGTGACGGGCACGGCTACCCGAGTACGCAGAGCCCGACCCAGGCGGTGGACGCGGTCGGTGCCATCGGTGGCACGGCCGGGTACGGCGTGCTGGACGCGGCCGACAGCTACTCGCCGGGCAACCGGCCCGAGGGCGTGGCCGGGACCGAGGTCGAGTTCCCGGCACTGACCCCGGGCTACGCCGAGGGCCCGGTGGGTGGCCTGCTCAACGGACCCTTCGAGTAAGGGGCTCCCCCGAGCGGCGGGGCCGGTACCCCCTGGGGGTGCCGGCCCCGCTGTGCTCTCGGCCCGGGCCTCTCAGCTCAGCACCTTCAGGCCCACCACGCCGCCGACGATCGCGAGCAGGCACAGCAGCCGCGCGGTCGTCGCCGGCTCGCCGAGCGCCACCATCCCGTAGGCGGCGGTGCCGACGGCACCGATGCCGACCCAGACCGCGTACGCGGTCCCGACCGGCAGCTCGCGCAGGGCCAGCGACAGCCCGCCCATGCTCAGCAGCAGCGCCACCCCGAAGACGATCGAGGGGGTGAGCCGGGTGAACCCCTTGCTCTGGGACAGGGCGGCCGCCCAGACGGTCTCCAGCACTCCCGAGACGACCAGGTAGATCCAGGCCACGACGGACACTCCTTCCGGCGAGTGCGTCGTCTTGTCGGTCCGGGTACGGCGCGTCTCGTCCGGGGTGTGCCGCCGGTCGGCGGGTCCGGGTCCAAGATGCCCGATCCCCGTGCCCGGGCAAGCCGATCGTGACCGGTCTGACCATGTCTACACCGGACGGGGGCCGTACATGACCAGTGCGACGCCGGCCAGGCAGACCAGCGCCCCGGTCACGTCCCAGCGGTCCGGCCGGAACCCGTCGACGACCATGCCCCAGGCCAGCGACCCGGCCACGAACACCCCGCCGTACGCCGCCAGGATGCGACCGAAGTTCGCGTCCGGCTGCAGGGTCGCGACGAAGCCGTAGAGCCCCAGCGCGACCACCCCGGCACCGATCCACAGCCAGCCGCGGTGTTCGCGCACGCCCTGCCAGACCAGCCACGCGCCGCCGATCTCGCACAGGGCGGCGATGCCGAACAGGACCACCGAGCGCAGCACCGTCATGCCCGCATCCTGCCGGGTGTTGTGTTCCGGTCCGCCGGTCCGGCATGGTTTAGCCATGCCTAACAGCAGGGTTTCGGTGTGGCGAACATCGGCGGTCGTGCTCGTCGCCGGCCTGCTCCTCGCGGGCTGCTCCGGCGCGCCGGCCGACGACGACCCGCGCCCGGTGGTGCTCACGACGTTCACCGTGCTGGCCGACATGACCCGGCAGGTCGCGGGCGACCGGGTGCGGGTCGAGTCGCTGACCCGGCCGGGCGCCGAGATCCACGACTACGAGCCGTCGCCGGACGACCTCGTCCGCGGCGCCGGGGCGGACCTGCTGATCGAGAACGGGATGGGCCTCGAACGCTGGTTCTCCCGGTTCGTCGACCGGACCGAGGTGCCCGCGGTCGTGGCGAGCGAGGGGATCGAGCCGCTCCCGATCGCGGCCGGGGAGTACCGCGACCGGCCCAACCCGCACGCCTGGATGTCCCCGGCCGCGGGCGCGCGGTACGTGGGCACCATCCGGGACGCCCTGACCCGGCTCGACCCGGCCGGCGCGGCGTCGTACGCGGCGAACGCCGAGCGCTACGCCGGCGAGATCCGGGCCGTCGGCGAGCAGCTGAGCGCGGACCTGGCGGGGATCCCGCCGGACCGGCGCGTGCTCGTGACCTGCGAGGGCGCCTTCTCCTACCTCGCCCGTGACGCGGGGTTGCGCGAGGCCTACCTGTGGCCGGTGAACGCGGAGGGGGAGGGCACGCCCCGTCAGATCGCCGGCGTCGTGGGAGTCGTCCGCGACTCGGGGGTCCCCGCGGTCTTCTGCGAGTCGACGGTGAACGACGCCGCGCAGCGCCAGGTCGCCGAGGAGACCGGCGCGCGGCTGGCCGGGCCGCTGCACGTCGACTCGCTGACCGGGCCGGACGGTCCGGCACCGACCTACCTCGACCTGCTCCGCCACGACGCCGGGACGATCGCCGAAGGCCTGACCGGGGCCCGGCCGTGACCGCGCTCGAGATCGCCGGGCTCACGGTCCGGCACGGCGAGGTGCTCGCGCTCGACGACGTCTCGCTGCGGCTCGGCGAGGGCACCGTCTGCGGGCTGATGGGGGCCAACGGCTCGGGGAAGTCGACCCTGTTCCGCGCCGTGATGGGTCTCGTCCGTCCGGTGAGCGGCACGGTCCGCGTCCTGGGGGCGACCTCGGCCACCGCCCGCCGCCGGGCCGCCGTCGCCTACATGCCCCAGGCCGAGGCGATCGACCCGGACTTCCCGATCCTCGCCCACCAGGTCGTCCTCACCGGGCGGTACGCCGGCATGGGCACGATGCGCCGGGCGCGGCCGGCCGACCGTGCGGCCGTCGAGGCCGCGCTGGACCGGGTGGGGCTCACCGGGTACGCGGACCGGCAGATCGGGCGGCTGTCCGGCGGCCAGCGCAAGCGGGTGTTCCTCGCGCGGGCGATCGCGCAGGACGCGCCGCTGCTGCTGCTCGACGAGCCGTTCGCCGGGGTCGACCACCGCACCCAGGAGGAGATGACCGGCGTGCTGGGCGAGCTGGCGGCGGCCGGGCGCACGGTGCTGGTGTCCACACACGACGTCGCCGGGGTGTCCCGGCTGTGCGGGCGAGTGGTGCTGCTGGCCGGGCGGCTGCTCGCCGACGGGACACCGGACGAGGTGCTCACCCCCGAGGTCCTCGGCCGGGTGTTCGGCCTGCGGAACGCGTCGTGATCGCCTGGCTGGTCGAGCCGCTGCAGTTCGACTTCATGCAGCGGGCGTTGCTGGTCGCGATCGTCGCCGGGACGGTCGGGGCGCTGCTGTCGTGCTGGCTCACGCTGGTCGGCTGGTCGCTGATGGGCGACGCGGTCTCGCACGCGGTGCTGCCCGGGGTGGTGCTGTCCTACATCGTCGGGATCCCGTTCGGGATCGGGGCCTTCGTGTTCGGTGCCGGCGCGGTGGCCCTGATCGGGGTGGTCCGGCGGACGTCGCGGGTGAAGGAGGACGCGGCGATCGGGGTGGTCTTCACCGGCCTGTTCGCGCTGGGCCTGGTGCTGATCTCCACGACGCCGTCGGACACCGACCTGGGGCACATCCTGTTCGGCAACCTGCTCGGGCTGTCCGGCCCGGACGTCGCGCAGATCCTGCTCCTGGGCGTCCTCACGGTGGTCGTGGTGCTGGTCAAGCACCGCGACTTCACACTGGTCGCGTTCGACCGGACGCACGCCCACGCGGTCGGGATCGACCCGCGCCGCACCGAGGCGATACTGCTCGGGCTGCTGGCGCTGGCCGTCGTCGTGGCGTTGCAGGCGGTCGGGATCGTGCTGGTGGTCGCGGTACTGATCATTCCGGGGGCGACGGCGTACCTGCTGACCGACCGGATGGAGCGGATGCTGCTGATCGCGGTGCTCGTCGCCGTCGGCTCGGCGGTCGCCGGGACCTACCTGAGCTTCCACCTCGACGTCTCCACCGGCGGCTCGGTCGTCGTCTGTCTCGCCGTCGCGTTCACCCTCGCCTACCTGCTCGGACCGCGGCACGGCCTGCTCGCCCGCTTGGTGGGGCCCCCGCAGCGCGCTACCGTTGCCGGTTCCGGTCCGGCCGACGACGGGGGTGCCCGGTGACCGATCAGCAGCACGGCGCACGGCGACCGGTGGTCCTGGCCCCGGGCGCCGGTCGCGCGTACCCGCTCGGCCGCGGGACGGCCGTGTTCAAGGCCGACGGCGCCGAGACCGCGGGCCGTTACTCGATCTCCGAGTGGTGGCTCGACCCGCACACGCCCGGCCCCGGCCCGCACTCGCACCCCGAGGACGACGTCTTCTACGTCCTCGAGGGGACGATGAGCGTGTGCGTCGGCGGGGAGTGGGTCGACGCGACGACGGGCTCGTTCGTCCTCGTGCCCGGCGGGGTGGTCCACGACTTCGAGAACCGGACCGGCGAGCGGTGCGGCGCGCTCAACGTCTCCGCGCCCGGTGACTTCGAGCAGCACATGCCGGGGATCTCCGACTGGTTCGTGAACCGCGCGGTCCCGGGCTGAGCCGCACGACACCGGCGCGTGGGTGTGCCAGTGTGTGCCCGATGGTGATCGACGAGCTCCGCGCGCGGTGCGCGCCGCTGCGCTTCGCGCCGCTGCCCGGTGTCGTGACCGAGGCGCCGTCCGGGCCGGAGTGGATCACGGCCGCCGGCATCGCGGATCCCGCGGACCCGTTCCTCGGGCGTCTGCTCGACGCGGACGCTGCCGAACCGCCCGGCCCGCGGGCGGTGCACACCCTCCGGACCCTGCTCCGCGAGCTGATCTTCTGCACGGCCGGGGCGGTGTACCTGCTCGAGGCCGCGCCGCAGCTCGGCCCGGACCGGTACGTCTACCGTACGACCGGCCCCGGCCGCTCCGGCGGCGCCGACGACACCGTCGGGGCCGCGGTCCTGGACCGGGTGCTCGTCGTGGGCCACGAGGCGGTGATCGGGCCGGCCCGCGGCGGTGCGCTGCCCGTCACCGACCGGGCCGAGCTGGACGCGTGGCTGGCACCGGGTTTCGTGGCGACGGTGCGTCCGCTGGTGGAGCTCGTGGCGGCCCGGACCCGGGTGGGACCGCGCACGCTCTGGAGCTACGTCATCGACATGGTCCACTTCGGGATGCTCAACCTGGCCCGCCAGCTGGAGCGCGACCGCGCCGCGGCGTGGGAGCGGGCGGGCGAGCTCGCCGAGCAGCTGTTCGCCGCGGGTGTCCCGCGCCGTTCGGAGCCCGCGATGGTCCGCTTCGGACCGGAGAACGAGCAGGTCTGGGGCGTGCGCGGGGCGTGCTGCCTGGACTTCACCGACGGCGCCCACGGCATGTGCCTGACCTGCCCGCTGCTCGCGGCGGACGACCGGGCGGAAAAGTGGGCGGCGGCGGATCTCTCTGGACCCAGGTAAGCCTCACCTCTAGTGTCCGATTCGTGTTGCTTCGACCCCCGCAGCCCGGTGCGTACCTCGGTGACGACGCCGGCCACCCCCGCGCGGCGCTGACCCGGCGCGGTCTCCTCGCCGCCGGCGCCCTCACCGGACTGCTGACCGCCGCCGGGTGCGGCTCGTCCGGCGGCGCGGGAGAGCAGGCGCCGCCCGGCCGGACCATCGAGCATCCACTGGGGACCGCCACGGCCCCGGTGGCGCCCCAGCGGATCGTCTCGCTGGACAGCAACGGTGGCCTGCAGGTCGGCCTCGAGCTCGGCGTGCCGCTGATCGCCTCGGAGACCCTCCAGGGCGCGGTCGCGGTACCCCCGTACGTGCCGGGGCCGGTGCCGGGCTTCACCGAGCTCGGGTTCAACCAGCTCAACCTGGAGCAGCTGGTCGGCCTGAACCCGGATCTGATCATCGGCAACACCCAGCGGGTCCGGGAGCACTACGAGCAGCTCGCCGCGATCGCGCCGACCGTGGCCTACGAGAACGCCGGCAGCGGGGCCGCCTGGCAGGACGCGGTCGGGTTCCTCGGCGACGTTCTCGGCGCCGGCCCGGAGATGGAGCGCCGGCTCGCGGGCTTCCGGGAACGGGCCGACGCGGTGGCCGCCACGCACGCCGACCGGATCGGCAGGCAGTCGGTCGCGCTGCTGCGCTTCACCACCGACGAGCTGCGCACGATCCGCGGGGAGATCTTCGGTTCCGCCGTCCTGGCCGACGTCGGCCTGCGCCGCCCGCCGTCGACCGACGCGCCGTCTCCGCAGGAGACCTACGTGTCGGTGAGCGAGGAGACCGTCGGGACGCTGGCCGACGCCGACGTGCTGCTGTACGTCGTCGGTGGCGGCGGGATGGTGGACCAGGCGCAGGACACCTTCGAGCGCTACACGACCGGCGGGATCTGGGAGCAGCTGCCCGCGGTGCGGGCGGGCCGGGTCGCCGCCCTGGACCCGGTCGCGTGGTGGGACGGCTACTCGGTCTCCGCCGGGACGGCCTGCCTCGACGAGCTGGACCGGGTGCTGGGAGAGCTGCCCGCCTGACCAGCGCGAAACGTGATGCCCGGCGTGGGCCCGCGCTGACACGATCATCCCGTGCCGACGTCCCGTCTCGACGTCCTGCGCTGGCAGTTCGATCTCACCTGGTCGCTGTTCGAGTACCACCTCGAGCGGCTGGAACCCGACGACGCCCTGTGGGAGCCGGCCGGGCTGTGCTGGACGGTGCACCCGGGTGCCGACGGCGGGTGGGAGCCGGACTTCGCCGAGCAGGAACCCGACCCGGTCCCCGTCCCGACGATCGCCTGGACCACCTGGCACATCAGCTGGTGGTGGACGGTGACGATCGACCACCTGCGGGGGCGGACGCCGACCGAGCGGACCGACGTCCGGTGGCCCGGCGACACCGCGCGGGCGGTGGAGTTGCTGCGCCGGCTGCGGGCCGACTGGGTGGACGTGCTCGGCGGGCTCGGCGACGACGCGCTGGACGCACCCGCGAGCTTTCCCTGGCAGGGCGACCCGTCGTACACCGTCGGGCACACCCTGGCCTGGGTGAACACCGAGCTGACCAAGAACGCCGCCGAGATCGGGCAGCTCCGGCTCCTGCGCGCGGCGGGCTGACCCGCCCGCGGCTCACGGCCCACCGGTGACCGCCAGCGCGCCCAGGCCGACCGCACCGACCAGGACCGTGGACGCGGCACCCAGCAGCAGCCCCCGCCGTCCGGTGCGCAGCAGCGTGCCCACCCGCACGGCGCTGCCCAGCCCGAACAGGGCGGCCGCGAACAGCAGCGTGGTCGCGGTCGTCGTGGCCGACACGACCGGCTCCGGGACCGCGCCGGTCGACCGCACGGCCATCATCGTCAGGAAGCCGAGCAGGAACAGCGGGACCAGTGGCGGGCGCCGGCCGGTGCCGGGGGCGGTCCCGCGCCGGCGCCGCACGATGCTCACCGCGGCCACCATCGGGGCCAGCATGAGCACGCGGGTCAGCTTGATCACGATCGCCGTCGCGACGGCGGCGGCCCCGGCCGGGGACGCGGCCGCCACCACCTGCGCGACCTCGTGCACGCTCAGGCCGGCCCACGCCCCGAGGTGCGCGGGCCCCATGCCCAGCCACGACGCGAGCAGCGGCACCAGCGCGATCGCCGCGCTGCCGTAGAGCGTGACGAGGGTGATCCCGGTGGCGACGTCCTCCCGGTCGCCCTCGGTGACGCTGTCCATCGCCGCGATCGCGGAGGCGCCGCAGACGGAGAAGCCGGTCGCGACCATGAGGGTGAGCCCGGGGGAGACGCCGATCCACCGGCCCACGGCCAGGGTGCCGAGGAACGCGACGAGCACGGTCCCGACGACCGCGGCCACGGTCCCGGCGCCCAGACCGAGCACCTCACCCAGCCCGAGCTGGAGCCCGAGCAGCACCACCCCGAGCCGCAGCAGCGTCCTGGTCGCCCAGCTCAGGCCCGGCCGCGCGGCCCGGGGCAGGAACCGGCCGGTGCACACCCCCAGGACGACGGCCGCGGTCAGTGCGCTCACCACCGGGACCAGGTCGTGGACCGCGAACGCGACCGCCGTGCCGGTCGCGGTCAGCAGCAGGCCGGGCAGCAGCGTGCGGGCCCGCCGGGCCGGGCGGGCCGGGGGTCGTTCGGTGGCGGTCACGCCGACGACGATCGCGCCCGCGGGGCCCTCCCGGTAGCCGGTGATCGGACCTGAGGTCATTCCCGGCGGTTGGGTCCGGTCGCCCGTGGCGGGACGGCGCCTACGCTGCGTCCGTGGCCACCCCGCCGGATCTCGAGTCGCTGCGGTTGCTCGTGCTGGTCGGCCGGCGGGGCAGCCTCGGCGGCGCGGCGGCGGAGACGGGGGTCAGCCAGCCCGCGGCGAGCAAGCGGATGCGCGCCCTGGAGCGGCGGCTCGGGGTGCAGCTGGTCGAGCGCAGCCGTCGTGGTTCGACGCTCACCACGGCGGGGGAGCTGGTGGCCGCACGGGCCGAGCGGGTACTCGACGAGCTGCGCGCGCTGCAGGACGGCGTCGAGCTCCTGCGGCTGCAGGCCTCTGCGCCGCTGGTGGTCGCCGCGAGCCTGACCGTGGCCGAGCACCTGCTGCCGTCGTGGATCGCCCAGCTCACCCGCTCCGATCCCGGGGCGCGGGTGGGCCTGCAGGTGATGAACTCGTCGCTGGTGTGCGCGGCCGTCCGCGACGGCGATGCGTCGCTGGGCTTCGTCGAGTCGCCGGGGATGCTGCCCGGCCTGCGGTCGCGGGTGGTCGGGCGCGACCGGCTGACGCTCGTCGTCGACCCGGGTCACCCGTGGAGCCGGCGCCGGCGCCCGGTCGAGCCCGCCGAGCTCGCCGGGACCCCGTTGCTCTCCCGGGAGCCCGGGTCGGGCACCCGGGAGACGGTCGAGCGCGCGCTCGCCGCCGCCGGGCACCGGGCGGTGGAGCCGCTGCTGGAGCTCGGGTCGAGCACCGCGCTGCGCTCCGCCGTGCGCTCCGGTGCCGGGCCGGCGTTGCTGAGCGAGTTCGTGGTCGCCGACGACCGGGTCACCGGTGCGCTGGTCGAGGTGGCGGTGTCCGGCCTCGACCTGCACCGGGAGCTGCGGGCGGTCTGGCGTTCCGCGGAACAGCCGTCGGGCACCGCGGCCGCGTTGCTGCGGCACGCCCTGCGCGGACGGTGACGGGGGCCGGCGGTCAGGCGGGGCTGTAGCCGAGGGCCTCCAGGTAGACGGCGAACTGCGGCCTCGCGGGGACGACGCGTCCGGCCTCGAAGTCGAGGACGTCGTCGGCGGTGCGGTCGGTGCGCCGGGCCAGTTCGGCCACGCTGACGTCCTGCATCGCGCGGGCCTCGCGGAGGAGCCGGCCGAGATCCTCCGCGTCCTCCTCGGGGGTGAACGTCGGTGCGGACTCGGGCCCATTCGATCCGTTCCGTGCAGCCGATCCGTTCTGTGTAGTCGATCCGTTCTCTGCAGCCATGGGGCGGCTCCCTCTCAGACGACCACGCGGACGGGACCAGCCTGCCCCGGATCGACCCGCTCCGGCGCCGGCCCGGCGGCGGGAGGTGCGCTTCCCGCGGTCAGCGGCACCGGTGCGGGCAGGGACGGGCGGCGTCGGCGTCCTCGAACACGGTCCGGACCCCGGAGCGGGCGAGCAGCCGGTCGGCCGCGGGAGACGGACGCCGGCCCAGCCGCAGGTGCCCGTCGCGCCGCTCGGCGTGGTGCAGCCCGATCATCAGGGCGCTGAGCCCGGACGCGTCCAGCCGGTCCACCCCGGACAGGTCGAGCACCACGCAGCACGACACCTCGACCCAGTGCTGGATGTAGCGGGACAGCTCCGGGCCGGCCTCGTGGTCGATGCTCCCGAGGCAGCGCAGGCGCACGCGGTGGCCGGGGCGCGGCTCCGCGGTCACGCACAGCG
Source organism: Pseudonocardia ammonioxydans (assembly GCF_900115005.1). Classification (GTDB taxonomy): domain Bacteria; phylum Actinomycetota; class Actinomycetes; order Mycobacteriales; family Pseudonocardiaceae; genus Pseudonocardia; species Pseudonocardia ammonioxydans. The sequence continues at coordinate 145,029 of NZ_FOUY01000014.1, read as the reverse complement.
TGCCCGCCGTCATCGGGGGCCCGAGGTCGTCCGGGTCCGGTCGCGGGGATCCGGACGGCCCGGTGCGGCGGCGGGGGCGCATGGCGGTGCGCGCCCGCCGCCGCGGGTGGGACACCCCGTACGGGCGGCCGTCACGTGGTGTCGGGCTGGGCATGGCGCACATCACGGTCTCCCTACTGCAGGACGTCGTCGATCACGACGGTCAGCTCGGTCGTCGACAGGCCGGTGATCTCGCGGATCCGGTCGGCGACCGTGGCCCGGACCCGGTCGGCCAGCGCGTTGAGGTCCTCGCCGTAGTCGGCGGCGAGGGTGATCTCCACGGCCGTGCTGGCCCCGGCGACGCCCGCGACGACGTCGCCGCCGGGCTCGTCGTCCCCGGACAGCGTGCGGCTCAGCGCGACCCGGACGCCGGGTACCGACTGCGCCGACCGGCGCGCGGTCACCACGACGACGCGCGCGGCGATCCGGGTGAGCCCGTCCGGTCCGGGGAGCACCGCGTAGTCCGGTTCGGACAGCGCACCGCGCAGCCGGCGCAGGACCTGGTCGAACCGGCCCTCCGGTGCGACGACCTCCTCCGCGGCGAGGTCGGCCATCGGCGCCCACAGCCGCCCGTACTCGCCCAGTGCGGCCTGGCAGTGCACGCAGCCCTGCTGGTGCTCGTCGCGGACGTGCCCTCGGCCGGCGGCGACCTGGTCCAGCAGCTCGTCGGCGGAGCGGCCGCAGAGCAGCGGGCGCTCGCGCTCCATCTCCTCGTCCCGCTCGTCGTGGATGCTCATGTCCACTCCCGCAGGGTGCCGAGGAGGGTGCGCCGACCCCGGGCCAGCCGGCCCCGGACGGTCGCCTCCGACACGTTCAGGATCGTCGCCACCTCCGCGTAGCGCATCTGCTCGACGTCGACGAGGACGACCGCGGCGCGCAGGTCCGGCGGCAGCGCGGTCACGGCGTCGAGCGCGGCGCGGGCCTTGCCACGGGCCACGGCCTGCATGTCGGCGCCGGGCGCGGTGGCCAGCGAGGGGTCCTCGAGCGGTTCGTGCTGCCGCCTGCGCGTGATCAGGTTGAGGCACCGGTTGACCACGATCCGGTACAGCCACGTGGTGAACATGCTGTCCCCGGAGAAGCCGGTCAGCGCCGTCCACAGCGTGAGGACGACGTCCTGCGCGACGTCCTCGGCGTCGTGCGGGTTGCCGACCATGCGCAACGCGATGCGGTAGATCCGGTCGCGGTGCCGGCGCACGAGCTCCTCGTAGGCGTCCGGGGTGCCCTCCTTCGCCTTGGCGATCAGCCAGTCGTCGGCGGCCGAGTCGAGCCCTGTGCGGCCGGGGCTCACCCGACCACTCCGTCCTGCACGTCCGCTCGTCCCCTCATCCGGCGCCGGGCCGGGCCCGCCCCCGCGGGTCCCGGCCACCGAGGCTCGTGACGGCCCCCGGCTCGTCACGCGGCGTCGTTCCCCCGTACCTCGACATCAGTACGACACCGCGCTTCGCAGATCATCACGGACCGGTTCGGTGAGCCGCGTCACACCCCCGGTCGCGGCGGGCGCGATCCGCGCACGGCAGAGCGATGAGTCCGCGCGTCGCATCCGGTCTGCCCTGCATGACGCAACTGCTCAGGGTCCAGAACTTCACCGTCTCGAGTGACGGGTTCGGTGCCGGTGAGGACCAGACCCTCGACCGCCCGTTCGGCCACGCCGACCCGGGCGAGCTGTTCGCGTGGGCCGGCGCCACGGCGAGCTGGCCGCACCGCACGGACCCCGGCGGGAGCCGCGGCCTCGACGACTACTTCACCCGCGACTTCCCGCACAACATCGGCGCCGAGATCATGGGACGCAACAAGTTCGCTCCCCGGCGCGGCCCCTGGCCCGACCCCGGGTGGCAGGGCTGGTGGGGCGACGAGCCGCCCTTCCACACCCCGGTCTTCGTGCTGACCCACCACGAGCGTCCGGCGTTGACCCTCGGCGACACGACGTTCCACTTCGTGAACGACGAACCGGCCGCGGTCCTCGAACGGGCGCGCCGGGCCGCGGACGGCAAGGACGTCCGTCTCGGCGGGGGAGCCTCGACCATCCGGGAGTTCCTCGACGCGGACCTCGTCGACGCCCTGCACGTGGTGGTCGCGCCCGTGACGCTGGGCTCCGGGGTCCGGCTCTGGACGTCGCCCGACGAGCTCCGGGACCGCTTCCACCTCGAGGTCGTGCCCAGCCCGAGCGGGGTCACACATCACCTGCTCTGGCGGCGGTGACGGGACCCGGAGCGGTGGCGCCGGGGCGATGGCACCGGGGCGATGGGACGACCGTGGGCGTCAGCCCGGCGGCACCACGAGCAGGTCCCGGGCCGCGAGCCGGATTTCGGCCCACGGCGCGGTCCGGCCCTCCAGCAGCCAGATCGTCGCCGACTCGGGCACCAGTCCGCCGTAGGTCCCCAGCGGCGTCGGGGCCGTGACCGTGGTCAACGCACGGGCTCCGGTGAACCAGGGCCGGAACGGGCCCGGGTCGCCGACCAGCAGCAGTCGGTCCTGGTGTTCCGGGGGCGGCGCGAACCAGCCGTAGGCCCGGTTGCTGCCGGTGGCGGGCGGCAGCCCGAGCTCCGGCGGAGCCGCGTCGAGATGGGTCGCGTAGACGTAGGGGTTCGCGCCCAGTGCGGTGCGGTCGCGCTGACCGGGCGTCAGCTCCCGGTGGACCCGGACGGTCTCGGCCACCAGCGCGTCGGCGAAGCGCGGTGAGGCGAGCAGCACCGACGACGCCAGTGCACCGGCGGCCAGCACCACCCCGAGCGTGACGGCGGGCCAGGCGGCCCGGGCCCGGCCCGCCTCCCGCCGGTGCTGCAGGGCCACCGCTCCGATCGCGACGAGCACCGGGTAGGCCGGGAGCAGGTAGTAGTGCCGCCCGGAGGTGAGCACGACGGCCACGGCGAGCAGCACGAACGCCACCCCGGCGAAGCGGTGGTCGTGCCACCGCGGGTCCCGCCACAGCCCGGCGAGCCCACAGGCTGCCAGCCCCAGCGTGAGCGGCCCGGCGACGGCCAGGCCGTGCAGCGCCACGACGAGCGGCCCGCCGTAGATCAGTGCGTTCTCGGTCGCCACCGCGTCGGCCATGGCGAGCTGGGGCCACCCGTTCGCCGCCTGCCACGCCAGGGTCGGCGCCGCCACGAGCAGGGCGATCACCGCCCCCGCCCAGAACGCCGGCGCGCGCAGCAGCGCCCGCGGACCGGTCAGCGCGACCGCGACGACGACGGCGACCCCGAGCGCCATCACCTGGAACCGGGTCAGCGCGGTGACACCGACGACCGGCCCGAGCGCCAGGAGCAGCCGCGGATCCCGGGTCCGGGTCCAGCGCAGCAACAACCAGAAGATCACCGCCCAGAGCGCGGGCTCCAGTGTGTACGGCGTGAGCCAGTGTCCGAACTGGGCGGCGGCCACGCCGGTCCCGGGGCCGAGTGCGGCCAGTGTCTGGGCGCGGGGGTCACCACCGAGCTCCCGGACGAGCAGCGCGGTCAGCAGCACCGTCCCGGCCGTCGCGAGGACGGCGGGTACCGCGAGCACCACCGGCGAGCCCGGGGCCACCGTGTCCGCGAGCCGGGCGAGCAGCGGGGTCAACGGCGGCTGGTCGACGGCGCCCCAGTCCAGGTGGTGTCGGCCGATCGCCAGCATCAGGTCCTCGTCGAACCAGCGCCGGGGCACCGCGGCCAGTGCGAGGTGGACGACGGCGACGATCCCGGCGATCGCGGTCACCGGGACCGTGGCGAACCGGCCGATCGGGGGGTGCCGCGGACGGCGTGACCGGCGTGGACTGCCGGGAGCAGTGCTCGTCACGGCGTTCTCCCTCCGGTGCAGTGCGACGCCTGCCAGGAGACGACGCCCGCCAGGAGACCCCGCCAGGAGACACTGTGCCGTCGCGGCACACTCAAGGTCAGCACACCGTGATCGGGGCGTCGCGGCGCCGGTGTGGTGGACGGGCCGAACCGCGACCGGAACGACGAACGCCGCGCCACCCTCTCGGGGTGACGCGGCGCCGGTCCGCTCAGGTGGCGGAGGATGCGGGATTCGAACCCGCGAGGGGGGATGCCCCAACACGCTTTCCAAGCGTGCGCCCTAGGCCACTAGGCGAATCCTCCGCGGAGAAGGTTACCTGCCGTCCCCGGCGATGCGGCACCGCCCCCTCCGCCCCCGGGCGTCCGCTCCGTGGCACACTGTCCGTGGACCCCGTGCGGCGTCCATCCTGTGAACTCCCCCAGGGCCGGAAGGCAGCAAGGGTCAACAGGCTCTGGCGGGTGCGCGGGGTCCCCTTGTGTCTGCAGCCGGTTTCTCTCCCTGTGCTTCCCCCCTGTGCTTCCCCGTCCTTCCGTGGCTGTCGGGGTCCCTCGGTAGCCTCGCGGCGTGGCTCTGGCTCTGTACCGCAAGTACCGCCCGGCCAAGCTGGCCGACGTCGTGGGGCAGGAGCACGTCACCGAGCCCCTGGCCACGGCCCTGTCCGCGGGCCGGATCAATCACGCGTACCTGTTCTCGGGTCCGCGCGGATGCGGCAAGACCTCCTCGGCCCGCATCCTGGCGCGCTCGCTGAACTGCGTGCAGGGGCCGACACCGGAGCCCTGCGGGGAGTGCGCCTCCTGCGTGGCGCTGGCCCCCGAGGGGCCGGGGAACATCGACGTCGTCGAGCTCGACGCGGCCTCCCACGGGGGCGTCGAGGACGCCCGCGAGCTGCGTGACCGCGCCTTCTACGCGCCCGCGGAGTCGCGGTACCGCATCTTCGTCGTCGACGAGGCCCACATGGTCACCAGCCAGGGGTTCAACGCGCTCCTCAAGATCGTCGAGGAGCCGCCGGAGCACCTGGTCTTCGTGTTCGCGACGACCGAGCCGGACAAGGTCCTGCCGACGATCCGCTCCCGGACGCACCACTACCCGTTCCGGCTGATCCCGCCGGGCACCATGCGGTCGCTGCTGGAGCGGATCTGCGGCGAGGAGGAGGTCACCGTCGCGCCGCCGGTGTTCCCGCTGGTCATCCGGGCCGGTGGCGGATCGGCCCGGGACACGCTGTCGGTGCTGGACCAGCTCCTGGCGGGGGCCGGCCCGGAGGGCATCACCTACGAGCGCGCGGTCGCGCTGCTGGGCGTCACCGACTCCGCGCTGATCGACGACACGGTCGACGCGCTCGCCGCGGCCGACGGTGCTGCCGTCTACGGCGCGGTGGACCGCCTGGTCGAGGCCGGGCACGACCCCCGGCGGTTCGCCTCCGACCTGCTGCAGCGGCTGCGGGACCTCGTGCTGATCCAGGCCGTGCCGGACGCCGTCGAGCAGGGTCTGATCGACGGCGCGGACGACGAGCTGTCCCGGATGGCCGACCAGGCGGCCCGGCTGGGCCCGGCGACTCTGACCCGGTACGGCGAGATCCTGCACCAGGGCCTGACCGAGATGCGGGGTGCGACGGCGCCGCGGCTGTTGCTCGAGCTGCTGTGCGCGCGGATGCTGCTGCCCGCGGCGACCACCTCCGACGGTGGGCTGCTCGAGCGGCTGGAGCGGATCGAGCGGCGCAACGCCATCGCCCCCGAGCCCGGTGCCGCCGGCGGCGGGGGAGCCGACGGTACGGACGCGCCTGCCAAGCGCTTCGTGCGCCCGAGCGAGCGGGCCGCCCGGGGCACCGGCCAGGAGGCCGCGGACGCCGGCGGCGCCGCCGCGCCGGGCGGCTCCGGCCCGGCTCGTGGTGCCGGCGCGCCGGGCGCCGGTCCCGAGCGGGGCGGGCCGCCCCCCTCCGAGGCGCCCACGAGGTCCGCCGAGGCACCCGAGGCGCCGGCCGCGGCGGGCCGCGGATCCGGGCCGGCGGGTGCGGACGCCGTCCCGCGCGGCGCGGCGCCGGCCGGCGCGGCGCCGGAGACGTCGCCCGGCATGTCGCCGGGCGCCGCTGAGCCGGCTGATGGCACCGGCCCCGCGGCGAGCGCTGCCGGGGCGGGAGCGGGTCGCGCGGAGCAGGCCGCCGCCGACGCCCGATCCGTGGGGGATGCCGGCGCGGAGGCCCGATCCGTGCAGGATGCCGACGCGGGCGGCCGATCCGTGCGGGAGGCCGGCACCCCGATGTCCGGGGGTGGCGCGGACGGAGCCTCCGGGGTCGGATCCGGCTCCGGAGCCGATGTCTCCGCGGGCGCGTCCCGGCCACCTGCGGGGGCGGGCGGGTCGCCCGCCGGCGCCGGTGAGCCGGTCGGGTCCGGTGCCGAGGAGGGCGCGGGCGGCTCCGCCCGGTCGGCCGAGGGGTCCGGCGCGGCCACCGGTGCCTCGTCGTCGCCCGCGGCGGCCGCGGGTGTTCCGGGGCCTGGTGACGCCGACTCGTCCGGAGCCCCGGAAGGTGACCCCAGCCCGCACCACCCGGTCGCGGAGTCCCCGGCCCCGCAGCACCCGGTGCCGGAGTCCCCGGCCCCGCAACGCCCGGCTCCGGAGTCCCCGGCTGCCCAGCCCCCGGCCGCGGAACGCCCCGCCGCGGAGAGCCCCACCCCGGAGCGGCCCGCCCCGGAAGGCCCTGCCGCGGAGAGCCCCGCCCCGGAACACCCCGCCGCGGAGCGCCCCGCCGCGGAGCAGCCCGCCGCGGAGCAGCCCGCGCCGGAGCGGCCCGCGCCGCCGCGGGACGGTGCCCCCGTGGACGCCGCCCCGCCGGCGTCCGCACAGCCCGCCCCGGCGGCCGCGTCGCTGGACGCCACGGCCGTCCGCCGGGTGTGGCCGGAGATCCTCGCCGCCGTCCGGCAACGCAGTCGCAGCACCGAGGCGCTGCTGGTCAACGCGACCGTCCGGGCCGTCGACGGGGACACCCTCGTCCTGGCCATCGCCGCGCCGCCGCTGGCCCGGCGGCTGTCCGAGCAGCGCAACACCGACGTGATCAGCGACGCGCTGCGCTCGGTCCTCGGCGTGCAGTGGCAGGTCCGCTGCGAGGCGGGCGAGGCCGGCGCGTCGCAGCGCCGCGCGGCCCCGGAACGGCCCCAGCGCCAGGTCCCGCAGCGGCCGTCACAGCGCCAGGGCGGGCAGGCGGCCGGACAGCAGGCCGCCCGGCCCGGACGACGCCCGTCCGGGGGCGCGGACTCCGACATCCCACTGCCTCCGGAGCCGCCGCCGGACGACGCCCCGCCGGACCCGCAGGAGTCCGGGCCGGGTCCGCGCGGTGGCCGCGCGTCCGCCGCGGCGCCGCAGCCGTCGACGCCGGCCGGTCAGGCCGAGGACGAGGAGGCGATGCTCGCCGAGGCCGCCGCCGAGGCCGCCTCGCCGGGCACCCGTCGGGACCCGGAGGCCACGGCACTGGGGATCCTGGAGGAACACCTCGGTGCCCGGCCGAAGTGACCCGACCGTAGTGACCCAGCCGTAGTGACCCGGCCGTAGTGACCCGGCCGGTCAGCGCCCCAGGTACGCGAGCACTCCGGAGCTGATCGCCGCGGCGTAGCGGCTGCGGCCCTCGGCGCTCGACAGCACCGCCGCGTCGGCCGCGTTGCGCATGTTGCCCGTCTCGACCAGCGCCGTCGGGACGGTCGACAGGTTCAGCCCGGCCAGGTCGTCGCGCCCGTCCAGGCCGGCGTCCCCGATGTAGTCGGCCGGTGCGAACCGGCCGGAGCTCAGCCCGTCGCGCAGGGCCGTCGCCAGCCGCAGCGAGCCGGGGCCGGTGCCGTGCACCGGGGGATCCGCGTAGGCGACGTGGAACCCGCGGGCCGAGGCGCCCGACCCGTCGGCGTGCAGCGACACCGCGGCCGCGGCGCCGGCCCGGCCGCCGGCCGCGCCGCGCTCGTCGACACAGGGGCCGACCCCCTCGTCGTCGTCGCGGGTCAGGACCACCCGGACACCGGCGGACTCCAGCCGCTCGCGGACCCGCTGCGCGAGATCCCAGGTGAAGGCGTGCTCGGGGTAGCCGGCGTCGGTGGCGGTGCCGGTCGTGTTGCACGGTTTCGTCCCGCCGCGGCCGTCCGGCACCGGACGGCCGATCGCGTCCGGAGCCGCCCCGTTGCCCCCGTTGTGTCCGGGGTCGAGCAGCACGACCGGGGCATCGGGGGTCGTCGACGCGGCCGCCTGGGCCGTGGCGCCCTCGGGGGCGGTCTGCTCCGGTGCCGGTCCGGCCGGGTCGCCGGGGGCCGCGCAGCCGCTGCACAGGACGGCGGCGGTCAGCACTGCGAGGGCTGCGGAACGGATCGGGGCGTGCACGGTGGAACAGCCTGACACGGCTACCCTGGACACCGGAGACGTCCGCGCCGGCCGTGTCGGGGTACACCCCCGGACGCGTGAGCCGGGACCGACAGCGAGGGGTACGCGTGCAACCCGGTCAGCCCGACATGCAGATGATCCTGCAGCAGGCCCAGAAGATGCAGCAGCAGCTCCAGGAGGCGCAGGCCGAGCTCGCCACCGCGGAGGTGACCGGGCAGGCCGGCAACGGCCTCGTCGAGGTCACCGTCACGGCCGGTCTCGAGCCGCGTTCGGTGAAGATCGACCCGAAGGTGGTCGACCCGGAGGACGTGGAGACGCTGCAGGACCTGGTCGCCGGTGCGCTCGGCGACGCCGTCCGCCGCGCACAGGAGCTCCAGCAGCAGAAGATGGGGCCGCTCGCCGGTGGCCTCGACATGGGCGGCCTGGGACTCCCGGGCGCCTGAGGTGTTCGAGGGACCGGTCCAGGACCTGATCGACGAGCTCGGCCACCTGCCCGGCGTCGGTCCGAAGAGCGCCCAGCGCATCGCGTTCCACCTGCTGGCCGCCGACCCGGCCGACATCGCCCGGCTCCAGGAGGTCCTGCAGTCGGTGAAGCAGGGGGTCGCGTTCTGCGAGGTGTGCGGCAACGTGTCCGCGGACACCCGGTGCCGATACTGCGCGGACGCACGTCGTGACCCGACGCTGGTGTGCGTGGTGGAGGAGCCGAAGGACGTCCTGGCCGTCGAGCGGACCCGGGAGTTCAAGGGGCGCTACCACGTGCTCGGGGGCGCGCTGGATCCGCTCGCCGGGATCGGCCCCGACACCCTGCGGATCCGCGAGCTGCTCGCCCGGCTCGGGGGCACCGGCCCGGCCCAGGACGAGACGGCGATCTCCGAGGTCATCATCGCCACCGACCCGAACACCGAGGGCGAGGCGACGGCGACCTACCTGGTCCGGCTGCTGCGCGACTTCCCGGGGCTCACGGTGACCCGGCTCGCGTCCGGCCTGCCGATGGGGGGCGACCTGGAGTTCGCCGACGAGATGACGCTCGGCCGGGCGCTCGCCGGACGCCGTTCGCTGTAGTCCGGGGCCGGGTAGTGCAGGGCTGCTGAAGTTCAGGGCCGCTGAAGTTCAGGGCCGCCGTAGTCCGGGGCCGCCGTAGTCCGGACGGTCGCAGCAACCCCCCGCCGCTGCGCCGCCCGCGTCCCCGGCGCGGCCGCCGTCCTCAGTCGGTGTCCTCGTCACCCCACGCATCGACGTGGTGCGGGCCGCCGTGCAGCTGATGCTGCCGTCGCTCCCACGCGCGGCGGCGTTCCGCAGCGATCCGGCGCCAGGCGCTCCGCTGCCGGGAGTCGGTCACGCCGAGCACGATCGCGGTGAGGACGATGGCCGCGACACCGGCCAGGGCGAGTACCAGCAGTGTGATCATGGCGTCCACCGCCCGACGCGGGCGCGTTCGCGCTTGCCGTTGTGCGGCACCTGTGCCTTGCGGATCATTTCGTGCTCCCTTCTGTTCTGCTCGTCCCGGGTGGACTGCGGCGAGCGGCGGAGCCTGTGTCCCCGGTCACCTCGCCGACTCCAGCATGCCGGAACTCCGGCTCGTCGTGCAATTGCAATTCTGATGAGAATTGCAGACGACGCGAGATTGCAACCGTGGTGTGATTGCATGGTGGCGCGCCGGAGCAGGCGCGAGCGGAGCATCGGGAGGCCGGGTGGAGCAGGAGCCCGTCGGCGCGCGCCGGCGACTCGGGACGGAGCTGCGGCGGCTGCGCGGCAACGCCGGCCTGAAGCTCGAGGACGTGGCCCGCCGGCTCGCCTGCTCGACCTCCAAGGTCAGCCGGTTGGAGAACGGCAAGGGCGTGCCGCGTGCCGCCGACGTCGACGCCCTGCTGCACCTCTACGGCGGTGTGGCCGAGGTCGAGGCCGAGATGCTGCACCGGCTCGTGACCCAGAGCCGGACCCGTGGCTGGTGGGAGCCGTTCACCGAGGGCCTGCGGACCGACCGCTACGCCCTGCCCGCGCCCGGGCGTTACGCCGCGGTGGAGACCGACGCGACGAGCGTCGACGCGTTCGACCTGTCGGTGCTGCACGGCCTGCTGCAGGCCCCGGAGTACGCCCGCGCGGTGCTGCGTGCCCGGCTGCCCGACCACGCCGCCTGGGAGATCGACCAGCTGGTCCACCTGCGCCGGCGGCGGCACGAGGCGCTCACCGGCACGCCACCGCTGCGGCTGCGGTCGGTGATCGACGAGTCGGTGCTCGTCCGTGCGACCGGCGGCGCGGGGGTGATGGCGGACCAGCTCGACCGGCTGCTCGAGCTCTCCCGGCTGCCGAACGTCACCGTGCTCGTCCTGCCGTTCACCGCCGGGGTCCAGCGGGCACACACCGGGCGGTTCGCGGTGCTGGAGATCCCGGACGAGCTCGGGTCCGACGTGGTGCACACCGAGGGGCACGCCGGCGAGGCGTTCCTCGACTCGGCCAAGGACCTCGAGGCCTACCGCAGGGTGCTGGCCGATGTGCGGGCGGACGCGCTCGGGGCGGACGCCTCGCGGGAGGTCGTCGCCGGGTACCGGGACCGGCACCGTGCGGCCGACGGGGCGCAGCACCCGGTCGCCGGGCTCTGAACTGATCTTCTTGCGGGAGTGAGGCGAGCCTTGCTTCACTCTCCCGCGTGACGATCCTTCTGCGGCGCTTCGCCGTACTGTTGGCCGTGGCCTCGATGGCCGCCACGGTCGCCGCCTGCGGTGGCGACGCGGCCCCGGCTGCCCCGGTGGAGGGCGGCCGTGAGGTCACCCACGCGATGGGCTCCACGACCGTCCCCGAGCAGCCGTCGCGCGTCGTGGTGCTCGACAGCCAGGAGCTGGACGCGGCGCTGTCCCTCGGCGTCACCCCGGTCGGGGCGACGAGCGCGACGGCCGACGGCGCGCTGCCGTCCTACCTGGAGGGCAAGGTCCCCGACGGGATCGCCCCGGTCGGTGCGATGATCACACCCGACCTCGAGGCGATCGCCGCGCTGGCGCCGGACCTGATCCTGTCCTCGAAGGTGCGCCACGAGTCGCTGTACCCGCAGCTCTCGGCGATCGCACCGACCGTGTTCGCCGAGCAGACCGGTGCCGCGTGGAAGGACAACCTCCGGCTCTACGCCACGGCCCTGAACAAGGAGGGTGAGGCCACCGAGCTGCTCGACGCGTACACCGCGCGCGCCGCGGCACTGGGGGAGCGGGCCGGCGCGGCCGAGCGCACGGTCAGCGTCGTGCGCTTCATGACCGACGAGATCCGGCTCTACGGGCCGCGCTCGTTCGTCGGCTCGGTCCTGGCCGACGCCGGGTTCGCCCGCCCGGACAACGTCCGCGACGAGCAGGAGATCGCCGTGTCGATCGGGCCCGAGCAGGTCGGGTCCGCCGATGCCGACGTCGTCTACGCGACGGCGTACGGGCTGTCCGGCGACGAGCCGTTCGCGCAGGTCGCGCCGTTGTGGGCCACGCTGCCGGCGGTCCGGGAGGGGCGGGCGCACACCGTCGACGACGACGCCTGGATGCTCGCCATCGGCCCGACCGGTGCGGGCATGATCCTCGACGATCTGGAGCGCACCCTGGGGTGATGCCGCAGCGTCCCGGGCCGGACGCACGCTCGGCGCCGCCGCCCGGGTCCGCGCCGATCCCGGTCCGGACCCGGGTGCAGCCCCGGCCCGGCGTCGGCCCAGCCGGCTCACGGTTCCGAGGGGCACCCTCGTGGCGCCATGTGCCCCGAGGGTGCCCCTCGGGGCATCGGGCGTTGCGGAAGCACTCATGGGGCCAACGGCATCGGGCCCCGAGGGTGCCCCTGGGAGCGCTGTGTGCCCCGAGGGTGCCCCTGGGAGCGCCATCTGCCCCGAGGGTGCCCCCGGGGGCGGCGGAAGCCCCCGGGAGCGGCGCTGTCTCAGCGCAGCGCGCGGTTGATCGCGCTCACCACGGCCTTGAGGCTGGCGCTGGTGATCGAGCTGTCGATCCCCACACCCCAGAAGACCTTGTCCTCGACGGCGCACTCGACGTAGGCGGCCGCGCGGGCGTCGTCCCCGCCGCCCATGGCGTGCTCGTGGTAGTCGAGCACCCGGACGTCGAACCCGATCCCGGCCAGCGCGTCGACGAAGGCCGCGATCGGGCCGTTGCCCGATCCGGTGATCTCGTGCAGGTCGGACTCGACCCGGACGGTCGCCACGATCTCGTCCTGGCCCTCGCCGTCGCTGGTGATCCGGTGCCGGACCAGCTTGAGCGGCGTCTCGCGGCCCAGGTACTCCAGGTCGAACGCGTCCCGCATCGCCTTCGGCTCGACCTCGCCGCCCTCGGAGTCGGTGAAGGCCTGGATGACGTGCGAGAACTCGATCTGCAGCCGGCGCGGCAGGTCCAGCTGGTGCTCGGTCTTCATGACGTAGGCGATGCCGCCCTTGCCCGACTGCGAGTTGACCCGGATGACGGCCTCGTAGGTGCGGCCGATGTCCTTCGGGTCGACCGGCAGGTAGGGGACCTCCCACGGGTGGTCGTCGACCGGGCGGCCCGCCTCGGCGGCGTCGGCCTCCATCGCGGCGAATCCCTTGTTGATCGCGTCCTGGTGCGAGCCGGAGAAGGCGGTGTAGACCAGGTCGCCGCCCCACGGGTGCCGCTCGGCCACCGGCAGCTGGTTGCAGTACTCGACGGTGCGGCGGACCTCGTCGATGTCGGAGAAGTCGATCTGCGGGTCGACGCCCTGGGTGAACAGGTTCATCCCCAGCGCGACCAGGTCGACGTTGCCGGTGCGCTCGCCGTTGCCGAACAGGCAGCCCTCGATCCGGTCCGCACCGGCCTGGTAGCCCAGCTCGGCGGCGGCGATGCCGCTGCCGCGGTCGTTGTGCGGGTGCAGCGACAGCACCAGGGCGTCGCGCCGGGCCAGGTTGCGGTGCATCCACTCGATGGAGTCGGCGTAGACGTTCGGGGTCGCCATCTCGACCGTCGCCGGCAGGTTGACGATCATCGGCTGTTCGGGCGTCGGCTGCCAGATCGCACTCACCGCGTTGGTGATCTCGACGGCGTACTCCAGCTCGGTGCCGGTGTAGGACTCCGGCGAGTACTGGAAGGTCCAGTCGGTCGACGGGTACTTCTCGGCGAACTTCGCGACCTCCTCGGCCCCGTCCGTGGCGATCTTCGTGATGCCCGCGCGGTCGGAACGGAACACGACCCGGCGCTGCAGGATCGAGGTCGAGTTGTAGAGGTGGACGATCGCGGAGTGCACGCCCTCGCAGGCCTCGAAGGTCCGCTGGATCAGCTCCGGGCGGGCCTGGGTCAGCACCTGGATCTGGACGTCCTCCGGGATCGCGCCCTGCTCGATGATCTCCCGGACGAAGTCGAAGTCGGTCTGGCTGGCGGCCGGGAAGCCGACCTCGATCTGCTTGTAGCCCATGCGTACCAGCAGGTCGAACATGCGCCGCTTGCGCTGCGGGCTCATCGGGTCGATCAGTGCCTGGTTGCCGTCACGCAGGTCGACCGCGCACCAGAGCGGGGCCCGGTCGACGATCTTGTCGGGCCAGGTGCGGTCGGGCAGCGAGACCGGCTCGACCAGCTGGTGGAACGGCTTGTACCGGTGGAACGGCATCTGCGAGCCGCGCTGGCGGTTCCATGCCGGCTGGCCGGAGTGCGCGGGGCCGTCCGGGGTCCGGACGTTGCTGGCGGCTCGGGAGGAGAAGGCGTCGGGGGACGTGCTCACTGGGGGTGCTCCCTGTGTGTTCGCTGGACGGTTGTCGACCGGCGGACACGCGAAACCCCGCGACGAGGGGCCGGTCGGTCAGACCCCGCCGCGGCGGCGAAGGAGCAGGCGCGCCATGCCCCCCACGGTAGACCCGAACCCCCGTTGCACGGCAACCCGGTGCCCCACCCGATCGTGGACGGGCAGCAACGAACTCATCACAACTCCCGGCCACGGCCGTCGTTGGACGGGTGGCGAGGGCGTCGCGATGCGATCATCGACGCCCGTCACGACGGGAGGGTGTGCGATGGCGACAACGGTGGGAACGACCATGCGGCAGGGGCTCGGCATCATCGCGACGATCGCGCGGGTCGTCGGGCTGGTGATCGTCGCGATCCTGGTGGCGCACATCGTGCTGACGCTGCTCGATGCGAACCCGCAGAACTTCCTGACCGAGTTCGTCGCGGACTGGGCCGGCCAGTTCAACCTCGGCCTCGGTGACCTGTTCACCCCCGAACAGCCGAAGCTGGCGGTGACGCTGAACTACGGCGTCGCCGCGATCCTGTGGATGGTGCTGACGGCGGTCGTCGTCCGGCTGCTGCGCCGGGTGTAGCGCACGGCGTCCCCGGCCGGGCCCGCCTGCTCAGTGGGCGTGCCCGTGCTCCTCGACGGCAGCGGCGTCGTGGCTGTGCCCGTGCGCGTGCGTGGTGCCGTCGGGGTGGGTGTGCTCGTGGCTGTGGTCCACGTGCTCGTGGCCGTGGCCGATGTGGGCGTGGGTGTGACGCACGCCCTCGTGGGTGTGTTCGTGGGTGTGCACGGCGCTGCTCATGGAGATCTCCTCGGAGGCGGTGGGCGCGGGCGGATCCCGGGACGGGACCCCGGCGCGAGCGACGCTAGACCGGCCGCCGACGCCCGCGGAAGGGCTGCGCGACTGTCTCCAGCACATCTCCATTGCGTCCCTCCTGCAACAGGAAATCGCTGGTCAGGGCCCGTTCCAGGCGGATGCGCCGGGTCCCGCAGCGACAGTGCTGGTACACCACGACGCCCTCCGACGACCGGTGCCGCGACGCCGTCTCCCACTCGTGTTCCAGGGGTGTGTCCACCCGGCCGAGCCTGCTGTAATGGCTTTGTGCACATCAACCCTTACGGCCGGGACCCCGTCCTGCTCGCGGTGGAGCTGGTCAACGACCCGCCGTCGTCGCTGGCGGAGCTGGTCGAGCGCTGTCTCGGCGCGGGCCTGGTCCGGGAGTGGGAGCCGGTGCCGGCCGATCTGACGGCGGTACGGGCGTTCCTGGACCGCTGGACGGCGGTGGTCGACGCCGAACCCGGCCCCGGGCGGGCCCACCTGCTGAACGCACTGCTCGCCGAGGGCACCGGGCCCCCGCGGCTCACCGACCACGACGGCCACTGGCACCTGCACCACCGCGACGACGACCTCGGCCTGGCCGGGGTGCTGCACGCGCTGATCGCCACCGGCACCGCGACGCACCTCGTCACCCGGGGCATGGACCGGCTCGGCCGGTGCGCCGCCCCGGGGTGTGAGCGGGTGTTCGCCGACGTCTCCCGCAACGGCCGCCGGCGCTACTGCAGTGCCCGGTGCGGGAACACCGACGCCGTCCGGCGGCACCGTGGCGCGCAGCGCCCGCCGGAGCCCACGGGCGAGCTCACGGGTGCGGCCGCGGGCCGGTCCTCCCGGGCCCGCGCGTGACGCGGGATACCGGATCGGGGGCGTCGCGGCCACGGCCGTGTGGGTTGAGTCATCGAGGCCGGGTCAGAGCCTGAAATCGGACGCCCCGCGCCGGTAGTGTGCCGTTCCGACCAGCGCCGCGGGTACGTCACCCACGTGTCCCCGTGGCCGAAGAGAGCACCCGACGGCTCCGGACCGCGGAGCCAGGACAGGAGGTCGGCGTGGCCCTCGTCGTGCAGAAGTACGGCGGCTCGTCGGTCGAGAACGCGGAGCGGATCAAGAAGGTCGCCGAGCGGATCGTCCGTACCCGCAAGGAGGGTCATGACGTCGTCGTCGTCGTGTCCGCCATGGGGGACACCACGGACGAGCTGACCGATCTCGCCGAGCAGATCTCGCCCAAGCCGCCGCTGCGGGAGATGGACATGCTCCTCACCTCGGGGGAGCGGATCTCGAACGCCCTGGTGGCCATGGCCATCCACGCCCTCGGCGCGGAGGCCCGGTCGTTCACCGGCTCGCAGGCCGGCATGCTCACCACCTCGAAGCACGGGGACGCCAGGATCACCGAGGTCAACCCCTACCGGCTGCGGGAGGCCCTCGACGAGGGCCACATCGTGCTCGTCGCCGGGTTCCAGGGGATGAGCGCGGACTCCCGGGACATCACCACGCTGGGGCGCGGTGGGTCGGACACCACGGCCGTCGCACTCGCCGCCGCGCTGGAGGCCGACGTTTGTGAGATCTACTCCGACGTCGACGGCGTCTACTCGGCCGACCCGCGGATCGTGCCGAAGGCGAGCCTGCTGGAGTCGGTGACCTACGAGGAGATGCTCGAGCTCGCCGCGTCCGGCGCGAAGGTGCTGCACCTGCGCGCCGTCGAGTACGCCCGCCGCTACGGCGTCCCGCTGCGGGTGCGCAGTTCCTACAACGACAAGCCGGGCACGCTGGTCTCCGGCTCGATCGAGGAGATTCCGTTGGAGAATCCGATCATCACCGGCGTCGCGCACGACCGGTCGGAAGGCAAGATCACGGTGACCGGCGTGCCGGACACGCCCGGCATGGCCGCGAAGATCTTCCGCACGGTCGCCGACGCGGAGATCAACATCGACATGGTCCTGCAGAACATCTCCAACGTCTCGGACAAGAAGACCGACATCACCTTCTCGCTGCCCCGCAGTGACGGCGACCGGGCCGTCGCGGCGCTGGAGAAGGCCAAGAGCGAGATCGGCTTCAGCGAGCTGCTCTACGACAGCGACATCGGCAAGGTGTCCCTGGTCGGTGCCGGCATGCGGAACCACCCGGGCGTCACCGCGAAGTTCTGCGAGTCGCTCTCCGACGCCGGCATCAACATCGAGACCATGAACACCTCCGAGATCCGCATCTCGGTGATCTGCCGCTCCGACCAGCTGGACACCGCGGTGCAGGCCCTGCACGAGGCGTTCGAGCTGGGCGCCGACGACGACGCGGTGGTCGCCGCGGGAACGGGCCGGTGAGCTGAGATGGCAGGCATGGACAAGCCCGTACTGGCCCTCGTCGGCGCCACCGGCGCCGTGGGCTCCACGATGATCGAGATCATGGACTCCCGCGAGTCGGTGCCGTGGGGGGAGATCCGCCTGGTCGCCTCCGCCCGCAGCGCGGGCAAGGTGCTGCGGGTCCGCGGTGAGGACATCACCGTGCTGGAGCTCGCGCCCGAGGTGTTCGACGGCGTCGACATCGCGATGTTCGACGTCCCGGACGAGGTCAGCGCCGAGTGGGCGCCGATCGCGGCCTCCCGCGGCGCCGTCGCGGTGGACAACTCCGGCGCGTTCCGGATGGACCCCGAGGTGCCGTTGGTGGTGCCCGAGGTCAACGCCGACAAGGTCACCGAGCGGCCGAAGGGCGTCATCGCCAACCCGAACTGCACGACGCTGTCGATGATGGCGGCAATGGGTGCACTGCACCGCGAGTTCGGGCTCGAGGCCCTGGTCGTGTCCTCGTACCAGGCGGCCTCCGGTGCCGGGCAGCCCGGCATCGACCAGCTCTACGCCGAGATCGAGGCGCTGGCGGGGAAGGGCGCGGGCAACGTGTCCGGCGACGTCGCCAAGGTCCTCACCGACGCGGGCGTGCCGGTCGGCTCCGAGGCGGGCTCGCCGTTCCCGGCGCCGCTGGCGCTCAACGTCGTGCCGTGGGCCGGCTCCCTGAAGGACGACGGCTGGTCGTCGGAGGAGCTCAAGGTCCGCAACGAGTCCCGCAAGATCCTCGGGATCCCCGAGCTCAAGGTGTCCGCGACCTGCGTCCGGGTCCCGGTGGTCACCACGCACGCGCTGGCGATCCACGCGACCTTCTCCCGCGACGTCCCGGTCGAGGCGGCCCGCAAGGTGCTGTCCGCGCAGCCGACGATCGTGGTGAAGGACGACCCGGCGGCGGGCGAGTGGCCGACTCCGGCCGACGCCGTCGGCGGGGACCCGACCGTGGTCGGGCGGATCCGGCAGTCGCTGGACTTCCCGAACACCCTGGAGCTGTTCGTGTGCGGTGACAACCTGCGCAAGGGCGCCGCGCTGAACACCTACGAGATCGCGGAGACGGTCGCAGCCGCAGGGTAGTGGCTCGTGAGTGGTTGTCGCGGTCCTGACCGCGACAACCACTCACGGGACGCGGAGCGTCGTCACGATCGCGCGGTGGTCGGTGCCCGGCACCAGGTGGGTCTCGAACGACTCGGCGACGATGCCCTCGGTGGACAGCACGTGGTCGATCTGCGGCCCCAGCCACTCCGGTGCCCAGGTCGGCCAGGTGCCCGAGAGCCCGTTGCCGGTCTGCGCCGCGGCATCGGAGCAGCCGGTGATCGCGTCCCGGAAGACCGAGTGGTCGAGGCTCGCGTTGAAGTCCCCGGCGACCACCGCCGGAGTGTCCCCGGCGCACCACTCGGACAGCGTGCCCAGGT
Organism: Pseudonocardia ammonioxydans; assembly: GCF_900115005.1. Classification (GTDB taxonomy): domain Bacteria; phylum Actinomycetota; class Actinomycetes; order Mycobacteriales; family Pseudonocardiaceae; genus Pseudonocardia; species Pseudonocardia ammonioxydans. The sequence goes on along the minus strand of NZ_FOUY01000014.1, from coordinate 126,601 downwards.
CCTCGCGCCACTGCCCGACCGAGCGCGGCACCGGCGCGACCGAGTGGAACGCGACGAACCGCAGGTCGCCGAGCCCGCCGCCGGTCGCCTCCAGGTAGGGGAACTGGACGTCGTCGCCGACCCGGGTCTCGACGTCGCCGAGCCGGTCGGCGACCGCGATCGTGTTGCCCGCGACGTCGTCGCGGCGGGGCGAGATCGACGAGTGGAGCTCGTACCCGAGCGGCTCCAGCAGCGGTTCGAGCTCACTCTTGTACCGGCCGCCCGCCTCGGGGATCGAGACGATGTCCGGGTCCTGGCCGTCGATCAGCGCGGCGAGCGAGTCGGGGTCCGCCTCACCCTCGTAGACGTTGAGCGCGAGGACCTTCAGCGTGCTGCCGCCGGCCGGAGGCGTCGCCTCGGCGGTGGTGCGCGGCAGCACCAGGGACGCGCCGACCAGCGCGACGAGCGCGAGCACCACCGGGACCGGCCAGAACCGGCGGGCGAACACGGTGATGAGCAGCCCGATCCCGACGAGCACGGCCAGCGCGGCGACCAGGAGCGGCCGGAACGCGTTGAGCTGGGCGAACGGCGAGTAGGCGTCCAGGCCGACCAGGTCGGGCAGCGTGGCGAGGGCCGCGCCGGCACCGAGGACCAGCGCGACCGACCACCGCACCGGCCCGAACCGGCGACGGGGACGGGGACGCCCGTGGCGGATCGGCTGGGTCTCGGAGTCGGGGTGGGGCGGCGCGCTCACTCGATCCAGTCTGCCCCAGCGCGGAGCGCCGGCGTCGGGCAATCCGGCCTCCGTGCGCCGATCGCCTGTGGACGCTCTCAGCCACCGGCTTGCGTCCGCACGGCGCACGGTCCGGGCATCCTGCCGCGCACGGCACGCCGGGCCCGCCCGCGCCGGGGTCCGGCACGGTGCCCCGAGGCCCGACGCAACGCAACGCCCCGAGGGGCACCCTCGGGGCCCCTGGCGCTACGAGGGTGCCCCTCGGGCCACGGACGGGGCACGGCGCGGGCACGACGCAGGGGCACCGACGAGAGCCGGCACGGGGTCCCGAGGCCTGGTACGGCGCTCCCAGGGGCACCCTCGGGACCACTGGTGCTACGAGAGTGCCCCTCGGGGCACACGGGCACCGGGCACGGGACACAGCGCGGGCGCGGAGCGCGGGGCGCGGGGCCTGGCACGGCGCTCCCAGGGGCACCCTCGGGGCCTCCGGCGCTACGAAGGTGCCCCTCGGGGCGCTCGGGGCGCTCGGGGCACGGCATGGGGCACGGGCCGGGCGCGCATCAGCCACGCGGTGATCCCGGCGCACGCGGTCGCGACGGAGCCGCACACGACGATCGCCAGTGCGGGGGAGACCGCGTCGACCAGGAACCCGGACAGCGGGGTCGCGATCGCGAGCCCGATCGTCGTCGCGGAGCCCTGCAGGCCCGTGACGAGCCCGCGGACCCGGTCGGGCGCCAGCTCACCGACGGCGTCGCTGCCCGCGGCCAGGGTCGGCGCGGTGGCGAGGCCGGCCGGCAGGAGCAGGAACAGCAGGCTCCACCAGGACCAGGCGAGCGCGGCCGGGAGCGTCGCCAGCCCGAGGACGGCGAGCAGCAGCGGGAGCCGGACCGCCCGCCGCGCGGCACCGTAGAAGAACCCGCCGACCAGCGACGCCACGCACCACACGGCGTTGACCAGGGCGATCGCCCACGCCTGGCCGGCCTCGGTGAGCGCCGCGACGAACGCGAACTCGGTGCCCATGATCGCGACGACCCCGGCCGTCACCGACAGCAGCGCACCGACCAGCGGCCGGGACAGCCACGCACGCACCGGTGGCCGCTCGGTGTCCCCGCGGGGCGCCCCGTCGGCACGGACCGGCGGGTCCAGCCACCACAGCGCCAGGCCGGCGAGCACGAACCCGGCGCCGATCACGCGCATCGAGACCGCCGAGCCCAGCCACACCGTCAGCAGTGACCCGATCGCCGGCCCGGTCATGTAGGAGATCTCGACCGACATGGAGTCGAGCGCGAACGCGGGCCGCCGGTGCCCGGCCGGGACGATCGCCGCGAGCACCTGCCGCACCAGCGAGAAGACCGGCACCGTCAGCACCCCGGCGACGAACGCGGTGCCGAGCAGGCCCGCGTAGCCCAGCAGCGGTGCGACCGACCAGAACAGCGCCCCGGCCGTCGTCGTCAGCACCAGTACCGGGCGCAGCCCGTACCGGTCGATCACCGAGCCGAGCAGTGGCGCGCCGATCGCCATCCCGGTGGGCACGGCCGCCGCGACCAGACCCGCGGCGGCGAAGCCGTACCCGAGGGTCAGGACCGTGTGCAGGGTCAGGGTGACCCCGACGGCCGTCGCCGGGATCCGGGCCGCCATGCCGAGGCCGGTGACCGTCCCGACCCCCGGCCGGCGCAGGACGTCGGTGAAGGCTCCGATCCCGGCGCGGGGCGGCTCGGTGCTGCGGACGGCGTCGGACACCCGACCATCCTGCGCCGCAGTGTCCACCGAGTTCCGACCCGGCCCGAAGATTCTTGTTTGGTTCCAGAAAAACCCGGGAATGCGCCCGGCGATGGCACCCCTGAGCAGCACCACGGCGGATCGGCTGCGCGGCGTCGGCCTGCGGGTCACCGCGCCGCGGGTCGCCGTGCTCGAGGTGCTCGCGGAGAACCCCCATGCCACGGCCGAGACGGTGGCCGGGCTGGTCCGCGGGCGGCTCGACTCGGTGTCGACCCAGACCGTCTACAACGTCCTGGCGGCCTGCACCGACACCGGGCTGGTCCGGCGGATCGTGCCGGCGGACTCACCGGCGCTGTTCGAGACCCGGACCGGGGACAACCATCACCACCTGGTCTGCCGGGAGTGCGGCCGCACCGTCGACGTCGACTGCGTCGTCGGTGCCGGTCCGTGCCTGACCCCGCACGACGCCGGCGGCTTCGCGGTCGACGAGGCCGAGGTCGTCTTCTGGGGTCTGTGTCCCGGCTGCCGCGACGGCGGAGCGACCGCAACCACCACCCACCACGAGGAGGAACGGCAGTGACGAGCTCGCAGTCCCAGCCGACCACCACCGACTCCGGCAGCCCGGTTGCCAGCGACGAGCACTCGCTGACCATCGGCCCGGACGGGCCCATCCTGCTCAACGACCACTACCTGATCGAGCAGATGGCGCAGTTCAACCGGGAGCGCATCCCGGAGCGGCAGCCGCACGCGAAGGGCGGTGGCGCGTTCGGGACGTTCCGGGTGACCGGCGACGTCAGCGCGTACACCCGGGCCGCGGTCTTCCAGCCCGGTGCCCAGACCGAGATGATCGCGCGGTTCTCCACCGTCGCCGGTGAGCGCGGCAGCCCCGACACCTGGCGCGACCCCCGCGGCTTCGCGCTGAAGTTCTACACCTCCGAGGGCAACCTCGACCTCGTCTGCAACAACACTCCGGTGTTCTTCATCCGCGACCCGATGAAGTTCCAGCACTTCATCCGCTCGCAGAAGCGGCTGGCGGGCAACAACCTGCGCGACGCCGACATGCAGTGGGACTTCTGGACGCTCTCCCCGGAGTCGGCCCACCAGGTGACCTGGCTGATGGGTGACCGCGGGATCCCGCGGACCTGGCGGCACATGAACGGCTACTCCAGCCACACCTACTCCTGGGTGAACGCCTCCGGTGAGCAGTTCTGGGTGAAGTACCACTTCAAGTGCGACCAGGGCGTCGAGTGCCTCACCCAGGACGAGGCGGACCGGATCGCGGGGGAGGACGGCGACGCCCACCAGCGCGACCTGTACGACGCGATCGAGCGCGGTGAGTACCCGACCTGGACGCTGAAGGTCCAGATCATGCCGTTCGAGGACGCGAAGACCTACCGGTTCAACCCGTTCGACCTCACCAAGGTCTGGCCGCACGCCGACTACCCGCTGCACGAGGTCGGCAAGATGGAGCTCAACCGCAACGTCACCGACTACCACGCGGAGATGGAGCAGGCAGCGTTCCAGCCGAACAACCTGGTGCCCGGCACCGGCCTGTCCCCGGACAAGATGCTGCTGGGGCGCGGCTTCTCCTACTCCGACGCCCACCGCGCCCGGCTCGGCGTGAACTACCAGCAGATCCCGGTCAACCGCCCCCATGCGCCCGTCCACAGCTACTCGAAGGACGGCGCCATGCGGATCGAGAACGTCACCGATCCGGTGTACGCGCCGAACTCGCAGGGTGGCCCGAAGGCCGACCCGGCGCGTGCCGTCTACTCGAACTACTTCGCCGTCGACGGCGAGATGGTGCAGCAGGCCTACACGCTGCGCGCCGAGGACGACGACTACGGCCAGGCCAACACCCTGATCAACCAGGTGATGGACGAGGGCATGCGGGAACGGCTCGTGCACAACGTCGCGGGCGCCGCCGCGGGCGTGCGGTCGGACGAGATCCGCGAGCGCGTCTACCAGTACTGGAAGAACATCGACAAGGCCATCGGCGACAAGATCGAGGCCGCGATCAAGGGGCATCTGGCCCAGAACCAGTCCGACAAGGGTGGCGGCCGGTTCGACTGACCGGCCCACACGGCGACGGTCCCCGGGCGGTGCCCGGGGACCGTCGTGCGTTCTGGCCGTGATGCCCCCTCCCGGGTTACGTTGCGCCGCGACACCGCAGAGACCGACACCGACGTCGGCGCAGGGGGCGCACCGTGCTGATCCGGAATCCGGCCCGGCAACTCGGTTCGGGCTACCTCGACCGCACGCCGTGGTTCCAGTTCGTCCTGCTGTCGCTGCTGTTCCCGATGTGGGGTGCGGCGGCCGGGCTGAACGACATCCTGATCACCCAGTTCAAGCACGTGTTCACGCTGTCCGACGCGGCGACGGCGTTCGTGCAGTCCGCGTTCTACGGCGGCTACTTCCTCATCGCGATCCCGGCGTCGCGGATCATCCGGCGGACGTCGTACAAGGTCGGCGTCCTGATCGGGCTCACCGTCTACATCGCCGGCTGTGCGCTGTTCTTCCCGGCCAGCACGCTCGCGACGTACGGGATGTTCCTGTTCTGCATCTTCGCCATCGCGATCGGGCTGAGCTTCCTCGAGACCAGCGCGAACACCTACTCGTCGATGCTCGGCCCGCGGGAGACGGGCACGTTGCGGCTCAACATCTCGCAGACGTTCACCCCGATCGGCAACCTGCTCGGCGTCGTGCTCGGCAAGTACCTGATCTTCGGGACCGGGGACTCGATCGAGGCGCAGATGGACGCCGCCCCGACCCCGGAGGCGCGACAGGCGCTCGGCGAGGCGCTGCTGCTGAACACGCTGCGCCCCTACCAGTTCATCCTGGTCGTGCTGGTCTGCCTGCTGGTGCTGTTCCTGATCACCGACTACCCGCGGGGCACGCCCGCCGGGGACGACGGCACCCGACCGGCGCGGCTCGGTGACACGCTGCGGGTGCTCGCCCGCACGGCCCAGTACCGCAAGGGGATCGTCGCCCAGTTCCTCTACGTCGGCCTGCAGACGGCGGTGTGGTCGTTCACGATCCGGCTCGGCCTGGAGCTCTACCCGCAGCTGAACGAACGCGACGCCACCGACTTCATGATCCTCGGATTCCTCTGCTTCCTGGCCGGCAAGTTCGTCGCGAACGTGCTGATCGCGCGCTTCTCGGCGGCCCGGGTGCTCGTCGTCTACTGCGGGACCGGGGCGGTGCTCCTGCTGGCGGCCGCGTTCGGCCCGGCGGCGCTCGCGGTGTGGCTGGTGATCGCGTCCAACCTGCTGATGGGCCCGTGCTGGCCGACGATCTTCGGCCAGACCCTGGACACCGTCGACGACAAGCGCCACCAGGAGACCGCCGGTGCGGTGCTGGTGATGGCGATCGTCGGCGGGGCGGTCGTCCCGGTCGTGCAGGGCGCGGTGTCGGACGTGCTCGGCTCGCTGCAGCTCTCGTTCGTCGTCTCCGCGGCCTGCTTCGCGGCGATCCTGCTCTATTTCCGCAGCAACCTGCGCCACGGCGTCGCGGCCGGGGCCCCGGAACCGGCCGAACGGTCCTAGGCTCGGTGCCGTGGAGATCTGGCACAACCCGCGCTGCTCCAAGAGCCGCGCCACGCTCGCGTTGCTGCAGGAGCACGGCGTCGAACCGGAGGTGCGTCGCTACCTCGACGACCCGCCGACCCGGGCCGAGCTCGAGGACGCCCTGGCCGCGCTCGGCACCGAGGACCCGCTGGCGCTCGCCCGCACCGGCGAGGCCGCCTTCCGGGAGCAGGGCCTCAAGGGCGCCGACCGGGACACCCTGCTCGACGCCCTGGCGGCCGACCCGAAGCTGATCGAGCGGCCGCTGGTGCGCTCCGGCGACCGGGCCGTGCTCGGCCGGCCGCCGGAGAACGTCCTGCCCCTGCTGGAGGAGTAGGTCAGCTCCGCCGTTCCCGCCACAGCAGGACGACCGCGCCCAGCCCCACCAGCGACGGCAGCAGGCCCAGCACCCCCAGCCAGGCCGGGACGAGCGTGGTCCCGTACTCGGTCGCGGTCATCAGCGTGACCGCGGCGCCGAGGCCGAGCACCCACAGCGCGGTCCCGGCCGGCGCGGCCCAGCCGGCTCGCCGGCGGGCGCCGCGCAGGGTGAGCAGCCAGCCGGCGGCGCCGAGCACGGCGAGCCCGAGCAGGGTCGTGACGACGAACGACTCGGCGCCGGCGTCGAGCCCGGGGTACCCGGCGTAGGCGGCGGTGACCTGGTCGTGGATCGAGCCGATCAGGCCCTGGTCGACGACGACGGCGACGGCCGTCAGCGCGGTCGCGGCGAGGCCCGCCCACAGGGCCGCGGGCGCGGTAGTACGTGGCGTCGTGGTTCGAGCGGTCATGAGTTCCCCCTGGTCGTAGCATGGTCGCAACAGTCCAGACGTAATGTCTGAAACTTGGGACATCATGTCTCAACGGAGGTGGCGATGCCAGCGGATTCCGCTCCGGGTGACCCGGAGATCTCCCGGGGGCGACCCCGGATGCCGCAGCCGGACGGCCGGTCGTCGGTCCTGGGTGCCGGCCCCGGCCGGCCCCGGCGCCGGCGACTCTCGGACACCGAGACCGAGCGGCTGATGCTGGAGACGGCGGCCGGTGCGGTCGCCGATCTCGGGCTGACCGTGAGCCTGGATCACCTGCGGCTCGAGGACGTCATCCGGGAGGCCGGCGTCGCCCGCAGCGCGGTCTACCGCCGGTGGCCGTCCAAGGGGGAGTTCCTCGGCGACCTGCTGCTGGAGCTCGCCCGCGGGCAGGCGCCCCTGGCGGCCGTGGGCGTCGAGGAGGCGGGCGCGAGCGTGCGCCGGATCCTCGGTGAGCGCATCGCCGACCTGGGCACCGCGGAGGGCCGGCTGCGCACGGCGGCCGAGGTGGTGCGCGAGACCGCCGAACAGGACTTCGGCCACGTCCGGGCGTCCCGGGACTGGCGGACCTACCTCGCGCTGACCGCCACCTACGTCGGGATGGAGTCCGGGGACCTGCACGACCGGGTCGGTGCGGCGCTGGCGGCCACCGAGGCCCGGCTCACCGAGGGGATCGTGGCCTCGCACGACGCCGTGCTGCGGCTGCTCGGGCTGCGGCGCCGCCCCGGCGCCACGGCCGAGGACCTCGCCCACCTCGCCAACGCCCTGCTGCGCGGCATGGTGGTCAAGGTCGTCGCGCGCCCGGAGCTGGCCGGGCGCCGCCTCGCCGCCGGGCCCGGCGGCGAGCCGGGGGACTGGTCGCTCGTCGCGTTCGGTGTCGCGCAGCTGCTGCTGGGCAACCTCGAGCCCGATCCGGACCGGCCGTGGAGCGAGGAGCGCGCCGACCGGCTGCGTGCCGTGCTCGACAGCGGCGCCGACCTGCACGAGCTCGCCCGCGACCTCTGATCAGCCCAGGGCGCGGCGGACGAAGTCGACCTCGGTCGCGATGAGGTCCAGCTGGTCGGACACCACCAGCGAGCCGTGGCCGGCGTCGAACCGGCTGACCTCGTAGGCGAGGTCCCCGCGCGCGGCCAGCGCGTCCAGATAGTTGTCGATCTGGCGGATCGGGCAGCGCGGGTCGTTCTCCCCGGCCAGCACCAGCACCGGCACCCGGACGGCGTCCACGTAGGTCAGCGGCGACGCCTCGGTGTACAGCTCGGGCAGGTCCTCGGGGGACCCGCCGAACAGGGCCCGGTCGAAGGCCCGCAGCTGTTCCATCTCATCGGCGTAGGCGGCCACGTAGTCGGCCACCGGCACCCCGGCGACGGCGGCCGCCCAGCGCCCCGGCTGGGTGCCCGCGGCCAGCAGCGCCAGGTACCCGCCCCACGACCAGCCGTCGACGGCGCAGCGGGCCGGATCGACGGTGCCGTCGGCGACCAGCGCGTCCTGCACGGCGGCGACGTCGGCCAGCTCGGTCAGCCCCGGCCGGCCCTCGATCGCGTCCCGCCACGCCGAGCCGTACCCGGTGGAGCCGCGGTAGTTGACCTCGACGACGGTGAACCCGGCCTCCACCCAGGTGGCCCGGACGGCGTCGAACCGGTCCTCGTCGGCGGCGTGCGGGCCGCCGTGCAGGACGAACACCGCGGGCGCCGGCGTCGCGCCCGACCGCGGTGCCTCGGTGACCAGGGCGTGCACGTCGCCGCCCGGACCCGCGGTCCACACGTCGCGCACCGGCAGCGAGCCGGGCGGGCGCTCGCCGGGCGGGGTGACCAGGACGTCGTCGGTGCCATCCGTGCGCAGCCTGCGGATCTGCGACGGGGTGGCGGCCGAGGAGCTCGAGTACTCGACGGTGCCGTCGTCGCGGACCTCGGCGGAGCCGACGCAGCCCGGCGCGACCGGGAGCTCGGTGAGCGCGCCGGTCCCGAGGTCGTAGCGGAACAGCCGGGTCCGGGCGGCGTGGGTGTGCGCGACGAGCAGCGCGGAGGCGTCCGGGTAGAAGCCGCCGACGAGCTCGCCGGGCAGGTCGATCCGCAGTTCGGTGACCGTTCCGGTGCCGGGCTCCCAGATCAGCAGCTCCTCGCGGCCGCGGCGCTCGTGCGAGACCAGCAGGCGCTGGTCCCCGGCGACCGGGGAGAACTCCAGCGGGGCCAGCCCCTTGCCGGGACCGTCGTGCAGCTCGCCGACGACACCCCCGCCGTCGAGGTCGAGCACCCGCAGCGAGGGGTGGCGGGAGTCGCCGTGCTCGGAGTGCGAGATCGCCAGCAGGGTCTCGTCCTCGGACAGCGACCCGACCCCGGCGTCCTCGGTGTGCCGGTAGACGACGCGGGCGTCGGCGCCGGACCCGCGCTCGTGCACCAGCAGCGTCGTGCCGTCGTCGGTGGACACCCCGACCGCGGTGCGCTGCCGCCCGATCTCCAGCCCGGCCGGGTAGCCGTCGCCCGCCCCGGGCACGGCGGGGACGGTCGCGGCGCCGGGGCCGTCGGACCAGGGCTGCGCGACCCAGTGCCCGAACTCGTCGCCGTCGGTGTCGGCGAACCACCACACCTGCTCGCCACCGGGCGGCAGCGCGGCCGCGGTGGTGCCGTTGCGGCGGTCGGTGACCTGGCGGCGCTCGTCGGAGGTGCGGTCCCAGACGTGCACCTCGAAGGTCCCGGTCGCGTTCGAGACGTAGACCGAGCGCTGCGGTGCGTCGCGCGCCCAGGACGGTCGCGACATCCGGACCGCGGTGAACCGGGACCGCCAGCGCTGCTCGCGCTCGTCGTCGAAGAGCCGCTCGGGGACGGGTGCGCAGGGATGGGTGGTCACGGCTCCGATCGTGCCGAACCCCACGACCGGGTGTACCGGGCGGGGGTCACACCGGAGGTTCGTGCAGCATGGTCGGTATGCGGAGATCGACCGGTCTGCTGCTCGCCGGCCTGCTGATGGCGGTCCCCGCGACCGCGGGTTGCGGCGCGGTCGCCGGCGCCCGGCCGGTCGGACCGACCCTGGTCGCGGCGACCGACGCGAACGGGCTCACGCCGGTCCGTTTCGACTTCCGCTCGACGGACCCGGTCGAGGCGGTGCCGACCGTGATCGTCGCGCGGGGGACGACGGTGGTGCTCACCGTCGGCAGCGACGTGGCCCGCCGCGTGCTCGTCCCCGAGCAGGGGCGGGCGCTGGACGTGACGGCCGGCGGGACCGTGACGCTGCGGTTCCTGGCCCTGGGCACGCTCTCGGTGCGGGTCGCCGAGCCGGGGGCGAACCGCGGCGGGACCGTGATCGGTCACGTCCGGCCGCGGCACTGAGCGCTGTCCCGGTCAGGCGAACGCGTCGGCCCGTTCGGCGATCGCGCGCAGCCCCTCCGCGACGTCCACCCCGGTCGGGGCGGTGTCCGGGTCGAGCATCCACTGCACCATGACGCCGGTGAGCAGGGCCTGGTAGACCGCGCCGAGCACGTGCACCCGCCGGTCGGCGGCCTCGGGGTCGTCGTCCGGAAGCGTGTGGAAGGTCAGGGCGAGCCCCTCGCGGACCTCCCGCTGCGCCTCGGCGAGCTTGGCCCGCAGCTCCGGCAGCCGCTCGGCCTGGGCGAGCGCCTCGACGTGGGTCGCCCACAGTCGCCGCTGGGTGGAGAACAGCCCGATGACCCGGCTCCAGGTGTCCTCGACCCGCCGGTCCGGGTCGGTCGCCGGGGTGGTGCCGGGCTCGGCCAGCGCCCGGTCCAGCTCCTCGCCCCAGGCGCTGGTGGCGCGCAGCAGGGCCTCGGTGAGCAGGGCGTCCTTGGAGCCGAAGTGGTAGCCGATCGACGCGAGGTTCGTGCCCGACGCGGCGACGACGTCACGCGCGGTCGTGCGGCCGAAGCCCTTGTCGTAGAGGCACTGCGCCGCCCCGTCGAGCAGCTCCTCGCGGTGTCCCATGATCGGGAAACCTATCCGGTCGTCCCACACGCCCGTACACCGGCCGTTGATCGGCCCGTCGCCCCGATCGCGCCCGCCCGTTGCGTGAGGACGGTCACACCCGGTAGGCACGTCACAGGGAGGCGGCCGACGAGCGGGCCGCCCGTTCTCGACGAGGAGACAGCCCGTGACCCGACTGCGCTTCGGCACCTTCCTGGCCCCGTTCCACCAGCCGGGGCAGAACCCGACCCTGGCGTTGCAGCGCGATCTGGAGCTCGTCGAGCACCTGGACCGGCTGGGGTTCGACGAGGCCTGGATCGGTGAGCACCACTCGGCCGGGTCGGAGATCATCGCCTCGCCGGAGATCTTCATCGCCGCGGCGGCGGAGCGGACCCGGCGGATCAAGCTGGGTACCGGGGTGACCTCGATCTCGTACCACAACCCGCTGTGGGTGGCCGACCGGATGGTGATGCTGGACCACCTGACCCGGGGCCGGTCGATGCTGGGGTGTGGTCCGGGGTCGTTGCCGACGGACTCGGCGATGATCGGGTTGAACCCGACCGACACCCGTGAGCTGCTCGAGGTCAATCTCGACATCATCATGCGGCTGCTGCGCGGGGAGGTGGTCAACGCCGAGACCCGTACGCACACGTTGATCGATGCGCAGTTGCAGCTGGCGCCCTACAGCGACCCGTGTTTCGACGTGGCGGTGGCCGCGGTGGCCTCGCCGACCGGGCCGCGGATGGCCGGGCAGCACGGGGTGGGGCTGCTCTCGATCGGGGCGACGCTGACCCAGGACGGGTTCGACGCGCTGGCCCACCACTGGAGCGTGGTCGAGGAGCGGGCGGCCCACCACGGGCAGCCGGCGCCGGATCGCAGCTCGTGGCGGCTGGTGGGGTTGATGCACATCGCCGAGACCCGTGAGCAGGCCTACCGCGAGGTCGAGTACGGCATCGAGCACTGGTTCCGCTACTTCCAGAAGGTCGCGGCGTTCCCGCAGATGGCGGTCGAGGGCGGCGACCTCAAGGAGATGATCGACTTCATCAACGAGGCCGGGATCGGGGCCATCGGCACCGTCGACGACGCCAAGGCCCAGGTGCAGAAGCTCGTCGACCAGTCCGGCGGGTTCGGGGCGATGCTGCTGCTCGGTCACGAGTGGGCCGACCCGGAGGCGACCAAGCGGTCCTGCGAGCTGATCGCCCAGCACGTCGTGCCGGAGTTCCAGGGGCAGACCGCGGGCACCCTGGCCGCGAAGGACCGGGCCGCGTCGACCCGGGAGGAGCACGCACGGACCCAGCTCGACGCCGTCGACACGATGACCCGGCGCTACGAGCAGGAGAAGGCCGGCGGCTGAGCGGCCCCGTCCGGCGCAGTGATCGTTGTGCGTGGGCTCGTTGTGGGTGGGGCTCGTTGTGGGTGGGGCTCGTCGTGGGTGGGCGGGCCCTACCGGGTGCCGCGCCGCGCCCGGCCCACCCCGGCCAGCCACAGCGACCCCAGCACCGCACCCGTCGGTGCGGAGAGCACCAGGAACCACAGCGGGGACAGCTCGGTCAGCAGCGCGATCACGGCCCAGCCGGCCGCGGCCGCGGCCGTGATGCACAGCCAGATGATCGAGAGGATCCGCATCGCGACGCCGCCGGGCGAGGCGGAGAAGATCAGCCCGTCGGCGGGCCGCTGCTTCCGCGGCGCCGGCAGGTCCCGGGTCGCGCGGGCCAGGTCGCCGCGCGTGCGCATCCGCCAGACCTCGGCCACGCGTTCGTCGAACTCGGCCAGGTCGAGGTAGCCGTCGCCGTGTGCGGCGCGCAACCGGTCGGCGACCGCCTGGCGGTCGGCGTCCGAGATCCGGACCTGGTCGGGGTGCACCGCCTCGCTCACCCCATCGACTATGCCCGCGTGCGGTGGGGTTCTGCCAGGAGTTCCGCCCGCGGTGGTCAGGGCGTGAGCACCAGTTTCCCGACGGCCGTGCGCTCGGCGTAGCGCCGGGTGGCCGACTCGGCCGCGTCGAGCGGGAGCTCGGCGGGTGCCGGCGGGTGCAGCTCCCCGGCCGCGATCCGGCGCAGCACGTCCGCGGCCAGGTCCCGCGCGGCCGCCGGGTCGGCCCGCGACCAGTCGCCCCAGTCCACGCCGACGACCGTCCGGTTGCGCAGCAGCACCACGTTCGCCGGGAGGCGCGGGATCTCGCCGGAGGTGAAGCCGATGACGCAGAACCGGCCGCCGGCGCCGAGCGCCCGCAGCGCGGCCTCCGCGGACGGGCCACCGACCGGGTCGATCACGACGTCGACGCCGCCACCGGTCCGATGCCGCAGCGTGTCCTTGAGCGCGGCGGGGGAGTCGCCGTAGCCGGTCGCGTCCTCGGCGCCCGCGGCCAGCGCCGCCGCCCGCTTGTCCGGTGTGGACGCCACCGCGAGCACCCGGCCACCCGCGGCGCGGGCCTGGTCGATCGCGGCCAGCCCGATCCCGCCGCCCGCCCCGAGCACCACGACCCGGTCGCCGTCGTGGATCCGGACCCGGTGCTCCAGGGCGAACGCGACCGTCCCGTAGCCCTCCATCGAGGAGGCGGCGACCCCGGCGCCCACCCCGTCGGGCACCGGGACGAGGAGCGCCTCGTCGATCACGGCGTGCGAGGTGAACCCGCCGGTCAGGCCGAGCAGCGCGGCGACGCGCTCCCCGGCGCGCGGGCCGGAGTCGATCGTCCCGGCCACCGCCGAGCCCGGGGTGAACGGCAGCGGTGGCCGCAGCTGGTAGCCGCCGCGGGCGATCAGGCCGTCGACGAAGCTGACCGCCGCCGCCTCCACCCGGACCAGCACCTGGCCCGGGCCGGGCTCCGGTGCCGGTTCCTCCACGACCTCCAGCCGTTCCGGATCGGTGAACTCCCGGCAGAGCACCCGTCGCACCAGCGCCTCCTCGTGTCGTCTCCTGCGGACGAGCCTGCCACGGCGCCGCGGCGTCCCTGCGGGCGCGCCCGAAACATGATCAACTATGGTGCGGCGACCCCGCGCGCACCGCCGCCCGATGGAGGAGCATCGCGACCGTGTCCGACGCCGACCGTCCCGCCCGCACGGGACGCCCGACCGACGGCCGCAGCGCGCGCTGGGACGCCCACCGTGCCCGCCGTCGCGAGCAGCTGGTGGACGCCGCGCTGGTGGTGCTGGGCCGCACCGGCCAGGAGTTCGGACTGGACCAGGTCGCGCACGAGGCCGGGGTGACCAAGCCGGTGATCTACCGGCACTTCGGGGACCGGGCGGCGCTGCTCGACGCGATGGCGGAGCGGGCGACGAACCGGCTGATGGAACGGCTCATGCCGGTGTTGTACGACGAGTGCGCGCTGCGCCGGCGCATCCACGCCTCGGTGGACGCGTTCCTGGGGTTCCTCGACGAGTCGCCCCACGTCGAGCTGCTGTTCCGGCGCCGGCTGCCCGGGCAGGGCGGCGCGGTCGTCGACGCCGGCCGGGCGTTCATCTCCGACGCGCTGGGCCGGCTGCTCGACGGCTACGTCCGGTTCCTGGGTTTCGACGAGCCGGAGCTGGTGCAGGTCTGGGCGCAGTCGCTGGTCGGGTCGGTCCAGGCGACCGCGGAATGGTGGCTGACGCACCGCGGTATCGCGCGGGCGGTCGTCGCCGAGCACCTCACGACCCTGATCTGGGCCCAGGTCGACGGCATGGCGCGCGGGTACGGGCTGGTCCTCGACCCCGACGCGCCCCTCCCGACGGGTGTCGAGGCGAAATAGGCGTTACCCGACGTATACGGTAACCTGCGCCCGGGTGACCGACTGATCCGTTACGCTACGACATCAGTCAGTTACTGTGTGTAGACGCGCTGGGCCGCTCGCGGGTGGCCCGGGGGCACCGCGTGTGCGGAGGGGGACCCATGACGGAGGGGACGAGCGGGCAGGCGGCCACCACGCCGGACGACCTGGCGCCCGGTGGCTCGCGGGCGAAGGCCCGGGGCTGTCTGTGTTCCGTGCTGGCCAACGCCGCGTACCGGGCGGGGGCGCCCGAGGATCCCTTCGTCGATCCGCGCTGTCCCCTGCATGCCGCCGCCCCGGACGGGGCGGTCTGACCGGTTCCTCCGTCCTCGCCCACCCGGCGGGTGCGGCCCCCTCCGACCGAGGTGGCGTCCCGCCCGTGTGTCCGCCCAGGAGAGGTTCGTGATCGACCCCGAGCGCATCACCGCGGAGCTGCACCGCGAGCTCGGCGCCGTCCGGGAGGAGCGCCCCGCGGTCCGGCACGCCGGCGTCGTCGCCCAGCTGCGCCTCGCCGGCGACGTCACGACGGCCGGTGGCCGGGCCGTCGTCCGGGCCGAGTTCCCGGCGCCCGAGCTCGCCGTCCGGCTGCGCCGCGACCTCGTCGAGCTCTACGGCCACGCGGCGGCCCGCACGGACGTCGTCAGCGCGAGCGGGCGGCCGCTGCGCTATCTGGTCAGGGTGACGGGGAACGGCTCCGACCTGGCACGGGCCACCGGGCTGGTGGACCGGCTCGGCCGGCCCGTGCTGGGGCTGCCGCCGGCGGTCGTGGGCGGCGGCGCCGCGGTGGCCGCGGGTGTCTGGCGCGGTGCGTTGCTGGCCCGGGGCCGGGTGGTGCGCCCGGCCGGGCGGACCCGGATCCAGGTGACGTGCCCGGGGCCGGCCGTCGTGCTCGCGCTGGTCGGTGCGGCCCGGTCGCTGGGCGTGCTGGCGGCCGGGCACGAGACGGCGACCGAGCACCGGGTCGTCGTGCGGGATCCGGAGAGCGTGGAGACCCTGTTGCGGGCGGTCGGCGCGGCGGGGGTGGCCGACGTGCTGCAGCGGTGCGCCGAGGTCGCCACCCCGGCACCGCCCCCGCCGAGCGCGTCCCTGGAGAGCGTCAACGCCCGTCGCGCGGCCGAGGCCGCCGACCGGACCACCGCGCGGGTGCGCTGGGCGCTGGACGTGCTGGGCCCCGAGGCCCCGCCGCACCTGCGTGCCGCCGGCCTGCTGCGGGTCGAGCACGCGACACTGTCGCTGTCCCGGCTGGGCCTGCTCGCGGACCCGCCGCTGTCGAAGGACGCCGTCGCCGGACGGCTGCGGCGCCTCGTCGCGTTCGCCGAGGAGCAGTCCGCCTCCCACTGATCGGCCACGACCGGCCGGGGAATGGCGTTCGCGGTATGGTGCGGGCCGCACGACCCATTGAATGGGAATACCCACACCGCGGAGGAATTGTTGTATGCCTCGTCCCGAATCGGTCAGCAAGGATCCTGAAAAGGGCTTCGTCGCGCTCCTCGGATGGAGTCTGAGCGCGGTCGAGGCGCTCGACCGGTTCGACCGGCGCTACGTGGTCGTCGCGCCGGACTGGGCGGAGGAGTACTGCTCCGAACACGAGATCCCGTACGTCCCGTGGAACTTCGAGCGGCTCAACGACCGCTCGCTGGAGATCGCGGAGACGCTCCAGGAGATGGGCGTCGACGTCGCGATCCCGCTGTTCGAGGAGACCGTCGAGTGGGCCGGGGCGATCAACTCCGTGCTGCTGGAGAACCCGCGGCTGTTCGGCCAGGCGATGCTGCTCCGGGACAAGGCGCTGATGAAGCGCCGCGCGCAGCTGGGCGGCATCCGGGTGGGCATCTTCGAGGAGGCCCACGACCGCGACGACGTCATCCGGTTCCTCAAGCGGGTCAACCAGACCCTGCTCAAGCTCGACGGAGACCCGAACGACCCGATCCACCTCAAGGCGTTCGACAAGGCGGGCTGTCTGGGGCACCGGGTCATCCGCACCCCGGACGAGGTCGACACCATTCCGGACGAGGAGTTCCCGGTCCTGATGGAATCCCATCTCGACGGGTGGGAATTCGCCGTCGAGGCCTGGGTCCACAACGGTAAGATCAAGTTCCTGAACATCTCCGAATACGTCACCCTCGGGTATTCGGTGTTCGTTCCGGCCACGCCCGAGCTCGAGCGGTACCGGCCGCAGATCACCGCCCAGATCGAAAAGCTGATCAAGACGTTCGACATCGAGTTCGGGTTCGTGCACCCCGAGTACTTCGTGACCTCCGACGGAGAGATGTACTTCGGTGAGGTCGCGTACCGGCCGCCGGGCTTCAAGGTCTTCGAGCTGCTGGAGCGCGCGTACGGCTTCAACGCCTACCAGGCCCTCGTGCTGGCGTTCGACCCGCGGACGACCGAGGAGGAGATCGACGCGTTCTTCCCGACCGAGGTCGAGGACGCGTCCGGGGTGGCCGGCTGCTTCGGCGTCTACCCGCGCCGGCGGGTCGTCAGCGAGCTGCAGATCCCGGAGGAGACCGAGGACGACGACTACTACGAGTCGCACGACCTCTCGGCCCCGCTCGAGGAGACGGTGACCAAGCGCACGGCCTTCGGTACGCACTGGGGTCTGCTCTACTTCTTCGGTGATGATCCCTACCGGATGCGTGATCTGCTGAAGAAGCAGGAAGAACTCGACTTCTACGTCTGAGGTCCCCCGCAACGGGAACCTGGACGGAGAAGACCCCGAACGAGGGAAGCCTTGTGAAACCGACCGTCGACGTCGCAGGTGGGGCCTCGGTGCTGGACAAGCGCCTGGCCTCGCTCGACGACGCCACCCGGGACCTGGCCCGGACCGCCGACTTCGGCAAGCCGACGAAGCTGCGGCGGGTCCTCGAGCAGCTGCGCCGGGTCCTGCTGCAGCCGGGCGGCGCCGCGGCCGTGCAGGCCAGGGCGCAGGAACTGGAGGAGGCCGGTCTGTTCCTCGGGACCGACTGGGCCACGCCGGAGATCCTGGTCCCGTCCCTGGTCGGGCCGGGACTGCACAGCGGGGAGGCCGACACCGTCGTCATGGAGGCGACCAGCGAGCTGCGCACGCTCGCGGTGGCCCAGGGCGACTACGAGCACCCCACGCTGTCCCCGGAGGACGCGCGCCAGTTCCTGTCCCAGGTGCTGGCGATGAACCTCGAGCTGCTGTTCACTCCGCCCAGCGAGGCGGAGCGAACCCGGCAGGGGCGGACGGCGCAGCTGATCCGGGACCTGTTCCGGCACGTGGCCGAGGAGGTCGGCTACGACGTCGTCCTCGACAAGCTGGTCGACGAGATCTGGCGGATCCTGCGCCAGCGCCCCATCCAGGTCGACCAGGTCACCTCGCTGATCACCCGGCTGTCGATCTGGCGCGGGGACCCGGACGTCGACCTGTCGTCCGGGCAGGGCCTGGACCGGTTGATCACGGCGCTGTTCGGGACGACCGAGGCGTGCCGGGAGGACCCGGGGTTCGACGTCTTCCGGTCCCGGCTGGAGGCCATGGACGCCGGCGGGTTGCAGTACGAGGCGTCCGGGTTCGCCCGCGCGATGCACGACACCGGCCTGGTGTCGCCGTACCACGCGGAGCTGCTGCAGTTCCTGCGCCACGAGGGCGACTACCTCCTCGCCGAGGCGCTCGGGCTCTCCGACACCGGCAAGAACTGCCTGCTCCGCTACAGCGACCTGGTGCACCGGCTGATCGAGGTGGCGGTCACGCCGCAGACGGCGCAGGCCATCTACGGGCTGGCCCTGCTGCTCGACCGCGGGATCCTGCACGAGCCGCCGATCGTCCCGTCGCTGTGGCGGCAGATCGCGCTGGAGCTCTCGCCCGCGGCCCGGGAGCGGCTGGTGGCGGCCTTCGGCGAGGAACCGGCGCCCGAGGCACGGCTGCTGGCCGGGGTGCTGTCGATGCTCGGCCTGCCGCTGGGTGTCGGGCAGGGCGACAACCCGACCTGCCAGTCGGCGCGAGCCCTGTCGATGTGGGCCTACAACGACCCGGACTACCTGCTGCAGATGGTGGTCTGGGCGGCCCGCGACGACGAGATCATCATGCACTTCGAGGGCCAGCGGATCTCCTCGCAGGAGAGCGCAGGCGGGGTCGCGCAGACGCTGCCGGTGGACCTCGACCCGGTGTCGCTGCTGGTCGTGCCGCATCTGGACCGGATCTACGCCGAGATGGGACGCCGGTGCGCCGACCGCCCGGGGGACCCGCACCGCTGGGTGAACCCGGAGTTCCACGGCTGGTGGGCCGCACGCGGGTTCCACATCAACGTCGACGTGGCGACGGGGAACCTGGTCGACCTCGACGACTTCCTGCGCCAGTTCCACGCGAGCTACCACCCGGCCTACAACGGCGGGCAGCCGCTGATCCACCCGCAGCCGGCGGGGGTGGCCGTCACCGACAGCGCCGCGCGCTACGTCGGCTGGCACGCGATCACCGTCCTGCGGGTCGCGGCGGACCCGCAGGAGGTCATGCGGGTCTACTTCTACAACCCGAACAACGACAGCGGGCAGGACTGGGGCGACGGGCTCGTCGTCTCCACCGCGGGCAACGGCGAGCGCTTCGGTGAGGCGTCGCTGCCGTTCGACCAGTTCGCGTCGCGGCTCTACATCTTCCACGTCGACCCGCTCGAGCACGGGGAGAAGGAGAAGGTGCCGGCCGGGGACATCGAGCGGATCATCGGCTACATCGAGCGCAGCTGGGGCTCCGACCGGCTCCCGGGCGGGGAGCTGCAGGCGTCCGACGGGCCGGCGCCGGCCTGACCGTCCGGGCGGCCGGTGCGGCGTCCGGCCGGGCCGCCGGGCCGCGGAAGTGGCCCCGGTAGCCGGTCGGCGAGATGCCCAGCGCCTGCTGGAACTCCCGGCGCAGCGTCTGCGGGGAGCCGAAACCGACACCGGCCGCGACCGCGTCGACACCGAGGTCGGTGGTCTCGAGCAGGGTGCGGGCCCGCTGCACCCGCTGGTCGATCAGCCAGGACCGGGGTGAGCAGCCGAGCCGGTCGCGGAACAACCGCTCCAGCGACCGGCGGCTCATCGCGGCCCGGGTGACGAGGTCGTGCACCGTGCGGACCTCGCCCAGGTCGGCCAGCACCTCGCCGAGCAACCCGCCCAGCCGGTCGTCGGCGGTGCCCAGGGGCTCCACGGCCGCGAACTGGGACTGTCCGCCGGAGCGGTGCGGCGCGGTCACCATCGAGCGGGCGACGATCGCGGCGGCGTCCGCGCCGTGGTCGGTGCGCACCAGGTGCAGGCAGCAGTCCAGGGCGGCGGCGCTGCCCGCGGAGGTCACCACCGCGCCCCGGTCGAGGTAGAGCGGGTCACGCTCCCACCGGACCGCGGGGAACCGCCGGGTGAACTCGTCGGCGTAGCGCCAGTGCGTGACGGCCCGGTGCCCGTCCAGCAGCCCGGCGGCGGCCAGGACGAACGCGCCCAGGCACAGCCCGACGATCCGGGTGCCGTGGTCGTGTGCCGTGCGCAGGCCGGTGACCAGATCCTCCGGCACCGGCCGGTCGTCCACCGGCCAGGTCGGCACGATGATCGTGTCGGCGTCGTGGGCGTGCGCGCCGAACGGGGCCAGGCCGGTGAGGGACAACGGCGGCAGCGCGGTGCCCGCGGAGCCGGTACGGCCGGGCGCACCGGCCGGGCCGGCGGTCGCGGTGCACACGATCAGCTCGGTGTCCGGCCAGTCCGGCTCACCGGGATCGCGGCCCCAGACCCGCAGCGGGGTGGCGATCTCGAAGAGGCTGCCGCCGTCCGGCACGACCACGACCACCTTCTGGCGCATACCGAGCGATCCTAGGCGTTCACGTCACTGGCCGGTCGCCGCCGGGCGCGACAGGATCGCCCCATGCCGACCGATCCCGCCGTCGACCGTGCCCACCGGGTGGCCGACGAGCTGCTCGAGGAGCACGCCCCGGTCTTCGGTACCGACCTCGCGATCTACGCCGGGCACGTGCACCGGGTGATCGGCCTGGTCGGGCTGCAGACCCCGGTCCCCGACGCGCTGGCCGCGCCGCTGGGGCACGCCGCGTTCTTCCACGACGCGGGCATCTGGTTCGACGACACCTGGGACTACCTCGGACCGTCGGCCCGGCGGGCGGTCG
The DNA here is from genome assembly GCF_900115005.1 of Pseudonocardia ammonioxydans. Classification (GTDB taxonomy): domain Bacteria; phylum Actinomycetota; class Actinomycetes; order Mycobacteriales; family Pseudonocardiaceae; genus Pseudonocardia; species Pseudonocardia ammonioxydans. Next base: position 106,059 of record NZ_FOUY01000014.1, on the reverse strand, counting down.
CGGCATTGCCCGCCGACCAGGCCGAGCACGCGGAGCTGGTGACCGCGCTGATCGACGAGCACCACCGGCTGCGCCCGGCGCGGCACGCCGACCCGTTGGTGGAGGCGCTGCGGCGGGCGGACCTCACCGACGTCACGGCCGGGCTGGTCGGCGCGCCCGGTGTGCGCAGGCAGCAGTACCGGGAGCTGACCGAGCGCTACCCGGCGAGCGGGTTCCGGCCGATGCTGCTGCGTGCGTTCCGGTCCGGGCTGCGCGAGTCGCCGCTGCACCCGGTGCCGATGATGAAGCTCTGACCGGTGCCGGCCGGCCGGGCGCTGCGACCCGGGGTCAGGGGCGCGCCTCGAGGACGAGGTTGAACGGTGTCTCGGCCGCGCGCCGGACCCGGGTGAAGCCGGCCTCCTGCAGCAGGTCGGTGAGCCGTGCCTCGCCGGCCTGGGCGCCCAGGGCGGTGCGGGGCTCCTCGGTCATCGAGTGCGCGACGCAGATGACCGTGGACGCGCCGTAGTACAGGCGCCCGACCGGGTTCAGGTTGTCCTCGAGCCGGTCCTCGGCGTAGGGCTCGACCAGCAGGAACGTGCCGTCCGGAGCGAGCACCTCGCGCACGTGGCGGGCGGCGCCGAGCGGGTCGGGCATGTCGTGGAGCGCGTCGAAGACCGCGACGAGGTCGTAGCCGGTCCCGGGGAAGTCGGCGGCGCCCGCGACCTCGAACGTGACCCGGGCGGCCACCCCGGCGTCCGCGGCACGCTTGCGCGCCTGCTCGACCGACGGGCGGTGGTAGTCGAACCCGGTGACCCGCGACCGGGGGTACGACCCGCCGATCAGCAACGTCGACGCGCCGTGGCCGCAGCCCACGTCGGCGACCCGCGCCCCCTCGGTCAGCTTCTCCTCGACGCCGTCGAGCGCCGGGATCCACGAGGACACCAGGTCGGCGACGTAGCCGGGCCGGAAGAACCGCTCGGTGCCCTCGAACAGCGCGGGGTCGTGCTCGTGCCACCCGAACCCGCTGTTCGTCCGCACCGACTCGGTGATCCGCTCGATGTTCCGCCCGGCCGCGACCGGGATGTGGAAGGCGGCGGCGATCTGCATCCCGTCCGGGTCGGCGAGCGCGAACACCTGCTCCTCGGTGAGCGAGAAGCGCGCGGTCGTCGGGTCGTAGGTGACGTAGCCGCCGGCGGCCTGGCAGCTCAGCCACTCGCGGACGTAGCGTTCGCCGACACCGGCCTCGGCCGCGACCTCGGCCGGTGTACCCGGCATGACGGCCTGCAGCGCCCGGTACAGGCCGAGGCGGTCGCCGAGCACGGCACCGAGTGCCTGGAAGCTCCCGCCCGCGTCGGTGACGAACCTGCCGAGCAACTCGTGCAACCTGCCCTCGTCGATCGTCATCCCCGGCCGTCCTTCCCGCCTCCGCGGCTGCTCGTGTCGTGGCACCGGGCCGCCATTGCGGGCGCTGCGCCGCGCACCGTCAAGGCCGGGGGCTTTGCGATAGACAGGCCTGGGAGCGGCGCTGCCGTCCGGGCGACCCGGCCGTGGGCCACGCAGCCGCCACCGCGGTGCTCCGGTCGCCGCGGGTGTCAGCGGCCGGTGCCCGCGAGCGCGTCGGCCACCATCCGGCGGCCCTGACGCTCGAACCGCTCGTCGCCGACCCGGTGGGCCCACACCGCGGTGCTGATCGCCTCACGGAGGAGCTCCCTGCGCCAGGCCGCGGGATCGCGCGGGTCGCCGCCGTAACCCTCGAGGAACGCCCGTTCCAGGTCCGGGCGGCCGCGGAACTGCTGGACCGCCAGCCGGCACAGGTCGGTCGGGGCGGGCCGGAGGTCCGCGCGCCCGAGGTCGATGGCGGCGACCACGCCGTCGTGCACCAGCCAGTTCCGCGGCTGCCAGTCGCCGTGGGTGGGGACCAGCGTCGCCGGTGCCTCCGGCCAGGACGCGATCTCGGCGCGCAGCCGCTCCTCGGTGCCGGTGGCGATGCGGTGCGGGCCGTCGAGGTGGCCCAGCGCGCGCTCGCGCATCCGGGTCTCGTAGCCGTCGTCGACGGTGGCGGACTGGGCGTGCAGCAGCGCCAGCAGCCGTCCGGCCTGCCGGTAGGTGTCCGGCGCGGACTCGGCGGGCCGGCCCTCGACGAGCACACCCGGCAGGTACCGGGTCACCAGCAGCTTCGCGTCGTCGTCGGCGTGCAGCAGGCCGGGGACGCGGCCGCGCCACGGACCGAGCCAGCGGCGGTGGGCGCGCAGCTCGCGGGCGATGTGGGTGTCGGCGTCGTCGCCGGCCTTGACGACGACGTACCGCCCGGCGTGCCGGAACCGGAGCACGCTCGTCCCGGTGATGCCCCAGCTGTGGTCGTGGACGAGTTCGGCACCGGGCAGCCAGGCCGCCACCAGCGCGGACTGCCGCGGAGTGAGCCGGGGCGCGGCGGTGTGCACGTGGACCCTCCCGGACGGCGACGAGCTCCGCGGCCGTGGACGATCGACACGATAGGACGCCGGTGGTCCGCCCGGACCGTGCGACTCACGCCCCCGGCGGCTTGTACCGGATCTCGCCGGCGCGGGCCATGGCGTCCACCGTCTCCTCGACGGTGAGCAGCACCGTGGTCTCGTACGTGGCGAGCGCACCCCCGCCCGAGATGGCCAGGGCGACGGCCGCCATCGAGACGTTGTCCGGTGCCTCCCACAGGTTGTAGCCGTCGTGCTCGCCGAAGGCGTACCAGAACCCGTGCAGCGTCCCGCCGACCGACTCGACGTAGGCCCGGGCCGCGTCGCGCCGGTCCTCGGGGTTGCGGGACAGCCTCGCCCAGGTCTCGGGCGTGTAGCGGAACCGGGTCAGGTACATCGGCATCGTCGGCCCCCGTCCGTGCGGCAGCGAGGACCGGACCGTACTGGAGCCCTCGGCGGCCGGACATCGACAGTTCCGGGTACGTGCTGCTCGGGCGGGCGCTGCGACGGCGCCGGTCAGCGGCCGGCGGCGGTCCGTGCGCGGCGCCGGTAGTGGTCGCGCACCAGCAGCCCGCCGGACACGAGCGCGAGCAGGCCGAATACCGACCCGGCAACCGGCAGGGCCAGCAGCGAGCAGGTGCCGTTGGCGACGACGGCGAGGACCAGGAGCACCCACAGGACGGGGCGGTGGCCGGCGGTGGTGGGCGCGGTGCTGGACATCGATGGTCACCTCTCGTGGTGGGGACGGCCCGTGTGCCGTCCGATGTGGTCCAGTCTCGCCGCGGCGGGACCGCGGCACATCGTCCCGAGGTGCGCAGTCCCCGGCCTCCGTCCTTCGATGGAGGCGGCCCGGGTGGTGATCGCCGGAGTGCGGCCGTACCCGATGATGGGCGAGCCACCCGGCGACGACCGACGAGGAGCACGCGGAGGACCGTGTCCCCATCCACCCACGTTCCGCGCGGGCCGGCCCCGTCCCATCCGGTGGTCGCGATCGGGTGCGGCCTGATCGCGATCGCCCTGCTGCTGGTGCTGCCGGCCCTCGCCGCCACGGACCCGGCGATCGGGCCCGTCCCGGGCCCCGGGCAGGCCGGCTGGTGGACGGTGGCGGTCGTGGTGCTGCTGCAGGCACTGGTGGTGTCCCGGGTCGGCCGGCGCCCCACGACAGCGCTGCCGGTGCTGGCCGCGTTGCCGCTGGTGGCGGCGTGGGCCGCGCCGGGGGCGGCGTTCAGCCCGACCGTCGTCGCCGAGCTGGCCGGGGTGTTCCTCGCCGTCGTGGCCCGGCCGCCCCGGCGACGGCTGCGGGGCGCGCTGGCGGTCACCGCGCTGCTGCTGGCGGCCGGGCAGTTCCTCAACGAGGTCCTCGGCAGCGGGGCGGACCCCGCCACCGCGTCCGCGTCCGCGCTGCTGCAGGCGGTCGCCGTCATCGGGCTCCCGCTGCTGTTCGGGCTGGTGATCGCCGCGCAGCGCGACACCCACGACGCCCGCCGCCAGGAGGTCCACGCGCTGCGGCGCGAGCAGGACGCCCTGCTGCAGGCGGCCGTGTCACGGCAGCGCGTGTCGATGTCGCGGGAGCTGCACGACATCGCCGCCCACCACATGTCCGGCATCGCGCTGATGGCGGCGGCCATGGAACGGCAGATCGACTCCGACCCCGGCACGGCGAAGGACTCGGCGCGGCGGATCCGTGCGCAGAGCAGCGCCGTCCTCGACGACCTGCGACGGCTGGTCGGGTTGCTGCGCGAGGAGCCGGACGCCGCCCGCCCGGTGGAGACGGTCGAGGCCGTCGCCGCACTCGTCGAGACCCGGCGGGCCGCCGGAGCCGAGATCGACCTCGTCGCGCCGGCGCCGGACCCCGGTGCGGGGGTGGGCCCGCTCGCCCATCTCGTCGCCTACCGGATGGTCCAGGAGTCGCTGGCGAACGCGGCCGCGCACGCACCGGGCGCACGGTGCGCGGTGGAGATCGGTGAGGTGCGGGAGCGCCGGCTCACGATCACCGTGCGCAACGGCGTGCCCACCGGCCCCGACCCGGGGCCGGGCGGCGGGTTCGGCCTGGTCGGCATGGCCGAGCGGGCGCAGCTGGTCGGCGGCGACCTCGCCCACGGTGCCACCGCCGACGGTGGCTGGGAGGTCCGGCTGACGCTCCCGGTCGAGGACACGATCAGTACGACGCGCGCCGCCGCGCCGCTCCCGGAGGACACCGCATGATCCGCGTACTCGTCGCCGACGACCAGCACCTGGTCCGCGCCGGCCTGTCGGCGCTGCTGGGCGCCGAACCCGACATCGAGGTGGCGGGTGTGGCCGCCGACGGCGCCGAGGCGCTGACGATGGCGCGCGAGCTGGTGCCCGACGTCGCCTGCCTCGACATCCGGATGCCCGGTCGCAGCGGCATCGAGGTGGCCCGGGAGCTGTGCGCCCCGGACGCCGACCCGCAGGTCCCGGTCCTCGTGCTGACGACGTTCGACCTCGACGACTACGTCTTCGGAGCGCTGGAAGCCGGGGCGTCGGGTTTCCTGCTCAAGGACGCGGCGCCGGAGACGATCGTGGCGGCCGTCCGGCAGGTCGCCGCCGGTCAGGGCACCATCGACCAGACGCTGACCCGGCGGATCCTGCAGGAGTTCGTGCACCGGCGCGGCCTGCAGCCGGTCACGGGCCGGCGCGTCGACGAGCTGCTCACCCCGCGCGAGCACGAGATCCTCATGCTGCTCGCCCAGGGCATGTCCAACGACGACATCGCCCGCACGCTCGTCGTCGAGGTGTCGACGGTGAAGTCGCACCTGGCGCGGATGCTGCCCAAGCTCGGGGTGCAGTCGCGGCTGCAGGCGGTCGTCTGGGCGTACCAGAACCACGTCGTCACCGTCCCCGGGCCGGGAGCCTGACGCTCACGCCGGGCCGGAGGGCCGGTAGCCGAGCCGGCCGCGGGTCCCGGCCAGCACCAGCACCGCGGCGACGACCGCTCCGGTCGCCATGGCGTGCGAGGCCAGGTTCTCGCCGATCGTCGGGAACATCTCCGACCAGACGATCGAGGCGAAGTTGTTGACGCTGACGTGCAGCAGCATCGACAGCGGCAGGCTCTCCCCGGTGCGGTTGAACACCCAGGTCATGACGATGTTGAACGCGATGCAGAACACGGTGAACGACACCGGGCGGGTCCAGTCCGCGTCCGGGAAGCCGCCCCACTCGGTGAGGAACAGCGGCAGGTGCCAGACCGCCCAGAGCGGGCCCAGCACCATCGAGCCGGCCAGCGGGCCGAAGCGGCGCTGCAGGCGGGGCAGCGCGAAGTCGCGCCAGCCGGGCTCCTCGGCCAGCCCGGTCGTGACCATCTGCAGCAGCAGCCCCGGGACGTAGGCGGCGAGGACCATCATCGACGGCGCGCTCACCTGCCCGCCGGAGAAGACGTAGCCGGTGGCCAGCATCGCCGCGGGCACCCCGAGCAGGGTGATCGCGTACCAGTGCCACCGGACCCGCCAGCGCCACATCCGCCCGACCCAGCGCCGCAACCCGGCGCGGCCGTCCGCGACGGCCGTGATCAGCACCGCCGACGCGATCGGGCCCAGGTAGGCCCCGGGCAGCACCCCGAGCAGCTGGCTGGTGCCCAGCAGCTCGGGGAACCGGTAACCCCAGATCCCGAGTCCGTTCTGGGACAGGATGTAGGGGATCCAGGCCAGCCAGCTCATCACGTTCGCGAGCACGAAGAAGCTGAGCAGCGGGTGGCGGCGGATCGGGCCGAGCACGCCGCCGTGCCGCGTGGGGCCGGTCCGCTCCGGGGTGCGCTCCGAGATCGTCATGGCGGCAGTCTCGGAGCCGGCGGGGTGCGGTCACGAGATGCGAAGGATCGAAGGTCCCCGGTGCCGTCGAAAGGTGGAGGCGGGTGGGTCAGAGCGCGGGCACCGGGACCGGCGCCCCGCCCTCCGCGAGGGAGCGGGCACCGACGACCCCGACCAGCGAGGCGTCGACGGCGGTACGGACCGGCACCAGCGGCGGCGCTCCCTCGTCGATCGACGCGCGGAAGGCCTGCAGGACCCGGACCGTGCCCGCGGCGCCGGGCTCGACCGGCCGGCCGTCGAGTACGAGGCGCTCCGGCAGCCGTACCTCCTCGCGGACCGCGCCGGTCGGGCTCGCCCACGGCTCGGCCCGCAGCCGCACCGACCACGCGTCGTCGCCGGGCAGGCGCCGGGACTCGACGAGCCCGCGCGTCCCGCGCACCGAGACCCAGCTCCAGTGGCTGTCCGGCTCGCCCTGCAGGAACCCGTGCCGGGTCACGGCCACCGCGCCGGTGGACAACCGCACGACCAGGACGACCGCCGTCGCCCGTTCCGCCGGGCCGATGCCGTGCGCGGTCACCGTGACCGGGCGCGCGCCGGTGATCGCGAGTACCGGGCTGAGCGTGTGCGTGCAGTACGCGGTCGGCGGGATCCGGTTGCGCCAGTGGCCGGAGGCACCGAGCAGGCTCCGCAGCGCCTCCGGAGCCAGGCCGTGCAGGTACTCGGCCTCGATCAGCTCGACGTCGCCGACCTCGTCCGCAGCGACGGCGTCGGCGATCGTGCGCACGTGGGGCAGTGCGACGTAGTTCTCGGCGAAGGAGTAGGTCGCGGACGAGCGGTCCGCGGCCGCGACGAGTCGGCGTCCCTCGTCCTCTCCGGTGCAGGCGGCGGTCTCGGAGAGCACGTGGACGCCCGCGTCGAGGAACGCGATCGCCCGCGGGGCGTGGGTGTCGAAGTCGTCGGCGAGGATCACCCCGTCGAGTGCCATGCCGAGCAGGTCGGTCCAGTCCCGGGTGTACCGGGGGAGTGCGGTGCCGGCGTCGGCCTCGCCGGGTTCATTGCCGGTCTCACGGATGTCGCAGCCCACGACGACCTCGAAACCGAGCCGTTCCGCCCACCGGGCCAGGTGCATGCCCTGCACCCCGAGCCCGACCACTCCGATCCGCCGCCCCACCCCGGTGACTGTCGTCGCGGGCCGGGCGCGGTTCAACCCGATATCGACGGTGCTCGACGTCGACCGGCCGCCGGTCCCTCGCGGCCCAGTGATGGACCGGTCGGTCCATTATCGATAGCATCGGCCCATGCCGCGTCCACGCCAGTTCGATGAGGTGCGCGTCCTGTCGTCGGTGCAGGCGGCGTTCTGGGACAACGGGTACGCAGGCACCTCGCTCGAGGATCTCCTGACGGCCAGCGGGCTCGGCAAGGGGAGTCTGTACGGGGCGTTCGGGGACAAGCAGAGCCTGTTCCTGCGCGTGTTGCGCGAGTACGACGAGGCCAACGACCGGATGCTGCGGGCCTGGCTCGAGCAGGCCGACCGCGCCGTCGACGTGATCCGCGGCTTCGTGACGGGTCCGCTGCGCGACCCCGGCGGGGCAGAGGCCCGGCGGGGCTGCCTGCTCGCCAACACGGCGATGGAGCTGTCCGTCAGCACTCCCGAGGTGGCCACCGAGGCCCGGCGTAGCTACGCCGCGACCACCACCCTGCTGGCCGAGGCGATACGGCGGGCGCAGCGCGAGGGTGATGTCGCGTCCCGTGTCGACCCGGACGAGGCCGCCCATGCGGTGCTCGCCGGCCAGCTCGGCCTGCTCGTGCTCGGCCGGGTCGGGCAGGACCCGGCCGCCTTGTCGGCCATGGCCGAGACCCTGGTCCAGGGGTTGCTGCCCACCCCCTGAGTGCTCCCGGGAGAGCGTGAGTCACGACACTCCACTAGTTCTTGACCGATAGGTCCATATCCACTGTTATGGACGGATCAGTCAATAACAGTGGAGAGGACGAGACCATGACGGTTCTGGAGGGCAAGGTCGCGGTCGTGACCGGCGCGAATGCGGGCATCGGCTGGAGATCGCGCGGTCCTACCGTGCCGAGGGTGCGCGGGTGTTCGTCGTCGGCCGTCGGCAGGAGCAGCTCGACGAGGTCGAGGCCGAACTCGGGCCCGGGGTGACCGGAGTCCGATGCGATGTGGGCCGGCTCGAGGATCTCGATGCGCTCTACTCGACGGTCGCCGAGCAGGCGGGCCGGATCGACATCCTGGTCGCCAACGCCGGGATCGGGATCGTGGCGCCGTTGGGCGAGATCACCGAGGAACAGTTCGACGCGATGTTCACCACCAACGTGAAGGGCTCGCTGTTCACCGTGCAGAAGGCGCTGCCGCTGCTCTCACCGGGAGCGTCGATCATCCTCACCGGATCGACGGCGGTCTCGCGGCCCGAGCCGTACCTGCCCGTGTACGGGGCGACCAAGGCGGCGATCCGCAACCTGGTGCGCGGGTTCGCCCACGTCGCCGGGGAACGTCGGTTCCGGATCAACGTGCTCTCTCCCGGCGGTACCCGCACGCAGGGTCTGATCGACCTGCTCCCGTCCGATGAGCTCGCCGCCGCCGGGGCGTCGGTTCCGCTCGGCCGGTTGGCCGAGCCCGAGGAGATCGCCGCGGCCGCTGTCTTCCTCGCCTCGGACGCGTCGAGCTACGTCAACGGCTCCGAGATCGCCGTCGACGGTGGCTACGCCCAGGTCTGAGTCGGCGACCCGGCTCGGGAGAGCACCCGGTCGTGCCGGGGCCCGACGGCCCGGCGTGGACACGAGTCGATCACCACGACGCGCTCTGCCCGCCCCGGCACCACCTCCGACGGAACCGAGACTGTCGGTGGGGGCTGATTGCCTGGCCGGATGTTCGAAACTCCCGACGAGCTCGACAGCCTCCAGGTCCTGCTCGACACGTCCCTGTCCGGCTCCAGCAGCCACCTCAAGTCGATCATCCGGCCGGGTGAGAGCACGCTGGACGCCGAACAGGTCGTCCGACTCTGTCACGGCATGTGCACCCTGGCCGTCGCCACGGTCACCCGGCGCGGCGAGCCACGCATCAGCGGTGCCGACGGGCACCTCCTGCACGGCCGTTGGATCGTCGGCACCCATCGCCGGGCCGCCAAGGCCCGCCACCTCGCGGAGCGGCCCGGCATCAGCGCGACCTACCTGCGCGGCGAGCAGCTCGGCATCTTCACGCACGGACGCGCGGTTCCGCTGAACCCCGAGGGGGCGGACAGCGACCCGACCTGGCCGGCCGTCCGCGACTACCTCGTCGACCACTACGACGACGACGGCGACAACCCGTTCTGGGACGAGAACGTGTGGTACCGCATCGACCCCGACTGGATGGTCGCCTACAGCGCCGACCCCGCCGGACTGCTCGGGCACCGCCCATCGGTCTGATGCTCCGGACATGCTCCGGAAGCGACCTCGGAGACGACGAAGGCCCTGGTCCTCGACTCGCGTGTGAGTCTGTGACCAGGGCCTTTGTGTGGTCGGGGTGACAGGATTTGAACCTGCGACCTCTTCGTCCCGAACGAAGCGCGCTACCAAGCTGCGCCACACCCCGAGTGGCTTTCCGGTGTCCCCGTGAGCCGTTGAAGACTCTACCCGATGCCTTCGACGGCCTGCGCGGGGGTCGGGATTGCGGTGTCGGCGCCGGTCGGGCGGGCGACCAGGGTCAACAGCGACGCCTCCGGCGGGCACGCGAACCGCACCGGCGCGTACGGCGAGGTCCCCAGCCCGGCGGACACGTGCAGCCGGGTGTGGCTGCCCCACCGGCTCGCGCCGCGGGCCCGGGTCCGGTCGATCCCGCAGTTGGTGACGATCGCCCCGTAGCCCGGCAGCCGCAGCTGCCCGCCGTGGGTGTGCCCGGCCAGGACGAGGTCGTAGCCGTCGGCGGCGAACCCGTCGAGCACGCGGGGTTCGGGGGAGTGGGTGAGGCCCAGGCGCAGGTCGGCGTCCGGGTCGTGCCCGGCGATGCGCGGGTAGCGGTCCCGCTGCAGGTGCGGGTCGTCGACGCCGGCGATGCGGATGCTGCGCCCGTCGATCTCCAGCAGGTGCCGGCTGTGGGTCGCGTCGACCCAGCCGCGTTCCCGCAGCGCCGCGCGCAGGTCCGTCCACGGCAGCGGGCGGCCGTTGATGTGCCGGGGGCCGGTGCGCCGCAGGTAGCGGGCCGGGTTCTTCGGCGTCGGCCCGTAGTAGTCGTTGCTGCCGAACACGAAGGCGCCGGGCCGGTCCAGCAGGGGCCCGAGGGCACCGAGGACGCCCGGGACGGCGTCCGGGTGCGCGAGGTTGTCCCCCGTGTCGATCACGAGGTCCGGGTCCAGGGCGTCCAGCGAGGCGATCCAGCGGATCTTGCTGTGCTGTCCGGGGGTCAGGTGGAAGTCCGAGAGGTGCAGGATCCGCAGCGGCCGGGCGTCCGGTTCCAGCACCGGGAGCTCCACGCGGCGCAGCGTCCAGTGCCGCCGCTCGATCCCGGCCGCGTAGCCGAGGCCGGCGGCACCGGCCGCGACGGTTCCGGTGGCCAGGCGGGCGAGGGCTCGGACGGTACGCACGAGGTCAGGGTACGGCGCGCGACTATCGTGACGCGTCGTGAGCACACTCAAGGAGCAGCTGCGGACCGATCTGACCGCCGCCATGAAGGCGAAGGACGAGCTGGTCCGGACCACCCTGCGCTCGGCGCTGACCGCCATCGGGAACGCCGAGGTCGCCGGGGACACCGCGCGCGAGCTGACCGACGACGACGTCCGCGCCGTCCTGACCAAGGAGTCGAAGCGTCGCGCCGAGTCGGCCGAGGCGTTCGCCGGCGCCGGGCGGGACGAGCAGGCCGCGCGGGAGCGGGCCGAGGGCGAGGTCCTGGCCCGCTACCTGCCCACCCAGCTCGACGACGACGAGGTGGCCGAGCTGGCCCGCGCCGCCGCCGCGGAGGTCGCGGCCGAGACCGGGGAGCAGCCCGGGATGAAGCAGATGGGGCAGGTCATGAAGAAGGCCAACGCCGCCGCGGCCGGGCGGGCCGAGGGCGGGCGGGTCGCCGCCGCCGTGAAGAAGGCCCTCTCCGGGGCCTGAGCCGCCCGCCTCGTCCCGCTGGGCCCGCAACCCTGCCCCCGGGAGCACCGAAGGGGGCCCGGCCGCCTGGGCGTGCCTGAGGGCGCTACGAAGGGGCCCCTGGGGGCAGGGTGCGTCGCCTCGGTGTCCGGTACCGGTGTCGTGGCTTCGTGTCCGCCGCCGCGAGATGCCGCGAGGGGCACCCCCGCGGCGCCCGGCGCTACGAGGGTGCCCCTCGGGACACGGGTGGGTCGGTACCCGGCGGGTGCCCGGATCAGTTCGTCGGCGTCTTGCGGGCCCGCGACGTGGTGGTCTTCTTGGTCGTCGACGTGCCGGTCTTCTTCGCCGTGCTGCTCCGTGCGGACGTCCCGCCGCTCTTCGACGCCGCCGCGGTCCGCCGCGTGGTCGTCGTCGTCTTCTTCGCGGGCGCCTTCGCGCGCCGCTCGGCGAGCAGCTCCGAGGCCCGCTCGTCGGTGAGCTCCTCGACCGAGTCGCCCTTGCGCAGGCTGGCGTTGGTCTCCCCGTCGGTGACGTACGGCCCGAACCGGCCGTCCTTGATCACCATCTTCTTGCTGGTCGACGGGTCCTCGCCCAGTTCACGCAGCGGTGGCTGGGCAGCGCCCCGGCCCCGCCCGCGCTGCTTGGGCTGCTTGTAGAGCTCGAGCGCCTCCTCGAGCGTCACCGTGAACAGCTGCTCCTCGTCGGCCAGCGACCGCGAGTCGGTACCCTTCTTGAGGTACGGCCCGTAACGGCCGTTCTGCGCGGTGATCTCGTCGCCGGACTCGGGGTCCTTCCCGACGACGCGCGGCAGCGACAGCAGCTTGAGCGCGTCGGCGAGGGTCACGGTCTCCACCGACATCGACTTGAGCAGCGAACCGGTCCGCGGCTTGGGCTTCGCGGGCTTCTTCTTGGCGCCCTCGGGCACCTCCGGCTCGGGCAGCAGCTCGGTCACGTACGGGCCGAAGCGGCCTTCCTTGACCACGACCTCGTGCCCGGTCTCCGGGTCGGTGCCCAGCTTGCGACCCTCCTGCGGCACCGAGAACAGCTTCTCGGCGATCTCCTCGGTGAGCTCGTCCGGCGGCAGCTCGTCGGGCAGGTTGGCCCGCTGCGACTCGCCGTCGACGATCCGCTCCAGGTAGGGCCCGTACCGGCCGACGCGCACGACGACGTCGCGGTCCTGCGCGTCGGTGAACATCGTGATCGAGTTGATCGTGCGGGCGTCGATCTCCTCGAGGTTCGCCCCCACCAGCTTCTTCAGCCCGCCGGCCTTGGCGATCTCCGAGCCACGGTTCTCGGCGCCGAAGTAGAAGCCGTTGAGCCAGTGCACCCGGGAGTCGTCGCCGGACGCGATGGAGTCGAGGTCGTCCTCCATCTCGGCGGTGAAGTCGTAGTCGACGAGCTGGCCGAAGTGCGCCTCCATCAGCCCGACCACGGAGAACGCCACCCAGGACGGAACGAGCGCGGAGCCCTTCTTCCAGACGTAGCCGCGGTCGAGGATCGTCTTGATCGTCGACGCGTACGTCGACGGGCGGCCGATCCCGAGCTCCTCCATGACCTTGATCAGCGCCGGCTCGGTGAACCGGGACGGCGGGCTGGTCGAGTGCCCGTCCGGGTTCAGCTCGGCGGCCGTGAGCGCCTGGCCCTCGGTCAGCTCCGGCAGCCGGGACTCGGCATCGTCGGCCTGGGCGGACGAGCCGTCGTCGACGGTCTCCACGTAGGCCTTGAGGAAGCCCGGGAAGGTGATCGTGCGGCCGGAGGAGGCGAACACGACGCTCTCACCGGTGGCGGCGGTACCGCCGATCCGGACGCTGACGGTGGTGCCGCGGGCGTCGTTCATCTGGGAGGCGATGGTGCGCTGCCAGACCAGCTCGTAGAGCCGGAAGTCGTCACCGTCGACCTCGCGGGCGATGTCGCCCGGGGTGCGGAACGACTCGCCGGCCGGCCGGATCGCCTCGTGCGCCTCCTGGGCGTTCTTGACCTTGCGGGTGTACTGGCGCGGCTTGTCGGCGACGAAGGCGTCGCCGTAGAGCTCGCGCGCCTGGGCCCGGGCCGCCTGGATCGCGGAGTCCGACAGCGTGGTCGAGTCCGTCCGCATGTAGGTGATGTAGCCGTTCTCGTAGAGCCGCTGCGCGCTGCGCATCGTGCGCTCGGAGGAGAACCGCAGCTTGCGGCCGGCCTCCTGCTGCAGCGTGGAGGTCATGAACGGCGGGTACGGCTTGCGGGTGTAGGGCTTCGACTCGACCGAGGTGACGGCCAGGTCGCGGCCCTGGAGGCCATCGGCGAGCCGGCGGGCCTCGGCCTCGTTCAGCACGACGACCCCGGCACCGTCGCCGCTGCTCGGCCGCGAGGCCTTCTTCAGCTGCCCCAGCGAGTCGAAGTCGCGGCCGGTCGCGACGCGGGCGTCGTCGACCTGGACCAGGCGGGCGCCGAACGTGCGCGGGGTCGCCTCGGCCCCGGCGTCGAGGGTGGCGGCGATGTCCCAGTACTCGGCGGACCGGAACGCGATCCGGTCCCGCTCGCGCTGCACGACCAGCCGGGTCGTGACCGACTGGACCCGGCCCGCCGACAGCTTCGGCATGACCTTCTTCCACAGCACGGGGGAGACCTCGTAGCCGTAGAGGCGGTCCAGGATGCGCCGGGTCTCCTGGGCGTCGACCAGGTTCTGGTCGAGCTCGCGGGTGTTCTCCGCGGCGGCCCGGATGGCCGACTCGGTGATCTCGTGGAAGACCATCCGGCGGACCGGCACCTTGGGCTTGAGGGTCTCGAGCAGGTGCCAGGCGATGGCCTCGCCCTCGCGGTCGGGGTCGGTGGCGAGCAGGAGCTCGTCGACCGACTTGAGGGCCTCGCGCAGGTCGGAGACGGTGCTCTTCTTCTCCGGCGTCACGATGTAGAGCGGGCTGAACTGGTTGTCGACGTCGACGCCGAGGCGGGCCCAGGACTCGCCCTTGTACTTGGCCGGCACGTCCGCGGCGCCGCGGGGCAGGTCACGGATGTGGCCGACCGAGGACTCGACGACGTAGTCGTCGCCCAGGTAGGGCTGGATCTTCCGGGCCTTGCTCGGCGACTCGACGATCACCAGGCGGCGGACCGGGCGGCCGGACGCGGTCGCCGTCGAGGTGGGCGTGCGTGTGCTGCCCCCCGACGTGCGTGCCGAGCCGGTCTTTCCCGCTGTCGCTGCTGCCACGTGGTCCTACCTCATCTCCTCGGCCGCGTCGCGCCTGGTGCGACGCCTGTGCCGTTGCGCTCCCGCAGTGCTCGTCCGTGCGGTCGGTCACTGCCGGAGCGTGCCGGAACCGTCGCGTTCTGCGACGTCCTCCGGTCGACGATCGCACGATCTCACACCGTCGCCACCCCGCGCCGTGGGTTGCACCACCGGGCCCGTGACGAGCCGACAGCGTAGCCGGGGGCGCGGTTCACCTGGTCAGGCGGCCGGTCGGCCATGGTGCCGGGGCCACTCGGCGGTGCCCAGCATTCGTGGCGCGGGTCCCACCAGTTCCGCCAGGCGGGCCATCCGGCGCGCTCCGTGCAGTCGCAACGCCGGACCGGGGGCGCCGTGTTCCCCGGCCGCCAGGCGGGCCGGCGGCAACCCGGCCCGGGTCGCCGCGGCGATCAGGGGGCCGTGGGTCCACGGCGCATCCGGGTCGAGCAGCAGCAGGTGACCGCCGCGCAGATCCCCCACCCCGGCGGCGAGCACCCACAGGCGCAGGGTGGCGCCGTCGAGCTGGAAGTCCGGCGGAACCTGCTTGTGTCCGTCCGGGGTGCACCAGGTCCGTGCCAGCGGCACGAGGTCCTTGCGGAACGCGCTGCGCATCCCGGAGGCCCCCGGCGCGAGGGCCACACCGCGGGCGGCGGCCAGCGCGGTGAGGGCACGCTCGCGGTCGTCGAACGGCAGCGGCAGATCGAACCGGGCGGTGTCCCCGGCGCCGAACCGCTCGATCCGCCCGGGCCCGCAGAGCAGCCCGGCCAGGTCGGTCAGCCCGGCCGGCCGGGCCTCCGCGGAGAACAGCGACATCTGCGGCACCCGCGCAGCATAGAACTGATGTTCGACATCGCCCAAGTCCGGCACGCCGGACGGGGGTCAGCTCGGGGCCGTCAGCTTGTTCAGCTCGCCGCACTTGGGGGCGGTCGCGACGGCCTTGTCGAGCCGGGGCGTGGCCCCGAGCTTGTCGAGGCCCTCCGCGGCGCCGATCGTGCGCAGCTTCTCCTCGGCCGAGGTGAGCCGGCCCTGGAACCCGGGGACGTCGTTGGGGTCGGCCTGGTCGACCTCGGCCTTGGCCTGGTCGATGGTCGTCCCGGTCCGGTTGAGCAGGTCGTTGATCGAGGTCTTGAACTGGTCGCCGCCGCTGACCGGGGCCTCACCGGCGTCGGCGAGCTGCTTCTTGCCGGCGTCGATCCCGCCCTTGACGTTGGCGAGGTACTCGGAGAGCCGGGTCTTGATCCCGGGCAGGTCGGCACCGCCGTAGTCGGGCCGGGCGCTGAGCGGCTGGTAGTACGACAGCAGCGCGCCGCACACCTTGTCGCCCCAGGCGACCGGGTCGGCACCGACGCCCTCGGTGGGGCGTGGTGCCGGGTCCGGGGCGGGGGTGCCGGCGACGGTCTGGGCGCAGCCGCCGGCGAGCAGCGTGGCGAGCAGGGCGGGGAGCAGGACCCGGGCGGCGCGCGCCGGGCGGAGGGTGGCCATCGTCGGGCTCCAGGGTCGGGGGCCGTGGGGAGCAGGGCCGCTGAGGCTGGGGACAGGTGTCGACGGTAGGACGCGGGTGCTGGTCAGCCGCCGTCGCCCTCGATTCTTCCGTCGTTCGGAGCAGTGTCGGCTGGGCCGTTCGGGGGTTCGGCGGGATCGCCGGACAACCGGGTGAGATCGCCGCACGAGGCGGAGGAACGGAAGGCCGCGGCGAGCTCGGGGTCGCCGGTGACCTGGGCGAGCGGGCCGGTGGCCGTGCCGAGGCGCGCCACCGGTTCCAGCGCGCCCGGCAGGTCGCGCTCGACGGCGGCCGGGTCCGTGGGATCGAGGGCGTCCACCCGGCCCCTCGCACCGGAGAACGCCGAACGCACCTCGCCGAGGCCACCGGTCAGCCGTGCGGTGAGGGCCTCGCCGTCGTCGACCGGGGCCGGGCCGAGCCGGTCCAGGTCGCCCAGCGTGCGGTCCAGCGCCTCGGTGGTGCGGCCCAGGTAGTCGCCGAGACCGCGGAGCCGGTCGCCGGTGCCGGCCTCGGGCGCGGGTGCGGGTGCCGCCACGGCGGTGCGGACGAACGGCAGGACGGCCGTGCACATCTCGTCGGTCCACTCCTGGGGTGTGGGCCCGGAAGCGCCGCACCCGGCGAGCAGCACCGTGGCGACGGCGGTCGCCACCGCCGCGGTGACCGGTCGTCTCCGCATCGCACCTCCACCGGAGGATCACGGGGTCCGGCCGGGGCAGGGTAACCGAATCGGGTGACGGAACGACGACGGCCGCTCGCCCCGGTGGGACGAGCGGCCGTCGGTGCCCTGTGTGAGGTCGTCGCGGCGACGGTGCCTAGCCGACCGCGCTCTCCGCGGGGGCGTCGGTGATCGTCGAGCTGCGGCGCTTCGACACCACGACGGCGGCGGCGATGATCAGCACCGCCACGACCGCGATGGCGATCCGGATGAGCGGGTTGGCGTCCGGGGTCGAGAGCAGCACGATCGCCGGGGCGATCAGCACCGAGACCAGGTTCATCACCTTGATCAGGGGGTTGATGGCCGGGCCGGCGGTGTCCTTGAACGGGTCGCCGACGGTGTCGCCGATGACCGTGGCCTCGTGCGCGTCGGAGCCCTTGCCGCCGTGGTTCCCGTCCTCGACCAGCTTCTTGGCGTTGTCCCAGGCGCCACCGGAGTTGGCCAGGAAGATCGCCATCAGGACGCCGGCGGCGATCGCACCGGCCAGGTAGCCGGCCAGTGGGCCGACGCCGAGGCCGAAGCCGACCGCGATCGGGGCGAAGATCGCCAGCAGGCCGGGGGTGGCCAGCTCGCGCAGCGAGTCCCGGGTGCAGATGTCGACCACGCGGCCGTACTCGGGACGCTCGGTGCGGTCCATGATGCCGGGCTTGGTCGCGAACTGGCGCCGGACCTCGAACACGACTGCACCGGCGGCGCGGGTCACCGCGTTGACCGCCAGGCCGGAGAACATGAACACGACCGCCGCACCGAGGATCACGCCGACCAGGGTGTTCGGGCTGAACACCTCGTAGGCGAAGGACGAGCCCGCGTCGGCCAGGGTGACGCCCGCCTGGTCGAGCGCCTGGCTGATGGCGTCGCGGTAGGAGCCGAACAGCGCGGTCGCGGCGAGCACCGCGGTCGCGATCGCGATGCCCTTGGTGATCGCCTTGGTGGTGTTGCCGACCGCGTCGAGCTCGGTGAGGGTGTCGAAGCCGTCGCCCTCGACGTCGCCGGACATCTCGGCGATGCCCTGGGCGTTGTCGGCGACCGGGCCGAAGGTGTCCATCGCGACGATGACCCCGACCGTGGTCAGCAGGCCGGTGCCGGCCAGCGCGACCGCGAACAGCGAGACGACGATCGAGCCCGAGAGCAGGAAGGCGCCGTAGACCGCGGCCGCGATGACGATCGCGGTGTAGACCGCGGACTCGAAACCGATCGAGATCCCGGAGAGGATCACCGTGGCCGGACCGGTCAGCGAGGACTCGCCGACGTCGCGGACCGGACGGTCCTCGGTGCCGGTGTAGTAGCCGGTGATCTTGAGGATCACCGCGGCCAGCACGATGCCGATCACGACCGCGACGCTGGCGATCAGGCGCGGGTCGCCGGCGAGGGTGGCGACCTCGCCGTCGGTCGGGTTGACCAGGTCGCCGAACGAACCGGGCAGGTAGACGTACGCCGCGATGATCGACAGCACGCCCGCGAACAACGCCGAGAGGTAGAAGCTGCGGTTGATCGCGCGCAGGGTGTTCTCGCCCTGGCGGGCCCGGGTCAGGTAGACGCCCAGGATCGCGGTGACGACACCGATGGCGGGGACGATCAACGGGAACAGCAGGCCCTGCAGGCCGAACGCGGCGGTCCCCAGGATCAGGGCGGCGACCAGGGTCACCGCGTAGGACTCGAACAGGTCGGCGGCCATGCCGGCGCAGTCGCCGACGTTGTCGCCGACGTTGTCGGCGATCGTCGCGGCGTTGCGCGGGTCGTCCTCGGGGATGCCCTGCTCGACCTTGCCGACGAGGTCGGCGCCGACGTCGGCGGCCTTGGTGAAGATGCCGCCACCGACACGCATGAACATCGCCAGCAGGGCGGCGCCGAATCCGAAGCCCTCCAGCACGCGCGGTGCCTGTCCGGCGTAGACGAGCACGACGATCGCGGCACCGAACAGCCCGAGACCGACCGTGAACATGCCGACCACGCCACCGGTGCGGAACGCGATCCGGGTCGCGATGTCGCGGCCGCCCGGCTCCCGTGCCGCCGCGGCGACCCGGATGTTCGCGCGGGTCGCGAGCCACATGCCCAGATAGCCGATGATCGCCGAGAAGACCGCACCGACGACGAAGAAGATCGATCGTCCGATGCGCTCGCCGAGGTCCTCGGCGGGGAGCGCGAACAGCAGCACGAACACGATGGCGGCGAAGACAGCGAGGGTGCGGAACTGGCGGTTGAGGTACGCCGACGCGCCTTCCTGGACCGCACGGCCGATCTCCTGCATGTTGGAGGTCCCCTCGCCGTGGGCGAGTACCTCCTTGAGCAGCAGACCGCCGACGGCCAGGGCGACGAGGGCGACCACCGCGACCACACCGACCACGGTGAGATCTCCCGCACCGAGCTCGAGGCCCTGGGCGAGGGTGGACTGGGACATCCGTCCTCCTGGTTCAGCGGAGTTCGACCAGGTCGGCCGTGCCGGGAACGCGCCGTGCGGCGCCCCCGCCGACGACGGCTTCACTGGCGTCGACTGGGCCCGGATGCGGTGGCCACGGGTGGTTCACCGGCGGCCGGGCGAGTGCAGTGTAGAAGTGTGGCCGAACACTCAGTGCGACAGGGATCACAACAGATAACGATCTCCGGAAAGTGATCGAACACACAGCTGATCAACAGGTGAGGTCCGAACGGACGCATCCGTTGGGGCGCACCGCCGTTCGGGTGGTGGGCCGGCGCGCGGTGCGGCAGTCGCGTGACGCCGGGGGACACGCTGCGATGTGTTCGAACGTCTGTGCCAACCTGCTGGCCGTGGGGCAGACCGAGCGGAGCGCAGGCGGAGCGGGGACCGGTACCGGGCCGGGTGCGCGCGGAGGGCGTATCGGCACCGACGACCGCCCCGACGGCTCCCAGCGGGGTGTCGCGTTGCTGCGCCGGGTGCTCGCCGGATCCGGGGTGGACCCGGACCGTGCGGAGACGACCTGGCTCGGGCCGGGCGGGGTGGCGCCCGCCGTCCCCGGTCCCGGCTCCGGGACCGAGCCGGGGCGCGACACCGGGGAGCCGGGCGCCGCGATCCCGGAAGCTGCGGAGCCGGAGGTGGTGTCTCCGGAGGACCCGCTGCGGCACGTCGCGCGGATCCCCTCGCGGCCGGGCCGCACGGCGGACTGGCCCGGCTGGACGCCGGAGGAGCTCCGGACCGCATGGGTGGACCGAGGGATTGCGCGGCTGTGGTCGCACCAGGCGGAGGGCGCGGGACTCGTCCGCTCCGGGGCCGATGTCGTGGTCGCGACCGGGACGGCCTCCGGGA
Organism: Pseudonocardia ammonioxydans; assembly: GCF_900115005.1. Lineage (GTDB taxonomy): Bacteria > Actinomycetota > Actinomycetes > Mycobacteriales > Pseudonocardiaceae > Pseudonocardia > Pseudonocardia ammonioxydans. The sequence goes on along the minus strand of NZ_FOUY01000014.1, from coordinate 86,125 downwards.
AGTCGCTGATCTACCAGCTGCCCGTGCTCACCGGGCTGGTCGAGGACCCGCGGGCGACCGCGCTGTACCTCGCGCCCACCAAGGCACTCGCCGCCGACCAGCTGCGCGCACTCGACGGTGTCGCCCCGGACGGGGTGCGGCCGGCCGCGTTCGACGGGGACACCCCGATGGAGGAGCGCGACTGGATCCGGCGGCACTGCCGGTGGATGTTCTCCAACCCGGACATGCTGCACCGTTCGCTGCTGCCCCGGCACGGGCGCTGGTCGACCTTCCTGCGGCGGCTGCGTTACGTGGTGATCGACGAGTGCCACACCTACCGCGGGGTGTTCGGCTCGCACGTGGCGTTGCTGCTGCGCCGGTTGCTGCGGGTCGCCGCCCGCTACGGGGCCCGGCCCACGATCGTCCTGGCCTCGGCGACCGTGGCCAAGCCGGCGGAGTTCGCCTCCCGGCTGACCGGTCGCGACGTCGTGGCCGTCACCGACGACGGGTCCCCGCACGCGGGGCGGACGGTCGCCTTCTGGGAGCCGCCGCTGCTGACCGAGATCACCGGGGACAACGGGGCGCCGGTCCGCCGCTCGGCCGGGGCGGAGACATCCCGGATGCTCGCCGACCTGGTGCTGGAACGGGCCCGCACGCTCGCCTTCGTCCGGTCCCGGCGAGCGGCCGAGCTCACCGCGCTGGGAGCCCGGCGCGAGCTCGCCGACGTCGACCCGGACCTGGTCGAGCGGGTCGCCGCCTACCGCGGCGGCTATTTGCCCGAGGAGCGGCGGGCGCTGGAGGGTGCGTTGATGTCGGGGGAGTTGCTCGGGGTGGCCACGACGAACGCGCTGGAGCTCGGCGTCGACATCTCCGGACTGGACGCGGTGGTGCTGGCGGGCTTCCCGGGCACCCGGGCATCGTTCTGGCAGCAGGCCGGCCGGGCGGGCCGGTCCGCCGACGAGGCGCTGGTCGTGCTGGTCGCCCGGGACGACCCGCTGGACACCTACCTGGTGCACCACCCGCGGACATTGCTCGGGGCGCCGGTCGAGACCTGCGTGCTCAACCCGGTCAACCCCTACGTGCTCGCCCCGCAGCTGGCGTGTGCCGCCGCCGAGCTGCCGCTCACCGCGGACGACGTCGAGGACGTCTTCGGTGGCGCCCCCGCGGTCGAGGTCCTCGACGCCCTCGTCGACGAGGGCGTGCTGCGTCGGCGCCCGCACGGCTGGTTCTGGCCCGACACCGGGGACGCCCCGGCGGCCCAGGTCGACATCCGGGGGTCCGGGCTCGGTCAGGTCGCGATCGTCGAGGCGGCCACCGGACGGATGCTGGGCACCGTGGACGGCGGTTCCGCACCCGGCACCGTGCATCCCGGCGCGGTCCACCTGCACCGCGGTGAGAGCTACGTCGTCGACGAGCTCGACCTCGACGGCGGTATCGCGCTGGTCCACGAGGAGGAGCCGGACTGGCGTACCGAGGCGCAGTCGGTGTCCGACGTGACGGTGCTGGCGACCACCGCCTCCCGCCGCCACGGGCCGGTCCAGGTCTGCTTCGGCGAGACGACGGTGACCAGCCAGGTGGTCGCCTACCGGCGGCGCACCGCGGACGGCACGGTCCTCGACCAGACCCCGCTCGACCTTCCTCCGCAGAGCCTCGACACCCGTTCGGTCTGGTACACGATCGATCCGGACGCGCTGGCCGCCGCCGGGATCGACGACGCCCGGCTGCCCGGCGCGTTGCACGCCGCCGAGCACGCCGCGATCGGGCTGCTCCCGCTGTTCGCGATCTGTGATCGCTGGGACATCGGGGGCCTGTCCACGGCGCTGCACCCGGACACCGGGCTGCCGACGGTGTTCGTGCACGACGGCCACCCCGGCGGCGCCGGACTGGCCGAGCGCGGGCACGCCGTGCTGGCCCGCTGGCTCGTGGCGACCCGGGCCGCGGTGCGCGACTGCGAGTGCCGTACGGGGTGCCCGTCCTGCGTGCAGTCGCCGAAGTGCGGCAACGGCAACAACCCGCTGGACAAGGCCGGTGCCGTGCAGGTGCTCGACCTGGTCCTGGGCGCGTTGGCCGAGAGCGGCGATCCGGAGGCCCGGGCGGCGGTGCCGGCCGGGCGGTGAGGGGCGGGGGCCCGGGGCGGGTGCCGGCCGGGTGCCGGGAGCGACGAGGCACCACCGGCCCGCCCGTCGGGGGCGTGAGCGGGCCGGTGGCAACCACGTGCGACGGAGTCGGACGGGGGCGCGTGATGCGCTCCGACCCCATCGCGGCCTGGGGAGCGTGGCCGGTGCGCCGCGGCCGGGCCGGACCCTGCCCGTTCCCGCGACGACATCCAGTAGGCCCGAGAGCGCGGCCGGTGACCAGTCCGGGACCCTCCGACGTCGGTGATCGGTCAGGTCGCGACGGTGAATCGTCGCGCGACCACCGTCGTCGCCGGTACGGGCCGTGACGGTGCCGTGCTGTGCCGGCAACCGTCCGTTCACCCGGGTCCGGGAACCGTTCATCGAGAGCATGATCACTTCCTGGTCGTGGTGGGTCGTGCTTGTCGGGGTGCGGTCCCGGCCGCGTCGGTGACCGGTGCCGGCCCGGCCCGTGCCCGGGCGGAGGCCGGTCGGTGGACCGGGAGCAGCCCGGAGCGGCGGACCTGCGTCTCGACCAGGGCGTCCCAGCCGTCGAGCCGGCATCCGGTGAGCTCGGCGTCGTTGCGTGCGGCGAGGTCGGTCGCCACCCGGCAGGCGATGTCGGGGCCCTCCACCGCCCGTCCCGCGGCGGCCAGTGCCGACAGGTCCGCCGCTGTCGACGCGACGTGCCGGGCCCGGACGGCGGCGGCGACGTCGACACAGACGGTCGCCGTCAGCAACAGCACTGCGGCCGCGGTCGCCGCCCAGACCGAGGCGACACCGCTGTCGTCGCGCCCGGGGCGGGCCGGTGGCCTGCCCCTCATCCGGACCGTCCGGGTTCCGGCACCGCCGGCACCGGTGGCACCGGTGGCACCGGTGGCACCGCCGGCACTGGTGGCACTGACAGCGCCGACGGCACTGACAGCACGGACGGCACGGACTGCGTGGACGGCAGCGGCGGCACGGTCGGCGCAACCGGGACCGGTACCCCGCCGACCGGGTTGGTGACCGGTGGAGGCGGAGGCGCGTCGGAGCCCCCTGGGGCGCCCACGGCACTGCCGGAGCCCGGCCCCGCAGGCCGGACGGTGTCCGACGTGGTGGTGGATGCGGGCGGCGGGGACCGTTTCAGCGGTGCGATCCCGGACGCGGCCACCGGTGGCGTTGCGGCAGCGGTGCCGGCGGGAGCGCGTGCGGGGGCGTCTCCGGGCTCGGTGGGGCCCACCGGGGACAGCGGCGGTGGAGCGCCCGCGAGCCCGTCGGCGGACAGGCCCGGCTCGACGACGGCCGTCGCCGAGCCGCTGACCGGGATCGGGAGCAGGGCGACCGGGCGTGCCCGGACGGTCGCGACCACGACGTCCCCGTCGATCCGGAGATCGGATTCGGCGCCGGTGGGGGCCAGGGCCGCGGCGGCGCTGCGTCCGCGGTCGGCGTCACCGCGAGCGGCCTGGCGTGCCAGCTCCCGGGCGGCGTCGGTGCACCGGACCCCGGCCGCCACGGCGGCGACCGCCGCGACCGCGGCCGCCGTGACGAGCACCAGGGTGCCGAGCGCCAGTGCGGCCTCCACGGTGACCGCTCCGTCGTCGCGCCCGGCTCGCGGACCCGGGTCAGAACGAGGTCGAGAGCGCACGTTCCACGATCCCGGTGAGTGCGCTGAGGACGTCGTCGCCGCTGACGATCGCGTAGAGCAGCGCCGCGAACGCCGCAGCCGCGACCGTCCCCACGGCGTACTCGACGGTGGACATGCCGTCGTCGTCGGTGGCGAGCGCGGCCAGGCGGCCGGACAGGGCGGTACGGGTCATCGGACTTCTCCTCCGTCGGGGGCCCGCGGGGTGCGGGCCCGGTCGTAGCCCGGTGTCACCACCGGGCGAACGCCTCCCCGGCCAGCCCGATCACGACCGGCACGATGCCGAGGACCAGGAAGGCGGGCAGGAAGCAGAGCCCCAGCGGGGCGGTGATGCGGACGGCGGCACGCTGCGCGCGTTCCTCGGCGCGGTCGGTCAGGCCTGCCCGCAGCCGGGCCGCCTCGGCCGAGGCCGCTCGGCCGAGCGCGGAACCGGTACGCGCGGAGCGACCGGCCGCCCGGGCGAACCCGGCGAGCCCGGGCGTCCCGGCGGCAGCCGCCCAGGCGTCCTCCGCGGAGGCGCCCAGCGCGAGCAGGCCGGACACCGTGCGCAGCGTCGCTCCGGCCGGGCCGGGCAACCGGTGCCCGGCGGCGTCGAGTGCGTCCGGGACGGTCAGCCCGGCGGCCAGACAGGTGGCCAGCAGGTCCCAGACGGCGGCGAGGTCGGCGTCCTCCGCCCGGTCCGCGCGGATCCCCGGCAGCCGGCGGGCGAGCACGAGGGCCCCGGTGCCGGCCATGCCCCCGACGACCGCTCCGGTCGAGCCGCCGACGGTCCAGCCCAGTGCTGCACCGGCCGGGACCAGCAGCGCGAGCACCGCGGTGCGGGGCGGCCCGGTGGCCGTCGCGCACCGCTCGCGTGCACGGAGGGCCCGTAGCCGCCCCGGCGCGGGGCAGGTGGCACCGACGAGCAACGCCGCGGCGGCGAGGCCGAGCGCGGTCGCGCTCACGACGGCACCGCCGAGCGCAGGATGTGGTCCGACCAGGCGGCACCGGCCGCGGTCAGCAGGACCCCCAGCACCAGCAGCGCCGGCCCGTGCAGGCCGGTACGGAGCACGGTGAGCGGGGCGATGCCCATCAGCTGGCCGAGGCCGATCCCGGCCAGCGGCAACGACGTGAGCACGGACGCGGTGGCCCGGGGTCCGGCGAGCTGCGACCGGACCCGGGCGGCATGGGCGAGGCGCCAGCGGAGGTCGTCGACGAGGCCGGTCAGCAGGTCGGCCAGCGGGGCGCCGTGCCGGTCCGCCAGTTCCCAGGCGGCGGCGACACGCTCGACGTCCCGGCCGCTCGGACCGGTCGCCGCGCGGCGCAGCGCATCGGGGACCGGTTCACCGACGCGAGCGGCCACGGCCGCGGGGGCCAGCAGTGCCCGGGCGAGCGGGCCGTCGTGGCCGCTCCCGGCGAGCGCGGTCGCCGGGTGTGCGCCGGTGCGCAGCTCGTCGGCGATCCGGGCGAGCGCATCGGCCAGTTCCGCGGCGGCCTCGGTGCCGTGGGCGGCGGCCCGTCCGGCGACCAGGCGGCGCCGGACGAACCATACGGCCGCGACCGCGCACCCGGCGCCGACGGGACCGAGCAGCGCGAACCCCGCGCCGGCCGCGGCCGGGACGGCGAGCACGGTGAGCGGCACCCGCGCGCGCCGGGACGGTGTCGCCGAGCCGCCGGTGAGGCCGGCGCTGAGACCGCGCAGGCGCCGCCGCGGGCCCGCCCCCGGGGCTCCGAGCACGGCCAGCGCCAGCACGGACAGGGCGAGCGCGGTCCGGGGTGCCGACCACCCGGACGGGTCCGCACCGGAGATCGCCGGGAGGCCCGCGGCGACCCCGCCGACCGGCAGCGGGGTCAGCACGGCGCACCGACCCCGCGCTCGTGCAACAGGGTGCGCAGCTCGTCCAGACCGGGGCCGGGTCCGTCGCTCCGCGTCCAGGCGGCCGCGACGGCCGGGCCACCGCCGTCGCCACGGCGCAACACCCCGATCTCGTCCAGCACCCGGCCGGCGCCGGGACGCCTGCGCATCTGCAGCACCACCTGCACGGCGGCGGTGAGCTGACCGTCGAGCGCGGCCGGGGACATCCCGCCCAGCCCGGCGAGCGCGCGCATCCGCGCCGGGATCTCGCGCACCGAGTTGGCGTGGACGGTGCACGCGCCACCGTCGTGTCCGGTGTTCATCGCGGCGAGGAGGTCCCCGACCTCCGCGCCGCGGACCTCGCCGACCACGAGCCGGTCCGGCCGCATCCGCAGCGCCTGCCGGACGAGCTCGCGCAGCGGCACACCGCCGGAGCCCTCGATGTTCGGCGGCCGTGCGACGAGCCGGACGACGTGCGGGTGCCGGGGACGGAGCTCCTCGGCGTCCTCGACGGTGACCAGGCGCTCGCCGGGGTCGACCGCGCCGAGGAGTGCGTTGAGCACGGTGGTCTTGCCACTGCCCGTCCCGCCGGCGACGAGCACCGCGAGCCGGGCGGCGACGATCGCGCGCAGCAATGTCTCCCCGGCGGCGTCGAACGTACCGCTGCGGCGCAAGGCGGTCAGGTCGTGGCTCGCGGGACGCAGCACCCGCAGGGAGATCGCGGTCCCGCCGGCGGCCACCGGAGGCAGCACGGCGTGCAGCCGGACCCCGGCATCGGCGAGCCGGCCGTCGACACACGGGCTCGCGTCGTCGAGCCGCCGCCCGGCGGCGAGCGCCAGGCGCTGGGCGAGCCGGCGGACCGCGGCCTCGTCCGCGAACGTGACGGTGGTCCGCCGCAGCCCGTCGCCGCGGTCGACCCAGACCGCGTCCGGCGCGGTGACCAGCACGTCGGTGGTGGCCGGGTCGCGCAGCAGCGCATCGAGCGGACCGGCGCCGGTGAACTCCTGGCGCAGCGTCCGCAACGCGGCCAGCACGTCGAGATCGGAGGCGACCCCGCCGGACTCGGCGCGGACCGCGGCGGCGACGGCGGCGGGCCCGGTCCCGCCGCCGGCATCGGCGAGGCGGGCACGGACCCGGTCGACCAGCGGGTTCACGACGCGGCCCGGGCGGGTGCGCCGGCTGTGTGGAGGCGCTCGTGCACGGTGTGGGCCGCGGCGGCGAGCGGACCGCGGCCGGAGCCGGGGGTGCGGCCCCGTTCGAGTGCGGCGGCGAGGTCGCGCTGTGGGCGCATCGCGAGCAGCAGCGGCAGTCCGAGCGACGCGGCGACCTGGTCCGGGGTGATGCCGCCCGGGGACGGGCCGCGGACGACGAGCTCGACGTGCCGGGCGTGCTCGGCGAGGACCTCGGCGACCCGGGCGGCGGCAGCACTTGCGCGCAACGCGGACGGGATCAGCAGCACCGTGAGGTCGGCCGTGCCCAGCGCGGCGATCGCGGCGTCGGTCGGGTAGCGGGGCAGGTCGCAGATCACCGTCCCGCCGGCCCGCCGCCCGGCGTCGAGCACCGCGGTGACCGCGGCCGGTTCCGGACCGTGCGGGGACCGGGCGCAGGACAGCACCGACAGCACCGCCCGGCCGGCCGTGGCCCGAGGGAGCGCCGCGTGCAACGACGCCGCCCGCACCCGGCCGTCACCGACCGCGAGCTCGGGCCAGCGCAGACCGTCCTCCTGCTCCAGGCCGACGAGCAGGTCCAGCCCGCCACCGAGCGGGTCGCAGTCGACCAGCAGTGCCGCGGAGCCGGCCCGGGCGGCGGCGACGGCCACCGCGGTCGCCAGCACCGATGCGCCCGCGCCGCCGGAGCCGCCGACGACGGTGAGGACCCGCCCGGGCCGGCTGCCGGCACCGGCCCGTTCCCGGACGTCGGCCAGCATCCCGGCGAGACCGGCCTCGCCGTGCGGGAGCTGCACGACCCGGTCGGCGCCGAGCGCCACGGCGGCGCGCCAGTCCTCGGCCTCCGGTTCGCCGGACACCACGGTCACCACCGACTCGCGACGGGGGAACCCGGCGGCCCCGCACCGGGCGGCGCCGGCGCGGTCGAGCAGGACGACCGGTGCCCGGGCCCAGGCCCGCCGGGCGTCCGCCGCGTCGGCCGCACGCTGGGTGTCCATGTCGGCCGCGGCCGCGAGGCGCAGCAGCGCGTCCAGCAGGTCCGGGTCCTCGGCCACGATCAGGCACCGCCGGTCCATCGCCTCCACCTCCCACCGGCCCGCCGATGCGGGCCCCGGTGTCGAGCGTGCGGCCGGCGAGGCCCGTCGCCGCGACGAGTTGCCCGCCTGTGGACAACTCGTGGACAACCGGCGTTCCTGTGGATGGATGCTCCGGTGCGCGCGGGAGATGTCGGACCGGAGTGGCAGGATCCGCGCCCGCCCGGCCGCGTCCGGGACGACCGGCGAGGCCCGGGCTGAGCGCGGTGCCGACCGAGGAGTGCGGTGCCGACCGAGGTGCGCGGTGCCGACCGAGGAGCGCTGGCGGCCGAGCAGAGTCGGACGGGGCTGCACATGAGGACGGCCCCCGCCAGGGGGGATTGGCGGGGGCCGTCGGTCGGTTCAGCCCCGGGGGGTCGAGCTGAACCCGCCCGGACCAGGTCCGAGCTCACCCAACTGTAGCCGGAATCCGGCTGTCGCGCCCATACCTGGACCGTGGCCTGCGCCGACCGGTTCCGGGCGGCGGGTACCCGGCCGCCCCGGCCGGGCGACGCGCGGTGGCCGTCGGTGAGCGCGTACGGGCGACCGGCGGTACCGGGCCGATCACTCCGTGCATCGGTGAGCGGGCCCGTTCGTGACGCGGGAGGTGGCGGGAGCCGCGACGGTGGCCCGGGCCGCGCGCCGGACGGGGCGCCGGTTCGGGCACGCTGGGGTGCGTGCCAGCCGTCCCCGCCCCGACCGGCCCCTCCGTCGTGCCACCGTCCCCCGCCCCGCTGGACCCGCCGCCGGGCACCGCGACCGAGGCGGCGCCGCAGGCGGTGTTCCTCGACCTCGACAACACGATCATCGCCGGATCCAGCGCCCTGGCATTCGCCCGGACCTTCGCCCGGCACGGTCTGATCGACCGGGGCACGGTGGCCCGCGGTGCCTGGGCACAGCTCATGCTGCTGTTCTCCGGGGCCGACGCGTCGACGATGGACACGTTGCGCCGGCAGCTGACGCTGATCTGCCAGGGCTGGGAGGTCGAGCGGGTCCGCGCGATCGTCGCGGAGACGCTACAGGAGGTGATCGGCCCGCTCGTGTACCCGGAGGCGGTGCGGTTGATCGAGCGGCACCGCGAACACGGTGCCGAGATCGTGCTGCTGTCGGCGTCGGGGCTGGAGGTCGTCGGGCCGATCGCGGAGCTGGTCGGAATCGAGCGGTTCCGCGCCACGACCATGCGGATCGAGGACGGCCGCTACGCCGGGGAGATCGAGTTCTACTGCTACGGCGACGGCAAGGCGGAGGCGGCGCGGCAGATCGCCGCGGAGTCGGGCCTCGACCTGGGGCGGTGCGCCGCCTACACCGACTCGATCACCGATCTGCCGCTGCTCGAGGTGGTCGGCGCCCCGGCCGTCGTCAACCCGGACCGCGAGCTGCGTGCGATCGCCCGGGAGCGCGGGTGGCCGGTGCTCGGGTTCGTCCGGGAGACGTCGCGGCGCGACCGGCTGTTCCGGCTCCGGGACCGGGTCTCCGACCGGTTCGGGCCCGGGCGGGCCCACGGTGGACCGGGGACCGGTCGGGACGGGGCCGGGGAGCGGGTCGCCCGGAACCCCGCCCTGCTCGGGGCGGCCGCGACCGGCGGTGTCCTCGCGGCGTTCGCCGTCGGCGTCGCCGCCACGCGCCGGAGCAGGTGACTCCGGAACCAGGCCCCGGGGAGCCAGGACTCGAGGGAGCCGGGGCTCCGAGCCGGTGACCGCCGAGCCGGTGACGCCGGAGCTGCCGACCGTCGGAACCGGTCACGACCGAGCCGTCGACGGTCGGGTCCGCTGTGCCGGCCGCCGGGCTCGACGTCCGTCGGGGCCGCGCCCGCGACCGGCTGCCACCAGCGGTGATGCCCGGACGGCCACACACGTGGTGCCGGAGCCGCGACCGCCGTCCGGGCGTCGTCGCGGGTCGTTTCGTGGCCGGATCCGGTCACCCACCGCTGCTGAACCGGTGCACCTCGGTGCGAGGGTTGCTCACCGCGGACCCGCACGACTAGGAACGGAGTCGCGGACCCCGGTCAGGCCAGGGGCGGTTCGGAGGAGAAGAGCCCGCCTCCCCCGTCCGGGCTCCGTACGCGGGAACCGGGTGCTCCGCGCCGAGCACGCCGCGGGAGGCATGTCGTCGTGGGCCTGCGCACCGGGACGCCGGGCGCCTAGGCCACCCAGCACGACACGTAGTGCACGCCAGGACCCCGGTTCCCGCGTCGAACCGGGCGGTGCCCCCGAGGGGGCTCCGCCCGGTTTCATGTGCGGGCCCGCCGGTCAGCCCGACTGGGCGGCCGCGATCGACAGCCCCTCGCGTCCACCCGCCTCCCACTCCGCGCAGGTGTGGACGATCCAGCGGGCGATGCCGTCCGGGGTCCCGCTCGCGAACGCCGCGGCGGCGTCGCGGTACTCGGCCGGGCGGCGCAGGAACCCGACCTCCGGTACCGAGAGCCCGCGCGGGTCGAGGCCGGTGGACATGGCCGTCAGCCGGGCGGCGGCGCGGGCGACGACCCCGTCCGCGGTGCCGAACGGGCGCAGGGCCAGCAGCTCGCCGTGCACCACCGCGACCAGCACCGGTGCCGCCACACCCGTCGCACCCCCGAGCAGGTCGGCGAGCAGCGACAACCGCGACGACGCCCCCGGGCGCGGCCGGCCCAGCTCGGTCTCGTGGGACGCGGCCGGCACCAGGTCGGTCGCGGCGAGCACGTGCACCCGGGCCAGCGCCTGCAGCGGGGCCCGGCGCCACACCTCGAGCAGCTTGGCGCGCTCGTCGGCCACCCGGACCGCGCCCGCCAGGACCGGGTCGGACACGTGCTCGGCGGTCGCCGGCTCCAGCGGGGCCCCGTCCAGCGCCGCCGACGACCGGGCCGCACGCAGGGCAGCCTCGGCCGCCGTCGCCGGCCAGCCCCGCCGGTTCACCGGCTGGTTGTGCACCTCGGTGGCCGCGTCCCGGGCCCGGGCGACCGCCTCGGGCACGCCGGGCAGCTCCGCGAGCGGGGCGAGCGGGTCGTCGGTCGAGGTGCGGGCCATGGCGGCATCGTGCCAAGCCACGACGCACCGTCGGGTGGCGACCCGTCGGCAGGCCGGGTTCCCTCCCGTCCGGGAGCGACGGTCCGGCCGGGTGAACCGCTCGCCGACCGCCGGACGACCGCCCGTCGGCCGTCCTCCGCGCCCCTCGGCGACGGCCCGGACCCGAACCGGCCCGCCGACCTGCGGTGACGGCGGATCCGGCCGGGTGGGTTCGTCCACACCTGACCCCTCAGACGGTGCGGACGGCGACCGGGTTCACTAGCGTCGGAGCGCACACGTGCGCGCACGATGGGAGTGCGCCAGTGGCCGTCAGTTCGAGGCCCGTTTCACCGCCGCGTCGAGGAGGACACGAGGACATGGCCGAGTCCGAGAAGAGCAGCGCCCTGAGCGCACTGTCCACCGAGAGCCGGACGTTCCCGCCGCCCGCGGAGCTCGCGGCGCAGGCCAACGCCACCGAGGACTGGTACGCGCGCGCCGACGCGGACCGCGAGGGGTTCTGGGCCGAGCAGGCGGACCGCCTGCTCTGGACGAAGAAGTGGGACACCGTCCTCGAATGGGAGGCCCCGTTCGCGAAGTGGTTCGTCGGCGGCGAGCTGAACGTCGCCTACAACTGCGTCGACCGCCACGTCGACGACGGCAACGGCGACCGGGTCGCGATCCACTGGGAGGGCGAGCCCGGCGACAGCCGCGCCATCACCTACGCCGACCTGCAGCGCGAGGTCTGCAAGACCGCGAACGCGCTCGCCGCGATGGGCGTCGGGAAGGGGGACCGGGTCGCGATCCAGCTGCCGATGATCCCCGAGGCCGTGTTCTCCATGCTGGCCTGCGCCCGCCTGGGCGCGATGCACAGCGTGGTCTTCGGCGGGTTCTCCCCGGGGGCGCTCAAGGCCCGGATCGAGGACGCCGAGGCGAAGGTCCTCATCACCTCCGACGGCCAGTTCCGCCGCGGCAAGCCCGCGCCGATGAAGGAGAACACCGACCAGGCCGTCGAGGGCACGACGATCGAGAAGGTGCTGGTCGTCAAGCGGACCGAGACCGACGTGCCGTGGACCGACGGCCGCGACGTCTGGTGGCACGACGCCGTCGACTCCGCCTCCGACCAGCACACCGCGCAGTCCTTCGACGCCGAGCACCCGCTGTTCATCCTCTACACCTCGGGCACCACGGGTAAGCCGAAGGGCATCCTGCACACCTCCGGCGGGTACCTGACCCAGGCGGCGTACACCCACCACGTGACCTTCGACCACAAGCCGGGCGAGAGCGTCTACTGGTGCACCGCCGACATCGGCTGGGTCACCGGGCACACCTACATCGTCTACGGGCCGCTGGCGAACGGCGCCACGCAGGTGATCTACGAGGGCACGCCGAACACCCCGCACGAGGGCCGGCACTGGGAGATCGTCGACAAGTACGGCGTCACGATCTACTACACCGCTCCCACCCTGATCCGGACGTTCATGAAGTGGGGTGAGGACATCCCGGCGAAGTACGACCTGTCCTCGCTGCGGGTGCTGGGGACGGTCGGTGAGCCGATCAACCCGGAGGCCTGGATGTGGTTCCGGACGAGGATCGGCCGGGAGCGCTGCCCGATCGTCGACACCTGGTGGCAGACCGAGACCGGCGCGACCATGATCGCCCCGCTGCCGGGCGTGACACACGCGAAGCCGGGCTCGGCGATGCGCCCGCTGCCGGGGATCAGTGCCGCGGTCGTGGACGACTCCGGCACCCGGGTCGGCAACGGCGAGGGCGGTTACCTCGTGATCGACAAGCCGTGGCCGTCGATGCTGCGCGGGATCTGGGGCGACACCGAGCGCTACCAGGAGACCTACTGGTCTCGGTTCGCCGAGCAGGGCTTCTACTTCGCCGGTGACGGCGCGAAGTACGACGACGACGGCGCCATCTGGCTGCTCGGCCGGGTCGACGACGTCATGAACGTCTCCGGCCACCGGATCTCCACCACCGAGGTGGAGTCGGCGCTGGTCAGTCACTCGACGGTGGTCGAGGCGGCGGTCGTCGGTGCGGCCGACGAGACGACCGGCCAGGGCATCGTGGCGTTCGTCATCCTGCGCGCCGGGTCCACCGACGAGGCCAAGGGGGCCGAGGCGATCAAGGCGCTGCGCGACCACGTCTCGTCCGAGATCGGGCCGATCGCGAAGCCGCGCCAGATCATGGTCGTCGAGGAGCTCCCGAAGACCCGCTCCGGCAAGATCATGCGCCGGCTGCTGCGCGACGTCGCGGAGAACCGGGAGGTCGGTGACGTCTCGACGCTGGCCGACACCTCGGTGATGGACCTGATCACCTCCGGCATGCAGGACTCCAAGGAGGAGTGAGGACCGCCCCGCCGGCCCCGGGCGCGCGTGCGTCCGGGGCCGGCGGCATATCGGCAGTAGGGTCCCGGGATCGTGGACGGTCCGGACGGCGGAGTGCAGGTGCGGCGGGGATTCGTGGTCCCCGAGCGCGAACTGCGATGGCGGTTCTCCCGGGCCTCCGGGCCGGGCGGGCAGGGCGTCAACACCACGGACTCCCGGGTGGAGCTGTCGTTCGACGTCGCCGGGTCCCCGAGCGTCCCGGCCGAGCTGCGCGAACGCGCGCTGGAGCGGTTGCGGAACCGGCTCGTCGAGGGGGTGCTCACGATCACCGCCGCCGAGCACCGCAGCCAGCTGCGCAACCGGGAGGCGGCGCGGCAGCGGCTCGCGACGACCCTGGGCGAGGCGACCGCGGCCGGCCCCCGCACGCGGCGTCCCACCCGGCCGACGGCCGGCTCGAAGCGCCGGCGGCTCGAGGCGAAGACGCACCGCGGCCGGATCAAGAAACTCCGGGGACGCCCGGACGAGTGAGGGCCGATCGTCCGGACGGGGTCGGCGTGGCGTAGCCGAGCAGGTGCCGGGCACGCATGGCACGATGACGACTCACCGAACGACGGCCGTCCGGGGGACAGGAACCGGGGACCGAGGCGCAGGAGGGATGACGGTGGCCAGCAACAGCCAGTCCGGCAACGCGGAGGTTCCGCCCGTCCTGCCGTCGATTCCGCTCACGCCCGAGCCCGGACCGCGCGAGGCGTCGCTGGGCACGCTCGCCAAGGACGTCACCACGCACCTGTCCACCCTGGTGCGCTCCGAGGTGGAGCTCGCCAAGGCCGAGGTCACGGCCGAGGTCAAGAAGGGCGTGCAGGGCAGCGTCTTCTTCGTGATCGCCGCGGTGATCGGGCTGTTCAGCCTGTTCTACCTGTTCTTCACCCTGGCCGAGTTCCTGTCGCTGTGGCTGAACCGCGCGGCCGGGTTCGGGATCACCTTCCTGTTCATGTTGCTGGTGGCCGGGATCTTCGGTTTCCTCGGCTACCTGCGCGTCCGCAAGATCCGTAAGCCGGAGCGGACCATCGACTCGCTGAAGGACTCGGCCCAGGTGCTGGCCCAGCGCGGCCGGAGCGAGGACAACGTCCGGGAACTGGCCGACGGCCCGTCCGGACGGCACGCCGCCGCGGGCTGACGGTCGCGGGAGACGGCTGTGCCGCCGCCGGATCCGGCGATCGTGCGGGTCCCGGGCCCGTGGACGCACCGTGCGGTGTCGGCCAACGGGATCCGCATCCACGTCACCGAGCACGGTCCGCCAGGAGGCCCGCTGGTCGTGCTGCTGCACGGCTTCCCCGAGTTCTGGTGGACCTGGCGCCACCAGCTGCTCGCCCTGGGCGACGCCGGGTTCCACGCCGTCGCCCCCGACCTGCGCGGCTACGGCGACACCGACAAGACCCCGCGCGGCTACGACCTCTGGACCCTCGCCGGTGACTGCGCCGGGCTGATCCGGGCGCTGGGGGAGCGGCGGGCCCACGTAGTCGGGCACGACTGGGGCGCCGCGATCGGCTGGAGCGTCGCGGCCCTGCACCCCCGGCTGGTGGTCTCGCTGACCGCCCTCGGTGCCCCGCATCCCACGACGATGCGCGACGCCCTGCTGCGTGACCCACTCGGTCAGGGCCGGGCCAGCCGCTACATGGCCGGGTTCCAGCTGCCGCGCCTGCCGGAGCGGTCGCTGCGTGCTGACGAGGGCGCCCGGGTCGGGCGGATCATGCGCGCCTGGGCGGGCACGGACTGGGCGTCCACCGCGGACTTCGCCGACACGGTCGCCCGGAACCGGGAGGCGATCCGGATCTCCACGGTCGCGCACTGCAGCCTCGAGTACTACCGGTGGGCGATGCGGTCCCAGGTCCGCTCGGACGGCCGCCGGTTCGCCCGGGCGGTCGCCGGCCCCGTCGGCGTCCCGGTGTTGCAGGTGCACGGCGCCGACGACCCGTGCGTGCTCGACGAGACGATGCGCCGCACCCGGCGGTTCGCCGGCGCCGGGTTCACCCATCACGCGCTGCCGGCGACCGGCCACTTCCCG
The DNA here is from genome assembly GCF_900115005.1 of Pseudonocardia ammonioxydans. Lineage (GTDB taxonomy): Bacteria > Actinomycetota > Actinomycetes > Mycobacteriales > Pseudonocardiaceae > Pseudonocardia > Pseudonocardia ammonioxydans. The sequence continues at coordinate 70,959 of NZ_FOUY01000014.1, read as the reverse complement.
CAGCAGGAGCACCCGGCGCAGGTGACGGACCTGATTCGCGCCCACCTGGGGGCCGCCGGGGACTGACCCGGACCATGCCGGTTCCCCGGCCCCGGACGTGCGCAGATACGCTCGACGACCGTGCGAGTCCTGGTCGTGGGTAGCGGCGCGCGTGAGCACGCCATCGCGGTGTCCTTGGCGCAGGATCCGGAGGTGACGGCCCTGGCCTGCGCCCCCGGCAACGCGGGGACGGCGGCCGTCGCCGAACAGCTGGGTCTGGACGTGACCGACAACGACGCCGTCGTGTCGGTCGCGCAGGCCTGGCAGGCGGATCTGGTCGTCGTCGGGCCGGAGGTGCCCCTGGTCAACGGTGCCGCGGACGCGGTGCGGGCGGCCGGCATCCCCTGCTTCGGTCCCGGCCGGGAGGCCGCCCGGATCGAGGGTTCCAAGGCCTTCGCGAAGTCGGTGATGAGTTCCGCCGGGGTGCCGACGGCGTCCTCGGTCGTCGTCGACAACCCGGCGCACCTCGACACCGCGCTCGGCGTGTTCACCCCGCCGTACGTGGTGAAGGACGACGGCCTGGCCGCCGGCAAGGGCGTCGTCGTGTCCGGTGACGTCGAGATCGCCCGGGCGCACGCGCTCGGCCTGCTCGACGCCGGCCACCCGGCGCTGCTGGAGTCGTTCCTCGACGGTCCGGAGGCGTCGCTGTTCTGCCTGGTCGACGGCAGCACCGTGGTCCCGCTGCTGCCGGCGCAGGACTTCAAGCGGGTCGGCGACGGCGACTGCGGCCCGAACACCGGTGGCATGGGCGCCTACTGCCCGCTGCCGTGGGCCGGGGAGGGACTGGCCGACGAGCTGGTCGAGCGGATCGTCCGACCGGTCGCCGTCGAGCTGGAGAACCGTGGCGCGCCGTTCTCCGGCCTGCTCTACGCCGGGCTCGCCCTGACCTCCCAGGGCCCGGCGGTGATCGAGTTCAACTGCCGGTTCGGTGACCCGGAGACCCAGGCGGTGCTGGCGCTGCTGCGCACGCCGCTGGCCCGGCTGATGCACGCCACGGCCACCGGCACGCTCGCCGAGCAGCCGCCGCTGGAGTGGGCCGACGGTGCCGCGGTGACCGTCGTGGTCGCGGCGGACGGCTATCCCGGCACCCCGCGGCTCGGTGACGTGATCACCGGCGCCGACGGCGAGGGCGTGCTGCACGCCGGTACCCGGCGCCGCGAGGACGGTGCGGTGGTCTCCTCCGGCGGGCGTGTCCTGTCGGTCGTCGGGACCGGCGCGGACCTGAAGGCGGCCCGCGCCGAGGCCTACGCGCGGCTCGAGCCGGTGCACCTCGCGGGGTCGCACCACCGCACCGACATCGGCCTGCGGGCCGAGAACGGCGAGGTCAGCATCCCGGTCGTGCGGGCCTGAGTGTTTCCCCGGGGTTGCGGCCACATGGCCGAGTGACCGGCTCCGGGGCCGCGGCGACGGGTGCTGTGTACCGGGCTCGTGAACACCCGGTGAAACCGGACATCGGCGTTTGATCATGCTCCGGGCGGCGGGGAATCGTGCGTGGCACTGGCGGGCACATCCGGTGTCCGCGAGAGCCACAGGAGGATCCATCATGGCCAACGCTCCCCGCCCGGCCCGTCGTCACCGCGCCCTCACCCTCGTGGGCGCCGTCGTCGCGGCACCGCTGGCCACCCTGGCGTTCAGCGGATCGGCCCAGGCCGCCGAGCTCACCCCGGTCGCCGAGTACCTCGACGAGACCGTCGCCGGCACCAGCGCCCAGGTGGGCGCGGTCGTCGACGCGCTGGGGTTCGCGGCCGAGTGAGCCCGCGCGCACGGCATCTGCACGTGTGACCACCGGACCCGGCACCTCCCACGGCGGCGGCGGTGCCGGGTCCGGCCGGGTGAGCGGATCCCCGTCCCGGCGCCCGGCCTACCCTCGGGGCGTGACCGGATCGACCGCTGCCCAGCTCACCGTCGCGGCCCGCGCCGCCGTCGCCCCGTTCCACGTCATGGACGTGTGGGCGGCCGCTGCCGAACGGGACCGCACGCACGGCGACCTGATCAACCTGTCCGCGGGGCAGCCGTCCACCCCGGCGCCGGAGCCGGTCCGCGCCGCGGCCGTCGCGGCGCTGCAGAACGAGGTCCTCGGCTACACCGTCGCGCCGGGCATCCCGGAGCTGCGCACGGCCGTCGCCGGGCACTACCGCCGCACCCGCGGCGTCGAGGTGGACCCGGCCGACGTCGTCCTGACCACCGGCTCCTCCGGCGGGTTCCTGCTGGCCTTCCTGGCCGCCTTCGACGCCGGGGACCGCGTCGCCATGGCCCGCCCCGGCTACCCGTGCTACCGCAACATCCTCTCCGCGCTGGGCTGCGAGGTCGTGGAGCTGCCCTGCGGGCCGGAGACCCGGTTCCAGCCGACCGTGCAGATGCTCTCCGAGCTCGACGAGCCGGTGAAGGGTCTGATCCTGGCCAGCCCCGCGAACCCGACCGGCACCGTGCTCGACCCGGCGGAGCTGGCCGCGCTGGCGGGCTACTGCGAGGAGCACGGCATCCAGCTGGTCAGCGACGAGATCTACCACGGCATCACGTTCCCGGGCAGCCCGGCGACGGCGTGCGCGTGGGAGACCTCCCGCGAGGCGGTGCTGGTGAACTCGTTCTCCAAGTACTTCTCGATGACCGGCTGGCGGCTGGGCTGGCTGGTGTGCCCGCCACGGCTGCGCCGCACCGTCGAGGGCCTGGCCGGCAACTTCACGGTCTGCCCGCCGGCGCTGCCGCAGCACGCCGCGCTGGCCGCGTTCGACGAGGCGAGCTACGCCGAGGCCGACGCGCACGTGGTGCGCTACGGCCGCAACCGTGACCTGCTGCTGGCCGGGCTGCCGGAGATCGGCATCGACCGGCTGGCCCCGGCCGACGGCGCGTTCTACGTCTACGCCGACGTCGCGCACCTGCTCCGCCCCGGAGAGGACTCGATGGGGCTGACCTACCGGCTGCTCGCCGAGGCCGGCATCGCCGTCGCCCCTGGCGCCGACTTCGACCCGGTCGACGGCGGCGCCTACATCCGGTTCTCCTGCGCCGGGACGTCCGAGGGCATCACCGCGGCGCTGGAGCGGCTGCGCGCCTGGGTGTGAGCCGGGAGCGGCGCCGGGCCGGTCACAGCACGAGTTCGGGCTTCACCGTCGACGGCGTCCAGACCCGCTGCTTCCGTGCCGAGAGCGTCGCCACCGCCAACGCGGCCACGAACCAGGCGACGAGCACCGGGACGGCCGTCCCGACGACGCCGGTCAGCTCACCGCCGTACAGCAGGTGGCGCAGCGCGTCGACGGCGTAGCCCATCGGCAGTACGTGGTGCACCGGGTACAGCGGGTCCGGGATGGTCTGCCACGGGAACGTCCCGCCCGCCGACACCAGCTGCAGCACCATCAGCACCAGGCCGAGGAACTGCCCGACGCTGCCGAGCCAGGCGTTCAGGGCGTGCACGATCGCGGTGAAGGTCAGCGAGACCAGGCAGAGGAAGCCGAACGTCGCGACCGGGTGCACCGGGGTGATCCCCAGCCCGAACACGACGATCGCGTACATCCCGGCCACCTGCAGCATCCCGAGCAGACCGGCCGGGAGCCAGCCCCCGAGCGCCACCCGCAGCGGGCTCTGCCCGGCCGCGATCGCCCGCCGCGACAGCGGCTGCAGCAGCAGGAACAGCACGTAGCCGCCGATCCAGGTGGCCAGCGCCATGAAGAACGGTGCCAGTCCCGCGCCGTAGGTGTCGGCCTGGGAGTGCGCGACGTCGCGGGTCGCGACCGGGTCGCCGATGGTCCGCGCGGTGGCGTCGCGGACGTCCGGGGAGGGGTTCGGGATCTGCCCGAGCCCGTCGGCGAGCCCGTCGCGCAGCTGCCCGGCCCCGCCGGCGAGCTCGGCGGTGCCCGAGTCCAGCCGGTGGGCCCCGTCGGCGAGCCGGTCCGTGCCGTCGACGGCCGTGCGCTCGCCCTCGGCCAGCCGGTCCGCCCCGGCCTGCAGCGTCGTCGCCCCGGTCGAGAGCGCGTCGGCGCCGTCGGAGAGCTTCCGGACGCCGCCGGACAGCTCGGACGCACCGTCCCGCAGCGTCCCGGCGCCGTCGGCGGCACTCGCGATCCCGGTGCTCAGCTGCGGGGCCGAGGCGGCGAGCCGCTCGGCGCCGTCGGCGACCCGGTCCGCACCCGATCCGAGCCGGTCGAGCTGGGAGGAGACCTCCTGGACCCGGGTGGTGCCCTGCTCGAGCGGCTGCTTCGCCTCCGACAGCACGGCCAGGGCCGCCTGGACCTGCTCGTCGGTGAACCCGCGTTCGCGCAGGCCGGCGGCGATCGTGCCGTCGGCGGCGTCGAGCTGTGCGGCCAGCTCGGCGCTCGTCTGCGCGACCCGGTCGCCGGCGGCGGCGACCTGCGCGTTGCCGTCGGCGACCTGGCGGGCCCCGTCGGCGAGCTCGCGGGACTGCTGCGGCAGCTGCGTGGTCGCGTCCCGCAGCGTGCCGAGCCCGCTCGCGAGCTCGCCGGCGCCGGAGTGCAACCGGTCGGCGCCGGTCGCGGCGGTCCCGGCCCCGTCGGCGAGGGTCGTCGCCCCGGTCGCGAGCTCGCCGGCGCCACCGGAGAGCTGCTCGGCCCCGTCGAGCAGCCGGCGCTGCCCGGACGCGAGCTCGTCGGCACCCCCGGCGAGCTGCTCGGCCCCGTCGTGGGCGCGGACCGCCCCGTCGGCGAGCTCCCCGGCGCCGTCGGCCGCCTCCCGGGTCTTCGTGTAGATCGTCGAGAAGCCGGTGAGGAAGTTGTCCGCCGCCTCGGTGCCGACCTGCTGGGCCACCGACTCCTTGACCCGGCCGGTGACGGTGTCGGCGATCGTGCGCACCAGGTAGTTGTTGGCGTCGTTGGTGGTCAGCACGAGCACGCCCTGGCGCGGGGCGAAGTCGGCCGAGGACCGCAGCGCCGCGGTGAAGTCCTGCGGGATCGTCAGGGCGAAGGTGTAGTCGTTGTCGCGCACACCGCGGTCGGCCTCCGCCGCCGGGACACGGTGGAAGTCGAACGAGCCGGACTCCTCCAGGCTCGTCGCGACCTCCTGCCCGACGTTCTGCGGGGCACCGTCGGCGTCGGTGCCACCGGTGTCCTCCACGACGAGCGCGGCCGGGACCTTGTCCAGACGGGAGTAGGGATCGGCGTTGGCGTAGAGGTAGAAACCCGCGTACAGCATCGGGATCAGCAGCAGCGCGAGCACCGCCAGGACCGGCAGGCGCCCGGCGGTGATCCGCCGCAGCTCGCTGATCGCCATCCGGATCGCGCTCATCGGGTCGGCTCCGGGTCATCGAGGTCGGCCGGGTGCTCAGGGGCGGCCGGGCGCTCGGGGCCGGCCGAGTGGGCGGGGGCTGCGGACACGTCGGGAGCGGCGGGCCTGCCGGGTGGCGGAGACCCGTCGGGCGGCGGAGACCCGTCGGGTGTGGCCGGCTCGTCGTCCGGTTCGCCGGGCACCACGGTGAGTGGCCCGGTCGGGTCCTCCGGGCGCGCGTGCCGGCCCGCCGGTTCACGCACCGGCAGCGGGTCGGCCGCACCGAGCCGGGCGGCCGGGACCCCCAGCAACGCGGCGGACGCCTCCGTGCAGGTCACGACGACGGTCGCGCCCGCCGCCGCGTGCACCCGGGCCGTCTGCCACCAGGTCACCGGGGTGCCGCCGTGCCGGTCCGGTGCGGTGAGCACCAGCACCCGGACCCCGGGGCGGTACGCGGCCAGCTCGGTCATCAGCGCGATCCGCACCGGGGCGGGCACGTCCTCGAACCGGGTCCGCGCCCACTGGCCGGCGCCGCGCTCGGTCAGCCACGCCACCACCGCCCGCGGCAGCGTCCCGCGGCCCGCCATCGCCAGCTCCTCCCCGACGACGGTGCGCAACGGCAGCACCGGGTCGGGCTCGCTGACCCCAGGGGTGTCGACGACGGCGACCGCGCGCCGCAGCCGGGCCGGGGAGCTGTCGCCGTCGAGGGTGACCCGGCCGTGGGTGGGGTGCATCCGCCCGGACAGCGCCAGGGCCAGCGCCGTGTGCCCCGTCCCCGGGGCGCCCGCGACGAGCAGCACCTGGCCGGGTGTTGCGTGCAGCGAGGTCGGGGTCAGCAACGGGCCGTGTGCCCCGTCGACGGCGAGTCCGTCGGCGACCAGGCCGTCGGTGACCGGGCCGTCGGTGACCGGGCCGTCGGCGACCGGGCCGTCGGTGACCGGACCGTCTGCGCCCGGGCCGTCGGGAGCCGGCGCGGCGGGAACAGGGACGTCCGGGGCCGGGCCGGTGTGGACTCCGTCGGCGGCAGAGCCGGCGGCAACGGAGTCACCGGCGACCGGGCCGCGGTCTCGATCGTGCGGGGTGGGCTCGGACGGGGCCGGGTCCCACCGGGCCGGATCACGCGGCGCCGGACGGTCGTGGGCGGGTGGGGGCGGGCTGGTCATGGCGGTCCTGCGGTTCGGTGGCGCGCGGGGCCGGCGGAACCGCGGATGCGGTCCCGCCGGGTCACCGGCGCCGGGATCCGGGTCGGGCCACCGGCGACGACGGCGGGGAGGCACGACGACCGGTGGCACCGGACTCCGAGCGGCGCCGGGACGCTCCCATCGTCGGCGGAAGCCGGCCCGGCATCCGCTACGACATCCGGCCGCAGCCCAGTGTGGACCCGATCGTGCAGACCGACTTGACCTCACACGACATCGACTTGACCCGGCGCGACACTGTGATACGCGGCTCCGCCGCCCGTGAGTGGTTGTCGCGGTCCGAGCCGCGATAACCACTCACGGGGTCAGCCGAGGGCGGTGCGCGCGGGCCGTTCGGGCTCGTCCGGCCGGGAGAACTGGGCGGGCGGCCCGCCGGGTGATCCGGTGCTGGCCGGGCCCACCTCGCCGATCCGGTCCAGCGCCGCCGTCAGATGCTTCTCGGTGACGTCGCGGTGGGTCATCAGGCGCAGCTTGCCGCCGATCGCGCCGGCCATCACCCCGGCCTCACCGAACGCGGCGATCGTGCCACGCAGGTCCGCCACGTCGACCAGCACGATGTTGGTCTGCGGCTCCCGGACCCGCCAGCCCCGCTCGCGCAGCCCGGCGGCGAGCCGGGTGGCGAGCGCGTGGTCCTCGGCGAGCCGCTCGGTGTTCTCGAGCGCGACCAGGCCGGCCGCGGCCATGATCCCGCCCTGCCGGACACCGCCACCGAGCATCTTGCGCAGCCGCCGGGCGTGCTCCACGAACTCCGACGACCCGGCGACGACCGAGCCGACCGGTGCGCCGAGACCCTTGCTCAGGCAGACCGACACGGTGTCCGCGCCGACCGTCAACGCCCCCGGCGGCACCCCGAGGGCGACGGCGGCGTTCCAGAGCCGGGCGCCGTCGAGGTGCACCGCGAGCCGGGCGGCGCGGGCCGCCGCGGCGACGGCCGCGTGCTCCTCGGGGGCGGTGACCGTCCCGCCCGCGGCGTTGTGGGTGTTCTCCAGGCACAGCAGCGCGCAGTGCAGCGCCGTGTAGGAGCCGTAACCCTGGTCCGGGTCCAGCCCGGCCGCCCGCCGGACCGCGTGCGGCGTGACCTTGCCGGGCCCGCCGTCGTGCGGCAGCGGCCGCGGCATCCCACCGGCCAGCCAGGCCGCCGTGCCCAGCTCGAAGTCGAGGACGTGCGCGCCCTGCGGTGCGAGGAACGACTCCCCGCGCCCGAGCCGGCTCATCAGCGCGATGAGGTTCGCCATCGACCCGGTCGGGGTCCACAGCGCGTCGGCCGCGCCGAGCAGGCCGGCGACGCGCTCCTCCAGCTCGCGCATGGTCGGGTCGCGGTCGAGGACGTCGTCGGCCACCTCGGCGTCGGCCATCGCCTTGCGCATCGCCGCCGACGGGGCCGTGACGGTGTCCGAGCGGAGATCGATCGGCTCGTCGTCGGGGACGGCGGCACGCAGCGGGTTGCGGGGCGCTCGGCGGCTGCGAGGTGACGGACGCACACCCTCAGTGTCGTCCATCGGCGGCCCGACCGACACGGGTGGGTCACGAAAGGGTCACGGGACGGGCCTGACCCGCACGTCGCGCCGGGTGTGTCGGTCAACTCGCTCGGACGACGCGCCCACCGCGGGCAGGATGAGCCCATGGCCGCCCCGAAGCAGACCGAGAAGGGCGAGCGGCGACGGGCGCTGCTCGTCGCGGCCGCCGCCGAGCTCCTTGCCGAAGGGGGCTTCGAGGCGATCCGGCACCGGGCGGTCGCCGAGCGGGCCGGGGTGCCGCTGGCCGCGACCACGTACTACTTCTCGTCGCTGGACGAGCTCGTCGGTGCCGGGCTGGACAGGCTGGCCCGCGAGGAGCTCGCCGACGCCCGGGCCTGCCTCGACGTCCGGGACGACCCGCACGAGATCGTCCTCGACCTGCTGCTCGGGCCGCGTTCCCGGGCCGAGGGGCTCGACGCGGTGCTGCGGCGGTTCGAGCGGCTGATCGGCTCGGGCCGGCGCCCGTTCCTGGCCGGGCTGTTGCGCGATCAGCGGGTCGAGTTCGACGCCCTGCTCGACGAGGCGCTCACCCGGGTCACGGGGCGGCGGCCCGCGCCGGGGGAGGTGCGGCGGGTGACCGCGCTGGTCGACGGCGTCGTGCTCACCGCTCTGATCGAGGCCGAGCCGGACCCGCGCGGGATCGCCCGGGCGGCGCTGCGGGAGGCCGTCGCGGCGGTGTGACGCTGCACGGATCGGCGCTCCCACCCGCCGGTCGGGCCCCACCGGCGATTACCATCGCGCCACGTGATCCCCAACGTTCTCGCCGGCCGCTACGCGAGCCCCGAGCTGGTCCGCCTCTGGTCCCCGGAGTACAAGATCCAGCTGGAGCGCCGGCTGTGGATCGCGGTGCTGCGGGCCCAGCGCGACCTCGGTATCGACGTGCCGGAGCAGGTGGTCGCCGACTACGAGGCCGTCGTCGAGCAGGTGGACCTGGCCTCGATCGCCGAGCGCGAGCGGGTCACCCGGCACGACGTGAAGGCCCGCATCGAGGAGTTCAACGCCCTCGCCGGCCACGAGCACGTGCACAAGGGGATGACCAGCCGGGACCTCACCGAGAACGTCGAGCAGCTGCAGATCCGGCTCTCGCTCGAACTGGTCGCCGACCGCACCGTCGCGCTGCTCGCCCGGCTCGGCCGCCGCGCCGGCGAGTACGCCGAGCTGGTGATGGCCGGGCGCAGCCACAACGTCGCCGCGCAGACCACCACGCTGGGCAAGCGCTTCGCCACCGCTGCCGACGAGCTGCTCGTCGCGCACGCCCGGCTGGAGGACCTGCGCGCCCGCTACCCGCTGCGGGGGATCAAGGGCCCGATGGGCACCTCGCAGGACATGCTCGACCTGCTCGACGGCGACGAGGCGAAGCTCGACGCGCTGGAGGAGCGGGTCGCCGCACACCTCGGGTTCGCCACCGGGTTCACCAGCGTCGGCCAGGTCTACCCCCGTTCGCTGGATCACGACGTCGTCAGCGCGCTCGTGCAGCTGGCCGCGGCGCCCTCGTCGCTGGCGACCACGATCCGGCTGATGGCCGGTGCCGAGCTCGCCACCGAGGGCTTCGCCCCCGGCCAGGTCGGCTCCAGCGCGATGCCGCACAAGATGAACGCGCGTTCCGCGGAACGCATCAACGGTCTGATGGTGATCCTGCGGGGGCTGTCGGTGATGACCGCGGACCTCGCCGGGGCGCAGTGGAACGAGGGCGACGTGTCCTGCTCGGTGGTGCGCCGGGTCGCCCTGCCGGACGCCTTCTTCGCCCTCGACGGGCTGTACGAGACCGCGCTGACCGTGCTCGACGAGTTCGGTGCCTACCCCGCGGTGATCGCCCGCGAGCTCGACCGCTACCTGCCGTTCCTGGCGACGACCGCGGTGCTGATGGCCGCCGTCCGCGCCGGGGTGGGCCGGGAGACCGCGCACGAGGTCATCAAGGAGCACGCGGTCGCCGTCGCGCTGGCGATGCGCGAGCAGGGCCAGACCGACAACGACCTGCTGGCGCGCCTCGCCGGCGACGAGCGGCTCGGCCTGCCCGCCGGGACGCTGGACGGACTGCTCGACGACCCGCTCCGGTTCACCGGGGCGGCATCGGCCCAGGTCGCGGCCGTGAACGAGCAGATCGCCGGGATCACCGCCAAGCACCCCGAGGCCGCCGCCTACACCCCCGGAGGGATCCTGTGAGGCTCGTCCACTCCGGCAAGGTCCGCGAGCTCTACCTCGACGAGTCGGTGGACCCGGCCGAGCTGCTGCTCGTCGCCTCGGACCGGCTCTCGATCTACGACGTCGTGCTCCCCACACCGGTCCCGGACAAGGGCGCGATCCTCACGGCGCTCTCGCTGTACTGGTTCGAGCGGACCGCGGACCTGGTGGGAAACCACGTGCTCGGCACGCACGACATCCCGGAGGAGTTCGCCGGGCGCGCGGTCCGCTGCCGGCCGCTGGAGATGCTGCCCGTGGAGTGCATCGCCCGCGGCTACCTGACCGGCCTGGGCCTGAAGGAGTATCAGCGCACCGGGGCGGTCTCCGGGGTGACGCTCCCGGACGGCCTGGTCGAGGGGTCGAAGCTGCCCGAGCCGATCTTCACCCCGACCACCAAGGCGCCGGTCGGCGAGCACGACGAGTTCATGACCTTCGACGAGGTCGTGGCCCTGCTCGGCGCGGACACCGCGACCCGGCTGCGGGACCTGACCCTGGAGGTCTACCGCCGCGGCGCCGAGTCCGCCGCACACGGCGGGATCCTGGTGGCCGACACCAAGCTGGAGTTCGGCCGGGACACCGACGGCGAGATCGTCCTGGGCGACGAGGTGCTCACCCCCGACTCGTCGCGGTTCTGGCCCGCCGACTCCTACGAGCCGGGCCGGGTGCAGTACTCCTTCGACAAGCAGTACGTGCGCGACTGGTCCTCGTCGCTGGACTGGGACCGCACCGCGCCGGGGCCGGAGGTCCCGGACGAGGTGGTCACCGCCGTGCGGGACCGCTACACCGAGGTGTACGAGCGGATCACCGGGACGCCGTGGGTGTCGCCGTCGGTGTGACCGTGGCCCGTCCGGTCCGGGCGGCGACGGCGGCGCGGGCCATCCGGACCAGCGCGGCCGGGCCGTACCGGACACCGTCGCGGTAGGGGCCGTCCCCGCGCAGCGCCGCGTCGGCGCCCCCGTCGACGTGGACGATCTGCCCCACCGTGAACGCGTTCGCCGGGTTGAGGGTCCAGGCGATCGCCTCGGCGACGGCCTCGACCGGCCCCGGGAACCCGAGTGGCTGCGGGAGCGCCTCGGCGACGACCGCGGTCCGCACCGGATCCCCGAGGATCGACGCGCGGGCCGAGGCCGTGTCGACCACGCCCGGCGCGACCACGTTGAGCGGGACGCCGCTCCCGGCCCACGACGGGCCGGAGGCGTGCCGCCGGACCCACCGGTTCAGCGCGATCTTCGTCGAGCGGTAGACCGTGCCCCCGCGGCCCCACCGGGCGAGCCGGGCCGCCCGGGCGATCGCCCGCTGCTCGTCGCCGCGCAGACAGGCGCGGACGAGCGCGGAGTCCCCGTGGGAGAGCGCCGACGCGGAGGAGACGGCGACCGCGCGCGGTGCGGAGGAGCGCAGCAGGAGCTCGCGCAGGCCCTCCAGGACGGCGAGCGTGCCGAAGTAGTTGACCCGCACCGTGGCGGGGGACGGCGCACCGATCCCGGCGACCAGCGCGAGGCCGTCGATCCCCGCCGGCGCCCGCTCGTGCACCGCGGCCCGCAACGCCGCACGCCCGGCCGGTTCGGCGATGTCGGCACGGACATCGCTCCGGCCGGAGATCCCGCAGGTGATCACCCGCGCCCCGCGGTCGCGGAGCAGCTCCGCCGTCCGCGCCCCGATGCCGCTGTCCGCCCCGGTCAGCACGTAGACGCGGTCGGTGTGCTCGGCCATGTCGCCCCCTTGAACTCTCGATGCATTAATGCATTAATGCAGTAGTGCAGGAGAAAGTCGATACCGGGCTGCGGGAGCGGAAGAAGCGCGCGACCCGGGACGCGATCGTGGCCGCTGCGACCGAGCTGTACCTGGCCGACGGTCCGGCCCGGACCTCGGTCACCGCGATCGCCGCCGCGGCGGGTGTGGCCCCGCGGACGTTCTTCCTGCACTTCGCGTCCAAGGAGGAGGTCCTGTTCCACCACGTGGAGGAGTTCGCCGCCACCGGTGTCGCCCGGGCGCGCGCCGCCGACGGACCGTGGGAGGCCGTGCAGGCCGGGGTCGGCGCGATGATCGACGCCTTCACGACGACCGGTGCCGACCGGCTCGCGGGGTTGCGGGTGGAGCTGGTCGCGGCCGGGCCGCCCGCCTCGCTCGCCGTCCGGCTCGGCGCGGTGCACGACGACCTGCTCGTCGCGGTGTGTCAGCGGTTCCCGGGCGCCGACCCGGAGCGGTGCGCCGCGCACCTCGGCGCGGCACTCGGCGCGGTCGGGGCGGCCGCGGTCGCCACCGTCCGCGGCAGTGCAGCCCGCGACAGTGCAGCCCGCGACAGTGCAGCCCGCGGCGGTGCGGCCAGCGGTGGTGCGGCCAGCGGCGGTGCAGCCCGCGGCGGTGCGGCCAGCGGCGGTGCAGCCTGCGACAGTGCGGCCCGCGGTGGTGGGCCTGCCGGGACGGAACGGGCCATGCGAACGGCACTGGCACGCGCGGGGGCGGGCTTCCGGGAGCCGGAGCCCGCAGCCTGACGGTGCCGCTCCCGGTCAGGCGCCGTCGAGTGATACCAGCAGCGCCTGCGCGGTGGGGGCGTCGGTGACCAGCCGGTTGAACATGCCGGCCCGGGCCGCGCCGACGATGCTCGGCACCTTCTCCGGCCCCACGGCGACGGCGATCGTGCGCGGCACCTTGTGGAGCTGCCCGGGGGCGATCCGCACCATCCGTTCGCTGCCCGGGAAGTCGATCGGGTCGCCGTCCGCGCGGTAGAAGTTCAGGCAGACGTCCCCGGCCCCGGCGCGCAGGCCCTCGTCGTCCAGCGGGACCGAGGTGGAGATCGAGTCACGGCCGGCGGGCGGGGCGCCGACGCCGACCAGCGCCGCGTCCGCCCGGTTCCAGAACCCGGTGACCCGCTGGAACTCGGGGTCCTCGGCCAGGGTGTGGCGCATCGCAGGCGACGGCATCGCCTGGGTGAACAGGAAGTGCGGTCGGCCCTGCATCCGCTCGGCGACCGCCCGGGTGATCTCGTTCGTCTGGTGCCAGGCCTCCGGCTCGGACACCCCGCCGACGGTCGGGACGATCTCCAGGCCGGGCACCGCGGGGAGCGCCTCGTGGCTCAGCTCCCACACCGTGCGGCCGGACGACACCAGCAGCACGTCGCCGGCCTCGAGCCCGGCCTCGCGCAACGCCTCGCCGACCGGCTCGGCGAGCGAGGGGCCGAGATCGGTGGCGGCGAACGGGGCCAGCCACACCTTCTCGATCCCCAGCAGCTCGGCGAGCCGTTCCGCCTCGTCACCGCCGGTCCCCAGCGTGTCCGGGTCGTGCACGGTGATCCGCACGATCCCGATCCGCCGCGCCTCGGCGAGCAGCCGGGACACGGTCGGCCGGGACACCGCCAGCCGCTCCGCGATGCCGGCCTGGTTGAGCTCGTCCAGGTAGTACAGCCGAGCGGCCCGGTGCATCAGGGCCAGGTCGCGGCGGGTGAACTCGCGCGGCGCCATCGCCGGCCTCCTTCCGTCCGGAGGATCCTCGCAGAGCAGCGTACTGCACTTTTGTTCACGATGGAACCGATGTGTTGACAAATGTTCACGAGGGAACGCATGCTCAGAACATTCGCTCATGCAGTTGTTCGCATGGCACCAACGGAGGTACGCCGTGGCAGTCGCCGCAGAGATTCCCGCCCGGATGCAGGCCGTGGTCGTGCACGGTCCGGAGGACTACCGGCTGGAGGAGGTGGACGTCCCGAAGCCGGGTGCCGGCGAGCTGCTGATGCAGGTCGAGGCCGTGGGCGTGTGCGCCAGCGACCTGAAGTGCTACCACGGCGCCGCCAAGTTCTGGGGCGACGAGAACCGCCCGGCCTGGGCGCAGACCGGCGTGACCCCCGGCCACGAGTTCGTCGGCCGGATCGTCGACGGTGACGCGGAGGGCCTGGCCCTGCACGGCGTCGAGATCGGTGACCGGGTCGCCTGCGAGCAGATCGTCCCGTGCGAACAGTGCCGCTACTGCCTGCGCGGGCAGTACTGGATGTGCGGCCCGCACGACATGTTCGGCTTCCGCAACTTCAACGGCGCGATGGCCCAGTACATGGCCGTCCCGACCCGGGCCCGCGTGCACAAGGTCTCGAAGGACCTCGAGCCCGCCCACGCCGCGTTCGCCGAGCCGCTGTCCTGCGCGCTGCACGCCGTCGAGCGCGCCACCATCTCCTTCGACGACGTCGTCGTCGTGGCGGGCTGCGGCCCGATCGGCCTGGGCCTGATCGCCGGTGCCCGCGCCAAGAACCCGCGCCTGCTGATCGCGTTGGACCTCGACGACGACAAGCTCGAGCTGGGCCGCCGCACCGGTGCCGACCTGACGATCAACATCGGCACGGAGGACGCCGTCGCGAAGGTCCGCGAGCTGACCGAGGGCTACGGCGCCGACGTCTACCTCGAGGGCTCGGGTGCCGTCCCGGCCGTCGCGCAGGGCCTGAACCTGCTGCGCAAGCTCGGCACCTTCGTCGAGTACTCGGTGTTCGGCTCGGACGTGACCGTCGACTGGTCGATCATCTCCGACGACAAGGAGCTCGACGTCCGCGGCGCCCACCTCGGCCCGCACTGCTGGCCGGCCGCGATCAAGATGCTGGAGGACGGCAAGCTCCCCGTCGCCGACATCTGCACCCACCAGGTGCCCCTCGCGGAGTTCCAGAAGGCCCTCGACCTGGTCGGCGACACCTCGGGTGCGTCGGTGAAGGTCTCCATCCTCCCGAACGCCTGAGGGGAACACCGATGAGCAGCGCTGCCATCAACCCGTCCCAGGAGACCTTCCTGGACCGCATCGGCATCCCGCACTCGCTGCGCTGGGGTTTCCTCGGCGTGCTGGTCTTCATGACCGGCAACGGGACCGAGTCGAACTTCATCTCGCCGCACATCGAGACGGTCCTCGGCTCGCCCGAGGCCACCGTCGCCACGATCATCACGGCCTACAGCCTGTCCGTGCTGATCGCCAGTTACCTCTCCGGTGCGCTCGCCGACCTGTGGGGCCCGCGCCGGGTGATGACCCTCGGCCTGGTCGTGTGGGTCGTCTTCGAGGTGCTGTTCCTGCTGAGCCTGCAGCTGGGCAGCATGCCGCTGGTCGCGCTCACCTATTTCCTGCGCGGCTTCGGCTACCCGCTGTTCGCGTTCGCGTTCCTGGTGTGGATCAACGTGGTGATCCCGTACGAGCGCAACGGCGTCGCGGTCGGCTGGTTCTACGTCATGTTCACCGGCGGCCTGCCCACGCTGGGCTCGCTGTTCGCGCTCGGCATGATCCCGGCCTTCGGCGGGTCCACCGGCGGTGAGACCGCCGCGATGATCGGTTCCACGGCGCTGGTCGTGCTCGGCTACCTGATCGCCCGGTTCGGGGTGAAGGAGGAGCACGGGGACCGGCGGCTGGCCCCGGCCGGCGAGTCGAGCGCCCAGGTGATCACCGCGGGCCTGCGGCTGACCGCGAAGAACCCGAAGATCCTGATGGGCTTCCTGGTCCGGCTGATCAACACCGCTCCGCAGTACGGCATGTTCATCATCCTGCCGACGGTGATCGCCGTCGACCTCGGCTGGGGACAGAGCCGCTGGCTGACCATGACCGTGTTCGTCTACGCGACCAACATCGGGGTCAACGCGCTGTTCGGCTGGATCGGTGACAAGTGGGGCTGGCGCCGCACGGTGCAGTGGTTCGGGGTCTTCGGCTCCGCGATCGGCCTGCTGCTGTGGTGGTACGTGCCGCACGCCGTGCCGGCCGGCTCCACCTGGGGCTTCTGGGTCTCGGTCGCCGCGGGCTGCGTGTTCGGCTGCCTGCTCGCCGGGTTCGTCCCGATGGGCGCGATCATGCCCGCGCTGGCACCCGACCACAAGGGAGCCGCGATGGCCATGTACACCACCGCCGCCGGTGGTGCCGCCTTCCTGGGCTCCGGTGTGGTCGCCCTGATGCTCGCGATCGGCACCGGCAACGTCGGTGTGGTGTGGGCCTTCGTGGTCCTCTACGCCGCCGCCTTCGTGATGGTCTCGTTCCTCGACGTCCCGCAGGACGCCGAGGAGCTCCGCGAGACCGAGGCAGCCCACTAGCCGGAGCCCACCCAGCAACACGGCCCGGACGGCCGCGACCCGGCCCGCCCGGACCCGTCCCGAGGAGGGGACATGACCAGGATCTTCGACGACCCGGCCGAGTTCGCCGACGACCAGCTCGCCGGCTTCCTCGACCTCTACGCCGACCGTGTCCGAGGGGTGCACGGCGGGGTGGTGTCCCACCGCGGCGGGCAGCCGCAGGTCGCCGTGGTGATCGGCGGCGGGTCCGGGCACTACCCGGCGTTCTGCGGCACGGTCGGGCCCGGCCTGGCCACCGGCGCGGTGGTCGGCAACATCTTCACCTCGCCGTCGGCGGCCCAGGCGTACTCGGTCGGCAAGGCCGCGGACCAGGGCCGCGGCGTGATCTTCAGCTTCGGCAACTACGCCGGCGACAACATCAACTTCGGGATCGCGGCCGAGCGGCTGCGGGCCGAGGGCATCGACGCCCGGATCGTCGTCGTCACCGACGACGTCGCCTCCGCCGACGACGAGGACCAGCGGCGCGGCATCGCCGGCGACTTCACCGTGTTCAAGGCGATGGGGGCCGCGGCGGCCCAGGGCCTCGGCATCGACGACGTCGAGCGGATCGGGCGGGCGGCGAACGCCGCCACCCGCACCCTCGGCGTCGCGTTCTCCGGCTGCACGATGCCCGGCGAGGGCGAGCCGCTGTTCTCGGTGCCCGAGGGGCATCTCGGCCTCGGCCTGGGCATCCACGGCGAGCCCGGCATCCGCGACGTGCCGATGCTCCCGGCCCGCGAGCTCGCGGAGCTGCTGGTCGACGAGGTGCTCAAGAACGCACCGGCCGGTGCCGGTAGCAGGGTCGGCACGATCCTCAACGGACTCGGCACGACCAAGTACGAGGAGCTGTTCCTGCTCTGGGGTCACGTCGCGAAGCGGCTGCGCGAGGCCGGTCTGGAGATCGTCGACCCGGAGGTCGGTGAGCTCGTCACCAGCCTCGACATGGGCGGCTGCTCGCTGACCCTGATGTGGCTCAACGACGAGCTCCACCCGCTGTGGCGGGCCGACGCCTACACCCCGGCCTACCGCAAGGCGGGCGCCCCGCTGGCCGCGCTGCGCGCGCCGACCGCCGACGAGCTCGCCGAGGCACAGGCCGTCGTCACGGCGCCCGAGGCCGGGGAGGCCGGACGCCGGTTGGCCGGGACCGTCCGCTCCGCCCTCGCGGCGATCGAGGCGACGATCCGCGAGCACGAGCACGAGCTCGGCCGGATCGACGCCGTCGCCGGGGACGGCGACCACGGCCGCGGGATGCTCAAGGGCATCACCGCGGCCACCGCCCGGGTCGCCGCGGTCGGGGCGGACGCCGACCCGGGTGGCGGCTGGCTGCTCCAGCAGGCCGGGCAGGCGTGGGCCGAGCGGGCCGGCGGCACGTCCGGGGTGCTGTGGGGCGCCGCGCTGGAGGCGCTCGGGCGCCGGCTCGGCGACACCGCCGAGGCCTACCCGGCGTCGGAGGTCGCCGCCGGGGTGCGCGAGTTCGCCTCGACGATCCAGCAGCTGGGCGGGGCCCGGCCGGGCGACAAGACCCTGCTGGACAGCCTGCTGCCGTTCGTCGACGAGCTGGAGCGCCGGGTGGCCGGCGGCGAGGAGCTCGCCCCGGCATGGTCCGCCGCCGCGCAGGTCGCGACGGAGCGGGCACAGCAGACCGCCGAACTGCGGCCGAAGGTCGGGCGGGCCCGGCCGCTGGCGGAGAAGAGCGTGGGGACCCCCGACGCGGGGGCGATCTCGATGGGACTGGTGGTCACCGCCGTCGGTTCCGTGCTGAAGGCCGTCGGTTCAGGAGTGGAGGAGGACGCGTGAACGACACGCTGCGCATCGTGGTCGGCGCCGACGACGCCGGCTTCGACTACAAGGAGAAGCTCAAGGCCGACCTGCAGGCCGACGACCGGGTCACCGAGGTGATCGACGTCGGCGTCGGGCCGGACGGGCACACCACCTACCCGCACATCGGCGTCGCCGCGGCCCGCAAGGTCGCCGACGGCGAGGCCGACCGGGCGCTGCTGGTCTGCGGCACCGGTCTCGGGGTCGCGATCTCGGCGAACAAGGTGCCGGGCATCCGGGCGGTCACCGCGCACGACCCGTTCTCGGTGGAGCGCGCGATCAAGTCGAACGACGCGCAGGTGCTCTGCTTCGGACAGCGGGTCGTCGGGATCGAGCTGGCGCGCAAGCTGGCGTCGGACTGGCTGGACCACCGGTTCGACCCGAACAGCGCCTCGGCGGCCAAGGTCGCCGCGCTCGACGACTACGACCGCCGCGACGGCGAGCCGCTCGCCGAGGCGCAGAAGGTCGGGACGGACTGCTGATGTTCGACCTGACCGACCGGGTCGCGCTCGTCACCGGCGCGGCCTCCGGGATCGGGGCCGAGGTCGCGTCCGCGCTGGCCGCGCAGGGTGCCCGGGTCGCGGGCGCCGACCTGGCCGAGGTCACCGGGACCGCCTCGGCGCACCGGGTCGACGTCGCCGACCCGGACGCCGCCGAGGCCTGCGTGCGCGAGGTCGTCGACCGGCACGGCCGGCTCGACGTCCTGGTCAACTCGGCCGGGATCGCGCTGCTCGCCCCGGCCCTGGAGCTGGGGATCGAGGACTGGCGCCGGACCCTCGACGTCAACCTCACCGGGTCCTGGCTGATGGCCCGCGCGGCCGGCCGGGTGATGGTCGAGCAGGGCCACGGGCGGATCGTGAACCTGGCCTCGCAGGCGGCGAGCAGCGGCCTGGAGAAGCACGCGGCGTACTGCGCGTCGAAGGCCGGGATCAACGGCCTCACCCGCACCCTCGCCGTCGAGTGGGGGCCGCACGGGGTGACGGTCAACGCCGTGTCCCCGACGGTCGTCCTGACCGAGCTGGGCCGGCGGGCCTGGGACAACCCCGCCGGTGAGGCGCACCGGGCGGAGATCCCGGCCCGCCGGTTCGCCGAGCCGTCGGAGATCGCCGCGGCCGTGGTGTACCTGGCCTCCGGCGAGGCCGCGATGGTCAACGGCGCCGAGCTGAAGGTCGACGGCGGGTTCACCGCGCGCTGAGCGCCCCCGGCGGGGTGGCGAACCGGCAGGTGCTCGTCGCCCCGCCGTGGCACGGGGTTCACCTCGGTCCGGCTCAATGGAGCCATGAGCACGCTGCTGGTGTCGCTGTCCGGCCTGACCGACGGCGACGACGCCGACCGGGCCCGCGCCGCCGCGTTCGCCGCCGAGCTGGACCGCCGCGGCGTGCCGCTGACCCACCTCGTGCAGCCCAAGGGCCCGGACGGGTCGGGCGCGGCGCGGGCACTGCAGCGCGGTGACGCGCTGGTCCGCTGGATCGCCGGCCGGGTCCGTGCCGGTGACGACCTGCTGCTGCACGGCTACGACCACACCGCCGACCCGGTCGGCGCCTGGCAGTACGGCACCGTCCCGCGGCTCGGCCGGCGCACCGAGTTCGGTGCGCTGCCCCGGCACGAGGCGGGCCTGCGCCTGACCGGCGCCCGCCGCATCCTCACCGCCACCGGGCTGTCCACCGACGGGTTCGCCCCGCCCGGCTGGACCGCGTCGGGTGGCACCCTCGAGGCCCTGGCCGAGCACGGCTTCGCCCTCTGCGCCGACGAGACCGCCCTGCGTCCGCCGGGTGGCCCGGCGCTGCGCGCCAAGGTGCTGACCTTCCGCAGCTCCGAGCCGTGGCTCGGTGACCGCACGGCCGGGGACCGCCGCCGTGGCCGGGCGCTGGTGCAGCAGGTCGTCCGCACCGCCCAGCGGGGCGGGACCGTGCGCCTGGCGGTGCGGGCGAAGGACCTGCGCAGGCCGCACCGCAGCGCCGCCGTGCTCGCCGCGGTCGACGCCGCCCGGACCGCCGGTGCGGTGCCCGCGGTGCACCGTGGCCTGTTCCGGGCCGCGGCGCCCGCCGCCTGAGCGGGGCCGTTGCAGACCAACCGGCGAAGGGCCCGGTTGTCCACAGTGTGTGCGTCCTGTGGACAACCGGAGCCGCTCGGCCGGACTACGGGTGCGGGTGCGGCCGGCGCTCGCCCAGCACGCAGAACTCGTTGCCCTCGGGGTCGGCGAGCACGGTCCACGGCTCGTCGGCGTCCTGACCGACGTCCACCCGGGTCGCACCCAGCATGAGCAGCCGCGCGACCTCCGAGTCGCGCACGCCGTCCGGGCGCAGGTCGATGTGCAACCGGTTCTTCGTCCGCTTCCCCTCCGGCACCGACAGGAAGAGCATGCCGGGGGTGACGCCCTCGGACGGCTGGATCTCGAACTCCTGCGGGGAGGCGTTCACGACGACCCAGTCCATCGCCTCGGCCCACCAGCGGCCCAGCCGTACCGGGTCGCGGGCGTCGACCACGACCTGCTCCCAGGTCATCGCCATCAGACGCCGACCGGGCTCTCGCGGTCGGGGACGAGCAGCTCGGTGCCCGCCGGGCGGAGGTTGTCGAAGAACCGGTAGTGCATCGCCGGGTCGGCAAGGGTCTGCTCGTGGATCGGGACGACCCGGCGCGGCGCCACCGCCCGCAGGTAGTCGACGGCCTCGGAGACCTTCAGCCACGGTGCCCCGGTCGGGAGCAGCAGCGTCGCGAGCTCGTCGAGACCGGGCGGGACGTAGGCGTCGCCGGGGTGCAGCAGCGTGCCGTCGACGAGGTAGCCGTTGTTGGCGACCAGCGGGATGTCCGCGTGGATCTGCGCATGCTCCCCGGAGCCGACGACGGCGATCTCGGCGCCGCCCAGTGCCAGCCGGTCGCCCGGCGCCACGGTGCGGGTGTCGATCCCGTCGAGCTGCTCGGCGGTCTGGCCGTCGGTGACCAGGGCGGCGTCCGGGTTGGCGCGGAGCAGCGTGCGCAGCTTGTCCGCGTCGACGTGGTCGAAGTGCTGATGGGTGATCAGGACTGCGTCGAGCCCGTCGAGGGACTCGAAGCCGGAGGAGAACGCGCCGGGGTCGAACAGCAACCGGGCGGCTCCGGTGTCGACCAGGACGCAGGCGTGACCGTAGTGCGTCAGGTGCATGGGTCCAGCATCCCCGTTCTCCGGTGGTGTCGTCCGGGTGGGTGACCCCGCGAGTCCGTCACCGCGGCGATGAGAATCGCCCGGCCGTGCGGTCCACCGGACATGGACACGCGCACCCTCCGGCTCGACGACGCCGACCTCACCTACGACCTGCACGGACCCGACCCCGCGCCGGGGCAGCGGCCGCTGCTCGCGGTCGGCCAGCCGATGGACGCCACCGGCTTCCGCACCCTCGCCGCCCACCTGCCCGACCGTCGCGTCGTCGGCTACGACCCGCGCGGGCTCGGACGCAGCGCCCGGCGCGACGGCCGCACCGACCACGATCCGCGCGTGCAGGCCGCGGACCTGCACGCGCTCATCGGCGAGCTCGGGGGCCCGGTGGACGTGTTCGCCAGCAGCGGGGGAGCGGTGACGGCGCTGACGCTGGTGGAGACCCGTCCCGGCGACGTCCGGGTGCTGGTCGCGCACGAGCCGCCGCTGATCGGTGAGCTCCCCGACGCCGAGGCCGCGCACCGCGCCTGGCAGGGCGTTCGCGAGGCCTACGAGACGAAGGGGTGGGGCGCCGGGATGGCCGCGTTCATCGGGTTCACCTCCTGGAACGGTCCGTACACCGAGGAGTACCTCGCGGCGGCACCGCCGGACCCGGCGCAGTTCGGTCTGCCCGCGGAGGACGACGGTTCCCGCGACGACCCGCTGCTCTCCGACCGGTCCGCGGCCGTGTTCGGCGTCGTCCCGGACGCCGCGGCGCTCGCCGCCGCGCCGACCCGGG
This sequence comes from Pseudonocardia ammonioxydans, assembly GCF_900115005.1. Taxonomy (GTDB): domain Bacteria; phylum Actinomycetota; class Actinomycetes; order Mycobacteriales; family Pseudonocardiaceae; genus Pseudonocardia; species Pseudonocardia ammonioxydans. Next base: position 49,030 of record NZ_FOUY01000014.1, on the reverse strand, counting down.
TGGTCCTCGCGGTCGGGGAGGAGACCGGCGACACGGTCACCGCACGGACCACGCGGGCCCTCGCCGCCCGGCTGGGGCAGGAGGCCGTGGTCTTCCCGAGCCACCACGGCGGTTTCGCGGGCGACGAGTTCGGCCACCCGGGCCGGCCCGCCGAGTTCGCCGCGCGGCTGCGGGAGGTGCTCGGGTAGCCGCTCAGCCGGTGGTGTGCGCCCGCAGCACGGCCCGCTCCTCGGCGGAGGTGAGACCGGCCCGGCGGTCCCGGTCCAGCCCGAGCGACCGCTCCCACGCCAGCGCCGCCCGCGCGGTCTCGGCGACCGGTCGGACGGTGAGCCCGGCGTCGAGGGTGTCGCGGACGTCGCGGTCGGCCAGGCCCCAGTGCGTCGGCGGCAGCCACAGCGGCAGCGACCGCGGGCCCGCCCAGATGCCGACGTCCTCGGACACCAGGGTCTCGGCGGGCACCCGGACGAGGTCGAGGTCCGGCGCGCCGACGGCCTCGACGACCTCCTCCAGCACCCGGGCCAGGGTCGAGCGCGGGCCGGTGCCGTCGTAGGTCCCGATGGTGCCGGCCTCGGCGCACCGCACGATCCACGCCGCGAGGTCGCGGACGTCGACGAGCTGCATCGGGTGCCCGGGGGCGTCGGGCACCACGGCCTGCCCGCCGCGGGAGAACCGGTTCGCCCAGTACCCGAAGCGGTCCAGCACGTCACCGTGGCCGCAGATCAGCCCGCCCCGCACGATCAGCGCCCGCTCGCCGGCCCGGTCGCGCACCGCGTCCTCGCTGCCGACCTTGGCGGCGCCGTAGACCTCGGGATCGGTGAGGTGCACCGACGCGTCCGGGGTCCCGTGCAGCGGGGGCAGCGTGGCCTGCCCGACGGTGCCGCCGCGCCGCGCCAGGTCGGCGTAGGCGTTGAGCGACGACACGAACGTCCAGTGCCCCGCCCGGTCGGCCAGCACGTCGAGGGCCTCGCGCACCCACGGCGCCGACATCGTCGCGACGTCGACGACGGCGTCGAAGGCCTCCCCGCCCAGTGCCGCCGCGAGCGAGCCCGGCTCGGACCGGTCCGCCTTCACCGCCGCGGCGCCGCGCGGCGGGTCGCCGGAGATCCCGCGGGACACACAGGTCACCGCGTGGCCCGCGGCCAGCGCCACCTCGGCGACGGCTCGCGAGAGGAACACCGTCCCGCCCAGGACCAGGATGCGCATACCCGATGGTGAGGCCCGGCACGTCGAGCTGTCACCCCCCGCGCCGTACCCTGAGCGGCGTGGCCAGAGTGGTGGTGGACGTGATGCCCAAGCCCGAGATCCTCGATGTCCAGGGTCAGGCCGTGACCCGGGCGCTCGGTCGGATCGGGGTGTCCGGGGTGAGCGGTGTGCGGCAGGGCAAGCATTTCGAGCTCGAGGTCGACGACGCGATCGACGACGAGACCCTGCACCGGCTCGCCGGTTCGCTGCTGGCGAACCCGGTGATCGAGGACTGGACGGTGACCCGGCTGTGAGCAGTGCCGCCCCCAGGGTCGGTGTGATCACCTTCCCCGGCACCCTCGACGACGTCGACGCCGCACGCGCGGTCCGCCGCGCCGGCGCCGAGGCCGTGCCGCTCTGGCACGGCGACCACGACCTGCGCGGGGTGGACGCCGTCGTCGTCCCGGGCGGGTTCTCCTACGGCGACTACCTGCGGGCCGGCGCCATCGCGTCGCTGGCCCCGATCATGCGCGAGGTCGTCGACGGCGCCGGGCGCGGACTGCCGGTGCTCGGCATCTGCAACGGCTTCCAGATCCTCTGCGAGGCGCACCTGCTGCCGGGGGCGCTCATCGCGAACGCGGGGATGCACTTCCTGTGCCGGGACGTGGTGCTGGGCGTCGAGAACGCCCGGACCGCGTGGACGCGCGACTACACCGCGGGCGACGAGCTGCTGGTCCCGCTGAAGTCGCAGGAGGGCCGCTACGTCGCCGACGCCGCGACCCTCGACGAGCTGGAGGGCGAGGGCCGGGTGGTGTTCCGCTACCGCGACGGCGCCCCCAACGGTTCCTCGCGCGACATCGCCGGGATCACCAACGCCGCCGGCAACGTCGTCGGCCTGATGCCGCACCCGGAGCACGCGACGAGCGGGCTCACCGGCCCGTCCTCCGACGGTCTGGGGCTGTTCACCTCACTGGCGGCGCAGGTCGCCGCCTGAGGTGGTGAGTCGGGTCTCGGGGGCCGTCGGTCCCCGCAGCGGGCCGTCTACCCTGGCGCCGTGACGCAGCCCCAGGTGACCGTCGACTCCGTCTCCCACGCCGAGACGACGCCGGACGAGCCGCAGCCCTACCGGGAGCTGGGCCTCAAGGACGACGAGTACGCCCGCATCCGGGACATCCTCGGCCGCAGGCCCACCGACGCCGAACTGGCCATGTACTCGGTGATGTGGAGCGAGCACTGCTCGTACAAGTCGTCGAAGGTGCATCTGCGCTACTTCGGCGAGACCACCACCGACGAGATGAAGCAGGCGATGCTCGCCGGCATCGGCGAGAACGCCGGCGTGGTGTCCATCGGCGACGGGTGGGCGGTGACGTTCAAGGTCGAGTCGCACAACCACCCGTCCTACGTGGAGCCCTACCAGGGCGCCGCGACCGGTGTCGGCGGCATCGTCCGCGACATCATGGCGATGGGCGCGCGCCCGATCGCGGTCGGCGACCCGCTGCGCTTCGGCCCGGCCGACGCCGACGACACCGCCCGGGTACTGCCGGGCGTCGTGGCCGGCGTCGGCGGCTACGGCAACTGCCTCGGCCTGCCGAACGTGGCCGGTGAGGTCGTCTTCGACCCCTCCTACGCGGGAAACCCGCTGGTCAACGCCCTGTGCGTGGGGGCGCTGAAGAGCGAGGACCTGCACCTGGCGTTCGCCTCCGGCACCGGCAACAAGATCATCCTGTTCGGTGCGACGACCGGGCTCGACGGCATCGGCGGGGTCTCCGTGCTCGCCTCGGAGACCTTCGACGAGGCAGCTGGCGGCAGCGGCCGCAAGAAGCTGCCCAGCGTGCAGGTCGGCGACCCGTTCACCGAGAAGGTGCTCATCGAGTGCTGCCTGGAGCTGTTCGCGGCCGGGCTGGTCGTCGGCATCCAGGACCTCGGGGGCGCCGGGCTGTCCTGCGCGACCAGCGAGCTGGCCAGCGCCGGCGACGGCGGCATGCAGGTCGACCTCGACCAGGTCCCGCTGCGCGCCACCGGGATGACCGCCGCCGAGATCCTCTCCTCGGAGTCGCAGGAGCGGATGTGCGCGGTCGTGAAGCCCGAGGACGTGGAGGCGTTCCTCGAGGTCTGCCGCAAGTGGGACGTGCTGGCCAGCGTCATCGGTGAGGTCACCGAGGGCGAGCGCCTGGTGATCACCTCCGGTGGCGAGACCGTCGTGGACGTGCCGCCGCGCACCGTCGCCCACGAGGGCCCCGTCTACCAGCGCCCGGTGGCCCGCGACGATGTCCGGCAGGACGCGCTGACCGCCGACGGCCCCGAGCGGCTGCCCCGCCCGGAGACCCCGTCCGAGCTGCGCACCGAGGTCCTGCGGATGGCCGCGGCGCCGAACCTGGCGTCCCGCTCGTGGGTCACCTCCCAGTACGACCGCTACGTGCGCGGCAACACCGTCGCCGCGCACGGGGCCGACGCCGGCGTGGTCCGGGTCGACGAGGAGACCGACCGCGGGATCGCCGTGGCGACCGACTGCAACGCCCGCTTCGTCGCGCTCGACCCCTACACCGGCGCGCAGCTCGCGCTGGCCGAGGCCTACCGCAACGTCGCCACCTCCGGGGCGGTGCCGCTGGCCGTCACCGACTGCCTGAACTTCGGCTCGCCGGAGGACCCGCACGTGATGTGGCAGTTCCAGGAGGCGGTGCGCGGTCTCGCCGACGGCTGCGCGGTGCTCGGCACCCCGGTCACCGGCGGCAACGTCAGCTTCTACAACCAGACCGGCACGACCGCGATCCTGCCGACCCCGGTCGTCGGTGTGCTCGGCGTGATCGACGACGTGACGACCGCGGTCCCGTCCGGGTTCGCCGGCGCCGACGGCGACGCCGTGATCCTGCTCGGCACGACCGCGGCCGAGTTCGGCGGCTCCGAGTGGGCGCACGAGGTGCACGCCCACCTCGGCGGGCGCCCGCCGGCGGTCGACCTGGAGCACGAGCGCCGGCTGGCCGGGCTGCTGGCCGCGGCGGGCGCCGACCGCACGCTCACCGGCAGCCACGACCTCTCCGACGGCGGCCTGGCCCAGGGCCTGGTCGAGTCCGCCCTGGCCGCGGGCCACGGCGCCCGGATCGAGCTGTCCGGCGTGCACGACGACGCGTTCACCGCCCTGTTCGCGGAGTCCGCGGGCCGGGTGCTGGTCACCGTCGCGGCCGGGGACGCCGACGCGTTCCTCGCCCGTGCGGGCGAGGCCGGGGTGCCTGCCGCGCGGATCGGGGAGACCGGCGGCGCGGTGCTGCACCTCGGCGACGGCGTGGGCGAGCTGGCCCTGGACGAGCTGCGCACCGCCTGGGAGGGGACGCTCCCGGCACGCTTCGGCCCGGTCTCGGTGTGAGGCCCGGCCCGGGGTCCGCGCGGGCGGCCGCTCGATGAGCGGGGACGTCCTGGAGGACTGGATCGCCGGGGGCCCGGAACCGGAGCGGGGCGTCCGCAAGGCGGCGGTCAAGGCCGCGCTGGCGGAGCTCGCCCGGCGCGCGCCCGGACGCAGCGTCGAGGTCCGGGTCCCCCCGTTCGGCGCGGTGCAGTGCATCGAGGGCCCGCGGCACACCCGCGGCAATCCGCCGAACGTCGTCGAGACCGACCCGCGGACCTGGATCGCCCTCGCCCTCGGCCGGCTCACCTGGGCCGACGCCGTCGCCTCCGGCGCGGTGCGCGCGTCCGGATCGCGGGCCGGCGAGGTCGCAGCGCTGCTGCCCGTGAGTGGTTTTCGCGGTCCTGACCGCGAAAACCACTCACGAGCCACGTAGTGACCTCCCTCCCGCGGGCGGGTGGACGCGGGGTTGCGGGCGTAGGATCGGCGCCTGGTCCGGTACGCCGCCTGTCGAGGAGCGCCGCGTTGAGTTCCGTCCGGAACGAGCACGTCAGCCCTGCCCCCACCACCCCGGCCGCAGCCGTATCCGAACCCGAACCCGAACCCGAACTCGAGTCCGGCCCCCGCGAGGAGTGCGGGGTCTTCGGCGTCTGGGCACCGGGTGAGGACGTCTCGAAGATGACGTACTACGGCCTCTACGCGCTGCAGCACCGTGGTCAGGAGGCGGCCGGGATCGCCGTGTCCGACGGCCGGCGCACGGTCGTGTTCAAGGATCTCGGCCTGGTCAGCCAGGTCTTCGACGAGCAGACGCTGTCGTCGCTGCAGGGCCATCTCGCCGTCGGGCACTGCCGCTACTCGACGACCGGCGCGACCACCTGGGAGAACGCCCAGCCCACGTTCCGCACGACCGCGGCCGGCTCGGGGATCGCACTCGGCCACAACGGCAACCTGGTCAACACCGCGGAGCTGCGCGACGACGTCGGACGGCTGGAGGGCCGCAGGCGTTCCGGGCTGCGCGCGACCACGGACTCCGACCTGGTCACCGAGCTGCTCGCGGCCGGTGCCGACGACCTCGGTGTCTACGAGTCCGCGATGCGGCTGCTCCCGCGGCTGCGCGGCGCGTTCTCGCTGACCTTCGCCGACGAGTCGACGCTCTACGCCGCGCGGGACCCGCAGGGCGTCCGGCCGCTGGTGCTGGGCCGGCTGGAGCGCGGCTGGGTGGTCGCCTCGGAGACGGCGGCGCTGGACATCGTCGGTGCCTCGTTCGTCCGCGAGGTCGAGCCCGGTGAGCTCATCGCGATCGATGCCGACGGCATCCGCAGCCGGCGTTTCGCCGTGCCCGAGCCCAAGGGCTGCGTGTTCGAGTACGTCTACCTGGCCCGCCCGGACACCCACATCTCCGGCCGCTCGGTCTACGACACCCGCGTCGAGATCGGCCGCCGGCTCGCGGAGGAGCACCCGGTCGACGCGGACCTGGTCATCCCGGTCCCGGAGTCGGGCACACCGGCTGCGATCGGCTACGCCCAGGGCTCCGGGCTCCCCTACGGCCAGGGCCTGGTGAAGAACGCCTACGTCGGCCGGACGTTCATCCAGCCCAGCCAGACGATCCGCCAGCTCGGCATCCGGCTCAAGCTGAACCCGCTGCGCAACGTCATCCGCGGCAAGCGGCTGGTCGTGGTCGACGACTCGATCGTGCGCGGCAACACCCAGCGTGCCCTGGTCCGGATGCTGCGCGAGGCCGGTGCGCTCGAGGTGCACGTGCGGATCGCGAGCCCGCCGGTGCGCTGGCCCTGCTTCTACGGCATCGACTTCGCCAGCCGGGCCGAGCTGATCGCCAACGGCGCCGACACCGAGGGCGTCCGCCGCTCGATCGGCTCGGACTCGCTCGGCTACGTGTCGGTCGACCAGATGGTGGCCGCCTCCGAGCAGCCGCGCTCGCGGCTGTGCTGCGCCTGCTTCGACGGGGACTACCCGATCCCGCTGCCGGAGGAGGCGCAGCTCGGTAAGAACCTGCTGGAGGACGTCCCCGAGCCGCAGGCATCCGGATCCGCATCAGGCGATCCCGGCCCGCTGGCCGTCGGATACGGTGCCGGGGAGGCGCTGAGCAGGCCCTGACCGGCAGCACCACCCCCGACCACACCGCACCGCACCGCACTGGAGAACCGACCCATGCCCTCGACCGAGCCCGGCCCCGCCAGCTACGCCTCAGCGGGGGTGGACATCGACGCGGGGGAGCGGGCGGTCGAGCAGTTCCGCCCGTTCGCGGAGAAGGCCACCCGGCCCGAGGTGATGGGCGGGATCGGCGGGTTCGCCGGGCTGTTCGCCGCGAAGTTCGGCAAGTACACCGAGCCGGTGCTGGCCGCGTCCACCGACGGGGTCGGCACCAAGGTCGCGATCGCGCAGGCCATGGACAAGCACGACACCATCGGCCAGGACCTCGTCGCGATGGTGGTCGACGACCTGGTGGTCTGTGGCGCGGAGCCGCTGTTCCTGCAGGACTACATCGCCATCGGCAAGCTGGTGCCGGAGAAGGTCGCCACGATCGTGCGCGGCATCGCCGAGGGGTGCGAGGCGGCCGGCTGCGCGCTGCTCGGCGGGGAGACGGCCGAGCACCCCGGCCTGATGGACGAGGCCGGTTACGACCTGTCCGCGACCGGGGTCGGGATCGTCGACGCCGAGAAGATGCTGCGGCCCGAGCGGGTCCGGCCGGGCGACGTCCTGGTGGCGCTCGGCTCGTCGGGCCTGCACTCCAACGGCTACTCGCTGGCCCGGCACGTGCTGCTGGAGATCGCCCGGCTGCCGCTGGAGGGCGAGCTCGAGGAGTTCGACCACTCGCTGGGCGAGGAGCTGCTCGTCCCCACCCGGATCTACGCCAAGGACTGCCTGGCGATCGCCGCGGAGACCGGGGTGCGGACGTTCTCGCACGTCACCGGCGGCGGTCTGGCCCGCAACGTGGAACGGGTGCTGCCCGAGGGGCTCGCGGCGACGATCGAGCGTGGTTCGTGGACCCCGGCCCCGATCTTCAAGCTGATCCAGTCCCGCGGCCGGGTGGACCGCGCCGAGATGGAGAAGACGTTCAACATGGGCGTCGGGATGGTCGCGGTGCTGCCCCCCGAGGACGTCGACCGGGCCCTGGCCGTCCTCACCGCCCGGCACGTCCCGGCCTGGATCCTCGGCGAGGTCGGCCGGATGAGCGAGGTCGAGGGTGCCGACTCCGGGGAGATCGGTGCCCGGGTGCAGCTGAGCGGCGAGCACCCCCGGTTCTGAGTACCCCGGTTCCGGGAGTGCCGGCCCTCAGGACGGCGGTGGCCCGGCCGGCCCGCCTCCCCGGCGGTGATCCGCGGGCCGGTGCCCGTGCCCCGGCGGTGTGACCGGCTGGAAGAACGCGCCGGTGCTGCCGCCCCGCCGCCCGCCGGCCCCCGGGGCGACCCGGTGCGGTGACGGGCCGGCCGGGAGCGATGCGGCGCCCGGGCCGACCAGCGGTCCGTCGGCGATCCGCCCGGTCGGGGAGTCGTCGGCGGGGGAGCCGGCTGCCGGACGGATCACGGGCCGCTCCGGCCCGCCGGGATCCGCTGCCCGCCGCGCCCCGGTGACCGGGAACGGCGACTGCCGGTGCCGGCCCGCGGGCGGCGGCATCGACGGGTCGCCGTGCACCGGGTGCTCCACGCCGGCACCGGTCAACGCACGTACCGACATCCGCGCGAAGGCCGCGCGGTCCGGGCGCTCCCGGCCCAGGACCGAGCCGAGGAAGCCCAGCAGGAACCCGGCCGGCACCGACACCAGGCCCGGGTTGGTCAGCGGGAACACGGCGAAGTCCAGCTTGGGCAGCATCGACGTCGGTGTGCCCGACACCGCGGGCGAGACCACGATCAGCCCGACGGTGACCGCGAGCCCGCCGTACATGCTCCACAGCGCGCCGGACGTGGTGAACCCGCGCCAGAACAGCGAGTAGAGCAGCGTCGGCAGGTTCGCCGACGCCGCGGCGGTGAACGTCAGTGACACGAGGAACGCGATGTTCTGCCCGTTGGCGAGGATCCCGCCCGCGGTGCCCAGCACCCCGATCACCAGTGTCGCCCGCCGCGCCACCCGGATCTCCTCGGCGGCCGTGGCGGTCCCGCGGCGGATCAGGTTGGCGTAGACGTCGTGGGCGAACGCAGCGGCCGCGGTGATCGTCAGGCCGGCGACGACGGCGAGGATCGTCGCGAACGCGATCGCCGAGACCAGGGCGAGCCCGATCTCCCCGCCGATCTCCAGGGCCAGCAGCGGCGCCGCCGAGTTGACCCCGCCGGGCGCGGCGAGGATCCGCTCCGGACCGACCATCGCCGCGGCCCCGTACCCGATCACCAGCGTGAGCAGGAAGAACCCGCCGATCAGCCAGATCGCCCAGGTCACCGAGGAGCGCGCCTGCCGTGCCGTCGGCACGGTGTAGAAGCGCATGAGGATGTGCGGCAGGCCGGCCACGCCGAGCACCCCGCCGAGCGCCAGCGACGCCAGGTCGGCCTGGGCGAGCGCCCCGCCGCCGTAGAGCAGGCCCGGCCGCAGCACCGCGTCGCCCTCGGGGTGGCGCAGCGCCGCGGACTCGAACAGCTTCGGCAGGCTGAGCCCGGTGATGCCGAGCACGTAGGCAGCCATCACCGCACCGGTGCCGACCAGCAGGGCCGCCTTCGCGATCTGCAGCCACGTCGTGCCGGTCATGCCGCCGATCAGCACGTAGACCAGCATGAGCCCACCGACGCCGGCGATCACGACGGCCTGCCCGGCCCGGTCGGTGACGTCCAGCAGCAGTGCCACCAGCCCGCCGGCCCCGGCGAGCTGGGCGAGCAGGTAGAGCGTCGAGATGACCACGGCCGACGTCGCCGCCGCGGCCCGGACCGGGCGTTCGCGCAGCCGTACGGTGAGCACGTCGGCGAGGGTGTAGCGACCGGTGTTGCGGATGAGCTCGGCGATGAAGAACAGGGCCAGCAGCCACGCGACGAACGCGGCGACCGCGTAGCCGAAGCCGTCCGGCCCGGACACCGCGACGGCGCCCACGATGCCCAGGAACGTGGCCGCGGACAGGAAGTCACCGGACAGCGCCAGCCCGTTCTCCGGCCCGGTGAACCCGTGCCCACCGGCGTAGTACGACGACCGGGTCGCCCCGGACCGGGCCACCCGGAGCACGACGACGAGGACGACGAGCAGGAACGCGGCGAACACCACGACGTTCAGCACGGGGTCGCCCACGGCCGACCCGGTGACCGGCCCGGGCGGTGGGGCGGGGACCGAGCTCACGAGGACCGAGCTCACGAGGACCGAGCTCACGAGGACGCGCCTTCCAGCCGTGCCCGGACCCGGCCGGCGAGCGGGTCCAGCCGGCGCCGGGCGTAGCGGTTGTAGGCGGCGGTCAGCGCGAACGTCGAGACGAACTGCCCGGCGGCGAGCAGCAGCACCAGCGGGATCCCGCCGGGGCGCAGCGAGAGGAGGTCCTTGTACCAGGCGTTGAGCACCAGGTAGCAGAGGAACCAGGCGAGGAAGAGCACGGTGGCGGGCACGACGAAGCGCAGCAGGCTGCTCCGCAGCCGGGTGAAGTCCGGCGTAGCGGCCGCGTCGACCCACACGTCCCCTGCCGCGCGCTCCCCCGTCCGGGTGTGATCAGGGCGCACACCACGATGTTTCGTCACATAATGTGCAACGGGTGACAAGGCGATGGGTTATCGAATTCAGTCGATAGTGGCGTAAGCCGTACTCACGGCGTGCGGGTGCTCACCCGATGTGAATCCCGCAGCATCGGCGGGTGCAGGGCGGTGGCGTCCCCGCGCCGGAACAGCCTCGGCGGCCGGCCGCGCCCGCCGGTCACCAGCGTGGTCGTCGGGACCAGGAAGCCCTCGGTCGAGGTCACCTTCCGCTGGAAGTTGCGCGGGTCCAGCGAGGCGTCCCAGACGGCCTCGTAGACCCGCCGCAGGTCGGTCACGGTGAACTGCGTGGGGCAGAACGACGCCGCCAGCGTCGTGTACTCCAGTTTGGACCGCGCCCGCTCGACGCCGTCGGCGAGGATCCGGCGGTGGTCGAACGCCGGTGGCGGCACCTCGTCCACCGGCCACCAGGCCGAGGCCACCGCGCTGCCACCCGGCGTCGGCTCCGGCATGTCCGGCAGGAACGCCAGGTAGCCCACGGACAGCACGCGCCCCCGTGGGTCCCGGTCCGGGGCCGCGTAGCTCGCGAGCTGCTCCAGGTGGCCGACGACGGCGTGGCCGGTGTCGGCTCCGGTCTCCTCGCCGAGGCGTCGCCCGGCGGTGTGGACGAGGTCCTCGTCGGGGCGCACGAAGCCCCCCGGGAGGGCCCACTCACCGAGGAACGGGGGCTCGCCCCGTTCGATGAGCAGCACGTGCAGGCGGTCGGACCGCACCGTGAGCACGACGAGGTTCACGGCGACCGCGAAGAGGTTGCCGCGCATGTCGTGAGCACCTCGGACGGGACGGGGACCAGGACTCCGCTCCGCAGCCGGAGCGGTGCTCATGATCTTGCCCTATCCGATCGGTCGGGCGAAACCGCCTGGTACGACCGGCGTACCGGACGCGTCGGCGAGCGGAGCGACCGGTGCCGGACGCACGGCGGCGCCCGGGCTGCGGGAGCATCTGCTCCTGCGCCCGGGCGCCGATGTGCGGTTCAGCGGCGAGGCTCGTCGTCCTCGTCGTTGTACCTGGCGGCGAGGTCGGCGTACTCGCCGTACTCGTCGTCGCCGTTGTCGGTAGTAACCGCCGTCCCACTACCGATCTCACGCTGCAGCGCGTCGAGATCCATAGCAGGGGAGCTGTACTTGAGCTCGCGGGCCACCTTCGTCTGCTTGGCCTTGGCTCGTCCGCGCCCCATGGCTGGTCCCCCTTACAACAGGGAAGGGGCGGCCCGGTCAGCTGACACGACCCGGCGGCCCCTCTCGTCTCATCAATGTCGTGGTCGTAACCGTACCTTGTTCACGCCGGTGAGTGCGACGTGGCCGCCCCGCGTCACAGCCGGACGTACGTCCACGGCGCCTCGCGCGAGGTCCGGAGGGGTGCCGGCCGGACCCCGCGCGGGGTGTGCTCACCTCGCCCAGGTCAGGCGCGGCGTCCCGGGCCGCCGCCGGTCCGCTCCCGCGCGACGCGTCCGGGCGGCGGGCTGTCCGGGTCGGCCTCGTAGGAGTCCGGGTCGACCGTGGCCGGCGAGACACGCTCCTCGGTCCCCGCGGTCAGCTCGGCGTCCACCGGCACGGACCGCTTCAGCAGGGCCAGCGCGATCGGCCCCAGCTCGTGGTGCTGCACGACCGTGCCGACCCGGCCGACCGCACGGCCGTCCCGGTGCACCGGGTCGCCGGTGCGGGGCAGTTCCTCGTCGCCGGCGTCGAGCAGCAGCAGCACCTGGCGGCGCGGTGGACGGCCGAGGTTGGCGACCCGCGCCACCGTCTCCTGCCCGCGGTAGCACCCCTTGGTCAGGTGCACGGCGGGGCCGATCCAGCCGACCTCGTGCGGGATCGTCCGCTCGTCGGTGTCCCGGCGCAGCCGCGGGGCGCGCGACTCCACCCGCAGCGCCTCGAACGCGATGGTCCCGGCGGCGCGGGCGCCGGCGGCGGTCAGCGCGGACCACCACGTGTCCTTCGCGTCCCGCGGCACCACCACGTCGACCGCGTCGCGCCCCGGCCACGGCGTGCGGCGGACGAACCCGCCGCCGTCGAGCCCGGCCACCCCGTGCGGTGGGGGCGGCAGCGGCAGCCCGGCCTTCTCGAGCACGGCCGGGACCTCGGGGCCGACGACGCTCAGCACGGCCAGCTCGCCGGTGGCGTCCCGCGGCTCGACCGCCGACCAGAACACCATCTTGGTGAGGTAGTCCAGCAGCGCCGCGCCGTCGCCGGGCTCGGTGTCGAGGTAGACGGCGTCCCCCGTGGAGGCGACGGCCATGTGGTGCAGCACGCGGCCCTGCGCGTCCAGCACCAGTGCCTCGGTGCCGGTGTCGGCCGGGAGCTCACTGACGTGCTGGGTGAGCAGCAGGTGCAGCCAGGAGAGCCGCTCCTCGCCGGTGACCGCGAGCACGTCGCGGTGACCACGGTCGACCACGGCGGCCGAGCGGGCCATCGCCCGTTGCTCGGCAGGCGGGTCGCCGTGGTGGGCCGGGACGGCGGTGTCCGGGTCCGGGGTCTGGTCGGTGTCCTGCTCGGGTCCGGATGTGGTCACCGGTCTCCCTTCACGGCCTCCGGGGAGGCGGAGGCCGCGTCGTCGTTCTGGTCGGTCGTGCTGGTCTCGATCGTGCTGATCGTGCCGCCTCCGGCGGTGGTGCCGGCCGTGCCGCCTCCGGCGGTGGTGCTGCTCGCGCCGGAGCAGTCCGCGCAGGTGCCCGAGAGCGCCACGTGCGTCGAGTCGAGGTGGAAGCCGAGCTCGGCTCGCGTGCGACTTGCCACATCGGACAGCAGCTCGGCCGGCGCCTCGTCGACCCGGCCGCAGTCGTGACAGACGAGGTGCAGGTGCCGGTGCTGGTGCTCGGAGTAGGTCGGGGCGCCGTGCCCGAGGTGGGCGTGCCGGACGACCCCGAGGTCCTCGAGCAGGTCCAGCGTCCGGTAGACGGTCGTGATGTTGACGGCTGGTGCGGTGGCCTGCACACGGGTGCACACCTGCTCGGGGGTCGCGTGTCCCAGCTCGCGCACAGCGTCCAGCACGAGCTGGCGTTGGGGCGTCATCCGCAGACCGCGCTTGTGCAGCGTGCCCTTCAGCGAGGTGTCCACGCCACCGATGGTATTCGTTCCGGCCCGGTAGGCTCGGGGACGCGCGAACGGTAGCCGCACATCTTGTCACGGGATCGCCGGTCACGGGAGCCGCCACGCCGATGGGGGACGCCCGGCAGTCGCGGAGTTCGCCGCGACGGCGCACGCGCGGCTACTCTGTTCGACAGGGTCGAGCCGGGTGTGCCCGGGTGCGAGGGCCCTGCGCAATGCCGGACGACCTGTGTGAGGAGAGGCGATGACGGCAGACGGGGCGGACCGCCCGGGCGGTTCCCCGCGGTTCGACGTCGTACTCCGCGGATACGACCGCAAGCAGGTGGACGAGCACATCGTCCAGATGCAGCGGGTGATGGGCCGCATGCGGGCCGACATCGACGCACTGCGGAGCCGGCCGATGCCGCCGCCGATGCCGGCCTCACCCCCCGGTGGTTTCGCGCCCGCGCCGGGAGCCCCCGGCGGTCCGCAGCCGGGCCCCGGGCCCCGGCCCTCGCCGCGGCCGGCTCCCCCGCCGCAGGACGCCGGCGGCGTCGACGGCTTCTCCGACCGGATGCAGGCCATCCTGCAGAAGGCCGAGGAGGAGGCCGAGGAGATCCGGAACAAGGCCAGGGCCGACGCCGAGCGCGTCACGTCCGAGGCCCGCAAGCAGGTCGATCGCGCGCGGGCGGACGCCGACCGCGCCCGCGAGCACGGGGACAAGCTCCGCGCCGAGGTCGGCGAGCTCACCCGCCGCCGTGACGAGCTGCGTGCCGAGGCCGGCCGGTCCACCGGCCCGGAGAAGCCGGACGGCGACGCCCGCACCGGCATCCCGCAGCCGGCCGCGGGCGATCGCCCCGGTCGCGACGGGGACACCGGCGACCGGCGCCGGGACAGCGGTGAGCAGGTCCGCCCGGCCGGCGCCCGTCCGCCCGGCCCGGGCGACGCGGCCCCCGCGCCACGTCCCGGCCCGCGCCCGCAGCCCGCGCCGAGTGCGCAGCAGGGCCCCGGGCAGCCCGGCGGTTCGCCGGGGGCCCCGGCTCCGGGGCGGCCGCCGCACCCGGGGGCGCGCCCGGAGGCCGCCGGGTCCGCAGGCTCGCCGTCCGGTCCGGGTGACCGGTCGTCGGGCCAGGAGAAGAGCGGCCGGCCGGCCGCCGAGCAGCAACACGGCCCAGCAGGGCCGGCGCAGCCGGGCCGACCGGCCGGGCCCGGCAGCCCGGCGGGTCAGCCGGGCGGGACGAACGGCTCCGCGGCCGCGTCGGCAGGCTCCGGTGCCGGGCAGAACGGCCGGGGTGAGCAGCACGGTCGCCAGGACTCCGACCGGCAGGCCCGGCCGGTCGCTCCGCACGGTGGCCAGAACAGCGACCAGGCGCACGGTGCGCCCGCCGACCGGCAGGGACCGTCCGGTCCCGGCCGGCCCGGTCAGCAGGGCGCCGCCGCGGGTCCGGGGCGGCCCGGTCAGCAGGGCGCGTCCGGTCCGGGCAAGCCCGCCCGGCCGGGTCCGGCGGGCCCCGGCAACCCGGGACAGGCACAGCAGGGGCAGGCCGCTCCGGGGAACGCCGCGCAGCAGGGGCAGGCGGGTGCCGCGAAGCCGGGCCCGGCGAAGGCGGGTCAGCAGACCCAGTCGGGGTCGGGGAACTCGCCCCAGCAGGCCCAGGCGGGGGCGGCGAACTCGGCTCAGCAGGGTCAGGCGGGGGCGGGGAACTCGGCTCAGCAGGGTCAGGCGGGGGCGGGGAACTCGGCCCAGCAGAGCCAGGCGGGCGCGGGGAACTCGGCCCAGCAGGGCCAGGCCGGGTCGGGAAGCTCGCCCCAGCAGGCCCAGGCCGGGTCGGGGAAATCGGCGCAGCAGGGCCAGGCGGGCCCGGCGAACTCCGCCCAGCAGGGCCAGGCGGGCCCGGCGAAGGCGGGGCAGCAGGGCCAGGCGGGGTCGGCGAACTCTGCCCAGCAGGGCCAGGCGGGTACGGGGAGCTCCGCCCGGCCGGGTCCGGCCGGTCCGGGCAAGCCCGGTCGGCCGGGGCAGCCCGGCCAGCAGGCGGCATCCGACAAGCCCGGTCCGCAGGGCTCGGCGAGCTCCGGCCGGTCGGGCCAGGAGGGACCGGAGAAGCCCGGCGGGGCGGCTCAGGCCGCGTCCGCACAGTCCTCCGGCCGTCCGGGCCAGGCGGGCCCCGCGAAGTCCGGCGGTCCCGGCCCGGGGCGGCCCGGACAGCAGGACCAGGGGTCGGGGCAGGCCGGTCCGCGGCCGGGACCCCGTCCGTCCCCGGCGCCGCGGCCCGGCCCCGCCCCGGCCGGTCTGCAGGCCGGCCAGGCGCCCCGGGGCGAGCAGGACGCCGAGCGCACCACCGCGGTGCGCCCGGGAGGCGACGAGCCGGAGGCGGCCGAGCTCTTCCGTCCGGCGTCGGAGCCCCAGCAGCCCGAGCCGGCGACGTCCGCGGTTCCGCGGCAGGACGCCGAGCGGAAGTCCGATGAGGACGCCGAACGGACCGTCGCGGTCGGCGCCGTCCGTCGTTCCGGTGACACTCCAACGGATGGTTCCCGGCAGTCGTCCGACGGCGAGGAGAAGGATTCGGGGGCGCAGTCGGCGACCGAGGCCGAGCCGCCGACGACGGTGAACCCGACGGCCGGGCGCGGCTCCGGGGCGACCGGTGCCGGCTCCGGCCGCAACGGCTCCGGGCAGACGGGCAACGGTCAGGGCGGTCGTACCGGGGGATCCGGCTCCGCGGAGGGCTCCGGCAACGGTGCCGCGAACGGCCGCTCGAACGGTGCGAACGGCTCCGGTCAGGGCTCGTCGAGCGCCGGTCGGCCGAGCGCCGCGCAGCCGTCCTCGGGGACGCGCAGCAGCTGACGGTTGCACGCGCACGGGCCCCGGCCGTCATAAGGTCCGGGCCCATGCAGCTCGGCTCGTTCACGATCCCGCCCCTCGCGCTCGCGGCGGTGGTGGGCGCGGGCGTGCTGGTGGTCCTGGTCCTGTGGGGTGTCTGGCGGGTCCGTCGGACCCCGGCGCCCGACCCGTTGCCCGTCGCGCGTCCCGACGCGTCCGAACGCCCGCAACCGTCCGCAGAGGACTGGACGGGCGAGGCCGCCGGGGGACCGGCGGACCCGCCGCGTCCCGTCCGGCCGCGGACCGTCGCGGACGTCGTCGCCGAACGCGGCGGGGACACCGGCCCGCTCCCCGGCCTCCCCGTCCGGTCCGAGGCCGCCGACGCCACACCCCCGCCCACGGCGGGGCGGCACGCGATCCGGGATCCGGACCCCGCACACGAGAACCTCCGCGCCCCCGCCGACGAGCGACCGGACAGCGCGACGCTCGCCCGTACCGGCAAGGAGCCGGTGAGCAGTCGGCGCGGGCTCCGTCCGGCCGGCTCCGGGCTCGACGACGGTGTGGTCACTGCACGTCCGGTCCGGTACCCGGCCGCGCCGCGGTCGGGGTGGGGCGGGTTCGGGGGCCGCAAGTCCGGCGCCATCGACCGGAACGAGACCACGACGCCCGAGGAGGGACGTCCCGCGCCGGCGGGCACGTCCGCCGGCGACCGGGGTGGGGACGACACCCCGCGGGGTGCCACCGGTAGCCGGAGCCGTACCACTGCGTTCGACGCCGCCGGCCCGAGCGGAACCGTCGCGACCGGTACCGGTTCGCCCGCCGACGCCACCCGTGCCGAGGCGTCCCACGGGGACGAGTCGTCCGCGGGCGCCGGCTCCGCCTCCGCGGCCGGCGGTGGTTCCGGAGCCGGTGCGGCTGCTGCTGCCGGTGCGGGGCTCACCGGTGCCGTCGCGGCCGGGCTCGCCGGCCGATCGGGGTCCACGGCGGACAGCGGCCCGGATGCTTCCGCCGCCGGTACGTCCTCGTCGGACACCGCGGCGGGTCCGGCGCCGGGTGGCGCTGCCGGTTCTCCCGGTGCGGACGCTCCGAGTCCGGTCCCGCGGCGATCCGGTCTGCACGGGAGCGGGTCGGCGGACGCCGGATCGCCGGTTGCCGAGCCCTCGGACCCCGCGGTCGCGGGGAGCGCGTCATACGACCAGGACGTCTCGACCACCGGACCGACCGGGACGGTGGACCCCTCGGCCGAGCCGCCCCGGAGCACGGCACCGCAGGACGCGCCCCCGGCGAGCGCACTTCCCGGACACACGCACGCGGACGGCGCGGCCCCGGGTGGCCCGACCCCCGACCCCGGGTCCACCGGCACCGCGGCGGAGAGCGGTCCACGGGCGGCAGGGCGCTCCGGTATCGGAGCCGTCACGGGTGCAGTTGCCGGGCTCGCCGCCGCCTCCGGTGCGGCGGCCGCCTTCGCCGCGAGGCGACGCACCGCGGCCTCCGATCAGGAGGGCCCTGATCGCGAGGATCCCGATCGCGAGGGGCCCGGCCCCGCGGGGACCGCCCTCGAGGCGACCCGGCCGGGCACCGGACAGCCGGCCCGCTCCGAGGTGGACCACGCCGGCACCGGCGTCGCCCCGGCGGCCGCCGGCTCCCCCGGACAGGACCCCGACGGTGCCGAGTCCGGGGCGACCGGCGCGACAGCGAGCAGCGAATCCGCAACGGGCAGGCCCGCCGTCGATGACACCGGGACCGGCCTCCCGACGGCCGACCGGCCCGGTGCCGCCACCGCCGCCGGAGCCGTCGACGACGGTGCCGCCGGTGCTACGGCCGGGGCGGCCGGCGGCACGGTCGCCGGTGCCGGATCCGTCGACGGCGCGGCTGCCGGTTCCACGGCTGGGCCGGCCGACGGCACGGTCGCCGGAGCTGATGACGCGATCGCTGGTGCCACATCCGGGGCGGCCGGCGGCACGGTTGCCGGGGCCGACGACGGAACGACGCTCGGGACCGGTGCCGGGGCCGTCGACGGCACGGTCGCCGGTGCCACGGCTGGAGCAGCCGGCAGCACGGTCACCCCAGCCGCTGATGGCACGACTGCTGGTGCCACCGCCGGATCCGCCGACGGCACCGTCCCCGGTACCACGGCTGAGGCAGCCGACGGCACAGTCGCCGGAGCCGGAGCCGGAGCCGGAGCCGGAGCCGGAGCCGGAGCCGGAGCCGGAGCCGGTGACGGCGCGACGGCCGGTACCGGCGCCGGTGCGGCTGCGGGCGCAGCTGCGGTGGTCAGCGCCGGAATCGTCGGCAGCACGGTTGCCGGTGCGGCTGAGGGCACACCCGCCGGACCTGGCACCGATCCTGCCGACGATGCGGTTGCTGGTGCCGCCACGGGGGCCGCCGACGATGTGACCGACGGTCTCGCCGTCGGCCCACTCCCGCCGTGGTCGGCCGAACGCACGGTGCCCGCCCACGAGGACCTGCCCAGCGACGAGGGCTCGGCCACGGAAGACCCGGATACCGACCCGGACGCCGGTGCCGACGACGTCCGGCCCGCCGGTGTCGGGCTCCCGCGCGCGGCGGTGGGGCCGGCCCGGCCGATCGGCCCGGAGCCGGTGTCCCGCGCGGTGCAGCAGGCACTCGCCGCGCGCGCGGTGCGGCGGGCGCGGATGCGCCGGCCCGACGAGGGCGCCGGCACCACGAACGGTGAGCAGCAGGAGCTGCCGTTGTCGGTGGTGCCGTCGGCCCCGACCGCTCCGGCTGCGGACGTCGACGTGCGGGACCGGCTGCTCGGGGTGCTGCTGGCCGACCCGACCCGGGCGGTCGACGCGGCCCGGCTGCTGGGGGACTCCCAGGAACGGATCGAGCAGCTCGGTGACGTCCTGCGCCGGCGCCGTGACGACCTCGCCGGTGCGGTGCGCCACCTGCACGAGTGCGGCCTCGATCCGGTCCAGATCGGACGGCTGGCGAACATGGCCACCGCCGACGTCCGGACCATCCTGGACGGTGAGGACGCCGGCCGCGGGTGATCAGCCCAGGACGGTGAACCGCACCCGGGTCCCGGGCAGGGCCTGGGCGAGCACGGCCAGGTCTGACGGCTCGACCACCGCGACGACCGGATAACCGCCGGTCGTCGGGTGGTCGGCGAGGAACACCACCGGCGGCCCGTCCGGCGGTGCCTGCACCGCACCGGTGACCATGCCCTCGCTGGGCAGCTCCCGGTCCCGGGTGTCCGGCCGCCGTTCCGGTGGCGGGCCCTCGAGCCGGATGCCGATCCGGTTCCCGTCCGCCGTCACCGTCCACTCCGGCCCCGCGAGCGCGGCCCGGGGGTCGGTGAACCAGTCGTCGCGCGGACCGAGCCGGACCCGCAGCCGCACGGCCGTGTCCGGGACCGAGACCGGGACCGGACCCGCGTCGGGCAGCGTCCCGGACCAGGGCCCCACCGGCAGCTCGGTGTCGTCGGTGACCGGGGCGGGGCCGAGCCCGGACAGCAGATCGGTGCTCCGGCTGCCCAGCGCGGCCTCGACCGCCAGACCGCCGGCGACGGCGAGGTAGACCCGCAGGCCACCGACCGGCGCGCCGAGCTCCAGCGTCGCCCCGTCCGGAAGGTGGAGGGCGGTGTGCGAGGCGGCGGGCCGGCCGTCCACCGTGACCGGCGCGGGCGCGCCCGTCACGGCGACGACGCGGTTGCCCCGGGCCCTCAGTCGCGCCCCGCCACCGAGCAGCTCCAGCCCGGCCGCGCCGTCGTCGTTGCCGACGAGCCGGTTCCCCAGCTCGTACGCGGGCCGGTCGAGCGCGCCCGACGGCGGCACACCCAGGTGCGCGTTCCCCGGCCGTCCCCGGTCGGTGACCAGTGCCTGCGGCCCGGACCGCAGCACCAGCAGGCCGCCGGTCACCGGGCCTCGAACCGCACCCGGTCGCCCGGGGTGAACAGGGTGGGTCGCTCGGCCCCGGGGTCGAACAGGACCTCGGGGGCCACCGCCGCCCGGCCGATCAGTCGCCAGCCGCCGGGGGACCGGCGCGGGTACACGCAGCTGTAGACGTCGGCGATCCCCACCGACCCGGCGGGTACGGCGGTGCGGGAGCTCTCGAGCCGCGGCTGGCGCAGCGGCTCGGGCAGTCCGGACAGGTAGCCGAAGCCGGGCGCGAAACCGCAGAAGTCCACGGTGTACTCGGCGCCGCTGTGCAGCTCCACCACCTCGTCCCGGGAGATCCCCGCGGTGCGGGCGACCAGGTCGAGGTCGGCACCGTCGTAGGTCACCGGGATCGTGTGGACGGTCCCCGTGCCGGACGAGCCCGACTCCGGGTCGGCGGTGCGCACCGCGTCGCGCACCCGGTCCAGCGCGGCACCGGGCGCCACCTCCACCAGGACCGTCCGGGCCGCGGGGACCAGCTCGGTCACCTCGGCCAGTTCCGCCGCGCGCACGGCGGACACGATCGCCGCGACCTCGGCCGCCGAGGTCACCTCGAACAGCAGCGCCCGCCGCCCGCACGGGCGCACCACGGTGTCGACCACCGGTGGTGCTCAGCCGACGACGCGCCGCAGCACGGCCGACATGTACGGGGCCATCTCGCCACCGTCCATCGCGCGCTCGTCGACGTAGGCGAGGTCGCCCTGGTTGACCAGGCCGTAGAGCCGCTTCGAGGCGACCGTGGCCCGCGCCGACGCGGTCCGGGCGACGGCGTCGGTCTCGATCTGCCAGGAGCGCATGTCGCCCTTGGGGCCGTAGAAGACCTCGACCAGGCCGCTGCTGTCGGCGATGACGGCCTCCAGCGAGCCGTCCTCCTGCGGGCGCCAGAAGCCGGTCTCGCGCTCCAGCAGCTCACCGATCTCGCCGTCCGGCCCGAGCAGCCACGACCGGGACTCGAAGGTCAGGAACGGGCGCCCGTCGTGGGCGAAGGTCAGCTGCTGGCCGAACGGCCGGGCACCCTCGACGGTCGGGTCGACGATCTCGCCGTCCCCGCGCCAGACGCCCACCAGCGGCAGCACGCCCAGGCAGCGCTCGTCGAGGTCCGGGCCCTGGCGCAGGTTCGCCGTGTCGTCGGTGACCGGCAGGTCGCTCCACTGCGGACGGTTGCGCTGCGGCGAGTCCGGCGCCGCGTTCTCCGGCCCGGTGATCGTGGTCCGCAGCTGCTCGTCGTCGGAACTGGTCACGGGGTCGGCTCCTCGGTGTGGTCGTGGGCGTCGTGGTCGTCGGCGTCGCCGTCCGGGGCGGGACGGTCGGTGGCCGCGGAGGCCGGGGCGGGCTCGACGACGAACAGGCGCCGGAGCAGCCACCCGGCCCAGGCGGCGGTTCCCGCGGAGAGGGCGATCAGCAGCCCGGTGGAGAACCAGTGCACGGCGCGCCAGCGTACTAGCACCCGCCCACCGGCCGGCCCGGCCCGCCGCGCACCCGGGTCCCGCGTGCCGCCGCGCCCCGCTGCCGCGCCCCGAGGGGCACCCTCGGGGCACATGGCGCTACGAGGGTGCCCCTCGGAGCCGGGCGGACGGGACACCGCGGCGCCGGACGGGACATGGCGGCCCCCGGCAGCGCTACGAGGGTGCCCCTCGGGGCGCGTGCGTGAGTGCCGGCCGCGATAGCGAGACGGCCGCACGGACGAGCGGGGTGCCCCGGACGGCGGCGCCCGGACGCACACCCTGATGCAGAATGCATTGTCCACCCGTTCGGGTGTAATGCAGGCCTCATTCGGTGACTTACGGTGGGAGCGTTCGCCCGGCGTTCCGATCGACCGGTGTGCGGAACGCCCTCCCCATCACAACGAGGTGATCCGATGGCGCTCGACGAGGCAACCGCAGGTTTCCTGGCCCAGATGGCCGAGAGCGGGATGAAGCCGCTCCACGAGATGACCCCGGAGGAGGCGCGCGGGCTGGGTGGGGCCCTGCGCGACATGTACGGACCGGGCCCCGAGGTCGCCCACGTGGTCGAAGAGTCCGTCCCGGTGGCGGGCGGCAGCGTCCCGGTGCGGATCCTCGCTCCGGAGGCCCCGTGTGCGGTGTTCGTCTACTACCACGGCGGCGGTTGGGTGATCGGCTCGCTGGACGAGTCGGACACCCTGGCCCGCAAGATCGTCGAGCGGACCGGCGCGGCCGTCGTCCTCGTCGACTACCGCCTGGCCCCCGAGCACCGTTACCCGGTCGCGGTGGAGGACTCGTGGGCGGCGCTGCTGTGGAGCGTCCGGCACTTCGCCGAGCACGGGACCGACCTGCCGCTGATCGTCGGCGGGGACAGCGCGGGCGGGAACCTCGCCGCGATCATGGCCCAGCGGGCGAAGGCGGAGGGCGGTCCGGCGATCGCGCTCCAGGTGCTGGTCTACCCGGTCACCGACGCCGACCTGGACAACGCCAGCTACTCCGACCCGTCCAACCAGCTGATGCTGAGCCGGGACTCGATGGTCTGGTTCTGGGACCACTACGCCCCCGACCAGGCCTCGCGCCGGCGTGCCGACGCCTCCCCGCTGCAGGCCACCGACCTGGCCGGGCTCCCGCCCGCGGTCGTGCTCACCGCCGAGCACGACGTGCTGCGCGACGAGGGCGAGGCCTACGCGGAGAAGCTGCGCGCGGCCGGTGTCGCCGTGCAGAGCCGCCGGTTCGAGGGGCAGATGCACGGCTTCTTCACCATGGTCAACGTGCTCCCCGGCGCCGACGCCGGCCTGGAGTACGTCGCGGAGCACATCGACCGGCACCTGGCTTCGCACGCCCAGCCGGCCTGAGGGCCGGCCCCCGACCCCGTTTTCCCCTACATGCAACGGCGCACGTCAGAAGGGACCACGGAATGAGCAACGACCGCAGCGTCGACGCGGTGATCGTCGGCGCAGGAATCGCGGGCCTCTACCAGCTGTACCGGCTGCGTGAGCTCGGGTTGAGCACCCGGGTGTTCGAGACCGGCGACGGCGTGGGCGGCACCTGGTACTGGAACCGGTACCCGGGTGCCCGCTGCGACGTGGAGAGCCTGTCCTACTCGTACTCCTTCTCCCCGGAGCTGGAGCAGGAGTGGGAGTGGACCGAGCGCTATCCCGCCCAGCCGGAGATCCTCCGCTACGTCAACCACGTCGCCGACCGGTTCGACCTCCGCAAGGACGTCACGTTCAACACCCGCGTCGGGTCGGCCGACTACGACGAGGCGGCCGGCCGCTGGCGGGTCGCCACCGACACCGGCGAGACGGTGGACGCGCAGTACCTGATCATGGCGACCGGCTGCCTGTCCCGGTCGAAGGAGATCGACATCCCGGGTCGGGAGCGCTTCGCCGGGCCGACGTACCACACCGCGCACTGGCCGCACGAGGGCGTCGACTTCACCGGCCTGCGGGTGGGCCTGGTCGGCACCGGCTCGTCCGGGGTGCAGTCGATCCCGATCATCGCGGCGCAGGCCGCCGAGCTCACCGTCTTCCAGCGCACCCCGGCGTACTCGCTCGCGGCCCGCAACCGGCCGCTCGAGCGCTCCGAGATCGACGCCATGAAGGCGGAGTACCGGCAGTGGCGGGACAAGCAGCGGACCTCCGGGTTCGGGGTGCCGGTCCCGGAGGCCACCGAGTCGGCACTGGCGGTCTCGGAGGCCGAGCGCAACGCCAAGTACGAGTCGGGCTGGCAGGAGGGGACGCTGGTCTCCATCCTCGCCGGCTACACCGACACGCTCGCCGACGCCGCCGCCAACGAGACCGCGGCCGAGTTCGTCCGACAGAAGATCCGCGAGCGGGTGACCGACCCGGAGGTCGCGGAGATCCTGAGCCCGCGCAGCTACCCGTTCGGGACCAAGCGCCCGTGCCTGGACACCGGCTACTACGAGACGTTCAACGAGCCGCACGTCCACCTGGTGGACCTGCGCAGGACGCCGTTGACCGAGGCGACCGAGCGCGGCCTGCGGACCTCCGAGCGGGACCACGAGTTCGACGTCCTCGTGTTCGCCACCGGGTTCGACGCGATGACCGGCGCGCTGAACGCGATCGACATCCGGGGCCGGGACGGGGTCCTGCTGCGGGACAAGTGGGCCGAGGGACCGCGGACCTACCTCGGTCTCGCGATCGCCGGGTTCCCGAACCTGTTCACGATCACTGGCCCGTCCAGCCCCTCGGTCCTGTCGAACATGATCGTCTCGATCGAGCAGCACGTGGACTGGATCACCGACTGCATCGTCGCACTGGGCGAGCGTGGGGCCACCACGATCGAGGCGACCGCCGAGGCCGAGGACGAGTGGGCCGCGCACGTGGAGGAGGTCGGGAACATGACGCTCTACCCGACGGCCGACTCCTGGTACATGGGCTCCAACGTGCCGGGCAAGCCACGGATGTTCATGGCCTACATCGGGGGCGTGGGTGCCTACCGGGAACGGTGCGACGCGATCGCCGCGAACGACTACGAGGGCTTCCGGCTGGAGAAGACGACGCTGACCGGCGCAGCCTGACGGAGCGGCGCACGGGTGGGGCGGGGCGGCCCACCCCACCCGTGACGGCCGCCGGCCGGAGAGGAAGGATCGCCGCCGTGACCTACTCGGTTCCGCCGACCCGGCGCGAGGCGATCGTCCGCCAGCTGCGCAAGGAGATCGTGACCGGCGGGCTGGCTCCGGGGACCGTGATCAAGGACGCGGAGCTGGCCGCCCGGCTCGGCGTCAGCATCACCCCGGTGCGCGAGGCCATCGCGCAGCTGGTGGCGGAGGGACTGGTCGACGTGGCCCCGAACCGGGTCCGCCGGGTCGCGGTCGTGACGACCAAGAACGCCGTCGAACTGCTCGACGTCATGGGGGTGCTCGCCTGCGCGGGCGTCGAGTGGGGGATCGACAACCTCACCGACGACCACCTCGACCGGCTCCGCACCCGGCTGGCGGAGTTCGAGGAGGGGCTGGCCCGCAAGGACCTCATGCTCGCCTCCGTGGCGGGCGCCGACTTCAGCACGATCATGATCATGGCGAGCGGGAACCGCGAGCTGCAGACCCACGTCGACCTGACCGTCACCCGGAGCCAGCGGATCCTGGCCCTCGGCTACGACGACCGGATGTGGACGGTGTGGGTCCAGGGCTACCGGGCGGTGCTCGCGCTGCTCGAGCGGGACGACCGGGCCGGCGCCGTCGAGCGCTACCGGGACATCTACCGGCAGTGCCGCGAGCTGCTCGCCGAGACCGGCACCGACGCCGGTGTGGACGCGGACGAGGCCGACTGAACGGTCGGCGTCGTCCACGAACGACCGCCGCCCCGGACAACGGGGTCCGGGGCGGCGGCCGTGTTCTCGTGGGTCGGGGGTGTTCGCGAATCAGTGTGCTCGCGAACGAGCGTGCTCGTGGTCAGCTCACGAGCACCTCGGCCTGGTGCAGGCCCGGGCCGTCGACGACGAGCTCGGCCTGGCCGTTGCCCGAGCGCGACAGCGCACGGACGGTCCAGCTGCCCGGGGCGGCGAAGAACCGGAAGTCACCCGAGGCCGAGGACACGACCTCCGCGGTGAACTCGCCGGTGCCGTCCAGCAGCCGGACGAACGCGCCGCCGACCGGCTCGCCACCGGCCACGACGCGTCCGGCCAGCACCGTCTCCTTCTCCAGGTCGGTGCCGGCGGGCAGGGTCAGGGACTGGTCGGGTGCTCCGCACATGGTTACTTCGCTCCCAGCTCGATCGGCACGCCGATCATCGAGCCGTACTCGGTCCAGCTGCCGTCGTAGTTCTTGACGTCGGTGTGGCCCAGCAGCTCGCGCAGCACCACCCAGGTGTGGCTCGAGCGCTCGCCGATGCGGCAGTAGGCGATGGTCGGGCGGCCCTCGTCGAACCCGGCCTCCTTGTAGAGGGAGGCCAGCTCCTCGTTCGACTTGAAGGTGCCGTCCTCGTTGGCCGCCTTCGACCACGGGATGTTGATCGCCGACGGGATGTGGCCCGGGCGCTGCGACTGCTCCTGCGGCAGGTGGGCCGGGGCCAGGATCTTGCCGGAGAACTCGTCGGGCGAGCGGACGTCGACGAGGTTCTTGGTGTCGATCGCGTCGACGACCTCGTCGCGGAACGCCCGGATCGAGGTGTCGGCGTCCTTCGCGGTGTAGCTGGTCGCCGGGCGGTCCTTGGTGTCGGTGCTCAGCGTGCGGCCGTCGAGCTCCCACTTCTTGCGGCCGCCGTCGAGCAGGACGACCTTGTCGTGGCCGTAGAGCTTGAACTCCCAGTAGGCGTAGGCGGCGAACCAGTTGTTGTTGCCGCCGTAGAGCACCACCAGGTCGTCGTTGCCGACGCCCTTGGCCGAGAGCAGCTGCTCGAACTGCTCCTTGGTGACGATGTCGCGGCGGACCGGGTCCTGCAGCTCGTCGGTCCAGTTGACCTTGACCGCACCGGGGATGTGGCCCCCGTCGTAGGCGGTGGTGTCCTCGTCGACCTCGAGGAACACCACCCCGTCGGTCTCCAGGTTCTGCTCCGCCCAGTCGGCGGTGACGAGGACGTCCTCGCGGCTCATGATCGAATCTCTCCCGAAGTGGTGTGCTGGGTGGCGGGTCAGGACTGTCGTGATCGGACGTCGCCGCCGGCCGGGTGGGTACGCGGCCGGGCGAGGTCCGTGGGTGCTCGCGATCCCGGCGTCGCCGGCCGCGGCGCGCAGCAGCGGCGGTCCGGACGTCCGTGCCGATCATCGGTGCGGAGCGGGCCGTGCGGGCCGGCTCGGCACACACGGGTCCGCGGGCGGTACCCGGCAGGGGCTCCTGATCGACCGGTGCGGCCGGGCGTCGCTGCGACGCGCGGCTCAGGGATCGCGGGTCAGGAGTTCAGACAGAGGCAGCCGGCCAGACGGCACAGATCAACCGCGCGGCGTCGGGTCAGCGGCCAGTTCACATCCGCGAGGGTAGCCGACCCGGGCCTGTCCGCACACCCGTCCATTTTCTGCCGCCGGCCGGCCCGGCGGTCAGCTCGTGGAGCGGGCGCTCCCCGCAGCCTCGCCGATGCTCACGTCCCGCGCCGTCCCGGAGATCTCCAGGACGTTGAACTCGGGCACCGACGCCGAGGTCGGGGTGACCCCGAGGGGCAGCGTCCCCGGGTCGATCTCGACCGCCATCGCCTGCATCAGCGAGTCGTGCACCGCGTCCGGGACGGGGTCGCCGGTCTCGTACTCGCGCACGTCGAGCGGGACGATCCGCAGCGACCCGTCCGAGACCAGCAGCGAGCTCAGCACCGCGACCCGGGCGTCGGCCCCGTCGACCGGCATCTCGGCGACGAACAGCCCCGCCGTGCGCGGGTCGAGCCCGCGCAGCGCCGGGTCCCCGCCGTCGCGGACGGTCTCGTCGATCGCGTTGGCGTCGACCTCCTCGACGGTCAGGCGTTCCACCCCGGCGGCCGGGCCGCCGTCGGCGACCACCAGCCGTCGTACGTCCATCGGCCCGATCCGCACGATGCCCTCCGCAGCGGCCGCCCGGAACGAGGCCGGGCCGGAACCGGCCAGGTCGGACAGCGGAGCGCGCACGCCGTGGAACCGGGCCTGGATCTCCGGCGTGCGCAGCGGGCCGATCGGCACCCGGCGCATCGCGACCTCGACCTGGTCGTAGCGGCCGGTCGCGGCCTGGGCGAGGAAGGAGAAGCCGTGCACCCGGACCGCGGGATCCTCCGGGAGGCCGAGCCGGTCGCGCATCTGGCGGGCGATCCCGGACTCCGCGGCGGCCGCGGTGCCGAGGTCGGCGAGGACGAGCAGGCCCGCCACGGCCAGCACGGCGGCGACCACCCGGGTCACGGTGCCGCGGCGATCGGTGCCCGGACGGTCGGGGCCTCCCACGGCAGTACCTCCCACGGCGGCCTCCCAGCAGCAGGGATGTCGAACCTCCAGACGGTAGAGAGCCCGCACAGGGGGCCGGCAGGCGACCCCCGGTCGGCGACGACGCCGGTGCCGCGCGGGCGGTTCCACGGCGTGAGACGGATCGCGCTCCGCTGACCGGCGGGTGACGCACCGGTATCGTCCCCGTATCGCGAGAGGAGGAGTCCATGGAACTGCTCCTGCTGACCACGGCTCCGGACGCGGCCACGGTCCTGCCCGCCCTGGCCCTGCTGCCGCACAGCGTGCGGACCGCCGCCCCCGAGGTGGCCGCGCTGCTCGACGCCGGGCCGCACGACGCGGTCGTCGTCGACGCCCGGACCGACCTGGTGGCGGCCCGGAGCCTGTGCCGGCTGCTCGGCAGCACGGGGACCGAGGTGCCGGTGATCGCCGTGCTCAACGAGGGTGGACTGGTCGCGGTCTCGGGGGAGTGGGTGGTCGATGAGATCCTCCTGCCCACCACCGGCCCGGCCGAGGTCGACGCCCGGCTGCGGCTGCTGCGCTCCCGCCCGGGCGTGGAGTCCGCCTCCGGCGGCGGTGCGCTGGTGCTCGGCGAGCTGGTGATCGACGAGGCCACGTACTCGGCGCGGCTCAAGGGACGCCTGCTCGAGCTCACCTACAAGGAGTTCGAGCTGCTCAAGTACCTCGCCCAGCACGCCGGGCGGGTGTTCACCCGGGCCCAGCTGCTGCAGGAGGTCTGGGGCTACGACTTCTTCGGCGGCACCCGCACCGTCGACGTCCACGTGCGGCGGCTGCGTGCCAAGCTCGGCGGCGAGCACGAGCAGATGATCGGCACCGTGCGCAACGTCGGCTACAAGTTCGTCCGGCCGTCCCGGGGCGGGCTGACCGCCCCGCCGGGCCGCCCGGAGGCCGACGCCGACCCCGATCCCCCCGAGCGACGGCTGCCGGGGGCGGCCCGCCCCACCCGGCCGGGGCGTGGAACGCCCGGAAGCCTCTCGTCCCGCTAGTAGGGTCCGGCCCGTGGACCCGCAGGTGCTGACCGAACTGGACGCCGACACCGCCGCCGCGGTGCACGACCTGCTGGCGGCGGCCGGCGCGAGCGACGGCGCGGACCCCTTCTCCGAGCAGTTCCTGCTCACCCTGCGGGCCGGCGGCACCCGGGAGGGCGTGCACCACGTCGTCGTGCCCGGCGCCGGGCGTCCGGTCGCCGGCTACGCCCAGCTCGACGGCGGCTACGCCGAGATGGTCGTGCACCCGCAGGAGCGCCGGCGCGGGGTGGGGACCGCACTGGTCGCGGCGCTGGAGGGGCTGACCCCGGAGCCGCACGTGTGGGCGCACGGCGACCTCGACGCCGCGCGGGCGCTGGCCGGGCGCCGCGGGTACCGCCGGGACCGGGTGCTCTGGCAGATGCGCCGCCCGCTGAGCAGCCCGCTGCCGCAGGTGCAGCTGCCGGACGGGGTCACGCTGCGCTCGTTCGTGCCCGGCCGGGACGACGCCGAGTTCCTCCGCGTCAACAACGCCGCGTTCGACTGGCACCCCGAGCAGGGCGGCTGGACCGGCCACGAGCTCGCCGCCCGGCAGGCCGAGCACTGGTTCGACGCCGAGGGGTTCCTGCTCGCGACCGGCGCGGACGGCACGCTGCTCGGCTACCACTGGACGAAGGTGCACCCCGGCGCCGAGACCGACACCGGCGAGCCGATGGGGGAGGTCTACGTGCTCGGGGTCGACCCGGCGGCGCACGGCCGCGGGCTGGGCCGGGTGCTGACCCTGGCCGGGCTCCACCACCTGCGCGACCGCGGGCTGGGCACGGTGCTGCTCTACGTCGAGGCCGACAACGCCCCGGCGGTGGCCGTCTACGAGCGCCTCGGGTTCACCGTTCACGCCGCCGACGTGAACTACGCCCGCTGACGCTCTCCGCGGGTCACCGCCCGACGATCACCGCCCGTCGATCGTGTGATGTGGATCCACCCGTCCGGCGGCCCTGTTCATCCGGCGTTCATCTTCCGTGGGGTCTGCGTCCAATGTCGGCTCCTAGCGTTCGGGACAGAACGGCCTTCCCGGGCCGTCGAAGCGGCTCGAGCCGATCACGGAGGAACCTGCAGTGAAGACCAAGCGGCGCGCGCCCCGGGCGCGCCTGGCGGCCGTCGGGATCGCCACGACCACCGCGTTGTTCGTCGCCGGTTGCGGTGCCGCCAACGAGGGTGGGGGCGGCGGCGGTGGCGCTGCCGAGGGGCAGGGCGTGTCCGGCACCATCTCCGGTGCCGGTGCCAGCTCGCAGCAGGCCGCCATGCAGGCCTGGATCGCCGGGTTCGGCAACGCCAACCCGGACGCGACCGTCAACTACGACCCGGTCGGTTCCGGCGGGGGCCGTACCCAGTTCGCCGAGGGCGGCGTCCAGTTCGCCGGCTCCGACGCCTACCTGAAGGACGAGCAGCTCGAACAGGCGCGCCAGCGCTGCGGCGGCTCGGTCATCGAGATCCCGAACTACGTCTCGCCGATCGGGATCGTCTACAAGGTCGACGGCGTCGACAACCTCAACCTGGCCCCGGCCACGATCGCCGGCATCTTCGACGGCAAGATCACGACCTGGAACGACCCGGCGATCGCCGCCGACAACCCCGGCGTCCAGCTCCCGGCCACGCCGATCACCCCGGTGCACCGCTCCGACGAGTCGGGCACCACCGAGAACCTCACCGAGTTCATGAACCAGGCCGCGCCCGAGGCCTGGCCGCACGAGGCCGACGGCAACTGGCCGGTCCAGGGCGGCGAGGCCGCGCAGGGCACCTCCGGTGTCATCGGCGCGGTGAACGCCGGCAACGGCACGATCGGCTACGCCGACGCCTCGCAGGCCGGCGACCTGAAGATGGCCAACGTCAAGCTGGGCGACCAGAACGTCGCGCCGACCGCCGAGGCCGCCGCGAAGATCCTCGAGGAGTCCCAGCGGGTCGAGGGCCAGGGCGACACCTCGTTCGCGTTCGACCTCAACCGCACCGCCGCGGGCGGCGCCTACCCGGTCGTGCTGGTCTCCTACCTGATGGCTTGCCCGACCTACGCCGACCAGGAACAGGCCGACGTCACCAAGGCGTTCCTGAACTACGTCGTCAGCGACGCCGGTCAGCAGGCCGCGGCCGAGGCCGCCGGCTCCGCACCGCTGTCGGAGAACCTCCGCAACCAGATCACCCCGGTGATCGACCGCATCTCGGCCGGCGGCTGAGGGACGGCGATCGAGTTGTACGTCATCTAGCCAGGAGCCCCGGGTGGTGTTCATCATGGAATGACCGCCCGGGGTTCCCCGGCGTCAGCCACGCCCTGTCCAGCGCACGTCCGCACCTCCAGGGATCACTGTGACCACCACCGAAGTCAAGTCCGAGCAGAAGGCCGCGAAACCGGTCACCCAGCTCGGCGACCGCATCTTCGCCGGCTCCGCGAAGGGGGCGGGGATCGCGATCCTCGTCGTCCTGGCGGGGGTCGCCTCCTTCCTGCTCATCGAGGCGTTCCCGGCGGTCACGGCTCCCGAATCGGAGCTGCCGGGCGGTCTCGTCGCCTACGTCGGTCCGCTGATCTTCGGCACCCTGCTCGGCGCGGTGATCGCGCTGGTGGTGGCGACGCCGGCGGCGGTCGCGGTGGCGCTGTTCATCAGCCACTACGCGCCGCGACGGCTGTCCCAGGGCCTCAGCTACATCGTCGACCTGCTGGCGGCCGTCCCGTCGATCGTCTACGGCCTGTGGGGCGCCTGGACGCTGGCGCCGCTGTCGGTGCCGCTGAGCAACTGGCTGACCGACAACCTCGGCTGGATCCCGCTGTTCGCGGGCCCGGCGTCGACCACCGGCCGGACGATGATGGTGGTCGGCCTGGTGCTGGCGGTGATGATCCTGCCGATCATCACCGCGGTCGCCCGCGAGGTCTTCCTGCAGACGCCCAGCCTGCACGAGGAGGCCGCGCTGGCCCTCGGCGCGACCCGCTGGGAGATGATCCGGATGGCCGTCCTGCCGTTCGGCCGGTCCGGGATCATCTCGGGCGCGATGCTCGGCCTGGGCCGTGCGCTCGGCGAGACGATGGCCGTCGCGATGATCCTGTCCGTCTCGGGCGCCGTCACGTTCAACCTGATCAGCTCGGAGAACCCGGGCACGATCGCGGCGAACATCGCGTTGCAGTTCCCGGAGGCCTCCGGGATCACCGTGAACGTGCTGATCGCCTCCGGCCTGGTGCTCTTCGTGATCACCCTGCTGGTCAACATGCTCGCCCGCTACATCGTCGAGCGCCGCCGCGACTTCTCCGGAGCGAACTGAGATGTCCACCGGAACCGAACACCCTCGCACGGAGGCCCCCGTGACCGGGACCGGTCTCGAGGCCCCCGCCTCGACCACGCCCGCGGTGCTGCGCCGCAAGGGCAGCCTGCCCCGCTGGGCGCCGCTGGGCATCCTCGCGGCCACCGCCGTCGTCATGGCGGGTGTGGCCGCGGCGACGGGCTCCGGAGTCGGGCTGTGGGCCTTCCTCACCGCCGTCGTGTACGCGGTGGCCACCTACACGACCTCGCGGGTCGTCGAGGGCGCCCGCAAGGCGGCCGACCGGCTCGTCACGGTGATCGTCACCGGTGCGTTCGTGCTGGCGATGGTCCCGCTGGTCTCGGTGCTGTGGACCGTGATCGCGCAGGGCTGGGAGCGGTTCGACGTCACGTTCTTCACCAACTCGATGCGCGGCATCGTCGGTGAGGGCGGCGGGGCGCTGCACGCGATCCAGGGCACGCTGATCATCACCGGGCTGGCCGCGGCCATGTCGATCCCGGTGGGCGTGCTGACGGCGATCTACCTGGTCGAGTACGGCAGCAACTCCAAGCTGTCGCGGGCGATCACGTTCTTCGTCGACGTCATGACCGGCATCCCGTCGATCGTCGCGGGCCTGTTCGCCTACGCGCTGTTCACGCTGCTGCTCGGCCCGGGCGTGCGATTCGGCTTCGTCGGCGCGGTCGCGCTGACCGTGCTCATGATCCCGATCGTGGTGCGCTCCACCGAGGAGATGCTCAAGATCGTCCCGAACGAGCTGCGCGAGGCGGCGTTCGCGCTCGGCGTGCCGAAGTGGCGGACGATCCTCAAGGTCGTCATCCCGACCACGGCCGGCGGCATCGCCACCGGCATCACGCTGGCGATCGCCCGCGTCATCGGTGAGACGGCGCCGCTGCTGGTCACCGTCGGGCTCGCGACCGGGGTGAACCTCAACCCGTTCGATAGCCGGATGGCCACGCTGCCGGTGTTCTCGTACTACTCGTACGCGACGCCGGGCGTGCCGCGTGACCCGTTCCTCGACCGTGCGTGGACCGCGGCGCTGGTGCTGATGCTGATCGTCATGATCCTCAACGTCGTCGCGCGGCTGATCTCCCGCTACTTCTCCCCGAAGACCCGATAAGGAAGTCCCGTCATGGGCAAGAGTGTCGAAGCCAAGGACCTGAACATCTACTACGGGTCGTTCCTCGCCGTCGAGGGCGTCAACATGACGATCAAGCCGAAGACGGTCACCGCCCTGATCGGGCCGTCCGGCTGCGGCAAGTCGACCTTCCTGCGCTCGATCAACCGGATGCACGAGAACATCCCGGGCGCCCGCGTCGAGGGCAGGCTCGAGCTCGACGGCCAGGACCTGTACGGCGCGAACGTCGACCCGGTCGGCGTCCGCCGCCAGATCGGCATGGTCTTCCAGCGGCCGAACCCGTTCCCCACGATGTCGATCTACGACAACGTGATCGCGGGCATGAAGCTCAACAACAAGAAGGCCTCGAAGTCCGAGCTGGACGACACGGTCGAGCGCTCGCTGCGTGGCGCGAACCTGTGGAACGAGGTCAAGGACCGGCTCGAGAAGCCCGGGTCGGGCCTGTCCGGCGGGCAGCAGCAGCGGCTGTGCATCGCCCGGGCGATCGCGGTGCGCCCGGACGTGCTGCTGATGGACGAGCCGTGCTCGGCGCTGGACCCGATCTCCACCCTGGCGATCGAGGACCTGATCAACGAGCTGAAGAACGACTACACGATCGTCATCGTGACCCACAACATGCAGCAGGCGGCACGGGTCAGCGACTTCACCGGCTTCTTCAACATCGAGGGCACCGGCAAGCCGGGCAAGCTCGTCGAGCTCGACGAGACCAAGACGATCTTTTCCCAGCCGAAGCAGAAGGCGACCGAGGACTACGTGTCCGGCCGGTTCGGCTGAGGCCACGCACGCATCCCGCACGGACCACGGTCCCGGACCCCCTCATGGGGGTTCCGGGATCGTGGTGTCTCCGGGGCTCTCGGGCTCCTAGAGGGAGATCTCGTCCGCGGTGCCGCCGGTGACGGCGTAGACGACGTGGTTCGCCAGGTGCACGCAGTGGTCGGCGAAGCGTTCGTGGAATCGGGCCAGCAGGGCCACGTCGACCGCCGCCTCGATCCCGGCCGTCCACTCCGGGCCGAACATCAGCTCGAACACCGACTGGTGGACGGCGTCGACCCCGTCGTCGTCGCCCTCGAGCTCGAGGGCCTGCACGACGTTGCGGGTGCGCAGCACGGTGACCGCCTTGTCGCCCATGGCGGCGACCCGCCCGCCGAGGTCGGCGAACAGCGGATGGGCCTGCTCCGGCAGCGCCGGGCGGTCACCGGCCCGGGTGACGGCCTCGGCCACGTGCCGGGCGAGGTCGCCCATCCGCTCGAGCTGCTGCGAGCAGCGCAGTGCGGTGACGACCGACCGCAGCGGGGACACCACCGGCTGGTGCAGGTTCATGGTCTCGACGGCGAGGAGCTCGACCGCGGCCCGGTGGCCGTCGATGATCGGGTCCCGGGCGATGACCTGCTCGGCGAGGCGGTGCCGGTCGTGCAGCAGCGCCTCGGAGGCGTGGTGGAAGGCGGTGGCCACCAGCGGTGCCATCTCGTCCAGCATCGACTGGAGCTGCGTCAGGTTGTCGTCGAGAGTTTCCCTGCGCATGTCGTCGACCTTAGTTCGGGGCCGGTGGAACCCTCGGCGCGGACGGGGTGAACCTTCGGTGAACGGGCGGGTCAGGCCGCGTTCCGCAGGCCCACCCGCAGGTCGACCTGGAACCGCTCGGCGGAGCCCAGGACCGTGGACCGGACACCGGTGACCTCGAACCACTCCAGGCAGCGGCCGGCGCGGTCCATGCCGTCGCGGATCGCCTCCTCGACACTCTCGTCGGAGGCGCCCACCACCTCGGTGACGACGCAGCCCGCATGCTCCATGGGACACGGGTGCCCACGCCGTGTCGCGAACAAACGCGACACGGCGGGTGTACGGCGAGCGACGGCTCTCAGACGGCGAGCGGTCCCGGCATCTGCCCGGTCACGACGTAGACGATGCGGCGGGCGACGGCCACGGCGTGGTCGGCGTAGCGCTCGTAGAAGCGGGCCAGCAGGGCCACGTCGACGGCCGCCGAGACCCCGTGGGTCCAGTTGCGGTCCATCAGCACGGTGAACATGTGCTTGTGCAGGTCGTCCATGGCGTCGTCGTCGGCCTCGAGCTCGACGGCGGCCTCGAGGTCACGGCTGCGGATCACCCGGCCGGCCTTCTCCGCGAGCTCGACCCCGACCCGGCCCATCTCGGTGAAGTAGGGCTTGATCTCGTCGGGCACGACCGACTGCGGGTGCCTGCGGCGGGCGGCCTGGGCCACGTGCAGGGCGAGGTCACCCATCCGCTCGATGTCGCCGGCGCCGTGGATCGCCGCGACCACGACCCGCAGGTCGGTGGCGACCGGTGCCTGCAACGCGAGCAGCCCGAACGCCTGGTGCTCGGCCGCTGCCCGCACGTCGTCGATCTTGATGTCCTCGGAGATGACCTGCTCGGCGAGCTGCAGGTCGGCATCGAGCAGCGAGCGGGTGGCATGTTCCATGGCGCGCGCGACGTCGTCGCACATCCCCGCCAGGCCGGAGGCCAGCTCGTCCAGCTGCTCCTGGTACGTGTCGCGCATACCTCGAGCCTAGAGCGGTCGGCGGCGCGGGTCAGCCTGAGCGGGTGAACCCGCCGTGAACGGTGGACGACGTCCGTCCGATCGGGGTAGCCGTCCCTGCCCGGGCGGCGCTGCTCAGGCGCAGTCCGCGCCGGTCTCCGGCACGGCGCGGACGGGGGCGTGGTCCCCGGCCCCGACGACGAGCTCCAGCTGCCCGCTCCCGGTGGGGTCCGGTGCCGGGCGGGCTCCCGGCAGCGCGCCGACCAGGGCGCCTGCGGCGTCGGTGTTGTCCGGGGAGTAGCGGACGGTCGCGCGCTCGGCGGGCGGGCCGCTGCTGATCGAGCCGATCTCGTAGCCGCGGGTGCGCAGGCTCTCGGCGACCTGCTCGACGGCTCCCGGCCGCCCGGTCGCGTCGACCAGGTCGACGGTGGTGCCCGCGACGGCCGCGGTCGCCGCCCGGGCGGCCGGTGCGGTCGCCGACTCGGGCAGCGGCTCGTTCTTGCGGATCGCGGAGAACAGCTCGCGGGCGTCGCTGCGCTCCAGGTCCAGGTGCCCGCGGGTGTTCGGGGACTCGCCGACCGGCACCGGCAGGAACAGCGGGGTGCTGTCGTCGCCGTCCGCGCCGGCCCGGCCGAGGCCGCGGGCCAGGGTCAGGATCTCGCCGGCATCCACGCCGTCGGCGACGAGCGAGCCCGTCATGCCGTCGGCCGCCCGGCCCGGAGCACCCGGCGTGAGCAGCGACGACGTCGAGAGCGCCTCACCCAGCGCGGC
Organism: Pseudonocardia ammonioxydans; assembly: GCF_900115005.1. GTDB lineage: Bacteria > Actinomycetota > Actinomycetes > Mycobacteriales > Pseudonocardiaceae > Pseudonocardia > Pseudonocardia ammonioxydans. The sequence goes on along the minus strand of NZ_FOUY01000014.1, from coordinate 12,614 downwards.
CGCGAGCACCCGTTGCTGGCGCTGCACCCGGTTGGCGGGCGAGCTGTCCCCGGCACCGGTGGCGGTGGCGAACCGGACGGCTGTCGGCCCGTCGAGCGCGACCGTGCCGGAGCCCTCGACGACCGGGCCGAGGACCGGGTCGACGACCGGGCGTTCGGTGCACACCTCGATGCCGCCGACCCCGTCGACGAGCGCCGGGGACCCGGCCAGGTCGAACGCGACGAAACCGGTCAGCGAGATCCCGGTGAGCTGCTGGACGACGCCGACGCTGCAGGCCGGGCCGCCGACGTCGTAGGCGGTCGCGAACGCGGTGCGGGACTCGGCGGGGACGGTCTCGCCGTAGGTGCCGGTCGCCGGGTCCCAGCGGCGGCACGGGGGCCGGGACACCTCGAGCGTCGCGGGCATCGACAGGGTGACCGCCTGCCCGCCGTCCGCCGGCTGGTGGACGAGGACGGCGGTGTCGGTGCGGGCCGGCTCGGGGACGCCCGCGCGGTCCGCCTGGACGCCCAGGACCAGCACGTTCCGGTCGCCCGCCTGCTCGGAGGAGTTGAGGACCGCGTCGGTGTCCGGCTCGAGCGCGGCGACCGTCTCGACACCGTCGTAGACCTCGCTGCGGCCGGTGAAGCCGAACGCCGTCGTCGCCAGGATGAGAACCGCCGCGACCGCGGCCCCGATCCGCAGCGCCCTGCGGCGGGGCGAGAGCGGCGTCGCGGGCTCCGGCTCGGCGAGCTCGTCGGGCGCCTCGGAGCCGTCCGGGGTGTCGGCCTCGGGGCCCGTGCTCCGGCGCCGCCTGCGGTGCGGGACGAGGGCGTCGAAGACCTGGGTGCCCCGCGAGTCGGCGGCTCCGGGCCGTTCGGGCGCCCGGCCGTCCGCGGCCCGGCGGCGGGAACCGCTGTCGTGCCGGGTCGCGTCGGCCGTCGACGGCCCCGGGTCGGCCGCATCGGCGGTCCGGGCGGGTCCGGAGCCGGGCTCGACGGGGTGCTGCCCGGTCGTGGGCCGCGGTTCTGGCGCGCCCGCGCCCTGACCGGCTCGCGGGTCACGGGTACCGGCCTCGTCGGGTGCCCGGTGGGGCGGTGCCGTGCCGGGAACTTGCGCGGCCCGGCCGGTGTCCGGGCCGGGCGGGGGCGCCGGGGTGCGTTGCGACGTGCCGGGGCCGGTCGGCGGGGCCGCGTCCCGTGGTGCCGTGCCGGGGTGGCCGGCCGGCGTCGCCCGTGTGGGGTCGGGCGCGGCCGGTCGTGCTGTGCCGCCGGTGCCGGCGTGCGGGACCGCACCGGGCTGCGAGGTGCCGGGTCCGGCGGGCGGGACCGCACCGGGCTGCGAGGTGCCGGGTCCGGCGGGCGGGACCGCACCGGACTGGGAGGTCCCGGGGCCGGAGGGCGGGACGCGGCCGGCCTGCGGGGTGCCGGGCACCGGCGCGGCACCGGTGGAGCCGGGTCCGGCGGGCGGTCGCCCGGCGCCGGGCGTGCGCGGGTCGGGCCGGTGCGTGCCGGACCGTCCCTGGACGGCCGAGCGCGGTCGGGTGGCCTCGGGATCGCCGGGCTGCGCCGGCCCGGAGCGGGGCGGGCCGGACCGCGGGTCGGGCTGCGCCGCACCCGGACGCGGATCGGGGTGTGTCCCGTCCGCCCCGCCAGGCGGCGCCGCGGGCGGACGCGGGACGCCCGGACCCGTGGGCGTGCGCGGTGCCGGCGGCGGTGGGGCCGGGACCGGGTGCCCGCCGGTGGGGCCGGCCTCGGACGGACGCGGGGGCTCGGCCGGCGGCGGACCGCCCGGATGGCGGGGGACCCGGCCGCCGCGCACCCGTCGGACCCCGGTCGACGGGGCCGGGCTCCCCGGCTCGGCGGGCCGGGGCTGCGCCCCGGAGGTCGCGGGGCCCGTGTCGGGTCGCGCCTGCGGACCGGAGGTCGCCGGGCTCGTGTCGGGTCGCGCCTGCGGCCCGGACGCCTGCGGTCCGGTGTCGGGGCGCGACCGCGGATCCACCGGGCCGCTCCCGGGCCGCGCCTGCGGGCCGGAACGGTGCTCGTCGGCACGGCGTGGAGCCTCCGGGGCGGCCCCGGACGAAGGCGGGTCGTCGGCGGCCCGGCGACGGGTGCGCCGCGGCCGGCGCTCGTCGTCGTCCTGCACCGGGCCTCCTCGTCGCGCGTCCGCTCCGGTCCGCGCGGTGGCCGTGCGCGGGGGTGCGCAGGCCGTGGGACACCGACCGCTCGCGACCGGCTCCCGCTACTGGTGAGTCTATTCGGCCGTGACCGGTGGTGGGGGTCCGGGGCGGCCCGGACCAGCACCCAGTTGGGGGATGGAGCGGCGTCCGGATGCGGCACCCGCGAGCAGCACACGACCGTCGGGCGACCGGTGGGCGACGGCGTTGCGGCCCGCCTGCTTCGCCGCGTACAGCAGGAGGTCGGCCTCGTCGACGAGCGGTTCCACCTCGCCGTCGCCGGGGCCGATGTGTGCGACGCCGATGCTGATCGTCATCCGGAGCCGGGGGTGCAGCTCGGTCCAGTCGTGCGCGGCCACGCGCTCCCGGGCGGCCTCGCAGACCGCGACGCCGTCCTCCGGGCCGAGGCCGGGGAGCACGAGCGCGAACTCCTCGCCGCCGTAGCGGGCACAGAACGCGCCGCGCGGGAGTCCCCGGCCCAGCTCGTGCACCATCCGCTGCAGCACCCGGTCGCCGAACGGGTGCCCGTGGGTGTCGTTGACCTGCTTGAAGTGGTCGATGTCGGCGAGCGCGAGGCACACCGGGCGGACGGTGCCGCTGTCGATCAGGTCGGTGAGCCGTTCGTCGAGGTAGCGCCGGTTGTAGGTGGAGGTGAGGCTGTCGCGGCGGCTCTGCTCGCGGGCCTCGGCGTGCTCGCGGCGCAGCCGGTCCAGTTCGTCCTCGACGGGCGCCCCGGTCGGGTCGCTCAGCAGCCGGACGGCCTCGCGCAGGTGCTGGTAGGCCTGCTCGAAGCAGCCGTCACCCGCGAGCCGTTCGGCGGCGGCGGTGTGCAGGGCCGCGCGCGCGGCGGGGTCGGCCGGGCCGACGTCGTCGATGCCGGCGGTCGCCGGCTGGGTGGACGTGCGGCGCGCGGGATCGCACACCGTCCAGGCCGTGTCGGTCACCGTCCACCTCCCGTCTCGCCCACTCGTCATCGGTGAGAATCGGTGCGAGGCCCGCGGGACTTGAGTCGTGCGCGCCGTCGCTACCCGTTCGGCGGGGCCGGTTCCCCCGGGTCGGGGACCCGGTGGCCCCGCAGGGCGACGATCAGCCGCCCGAGTGGTCCACGTCCGCTCCGAAGGGCACGGACGGGTCGTCGGGGTCGTCGAGCCAGTGCTCCGGGAGGACCACCCGCCCGGGCGAGCCCTGCCGGCCGCGCGGGCCGTCGGCCTCGGCCGGGAACGGCTCGTCCGGGTCCAGCTGGGACAGCAGGTCGTCGAGGTGGCCGATCGACTCCACCATCCCGAGGCTGCGGCGCAGCTCCGGACCGACCGGGAAGCCCTTGAGGTACCAGGCGATGTGCTTGCGGACGTCGCGGATGCCCTTGTGGTCGCCCATGTGCTCACCGAGCAGCACGGCGTGCCGGCGCAGGGTCGTCGCGACCTGGCCCAGGTTCGGGGGCGCGGGCAGCTCGCGCCCGGCGAAGGCGGCCTCCAGGTCGCCGAACAGCCACGGCCGTCCCAGGCAGCCCCGGCCGACGACGACGCCGTCGCACCCCGTGCGGGCCACCATGTCCAGCGCATCCTGGGCACAGAAGATGTCGCCGTTGCCCAGCACCGGCACGTGGGCGGGCACGGCCTCGCGCAGCCGCGCGATCGCGCTCCAGTCGGCGGAGCCGGAGTAGCGCTGCGAGGCGGTGCGGGCGTGCAGCGCGACGGCGACGGCGCCGGCGTCGACGGCCGTCCGCGCGGCCTCGAGGTAGGTGTGGTGGTCGTCGTCGATGCCGATCCGCATCTTGACCGTGACGGGCCGGTCCCCGGCTCCCTCGACGGTCGCGCGGACGATCCGCTCGAACAGCTTGCGCTTGAACGGCAGGGCCGCCCCGCCGCCGCGGCGGGTGACCTTCGGGACCGGGCAGCCGAAGTTCATGTCGATGTGGTCGGCGAGGTCGCGCTCGACGACCATCTCCGCCGCCCGCCGCATGGAGGCCGGGTCGACGCCGTAGAGCTGCATCGACCGCGGACGCTCGTCGTCGTCGAACGCGATCATGCGGAACGTCAGCGGGTTGCGCTCCACCAGCCCGCGGGCGGTGATCATCTCGCAGACGTAGTAGCCGGCGCCCTGTTCGCGGCACAGCCGCCGGAACCCGGGGTTGGTGATGCCGGCCATCGGGGCGAGGACCACCGGTGTGTCGACCGCGTACGGGCCGATGCGCAGCGGCGGCAGCACGCGGCCGCGGCGGGCGGGGGTGTTCGTCCGCTCGTCGCGGACGCGGTCCTGCACGATCGTCACACCGACGATTGTCCCAGGTCCCGCTGACACGGGTGTCCCCGCCCGCCGCACGGGGGCGACGGTCAGAAGTCGACGGTCACGCAGCCGGGACGTCCACCGGCGGTGCCGGCGTGCCCGGCGTGGGTGGCGGTCGGCTCCTCGTGCAGGACGACCGAGGCAGCGCGCCGGTCCTCGGGGAACGTCCACGGGACCGTGCTCGTCGCCTCGCCGGCGCCGTTCGCGTCGGTGGTGAGGTCGAGCCAGATCTCGTTCTCGGGGTTGGCGTAGGCGGGGTCGACGCTCGGCGTGACCGGGTCCTGGGAGAACTGGTAGTGCGGACCGGCCTCGTCACCGGCGGCGGGGGAGCACGGCTTCGTGTGCGCGTGCGCGCCGTAGGTGCGGTCGGGCAGCAGACCGGAGACACGCAGCGTCGTGGTGGTCTCGTCGCCGCTGGAGGTGCTGCTGACCTCGACGGTCGCGCCGGCGGGCACCAGCTCCGTGTCGTAGGTGTAGGCGGGTCCGTCGCCGCCCTCGGCGTAGGTCGCGGAGACCTCCACGCTCTGCTGGGCGGTGGAGTCGACCTCGGCGTCCTGGGGAGCGCCACCGCACGCGGTGACCATGAGTGCGGTCGCGCCGAGCAACGCGCACCATGCGGGGGTTCGGAGATTCATGCGCGCCAGTGTCCGCGAAGCGGATAATTCGGGCAGCATGGAACGGCCGTCCTCGGCCCGTGTCACCGGATCGGGTGTCCGCTACCGTGGTCGTCGTGACAGCCGATGTGGCCGAGCGTCCCGAGGACGCGCTCGCCGAGCCGGTGCCGTGCTCGCGGTGTTCGAACGCTGCGCTGCTGACGATCGTCGGGCGGTGCGCGGACTGCATCTCCGACATGGGCCGCAACTTCCCGGACGAGCGCGAGGCCTGGAAACAGGAGCTGACCCGGGCCATCGAGAACCGCTCGGCGTGATCCCCTGCCCGGGAGGCGCTGTAGGATGTGATCCCGGATCGAGGGGACATCGGGGGAGATCGGCACGGTCGGGCCCCGTTCCATCGTCTGGGGCCTCTAGCTCAATCGGCAGAGCAGCGGACTTTTAATCCGCGGGTTGTGGGTTCGATTCCCACGGGGCCCACATCTCCCCAGGTCACGCACTTGGACTCTCGTCCTCGTCAAGATCCACCCCCGGTTTACCCCCGGGATTGCTGAACAGCTCCAGGACGTCCGCGGCCCCGGTCTGCGCAACCTTCCGGCCGAAGTAGTTGTCCTGTGTCATCGACACCTTGGAGTGGCCGAGCTGATCGGCAGCCTGGCGCGCGCTCAACCCGGCAGCGTCCATCAGCGTGGCCACCGTCTTCCGGTAGACGTGCGAGGTGACCCACTCGTACCCCGCGCGGTCGAACACCTTCCGGAGGTCCGACTGCGTGTTGGACGGGTCGCGCAGCCCGCCGAGCGGCGCGGTGAACACCACGTCCCACTGGTTCGGTGACGACTCGGCGCGACGACGGCGCAGCATCCCGATCGCCCACGCCGGCAGCTCCAGCCGGCGATACCCGCTCTTGCTCTTCGGCCGAGCCTTGATCTGCAGGCCCTGCCCCCTGATCCGGACGACGGTGCCGCGCACCTCGACCGTGCCGGCGTCGAGATCGAGGGCGGCCCAGGTCACCGCGGCGGCCTCCCCGATCCGCAGGCCGGTCGCCAGCATGAAATCCGTGAAGTCGACGAGATCCCACTCGCGGCACTTCGGGTCACCGTTGATCTTCTCTCGCAGGTCGACGGCCTGGGCGGCGGTGAGCGAGCGCGCCGACGACGCCGAGTTCTCGATCCGCCCGACGTCCCGCACCAGGTTTCGCTCCAACGCGTCGTGACGGACCGCCAGGCCGACGAGCCCGCTCAGCACAGTCCGCGTCGTCTTGGCCGCACCCGTGCCGTAGCGGTCGTGAACCTGGACCACGAGTCGATCGAGCCGGGACACCGTCAGCTCGCGGATGCGGAGCGACCCGAGCCCGTCCCGTACGTGTCGGTCCCAGCGGTACCGGTAGGCCTCCGCGGTGGTCGGCGAGCGCTTTCCGAGCTGAACAGCCCGGTCGATCTCCGCCAGCCACAGTTCCCCGAGCGCGCGCACCGTCGAGTCACGGTCGATGTCCCCGTCACGAGAGACGCGGCCACGGTCGCGGAGAGCAGCCCGCAGTGTGTTCTCGGCTGCGGCCCTGCTCTGGGCGGTGCGCTCGACGTCGCGGATGACCCCGTCGTGATCGCGGTAGTTCGTCCGCGCACGGAACCGCTTCGGCCCGAGCTGGTAGATCCGGATCCGGCCGTGGGTACCGATCGGCAGGGGAGGCCGGGCCATCAGGCCACCTCGTCCCGCAGGGACGCGACCCACGAACGGACCTCGTTCGGGATGTAGCGAACGTGCTTGCCCATCCGGCGCCCGGGTGGGCCGTAGCCGTGGCAGCGCCAGCGGTAGAGCGTCTGGACCGGAATGCCGAGGTACTCGGCAACCTCCTTGACGCCCCACAGCTTCTCGATCCCGTTCATGACGTCCTCCCGTGGTCCGTGTGGTCGGTACCGCGACTGCGGCGTTGCTCGCGTCGGCGTTCGGCGATGCCGAGGGCGATCTCTCGTTCGGCGTCGTTGCGGTGCCCGATCTGGACGACCTGCCAGTCGTTGACCACCAGCACCGAGCCGGGCTCGGCCGGGGTGTCGAGGCCGGCGAGGGTCTCGCCGAGGCGGTAAGCGCGGCGCTCGCCGCGGATCGCGCCGAAGGTGGTCGAGTAGGCGCGTGACTTGGTCAGGAAGTGGCCGCGGAAGCCGAGCATGTGCGCCCACCGGCGCAGGTTCAGGTCTTCGTATGCCTCCAGGCCGCCGAGCTCCCACGCGGCCTCGATCAGCCGCCGGTGGTGGTGGGTGATGTCGAGGTGGCGGACGTGGGCGATGTCGCGGATCGGCCGGTCGGTCGCCTCGCTCTTGCCGGTGCCCTTGGTGGCGTACTTGGCGACGTAGGCGGCGAGCGCTGAGTCGGTGATCTCGCCGTCGTCGTCCTCGAGCGCAGCCGCTGCGGTCGAGGTGATCGGGCGGATATCGACCTGCTTCCCCCATGCCAGCGGAAGCGGGGTCCCGTCCGGACGGTCGACGACGAGGGATACCGAGCTGGCCGCGTCCCGGACCGCGACGGTCAGGGCCTCGGTGGTGATCCAACCGGGCGGGGCGGTAGTGGGCCCGTCCGGGCCGTCGAGCCGGACAACGGCGTGGAAGTGGACCAGCCCGCGCCGCTGATACTCGGCGACCTTGGCGTAGGACAGGCGCGCATGATCTTTGAACTCGCGGACCTTGACCCCGAGCATCCCGGCGAGGATCCGTCGGAGGCGGATAGCGAAGCGGTTCCAGAGCTTTCCGGCGTGGGCCTGCCAGAGCACCGCGCCGATGTAGTCATGGCTGGCGGGATCGAGTGCGGTGCCGACGCGTGGGTCGTCGGGGTGGTGCTTGTCCCCGCAGCCACACGGGACGACCAGCCCGCGGGCAGTGACTCGGCGGGTGTGCACGGCCCCGAACGAGGGTGCTGTCAGAGTGACGAATACCCGCGGGTGGGCGGCAGCAGAGTCTGGCACCCCCTTGCCGCCGCTCATTCCGGAGCGGAGGAGGTGGTAGGCGTCGGAGGCGTAGCGGTCCGAGCAGGCCGGGCACACCGACGCTCGCCGGTTCCCGCACGGGGCGAGGATCTCACCTTCCCGCTCGGCCAGAACCGTACCGGTGGCGCGGTCGTGGATACGGGACGAGCCGGTGAGGTGGATCGGGGCGGCACAGCCGCCGATGGCGGTCACCTCGCGACGCCAGTCCTGGAAGCCGTCGGAGCGCAGGAGATGTGAGAGGTCGTGGTCGTGCTGGGTGGTGGCAGCCGTCATGACGGCATCCCTCCCCGGGATGGTGGTTGTCGGAGTGGCTCCGGCCCCGCCGGGAGCTGGACTCACACGGCGGGGTCGGGCCGTGTTGACGGGATCGGTCAGCGGCCGTAGGTGCGGTGTTCGTGTTCGATCTCGACTGGGCCCGGGGTGTAGCCGTGGTAGCGGGCCAGGAGCCGGGCGGCGGCCCGGTAGGAGGAGGCGTGGCCGACGAGGGCGCCGTGGTCGTTCTCGACGCGGTAGCGGCCGCCGTCGCGGATGACGGTGCCGCCGGCCCCGGTGGCGCCGAGGGTAACCAGAGCCTTGCCGGGTTGGACGACGTCGACGCCGATCACCCCGGTCGAGCGCTGCCGGGTCTGCTTCGGGGTGTTCGGCGCGGTGGCTGGTCGCTGGGGGATGGGTCGCAGGTGCTGCCAGCGGGCGATCATGTCGCGGGTGGCCTTGGGGACCAGGATCGAGCGGGCCGGGCCCTCGGACCCGTTGTGGTGGATGTGGTGGGTGCCGCCGAGCTTGAGGTGTCCGGTGTCGAGGAGTTGGACCACGGTGTCGCCGTCGTGGCGGGGCACGGCGTCGGCGCAGCCGGGGCGGGCCGGGTCGGCGCGCAGCACCAGCCCGGTCCGCTCGATCAGCAGCAGCCCCGGTTCTTGGGCGGTGGCGACGATCCGGGCGACCTCGCGCGGGTCCTGCGTCGCGGGCGGGCCGTGGTCGTCGGTCTCGACGAGGGCCGGTTCACCGAACAGCGCGTCCTGCACCGTGGTGCTCTGGGCGGTCATGCGGACCACCACCAGGTGGCGCGGGCCTCCCAGGACCATTCACGGGCGAGCTGGCGCACGAGGTAGTACTCAGCGACGATCGCGGTGGCGGTGATGACCCAGAACCAGCCCGAGGCGGTTCCGAGGTAGAGCCAGGAGCCGCCGACGATCAGCAGCAACAGGACGGTGAGTTTGGCCCAGGTGCGCAGGGCCCACAGGGTCGTCGTGCCCATCACGCCGCGCCCCGCTCGCTCGGCTCGGTCGAATCCGGGGCCTCGTCCGGGCCGCCGTCGGGCATGTCGATGACGTCGGCGTCCTGCGGGGCGCAGCGGGTGACGAGTTCGGTGATGTCGTCGTCGGTGGTGAACGCGGCCCGGAACCGCACCGGTAGCCGCGAGCCCTTGTCGATGACGAACCCGATCCCGGCGTGCCGCTCGTCGCCGGGAATCTCATCGGCCAGCGCACCCCGCTCCCGGGCACCCTCCCCGAGCACCATGTCGACATGCGAGGCGGCGGTGACGCCCAGGCAGATCCGCTGAGTGAACAGCTCCCGCACGTCGACGACGTCCTTGGACGGCTCTTGGAGGTAGCCGTGCACCGCGAACAGCGAGGCCCGGCCCTGGGTCATGACCTCGGCCAGCAGCCGCAGGGCCTCGCGGACCGAGCTGCGGTCGCCGTAGGCGGTGAGCATCGCCATCTCGTCGATGACCAGCAGCTCCACCGGTGTCGCGGTGGAGGGTGTGGCGGCGCGGATGTTCTGTTCGCGCATGTCGTCCTGCCGGTCGCGCATGGCGTCGCGGAACTCGGTCAGCAGCTCCAGGGCCTCGGCCATGGTGGTGGCGTAGCGGTGGAACAGCGGTGCGCCCTGTTCGGTCTCCACGCCGCCCTTGAGGTCGACCATCCACACCCGCACGACGCCGTCGCGCAGGCACGGCCCGACCCCGCGCAGCGTGGACCAGAGGATCGAGCCCTTGCCCGACCCGGAGGCGCCGGCGACGAGCCGGTGTCCGCCGACGAGGGGTGCGGTGAAGGGTTCGCCGCGTTCGTTGTCGCCGATCTCGACCGCGCCGAGGTCCACGTCCTCGGTGGTCTCGGGGATGTCCGGGGCCGGGATGGTGCGGGTGAACGGCAGCTCCCACTCGATCACCACGGCGACGACGCCGGGCCGGTGGCGGGTGATCGCCACCCGGTGCGCGATCAACGCTTCGTAGAGCACGGAGGCGCGTTCCTGCCAGAACGCAACATCCTGCCCGCGGACCATGCGGACGTAGACGGTGTCGATCGTCGACGAGGACGAGCGCACACGCAGGACGCGAGGGACGAGCTGTTCGCCGCTGTGGCGGTGCTCGCGGGTCAGGCCGCAGTCCGACATCAGCTGTGTCCAGCATCGGCCGCGGTAGACGGTCCAGCGCCGCCAGGTGGCCCGCAGCAGCGGGGCGGCGAACCGGTCGAAGCTGGCCGGGTGCGCCCGCCCCCAGACGAAAGCGCCGAGCACGAGGGCGGCCAGGACGGCACTGGTGACGAGTGGGCCGAGGACGAGGGTCAGGCCGAGGCCCACAAGAGGGGCGGTGACGAAGCCGGGGTGGCGGGCGAGCCAGGCCGCAGCCTGGAACTCACGGCCGGGCGGCCGGGTGGCGCGGCCCGCGTGGCTGCGGGCGGGGCCGTTGGTGCGGGTTGCGCTGCTACTACGCTTGTTCATTGCTACCAGTCCTCACGAATCGAGACCGGGTAGCGGGGCGCCCGCCGTGTGTTTCCGCCAAGAATCCATCTCGGCGGGCGCCCCACCACCCGGTGGTGGTCACTTCTGTTCGCGCAAGGCGCCGCGCGCCGAATCCAGATGCACGGTCAGCACGGCGACGTCGCGGGCGAGGTTGTCGTGGGTGTTCTTGAACCCACCCGTGCGGTACGGGATCCCGTGCAAGGACCGGCGCAGTTCGCGCATCGCGGCATCGAGTTCCTCGACGGTGCGGTCGACGGCCTTGGACATGTCACTTCCTCCACTCGCGGGAGACCAGTTCGGCCTCCCACTTCTTCGCCGAGCTGGCCATGACCTTCAGCGAGCTGTGGGACTTCTTCGCCGCCGCCGAGATCTCGTCCGGGGAGGCGTGCGACCAGTGCTGGCCGTCGCCGCCGGCCTTCGCTGATGTGCCCTTGCCGCCGGTCCGGCCCTGCTTGCCCCTACCGCTGTCGCCTGCCTTGGCCGCGACCTTCTCCGCGTCGGTCAGGGCGTCCCCGACCAGCTGCAACGCGCGCCAGAACTCGCCGTACTTGCGCAGCGCGCGCCGGTTGACCTTCGGCAGGGTCGTGATCCGGTCCCGCGGCCCGAGACTGAGCGCCATGACCTCAGACCCCCTTGCGGATGGCGACCTGGGCCAGGCGCAGGCCCTCGGCGACCCCGGCCTGCCACGTCTGCTCGGTCGGGATCACCGGGTGGTCGTGGCGCGACCAGCGACGCCGCTCGATCTCCAGACGTCGCACGAGGCGTCCGACACCGGTGGTGGCGCGGGGACGGGTCTTTGTGGTCGTGGTCATCGCGGTACCTCCTCCATCTCGCTGTTGTTGGTTTCGGTGGTCAGGTCGACGTGTCCCCAGCAGTGCGGGCACACCCCCGATCCGCCGCATTCGCCGCATTCGTCACCGGCGATCGAGTGGCCGTAGCCGTCACACTCCTCGCAGGCGCGGCTACCGCTGCATTCCGCGCACGTCATTGGTGCTCACCCCTGATGTGAGGACACAGGTGTCCCCGCCTCGGAATTGCTCTGGAATCGCCGGAAAGCGCTCCGGCCGGAAAGAAATGGCCGCGTCAGGCGGCTGGCCCGCTGATCGTGCGGATTCCCATCTCGTGCTGCTGTTCGGTCAGGTCCTGCTCGGCCTGCTCCAGCACGGCGCGCAGGCGGGTGATCTCCGGGCGGTCGAGGAACAGCGTCACCGTGCCGCCGGACCCGGTCGCGTCGAGCGTGACTCGGTCGTCGTCCGGGTAGAGGTGCGTGGCGAACGTCGTGGTCTCGTAGACGTGGATTCCGACCGAGACGGTGGACGAGGGCAGGAAGTCCGGGCGGCCGGTCACGACTCGCCCCCGTCGTCCTTGCCCCGCCGCGGCGGCATCGGGGCCGGGGTGGCGTGCTTGAGCCCCATCGCCTTGAACGCGATCCCCGACACCGTGCGCCCGTCCGGGGACTCGATCGAGTACGGGTTGATCTTCGCGTCGATCAGCTGTACCCGCGTGTCCTCCGGGAACCCCTCGCCCGGGTCGGCGGTCAGGGTCACCTTGATCTCCTCGCCCTTCGGGGCCCGCTGGCCCGCCTGGACCTGGAGCTTCGCGAACAGCGACACCACGAACTGCGTCACCCCGTCCCGATCGGTCACCGGCACGTCGGCACCGTTCGCGTCCTGCCGGGTCTTGGGTGCGGGTGGCTCGACCACCGTGAGCTTGAAGCCGTCGAGCACCACCGGAAGATCCCTCATCGTTGCCTCCTCTCGAACCCCATGACTGGACGTCTAGGGGAGTGCCATCGAGAGTAGAGGACGTCTAGACGAGTTGCAACGGTAAGTCTGTCTGGCTCTGGGTT
>NZ_FOUY01000118.1 GCF_900115005.1 Pseudonocardia ammonioxydans | reverse complement strand
ACACGGCTGCCGTGGGGTGTCCGTGTAGCACGAGCTGCTCTCCCGTTGCTCGCGAGTTGGACGTCGTGGACAGGTTGCGAGTGGATCAAGATTGCCGACTGGCTGGACTTCCACATGATCCAGGGCGGGCACTGCCTGCGCTATGACGTGCGCGCCGACCTGGTCGAGTCGACCTACGGCGCGGCCCCGGCGAAGCCGTTCCTCGACGGTGAGCCGATCTATGAGGAGCACCCGTACTGCTGGGAGCCCGAGCAGGGCTTCTCCACCGCGTTGGATGTGCGCCGGGATGCCTACTGGTCGGTGCTCGGCGGGGCGGCCGGGCACACCTACGGCCACCACGCGGTGTGGCAGTTCAATGACGGTGGTGATGGGGAGCTCGGCGCGCGGGGGAGCTGGACCGAGGCGCTGGAGTTTCCCGCGGGCGGGCAGATGCGCTACCTGCGCGAGCTGATGGAGTCGCTGCCATTCACTCACGGTGAGCCCGACCTGTCGGTGCTGGGGTCCGAGCCGGGTTCGGGTGCGGAGCGGGTCGTGGCCAATGTCGCCGCCGACGGCTCCTACCTGCTGGTCTACACCCCGGCCGGTGAGGGGTTCTCGGTCGACACCAGCGTGGTGACCGGCGAGCCGGCGGCGTACTGGTTCAACCCCCGCACCGGCGAGTTCGACACCACCAAGGTCACCGAGAAGTACAGCCCACCAACCAGTGATGAGGACTGGCTGCTGCTCGTGGAGGACACCGCATGACCAGCAACCACGGTGACCTCGACGACGACTGCGAGTTTGATGCCGATGACCCCGACGACTACGGGCACGTGCCGTTCCCGGCCCGGCGCAGCCGCCGCGGCCTCGGCGGGACGGATGGGCAGGTCACCGCGCGTTTCGCCGACGGGTCGCTGTGGCTGGCCTACACCGGCGCGGGCGAGCACCTCTCGTGGAGCGCGGCGGATCGCAGGGGTGTGTTCGACCTGCTGAGCACCGAGGACTACCGGCCACCGACCGAGCAGGACTGACCAGTACCCGACGAGCGGAGGACGCGATGACCAGCCGAGACGACCAGCACGACGGGCAGGCCCCGGCCCACGGCCACAGCTTCGAGGGGCGGCCGTTGTGGTCGGCGCGTGATCGCGACGCCGATCAGCTGCGCGAGCTGCTGCGCCGGCGCGGCTTCGTCGAGTTCACCGAGGGCAGCGACGGGTTCGTCGTCGAGCACCCCGACGACGACGGGCCGATGCTGCTGGTCCACACCGGCCAGCCGCGCGCCGAGCGGGTCGCCGCCGAGCAGGACTACGCGCGTCTGCTCGAGCAGGCCGGGTACCGGTTCGCGCCGAACGCGACCGGCGACGGGCAGGGCTGGCGCGTCTGGCCGCAGCCCACCGCGGGAGACAGCACCGATGCGCGGGCTTGATCGGCGCACGTTCCTGGCCCGCTCCGGGCAGGCGGGGATGGCGGTGAGCCTGCTCGGCGCCCTCGACGGGCTGCTCACGGCGCCGGGGGCCCGCGCCCAACCCGCGTCCGGGTTCACCGGCTACGGGCCGCTGGTCGACGACCCCGACGGGCTGCTCGCACTACCCGAGGGCTTCGAGTATCGGGTGGTGACCGAAGCCGGCACGACCCGCATGAAGGGCGGCGAGCCGAGCCCGGGGATTCATGACGGCGCCGCGGCGTTCGACGCCGACGACGGCAGCGGCGACGTGCTGGTGGTGCTCAACCACGAGGTGCGCGGCGGCCCGGACGATGACGGCGCCGTCCCCCACGAGAGCGGGCTGGTGTATCGCGACGACGCCGGTGGCGGTTGCACGATCGTCAAGACCACCGGCGACGGGGAGTTGATCTGGGAACAGGTCGGCCTGGCCGGTACCTCGACCAACTGCGCGGGCGGGGTCACCCCGTGGGGGACGTGGTTGACGTGTGAGGAGACCGAGGACGACGGGCACGGCTGGGTATTCGAGGTCGACCCGCACGACCTGGACGCCAACCAGGACCCCACTCCGATCACGGCGTTGGGCCGGTTCGTCCACGAAGCACTCTGCATCGACCCCGGCACTCTGACCGTCTACCTGACCGAGGACACCACCGACCCGCTCGGCACCGTCTACCGGTGGACACCGCCCTCGGATTTCCGGGGCCGGCCCGGCGAGCTCGCCGCTCTCGACGCCGAGGCCGGGGAGCTGGCCGGGCTGGTGTGCACCGATGAGCGCGGCGCCCGGGTCGACGAGGTCAACACGACCTACGAGGTGGAGTGGGTCCGCCTCGAGGATCGCGGCGCCGAGAACGGGCCGTTGCGGACGGCGGAGGGCATCACCCGCGCCCACAAGCTCGAAGGCGCCTGGTGGGCCGACGGGGGCGCCTACCTGGTCTCCAGCTACGCCGACTCCCACCGCGGCCAGATCTGGCACTACGACCCCGCCGCCGCGACGCTGCGGTTGACCACGGTCTTCGGCACCGACGCCGACGGCGAGACCGTCGAAGCCCCCGACAACATCGTCGCCGCGCCGTATGGCGGGCTGATCCTGGCCACCGACGGCGATACCGACAACCACCTCGCCGGGGTCACCCGCGACGGGACCGTCTACCCGCTCGCGCGCAGCCAGATCGGCTCGGAGTTCACCGGGCCCGCCTTCTCCCCGGACGGGCGCGTGCTCTTCGCCGGAATCCAGAAACCCGGGATGCTGTTCGCCATCACCGGCCCCTGGCACGGGACGGAGTCCGCCTCCTCATCGGGCGGTGGCTCCCGGTCCTCCACCGAGGGCGACAACGACAACGTCACCGGCGAGAGTCGGAAGCGGGGGTCGGCCAGCGGCTCCGAGACGTCCTCGTCGCGCAGCTCCGAGTCGCGTCGGCGCAGCACGACCCCGCGATCAGGATCGGGTCGGTCGTCGGGGACATCGACCGACGGTGGGTAGCGACGTGCACCGACGGATTCGGGCCGCGGTTATCGGGCTGGCGGCCGCGGGTGCGGCGCTCACCCTCGCCGCAGCGCCTGCTGGGGCGCCGGCGGCCGCAGAACATCCCGTACCGCAGCGGATGGAGGTCGCGCTGCGCGCCGCCGACGACAAGCCGCTCGATGAGGAGGGCGGCGCCGGGGGCGCCGGTGCCACGATGAGCCTGGACGGCACCCGGGTGCCGGACCCGCTGGTGCTCGACAACGGCGACACCGTCGACAGCGTCGACGACTGGGAAAGCCAGCGGCGCCCCGAACTGTTGGAGGCCTTCGCCGACCACGTCTACGGCCACACCCTGCCCACACCGGAGCCCGACGAGGTCACCTTCGACGACCAGCCCCTGTCCGAGGGCGGGAAGAAGGTGAGCATCGAGGTCAC
>NZ_FOUY01000056.1 GCF_900115005.1 Pseudonocardia ammonioxydans | reverse complement strand
TGGCCGAGCATGAGATCCCCGCCGCGGCCGACACCGCCTACCAAGGCGCCGGTCCTACGGTCGCCGTGCCGCAGCGGCGTCGACGCAAGGACCCCGACACCGGCCGATTCCGGAAGCTGTCGCGACACCAGAAGGACGTGAACACCGCCCACGCCCACCGTCGCGGACCGGGTGAGCGGGCCAACGCCGAGCTGAAGAACTGGCGAGTCCTGCGCAAGATCCGGTCCAGCCCGAACACCGCCGACAGGCTCATCGCCGCAGTTCAGACCCTCATGATCGCCAGCGCGTGATCAGGTTGGCAAAGGCTCAATGTCAACGGGCACCCGGTGGTGCTGGAGGGTGCGGCCGTGGCCATCCCCTCGGAGTACGGCAAGGACGAGGTCAAGATCTCGTGGTGGCCCAGCCGGGCCTCCGGGGCGATCTCGATCGATGCACGCAGGTCGTCCGGGTTCGTGACTCGGCTCGCCCGCCTCTGGACGGGTCCATGGTCCGCTCGGACCTCACCGGTCACCTACGCGCCGGCGCCCACCCGCTCCGGCAACCGCAGCGCCGGCACACTCCGCCAGGTCACGGCCCGCCATCCCCATTCCAGGGGCCCGTACCGGAACCGTGCGAGCCACGCCCGGGAGGCGACGCTCTGCAGCACGAGCACGGCCCCGGCGAGCAGCAGACACGGCCCGAGGTCCGTTCGCCCGGCGAGGCCGAGCAGGTGCCCGGCGGGCACCACGACCAGCGAGGCACCCACGTAGTTGCTCAGCGCCATCCGGCCCAGCGGCTCGAACACCGCGGCGAGCACCGGCCGGGCGGGGCCGGCGAGCAGCAGCGCCACGCCGGTCACGTACACGACGGCCAGGACCGCGCCGGCCTGGCCACCGGCGGTGCTGAACCGCGGGTCACCGGGCTCGAGGACCTGCCGGTACAGGGCGAAGGCGGCGACCACCAGCACCGTGCCGAACACCCACCACACCGGTCGCCCCGCCCGTTCGAGCAGTGCGGGCACCCCGTAGGCGGCACCGGCGGCCCCGAGCAGGAACAGCCCGGGCGTCTGCAGGGTCGAGCTGCCGGCCACGGCGACCACCGCCACCGTCAGCACCAGGCCCGCCGCCAGCTGCAGCCACCGCGGGACCAGCACGACCACGGGCAGCAGCACCAGCCCGATGATCGCGTAAAGGGTCAGCACCTCGCCCGGGTAGACGAACTGGTGCAGCAGCCCGACGCCGAGCAGGGCGCCGAGCCGCAGCAGCATCGGCGGCCACGGTGACACCCCACGCGCGCGGGCCGAGGAGATCACCAGGTACATGCCCACCCCGAACAGCACCTCGAAGATCGGGACGAACCGGGTCTGCACCAGCAGGTCGAGCACCGTCCGGGCGGTGCCGCCGTCGTCGGTGGCCGCCGTATCGACCCCGAGCCGGGTCATGTCGGGCACGTTCACCAGCAGGATCCCGGCGATCGCGACCCCGCGCAGGACGTCGAGGACCAGCAGGCGGGACCTCACTCACCGTCCTCCTGGTTGTTGGCGTGGCACCGTGCCGTGCCGCCGGCATCGACGAGCTGCTCGTCGACCGGCTCGCCGTCGACCAGGATCCGGCACCGCGTGCCCGGAGCGGCGTCGCGGACCTCGAGGTCGTTGAAGCCGAAGCCGACGTTGCGGCTCTCCTCCACCGGCAGCGTCGCGACGGCGAACGCGCCGGGGTCCCGCTCGAGGTCCGGCTCGCCGGCGAACTTGGTGCCGACCGTCGCCTGCCCCGGCCCCTGCACCTCCATCTGCACGTCCCAGCTTTGCCCCAGCAGGCCGCAGCCACCGACGAGCGACGCGGCCACCACCACGGTGACCGCCGCGACCATCCGACGCATGTCTCCCCCGATTCCCCGGACCCGTCGTCCGGACCCGTCCAGCGTGTCGATCATCGACGGCGGGCGGCATCGAACTTTCGGCCGAGTCCGGCGTCGCCACTCCATCGCAGGACGGATCCTCCGGTTCGGACGCCGGCTCTACGGTGACACCGTGTTCGCGATCTTCCGTCGCCCGCTGCTCCCGCTCGCGGTGGCCGTGGCGGCCTGCACGGCGGTGCTGGCGGTGGACCTGGCCGTGCTCAACCCCCGCACCCCGTCGGGACGGTTGCTGCTGGCCGAGCTCGTGCTGGTGCCGCTGCTCGCCGCACTGGTGTCCCGGGACCTGCGCCCGCACCCGTGGCGGGCCGCGGCCTGGGGGCTGTCGGCCGCGGCCGCGTCGCTGGCGGTCACCGCGGTGGTGTCGCAGACGGTGCTGCAGCGGACGCCGGGTACGACGGCGACGGGGGCGCTGGCGGTGATCGTCGTCGTCGGCTGCCGTCACCTGCCGACCCGGCGGCTGCTCGTCGTCGCGCCTGCGGTCGTCGCGATCCTCGCCGTACCGGCCCGGCTCCCCGAACGCGTGCTCGCTGACCTGCCCGGCGGTGCCGGTGCGCCGGCCGCGATCGTGGTGTGCGGCTGCCTCGCCGGTGGCCTGCTGCTGCGGGCCGGCGACACCGGCCGCCGGGCCGCGCACGCGGCGGCGATCCGGGGCGAGCGGCTGCGGCTGGCGCACGACCTGCACGACGACGTCGCCCACCACGTCACCGGCATCGTGATCGCGGCGCAGGCCGGCGGGCTCGCCGTCGACGACCCGGAGCGGGTCCGGATGCTGTTCGCCCGCATCGAGGCCGGTGGTCAGGAGGGTCTGATCTCGATGAACCGGATGGTCCGGCTGCTGCGCACGGGGACCGATCCGGCGCCCACCGTGGAACCGTCGCTCGACGACGTCGCCGAGCTGGTGCACCGGTTCGCCGCCACCGACCTCCCCGCCTCGCTGCACGTCACCCCGGCCGCGCGGGCCGGGGAGCTGAGCGGTCCCCGGTGCGGTCTCGTCGGGCGCGTGGTTCAGGAGGGCCTGACCAACGTCCGCAAGCACGCCCGCGCCGCCCGCGCCGTCGAGGTCGTGATCGACCGGGACGACGCGACCGTGGTCGTCTCGGTACGCGACGACGGCGACCGGCGGCCGCGCAACCGGCGCTTCCCGGCCGGCGGGGCCGGACTCGAGGGCCTGGGCGAACAGCTCGTGGCGCTCGACGGCGAGCTCGCCGCCGGGCCCGACGACCGCGGCGGCTGGGCGCTGACCGCACGGATCCCGCAGGACCGGCGATGACCGTCACCGTGGTCGTCGCCGACGACCAGGAGATGATCCGCGAGGGCATGCGGATGATCCTCGAGGCCCAGCCCGGCATCGAGGTCGTCGGGCAGGCGGGCGACGGGGCCGCGGCCGTGGAGCAGGTCCGCCGGCTGCGCCCGGACGTGTGCCTGATGGACATCCGCATGCCACGGGTCGACGGGCTCCAGGCCACCCGGCTGATCGCGGGCGACCCGGCCACCCGGGACACCGCGGTCGTGGTCGTCACGACGTTCGACCTCGACGAGTACGTCCACGGTGCGCTGCGGGCGGGAGCGAACGGATTCGTCCTGAAGAACGCCGGCCCGGCCCTGCTCGTCGAGGCCGTCCGTGCCGCGGTCGACGGCGGCACGCTGATCTCCCCGGCGGTGACCGTGCGGCTGCTGCAGCAGCTCTCGCGGCCCGCGGGCGACCCGGAATCGGCCGCGGCGCGGCTGACCCCGCAGGAGCTGCGGGTCGTGCTGCGGGTGGCCCGCGGGCAGACCAACGACGAGATCGCGGCCGGCCTGCACCTGGCCGTCAGCACGGTCAAGACCCACCTGGTCCACGTCCAGGGCCGGCTCGGGCTGCGCAACCGCGTGGAGATCGCCGCCTGGGCCTGGGAGAACGGCCTGCCGGGCTCGTCGCTCGCGCCCCCACGCTGAGGCCCCGGTTCCACGACGCACCGGTCGGCCGTTGACAGGGGGTCGCATTCGACTGAGAGTCAGAGGGTCGTCGTCGACGACTGCGGTGTGTCGATCCATCCCCATCCCCTGACAACGATGTCTGGAGAGCCATGACACCGAGGACCCGCGCGCGCTGGGTGGTCGCCCTGTTGATGCTCTTCGTGGCGATCAACTTCGCGGACAAGTCGATCATCGGTCTCGCGGCCGCGCCGATGATGGCCGAGCTCGGGCTCAGCGCCACCGCCTACGGCACGATCGCCAGCTCGTTCTACCTGCTGTTCAGCATCTCCGCGGTCGCGTTCGGGTTCCTCGGCAACCGCTTCTCCGGCAAGTGGATGCTGGTCGCGCTGGCGCTGGTCTGGTCCGCGGCTCAGCTGCCGATCCTCGCCCCGGCGGCCGGGTTCGGCGTCCTGCTGGTCACCCGGATCCTGCTCGGGGCGGGGGAGGGGCCGGGCGTCCCGCTCGGCATGCACGTCGCGTTCACCTGGGTCGAGCAGCGTGGACGCGGGTTCACCGCCGCGCTGCTCACCGTGGGCTCCGGCCTCGGAGTGATCATCGGGGCGCCGCTGCTGCAGGCGGCCATCGAGACCTGGGGGTGGCGCTCGGCGTTCGGGATCCTCGGCGCGATCGGGCTGGTCTGGGTGGTCGCCTGGCTGGCGATCGGCGGGGACGGCCCGTACTCGGCCACCGCGCAGGCCCCGGCCGCGGGAGAGGGCAGGGCCGCGGCCGACGCCCCGGTGCGCTACCGCCGCCTGCTCGCCTCTGGCACCTGGCTGGGCACCATGATCTCCGGCTTCACGGTCTACTGGGGACTCGCGCTGGCGATCGCGTTCCTGCCGCTCTACCTCGGGCAGGTCGGCTTCGCCGGCGGCGCGATCGGGTTCGCCGTCACCGTGCCGGCCTACATCTCGATCGTGTTCATGCTGCTCGGCGGCGGATTGTCGCAGCGGCTGCTGCGGCGCGGGGTGTCGCGGCAGCTCGCGCAGGGCGTGCTCGGCGGGGTCTTCACCCTCGTCGGCGGCGTCAGCATGCTGCTGATCACCCGGATCGACGCGCCCGCGCTGCTGCTCCCGTTCGTCGCGCTGGCGTTCGGGATCGGGAACGCGCAGACGCCGCTGTCCCAGGCCGCGGTCGCCGACGTCACCCCGGTGCGGCAGCGCGGCGCCTCCCTGGGGATCTGGTACGCCGTGGTGTCGGTGGCCAGCGTGGTGTCGCCGCTGCTCACCGGGGCCATGGTCGACGCGGCCGCGACCCCGCTGGACGGGTTCGGCCTGGCCTTCGACGTCGCCGGGTGGCTCATGGTCGCGGGCGGGCTGGTGACGATGGTGGCCGTGCGGCCGGACCGCGACGCCGTCCGGCACGGCCTGCGGGCGCCGGCCGCCACCGCGCCGGTCGGCTCCTGACCGGCGCGGTGACCTCATCTCACCGGCCAGTTCAGCTCCGTGCGCAGGTCGGCGGGGTCCATCTCCGGCGACGGCTCGGTCAGGTACACCTCCCAGAACACCTCACCGGCGGTGAGGCCCTGCTCGCCCATCCACGTCCCGAGGCGTTCCCAGGCCGGGCCGAGCCCGTCGAACGACCCGGCGTGCACCAGCCGCGCGACCCGCCCGCCGGGCAGCTCGCCCGGGCGGACGTCGCCGTCGGCCCGGACCGGGCGATCGGTCGGGAAGCCGGCCTCGAGATCGACGGTCGGGCCCGGGATCCCGCGGTAGAGCCCGAACGCGGGGCCGGTGACCGTGACCCCCTGGGCGGCGACGGCTCCCGGGAGCACGCCGAACGCGCGGTCGTAGAACCCGGCCAGCTCGGCCATCGGCACGACGTCGCGGACGACGGCGGTGGTCGCCGGGGCAACGGTGATCAGCTGCGGGGAGCCGGTGGTGGTCATCGGTGGCGCTCCTTCGTCGAGGTTCACCGGTGCCGACCCCGGCCGGGCCCGGAAGTCATCGGTGCCTCACACGAGGGGGCGCCCCAGCGCCCGCCGGACCCGCAGATCGGTGAGGCAGGCGTTGTAGGGCAGCCGGCGCAGCGCCGGTGGCAACCGGAACAGGGTCGTGCCGATCCGGCGCATCCGACGTTCGAACTCCGCCTGGTCCGACCCGGACCACGGGAGGTCCATCATGGACCGGAACGGCTCGTGCAGGAACCCGGTCGTCCACCAGCGTGACCGTGCGGCGCCGATCCGCCCGAGCGGGCCGAGGTACTCGCGCCGGATCAGCCGCTCGAAGTACGCCCGCATCGACGCGTCGATCTCCACGTGCCGCACCGCGTCGGCCCAGTACTCCTCGAACGCGTCGCGGTCGGCGGGCCACTGCTCCGGGCGCACCTGCAGCCCGGTGCCGAGCACCGCGAACTCGCGGTAGACGTCGTCGGGCAGCCGGGTCCCCGGCGTGCCGGTGCACAGCCCCCAGACGTCCTCGTAGGCGCGGTAGATGCACGCCGCCACCCACAGCTGCAGGTTCCGGTCCGTGGCCCGGTAGTGCACCGGGCTGTCCTCGGTGGACACCACGCGGGCGTGCGACCGGCCGACGGCGGCCCGGTAGGCCCGGCGCTCCTCCTCGGTGCCCAGCAACGCGACCCCGAGGTAGGTGTTGGTGGTGCGGAAGCGGTGCAGCGGGTGCTCGAACAGGTTCCCGCTGCTCACGCGGCTCTCGAGCACGCCGTACCCGACCGGGGGCAGGGACAGCTCCATGATCACGTTCGCCGTGGCGCCGAGCAGCACCGGGGCGAGCACCGTGTCCTGCGCCGTCCGGGGCGTGGTCGTGGTCGTCCGCATCGACACCTCCCGCTCGAGATCCTCGCCAATCTGAGAACGACTGTACTCAGTTTCACCGGACGGGTGCCGGGCGGGCACGATGACCGGTGTGGCGGAACTGCGCACCTACGGCGGCGTGGACGGCGAGCGGCGCCGGGCCGACCGGCGTGCCCGGGTGCTCGACGCGGGTCTCGACCTGCTCGCCGCCGACGGCACCGAGCTCACCGTGCGCGGGGTCTGCCGGGTCGCCGGCGTCGCGACCCGCTACTTCTACGAGAACTTCGCCGACCGCGACGCCCTGGCCGACGCCGTCTACGACCGGATCGTCGCCGACCTCGTCGCGGCCACCTCGAGTGCACTCGACCGGGCCGACGGTCCGCTGCCCGTCCGGGTGCGGGCCGCCGTCGAGGCGGTGCTGGCGGTCGTCGCGGACGATCCGCGCACCGGACGGGTGCTGTTCGGGCCCGGCCACGCCGCCCGGCGGGCCGCGGCGGCGCCGTCGCTGGCGCGGCTGTTCGCCGCGCGGAGCCCGGACCCCGACGAGCTGACCGGCGCCTTCGCCGTCGGCGGGCTGTCGCACGTGGTCCACTCCTGGCTGGCCGGCGAGGTCACCGCCACCCGCGAGCAGGTCGTGGACCGGTGCACGGCGCTGCTCGTCGCGCTGCACCACGGGTGAGCCTCACGGCGCTCCCGCACGACTCACGACTCACGACTCATGCCTCATGCCTCATGCCTCACGGCCCGCGTCCCCGCCGCCCGGCGGCCGCGGGGCGTCGAGCCGCAGCCCCACCCCGAGCAGCCGGATCGCCAGGCAGAGCCCCGCCCCGAGCAGCGCGCCGAGCAGCATGGGGCCCTCCAGCGCGGCCGTCACCACCACGACCAGCGCCCCGGCCAGCGCCGGGATCGCGTACAGCTCGCTCTGCAGCACGGTCGGGACCCGCCGGACGAGCACGTCCCGGATCGTGCCGCCGCCCACCGCGGTGATCGCACCGAGCAGCACCGCCTGCCCGCCGCCGAAGCCGTGGTCGAGTGCCTTCACGGCCCCGGTGACGGCGAACAGGCTCAGCCCGAGCGCGTCGAACACGGTGATCGGGCTGGACAGTCGCTCGAGCTGGCGGCTCAGCGCGAACGCGAGCAGCCCGCCGGTGGCCGCGACCAGCAGGTAACGCCAGTCCAGGAACGTCGCCGGGGGCAGCGCGTCGAGCAGTACGTCGCGCACGATCCCGCCGCCGAGCGCGGTGATGCTGCCGAGCGCGATCACCCCGACGATGTCCAGGCGCGCGACGCGGACCGCGGTGAGCGCGCCGTTGAGCGCGAACGCGAACGTCCCGGCGAGGTCGAGCACGAGGCCCAGCGACACCGGTGTGGTCACGGCGCGCCGGCGTCCCCGAGCAGGGCGTGCCAGCTCTCGGCGAGCAGCGCCACGACCTGATCGCGGTCGCTGTCCCAGCGGCCGGGCTCCCAGTTCCGGGCCAGGTGGTCGAGCTGGGAGATCGCCAGCACGCCCCGCAGCCGCCGCGACCCCGGGTCGAAGCGGTCGGCGCGGTCGAGGCCCTCCCGGACGTCGGCGGTCGCCTCGTCGAGCCAGGCGTCGACGACGCCGCGCAGCTCCGGGTCGACGACCGCGGCCTCGGACGCGGCCCGGGTGTAGGGCCGGACCGTGTCCCAGTCCCGTGCGGTCGCCTCCAGCCACCCGGTGAGCGCGGCCGGGCTCCCGTCGGCGACGACCTCGACCAGCGCGGGAGCGGTCGACCCGTGGGTCGGCGAGTCGGACCGCCCGAGGGTCTCGTTCAGCTCCTCGATCAGCGCGCGCACCAGGTCGCTGCGCGAGGGGAAGTGGGCGTAGAACGTCACCCGGGTCGTCCCCGCCGCCGTCGCGATGTCGTCGACGGTGGTCGCGGCGTACCCCTTCTCCTCGAACAGCTGCAGCGCCGTCGACAGGATCAGCCGGCGGGTCATCTTCTTCTGGGCTTCGCGCAGTCCGGCCATGGGTGGCTCAGCCCACCCGCCGGGCCCGGCGGCGCCGGGGTCCTCGTCCGTCGGTCACGGCCACATCGTAGGGGCCGCGCCCCGGCTCAGCCCCCGGCCGCGACCCCGGCGGCGACCCCGACCGCGACCCCGGCGCGGCATAGCACGCCGTCGAGGAACTCCACGAGCTCGTCGTGCGCGCCGAGCGGGAGCACGTGCGCCACGTACTGGTCGGGGCGGACCACGACCAGGCACCCGCGGTCGCGGTCGATCCCGCGCAGGTCGAACACGTCGGCCGCCGGGTCCGGGCTGAACACCTTCTCCTGGTCGGCGAGGTCGAACCGGCCCTTGCGCGGGAACAGCACCGGCGGGAGATCACCGACGACGACGTCGCGGTGCGCGGCCTGGAGCACGGCGCGGACGTCGACGACCGAGTCCGGGTCGGCCCCGGCGGGGGTGTAGCGGGCGATCGGGGACGCCGGTGACCCCAGGAACGCGGTGAATCCGGCGAGGCCCGAGCCCGGTGCGGTGCCCGCGTGGTCGGCGAACGCGTAGATCCGCCAGGCCCCGTCGGCGCGGGCGGCGTGCCCGAGGTGCATCGGCTTGGCGTCGGCGACCCGCACGACCGGCGCGGAGTGGAAGCGCATGCCCAGCGGGAGCCCGGTGGCCAGCTCCTGGTGCCCGTCGGCGGCGGTGATCGACGACGGCGCGTAGCGCACCGCGACCCCGGCGGTGAACCGGCCCTGCTCGCGGAAGTAGTGCTGGAAGGCCGCGCGGTCGGCGTCGGAGGTCTCGCCCGGGCGGGTGCTGAACCGCGCGGAGAACTCGCGGTCGAAGTCGATGAGCTCCTGGGCGACGGCCTGGCGCTCGGGGCTGTAGGTGCGCAGCAGCTCGGGGTGGGCGGTCCCGCGCAGGACGGTGCCGAGCTTCCAGCCCAGGTTCCAGGCGTCGGCCATCGAGACGTTCATGCCCTGGCCCGCCTTGGCACTGTGGGTGTGGCAGGCGTCGCCGGCGATGAACACCCGCGGCGGCCGGCCGGTGTCGTCGGAGTCGTCGAACCGGTGGCAGAGCCGCTGGCCGATCTCGTAGACCGCCCACCAGCCGACCTGCTTCACGTCGATCGAGTACGGGTGCAGGATCCGGTTCGCGACGGCGGCGAGCTTCTCCGGGGTCACGCTGCGCTCGCGCAACATCTCGCCGTCGCGGTCGTTGTCGAGCTCGATGTAGAGCCGGATCAGGTAGCCACCCTCCCGCGGGATGATCAGGATGCTGCCCTGCTCGGAGTTGATCACCGACTTGAGTCGGACGTCCGGGAAGTCGGTCACCGCCAGCACGTCGAGCACGCCCCAGGAGCGGTTGGTGGCATCCCCCTCCAGCTGCAGGCCGATCGCCTGCCGGGTGGTGCTGCGGGAGCCGTCGCAGCCGACGACGTAGCGGGCCCGGACCGTGGAGGTCTGCCCGGTGGGGGTCCCGTCGACCAGGTGCGCCAGCGTGACGGTGACCGGATGCGTGGCGTGGGCGTCGGAGTCGACCCGGACGTCGGTGACGTGCAGCCCGTAGTGCGGCTCGGCCCGGGTGGCGGAGCGGCGCATGTGGTCGCGCAGGTACTCCAGCATCCGGGCCTGGTTGACGATCATGTGGGGCATCTCGGAGATGCCCTCCTCGACGTCGTCGATGCGCCCGGTCCGCACGATCGACGCGGGGTCGTCCGGGTCCGGACGCCAGAACGCGACCTCGTTGACCTGGTACCCCTCGTGGATCAGCCGGTCGGCCAGCCCGAACGCCTCGAAGATCTCGACCGAGCGGCAGGAGACCCCGTCGGCCTGGCCGACCTCGAGCGGGCCGTCGCGCCGGTCGACGATCACCGTGTCGATGTCGGGGAACTCGGCGAGCTGCGCGGCCAGCAGCAGTCCGGCCGGTCCGCACCCGACGATCAGCACGTCGGTGGTCTCGGGCAGGCCCGCCGGGCGGTCGGCCACGCCGGGGTGGGGCTCCGCGACGAACGGGTCCCCGGGCCGGTACCCGTCGAGGTAGAACTGCATCGGTCGGTCCCTTCCGGCGGAGTCGGTCTCCGGCCCGGCGTCATCGTGACGCGCGTCGTCTCCCGGAGGACAGTTCGTTCTGCTGGACAGAATTCTCGGCCGCTGCGCCGGGGGTCGTCCCGGCCGCCGCGCGGAGGTCGCGGTCGACCGCGCCGGCGGCGTCGGCGAGCGCGGCGACCAGCTCCGGGAGCAGCCGGCGGTGGTAGCGGGCCGTCGGCATCGCGACCGACAGGGCCGCAGCGGGCTCGCGCCCCGGGGCGCCGATCGGGAACCCGACGGCGGTCAGCCCGGTCTCGGTACCGCCGTCGTTGAGCGCGACGCCGCGCCGGCGGGTCTGCCGCACGACCCGCTCGACCTGCTCGCGGGTGACGCCGTCCGGTTCGCCGCCGTCGTAGCGGGCGTCGAGCTCGTCGCGGGGCAGCCGGGCGAGCAGCGCCCGCCCGCCCGAGGCCAGGTGCGCCGGCAGCAGGCGGCCCTCCCGGTCGCCGACCCGCAGGGCCTGGTCGCACTCCACGGTGGCGACCATCCGGATCTGTGTGCCGAGCAGCACCATGACGTTCGCGGTCTCGCCGGTCCGCTCGACCAGTGCTCGCAGGTGCGGCAGCGCCGCCCGGCGCAGCTCGGCGACCGGCTCGACCCGCGCCGCCGGGCCCAGGACCGCTCCGGCCGCGTAGCGGCGGTCGGTGCCCTGCACCGCGAAGTCGCGGTAGACCAGCATCGCCAGCAGCCGGTGTGCCGTCGACCGGGCCACGTCGAGCCGGCGTGCCGCCTCGGTCACCCCGAGCGGACCCTCCTGCTGCAGCAGGACGGCCAGCCGCAACGCGTGGTCGACCGACTCGATGCTGTAGGCCGGTTTGTTCTTCACAGGAGAACAGTAGGCGGCGGACTCAGAGCTTGAACACCGTCCGCGGGTTGTCGGCGACCAGGGCGCGGAGCGTGTCGGCGGCCTCGTCCTCGGCCAGCCGGTGGCGCACGACGAGGTCGGCGAGGTGGGCGGCGTCGAGGCGGCGGGACATGTCGTGGCGGGCCGGGATCGAGCAGAACGCGCGGGTGTCGTCGATGAAGCCCGAGGTGCGGCTGAACCCGGCGGTCTCGGTCACCGCCGAGCGCCAGCGCCCGATCGCGTCGGGTGCGTCGAGGAACCACCACGGCGCTCCGATGTAGACCGACGGGTAGAACCCGGCGAGCGGGGCGAGCTGGCGGGAGAACACCGTCTCGTCGGTCGTGAACACCACGAGGTGGAAGCCCGCGGCCGTGCCGAACCGTTCCAGCAGCGGGCGCAGCGCCCGGGTCAGCTCGATGCCGGTCGGGATGTCGTGCCCGGTGTCCGGCCCGAACCGCTCGTGGGTCGGACCGTGGTGGTTGCGCAGGATCCCCGGGTGCAGCGTCATGACCAGGCCGTCCTCGGCCGACATGGCCGCCATCTCGAACAGCAGGTGCCGGCGCAGTGCCGTCGCCTCCTCCTCGGACGCCGCGCGCCGCAGCGCCCGCGTGAAGATCTCCGCGGCGACCGGCTCGTCGAGCGGGTCGGTCGCCACGTCGGCGTGGCTGTGGTCGGCCGAGGTGGCGCCGTGCGCGGCGAAGTCCCGCCGGCGCCGGCGCAGCGCCGCGAGGAAGCCGCGGTAGTCACCGGTGTCGGTGTCGGCGGCCGCCCCGAGTGCGGCCACGGCGGCGGGCCAGCCCGCCGCCCCCGGTTCGAGGTAGCGGTCCGGCCGGAAGGTCGGGATCACCCGTCCGTCCCAGCCGGGGTCGTCGCGCAGCGCGCGGTGCGACCACAGGTCGTCGGCGGGGTCGTCGGTGGTCGCCAGCACCTCGATGCCGAACCGGCGGAACAGCGCCCGCGGCCGGAACTCCGGAGTGGACAGTGCGTCGGTGATCCGGTCGAACAGGATGTCCGCGTTCGCCGCGTCGGGCCGGTCGTGGATCCCGAAGATCTCGGCGAGCTCGACGGTGAACCAGTACTGCACCGGTGTGCCGCGGAAGACCGGCCACCGCTCGCAGAACGTCCGCCAGGCCTTCCGGGCGGCACCCTCGTCGAGCGGCGCCCCGGCCCCGACGCCGAGTTCGTCGAGCGGGACACCCGAGGCGTGCAGCAGCCGGGTCACGTAGTGGTCCGGGCTGATCAGCAGCGAGGTCGGGTCCGTGAACGGCGTGTCCTCGGCGAGCCACCGCGGGTCCACGTGCCCGTGCGGGGACAGGATCGGCAGGTCGCGGACCGAGTGGTACAGCTCGCGGGCCACCTGCCGGGTGGCCGGGTCCGGCGGGAACAGGCGGTCCGGGTGCAGCTGCAGGGCTGGCATGGCCGCCACCCTCGGAGCCCACCGGCGCGCCGGGCAAGCGGTTGCCACCGCTTGCCGCGGTCCTTGCGGGCGCGCCTCGCCGCGAACGACGGTGGCCCCATGACCGGCCCGACCCCGCCGGTGCCGATGATCGGTTCCGCCGGCACCGTCCTGGACGACGCACAGGTGAGCGAGTTCGTCGCAGACCGGCTCGACCGGCTGCCGGTGGACGGCCGCGCGGTGTGCGTCGTCGTCCCCGACGGCACCCGCAGCTGCCCGCTGCCGCTGCTCGTCGACCGGATCCGGCGATCGCTCGCCGGGCGGGTGACGCGGCTGGTCGTGCTGATCGCGCTGGGCACCCACCAGCCGATGTCGCGCGCGCGGCTCACGACGCACCTCGGCGCGGACCCCGACGTCCTCGAACGCGACGGGGTGCTCGTGCGCAACCACGAGTGGTGGGACCCGGACATGCTGGTCCCGGTGGGGACGATCCCCGCGGCCCGGGTGCGGGAGCTCTCCGAGGGCCGGCTGGACCAGCAGGTCGACGTCCGGATCAACCGGCACGTCGTCGAGGCCGACCTCGCCCTCGTCGTCGGGCCGGTGTTCCCGCACGAGGTCGTGGGCTTCTCCGGCGGCAACAAGTACTTCTTCCCCGGCGTGGCCGGGCCCGAGATCATCGACCTGTCGCACTGGCTCGGCGCGCTGATCTCCAGCCGGGAGATCATCGGCACCCGCGGGACCACCCCGGTCCGCGCGCTGATCGACGAGGCCGCGGCGATGATCCCGGCCGAGCGGCACGCGCTGTGCCTGGTCGTGCGCTCCGGGGCCGTCGACCTGCACGCGGTGGCGGCCGGTCCGCCGGAACGGGCGTGGGCCGCGGCCGCCGCGGTCTCCGCCGGGACCCACATCCGCTACCTGGACCGGCCCGTACAGCGGGTGATCTCGGTGATGCCGGCGAAGTACGACGACATCTGGACCGCCGCCAAGGGTTTCTACAAGCTCGAACCGGTCGTCGCCGACGGCGGCGAGGTCGTCGTGTACGCCCCGGGGATCACCACGGTGTCCGAGTCCCACCCGGAGATCGAACAGGTCGGCTACCACTGCCGGGACTACTTCACCGCGCAGTGGGAACGGTTCCGCCACGTCGGCTGGGGCGTGCTCGCGCACTCCACGCACCTGCACGGTGCCGGGACCTACGACCCGGTCGCGGGGGAGCGGGCCCGGGTGCGGGTCACGCTGGCGACCGGCATCCCGCGGGCGACGGTCGAGGCCGTCAACCTGCACCACGCCGACCCCGCCGGGATCGACCTGGCGGCCGAGCGACGCGACCCCGGCACGCTGGTCGTGGACCCGGCGGGCGAGGTCCTCTACCGGTTGCGCGGATCCTCCTGAGCGGCGGCCGGCCCGGTCGACTCGCGCACCACCAGCCGCACCGGTAGCCGGGCCGACCGGACCGCCGTGCGGCCCGGAGCCGCGAGCTGCTGCAGCAGGTGGCGCATCGCGGACCCGCCCATCGTCCGCAGCGGCGCCCCCACCGACGTCAGCTGCGGGCTGACCAGGAGCCCGAGCGGGATGTTGTCGAACCCGAGGACGCCGAGCCGGCCCGGCACCGCCACCCCGCGCCGGCCGAGCTCCTGCAGCAGCCCGATCGCGAGCAGGTCGTTGTAGGCGACGACGGCGCTCACCCCCGACGTCAGCACCGCGTCGGCGGTCCCGGCCCCGGCCTGCAGGGTCGGCCCCGCCGCCGCGACACCGGTGACGGTCGCACCCAGCGCGCCCGCCGCCCGCTCGACACCGTCCCGGCGCCGTACCTCGACCGGCGAGTCCGGCGGGCCGCCGACGTAGCCGAGCGCGCGGTGCCCCAGCCCGTGCAGGTGCTCGACCGCCAGCCGCGCCGCCCGGGCGTCGTCGAGGGCGATGCTCGGCACCCCGGCCGGCGTGCGGTTCAGCACCACCGTCGGCCGGGCCCGGGCGACCGCGGCCACCTCGTCGTCGGTCATCCGGGAGCTCGCCAGCACCACGCCCTCCACGACCGGGAGCACCCGGCGCAGCACGGCCGCCTCGCGGTCCGCGGACTCCCGGGTGTCGCACAGCAGCATCGTGTACCCGGCCTCGGCGGCCTCCCGTTCCGCGCCCCGCACGATCTCCGACGTGTGCGGGTTGGTGAGGTCCGACATCACCAGCGCCACCATCGACGGCGCCGCCACCGGTGCCGCCGGGCCCGGCCGCGCGTACCCGAGCTCCGCCGTGACCCGGCGCACCAGCGCGGCGGTGTGTGCGCTCACCCGGCCCGGGCGGGCCAGCGCCCGGGACACCGTCGACGGCGCGACGCCCGCGGCGCGGGCGACGTCGTAGATGGTGGGACGCCCGCTCACGGCTCCGCAGGGTAGTCCGGACCGCCCGCCGCAACTCGTGGCAACGCGTTGCCGCGGTCACCCGCCGGTTGCCTCAATGACCACGAGCCGTTGCCGCGGACCACCGGACGAAGGAGTCGGCATTGCTGCGCCCACAGGACAACCGCACCCGGGAGCGGACGTCGCTGAACGGCCTCTGGTCGTTCCGGACCGACCCGGCGGGGGCGGGCCGCGCCCAGCGCTGGTTCGCCGGCCGGCTGCGCGAGGCCGTCGAGATGGCCGTCCCGGCCAGCTACAACGACCTGCTGGCCGACGAGTCGGTGACCCACTTCTCGGGGGAGGTCTGGTACCAGCGCACGGCGTGGGTCCCGCGTGGCTGGGACGGCCGGCGCATCGTCCTGCACTTCGAGTCGGCGACGCACCGGGCGACGGTGTGGGTCGGGGAGACCGAGGTGGTGTCGCACGAGGGCGGTTACACGCCGTTCGAGGCCGACATCACGGCCCTGGTCGAGCCCGGTGAGCAGGTGCGGATCACTGCCTGCGTCGACAACCGGCTCAGCTTCGCGACGATCCCGCCGGGCGTCGTCGAGGACACCCCGACCGGGCCGAAGCAGCGCTACTGGCACGACTTCTTCAACTACGCCGGCCTGCACCGCACGGTGTGGCTGTCGGCGACCCCGGTCGCACACGTCGACGACGTCACCGTCGTCACCGGCCTCGACCACGGCACCGACGGGCCGACCGGAACCGTCTCCTACACCGTGGACACGGCCGGGGCCGACGGGCTCGGCGTCCGCGCCGTCCTCACCGACGCCGACGGCGCCGCGGTGGGCTCCGCCGACGGGGCCGAGGGCACGATCGTCGTCGCGGACGTGCACCCGTGGGCGCCCGGCGACGGCTACCTCTACGACCTCGAGATCCAGCTGGTCGACCCGGCGGGTGACGTCGTCGACAGCTACCACCAGCCGGTCGGGGTCCACACCGTCGAGGTGCGCGGCACGCAGTTCCTCATCAACGGCGCCCCCTTCCACTTCACCGGCTTCGGCATGCACGAGGACCACCCCGGGATCGGCAAGGGGCACAACGACGCCCTGCTGGTCCAGGACTTCGGGCTGCTGCGCTGGATCGGGGCCAACTCGCTGCGCACCTCGCACTACCCCTACTCCGAGGACGTGCTCGACCACGCCGACCGCAACGGCATCGTCGTGATCGACGAGACCGCCGCCGTCGGGCTGAACATGGGCCTCGGCGGCGGGATCTTCGGCAGCCAGGGCTACCGCACCTACTCCGAGGACACGATCAACGACGCCACCCGCGAGGTGCACGCCCAGGCCATCCGCGAGCTCGTGGCCCGCGACAAGAACCACCCCTCGGTGGTGCTCTGGTCCATCGCGAACGAGCCCGAGTCGGACACCGAGGGCGCCGAGCGCTACTTCGAACCACTGTTCCGGGTGGTCAAGGAGGCGGACCCGACGCGGCCCGCCGGCTTCGTCAACGTCATGCTCGCCCCGCACGGGAAGTGCCGGGTCTCGCAGTTCGCCGACGTGCTCATGCTCAACCGCTACTACGGCTGGTACGTCCACACCGGGGACCTCGAGGCCGCCGAGCTCGCCTGGGACGCCGAGCTCACCGCCTGGACCGGCGAGGGCAAGCCGATCATCGTCACCGAGTACGGCGCCGACACCCTGCCCGGGATGCACTCGGTCGGCTCGGAGCCCTGGACCGAGGAGTACCAGGTCGCCTACCTCGAGATGAACCACCGGGTGTTCGACCGGCACGATGCCGTCGTCGGCGAGCACGTCTGGAACTTCGCCGACTTCGCCACCACCGCCGGGATCATGCGGGTCGGGGGCAACAAGAAGGGCGTGTTCACCCGGGACCGCAGGCCCAAGAACGCCGCGTTCGCGCTGCGCCGCCGCTGGCGCTGACCCACCCCACCTCCCGACACCCTGAGGGGCCCAACGTGAGCTTCACCGTCGAAGCCGGTACCCGCCGCCTGCGGCTACCGCACTATCTCGGGTACGCCTCCGGCGACGCCGCCAACAACCTGGCGTTCTCGATGACGTCGCTGTTCCTGCTCGTCTACTACACCGACGTCGTGGGGATGTCCGCGGCCGCCGCCGGCACCCTGTTCCTGGTCATCCGGGTGTGGGACGCCTTCGCCGACGTGTTCGCCGGCCGCGTCGTCGACGCCACCATGACCCGCTGGGGCAAGTTCCGGCCGTTCTTCCTGTTCGGTGCCGTGCCGTTGATGCTGCTCTCGGTCGCCACGTTCACGGTGCCCGCGCTGGCCGAGGGTGCGACGGCGGTGCTGCTGGCCTACCTGACCTACGGGCTGCTCGGGCTGGTCTACAGCCTGGTCAACATCCCGTACGGGTCGCTGGCCTCGGCGATGACCCAGGTGCCCGAGGAACGCGGCCGGCTGGCCGGGTTCCGGATGATCGGCACCGCGTCGACCATGATCCTGCTGGCGCTGGTGGTCGCCCCGCAGCTGCAGCGGTTCCAGGGCGACCCGGACGGCCTGCAGCAGTCGCTGCTGGTCACCACGGCGCTGTTCGGCGTGGTCGGGGTGCTGCTGTACCTGTTCCTGTTCCGCACGGCGACCGAGCAGGTGCCGCGCACCGTCGCGAAGGTGAGCCTGAAGCAGAGCCTCGGCACGCTGCGCCGCAACCAGCCCCTGATGGTGCTCTGCGTGGCGTCGCTGGCGTTCCTGTGCGGGATGTTCGCGCTGACCACGGCGCAGGCGTACTACGCCCGGGACGTGCTGCAGAACGCCAACTACATCATCGTGCTCACGCTGCTGAGCTCCGGCGCGATCTTCCTCATCGCCCCGTTCATCCCGTGGGTGATCCGCACGGTCGGCAAGAAGCACGGCTTCGTCGGCTTCGGCGCGATCGGCGTGGTCGGCGGGGTCGTGATCTCGCTCGGTCCGCCGTCGGTCCCGGTGGTCCCGCTCGTCGGCTTCGGCCTGGTCGGGGTGGCCGTGGCCGGGGTGAACACGCTGATGTGGGCGCTCGAGGCCGACACCGTCGAGTACGGCGAGTGGCGCACCGGGGTGCGCACCGAGGGCACGACGTACGCGCTGTTCTCCTTCACCCGCAAGCTCGGGCAGGCGGTCGGGGGCGCGGCCGCGGCCTACGCCATCGGGATCGGCGGGTACGTCGCCAACGCACCGGCGCAGTCCGAGGCGGCGCTGTGGTGGATCACCGCGGCCGCGGGTTTCCTCCCGGCCGCGTTCATCCTCGTCGGGATCGTGCTGTTCCTGCGCTACCCGCTGACCGAGGCCGCGTTCGCCGAGATGGTGGAGCAGACCCGGGCCCGCCGCGCGGACACCCGGGCGGGGGAGCGGAAGGAGGTCCCGTGACCGCGCTGGGGCACGGCTGGTACCCGGCGCTGGCGGACGCCGACCGGGCCGCCGTCGACCGGGTGCTGGCCGAGGTGCGGACCGTGGGCCGGCTCGGGGTCGCCCTGTCCGGCGGCGTCGACTCCTCGGTCCTGCTCGGGCTGGCGGCCGCCGCGCTCGGCACCGGCGACGTGGTCGCGGTCGTCGGGGTGTCGGCGAGTCTCGCCGCCGAGGAACGCGCCGGGGCGCACCGGGTGGCCTCGGCCGTCGGGGTCGAGGTCGTCGAGGTCGCCACCACCGAGATGCAGCGCCCGGACTACCGGGCCAACGGACCGGACCGCTGCTACGCCTGCCGGGACACGCTGTTCACCGCCGTCGACGAGCGGGTGCTCGCCCGGCACGGGCTCGACGCGCTCGCCTACGGCGAGAACGCCGACGACCGGGCGCGCCGCGACCGGCCCGGGGCCCGCGCCGCCACCGAGCACGCGGTGCTGCGGCCGCTGGCGGACGCCGGACTGGGCAAGGCCGCGGTGCGCCGGGTCGCCCGCGCGCTGGGCCTGCCCACCGCCGACAAGCCGGCCGCGCCCTGCCTGGCCTCGCGCATCCCGCACTTCGAACCGGTCACCGCGGCGAAGCTGGAGCAGATCGAGCACGCCGAACGCGCGCTGCGCACCCTCGGGTTCGAGGAGGTCCGGGTACGCCACCACGGCGACGTGGCCCGGGTCGAGCTGCCGGAGGACATGATCACGACCGCCCTCGGTGCGCGGCGCGCCGAGCTGCTGCAGGCGGTCCGCGGGGCCGGGTTCCGGTTCGTCACGGTCGACCTCGCCGGGCTGCAGTCCGGGGCGTTCACCCTGCCGCTGGTCGGCGGCCGATGAGGGCAGCAGACGCGCATGCCTCGGGGGAAGGGCCCACCCTGCGGGTCGGCGACTTCGCCCGGCTCGACGTGGACCGCGAGCGGCGCCGGGGCCACGGCGAGGCCGTGTACTGCGCCGGCAAGACCCCCGACCAGGTCCGCGGCATCGCCCGCGCGGTCGTCGACCGCGATGTGCGGACCCTGTTCACCCGCGCCGACGACGCCCACGCCGCCGCGGTGCGCGAGGCCGCACAGGACGCCCGGTACGAGCCCGACGCCCAGATGCTGGCCTGGCCACCGGACCCGCCCGAGCCCACCGGCGGGTCGGTCGTCGTGCTCGCGGCCGGCACCTCGGACCTCCCCGTCGCCCGCGAGGCCCAGGTCACCGCGGTACACCTCGGACGGCGCACCGAGCTGATCGCCGACGTCGGCGTGGCCGGGCTGCACCGGGTGCTCGCGCACGTGGACACGCTGCGCGCCGCCCGCGCCGTCGTCGTGGCGGCCGGGATGGACGGGGCGCTGCCGACCGTCGTGGCGGGGCTGGTGTCCGCGCCGGTCGTCGCGGTGCCGACCTCGGTCGGGTACGGCGCGTCCTTCGGCGGGGTCCATGCTCACCGCCTGCGCGCCCGGCGTCGCGGTCGTCAACATCGACAACGGGTACGGCGCCGGCCATCTCGCCGCCCAGATCGCCGCGCCGATATGATCCTGCGGTGCCGACGTTCGCTCTGCAACCTCCGCGCGGTGCACCGCTGCGCGCCATGGTCGCCATTCTGTCGTGGCCGGTGGCAGGGGCCTATGTGGTCGCGAGCAGATCGAGGCCCTCGTGCTCGGCGAAGTCGAGGTAGTCACGGGTGTTGAACGTCGCCAATGGGAGATCACGGACCAGGCAGCATGCTGCGATCCAGGAGTCGTTCACCGGTCGGGGCCGCCCTCGCAACTGGGCGTAGGCCTGTAGCTCTCCCCATTGTGCGGCCACACGTTGGTCGTAGGGCAACACCAGCATCGAGGCCATGAAGATCTTCAGGTTATCCAGCCTGCGTGGGCCCCAGCGGCGAACCAGAGTCCATTTGGTGAGCTCTCCGACGGTCACGAATGTGATCGCGGGAATGCTTTCGGCCAGCGCCTCGCTCAGTACCCCCGAGACACGTCGTCGCAGTAGGGCAGAGGCGACGTCGGTGTCGAGGACAACGACACTCACGCGGTGGAGGCCCGGCGCGTGTCGTAGAGATCGCGCAGGAACTCGGCGTACTCCTCGTCCGAGTCGAACGGGTCATCGTGAGTCAGATCGTCGAGCGAGCGGAGCGGCGGGATCCGCCGGCGGCGCACGAGCTCGTCGGTGCTCACGAAATCATCGGTGCCACGGACCGGGTCCGGCGGAACAGACATCACGATCACCTCCACACTCCCCGGTAGTCTCCCACCCGGAACGGGGGAGTGGGCGGCCGACACACCGTTGCCCACGCTGCCCCCCAGTAGCGACACAGTGCGCGTCGGCACGCTGACGAACCTGGCGGTCGTGTGCACGCCGAGCGTCGCGCACACTGCGAGGGCAGTGAACGCGAGAAGGTCCGCTCAACCCCCCGGAACAGGCGCGCCGGCCCGTAGCCCGGCCGCGTCGGCCGCAGCGACCGCCGCCTCCAGCACCTGGCGCAGCGGCAGCTCGCGGGCCGCGGCGAGGGCCGCCACGTCGTCGTACTCGGGGGTGGCGTGCACGATCCGGTCGTCCGCGACCCCGAGCTTGATCCGGACCGGGGCGTCCTCGACGGTGACGCCGGCCCAGGTGCGGGCGAGGGCGTGCCGGGCGACAGTGGACTCCCGCACGCCCAAAGTGGACGTGGCGCGCAGGACGTAGGCCCGCAGCGTCCCGGCCAGGTCCGGACGGGCCAGTACGTGCAGCGTGTGCGCCGGGCGGCCCTTCTTCATCAGGATCGGGGTGAGCCAGGCGTCCGCGGCGCCGCGGACGATCAGCGACTGCAGCACGTGTGGCCAGACCCGGGGGTCCATGTCGTCGACGTTGGTCTCCAGCACGACCAGCTCGTCCGGCTCGTTCTCGGGGCCGGGCCGCCCGGGCACCGGCTCCCCGAGGACGACGCGGACCACGTTCGGGCGGCCGGGGACGTCCCGGGACCCGGCGCCGTAGCCGGTGCGCTCGACGGTCATCGCCGGCAGCGGGCCGCTGCCGGTGGTGAGCCCGCGCAGCAGTGCCATCCCGGTGGGCGTGGCCAGCTCGCCGTCACCCCCGGCGTGGACCGGACGGCCGCGGGCGAGCTCGAGCACCGCGGGCACCGGGACCGGCAGCAGGCCGTGCGCGGTGCGCACCCGTCCGGAGCCGAGCGCCACCGGGCTCACGGTGATCTCGTCGAGCCCGAGGTCGTCGGCGGCGACGCAGGCCCCGACGACGTCGGCGATCGAGTCCCAGGCGCCGACCTCGTGGAAGTGCACCTGCTCCTCGTCCACCCCGTGCACCCGGGCCTCGGCCTGCGCGAGCAGCGCGAACACCGCCAGCGCCGACTCCCGCGCGCGGGGCGGGAGGGAGCTGCCGGTGAGCAGGTCGCGGATGCCCGACCACGCGCGGTGCGGGTGCTCGTCGGCGGTGCTGCGCACGTGCGCCCGGGTGGCGCGCAGCTCCCCGCGCCGGACCTCGCCGACGTCGAGGGCGACCTCGCCGGGGACGAGTGCGGCCAGGTGACCGCGGACCGTGTCCGGGTCCGCACCGGCGTCGAGCAGGGCACCGAGCAGCATGTCCCCGGCGACACCGGCGCTCGCGTCGATCCAGGCGTGGCGCACGCTCAGCCCCCGGCCGACAGCGCTGCGGCCTCCGCGGCGACGGCGGTGACGACGTCCTCGTCGCCGGCCAGGTCCGGGTCGAGGAGCCGGAGGACCCGCCGCGCCGCATCGGCCGGTGCGCCGGCGGCCGCGGCGGCGAGGTCGTCGGCGAGCGGGTCGTCGGCGAGCGGGTCGGTGCCGAGCGGGTCGGTGCCGAGCGGGTCGGTGCCGAGCGGGTCGTCCGGCGGACCGCCGCGCAGCGACAGCAACCAGGCCGCGAGCGGGCGGGTCACGGCCGGGCCGAGCCGGCCGGCGTCGCGTTCCGCACGCAGGACCGGCAGGACCCGCACGGGCAGCTTCTGGGACCCGTCGGCCGCGATCTGGGCCAGCCGGTGCCGGATCCCGGTGTTGGCGAACCGGGCCGCCAGCTCCGCCCGGTAGCGGGCGAGGTCGGCCCCGGCGAGCGGCACGTGGCGCTGCGCGGCGTCCCACCACCCGTCGGTCCAGCCGCGGACGACGGGGTCGGCGACCGCCTCGGCCACCGTGGTGTGGCCGCGCAGCGGGGCCGCGTAGGCCAGCAGCGAGTGGGCGCCGTTGAGCATCAGCAGCTTGCGCCGCTCGTGGGCGGTCACGTCGGGCACGAACCGGGCGCCGGCGTCCTCCCAGCGGGGCCGCCCGGCCGGGAAGTCGTCCTGCAGGACCCACTCGCTGAACGGCTCGGTCGTCACCGGCGCCCGGTCCGCGGTACCGGAGGGCAGCAGCACCTTCGCGATCTCGCCCGCGCCGGTGCGCGGCGTGATCCGGTCGACCATCGCCGACGGGAACGCGACGGTGTCCTCGATCCAGGACGCGAGCCCCGGATCGACGGCCGCGGCGGCCTCGCGCACCACCCGTCGGGTGACCGCACCGTTGCCGTCGAGGTTGTCGCAGGACAGCACGGTGCACGCGCCGGACCCCGCGTCGTGACGGGCGGCCAGGCCCGCCACGAGCCGGGCCGGCACGGTCGTGACCGGGGCGCGGCGCGACCGGCCGAGCGCCGCCAGGTCGGCGGCCACCTCGGGGTCGGTGTGGTCGAGCCCGCCGCCGGGGCCGCGCCGGTACCCGGCCTCGGTCACGGTGAGGGTCACGACCCGGGTCCGCGGGTCCGCCACGAGGTCGAGCAGGCGCGCGTGCTCGGCCCCGCCGTGGCAGGCGGACAGGCTCGCGACGGTCTCGGACACCGGACCGCCGGGGTGCCGGGTGACCAGGGTGTAGAGACCGTCCTGCGCCCGCAGGGTCCGTGCGAGCCCGGCGCCGCGGCCGCCGAACGCGGCGATGCCCCAGTCGCCCCGGTCCGGCGCGTGCTCGGTGTACCAGGCCAGGTGGGCCCGGAAGAAGTTCCCGAGTCCGATATGGACGATGCCGGTGGGCGCGGCGGGGCGCGCGCCGCGCCGTGGCCGGTGCGCCGCCGTGTGCTGCGTCGCCGTGTGCTGTGGCGTCGCGCTGTGCTGCACGGACTCGGTGGTCAACTCGGCTCCCGTCCTCGGTCGGCCCACGATCGCCCGGCACCCGTCGCGGGGCAACCGGTTGCCGGTTCTTGCGCCTGCGGTCAGCGCCGCTCCCGCCGCGGCCCGGTCGACTCCCGGACCACCAGCCGGGCCGGCATCGCGGTCGGCCGCGGCGGGGCGGTGGCACCCCCGAGCAGCGACAGCACGGTCGTGACCGCCGTGTGGCCGATCGTGCGCAACGGGGTCGCGACCGTGGTCAGGTTCGGCAGGACCAGCCCGGCCAGGACCGTGTCGTCGAAACCGGCGACGCTGACGTCCGCGGGCACCCGCAACCCCGCGGCGGTCAGCCCGCGCAGGACGCCGACGGCCATCTGGTCGTTGAACGTGACGACGGCGGTCGGGGGCCGCAGGTTCCCGGCGAACCCCAGTCCACCCTCGACGGTCGGCGCGGCGGGACCGGTGCGGCGCACGGTCACCCCGGCAGCGCGGGAGGCCTCCAGCAGCGCCCGCCACCGTGCCCCGTCGGCCCAGGAGGCCGCCGGTCCGGCGAGGTAGTCGGCAGCCTCGTGCCCGAACCCCCGCAGGTGCGCGAGCGTCGCCCGGGCCGCCGGGGCGTAGTCGGTGGCCACGCTCGCGACGTCGCGCACGGCACGGTTCAGCACGACCGTCGGCTTCTGTTTGGCGATCACCCGGATCGCGGAGTCGGGGAGCCGGGAGCTGGCGAGCACGACCGCGTCCACACCGGGCAGTGCGCGTTCGACGAGCTCGCGTTCCCGCGGCCCCGACTCGTGCGAGTCCGACACCGCGATCGCCAGCCCGGCCTCGTAGGCGGCGTCCTCGGCCCCGTGGACGAGCTCGAACACGAACGGGTTGCCGACGTCCGCGGTCACCAGCAGCACGATCCCGGTCGTCGCCGATCCGGGAGGGGCACCGACGGCCCCGGTGCGGTAGCCGAGCGCCTCGGCGGCGCTGCGCACCCGCTCCGCGGTGCGGGCACTGACCTGGCCCGGGCGGGCGAGCGCGCGCGACACCGTCGACGGGGCCACCCCGGCCGCCGCGGCGACGTCGTAGATCGTGGGCCGAACCCCCACGGGTGCCTCCCGATCCGTCACACCGGCGCGGGTGTGGGTACTCCGCGTCATGCCGGTACTCAACTCGATCTTCGACCTGAGCGTCCCGCCCCTGGAGATCGTCCTCCGTGGCAGCGCGACCTACATCGCCCTGCTGGTCATGATGCGGGTGGTCGGCCAGCGGGAGGCGGGCGGTCTGGGGATCACCGACGTCCTGCTGGTCGTGCTCGTCGCGCAGGCGGCCGCGGTGGGGTTGCACGGGAACGCCAGCTCGGTGACCGACGGCGCGGTGCTCGTGCTCACCATCCTGTTCTGGAGCGTGGTGTTCGACGCCGTGTCCTACCGCTGGCCCCGCCTCGGCCGGCTGATCAAGCCGCAGCCGCGGCCGCTGATCCGCGGCGGCGAGCTCGACCAGCGTGTCCTGCGCCGGGAACTGATGAGCCGGGAGGAGGTGTCGGCCCAGCTGCGGCTGCACGGGGTCGAGGACCCGGCCGAGGTCGAACGGGCCTTCATCGAGCCCAACGGCCTGATCAGCATCGTGCGGCGCGACCACGGGGAACCGGACGGGCCGGCCGCCCCGGACCTGACGCGCTAGTTGTGCTGTCCGGGCACGTTGGTGACAGTCCGGCACGCCCGTCCGATGATCTTGAGACAGGCGAGGGCCTCCGGGTTCGGTGTGGATCACCACGAAACACGCCGAAGCCCGAGGAGGCCCTCTGGTGATCCACCGTAACGCCCCGCTGACCCCGACCGGCCGGCTGCGCCTGGCCCGGTGTGTCGTCGACGACGGCTGGGACCTGCGCCGCGCCGCGGAGCGGTTCCAGGTCGCCCACACCACCGCCGCCCGCTGGGCCGGGCGCTACCGCCACGGCGGCGAGGCCGCGATGGTCGATCGCTCCAGCCGTCCGCACTACAGTCCTCGCCGCACCAGCCCG